>CAWBVO010000026.1:0-164654 GCA_963792245.1 uncultured Actinomycetes bacterium
CAGTTCTACGGCGGGCCGACCAGCGGGCCGATCTCAAGCGTCGCGCCGACTCGGCAATCGGCCTAGACGGCGCTTGACTCTCATCGTGCCGCGATCGACGATGGCGGTCTTGCCTCGAACCCATCGTGGATCCGGGGTACATCGGGGAGGGACGATGAACCGAAGAGGGAAGCTCGTTCTCAGTCTTGGCGGTCTGCTCGTTGTCGGGGCAACCGTCGCGTCAGTTGCCCTCGCGGCAGCGCCGGTCAGTGTCTCGGGTGCGTGGACGACGGAGCCGCTCATACCGACCGGCTTCAAGCAAGCCGGGGTCAACATCAAGTTGCCTGCAGTCGTGTCCTCGGACTGGACCGGCGATCTCGCAGGTCCACCGTGGCCACGGCAACGTTCCTTCTCCACCCCGACGGCAGCGTCGTCGCCGCGCCTACTCGCGAAACGCTTACGGGCACGGTGGCCGGTGTGGGTGGCGGCACCCTCGACTTTGTCGAGGAGGCTCACGGTCAACCGGACGGATCGACCGAGATCGACGCGACCATCGTCCGTGGTACGGGAGATCTCGCGGGGTTGCAGGGACGGGTGATCTTTGTCGGCATCTGCGATGCAAGCGGCGCCTGCACCGGCACCTATACGGGTTCGCTCGATGCCTAGGAGACTGCTCGGCGAGCGGGGCTTGGGTTTGTCCCGCTCGCCGACGTGCATCGGGTTCACCAGTCTCGCGACCTCGGCCGCTCCCCATCGAGCTGCAACTCACGCTCCTTGCGATGGCGGGCGGTGGGCACGGTTGCAGGCGTCGGATGCTCTGGCCCCGCGTATCGCAGACCGTCCCCATCGCAGATGCCCGAGATCCCAAGGCTCACCCGGTTCGATCTGCTCCCCACACCGGGCGCAGTTGTAGAGGCCGACCGCGATCGCTGGGGCCAGCTCCTTTCGCTTTGCGCGGTGGGCCTGGGCGTATCGCCGATAGGGCTTTCGCTTCCAGCGTCGCTTTCTTGTTTCCCACTGAGGCATCAGTGGGGAGAGAAATCCATAGCGGGGATCGCAGAGAGCGCTGTTGCTAAAAAGCCAACGTAAGATCTTGGGTACGGTGGCGCATATGGCCGAGGTGGTCGAGACGCATGACCTCACCGCGCCTTCGCAGAATGGCTGGGCGGTGGACTATCGGATCCGGCGCGAGGATGGCGAGGAGCTCCACGCCGAGGTTCGCTGTTGGAACAGAGCCAGAGCCGCTGCCGAACGGTCAGCAAACGCTGAGGCTCTCGCGGCGATCGCGGATCGAGGCGGTGCTGCTGCGCTCGATTATGCGGAGTCAGTGGAGTCCCCGGCGACCCGTGGCGCGGTGCTGATTTCGATCTGGTTCGACCCTGCTGACAAGGGCAATCTGCGCCATAGAGTGAGTTACGAGCGCGCTCCCGCGTAGGCCGTTCAACCTCATCAGCGCACCCCGATGATGTGCCCGCCCGCCGGTCGGCGGATCAGGCCGCCGCCGAAGACGCTGCCAGCGTGGTGTTCGAGGCGATGGAGCCGCCCGACTGACGGTTGCAGCGCACCCCGGCTCCTCCTCGTAACGGCCGGGCGATCGGAGTACGGTGGATGAGCGGACCTATGCGCTGCTCCGGTCGAGGCTCCGGGCCAACCCCCACTTCGCTCGAGCGTTCTGGATGGCCGGAGCGGTCGGCGCCTACCACCGGCGTATGAACCGCGTTTACCGACTCCACGCTTAGCGCCCGACATGCCGTCCTGCGACGGCGTCATCGTGACTGTCGACTTCGTTCCCGCTCCCCTCCCCCGGGAACCCGCCCGAGTTGCGGGCGGCGGCGCAGGCGCGTTACCGCCCTGCGCCGGGGAACGAAGTCACTACACATGACCTGCATCTATTGCGGGCGGCATCGGCTCAGAAACAACCGTGGTCACTTCCAGCAGCCGCTCCCCCGACTGCCGCCCGCGTGCAGAATGGTGCCGTCGTGCCCGACCCTGTGCGCTAGACGCACCGCCAGGGATTCGCGGTGGCAGGGCTAGTCCCGTCAGTTGATGGCCGGAGCGGTCCGCGCCTGACTTCGCGACCTCCAGGCGGCGCCCAGCGCTGGCCTCGCTGGACACAGACTGGACACAAGCGCGCGCCGGGCCGTGTCTGCGTATGGCAGCGGGTGTCAGCAGGTGACGGGCAGATCGACAAGTCCGCCCTGCCCGCGTCGCCCCGGTCGTAGATCCGGTCGATCAGCTGGCCGTCGTCAGCGTGGTCCAACCGTTTCTCTCGCAGAACGTCAGATGCTCTGCATGAGCCCGGCCCAAGAGAACCCTCGGCGCACTCTCGTGCGCCCGACGCCGGCCATGCGCCGGTGGTGGCTCAAGCGGTTCACGATGGAGGAGATTCGCGAGCTCGCGGCCGGGCTCTGGTCGTCCGGCGGTGAATCCCGATCCGGCACCGGTCCGGCACCACCTGCTCTTTTGCGCCCTCCGCGGCACACCTGACCCACGGTTTCAAGCCGTTCCCGCATGCCCAAGAGGGGCGTAGCTCCCCGGGTTGGACTCGAACCAACAACCCTCCGGTTAACAGCCGGATGCTCTGCCAATTGAGCTACCGGGGAAGGCAGCGAGGGCGAAGTGTAGCCGTCCAGAACCCGGGATCCAGGGCCGTGGCGGAGGCTCCGAAGCCGGAGGAAACCGGGCGACGGCGGCGAAGCACGGGAGTTCCGTGCGTCGGACCATCCCAATCGTCGTCGCGGCGGCGCTTGCCCTCGCCTGGGTTGCGCCGGCCGTCGCATCGCAGAGCGCGAGCGTCGCCGCGCTCCAGGTCGCCCTCCGCTCGAAGGGCCTCTACGGGGGGCCCGTCGACGGCATCTCGGGCCCGATGACGCGGTCCGCCCTCCGTCACTTCCAGCGGGCGAACGGGATCCGCCCCACCGGCAAGGTCGGCATGCCGACCCGGTGCAAGCTCGGCAAGCTCGGGACGCCCCTGCTCGGTCAGCGTCAGCTCGCCACCGGCCGGGTCGGCTGGGATGTCGCCTCGCTCGAGTTCAAGCTACGCGGGTTCGGGCTACCGGCGAAGCGCGTCGACGGGCGCTTCGACGCCGCGACTGCCGCAGCGCTCCGCCGGTTCCAGCGCGCACGGGGCCTGACGCCCGACGGCATCGCGGGCGCGGGGACGTACCGCGCCCTCGCGCGCGGTGCCCATGCCGCCGCACGCAAGCCACTCGTCCACCGCGTGCGTTCGGGCGAGGGCTTCGTCGTCATCGCCCGTCGCTACCGGGTTGCGCCGACCGCCCTCGCCCGCGCGAACGGCCTGCGCCTGACGAGCGTGCTCGTCCCGGGTCAACGGCTGCGCATCCCGGGCCGCACCGCGGCGACAAAACGCGTCGCCGCGCCCAAGCCTCGCCCGGTGTCGCCGGCGCCCACCCTCGTGCACGTCGTGCAGCCGGGGGAGGGATTCATCGCGATCGCCGAGCGGTACGGCGTGCGGCCGACCCTGCTCGCGAGCGCCAACGGCCTCGTGTTGACGAGCGTGATCGCGCCGGGCCAGCGGCTGCGGATTCCCGGTCGCACGACCGCGACGTCGACGCCCGTGGCGAAGTCGACGGTCTCGCGCCTTCGACACACGGTCACCGCCGGCGAGAGCTTCTTCTCGATCTCCCAGCGCTACCACGTCAGCCCGTGGCGGCTCGCCCAGGCGAACCGGCTCTCGTTGACGTCGACGATCGTTCCGGGACAGCGGCTCGCGCTTCCTCCGGGAGCGCGCCTCGCCGACGTCGGGGAACGCGTCGACCGCAGCGTCGTGAGCGCCGCGATCGACCGCTGGGCGGCGGTGTACGGGGTCGACGGGAAGCTCGCCCGAGCGCTCGCGTGGATGGAGTCCGGCTTCCAGGAGGACGTCGTTTCCAGCGCGGGGGCGGTGGGCGTCATGCAGCTCCTCCCGGAGACCTGGGAGTGGGTCGACACCGTGCTGCTCGGGCAGAGGACGCCGAGGACGTACGACGGCAACGTCCGCGCTGGGGTTCGCTACCTGCGCTGGCAGCTCGACCAGTTCGGCGGGGATGTCAAACTGGCGCTCGCGGGCTACTACCAGGGTGCGCGCGCCGTTCGCGAGCGCGGCCTGTTCGACGACACGAAGCAGTACGTCGCGGTGATCCTGGAGCTCTACGGCTCGGTCTGACCCTCGTCGGCGCCGACGGCCTCGGGGAGTGTGAGGAGGCGGCCCTGCCCGCGGCCTCGTTCGAACTCCGGGCCTCCGGCGCCGCGAATGGCCGCCTCGTACTCCGGCCGCTGCGCAGGCCATTGACCGATCGGCGCAAGCTCCTCCTCCGCCTCGATCGCGCCCCAGATCCGTCCCGCGGTCGTGACATCGCCCCGGAGCGCCGCGACCCAGGCGACCTCGGCTGCGGAGAACACCATCGACATCCGGTCGCCGAGCTCGTCCGCCATCCCGAGCGCGTCACGCGCGTAGCGGTCTGCCTCGTCGAGACGGCCGAGCCGCCGGGTCACCTCGGCGAGGTTCGCCACCATGTATTGCACCCACCATGGCCAGTCGACCTCGCGGGCGATCGCGAGGCTCGACTCGAAGCGCATCGAGTCCTCTCGCGCTGCCCAGCGTCACGTGCACGTCTTCTGACAACGCCCTAGCCGCCGTGTGAGGACGCCCCTGCCGCAGCGCCCGGGCCGTCGGGCAGGCGGCATTGGGGCGTGCGCCTCAGCCGACGTCTTCGATCATCTCGACGAGCTCGTCGACGGCGTATCCCTGCGCGCGGGCGAACTCGACCAGCTCGCGCACTTTCTGGATGACGGCGCCGCGTTCGGGTGTCCCGGCGACCGTGATTCCGCGTCGGCGGCGAAGCTCGAGCAGCCCCTCGTCCTGCAGCAGCCGCAACGAGCGCAGGACGGTGTTCGTGTTGACCCCGAGAACGGTCGCGAGGTCTCTCGCCGGTGGGAGTCGTTCACCGGGCTTCGCCTCACCGTCTGCGATCGCACGACGTAGCTGGGCGGCGACCTGAAGATAGAGGAGGTCGCTGCCGTCCTCCTTGTTCACCTTGACACCAATCAATGTACTAGCAATACTAGCTCAATGTTGGAGTGGAGGCAGGCATGACTGTTGCCGCCCCGCCTCGTCCGCCCTCGCAAGCGCCGGAGGCTCGCGACAGCACGCCGCTCGAACGCGAGGAGATCGAGGCCCTCGTCGAGGCGCTGATCGAAGAGGCGCGGCGAGAGCAGCGTCGTCGCCATCGCAGGTACTGGGCGCTCGCAGCGTTCGCGACATTCGTCGGCGTGGTTGTCCTCATCCTCCTCGACGGTGGCGCGGCATCGCAGCCCACGTCGAGCGCGCTCGCCGCACGGTCGAGCCTTTCCGCCGCAGCGGCAACTCCGAGGATCGCCTTCATCAGCGAACCCCGCGGGGTGGGTCAGTCAAACCAGCGGCGGGCTGTACGTCGTCAACGCCGACGGCAGCGGCAAGCAGCAGCTGACGCCGCGCGAAGTACTCCACTCCTGCCTGGTCGCCCGACGGGCGCAAGATCGCGTTCGGAGCCGGCAGCAACGTCTGGGTCATGAACGCTGACGGCAGCGAGCCGCTGAACCTGACCCCCGACCCGGGGGCGGACAGCGATCCTGCCTGGTCGCCCGACGGGCGGAGGATCGCCTTCGTGCGCTTGCGCACCCCCGCGGTCCAACTGGTGGAGCGGAGGTCTACGTGATGAACGCGGACGGCAGCGGGCAGCGACGGCTGGCCCGCCACGCCACGACGTCTTTCTCCGCTCCTACCTGGTCACCGGACGGGCGGAAGCTCGCCTTCGTCAGCGACCGCGACGGCTTCGTTTCGGGTCTACACCCCGGAGATCCACGTCGTGAACGTCGACGGCAGCGGGCAGCGGAACCTGACCCGCAACCCCGCCTCCGACAGCGACCCCGTCTGGTCGCCGGACGGACGGAAGATCACCTTCGTGCGCAACTTCGAGATCTACGTGATGAACGCCGACGGCAGCGGGCAAACGAACCTAACCCGCAACCCTGCGCACGACTTCGCCCCTGCCTGGTCACCCGACGGACAACGGATCGTCTTCGAGCGCCGGCTCGCACGACGACAGTACGGCGCTTGCCCCGGGTGCGGTGGAGCGACGATCTTCGAGGTACACGTCATGAACGCCGACGGCAGCGGACAGCGAAGGCTGACGCGAAACGCCGGGCAGGTCCACGAGGGCGCGATCGGCGCACAGCCTCGCTGGTCGCCGGACGGGAACCAGATCGCCTTCGTCAGCGGGCGCGACGGCAACGCCGAGATCTACGTCATGAACGCCGACGGCAGCGGACAGCGCAACCTGACACGGAACGCGCGTGGGCATGACACCGTGTTCGCCTGGTCGCCCGCGCAGAAGTAGTACCTAGTTCAGCCTCCTGGTCGGTTGGAAAAAGAGGTACTCCTCAAGGCGCCGATTCGCCGATGGGTTCTCAAGAGAACTAGCTAAAGAGGAACGTAACCGTGCCGGTCGGGAGCTCGGGGCGCATCGGGCTTGTGGTGATTCAACACAAGCGCCTCGCACGGGCGACCGGAGCGCTACGCGCTGCCGAGCGAGCGAAGCCGTTGGAGGCGCTCCGGCTCGTCGTCCGCGAGGAACGTCTCGGAGAGTGCCGCGTGTGCGCGCGCGAAGAACGGCCGCGCGGCGTCGGGGCGATCGAGTGCGAGCAGGCACTCGGCGATCTCCTCGAGGACGTACCCGTCCGTCTCGCCGAGCACGTCGAGCTCCGCCAGGAGCGCCTCATGCTCGAGAAGGGCTTCGGCGGCGTCGCCGCGCGCGCGGAGGCAACGGGCGATCGACCAGCGTGCGACCCGAGCGCGGTCGAGCCGCCCGTCGGAGAGGAACGCGTCCCGTGAGCGCTCGAAGAGCGCGATTGCCGCGTTCTCGTCCCCTTCGTCGTGTCGCGCCCAGCCCATGTTGTTCGTCAGCGAGCCGATCCAGCGACGCGCGCCGGGATCGTCCGAGCGGCAGGCGAGCTCCATCGCCCGCTCGTTCCACTCCCAGCCGGCGTTGCCCCGGCTCGACGATGCCGAGCATGTGCGCGGCATCGACCGCGAGCGCGTCCTCGCCCGTCGCCCGGGCGAGATCCCAGGCCGCGAGGAAGTCGTTCCGTCCCCGTCCGTCCCGGCCGGCGGTGTTCGCCACGCGGCCGCGCTCGAGCCGCAGGCGCACGCGGCCCCGCGCGTCGTCCGGACGCAGAACGGCCTCGGCGTCGTCGAGCGTGGCATCCGCCGCGTCGAAGCGCCGCTGCAGCCCGCGCGCCCGCGCGACCTGCGTCAGCACCTCCGCGAGGAGGGCTCCGCCCTGCTCGATCCGGGCCCGCTGCAGCAGCTCGGAGAAGCGGCGCTCGCTCCCGGCCGGGTCGTCGAAGTCCCACAGGCGATCGAGCTCGTCGAGCGGGACGGTCGCGGGATCCCGGTCCACTGGCTCAGGCGAGCGCCGACGCCGCCGCGTAGGCACGGCGCGCGGCCTCGTCCGGCGGGAGCGCCCAGAACGTGATCTGGCGTGGAGAAGATCTCGACATCGAGCGTGCCGTCCCACCCGTTGGCCCGAAGCGCGGCCACGATCTCGGCTGATCGGCCCTCCGGCCCGGGCAGGCCGCGGACGCCCGGTGTCGGCTCGGGTAGCTCGTCGGCGACGTGGAGCCCGGTGAAGCGCGCCGACGCACGGACGACGGCCTCGTCGGTTTCGTGGCCGAGGTTGAACGTATCGGCCATGATCCCGGCGTCGTCCGCGCCGGCTTCGTCGAGCAGCTCGAGCGCGTCGGCGAGCGACGTGACGAAACCCGCGGTTTCGTGCTGCGCCGGGTGGATCGGCTCGAAGCCGAGGTGAACTCCTGCCTCGCGGGCCGCCGCCGCGGCACGACGGAGCCCGTCCACGACGATGTCGCGGCCCTGCTCCGGGGACCGGCCGCCGAGTGGGCCGCTCAGGCAGAGCACGCACCCCGGGTCATAGGCAGCGAGACGTCGGATCGACGCGCAGATCGCCTCGATGCGCGCCTCGGGGTCCGCCGGCCCCTCCATCCCCGGGATCGCGAGCTGCAGGAACGAGGGCACGACGGGACGCAGTTCGACACCGCCAGTCCGTGCGTCGCGGAGGAGCGCGACGGTTCGCCTCGTCGTCCTCGGGCAGCTTGAACTCCCAGAGCCCGATCGCGTCGAAGCCCGCGCTCGCGTAGGCCGCGACGTCCTCGGCGAAGGAGGCATTCACGGTCGAGATCGCGGAGAGCGACCTCTTCACGAGCGTCCTGGAATCTTTGCAAGCACTCTGCGCGGGAGGGGAGGCTTCGTGAGCTCCTTCGCGACGAGGTAGCCCGAGCCCGCGCCGAGCCCGGGCCCGGGGTGGGTGCTCGCGCCGACGTGCCAGAGCCCCTCGACCGTCGTCCGGTGGCCCGGTGCGGAGGCGAGCGGGCGCCAGACGAGGTTCTGATCGAGCGCGCAGCTGCCCGCGTAGATGTCGCCGTCGACGAGGTTGCAGTTCATCGCCTCGAGGTCGACGGGGGAGAGGACCTTGCGGGCGAGCGTCGCGGTGGACAGGTTCTCGATCGACTCCCCGAGTCGCCCGACGATGCGGTCGGCGTACGCCTCGCGAAGCGCCTCGCCCCAGGTTCCGTCGCCGACGTCGAGCTCGCCGGCGGCGTCGCCCTCGACGCGGCCGGCCGGGAGCTCCTGGAGCTGGATCCAGACGATCCACTTTCCGTCCGGCGCGCGCGATGGATCGACGGCGCACGGCTGGCCGGCGACGATCGTCGCCTCCGCGGGGAGAAGCCCGCGCTCGGCCTCGTTCACCGCACGGGAGACGCCGTCGAGCCCAGGCGTCACGTGGACGATCGCGGTCTGTCCGAGCCGCTCCGCGTCCGGCCCTTTCCACCGAGGCGGCTCGTCGAGAGCGAGGTGGATCTGCATCCCCGCGCGGCCGTAGCGGTAGCGCGCCGCCGCGGCGTGGACGTCGGCGGGGACGTCGGTCGCGCGGAGGAGCGAGCCGTAGAGCCGGGTCGGCGTCACCCCCGCGATGACGGCGCGGGTCGCGCCGATCGTCTCTCCGTCGGCGAGGACGACGCCGACCGCGCGGCCGCCGGAGACCGTGATCCGCGCGACCTCCGCGTTCGTCCGGAGGTCGCCGCCCGCGTCCCGGACGATGCCCTCGAGCGCCTCGACGAGGCGGACGCCGCCGCCGACCGGCACAGGCATCCCGCCGAGCTGGACGGCGCACGCGATGACCTGGGTCATGAACCCCGACACCGCGTTGTCTGGGCCGAGCCCCGTGTGGAGCACCCACGGCGCGAGCAGGCCCCGGGCCTCGGCGGAGGCGAACGTGGACGTCGTCCAGTCGCGGCAGGTCGAGAGTGCGTGACCCGCGAACTCGAGCAGTCCGTGGCGGCCGAGGCGGCGGAGAAGGCGCCGCCCGAGCCCGAGCCCGGCCGGTGACCAGAGCTCGGTGCCGAGCACGCCGAACGAGAGGTCGGCGTTCGCCATGAACCCCTCGAACTGACGCTGCCACGCGGTGCCGTCACCCGCCGCGTAGCGGTCGAACTCGGCGACGTTTGCTTCCATCGTCGTCTGCAGGAACATCGCCCGGCCGTCCGGGAAGGCGGTCGCGGTCGGGAACCGCGTGTTGACGTACTCGAGCCCTCGTCGGTGGAGCTCGTCGCCGAGCTCGGCGTAGGCGGCCGACCCCGTGAAGAGCGGATGCCACGAGCTCAGCACCTCGTGCGTGAACCCCGGCAGGGTGTAGTCCGTCTCCGTCCTGATCGCACCGCCGAGCCGGTCGGAGCGCTCGAGCACGCAGACGCCCCATCCCTCCCGCGCCAGGAGCGCCGCGGCGGTCATCGTGTTGATGCCCGACCCGACGAGGACGGCGTCGAAGGTCGCCATGCGGCGACTCTACGCGGATGCCCTCAATCTGCGACGAACGACTCTCTTCGAGCGGCGGCCCGGCCGACGCAGAATCTGTCGTGCCGCTGAACCTTTTCTTACGAGACGCGAAACAGCGCCCCTCGGCTCGTCGAGGGGAGGCATGCTCGGGGCCGAAGCACACGGCAGCCACGGCACCCAGGGAGGGAGCATGATGAGGAAGGCAGCGCTCGGCGCGGTCGGCCTGGTACTCGCAACGCTCGCAGTGGTCGTGCCCGCGACCGCGCTCGGCGGGAGCGCCGGCATGGCGCGACCCGCGATCGAGATGAAGTCGAATCTGCCGGGAAAGAAGGTGATCGCGACGCCCGGGCGGATCGGCATCTACTACTGGGACGTCGAGAAGAAAGCCGGCGGCAAGGTGCGTTGCACGGGTGCCTGCGCGACGATGTGGCCGCCGGTCTACGTGAAAGGGACGGTCGACGCCCACGTGAACGGCGTCATGGCCACCTTTGGGACGGTCAAGCGCGGCGCGAAGCGACAGCTCACCGTCAACGGCCTGCCCGCATACACCTACGAGGGGGACAAGCCGGGCGTCGTCAAATGCGATGGCGTCGACGGCTGGCACGTGGTGCGCGCCGGCTGAGGCCGCGCTCGGGAGGCCGTTTGCGCGTGCTCGCTCGTAGGCGTGTGCGCGCGGCGGCTCCATGACATGTCACCGCAGCGGTTGTGACAGAATCGCGCCCATGCTGCTGCGAGAGGTCTCGTACGCGCGCCCGGCAACCGTCGAGGAGGCGGTCTCGCTCCTCGGAGAGCACGACGGGGCGCGTGCTCTCGCAGGCGGCCAGACGCTCGTCAACGTCATGAAGCAACGGGCCGCCTCGCCCGACGTGCTCGTCGACCTGGCCGACCTCGACGAGCTGCGCGCAATCTCGGTCTCGGGCACGACCCTCGAGATAGGCGCGATGGCGACGCTCGCGTCGATCATGCGCTCGTCCGAGGTCGAGGTGAGCAGGCCGATCCTCGCCGAGGTCGCTGCCACGGTCGCCGACGTCCAGGTACGGAACCGCGGCACCCTCGGGGGGAACATCTGCGTCAACGACCCGACCAACCACTTCCCGCCGCTGCTCGTCGCGCTCGGCGCGTCGATGACGATCGTGAGCGCCGGCGGCGAGCGCACCGTCTCCGCCGAAGAGTTCTTCGTCGGCGTCTTCGAGACGCTCGTCGGCGTGGGAGACCTGCTCACGCGGATCAGCGTCCCGGCCGCGGGCAAGGGGACGGGGGACGGGATGGACGGCGTCACGCTCGGCGCCCACGGCACCTACGTCGCGAACGCGGCGGCGTCGGTCGCCGACGGCTCCTGGCGGATCGCCCTCGGGTGCGTCGCAGCTGTCCCGCAGCGGGCGACCGGCGTCGAGGAGGCGCTCTCCGGGGCCGACGTCGACGAGGCGGCGGCCCGGGCCGCCGTCGAAGGGCTCGGCGCGACGCTCGACCCGCCGTCGGACGTCCACGCCTCCGCGGAGTACCGGCGGAGCCTGGCCGAGACGTCGGCCGTCCGAGCGATCCTGCAGGCAGCCGAGAGAGCGAGGGGGTGACCGTGGCTTCGACGCCGACCTCGGAGAAGACCGTGACCGTGACCGTGAACGGCACGACGTACGAGCGCGAGGTGCCCGCCCGGCGGCTGCTCGTCCACTTCCTGCGCGACGACCTCGACCTCACGGGCACGCACGTCGGCTGCGACACGGGCAGCTGCGGAGCGTGCACCGTGCACCTCGACGGTGTCGCGGTGAAGAGCTGCGCGGTGCTCGCCGTGCAGGCCGACGGCGCGACCGTGACGACGGTGGAGGGGCTTGCGGACGACGAGCTGACCCCTCTTCAGCAGTCGTTCTCCGACCACCACGCGCTCCAGTGCGGCTACTGCACACCCGGGATGCTGATGAGCGCGAGCGCGCTGCTCGCGGAGAACCCGAGCCCGACGGAGGAGGAGGTCAAGGTCGGCCTCCAGGGCAACATCTGTCGCTGCACGGGGTACTGGAACATCGTGGAGGCCGTCGTCGCGGCCGGGAAGGGGTCGGCGTGACCGCCGTCGAGACCGAGGGGACGACGACCCTCCAGCGCGGCGCCGTCGGGCAGAGCGTGCCGCGCAAGGAGGACAAGCGCCTCGTCCAGGGCCAGGGCCTCTTCTTCGACGACGTCAAGCGGCACGGGATGGGCTACGTCCACTTCGTGCGCTCGCCCTACGCCCACGCGCGAATCGTGTCGATCGACGTGACCGCCGCGCTCGAGCTCCCCGGCGTCTACGGCACGCTGACGGGCGACGAGGTCGCGATCCTCACCGATCCGTTCTTCCAGATCGCCGCGGAGCCCGGCGGCAGCGTGAAGGACTACGCCCTCGCGGTCGGCAAGGTGCGCTACGTCGGCGAGCCGGTCGTCGCGGTCGTCGCCGAGACGCGTGAGCTCGCGCGCGATGCGTCGGAGATCGTGGACGTGGACTACGAGCCGCTCGACGTCGTGGTCGACGCACGGAAGGCGCTCGAGGAGGGAGCGCCGGTGCTGCACGAGGAGGCCGGCGGGAACATGTCGTACACCGGCGTCTGGGAGTGGGGCGACGTCGATGCCGCGTTCGCCGAGGCCGACCACGTCGTCAGGATCTCGGAGCTTCACTTCGACCGCTTCAACTCGACGCCGCTCGAGCTCGACGGCGCGCTCGTCGAGTTCAACCGCGGGACGGGTCAGTGGACGATCACGACGAACAACCAGTTCCCCGGCTTCGCGGTGATCATGATGGCGCCCGCGATGCGGGTCGGCACCGACAAGCTGCGCATGGTCACGCAGGACATCGGGGGCGGCTTCGGCAACAAGATCACGTCGCACCCGCAGCTCGTCGCGCTCTGCCTGCTCGCGCGCAAGCTGAACCGACCGGTGCAGTGGACGGAGTGGCGGACGGACTTCCACCAGTCCATGTCACACGGCAACGAGCGCTGGTTCCTCGACACCGAGGTCGCCGTGCGGGCCGACGGGACGATGACGGCGTTCCGCACGCGGGCGATCGACGACGCGGGTGCGTACCTACGCTACGAGCCGCTCGGCGGCGTGATCTGGTCGCAGGTCGCGCCGGGGATGTACGGATGGCGGTCGATCCGCGTCGACTTCACCCAGGCGATGACGAACAAGGCGCCGGTGTCGCCGAACCGCGGCTACTCGCGCATGCAGCACCTCTGGTTCACCGAGCGGATCATCGACATCGTCGCGCACGAACTCGGCTTCGACCGTGTCGAGCTGCGCAAGAGGAACTACGTCCAGCCGGAGCAGATGCCGTACGAGACGCCGAACGGCTGCGTCTACGACTCGGGCGACTACCCGCAGGCGCTCGACCGCGTCCTCGATCTGATCGGCTACGACACGATCGAGGAGCGGCGCGAGGACGCGGCGGCCCGCGGCAAGCTGCTCGGCTTCGGCATCGGCTCGACGCTCGACTCGGGGACGAACAACTTCGGTCAGTCGCAGCTCCTGAACCCCGACCTCCAGTTCTCCGGCAACAACGAGGTCGCGACGGTGAAGCTCGACATCTTCGGCGAGATCGTCGTCACACTCGGCACGACGCCGCAGGGTCAGGGGCACGAGACCACGGCGTCGCAGGTGGTGGCGGACATCCTCGGCTGCGACGTCGACATCGTCCACGTCCGGGCCGGGCACGACAGCTACTGGAACTCCCACGCCGGCTTCTCGGGGACGTACGCGAGCCAGTTCGCGGTCACCGGGCTCGGCGCCGTGAAGGGCGCGGCGGACGAGCTGGCGCACCAGATGAAGACGCTGGCGTCGATGGTGTTCCAGTGTCCGATCGAGGCGATCGAGCTCGCGGACGGGTTCGCGCGGATCGCCGACAACCCCGAGGCCGCGCTCCCGTTCATGGCGCTCGGCGCGATCCCGAACGCGAACAACGCGGGGTTCCCGGTCGATCCGCCGCCCATGAACGCGAGGTACGTCTTCCGGCCCGCATTCGAGGTGCCGGACAAGGAGCGGAAGTTCGGAAACCTGACGCTGACGTACGCGATGCAGATCCACGCCTGCGTGGTCGAGGTCGACGCCGAGACCGGCGTCTACGAGATCGTCGACTACGCCGCGGTCGACGACTGCGGCATGCGGGTCAATCCGAAGATCGTCGAGGGTCAGGTGATGGGCGCGACCGCGCACGCAATCGGCGCGGCGATGTTCGAGGTCTTCGCGTACGACGACGAGGGGAACCTCCTGACGCCCAACTTCTACGACTACCACGTGCCGCACACGCTGGACATGCCCCCCCTCCGCACCGGCGCGATCGAGTCGCCGTCCCCGTTCACGCCGCTCGGCACCAAAGGGATGGGCGAGGGCGGCGGCGGCGGGATCCACTGCATCGGCGCGGCGATCCAGGACGCGCTGGCCGCCTCCGGCCGGGCGATCGTGACGTCGAGCCACAACCCGTACCACCGCGTCTGGGAGATGCTCCGCCATCCCGAGCGGTCGCGCGAGAAGGTCGAGGTGAGGTCGAAGTGAAGCTCGAGGGGACGAAGGAGATTGCTGCGCCCCGCGAGGTCGTGTGGAGCGTCATCAACGACCCCGCGAAGATGGCCAAGACGATGCCCGGGGTCGAGTCGTTCGAGATCGCGGACGACACGCACTGGAGCGCGAAGGTGAAGGTGCCGCTCGGGCTCGGCGGGCTCAAGATGTCGATCGCGTTCACGAAGCTCGAGGAGCGCCCGCCAGAGTTCGCCTCGTTGAACGCGAAGGGGCAGGGAGTCGGCGCGCTGATGAACATGACGACGTCGTTCACGCTCACGGGTGAGGGAGAGACGACCTCGATGGCCTGGGAGGCCGACGTCAAGATCGCCGGTCCCGTCGGCTCGATGGGCCAGCGCGTGCTCCAGCCGATCATCAACCAGCAGGTCGGGAACGTCCTCTCCGCGCTCGAGGCGGAGGTGCAGGCCGTCAAGGCGGGCGGCTGAGGCGGGCGCCGCGGGCGGCACTCGGCGATAAGGTTCGGCGCGCAGTGGGGCGCCGCGTGGGTGATCGGGCCGACGAGCTCGAGCGGGGCCGGGAGGCCTACGCGACGCGAGCCTGGCCGCATGCGTACGAGTGCCTCGAGCAAGCGCACGCCCAGGCGCCGCTCGACGCCGAGGATCTCGAGCTCCTCTCGACGGCCGCCTTCATGCTCGGCCGTGACGACGACACGATCGCGTGGCTCGAGCGGGCGCACCTGAGCCACCTCGAGGCGGGGGAGACGCTTCGCGCTGTTCGCTGCGCCGCGTGGATCGGCCTGAACCTCGCGTCCCGCGGCGAGATCGGCCCGGCCAGCGGCTGGCTCGGACGCGCCCAGCGGCTCCTGGAGCACGAAGGCGAGTGCGCCGAGCGCGGGTACCTCCTGCTCCCGGCGATGTTCCAGCACCACGCTGCCGGGGACTTCGCCGCGGCGGCTGCGGTCGCCGGGGAGGCGGTCCGGATCGCCGAGCGCTTCGGCGACCGCGACCTCCTCGCGCTCGCGATCCACGGTCAGGGTCACATGCTGATCGGGAACGGGCAGGTGCGTGACGGCCTCGCGCTCCTGGACGAGGCGATGGTCGCGGTCACGGCCGAGGAGCCGTCGCCGATCGTCACCGGGATCGTCTATTGCGGCGTGATCCTCGCGTGCCAGGAGATCTACGAGGTGCGGCGCGCACGTGAGTGGACGCGGGCCCTCTCGGACTGGTGGGCGCTTCAGCCTGGGATGGTTGCTTTCACGGGGCGGTGCCTCGTCCACCGGGCGGAGATCCTCCAGCTCGACGGCGAGTGGCGGGATGCGCTCGACGAGGCGCGTCGTGCGGGCGAGCGGTTCGCCGCGACACGGAACCCGGCGGCCGGGCTTGCCTGTTACCGCCAGGGCGAGCTTCTCCGCTTGCAGGGCGACTTCGCCGGCTCCGAGCGCGCGTACAAGGAGGCGAGTGGCTTCGGGTGGGAGCCGCAGCCGGGCCTCGCCCAGCTCCGGCTGGCCCAGGGCCGGACGGAAGCCGCCGTCTCGGCAATCACGCGGGCGGAGGCGGAGATCACGAACGAGGTCGAGCGCGCGCGACTCCTGCCCGCTTTCGTGGAGATCGTGCTCGCGGCGGGGGACATCGAGTCCGCGCGTCGTGCGTGTGACGAGCTCGAGGAGGTCGTTGCCGGCTACGAGAGTGCGATGCTGGGCGCCCTCGTCGCGTATGCGCGGGGGGCCGTGCACCTCGCCGACGGCGAGCCGCGAGAGGCACTGATCGCTCTGCGAAGGGCGGCTGAGACCTGGCGCGCACTCGATGCTCCGTACGAGATCGCGCGCACGCGCGTGCTCGTCGGCCACGCGTGCCGGTCACTCGGCGACGAGGAATCCGCTGTGCTGGAGCACGACGCGGCGCGGGTCGCCTTCGAGCGCCTCGGGGCAAAGCCCGACCTCGCACGACTCGGGCCCTCGACGTCGGGTCACGGGCTCTCGCCCCGGGAGCTGGAAGTGCTCCGGCTCGTCGCGGCCGGGAAGACGAACCGCGAGATCGCGGCGTCGCTCGTGATCAGCGAGCACACCGTCGCCCGCCACGTCCAGAACATCTTCGCGAAGCTCGGCCTCTCCTCCCGTTCCGCCGCGACCGCGTTCGCGTTCGAGCACGATCTCGTCTGACGCGTCCGGGCAGGTGGTCGGAAATGACCACGCCGGCCGTCCCGCACGGTTGGTGGATCCGTGCGATGGCAGCCGGGCGCGCGCGGCCTACCGTCGAGCGAAACGACGAGGAGGCTCAGATGACAACCGAAGTGTTCGACACCGTGATCGTCGGCGGCGGCCAGGCGGGTCTCGCGACGGGATACCACCTGCAGCAGCAGGGCCGGTCGTTCGTGATCCTCGACGCGAGCGAGCGCGTCGGCGATCCCTGGCGGAACCGCTGGAGCTCGCTCCGGCTCTATTCGCCGGCGAGCTACGACGGGCTTCCCGGGTTGCGCTTCCCGGCAAAGCGCACGTCGTACCCGACGACGCACGAGATGGCCGACTACCTCGAGGCCTACGCGGCGCACTTCGAGCTCCCGGTCCGATCCGGGACAATGGTCGACGCGGTCTCGAAGCGCGGCGACGCCTTCGTCGTGACGGCCGGCAACGACGAGCTCGAGGCCGACAACGTCGTCGTCGCGACGGGAGTGATGCAGGTTCCCAACGTCCCGACCTTCGCGCCCGAGCTCGACCCGCGCATCACACAGCTCCACTCGAACGACTACCGGAGCCCGTCGCAGCTGCAGGAGGGAGCGGTGCTGGTCGTCGGGGCGAGCCACTCGGGCGCGGACATCGCGTACGAGCTCGCTGCTGAGCACGACACGATCCTTTCCGGAGTCGACAACGGGCAGATCCCGGCGAGGGTCGACACGCGTCGCGGGCGCATGGGCTTTCGCGCGCTCGCCTTCGCGGGCAAGCACATCCTCACGATGGACACGCCGATGGGCCGCAAGATGCGCCCGCACGTCCGGCACGGGGGCGCGCCGTTGCTCCGGTACCGGCGGAAGGACCTGCTCGCCGCCGGTGTCGAGCGGACGCTCGCGCGGACGGTCGGCGTTCGAGACGGCCGGCCGCTGCTCGACGACGGCCGCGTCCTCGACGTCCGGAACGTCGTCTGGTGCACCGGCTTCAGGAGGGACTTCTCGTGGATCGACGTGCCGTTCGACATCGACGACGACGGCTACCCCGTCCAGTACCGCGGCGTCGTCGAGTCCGCGCCGGGGCTCTACTTCGTCGGGCTCCTGTTCCTGCATTCGTTCACGTCGATGTTGATCTACGGCACCGGTCGGGACGCCGGGCGGGTCGCAGAGCACATCACGTCGCGGCGGCAGCCGTCCCCGGCGGGGGCGGCGGAGGCTCGCCGGGTCCGCGAGCAGGTCGCATCGTGAAGGACGCCCCTGTCGATGGGAGTCGGGCCGACGAAACAGTCGGCCCGACCGAGCTCCTCGTCTGGAACGGCGCGGTGACGCGGGTCCGACGGATAGGAGGCCTCCTGCCCCCGAAGGAACGGTCTGCCGCCGGACCGACCATCCGGGCTCCCGAGGGGCGCTCGGCCCGGAAGCGAGGCCCTCCGATCACCTGACGGGACGCGCCACAGGGTGTTAGTGTCCGGTGACATGTCACAGCCGTTCCGGATCGGCGTCATGCAGCTCACGATGGAACCGCTCGACGAGATGCTCGCATCGGCGCGCGTGATGGACGAGGCCGGCATGGACACGATCTGGCTGGCCGAGGCCTACCCCTGGTGGCGCAAGCACCAGATGGAGGCGCGCTCGTCGACCGTCGTGTCCGCGCTGATGGCGCGAGAGACGACCCGGCTGACGATCGGCTGGGGGATCATCTCGCCGTGGACGCGCCACCCGGTGCAGGTCGCCATGGACGCGCGGGTCGTCCAGGAGGCCGCGGGTCCCGGTCGCTTCCTGCTCGGCTTCGGCACGTCGAAGATCTTCCTGAACAACATCAAGGGTCAGACGCGCAAGACGCTCGGACCCATGCGCGATGCGGTCGAGATCGTGCGGGGCGTCCTCTCCGGCGACGCGTTCTCGTACGACGGCGACACGTGGAGCGCCGACGTGCCGGCACTGTCGGCGGAGGCGCACACGCCGCGCGGCGTGCCGCCCGTCTACGTCGCCGCCACCGCGCCGAAGATGCAGGCCCTCGCCGGCGAGATCGCCGACGGCTGCCTCACGCCGTCCATCACGACGCCGGCGTTCGTCCGGTACACGCGCGGCAACGTCGGCGCGGACATCGACATCGGCTGCACCGTCGTCGCCTCGATCCATCCCACCGACCGGGACGCAGGGCGCGACGGCGCCCGGGAGATCGCCGGGATGTACCTCGCGAACAAGGTCCAGAACATCGCGGGCGCGGCCGACACGCTCCTCGACCTCGCCGGAATCGAGATGGACGAGATCAAGCCGGTCGCGGAGGCGATGGAGCAAGGAGGGAGGCTTGCCGCCAAGGCTCAGGTATCGGACGCCCTCCTCGACAAGTGCAAGCCGATCGCGGGCACACCGGCGGACTGCATCGCAGCGATCGAGGAGTACCGCGACGCCGGCTGCACTCACGTGATGCTCGAGCTCTGGGGCGACGACCGCCACGAGCAGATCCGCCTGTTCGGCGAGAAAGTGCTGCCGCACGTCCGCGGCTAGACGCTCGCAGCTCGTGGCCGCAGCTGACGATCGACCGCGACCGCCTCGTCGAGACGGCGAGCCGTATGGTCGGCACGTGGAGCTTCACGGGCAGCGAGCAGGCGATGGCCGAGCTCATGCGCGACCTCTACGACGAGATGGGGTTGCACTGCCAGTGGCAGCAGGTCGAGGAGGGCCGCGCGAACGCGCTCGGGATCTGGGCCGGCGCGGGCGGCGGCAAGAGCCTCATGTTCAACGGCCACATGGACACGTCGTACTCGGGACGCGAGCAGTGGCTCGCGCACGTGCCGGGCTTCCAGCCCGAGGCGTTCGTCCGCGACGGCAGGCTCTACGGGCTCGGCATCTCGAACATGAAGGGCGCGCTCGCCTGCTACGTCGAGGCGCGTCCGTGCGCTGCAGAGACGCCGGGGTGCGGCTGCGAGGCGACGTGCTGATCGCCGCCGTCTGCGGGGAGATCGAGAAGACGCAGCAGGGGGAGGCGGTCGGTGCCGAGTACCGCGGCTACGCGGCCGGCACGCGGTATCTCGTCTCGCACGGCGGCGTGGCCGACATGTGCCTCCTCGGGGAGCCGACCGAGGGGAAGGTGGTGCTCGGCCACTTCGGCGCGCTCTGGCTGCAGGATCCGGGTGCACGGGAACTTCATCCACACGGCGTTCAGCGAGGGCCGGCGCGACGAGAACGCGATCCTGCGCCAGCAGGCCGTGCTCGCCGCCGTGATGGAGTGGGTGCCGACCTGGGAGGACGACCCTTCGAACGGCTACCGCGGCGCGAAGGCGATCGTCAACGTCGGCGCGGTGGCGGGTGGCTTCGGCTGGCGCGTCTCGCGCACGCCGCACCACGCGGATCTGTTCCTCGACGTGCGCGTGCCGCCGACGAAACCGATGGCGGTGGCGCGGCGCGAGGTGCTCGACATGGTGCGGGGGCTCGCGGAGCAGTTTCCTGCTTACGGGGTGGAGGGCGAGGTCTACGTGACCGCGCCGGGTGCCGAGATCGACGAGGGGCACGAGCTCGTGTCCGCGATCGACGTGGCGCACGAGGAGGTCTTCGGAGAGCCGCCCGGGCGCGACGTGACGCGCTGGTTCTCGGACGCCTCGGCACTGACGCGCTACGGCGTGCCCACGGTGAACTACGGCACCTCGACGGGCCTGATGGACGTCGAGCTGGGGGAGAATCTCGAGATCGACGGCCTCGTGAAGACGGCCGAGGTGTACGCAAGGGTCGCGATGAGCGTCTGCGGCGTGGCGTGACACGCTTGTGTTGAATCACCACGAACCGGGCTCGACGGGGAGGAACCACGGATGAAGCTGGTGACGTTCGGCGAGGGGGACGGCAGGGTCGGGGTGCTCGAGGGCGAGGAGATCGCCGTGCTCGACGTCCCGACGATGCGGGAGTACTACGAGCGCGGGGGGGCCGACGAGACGGGCGAGCGCGTTGCGCTGGCGGAGACGCGCCTCCGCGCGCCGATCGTGCCGAAGAAGTTCTTCCACACTGCGGGGAACTTCCGCGAGCACGACGAGGAGTCGAAGAACGTCAACTGGTCCCACGTGATCGCGCCGTGGATCAACTTCTTCCAGAACGTCGACGCCATCGTCGGGCCGGACGAGCCGGTGATCTACCCCGAGCACCTGACCGAGGAGCTCGACTACGAGCTCGAGCTCGCAGTGGTCCTGAAGAAGGACGGTGCGTGGTTCTCGGCCGAGGAGGCGATGGACTACGTCGGTGGGTACGTGATCTTCAACGACATCACGGCGCGCGACATCCAGCGGGGCGAGATGCGCTCCGGGGTGTTCAGCTTCTGCAAGGCGATCGACACGTTCTGCCCGCTCGGCCCGTGGATCGTGACGCCCGACGAGATCGCCGATCCGCACGACCTCGCGATGCAGCTCCGCGTGAACGGCGAGGTGCGCCAGGAGTCGCATTCCGGCCGGATGTCCGTGACCATCCCCGAGATCCTCTCGAACTTCTCGGCGCTGACCTACTCGGCCGGCGACGTGCTCTCGACCGGCACGGTGTCGGGCGTCGCCGGCTTCAAGTCGCCGGAGGAGCGCGCGCGCCTCTACCTCAAGCCGGGCGACCTCATCGAGGCCGAGATCGAGAGCATCGGCGTGTTGCGGAGCCCCGTGATCTCCTGGGAGGAAGGCCACGGTACGCCCGCGCTCCCGCGCATCCGGCCGTGGGGCGACGCCTGAGCGGTTTGTCGGTGCTCCGACCGTAGAGTAGAATCCGAACGCTGATTCTGATTCTGGACGACGGGAGTCGACATGAAGCTCGCCACCCTGAAGGACGGCACCCGCGACGGGACGCTGGTCGTCGTCTCGCGCGACCTCGCGCGGTCGACGGATGCTCCCGACGTGGCGCCGACGCTCATCGCCGCGATCGAGCGCTGGGACGACGTCGAGGCGCCGCTGCGCGAGCGTTTCGAGGCGCTCGACTCGGGCGCGGTCGACGGCGTGCCGTTCGACCCGGCCGCCGCACACGCGCCGCTCCCGCGCGCGCCGCAGTGGATCGACGGCTCGGTGTTCCAGAACCACGGCCGGCTGATGGCCCAGGCGCTGCATCCGGGTCGCGAGAACTCGTACGAGGAGTATCCGCTCGTCTACCAGGGCGCGTCGGACGACTTCATCGGACCCTGCGACGACGTCGTCGCAGCGGACGAGGCCGACGGGATCGACTTCGAGGGCGAGGTGGCGGTGATCGTCGACGAGGTGCCGATGCGGACCCGCGCCGAGGACGCGGAGCAGCACGTCAAGCTGCTTCTGCTCTGCAACGACGTCAGCCTGCGCGGCTTCGTCGCGCGCGAGCTGGCCACGGGCTTCGGGTTCTTCAACGCGAAGCCCTCGTCCGCGTTCTCGCCGGTCGCGGTCACGCCGGACGAGCTCGGCGACGCGTGGCGCCAGGGCCGCTTCGAGCTCCCGCTCCACATCCAGTGGAACGGCGAGTGGTTCGGGAGCCCGAACGCGCGCGAGATGACCTTCACGTTCCACCAGCTGCTCGAGCACGTGACGCGGTCGCGACGCCTGCGGGCCGGCACGATCGTCGGCTCGGGCACGGTCTCGAACGAGGATCGTGCCGCCGGATCGGCGTGTATCGCCGAGCGGAGGGCGATCGAGCTGATCGAGCAGGGCGCGCCGCAGACGGCGTTCATGCGCTTCGGCGACACCGTGCGGATCGAGATGCTCGACGCGGCCGGTGCGTCGATCTTCGGCGCGATCGACCAGCGGATCGTGGCGCTGGACGGCGCCCGCGCGGCCGGCGCCGCATCGTGATCCGAACGCTCAAGCCAGGTCGAAGCCAGGCGGCCAAGGCCGAGGCGGGCGCCGAGGTGAGGGCGACGGTCGAGGCGATCCTCGGGGACGTCGCGGAGCGCGGCGATGCGGCCGTCCGGCACTACTCGGAGACGCTCGACGGCTGGAGCCCGCCGAGCTTTCGGCTGTCGGCCGACGAGGTCGCCGCCTGCGTCGAGGCCGTCCCCGCCGGGACGCTCGACGACATCCGGTTCGCGCAGGGCCAGATCCGCGGTTTTGCGCTGGCGCAGCGGGCCGCGCTCTCGGACGTCGAGGTCGAGACGCTGCCCGGCGTCGTGCTCGGGCATCGCAACATCCCTGTCGCGAGCGTCGGCTGCTACGTCCCCGGCGGGCGGTACCCGATGGTGGCGTCGGCGCACATGAGCGTCGTCACTGCGAAGGCCGCCGGCGTGCCGCGGGTGGTCGCCTGCGCCCCGCCCGTCGACGGCGGCCCGCACCCGGCGATCGTCGCCGCGATGCACCTCGGCGGGGCGGACGAGATCCTCGTGCTCGGCGGCGTGCAGGCGGTGGCCGCGATGGCGCTCGGGACCGAGAGCGTCGCCGCGGTGGACATGCTCGTCGGCCCGGGGAACGCCTACGTCGCCGAGGCGAAGCGACAGCTCTTCGGCCGTGTCGGGATCGACCTGCTCGCCGGCCCGACGGAGACGCTGATCATCGCCGACGACAGCTGCGACGCGGAAACGGCGGCCGTCGACCTTCTCGGGCAGGCCGAGCACGGGCCGACGAGCCCCGCGGTGCTGCTCACGACCTCGGCAGAGCTCGCCGACGCGCTGCCTGCCGCGATCGAGGCCGAGCTGGCATGGCTCCCGACCGCGGAGATCGCACGGCAGGCATGGGAGGACTGCGGCGAGGTCATCCTCTGCGACACCGTCGACGAGCTGGTGGCGGAAGCCGACCGGATTGCAAGCGAGCACGTCCAGGTCATGACGCGCGACCCGGACGTCTTCCTCGAGCGCATGCGGAACTACGGCGCGCTCTTCCTCGGCCAGCGGACCAATGTTGCCTTCGGTGACAAGGTGATCGGCACGAACCACACGCTGCCGACGATGCGCGCCGCGCGGTACACCGGCGGGCTCTGGGTCGGGAAGTTCCTGAAGACCTGCACGTACCAGCGTGTCCTGACGGACGAGGCATCGGCACGGATCGGCGAGGTCTGCTCGCGGCTTTGCGAGCTCGAGGGCTTCGCGGCACACAAGGAGCAGGCCGACCTCCGCGTACGGCGCTTCGGAGGCGCGAGCTGAGCGACGGACCGCGCACCGCGCCGGTTGCCGTCGTGACGGGCGGCGCGGGCGGGATCGGCACGGCGACCTGCCGCGCGCTTGCCGGCGCCGGGTTCGGCGTCGTCGTCGCGTACGGCCGCTCGCGCGAGCGCGCCGAGGCGCTCGCCGGGGAGCTTCCGGGCGGACCACACCACGCGCTGGCCGCCGACGTGACGGACAGCGCTGCGCTCGCGCGGATGGCGCGGGATGTGGAGCGCGAGCTCGGCGGATGTGACGTCCTCGTCAACGCCGCCGGAACGACGCGGTTCGTCCCCCACGAGGACCTCGACGCTCTGGACGACGACCTCATCGACACGATCCTCCGGACGAACGTCCGGGGCGCGATCGCGGCGGTCAGGGCGCTCCGGGCGCTGCTCGACCGGAGCGTGCGGGCAGGCGGCGGCGTCGTCGTGAACCTGTCGTCGATCGCCGCCGTGACGGCGAACGGGAGCAACGTCGCCTACTGCGCCTCGAAGGCCGCGCTCGACAACGTCACGCGCTCGCTCGCGCGGGCACTCGCGCCGCGGATCCGGGTCGTCTCGGTCTCGCCCGGGGTCGTCGACACGGGGTTCATCCGGTCGCTCGACGACGCGTGGCGCGACGAGCAGGTCGCACGCACTCCCCTGGGCCGCCTCGCGACACCCGAGGAGGTGGCCGCGGTCGTGGTCGCGGTCGTCCGCGACCTGACCTTTACGACGGGCAGCGTCATCGCCGTCGACGGTGGGCGGCCCCTCGCGTGACGGGCACCCACGAGGGGATGGTGGCGGTGGTCAGCGGTGCGGCGCGCGGCATCGGCCGCGTGCTCGCAGAAGGGCTCGCCGCGCGCGGCGCGCACCTGGTCGCCGTCGACGTCCTCGACCCGGGTGAGACAGCTGCGGCCGTCGTCGCGGCGGGAGGGACGTGCCGTCCGCTGGTCGCCGACGTGGGTGCGCCGGCCGACGTGGAGCGGATCGCGGCCGAGGTCGGCCGCTGCGACGTCCTCGTCAACAACGCCGCCCTGCTCGGGTCGACGCCGTTCCTCGAGCTCGATCACGCGGTGTTCCGCGAGACGCTCCGCGTCAACCTCGAGTCGCAGTTCCTCCTCGCGAAGGCGTTCGCGCCGGGCATGGTCGAGCGGGGGTGGGGGAGGATCGTCAACGTGGCGTCGTCCTCGCTCCTGACGTCGACCCGCGGGATCGCCGCCTACATGGCGAGCAAGGGCGGCGTCCTCGGCCTCACGAGCGCGCTCGCGAACGACCTCGGCCCGTACGGCATCACGGTCAACGCCGTCTCGCCGGGGCTCACCCGGACGCCGGCGGTCGAGGCCGATCTCGCGGCAGGCGTCATCACCGAGGCCGTGCTCGCGGCCGCCCAGTCCACCCAGGCGATCCCGCGGGCCGGCACGCCCGAGGATCTCGTCGGGCTCGTCCTGTTCCTCACCGGGAAGGAGGCCTCGTTCGTGACAGGCCAGTTCATCGTCGCCGACGGCGGAGCGACCCGCCGATGAGCGCGCACGCCTCGAGGGAGCCCGTCGAGGTCGTCGAGCGAGACGGCCGGCGACAGACGATCGTCGACCTGAGCGACGTGCTCTCGAACGCGACCGCCGACTTCGAGCCGCTCCGCCATTCGATCGAGTACATGACCGCGGAGGAGGGCGCGGAACGGCCGTTCCACGGGCTCGAGCCCGAGCACTGGCCCGGCCGCGCGGCCATGGCCGGCGAGATCGCGACCCTTGCGACCCACGCCGGCACGCACGTGGACGCCCCGTACCACTACGGCCCGGCCGACTCGGGGCGGGCGCGCACGATCGACCATGTGCCGCTCTCGTGGCTGTTCGGGCCCGGCGTCGTCCTCGACGTCCGTGGCGCCTCGCGCGTCGACGGGGTGCGCGCGCCGGACGTCGAGGCCGAGCTGGGGCGTGTCGGTCACGAACTCCGCCCCGGAGACGTCGTCCTCGTCTGGACGGGCACGAACCTCAAGGAGCCGGGCTACGACCTCCGCCATCCTGGCCTGCGGCGTGACGCGACGGAGCTCCTCGTGGATCGCGGCGTGCGCCTGATCGGAATCGACGCATGGGGGCTCGACCGGCCCTTCGACGTCATGGCGGACGAGGCCAAGGCGGGCGACACGGATCAGCTCTGGGAGTCGCACGTGCTCGGCCGCACGAAGGAGTACTGCCAGATCGAGCGGCTCGCCAACCTCGAGTTGCTGCCGCGGCCGACCGGCTTCACGGTCTACGCGTTCCCGTACCTCATCGAGGGCGCGAGCGCGGGGTGGACGCGTGTGGTCGCGATCTACGAGGAGGAAGCGTGAGCGGGAGGCTGGAGGGGAAGGTCGCGCTGGTCACGGGCGCCGGACGCGGGCTCGGCGTCTCGATCGCCGAGGGCCTCGCGCGCGAGGGCGCGAGCGTCGCCGTGCACTACCGCAGCTCGGCGGCGGGCGCCGAGCAGACCGCGGAGCTCGTGCGGAGCCTGGGTGGGGGCGCGATGACGGTCCAGGGCGACGTCGCGGTGTGGGACGACGTCGCGCGCGTCGCGGAGGACGTCGTCGGTCACTTCGGCCGGATCGACGTCCTCGTCAACAACGTCGGCGACATGGCCGCGACGCAGATGTCCTGGCGCGAGCTGACGCCCGAGAGCGTCGAGCACACGATCTCGCTCGACATCAAGGGCACGCTGCTGATGACGCACGAGGTCGGTCGGCGGATGCTCGACGACCAGCAGTCGGGAGCGATCGTCAACATCGGCTCGCGCGTCGTCGTCGAGGGAAGCCCGCGCGCGCCGCAGTACGCGGCGGCGAAGTACGCGATCATCGGGATCACGAAGTCCTACGCGCACGCGCTCGCGCCGCACGTTCGTGTCAACACGCTCGGCCCCGGCTTCGTCGAGACCGAGGCGCTCCTCGCGCGTGAGGACTGGCAGACGGGTCGGCGCGAGTCGGTGCTCGCGCGGACGCCGCTGGCGCGGATCCCGACCCCTGCGGACATCGTCCCGCCCGTCGTCTTCCTCGCCTGCGACGACTCACGCCATATCACCGGCGCGTTCCTGCTCTGCGACGGCGGGCACAGCATGGTCGGCGCCTGAGCGCCGCCGCTCGACTCAGGCCAGGCGCTCGGCGAGCCAGTCGCCGATCGTCGGCACCGTCGGGCCCTCGCCCATGTGCCCGCCCGGGAAGATCCGCACCGTCTTCGGGTCGCCGTGCTCGAGGCTCAGGTAGATGTCGTCGGTCGCGTTCTGCAGGTCGTTGCGGCCGTTGACGAGGAGGAGCGGAGCCGAGGGCTGGTCGAGGAGACCCTGGTCGAGGAGTGAGAGCTCGGGGCAGCGAGCGACGTAGTCCTCGAAGGTCGTGCCGCCGAAGAGGGCCGCGCGGGCGGCCATCAGGTCCATCAGGTAGCTGGCGGCGTTGCGGGACTTCTCCTGCCACTCCGGCGTGAAGGTGATGTGCACGCCGCCGCCCCAGTTGACAGCCGCGCGAAGGCGGTCGCGATGGGTGTACGCGAGCTTCATCGCCCAGTAGCCGCCGTACGAGGCGCCGAGCGCGGCGACGCGCGTCCCGTCGAGATCGTGCTGCCGGTCGAGCCAGTCGAAGATCGGCGTCCACTGGCGTTCCGCATCGCGGCCCGCACGCACCGGCGACTGGCCGATCCCGGGCATGTCGACGAGCAGCATCGCGAACCCGAGGTCGAGGAGGTACGCCGCGCGGCTTCGCATCTCCTCCTTCCACGTGTCGATGCCGCCCCACGTCATCACGACCGGCGGGCGCTCGACTCCACGCGGTCGCTGCACGTAGAAGTGGAGCTCGCTGCCCTCGCCGTCGCGGCCGTCGAAGGGGACGGTGACGGTCTCGAGCGGCGGGTCGTCGAGCGCGCCCGCCTTCTGGAAGTAGGCACGCGTCCGCTCGTACCACTCCCGCTTGAGGGGGTGGTTGAGCGTCGGATACCGCGCGACGAACGCGAAGCGATAGGCCTGGAGCCACGCCTCGCGCTCCGCCGCCGGATCGCTCGCGGCTTCGGCGGCTGCGGCGAACCGCTCGGCCGCCGACCCCCAGGCGCTCGTCCACGCTTCGGGGTCGAGCCCCGTGAGCCCGTCGATGACCTCGTGGGCGACCACCGGATCGACCTCGTCCACCGGGTGGATGCCGCGTTCGAGCCGCTGCAGCAGCCAGTCCTTCCCGTCTTCGAGCGTGCGCGTCTCGGTCACCTCTCGCCTCCGTTCGCGTCCTCCGTCAGGTAGCCGTGGAACACGCCGTCCGGATCCCACTCTGCCCGGAGCACCTCGAGCCGCGCGGTGTTCTCCTCCGAGAGGTAGCGGGCGTGCGGGCGTGCGAGCAGGTTCTCGTCGGCGAGCTGGATGCCGACGGAGAGCGGCTCGAGCCGCCGCATGTGGTCGATGCCCCAGGTGCCGAGCGCCTCGTCGTCGTGCTCGTCGGCCCAGGCGGCGAACGCCGCGATGTAGAGCGGCGCCTGCACCGAGAAGGCCATGTCGGGGAGGTCGTGGGAGCGCCAGGGCCACCAGAAGACGTGCGACTCGTCGTTGGGGACGGTCGTGAACAGCTCGCGGACGGCGGGGATCAGCTCGTCCGGCCCCGCGGCCGTCCACATGTTGTCGGGCGCGTAGCGCCAGCCCTCGGGCTCGAGCGCGTCCGCGCCCGCGTAGAGCTCGTCCATCTCGGTCGGGACGAAGGCCTCGTGGACGACGGCCCGGTCGAGGACGGGGCACTCCTCGAGCAGCGCGAGCCCGGCACGGGCCTCGTCGTCGGTCTCGCAGAGCGCGGCCGCCGCGACGATCAGCGCCGTGCCGCCGTCCGCGAAGCCTCCGCCGGGCAGGCGCGGCGTCGTCCCGAGCAGCGCGAACTCGACGTTCGCCGGCAGGCGGCCCGCGACGTCCATCGCAAAGCGGAGCACGGCGTCGAGCTCCTCGAGCGGGTACACGTACGCGCTGCGGAAGATCGCCTTCGGTCGCTCGTAGACGTCGAGCGTGAACCGGGTGACGACCCCGAAGAACCCGCTGCCGGAGCCCCGAACGGCCCACAAGAGGTCGGGGTTCGTCGCCTCGTCGGCATGGACGAGCTCCCCCGCGGCCGTCACGACGTCGACGGCGCGGACGCTCGCGCACGCCGGCCCGTGCAGCCGGCCGTTCCAGCCGAAGCCCCCCTGCAGGAGGTACCCGCCGACGCAGACCGTCGGGCAGTGACCGCCCGGGAAGAACAGCCCGTGCTCGCGAAGTGCGGCGCCAAGGTCCTGACCCTGCACGCCCGGCTGCACGGTGGCCGTCCGCGTGGCGGGGTCGACCGTGATCTCGTCGAGCGCCGCGAGGTCGATCAGCATCCCGTCCCGGACGCTCGACGCGGTCCAGCTGTGCCCGCCGGACCGCGCCTTGACCCTGAGCCCCTCGGATCGCGCGAGACGCACGGCCTGGACGACCTCGGCGTCGGTCTCGGGCCGGACGATCAGCTCGGGATAGCGCTCGGGCTTCACGGCGTTGTGCCCGCGGCGGCGCAGCGCCTCGTAGCCGTCGTCGCCGGGTCGGAGGATCCGGCCTTCGGGCAGGCCCTGCGTCACTTCCAGAGTGCCCCGGAGGCGGTGAGGCGAAGCTCGTAGGAGACGCCCCGGGGGCCCTGGCCGGCGAGGAACAGCGCCGCCTTCGCGATCTCGGCCATGTCGACGGCGCCCTCCGGAGGAATCCCGTCGGCGGCGAGACGCGGCGCGGACTTCGGCGAGTCGATCGGGGCATCGACGGCGAGGACGCACGCATGGATCCCCTCGGCACGGAGCTCCTGCGCGGCGGCGAGCGTCATCGCGCGCATCGCGTGGTGCCCCGCGGACCAGAGCCCCGAGCCCGGCGTGGGGCGGACCGACGTGGCGTTCGTCACCTGGATGAGCGTGCCGCCGCCGTGCCCGCGCAACGCCCGTGCGCCGATCGAGAGGAAGAGAAAGGCCTGGCGGGCCACATCCGCCGCCCAGCGCTCGAAGCTCTCCGGCCCGGCGTCGGCAATCGGGCCGCCGCCCCAGACGTCGCCCGGCCCCATGCGTGCGATCGAGACCGCGTCGACGATCGCATCGAGCCCGCCGAGAGCCTCGGCCGCCTCGGCGAGGGCCCCTTCGAGCTCACCCGCGTCCAGGACGTCGGCGCGGAACCCGTGCGCGCCGCGACCGCGCACCGCCTCGAGCGTGTCGTCGCTCTGAGCGATCGCAGCGCACGACCAGCCCTCGGCGAGGGCCCGATCGAGGACGGCGCCGCCGAGGTTCCGGGCGCCGAGTGTGACAAGGGCAGGCATCAGCGTCTCCCCGTCCGTGCGGTGTAAGGTGCCATCCTCAACAGTAGAACACGAATTAGAGTTCTATTTCAAGTGACAGCGAACGGAGACTCGTGACCGTGGCGTCGGAGAACGCGTCCTTCCACCACGCGGGGCTGCCCGTCGCCGATCTCGAGCGGGCTGTCGCCTGGTACCGCGACGTGCTCGGCCTACAGCACACGACGACGGCGACGGTTCCCGAGGGCGTCGAGATCGCGTTCGTGGTCGACGCGTCGGGATCCGGGGTCGAGCTCTTCGCGCTCGACGCACCAGCCGCGCCGGCGTGGGACGGGCCGATCGCGGCGCTCCGCCAGGGCACGGCGCATGTCGCGTTCGTCGTCGTCGACCTCGACGCGGCCTTCGCCCGGGCGCTCGAGGCGGGCGGCCGCGAGGTGTGGGCGCCCCGCCCGTCGCCCAAGCCCGGACAGCGGATCGCGTTCGTCGCCGATCCCGACGGGAACCTCGTCGAGCTGATGTCGGGGTAGGCAGCACGAGCGCGCGCTAGATCGGCACGACGGAGGCGCCGCCGTCCACCGGGATCGCGGCTGCGTTCACGAACCACGCGTCGTCCGAGGCCAGGAAGACCGCGACCTTGGCCACGTCCTCGGCCTCTCCCACGCGCCCGAGGGGGTTGGCGCGCGCCAGCTCCCATCCCGGCCCGTCGGGGTCGGTGAAGAGGAACTCGGTCGACGGGGTGCGGATCATCCCGGGGAGGATCGCGTTCGCCCTGATCCGGTGCGGAGCCCCCGACGCGGCGAGGTGGTACGTGAACGCGAGGACGCCGCCCTTCGCCGCTCCGTGCGCGGCCTGCTCGGTGAACGCCGCGCCGCGGATCGCAGCGATCGATGCGGTGTTGACGACCGATCCGCCCCCACGGGCCACGAGGTGCGGCCATGCGGCCGACGTCGCGAAGTACACGAGGTCGAGCTCGTTCCGGATCGTGTGGTGCCAGTCGTCGGGGGTCAGCTCGGTGAACGGGCCGACGCGCGGCGACGAGGCGTTGTTGAACAGGACGTCGATCCCGCCGTGCTCCGCCGCTGCGTCGTCGACCCACGCACGAGCCTGGTCGAGGTCGCCGAGGTCGACGGGGGCTGCGGAGCTCATCGTTCCGCCGTCGGCGCGGACGAGAGCGAGCGTCTCGTCCGCGCCGACGGCGTCGAGGTCGCACCCGGCGACGATCGCCCCCTCGCGGGCGAAGAGCAGGGCGGAGGCACGGCCCATGCCGCGTCCCGTACCCGTGATCAGAACGACCTTTCCGTCGAGCCGGCCCATCGTCCCTCCTCGGTTCGTCTGCCTCTGGCGCGCCAGGAATCGAATCAGTATTCTATTTCAGGTATGGCGAGGCACGCAGATCCTTCCTCCGGCTCCGAAGCGGCCGGCACCGCGGCGGTGCAGCCGCCGCAGCAGGAGCGAAGCCGTGCGTCGTTCGAGCGCGTCGTCCAGGCCGCAACCGCGCTCCTCGAGGAGGACGGGTACGACGGCTTCACGCTGGCCGAGGTGAGCAAGCGCGCGAACGTGTCGATCGGCTCGATCTACGCCCGCGTGAAGAGCAAGGACGACCTCTTCTACGTCATCCAGGACCGGTACATGACGCTCACGGAGGATCGGCCGCGGCTTCGCGACCCGGGTGCCTGGAGCGGCCTCGAGCCGTCGGCCCTGGTGGTCGAGGTCGTGGACGAGATCGGCGACCTGTTCCAGGTCAACCAACGCCTGCTGCGCGTCTTCATGCACCGTGGGATCGTCGACGCCGTCGTCGCGTCCCGCTCGTCGGCGAGCGTGTCGCGCGTCCACGACGAGGTCGAGGCAATCCTCCTCACGCGGCGGGCCGCGATCGCCCACGACGACCCCGAGCTCGCCGTCGACGTCGCGTTCCGCATGGCGTGGGGGACCCTTGCGCGCCAGATCATGTACGGGCCGACCTTCGAATCGCACCGTGTGATCGCGTGGGACACGCTCGTCGCGGAGCTGGGGCGTGCATGCGCCTCGTACCTCCTGGGCGCGGAGAGCGCGAAGACCCAGCGCGTCGAAGCCCGTCCCCGCAGCCGGCGCTGAGACCCCTCCGCGGCGCGGGGTGCTTGACTCGGCGGACGGCGGAAGCTATAAAAACCGAACCCGAATACCAATTCCGATCCGAGGCCGGGTCGGTCGCTCCAAGGACGGAGATCGCACATGCCCGAGCGCCTGCTCTCCCAGCTCGCTCACGTCGAGATCGTGAGCCCGACGCCTGACGAGTCGCTGCGCTTCTCCACCGACGTGCTCGGTCTGCAGCACTCGGGGACGGTCGGCGGCTCGGCGTACCTCCGCGGTTGGGGTGACTTCTTCCACCACACCCTCCAGGTCACCGAGGGCGATGCGCCGGGCCTCGGGCACATCGCCTGGCGGGCCGAGGGCCCGGAGCAGCTGCAGACGGCGGTCGAGCGGATCGAGGCGACCGGCCGCGGAGAGGGCTGGTACGACGACTCGACGGGTCATGGGCCGGCGTACCGGTACCGGAGCCCCGGCGGGCACCTGCACGAGATCTTCTGGGAGGTCGAGCGGTACCAGGCGCCGCCCGAGCTCGTGTCGCCCTTCCCGAACCGGCCCCAGCGCTACGTCCCGCGCGGCGCCGCGCTGCGCTGCATCGACCACGTCACGATCGCGACCGCTGATCCGGAGACGGATGCGGGCTGGCTGCGTGAGACGCTGGGGCACCGCTACATGGAGTACACGGTGATCCCCGACCGGCCGGACTTCGTCGTCTTCGCGATGACGACCGTCTGCGAGCGAAGCCACGACCTCGGCCTCGTGTGGGACCCCTCGGGCGTCCCCGCCCGGGTCAACCACGTCGCGTACTTCGTCGACTCCCGCGAGGAGCTGCTCCGCGTCGCCGACGTGCTCCTGAACGCCGACGTGGCGATCGAGTTCGGCCCCGGCAAGCACGGGATGGGCGAGCAGGACTACCTCTACTTCCGCGAGCCCGGCGGGATGCGCGTCGAGATCAACGCCGGCGGCTACCGCAACTACGAGCCTGACTGGCAGACGGTGCGCTACGAGCCGCACCAGGGCTCGAACGTCTTCTACAGGAACCTCGGCCTCCCGCATTCGATGTTCGAGTCCTTCCCGCCGGTCGAGATGTCGCACGAGACGGCCGAGGAGACGAAGGCCGCGACCGGGCTCTTCAGCTGATGGCGCCCGAGCGCGTCCTCGTCGTCGGGGGCGGCATCGGGGGCCTCTCGACCACGATCGCGATGCGGAAGGCCGGCGTCGCCGTCGACGTCGTCGAGCTCAACCCGAAGTGGGACGTCTACGGGGTCGGGATCATCCAGCCCGGCAACGCGATCCGCGCGCTCGACCAGCTCGGCCTGGGCGAGCGGGCGATCGCGCAGGGCTTCGCAATCCAGGGATCGCGCTTCCGCGACGGCGAGGGAAACGAGCTCGGCGCCGTGCCCGCGCCCCCGCTCCTCGGCGACCGGTACCCGGGGATGAACGGCATCACGCGCCCGCGTCTGCATCGCATCTTCCAGGATGCGGTGCGGGACTCGGGCGCCGACGTGAGGCTCGGCGTGACGGTCGAGAGCATCGAGCAGGACGACGAGGGCGTCGACGTGACGCTGACCGACGGGACGCGCGGCCGGTACGACCTCGTGATCGGGGCGGACGGGATCAACTCGCTCGTCCGGCGTCGCGTCTTCCCGGACGCGCCCGAGCCCGAGTACACCGGCCAGGTGGTGTGGCGCCACAACTTCCCGAAGCCACCCGAGCAGGACACCCTGGACACGTACGTCGGTGTCCGCGGCAAGGCGGGGCTCGTCCCGCTCGCGCCCGACCTGATGTACATGTTCGTCATCGAGCGCTGGCCGGAGGCCGATCTCGACGTGCCGGAGGAGCAGCTCGGCTCGACGCTGCGCGAGCGCCTCGCGGGGTACGGCGGGCCGATCGCAGAGCTCCGCGACACGCAGATCACGGACGAGTCGGAGGTGGTCTACCGGCCGGTCTACTCGCTCCTCGTGCCCTCTCCCTGGTATCGCGGGCGGGTCGTCCTCGTCGGCGACTCGGCACACGCGACCTCGCCCCACGTCGGTCAGGGCGCGGCGATGGCGATCGAGGACGCGATCGTGCTGACCGAGGAGGTCACGTCGTCCGACGATCTCGAAGGAGCCCTCGAGCGCTTCATGGAGCGCCGCTTCGACCGCTGCAAGCGGATCTGGGAGATCTCGCGGCAACTCGGCACGTGGGAGATCGAGGAGACCCACGACGCCGACTTCGTCGGGCTCACGATCGAGTCCGTCCGGCTCACGGCGGCACCGATCTGACCGTGGGCGCATCCGGGCGGGTCGAGGGAAAGGTCGTCATCGTCACGGGCGCCGCCGGCGGCCAGGGTGCGGCCGAGGTCGCATGGCTGGCCCGCGAGGGCGCGCACGTGATCGCGGCGGACATCGTCGATGACGCGCCCGCGTACCCGGCCGGCGCGGGCGAGGTCGTGTACCGACGCCTGGACGTGGCGAACGCGGAGGGCTGGCGTGCTCTCGTCGATGAGGCGAGTGAGCTTTACGGGGCTGTCCACGGCCTCGTCAACAACGCGGGGATCACGCATCGCGCGCGGCTCGGAGACGTGACGCTCGACGACTGGAACCGCGTCCTCGGCGTCAACGTCACGGGAGCGCTGCTCGGAATCCAGGCCGTGACGCCGGTCATGCCCCGCGGTGGCTCGATCGTGAACGTGGGCTCGGTCGCGGCGCTCACGGCCCACTACACGGTTGCGTACACGACGAGCAAGTGGGCGCTCCGCGGCCTCTCGCGCGTCGCGAGCATGGAGCTCGGCCCGCTCGGGATCCGCGTGAACACGATCCATCCGGGGTACATCGAGACGCCCATGACGGCGTCGGCGCCGCCGGCGTTCCTGGAGGCGTCGATCCGGGTTGCGCCGCTCGGGCGATCCGGGAAGCCCGACGACGTCGCACCGCTCGTCGGCTTCCTGCTCTCGGACGAGTCGACGTACCTGAGCGGTGCGGAGATCGCGGTCGACGGCGGTCAGTCCGCGCATGGAGGGGCGAAGGCGCTGTCGGACGCCTTGAGGGCGGCGTCCAGCGAGACGACGGACGTCGGCGCACAGACCAACGGGGCCCTGACGGAGTCTGAGGAAGTGCACGGGAGGCACCAGTGACAACGGCGAAGGAGGACGGAATGAGGCGTGACCGTGGTGCGGGCAGGTTCCCGCATCGTGTGACCATCGGAGGCCTGCTCGTGCTTGCGGTCGCGATCGCGGCCGCACTCGGGACGGCATCGACCGGCTCGTCGGCAACCGAGTCGACGGCGGCCGCAGCAGCATGCGGCACGCTGCCGAAGGTCGCCCCGAACGACCCGCAGAAGGCTCTGACGGGAACGACCGTCAAGGTCAAGACGTACTACAACGGCTGGCCGTTCCAGCTGTACAAGAGCCAGCTCGCGAACTGGAAGCCGAAGGGCAAGGGGCCGTACACGGTCGGGATCCTCTTCGACGGCCTGTCGAATCCGTTCCAGGCGTACGTGTTCAACTCGCTGCAGAAGTTCCTCAATCGCTCCCCGGCGGTCGACAAGGTCATCGGCGTGGTCTCCGAGGCGGGGAACCCGACGAAGGAGGTCCAGAACTACCAGTCGCTCGTCCAGCAGGGCGCGGACCTGATCATCGTCCAGCCGAGCTCGGCGCCCGCTTTCCTGCCGGTCGTCAAGGACGCGCTCAAGCAGGGCGTCGCGACGGTCGCATACATCAACCCGCTGTCCGACGCTTCGGCCGTCAGCGTTGGTCCGAACGTCTACACCTCGGGCGGGCAGGCGTTCGCCAACCTGCTCAAGCTGAAGGGCGGCAAGGGCAACTTCCTCGGCGTCCACGGCATCCGCGTCACCGCGGTCGACAAGTCGACGTGGGGGGTCTACAACAGCCTGCTCGCAGCCTGTCCGGACGTGAAGCTCGTCGGTGAGATCGACGGGAACTTCGCGCCGCCGGCGGTTCGGGCCGCGGTGCTGCAGTTCCTCGCAACGTACCCCGGGCCAATCGACGCGGTCTTCCACACCGCCGTGATGGGGCCGTCGATCATCGGCGCGTTCCAGCAGGCGGGGCGCACCGTCCCGTCGGTCACGGCGATGGCCGCCCAGAAGGGCGACCTCGCCTACTGGTCCGACAACGCGAGCAAGGGCTACACGACCACGGGCTTCGCGGGCGGGCCGACCGCGATCACGAACCTGATGACGCGCGTCGTGCTGCGGATGCTCGCCGGCCAGGGGCCGAAGGTGTCCGACATCCCGTGGCCGCAGCCCCAGATCACGCCGGCGAACTACAAGCAGTACGCGAAGCCGGGCTGGACGGTTACGACCCCGGGAACCGTCGAGCAGCCGCGCTCGACGCACTACAGCGAGCGCGAGATGGACTCGCTGTTCGCCCACCCCGAGCGCAAGGCGAAGGGGTTCTAAGGAGTCCAGTGCCCGTGGCCGTGCCCTCGGAGGGCGCGGCCACGGGCGGGACCACGGTCGACGCGTGAGCAGCCCGGACACGTTCAACGCACCGGCGGCGTTCGCGCTGCGGACGGTCGACCTGGCGAAGGCCTTCGGCCCGACGCAGGCCGTACGGGCGTGCAGCTTCGACCTGCGCGCGGGCGAGGTGCACGCGATCATGGGCGAGAACGGGTCGGGCAAGAGCACGCTCGTCAAGATGCTGACCGGCGTCCACCGCCCGGATCGCGGGTCGATCGAGGTCGCTGGCCGGACGCTCTCCGCCATCCGCTCTCCGCGGGAGGCGCTCGGGCTCGGGATCGTCGCGGTCTTCCAGGAGGTCCTCGTCGTCCCGCCGCGCTCGATCCTCGACAACCTCTGGCTCGGCATCGACCCGCTCCACCGAGACGCCGTCTCGCGCGACGAGCGGGTCGAGCGCGCGTCCGAGACCCTGCTCGAGCTGACCGGGGCCGCCCCGGACCTCGGGCGTCCGGTCGAGGAGCTCTCGCTCAGCGACCGGCAGGCGTGCTGTATCGCACGCGCGCTCATCCGGCGGCCGGCGATCCTTGTCCTCGACGAGGCGACCTCCGCGCTCGACGTCGCCACACGCGACCGGTTGTTCGCCATCGTCCGGCGGCTCGCGGCGGAGGGGACGAGCACGATCTTCATCTCCCATCGCATGGACGAGGTGGAGGAGATCGGCGACAGGGTGACCGTCATGCGGTCGGGCGAGTCGGTCGCGACACGGGCCCGCGGCGAGGTCCGAGCGGCCGAGCTCGTCCGGCTGATGACGGGCGCCGAGCACCTGACCGACACCGGTCACGCACAGCCCGAGCGCCCGCGCTCGGCGGAGACGGTGCTCCGCGCCTCCGGGATCCGCCTCCGGCCGGGCGCCGGGGAGATCGACCTCGATCTCCGGGCCGGCGAGATCGTCGGGCTCGCAGGCCTCGAGGGGCAGGGGCAGGACGTGTTCCTGCGGGCCCTGCGCGGCGCGGGAGGCGTCGCGGGCCGCGTCGTCCGGGTCACGCCCGCGCGCGAGGTCGAGATCGACTCGCCGTGGGCGGCCGCCCGCGCCGGAATCGTGTACGTCCCCCGGGAACGGCGCGACGAGGCCATCTTCGGCGCGCTCTCCATCCGCGAGAACTTCACTCTGCCGACCGTCGGGCGCGACACCGTCGCGGGCCTCGTCCGTCCGTCGTCGAGCGAGCGGCGTCTGTCCGGGTACGTCGACCGGCTTCGCATCAAGCTCGGACGCTCCAGCGACGGGATCATGACCCTCTCGGGAGGGAACCAGCAGAAGGTCGTCATCGCCCGCTGGCTCGCATCCCAGCCACGCATCCTGCTGCTCAACGACCCGACCCGCGGCGTCGACCTCGGCGCGAAGCGCGACATCTACGACCTGCTCGCGGAGCTCACGGCCGAGGGGATCGCCGTCGTGATGCTCTCGACCGAGGTCGACGAGCTGATCGAGCTGATGGACCGGGTGCTCGTGTTCAAGGAGGGCGAGCTCGAGGCGGAGCTCGGTCGCGGCTCCCTGACGCGGTCGGTGCTCGTCGCGAGCTACTTCGGACAGGAGCAGCCGGCCGATGTCTGAGATCCGGCGATTCCTGCGGACGCGCAGCTTCGCGTTCGCGCTGCTGCTCTCCATCGTGCTGCTCGTCGCGAACATCGCGGTGCTCCCGAGCTTCGGCAGCCCGAGCAACTTCGACACGAACCTCATGCTCTTCGCGCCCTTCGCCCTCGTGGCGATGGCCGCGACTCCCGCCATCCTGAGCGGAGGCGGCGGGCTCGACATCTCGGTCGGGCTCAACGCGGGGCTCGTCTCGAACGTCCTGATCCTCTACCTCCTCCCGCACGGGGCGTGGGGGAGCGCATGGGTCTCCGTGCCGATCGTTCTCGCGCTCGGCGCCGCGATCGGGCTCGTGAACGGGCTCTCCGTCGCCGTGCTCCGGTACCAGCCGGTCATCGCGACGCTCTGCATGCTGTTCGTGCTCCAGGGGGTCAACCAGAAGATCGCGGGGGCGCCGACCGCATCGCCGGAGAGCTGGACGCAGCACCTCGCCGAAGGGTTCGGGCCGATCCCGGGCGGTCTCGTGCTGATCGCCGTCCCGGTGGTCGTGTGGATCCTGCTCCAGCGCCTGCCGTACCACCGCGTGCTGCTCGCCGTCGGCGGCAACGACGCGACCGCCTTCTCGTCCGGCGTCGACGTGACGCGCGTTCGGATCCTCGCCTACACGCTCGGGGGCGCGTTCGCCGCCGTCGCAGGCATCGCGATCGCCACGCTGCTGCAGTCCTCGGACGGGAACGCGGGGCTCGAGTACGTTCTCATCGCGCTTGCGGCAGTCGCGCTCGGCGGGACCCCGATCGGCGGGGGCCGCGGGGGCCTGCTCGGCGCGATCGTCGGGGCGTCGGCGATCTTCCTCGTCCAGAACCTCCTGAGCGCCCTCCACGTCGACGCGTACTGGCTCCAGGTGGCCTACGGCGGCATGCTCATCGTCGGATCGGTGATCGGCGCACAGCTGACGGCGCCTCGGCGGGCAGGAACGGCATGAGCGTCGCACCCACAGACACGGCGCGCCGGGGACCGGGGATCGTCGCGACCGTGCGCCGCCTGCAGGCCCACTATCCCCTCGCGCAGATCGTCGCGCTCGTCGTTCTCTTCGGGTACGGCGCCGTGACGCTCGACGGGTTCGCCTCGCGGCGGAGCATCTATTCGATGCTCGTCCTCGCGGCGCTGCTCGGCATGGCGACGGCCGGCCAGACGCTCTGTGTCCTGGTGGGCGGCATCGACTTCTCGATCGCGGCCTGGATCGGGATGGGCGCGATCCTGCTCGTCCAGCTGAACGGGTCGCGGGGATGGTCGTTCGGGGCGACCCTGGCCCTGATCGCGGCCCTCGCGATCGTTGGCGGCGGGACGGTCGGGTTCATCTGCCACCGGTGGCGCATCGACCCGCTCATCATCACGCTCGCGATGGGCGCGATCGTCAACGGCGCGCTCCTCGTGTGGGCGAAGGGCTTCATCACCGGCACGCCGCCCACGTGGCTCCAGACGCTGACGTCGCCCGCGAGCAAGACCTTCGGCATCGACTTCCCGCCGCTCGTCGCGGTGTGGGCGGTGTTCGCGATCGTGATCGCGGTCTTCCTGCAGCGGACGCCGCCTGGCCGGCGCCTCTACGCGACCGGCGCGAACATGCGCGCCGCGGAGATGTCGCTCGTCCAGCACCCGCCTATGTGTGGATGGGCGTGTTCGCGTTCAGCGCGCTCATCGCCGCCGTCACCGGGATCCTGCTCGGCGGCTTCGCCGGCGCCGCGGACGCCTCGCTCGGGACCAACTACCTGTGGCAGGGGCTGACGGCCGTGATCGTGGGCGGTACGGCCTTCGGCGCCCGTGGCGACTACTGGCGGACGGTGCTCGGCTGTCTGCTGCTGATCGTGCTCGGCACGCTGATGATCGGGAACGGCTACGACACCGCCGACCAACAGATTCTCTACGGCGTTCTCCTCTTCGTCGTCGTGTTCTTCTACGGCCGCGATCGCCGTGTCGCGGACCGCGTCTGACGACGATGGGACGCCTCGAGGCAAAGGTCGCCCTCGTGACCGGTACCGGCGGTGGGATCGGGCGCGCGGCGGCGACGCTCTTCGCCCGTGAAGGCGCGACCGTCGTCGGGTGCGACCTCGACGTCGCCCGTGCAGAGGAGACCCTGGAGCTCGTCCGCGGCGCAGGGGGGACGATGACGTCCGCCGCGCCGGTCGATCTCGCGGACGAGGATGCCGTACGCGTCTGGATCGACGGCGCCGCGGCCGAGCACGGCGGCATCGACGTGCTCTACAACAACGCCGGTCGGACGAGCTTCGCTCCGCTCGAGAAGGTCACTTTCGACGACTGGTCCTTCACGATGCGCAACGAGCTCGACCTCGTCTTTCTCGCCTGCAAGCACGCCTGGCCGCACCTTCGTGCCCGGGGCGGTGGCAGCGTCGTCAACGTCGGCTCGACGGCGGGGATAACCGGTTCGCTGACGCTCCAGCGGACGGCACACACGGCGTCGAAGGGAGCCGTGATCGCCCTCACGCGCCAGCTCGCCGCCGAGGGGGCGCGGCACGGGATCCGCGTCAACAGCGTCTCGCCCGGGATGACCGTCACCCCGCAGACGCAGCACCTCTTCGACGACCCGGAGCACCCGATCTCGCGGATCGCCGATCACATCCCGCTGGGGCGCCCCGGCCTGCCCGAGGACGTCGCGCACTGCGCCCTCTTCCTCGCGAGCGACGAGTCGTCGTACGTCACCGGTGCGAACCTCGTGGTCGACGGCGGCTGGTCGACGGTGCTCCCGGGCGACTGGACGAGCCGGTGACGCCTCGGATCACCCAGGACGACCTCGGCACGCACCTCGAATGGGAGCACGACGGGATCACGCCGCGGATGATCGACTGGTTCTGGAGCAACATGGAGAAGGGGTTCCTGCTCTGGCATCCACACGAGCACGAGCCGCTCAGCTGGGCTGTCCCGGTCAGGCCCGGCAACCTGGTCGGCGCGGTGCATCTCGCCCCGCAGACGTGGTCGGACGGCACGTTCCGCAACCTCTACATCCGCTTCGAGGATCCAGCGACGCTCGCACCCGAGCTCCAGGGGCGGATCGTCTCGAGCACTGCATCGTCGCCGCAGGGCTCGGCTTCGGACCGGAGAGCCTCGAGGTCTCGGAGCCGATGGGCTACCGCGTGCACCAGTGGCAGGGAACGAACGCCGGTGTCGTCGGCCGTTCCTCCGCCGTCGGCCGGCGCGTCCCGGAGACCCGCGAGGAGGGCCTGGTGTGGGCGAAGCACTGCGCCGAGGAGATCGGGAACTGGGCCGCGTTCCTCCCGCAGCTCTACGGCCTCTACCGCGTCGTCGATCGCCCCGAGCTCAACCCGTTCGCCGACCTGACGGTCGATCGGGACGCAAGCGGTGTCCGCTACCGCAACCTCGAGCGCCGATGACGAACCCGCTGTCGGGATGGACGGTCGACCGGGACGCGATCTCGTTCGTCGGCCGGGACCTCCAGCGGCCGGAGTGCGTTCTCGCCGAGGCCGACGGCACGCTCTGGACGGCTGACGCCCGCGGCGGCGTCGTCCGCATCGCGGCTGACGGGACGCAGGAGCTCGTCGCACAGCACGTCGACACGGAGTTCGCGGACTCCGGCTCCGCCGACCGCTTCACGCTCGGGAGAACGCTTCCGAACGGCCTCGCGTTCGCGCCGAACGGCGATCTCGTGATCGCGGACTTCGGCCGGGACGCGATCGACCGCATGACGAGGACGGGCGAGACGAGCGTCCTCCTCTCGGAGCTGGACGGGCAGCCGCTCGGGAAGACGAACTTCGTGCTCGCCGACTCGAGAGGCCGGTTCTGGTTCACCGTCACGACCCGTCTCGACCCGTGGACGCGCTCGGTGAACGAGAAGGCGCCGGACGGGTACGTGGGCCTGATCGACGAGGACGGCCTCGCGCGTATCGTCGCCGACGGCTTCGTCGGGACGAACGAGATCCGCTTCGACGCGGCGGAGGAGTGGCTCTACGTCGTCGAGTCCAACGCACGGCGGATCTCCCGGCTCCGCGCCCTCGACGACGGCTCGCTGGTGGGGCGCGAGGTGTACGGGCCGCCCGATCTCGGCGGGATCCCGGACGGCTTTGCCTTCGACGCCGCCGGGAACCTGTGGATCACGCTCGTGAACGCCGATCGCCTCGTCGCTCTGACGCCGGAGGGGGACCTGCTGACGCTGCTCGAGGACGGCGACCCCGAGCGCGTCGTCGAGTGGGACCGGCACTTCTTCGCCGGCACGATGACCTCCGAGGTCCTCGCCTCGGCAGCCGGCACCCTCGCGCCGATGATGGCGAGCGTCACGTTCGGCGGCCCGGATCTCCGCACCGTCTACCTCGGCAGCCTGATGGGCGCGACGCTCCCGTGCTTCCGCGCGCCGGTCCCCGGCCTTGCGCTGGCGCACTGGACGCCGACCGCCGGCCGGGCGTGAGCGCCGCCACGACCACCGAGCGCCTCGACGGCGGCGCCGCGCTCGCGCGAGCACTGATCGCTTGCGGGGTCGACGACCTGTTCGGCGTCCCCGCGGGCAAGCTCGGGCCGTTCCTCGGCGTGGTCGCGGACGAACCTCGGATCCGCCACCTCGGCGTGCGACACGAGGCCGCCGCGGCGTGGATGGCGGCCGCAACGTTCCATGCGACCGGTCGGCTCGCTGCCTGCTACGGAGAGATGGGCCCGGGCGCGCACAACCTCGTCGGCGGCCTCGGCACGGCGAGGGCGAACGGCCTCGCCGTGCTCGTCCTCACGTCCGGCGTGCCGACGCACCTCGGACCGGCGGCGCGCGGCCTCACGATGGCAGCCGACGTCTCGGGGCTCATGCGTGCGACGACGAAGTGGAGCGCGGTGGCGGGTTCGCCGGAGCAGATCCCGGGGCTCGTGCGCACGGCCGCGCGCGAGGCCACCTCCGGCCGGCCTGGACCCGTCTACCTCGAGCTCCCCGCGGACGTCCTCACGACGTCCTTCGACGTCGAACCGGGGGAGCTCGACGCGCGCCCCGAGCGCGATCGGCCGTCGCCCCTCGCCGCCACCGACGTCGAGCGCGCGGCGAGCCTGCTCGCGGGCGCGGCCAGGCCGCTGCTCGTGGCGGGGGGCGGGGTCGTCCTCGGCGATGCATCGGCCGAGCTCCGTCGCCTCGCCGCGAGGCTCGGCGCGGCCGCGACTGCGACGCAGATGGGGCTCGGCACGGTGTCGAGCGCCGACCCGGCGTTCTTCGGGCACGGCGGCCTGATCGGCGGCGAGCCCGTGCTGCGGGCCCTGCGGGAGGCCGACGTCGTGCTTCTCGCCGGCTCTCGCGTGTCGTCGTGGCTCTGGGAGGGAAGCGCGCCCGCCCTCGGCGGCCCGCCCGACCAGCGGGTGATCCACCTCGATGTCGACCCGTCCGCGGCGGCCGGGGCACTGCCCCACCGGACGCTCGTCCTCGCCGGGGACGTCCGCGACGGCCTCGCCTCGCTCCTCGTCGCCCTCGGTGACGGTCCCGCGAGGGCGGACCGCACGTGGCTCGACTCGCTCGTCGCGGCGCACAAGGCGCACCTCGCGCAGCTCCTCGAGGGCGCGGACGACGGAGTCGCGCCGATGCACCCGGCCACCCTCGCACGCGAGCTCGGCGATTGGCTGCCGGACGACGCGCTCGCGGTCTACGACGGGGGCCACACGACGTTCTGGAGCAACGACCTGACCCCAGCACTCGAGCCACGCACGCGCTTCCACGACCCCGGGATGGCGCATCTCGGCTTCGGGCTCCCGTACGCGCTCGCGCTCCAGGTCGCGCATCCCGGGCGCACGGTCGTGAACGTCACGGGCGACGGCGCCTTCGGCTTCACGCTCGCCGAGCTCGACACCGCCCGCCGCCACGGGCTCCCGGTCGTGACCGTGATCCACGACAACGCCGCCTGGGGCGTGATCCGGTTCGGCCAGGCGCGCGCGGGGTTCGAGCTCGACACCGCCCTCGAGGGCGCCGACTACGCGGCCGTCGCACGCGCCTTCGGCTGCCACGGCGAGACGGTCACGAACGCCGCGGAGATCCGTCCGGCGCTCGACCGCGCGCTCGCGTCGGGGCTCCCTGCGGTCGTCGACGTCCAGACACGCTTCGTCCCGCACCCTGCGCTGCCGCGCTTCGCGGCGATGGGGAGGCTCTGACCACGATCGCGCGTCGACGCCGACGCGTTATCGTCGAGCGGCCGCCGCGATCCGCGACGACGTCGAACCGCATCGACCACGGAGGTCATCGATGACGAGCGTGCTCCCCACCGACCTGACCGAGCAGGCACTCGACGCGGCTCTCGACGGCTTTCGCGCGGCCGTCGGCGCGGAGCACGTGCTCACCGACGTCGAGCAGCTGCGGGAGTTCCGCGACCCCTACTGGTTCGCGGCGTGGGACGACTACGAGGCCTCCGCCGTGGTGCAGCCCGAGTCGGTCGAGGAGCTCCAGGCCGTCGTCCGGATCGCGAACGACCGCGGCGTCCCGCTCTGGGTGAGCTCGCAGGGCAGGAACAACGGCTACGGCGGCTCGTCACCCCGCGTGCGCGGGGCCGTCGTCGTGAACCTGCGGCGGATGAACCGCGTGCTCGAGATCGACGGCGACGCCGCCTATGCGGTCGTCGAGCCGGGCGTGAGCTTCTTCGACCTGTACGAGGCGGTGCGCGCGTCGGGCCACAAGCTGTGGATCTCCGTGCCCGACCTCGGCTGGGGCAGCGTGATCGGCAACACCCTGGAGTACGGCCTCGGCTACACGCCCTACGGCGATCACGCGGCCAACGCTTGTGGCCTGGAGGTGGTGCTCCCGAACGGCGAGCTGGTGCGCACCGGCATGGGCGCCATCTCGAACGGCCGAGCCTGGCACGTGTACCGGCGGAGCTTCGGGCCGTCGTTCGACGGCCTCTTCTTCCAGTCGAACCTCGGCATCGTCACCAAGATGGGCGTCTGGCTGATGCCGGAGCCCGAGTGCTACCTGCCGGGCTGGGTGATGGTGCCGCGCGACGACGACCTCGGGCCGATGGTGGACATCGTGCGCGAGCTGATGCTCGGCGGCTCGATCACCGGCTATCCGATGATCCTGAGCCCTGTCGCCGCGGCGTCGGTGTTCACCGACCGGGCGCACTGGCACCAGGGGGAGGGCGTCCTCCCCGAGGAGGCGATCGAGCGCATCTGCTCGGAGCTCGGCTTCGGACGCTGGACGATGCGCTTCGCGATCCACGGCGACGAGGCGATCGTCGACCACAGGTTCGCCAGGGTGCAGGAGGCGTTCGGCCGGATCGAGGGCGCCACGGTGATCGGCACGAAGGTCGCGGGCAGCCAGGTGCACACGATCGAGAACCCGGCCGAGCGGGTGCAGGCGGGCGTGCCGAACCTCGAGCTCGTGCAGATGGGGAAGTGGTACGGCGGCGAGGCGGGAGGCCACATCGGCTTCTCGCCGGCGGCACCGCTGACCGCCGAGGACGCGACCCGGCTCCGCGACCTGATGCGCGGCGCGCTCGCCGAGCACGGGCTGGACTACAGCGCGGCGCTGATCCCGACCGGGCCGCGGAGCTTCATCAACGTCGTGCTCGTCGTGTTCGACACGTCGGACGAGGACCAGACCCGCTCGGCGTTCGCCGTCTCGAAGGAGCTCGTGCCGAAGGCGGCCGCCCTCGGCTACGGCGAGTACCGGGCGCACATCGACTTCATGGACCTGTGCGCCGGGGCATACGACTTCAACGACTACGCGAGCAGGAGACTCGCCGAGACGATCAAGGACGCCCTCGACCCGAACGGCATCCTCATGCCGGGCAAGCAGGGCGTCTGGCCGAGGAGGATGCGCGGGGAGTAGGGCAGGCGCTACGCGTCGATGGTCTCGAAGAACTTCCGCTGCCGGGACTCGAGGGCGGGGATCGCCTGTTCGAGCGCATAGCTCCGGAAGTGCTCGGACGCGCCGTGCGCCTCGACGGCGGCCTCGTCGTCGTAGATCTCGAAGATGTGGAACACCCTCGGCTCCGCCGGGTCGCGATACGCCTGGTAGAAGCGGCAACCCGGCTCCTCGCGCGAGCGCGGGGAGAGCTTCTCCAGCGCGTCGAGGACGATCGCCTCGGATCCCTCGGTCGCCGTCCAGGTCGCCTTCAGCACGACTGCCATCAGCTCACTCCTCGGTCGGTGGGTCGAAGCTCGTCGGCGAAACGCCCGTCGACGAGCACGAACGCCATGCGCGCCGTCTCCTCGGTGCGGTTCGACCAGGCATGGTTCGTCCCGCGCTGCACCACGACGTCGCCGGGCCCGAGGCGCGTCTCGCCGTCGTCGACGACCAGCCAGACCTCTCCGGTGAGCACGATCCCGTAGTCGACCGTCTCGGTCCGGTGCATCAAGGCGTGCGGGCCGTCGAGCCCGTGCGCGTGGGAGGCGCCGATCGCCGCGAAGGCGGCCGCCGCCTCCTCGGGCGTGAGCGCGTTCTGAACGGTGTCGGGGGGGATGTCCACGATCCGGATCCGTGTCCCACCGGTCGGCGGCGCGAGCTGCAGAGGCCCGAGGGTCGGGTCGACGCCGTTGTCGATCTCCGCGGGCACCGATGGGGTCGCCCAGAGCTCGTGGAAGACGGTTCCCGGGACGCTCTCGAGCGCCACGCTCGTGGGCGGCGGGCCGTCCAGGGCGATCACCGCCCGGCCCTCTGTGTCGTGCCCGGTGACGACGCGGCGGACCGGAGAGCCGGTCATCGCCGCCAGATCAGGAGGAGACCGTCGCCGACCGTGAGCATCGCGCAGTCGACGCGCGGGTCGGCGAGGATGTCGTCGTTGAAGCGCCTGAGGACCACCGCCTCGTCGTCGGCAGGCCCCTCCGCGAGCACGGTCCCCCAGCGGAAGACGTTGTCCGCGACGATCACTCCGTGCGGCGCGAGCTTTGGCAGCACGGCCTCGAAGTAGGCCGGGTAGTCGGTCTTCCACGCGTCGACGAACACGACGTCGAACGGCCCTTCCAGCGTTCCAGCGACTCGCGAGCGTCTCCGAAGACCAGTTCGATGCGGTCGGCGTACGGGCTCGCGGCGATGTGGCGCCGGGCGATCTCGGCCGCGACGGGGTCGGCCTCGAGGGTGACCACCTTCCCGCCCTCGGCCAGACGCGAGGCCATCGAGAGCGCGCTGATGCCGGTGAACGTGCCGATCTCGAGCACCCGCATCGCGCGCGTCGCCACGATGAAGGCTTCGAGAAGCCGGGCCTCGACCAGCCCTCCCGCCATCTGCGGGACGGGCATCGTCGCCTCGGTCTCGGCGCGCAGCGAGGCGAGTGCTGCGTCGGGAGGCGACGTGTGCTCGATCGCGTAGCGCTCGGCTGTGGGATCGACGAGGCTCACGCGGCGACCCGTGCGCGATGGAGAATCTGCGCCGCGCCGTGGGCCGTGGCCGCGACGAAAACGGCGAGTACAGGGGTGTGGAGGTCGAGGCGCGCCATCGGTCGGTGCGATGATATAGAACCTCCGTTCGGGTTTTCCCGGGTCACCACAGGAAGTAGCCTGCGCCGAGTCGAGGAGAGATGACCATGGCAGTCCGCACCACGCCGCCGTTCCGCGCCGATCACGTCGGGAGCCTGCTCCGCCCGCCGTCCCTGTTGCAGGCTCGCGAGGACGCCGCGGCGGGCCGCATCGCCGTCGACGAGCTCCGCGCGGTCGAGGACGAGGCGATCGCCGATGCCGTCCGCATGCAGGAGGGCGTGGGTCTTCGTGGGGTGACCGACGGCGAGTTTCGGCGGAGCTCGTGGCACATGGACTTCATCTACGCGCTCGACGGGATCTCGACCGCCGACGACAAGGTGAAGGTCTCCTTCCACAACGAGGAAGGGGACATCGAGTTCATGGCCGCCGCTCTCCACGTCGACGGGAAGGTCGGCGTGTCGCAGACGATCTTCGGCGACGCGTTCTCCTTCCTCGCCGGCCGGGTGGAGACGGGCGTCCCGAAGCTGACGATCCCGTCCCCGAGCATGGTCCACTACCGCGGCGGCCGTGCGGCCATCGACGAGGCCGTCTATCCCGACCTCGACGCGTTCTGGAGCGACCTCACCGCGGCGTACCGCGAGGAGGTGAGGCGCCTCGGCGAGCTCGGGTGCACATACCTCCAGCTCGACGACACGAGCCTCGCGTACCTCAACGACCCGGAGCAGCGGCGCTACGTCGCCTCGATCGGCGGCGACCCGGACGCCCAGCACGTCGAGTACATCCGCCACATCAACGAGGCGCTCGCCGGGCGGCCCGACGGGATGACCGTCACGACGCACATGTGCCGCGGGAACTTCCGCTCCTCGTGGGTCGCCGAGGGAGGCTACGACCACGTCGCCGAGGCGCTCTTCCACGAGCTCGAGGTCGACGGCTACTTCATGGAGTGGGACGACGAGCGCTCGGGCGGGTTCGAGCCGCTGCGCTTCCTCCCGGCGGGGGACAAGCAGGTCGTCCTCGGGCTCGTGACGACGAAGCACGGCGCGCTCGAGTCGAAGGACGATCTCCTGCGACGCATCGACGACGCCGGCCGTTACGCACCGCTCGACCAGCTCTGCCTGTCGCCGCAGTGCGGGTTCTCGTCGACGGTCGACGGGAATGCCCTGAGCTATGACGAGCAGGTCGCGAAGCTCGCGCTGGTCGTGGAGGTCGCCGACGAGGTCTGGGGCCGGTGACGGTTCCCTCGCCCGCTAGCCGCCGGTGTGCGAGAGTCCAACCGTGAGCGGCATGATGGGGCAGCGGATCCTCCGGCGGGAGGACGATCGCTTCCTACGAGGCACGGGGCAGTACGTGGAGAACCTCGAGCTCGCGGGCGCGCTCCACGCGACGTTCGTCCGCTCGCCGTACGCGCATGCGCGCATCGACGGGATCGACGCCTCCGCGGCGTCAGCGCTCGCCGGCGTCGAGGTCTTCACCGCCGCCGACTCGGACCTCGGCTCGTTCCAGCCACCGCCGATCCCGGGTCTCGACCAGCGGATGGGACGTCCGTACCTCGCCGACGGCGCCGTTCGCTTCGTCGGCGACATCGTGGCGGTCGTCCTGAGCGAGACGCGCGCCGCGGGCGTCGACGCCGCCGAGCTCGTCGCCGTCGACTACGACCCGCTTCCCGTCGTGGTCGATCCGCTTGCCGCGCTCGAGGGCGACGTGCTGCTCTATCCCGAGGCCGGCACCAACGTGTGCACGAGCCACCCGGCGGAGCGCGACGAGGCGCTGTTCGACGGCTGCGACGTCGTCGTCTCGGGACGCCTGGTCAGTCAGCGGCTGGCCGCATGCCCGCTCGAGTCGCGTGCGTGCGCCGCCGTCGTCGGCGAGGACGGCCGGTTGACGCTCTGGCTCTCGACCCAGACGCCCCACCAGGACCGGGACGCACTGACGATGATCCTCGGCCTGGAGCCCGGATCCGTGCGCGTCGTCGCACCGGACGTCGGCGGGGGCTTCGGGGCGAAGCTCCTGGGCGTCGAGGAGATCCTCGTCTCGTGGCTGGCGCGCAGGACCGGGCGCCCCGTGCGCTGGACGGAGTCGCGCAGCGAGAACATGATCGGGATGGCGCACGGCCGGGCGTCGCATCTCGAGTTCACCCTCGGCGGCAGCCGGGACGGCGACGTCCAGGCCTACCGCCTGCGGGTCGTGCAGGAGGCCGGCGCGTACCCTCGGATCGGCGCCATCCTCCCGGGGTTCACCGCGCTGATGGCGAGCGGCGTCTACGCGATCCCGACGATCGAGGCGGACACGGTGAGCGTGGTCACCAACACGACGCCCACCGGCCCGTTCCGTGGGGCCGGGCGGCCCGAGGCCACGCAGGCGATCGAGCGGGCGATGGACCTGTTCGCAGCCGAGATCGGAAGCGACCCGGCCGAGGTGCGCCGGCGCAACCTCTTCGCGTCCGACGCGTTCCCGGTCACCACCGCCTCGGGCGCGGGCTACGACTCGGGCGACTACGAGCGCGCGCTCGACCTCGCGCTCGAGACCGCGGGCTACGCGGCGCTCCGCGAGGAGCAGGCGCGCCGGCGCGCGTCCGGCGATCCGCGCGCGCTCGGGATCGGCGTCAGCGTGTACGTCGAGATCACGAACGGGCTCGTCGAGCCCGAGCTCGGCGACGTCGAGATCACCCCGGACGGCGAGGCGGTGCTGCGCACCGGCTCCTTCTCGCACGGGCAGGGCCACGAGACGACGTTCGCGATGATCGTCGCCGACCGGCTCGGCCTGCCTGTCGAGTCGGTGCGGGTGATCAAGGGCGACACCGACGAGGTCGCCCAGGGCGTGGGCACGTACGGCTCGAAGTCGACCCAGATCGGCGGGGTCGCGGCGCGCGTGGCGGCTGACGTGGTCGTCGAGCGCGCCCGGGTGCTCGCCGCCGAGCACCTCGAGGCGAGCGCCGACGACGTCGTGCTGGACACCGATCGCGGCGGGTTCCACGTGGTCGGCTCGCCGACGCCCGTGCTCACGTGGAAGGAGCTCGCGACGGCGGTGGAGGCAGAGGGGAGGCTCGCCGAGCTCCGGGCGGCCGAGATCTTCAAGGCCGATGCGCCGACGTTCCCGTTCGGGGCCCACGTCGCCGTCGTCGAGGTCGACACCGAGACCGGCGAGGTGGAGCTCAGGCGCCTCGTCGCCGTCGACGACGCCGGCAACCTCGTCAATCCCGTGATCGCCGAGGGCCAGGTCCACGGCGGCGTCGCAACCGGCGTCGCGCAGGCGCTCTTCGAGGAGTTCGTCTACGACGACGAGGGGAACCCGCTCACGGCGACGTTCCTCGGCTATGCGTTCCCGTCGGCAGCCGAGCTGCCGTCCTGGGACGTCGTCGAGATGGAGACGCCGACGCCGCTCAACGCGCTCGGGGCGAAGGGCATCGGTGAGTCGGGCACGATCGGCTCGACGCCCGCCGTCCAGAGTGCGGTCGTCGACGCGCTATCTCCGTTCGGCGTCCGGCACGTCGAGATGCCGGCGAACGGCGAGCGCGTCTGGCGGGCCCTGCAGGACGCGCGCGCGTCCGGCTGACCGGCGGCGCTCTCGACCGTAGGTCACCGGTGATGCGGGGATCCGCGCGCATCCCGGATGATGGAACAGCGTCTTGACAACTAGACGCACCCGACCGTACGGTTGACCCTGCGTGGCAGAACCCGACGGAGGAACTGCGAGCACGGCCAGCGACGGCTGCGCACGTTCGTCGCGCGTAGACGGGCGCCGCCGTGCAGGCGGAGGCCCGCGCCTCGGATGACGACGGCCCAGGAGGCGACGGCCGAGAGCCTTCGCACTGCTCCACGCGCGACGATGTCGCCGCGCATCGTGAACGCGCTCGTGGTCGCAGGCTCGGTCGCGTTCGCCCTTCTCCTCTGGGAGCTCGTCTCCCGGTCGGGTCTCGTGCGAGAACAGGATCTGCCGACGATGACCGCAACCGTCGGCGAGCTGGGATCGCTCGCCCGGACCGGAGCGTTCTGGAGCGCTTTCCTGCACACCGTCCGCGGATGGGCGCTCGGGCTCGGCATCGCGATCCTGCTCGCGGTGCCGATCGGGGTGGGGCTCGGTCTGAGCGATTTCGCCGGGCGAGCGTTTCGCGTGCCGGTCGAGTTCCTCCGGCCGATCCCGTCGGCCGCGCTCATTCCCCTGCTCTTCCTCACGCTCGGGACGACCCTCGAGAGCGAGGTGTTCCTGGCGGCGTTCGGCGCGTTCTGGCCGATCCTCGTCCAGACGATGTACGGCGTCCGCGACGTCGACCCCGTCACGATCGACACGGCGCGGTCGTTCGGCGTCCCGCGCCGCGAGCGGCTGTGGCGAATCACCCTCCCGGGCGCGGTCCCGTACATCGCGACGGGGATCCGGATCGCCTCGGCGGTGGCTCTCATCCTCGCGTTCACGGCCGAGCTCTTCATGGGGACGCCGGGGCTCGGGATGATGCTCAACTACGCCCAGTCGTACGGCCTGACGACGCAGCTCTACGCACTCGCGATCGCAACCGGCGTGCTCGGGATCTGCACCCACATCGTGTTCACGGCGATCGAGCGGCGGGCCCTGCGCTGGCATCCGTCGCAGCGGCTCGGTGCGGCGTGAGCCGACGCCGCACCGAGGCGCTGAAGCTCGCGACCGAGATCGCGGTTCCCGATCGCGATCGTGCTCGTCTGGGAGGCCTGGGCGCGGTCGGCCGACAGCCAGTTCTGGCCGCCGCCCTCGACGATCGCGCAGGAGTTCCGGGATCTCTGGCTCTTCGCGCAGTTTCGCTCGGATGTGATCCCGAGCCTGATGCGCATCCTGTTCGGGTTCGCCATCGGCTCGGCGATCGGGGTCGCCGTCGGCCTCCCGCTCGGGCTCTCGCTCTGGGCCCGGAAGTTCGCGATGCCCCACGTCGAGTACTGGAGGGCGATGCCGCCCCCGGCTCTGCTGCCGATCTCGGTCATCCTGCTCCACTCGATCGGGAACCTGCAGAAGATCACGTTCATCGCCTTCTTCTGCACCTTCCCCGTGCTCCTGAACACGATCGACGGGGTGCGCGCCCTCGACCCGACGCTCGTCGACACGGCGCGCGCCTACGGCGTCCCCGTCCGCGAGCGCATCCGCCGGATCGTCCTGCCGGCCGCGTTCCCGCAGATCTCGGCGGGGATGCGGACGAGCCTCTCGCTCGCGGTCATCGTCATGGTCGTCGCGGAGTACTTCTCCTCGACGAGCGGTGTCGGCTACGTCCTCCTCATCTCGAAGAACACCTTCCAGCTCGTCCCGATGTGGGCCGCGATCGTCCTGATCGGCGTCATCGGGTACCTCCTCAACCTCGCCTACATGATGGTCGAGCACCGGCTGCTCGCCTGGCACCGCGGTTGGCGCGCGGCGACGCCGCTGTGAGGGGAGAGGGCTGACGATGCTCGAGATCAGGGGGCTCGCCAAGACGTACGGGAGCGGCGACACCGTCGTCCACGCGCTGCGCGACATCACGTTCTCGATCGCCGAGGGCGAGCTCGTCTGCGTGGTCGGCCCGTCCGGATGCGGCAAGACGACGCTGCTCAAGTGCATCGCGGGACTGCTCCGGCCTTCGCAGGGCGACGTCGTCCTCCACGGCAGACCCGTCACCTCGCCGCCGGAGGAGATGGCGGTCGTGTTCCAGGAGTACAACCGCTCGCTCATGCCGTGGTCGACGGTCAGGAACAACGTCCTTCTGCCCCTCCGCCACAAGAGCCTCGCGAAGGCCGAGCGCACCCGCCTCGTCGAGGAGGCGCTGGCCGCCGTCGGCCTGACGCGGTTCATCGACCACTATCCGTGGCAGCTCTCCGGCGGCATGCAGCAGCGGGTCGCGATCGCCCGTGCGCTCGCGTACCAGCCGTCGATCCTCCTGATGGACGAGCCGTTCGCCTCCGTCGACGCGCAGACGCGCGGCGACCTCGAGGACCTCGTGCTCCGCGTCCACGAGGAGTTCGGCATCACGATCCTCTTCGTCACGCACGACATCGACGAGTCGGTGTATCTCTCCCACCGGATCGTCGTGCTGACGCACGCCCCGACCGTCGTGAAGGAGATCGTCGGCGTGGACCTGCCGACACCCCGTGACCAGCTCGAGACGAAGGAGCTGCCCGAGTTCGCACACCTCCGCGCGTACGTCTATCGACTCATCAAGCGCGACCGCTCGGCGCCATCCGGCGTCGACGCCCCGTCGACTCTCGTCGGCGAGGGGCTTCTCGACTAAGAAGGAGGACGACAGGACATGACGACAGTCGGAGCAAGGCCGGTACGCCGACCGATGCTCGCGGGCTTCGCGATCCTCGTCGTCGCCGCGGTGTTCGCGGCGGCGGCAGCGGGCGCGCAAGGCGGGTCGACGGCGAACACGTCGCTGACCGTGGGCGTGCTGCCGATCGCGAACACGCTGCCGCTCGACCTCGGCATCAAGAAGGGGTTCTTCGAGCAGCAGGGCATCGAGATCAAGAAGATCACCGCCCAGAGCGGCAACGACATCATGCTCGGGCTCGCGAACTCGAACATGGACGTCGGCTTCGCCGGCTGGGTCCCGGCGATGATCGCCCGGACGAGCGGAATCCCGATCTCCGCGATCACGCTGAGCGAGGTCGAGAGCACGAACCAGGCGACGAACTGGCAGAACATCGTCGTCAAGGGATCGAGCTCGATCCGGACCCCGGCGGACCTGGCCGGCAAGACCATCGCGGTCAACGCCCTCAAGGGCGTGGGCGAGGTGATGATCAGGGCCGCGCTCGAGAAGAGCGGCATCGACCAGAGCACGATCAAGCTCCTCGCACTGCCGTTCCCGGCCATGCGGGCCGCGCTGCAGAGCGGCCAGGTCGACGCGATCTGGACGCCGGAGCCCTTCCTCTCGCAGGCGATCCAGCTCGACGGGGCACGCGACCTGATGGCTCCGGGGCCGATCCTCGGGGACTACTGGCCGATCGGCGGCTACTTCGTCCGCACGGACTGGGTCGCCAAGAACCCGGGCCTGGCCGCCAAGTTCCGCACGGCGATGAACCAGTCGCTCGAGTACTCCCAGAACCACCCGGACGAGATCCGCGATCTGCTCCCCGCGGCCTCGCGGAACATCCGGCTGCCGCTCTGGACGACCGTCGTCAACCGGGTGCAGCTGGCTCAGCTCGCGGCGTACACGAAGAAGTACGGCGTGATCACGTCGCTGCCGAACCTCGCGGTCCTCGTCCCGAGCGCGATCGACGGCGGGAAGATCCTGCAGGGGACGGTCGGCAACCAGTTCATCACGCTGCGCCAGGACGGCAAGCTGGTGACCCGGCTGCGGACGGGGAAGTACTCGATCATCGTCACCGACGCGTCGCCTTCGCAGGGCTTCCGGCTCGTCGGCCCAGGTGTGGCCAAGCTCACCCCGGTCAAGGGGACGGGCAAGACGACCTGGACGCTCGACCTGAAGAAGGGGACGTACATCTACAGCTCGCCGGCGAAGCCCGGCGCCAAGAGGTCGTTCAAGGTCGTGTAGCGAGCCGACAGAACAGGGTGGGGCGGCTGCGGTCGCCCCACCCTGTCGTGTGTTCGCTCAGGCCGGGTAGACGGCGTCGGGCTCCTGGACGAGGCCCTCGGGCCAGTCGAAGATCTCCGTCAGCACCTTCAAGTCCTCGTCGGTCGAGAGGTAGGCGAACGTCGCGCCCTCGTAGACCCCGCCGAGGAGCACCCGCCGCCCCTTCGCGCGCATCGTGTCCATCGCCTCGCGGTAGTCGGTGCCGCCCACGGCGACGTGATGCAGTCCTTCCCCTTTCGCGGCGAGGAACTCCGCGTAGATGCTCCGCTCGTCGAGCGGCTGGACGAGCTCCCACTGGACGCTCCCGACCATCGTCACCGCCAGTCGCCACGCCCCGTTCGTCGGCGGCTCGCCCTCTCCGAGCGGCGCAATGTCGTCGGGGTGGAACCCGTAGACCTCCCACGGGCCGATGCCGTACTCCTCGACGTACGTGCGCATCGTCGCCTCCAGGTCGCGCACGACGATCGCGATCTGGAGGGTCTCCGTGAACAGGGGCTCGCGCATCATCGGGCTCCTTCTCTCGAGGTGGGGGCCAGCCATCGTATGCCCGCCGCGCGCGGAGATCGGCGCTCCGCGCTTGCGCCGCGGGCGCCGCAGGTGATTCGATCACCCTCGTGGCGACGATGCGCGCAGCGGTGACGCGGGACCGGGGGTCGATGGAGGTCGTCGGCGTCGAGGCGCCGGGCGCGCCGGGGCCGGGCGAGGTGCTCGTGGCCCCGGAGGCCGTCGGCCTGTGCGGGTCGGACTTCCACTACTTCCTCGGTGACATCGGCACGATCGACGACGCATCGACCCTCTACCCCCGTATCCAGGGACACGAGGCGGCCGGGACGATCCTCGACGTCGGGCCCGATTGTCCCCCCGGCCTCGCCGCAGGGACGCGCGTCGCCGTCTGGCCGGTCGCGTCGTGCGGCCGGTGCTACGCGTGCCGGGTCGGCCGCGGCAACGCGTGTGTGAACATCAGCCTCGTGGGCGTGCACCGCGACGGCGCGCTCCAGGAGCAGCTGCTCGTCCCGGCGGCGCAGGTATTCGCCGTCGGCGACCAGGATCCGGCGCTCGCCGCGCTGATCGAGCCCGTGTCGATCGCCGTCCGAGCGGTCGTCCGCGGCCGGGTGGCCGACGGCGAGCATGTGGTCGTCCTCGGCGCCGGTCCCATCGGGCAGGCGCTCGCGCTCGCGGCCATCGACCGGGGCGCGTCCGTCCTGCTCGTCGACACGCTCGCGAGCCGCCTCGCCCGCGCGTCGGGCATCGGCGCGGACGTGCTCGCGGCTACGGAGGACGGCGATCTCGGTGCGGCCGTTCGCGACTGGGCGGGAGAGGACGGTCCCGAGGTGGTGATCGAGGCGACCGGTGTGCCTGCCCTGGTCCAGGGCGCCGTCGAGCTCGTCGCCCACGCGGGGCGGGTCGTCGTCGTCGGCCTGTCGGCCGATCATGCGCCCGTGCGGGTGGGTGACCTCCCTCTGAAGGAGATCGATGTGCTCGGCGTGAGCTGCTGCGGTGCGGACGAGTTCGCCGCTGCGGTCGAGCTCGTGGGCCGGCGCCGCGACGCGGCCGCCGGGCTCGTGACGCACGAGTTCGGTCTGGAGCAGGCACCGGACGCGATCGCCTACGCGATCGCGCATCCGGCCGAGGTCATGAAGGCGGTCGTGAGGCTGGACGGCGCATGACGCGCACGGGCGGGGGAGGGCTCGAGCCGTGAACGTGTCGTCGCGCTTCGACGTGTCGGGGTTCGGGGCGATCGTGACCGGCGGCGCGAGCGGCCTCGGGCTCGCCTACGGCGAGGTGCTCGCCGCCCACGGGGCGCGGGTGACCCTGCTCGACGTCGACGAGGCCCAGCTCGCCGCGCACGTCGGGCGGCTCGAGGGAGAGGGTCTCGACGTGCGTGGCGCGGTCGCCGACGTGACCGATCATGCCGCGCTCGACGACGCGATCGACGAGGCCGCGGCCACCTACGGGCGGCTCGACGTGGCGTTCGCGAACGCGGGTATCGACTCCGGGGTCGGGTTCGTCGCAGGCTGGGCGGGAAGCGAGCGCCCGCGCGTCGAGGACGGCGCGCTCGAGCGGTACACGGACGAGCGCTGGAACCGCGTCATCGACGTCAACCTCAACGGGATCTTCGCGACGGCCAGGGCCGCGGCGCGACACATGCGTCCGCGCGGGTATGGCCGGATCGTGGTGACCACCTCGCTCGCGGCGACCAAGGTGGAGCCGGTGATCGGCTCCGCGTACATGGCGGCGAAGGCGGGCGCGCGCCACCTGGTGCGCTGCCTGGCGCTCGAGCTGGCGGCCGACGGGATCACCGCCAACGCGATCGCCCCGGGCTTCTTCGTGACGAACATCGGCGGCGGCCACGCCCACGACCCCGACCTGCAGGCGATGGTCGCGAGGGACATCCCCATGCACCGGGTCGGCCGCCCGGACGACATCAAGGCGCTCGCCCTGTTCCTCGCCGCACCGGCGTCGGAGTACGTCACCGGCCAGGAGATCGTCATCGACGGCGGCTGGGGGCTCGGGATCGCCGACTGAAGGCGGCATCGCGACGGGCGGCGCGTCGTATAGTCGTCCCGTGAGCGGCTCGGCCCTCCAGGTGCTCGACGCAGACACGGCGCGCACGGTCGGCCGGGTCTGCGATGCGATCGTGCCCGGCTCGGCGCGCGTTCGGCCGGAGGTCTACGTCGATGCGCTGCTCGCGCGGATGGACGAGGGGACGCGTGGCGCTGCGATCGCGGCGTTCCAGAAGGTCTCCGAGGGGGCGATCGCCGACCACGTCGCCACGCAGGAGTTCGCGTGGGCGCGGGCGCTTGCGATCGAGGCCTTCTACAGCGACTTCGTCGCGCCGGGCGTCGAGGCGGAGGGCGCATGGGCGGAGATCGACTTCTCGACCCCGCTCGCGACCCGGCTGAAGAAGGACTGGTCGTACCTCGGGATCGGCACCGGCGCCGCTCCGGAGGCCGGATGAGCGCGCGCGAGCGGTTCGACGTCGTCGTGGTCGGCTCCGGCGCGGGTGGCGGGGTCGTCGCCGGCGAGCTCGCCGACCGCGGCCGGAGCGTGCTGCTCCTCGAGGCGGGCCCGCACCGCACCGCCGCCGACTTCACGCGCTGGGAGGCGAAGGCGAACCACGACTTCTGGTGGCCGCTCCGTTTCGCCCCGATCGACGGTGGCGCCGGTGGGGTCGTCGCGCTCCTCGCGGCGCGCTGCGTCGGCGGGACGACGACCATCAACACGAAGGTCGCGCTCCGCGTCGGCGACCACGACTACGCGAAGTGGCACGAGGCGAGCGGTGTCCTCGGGGCCGACGGGTCGCCGTTCGGCGCGCGCGATCTCGACCCGCACTACGAACGCGTCGAGGGGCGCCTCGGCGTCCGCGTGCGATCCGACTGGCGCAAGAGCGTGTACACGGTCGAGCCCGGCTTCCGGGCGCTCGGGTCGCATCTCGAGCCCGTGCATGCGTACACCGATGCGAACTGCATGAGCTGCGGCTCCTGCCTGCAGGGCTGCCCGACGAACGCCGGCAAGTCCACGATGAACACCTACATCCACGACGCCTGGGCGACGGGGAGGCTCGAGCTGCGTGCGGAGGCCCCCGTCCAGCGCGTCGTCGTCGAGGACGGCGAGGCGAGAGGCGTGGAGTACGTCGACGGGGAAGGCGCGCTCCGGCGCGTCGACGCGGGAGCCGTCGTCGTCGCCGCGGGCACGCTCAACACACCGCAGCTCCTGCTGCGCTCGGGGCTGCCGGACAGTCCGAGCACGCGGCTCGTCGGCCGCAACCTGGGCTTCCATCCGGTCCGCCTCGTCTACGGGCTGTTCGACGAGCCGCAGGACGCGCACATGGTGTACCCGATCTCCGCCCATGCGATGGACCATCAGCGCGACGAGGACGGAGGCTTCGTGATCGAGGCCACGACGATCCAGGACCCGATCAGCTTCGCGACGACGCTCGAGGACGAGAGCGGGCCGCTCTGGGGGCAGCCGCTCGTCGAGGCCGTTCGGAAGTTCCGCCACTGGGTCGGGCTGCTGGCGATGGTCAACGACGAGAACAACGGCACCGTCTCGGTCGACGAGGGCGGCGCCGAGCTCTTCGCGGCCTCGTTCAACGAGCGCGAGCAGGAGCGCCTGGACGCCGCCCTCCAGTTCTCGCGCGACGTGCTCGTGGCCGCGGGCGCGACGCAGGTCTGCTGGACCGGCCTCGCGTCGACTCACGTCCAGGGGACCTGCCGCATGGGCAGCGATCCCGAGCGCTCGGTGGTCGACGCAGACGCGCGCGTGTGGGGCGTCGAGCGGCTCTACGTCGGCGACGGCTCGATCGTGCCGCGGACCCTCTCCGTCAATCCGTCGCTCACGATCATGGCGCTCGCGAGCCGGCTGGCCGAGCACCTCCACGCGGATCGGCACGGGTACCTCGCATGACCGACGCGGCCGACACGATTTGGCGTGCCGGTGGCTAGCGGCTCCGTCGTCGTCGTCAGCGCTCATTCGGCGGACTTCGTCTGGCGCGCCGCCGGCGCCATCGCCCTTGCCGCCGAGGCGGGCGCGGACGTCCACGTGATCGCGCTGTCGTACGGCGAGCGTGGCGAGTCGGGCGAGCTCTGGAAGGAGGAGGGGCAGACCGAGGAGCGCGTCAAGGAGATCCGGCACGGCGAGGCGGAAGCGGCGGCGGACGCCCTCGGCGCGACCTTCCGCAGCCTCGACCTCGGCGACTACCCGCTCGTGACGGACTCTGCGGCCATCGACACGCTCACCGACCTCCTGCGCGACCTCGCGCCGCGCGTCGTCCTGACCCACGCGGCGCTCGATCCCTTCAACCCGGACCACGGCGTTGCGCACGACGCGACCGTCCGGGCGCGCCAGCTCGCGAGCGGCGCCGGCGTGGCGAGCGGCTTCGTCACCATCACGCCGCCCGAGCTGCTCTCGTTCGAGCCGCACCAACCCGAGCTCTGCGGCTTCGTCCCGACGACGTTCCTCGACATCACGCCCGTCTGGGAGCGAAAGGTGTCGGCGATGCAGGCGATGGGCGCCCAGTCCTACCTGCGGCAGTACTACTCCGAGCGGGCCGAGCACCGGGCGAACCACGCGCGGCGCATTTCGGGCCGGAGCGGCATCCGGTACGCCGAGGCCTTCCAGCGGGAGCTGCCCGTCGTGGTGGACGCGCTGTGAGGGACTACGCCGCGATCGCCGCGCTCGGCGTCGCAACCCTCCACGAGGCCGCGGGACGCACCGGGATCGTCGACCTTCCACTCACTCGGGTCGTCCCCGGGTCGCGCGTCGCCGGGCCCGCACGGACGGCGCTCTGCGCGCCGGGCGACAACACGATGGTGCATGCGCTCGTCGCGCACGCGCGCCCCGGCGACGTTCTCGTCCTCACGAGCAGCGACCCGGCGCCTGTCGCGTTCGTCGGCGATCTGCTGGCCACGCAGGCCCAGGCGCGCGGCGTCGCCGGGATCCTCGTCGACGCCGCGGTCCGCGACCTCGACGAGCTCGCGGAACTCGGTCTCCCGATCTGGACCCGGTTCGTGCGCGCGCAGGGCGCGACCAAGGGCGAGGTCGGGAAGCTGGACGTCCCGGTCGTGGTGGGCGGAACCGAGATCCGGCCGGGCGATCTCGTCGTGATGGACTGCGACGGCGCCGTGGTGGTGTCCGCCGACCGGGTCGAGGAGGTGCTTCCTGCCGCGCAGGAGCGTGTCGCCCGCGAGGCGGAGGTGCGGGAGCGCTATCGCGCCGGCGAGCTCTCCTACGATCTGCAGGGCCTGCGCGCGCTCGTCGAGGAGTGAGGATGGAGGTCGCCGTGCTCGGTCTCGGGGAGGCCGGCGGCCGGCTCGCCGGCGACCTCGTCGCATCGGGCTGCAGCGTCCGCGGCTGGGACCCCGTCTCGCGCCCAGCCGGGGTCGAGCTCGCGACCGACGGACCGGCAGCCGTGGCGGGGGCGGACGTCGTCCTCAGCGTGAACGCGGCGGCCGTCGCGCTCGAGGTCGCGGAGGCCGTGGCGGGCGCGCTCGAGCACGACGCCCTCTATGCCGACCTCAACACCTCCTCGCCCTCGCTCAAGCAGGAGCTCGCGGACCGGTTGCCGGTGGCCTTCGCGGACGTTGCCCTGCTGGGGCCGGTGCCGGGCCTCGGGCTCAGGACGCCGGCCCTCGCCTCCGGCGACGGCGCCGAGCGGTTCGCGCGTCTCTTCGGGCCGCTCGGGATGCCCGTCGAGCTCGTGGGGCCGAGCCCGGGGGACGCGGCCGGGTTGAAGCTCGTGCGCAGCGTGTTCATGAAGGGTCTCGCCGCCGCGGTGCTCGAGAGCCTCGAGGCGGCTCGTGCGGTGGGCGCCGAGGACCGCGTCAGGGGGGACATCGCGGGGGTGATCGGCGAGCCGCTCCTCGAGCGGCTGGTCACCGGGTCGCAGGCCCACGCCGCGCGCCGCGTCGACGAGATGCGCGCTGCCGCCGCCTACCTCGACGAGCTCGGCGTCGCGCCGTGGGTGGCCCGAGCCGCCGCCGACCGCCTGGCGGCGCTCCGGGACGATCCCGCGTAGGCCTCCCGCTCAGGCCGGGGCGAGCCGGTGGCCCATGCCGAGCGAGATGTCGCTCGCGGTCTTCGTGACCGCCGGGCCGAAGCGGGCGATGAGCTCGTCCATCGAGCCCATCGTCCGGTGGATCGCGAGGTTCAGCGCCGCCAGCACCTCGCCCGAGTGCGCGTGGATCGGAGCGGCGATCGATCGGAGCCCGTAGGCGAGCTCCTCGTCGTTCACCGCGATGCCCGCGATCCGGATGCGGTCGAGCTCGGCGAGGAACGCATGCGGGTCGGTGATCGTGTTCGGTCCGCGCGGGACGAAGTCGATCCGCTCGATCAGCTCGTCGAGGCGGTCCTCGGGGACGAACGCCAGGATCGCCTTGCCCATCGCGGTGCAGTAGGCCGGCAGGCGCGCGCCGACGTGGAGGTTGAGGTCGATCTCGCGCTGCCCCGGCTGGGCCGCGCGGCAGCGCTCGATGTAGACGACGTCGACGCCGTCGAGGATCGCGAGGTTGACGGTGTGCCCGGTCTCGTCCGACAGGCTTCGGAGGTGGGGGGCGGAGATCTCGCGGACATCCATCGAGTTGATGGCGGAGAACCCGAGGTCGAGCACCCGGGGGCCGAGCCGGTAGCGCTTCGAGTCCGGGTCCTGCTGCAGGTAGCCGAGCTGGGCGAGCGTCGCGATGTAGCGGTGCGCCGTGCTCCGGCTCAGCGACAGCTCGCGCGAGAGCTCGCTGACGCCGATCAGGGGCCGTTCCGAGTCGAACGCGCTGAGGATCGCGAGCCCGCGCTCGAGCGACTGCGAGGTTCCCGTCCTCGTGTCCTGCACGACGCGATCGTACCGCGTTGTCTCATCAACTGGAACACCGTCTTGACAAACGGGCAGGCGGTTGAGAGGCTCGGGTGGCTCGTGCCGGGGCGCCGCTGCCCCGCGTCCTCGCGCGGGGGTGCCGGCCGCCTCCACGAGGTTCTACTACCAGGGAGGAGAGCGGCGGGGTGAGCGAGCGGGTCGATCTGGTTGCGCTCTACTGGACGGTCTCGGGCCCCGTCGAGGTCCACGCCGGGCGCGAGTGGAGCCTGTTCGACTGGGCCGACCGCTGCGCCGAGGCCCGCAAGGTCGGCTTCAGCGGCCTGGGCATCTGGCATGCCGACCTGCAGCACGTCCTCGAGAGCCGGACGCTCGGCGAGATGAGGCAGGTGTTCGACGACAACGGGCTGCGTCACCTCGAGGTCGAGTGCCTCCTCGACTGGTTCCTCGACCCGGACGACGAGCGCCGGCGCGCCTCCGACGAGACGCGGGCGCTGCTCTTCGAGGCCGCGGCCGCTCTCGACGCCCACCACGTGAAGGTCGCCAACATCTTCGGGCGCGAGGCGTCCCTCGCGCAGCTGACCGAGCGCTTCGGCGAGCTCTGCGCCGACGCCGCGCAGCACACCGACGCGAAGATCGTCTACGAGCTGATGCCGCCCGACGTCAACGTCCAGACGGTCGACGCGATGCTCGAGGTCGTCGGGGGCGCCGCGGCCCCGAACGGCGGGATCGCGATCGACACGTGGCACATGTCGAAGCTCGGGATCGCACCGGACGAGCTTCGTCGCATCCCCGTCGAGTACCTGTCGTGGGTCGAGCTCTCCGACGGTCAGGTCGAGAACATGGACGACCCCGTGGACGAGGTCGTCAACCACCGCGCGCTCCCCGGCGAGGGCGAGTTCGACATCCGCGGCTACGTCGAGGCGTGCCGCGATCACGGGTACGGCGGCCCGTGGGGGGTCGAGGTGCTCTCCGCCGAGCTGCGCGCGAACCCGATGGACGTCATCTTCCGGCGGGCCTACGACACCACGATCCGCCAGTTCGAGCACGAGAGGAGCTCGGCATGACAGCACCGTTTCTCCGCAGATCCCGGATCCGCCGGAGCAGATCCGGGATCGCGACAATCCCTGAAGCGGCCGCGGGCGCGGCCGGCGGCGCCGACACGCGCGAGCGGGGGAGGTTGACGTGAGCGCTCCGCAGGGAGCCGAGAGGCTCGACCCGGAGCATCTCGTCTGGATCTTCCGGCAGATGTCGCGGATCCGCGAGTTCGAGGAGCGCGTGAAGAGGACGTTCGAGGAGCACCCGGGCGTCATCCGTGGTCACACCCATCTCGCCGACGGCGCCGAGGCGTCGATCGTCGGCTCGATCGCGACCCTCGGGCCGGACGACCAGTTCTTCACGACCTACCGCTGCCACGGCTACCCCATTGCCCGCGGCACGGACCCGAAGGCGATGATGGCCGAGATCTACGGCCGCCGCGACGGCATCTGCAAGGGCCTCGGCGGCTCGATGCACCTGACCGACGCCGGGAACGGCTTCCTCGGCACCTCGGGGATCGTCGGCGCCGGCATCCCGCACGGGACGGGCGCCGCCTGGGCCGCCCAGATCCGCGGCAAGGGGCAGGTCGTGCTCTGCTTCTTCGGGGACGGCGCCTCGAAGCAGGGCGCGTTCTACGAGTCCCTGAACATCGCGTCGCTCTGGAAGCTCCCCATCGTCTACGTCATGGAGAACAACGGCTACAACGTCCACACACGGACGGAGCAGGAGGACGCGAATCGCGCGGCGGGCGAGGACCTCTCGGTGAAGTCGAGGGCGTTCAGCATGCCTGGCGTGACGATCGACGGGCGCGATCCGCTCGAGGTCTACGAGACCGTTCGCACCGCGGTGGCGCGCGCGCGGAGCGGGGAGGGGCCGACCCTCGTCGAGTCGCAGATGTACCGCCTGTCGGCGCACGGGAACATCATCGCGCCGCCGGGCGTGCCGCTGCACTTCCCCGAGCACGAGGCGATCGAGAAGTTCGGCGCGCCCGAGGAGTACGAGGCGGCGAAGCAGGGCGACCCGGTGCCCGCGTTCCGCGGGCGGCTCGTCGCCGACGGCGTCCTCACCGGCGAGGAGGCGGACGCGATCGCCGCGGAGGTGCGCGAGGAGATGCAGGCCGCGGTCGACTTCGGCCTCGCGAGCCCGTTCCCCGAGGTCGAGACCGCGCTCGACTACGTCTACGCATGAGGAGGCGATGACGAATGGCACATGAGCTTCCCTACATCGCCGCGATCATCGAGGCGATCCAGCTGGAGATGGAGCGCGACGAGTCCGTCCTCTACTTCGGCCAGAACATGGCCACGACGGAGAACGAGCCCTTCGTCGAGGCGTTCGGCAAGGACCGCGTGCGCGTGACGCCCATCTCGGAGACCGCGGAGATCGGTATCGCGGTCGGCGCGGCGCTCGCCGGCTACCGGCCGGTCGTCGAGCTGTACATGGCGGAGTTCATGCTCGTCGCGATGGACCAGGTGATCAACGAGGCCCCCCGGTTCCGCGGCATGAGCGGCGGCCAGGTCAAGGTGCCGATCGTCCTCAAGGCCGGCTACGGCTTCACCGCGGGCTGGGCGGGCCAGCACACGGGTACGCTCAACGCGCTCTTCATGGGCGTCCCAGGGCTGAAGGTGGTCGTCCCGTCGACGGCAGCCGACGCCAAGGGCCTGATGGCCACCGCGATCCGGGACGACAACCCGGTCGTGTACCTCCACAACTATCTGCTGACGCTCGACCACGGCGACGTGCCGGACGGCGAGTACCTCGTACCCTTCGGCGAGGCGTCGGTGCGCCGGGAAGGGAGCGACGTGACCATCGTCGGCACGGGCTGGACGGTCGACCGGGCACTCGCCGCGGCCGAGCGGCTCGCGGGCGAGGGCATCGAGGCCGAGGTGATCGACCCGCGCACCATCGCGCCGCTCGACACCCAGACGATCCTCGAGTCGGTCGACAAGACCGGCCATCTCGTGCTCGTCGACCAGGCGACACGGCACGCGTCGGTGTCGACCGTGATCGCCGGCGAGGTCGCGGAGTTCGGGTTCGGCTCGCTCAAGGCGCCGATCGTCCAGGTCACGGGCCTCGACGCCACGATCCCGTACTCGGAGCCGCTCGAGGCGTACGTCCTGCCGGACGACGACAAGGTCGTCGCCGCGGTGCAGAGCGTGCTCGGCACGGCCCCCGTGACCGCGGCGTAGGCGCGGGACGCTTGTGTTGAATCAACACAAGCGTCCCGACGAGAGCCGGGGTCAGAGGCTCGACGGCGAGCGGGCGGCAGGGCTGCTCGCCACCATGTGGCGGATCCGGCTCTTCGAGGAGCGCGTGGGTCAGCTGGCGCGCTCGGGCGACATCGACGGGCTCGTCCACCTCTCGATCGGCCAGGAGGGCGTCGCGGCCGCCGTGTGCTCGCAGCTACGGGACGACGACCACGTCTACTCCGGTCACCGCGCCCATGGCCACGCGATCGCGAAGGGGGCGAGCCTCGAGCGCGTGATGGCCGAGCTGATGGGGCGGGACACCGGGCTGTGCCGGGGCCTCGGCGGCTCGATGCACCTCGTCGACGTCGAGCACGGCTTCATGGGCGCGACCGGTGTCGTGGGTGGCACGGTCCCGATCGCGCTCGGCAGCGCCCTCGCCGCCCGGTTGCGGGGCACCGACGCGGTTGCGGTCGTCTTCTTCGGCGACGGCGCGGTCCAGGCCGGTCACTTCAACGAGACGATCAACCTCGCGACGCTCTGGCGGCTCCCGCTCGTGCTCGTCTGCGAGAACAACGGCTTCGCCGAGTTCACGCCGCGGTCGGCCCACACGGTGGTCGAGCGGGTGTCGGACGTCGTCGCTCCCTACGGCCTCGAACGCTCCACCGTGGACGGCAACGACGTCCCGGCCGTGTGGGATGCATTCGGGAGCTACCTCGCCTCTGCTCGCTCCGGCGCGGGCCCGTTCCTCCTCGAGTGCCTGACGCATCGGGTGCGGGGCCACTACGAGGGTGACCCCGGCCGGTACCGCGACTCGTTGGCGGAGGCGGAGTGGAAGGAGAAGGACCCGATCCTGCGACTCGAGCGCCACGGGATGGCGGCGGGCTGGTACGGGGAGGACGAGCTCCGCAGCATCGGCGAGGCGGCCGCGGCGGCAGTCGAGGACGCGGTGCGCTTCGGGCTCGAGAGCCCGTTCCCGCCGTCTGCGCTCCTCGAGGCGGCGGTCTACGCCGATGGCTGAGACGACGACGATCGCGGCGATCAACAGAACGCTCGCCGACGCGATGCGGGCGGACGAGCGCGTGATCGTGCTGGGCGAGGACGTCGCGGAAGGCGGGCCGTACACCGCGACCGCGGGTCTCGCGGAGGAGTTCGGGGTCGAGCGCGTGATCAACACGCCGATCAGCGAGGCGGCGATCACGGGGGTCGCGATCGGCGCCGCCCAGGCGGGGATGCGCCCGGTGCTCGAGATCATGTTCGTCGACTTCCTCACGCTCGCGCTCGATCAGCTCGTGAACGCCGCCGCCAAGGCGCACTTCATGTCCGGCGGCCAGCTCACCGTGCCGCTCGTCGTCCGGACCCAGGGCGGCGCCGGGCATCGCGGCGCGGCGCAGCACTCGCAGAGTCTCGAGAGCTGGCTCACGCACGTCCCGGGCTTGAAGGTCGTCATGCCAAGCTGCGCCGCAGACGCGGCCGGCCTGCTCGCGAGCGCGATCGCCGACCCGAACCCGGTCGTGTTCGTCGAGTGCAAGACGCTCTACTTCCGCCGGGAGGAGATGCCCGACGACCCGGTCCCGGTGCCGATCGGCGATGCGGCGGTGCTTCGCGAAGGCCGCGACGTGACCGTCGTCGCGGTCTCGCGGCTCGTCCACGAGGCGCTCGCGGCGGCGGAGCGCCTCGCGGCGGAGGACGGGATCGAGGTCGAGGTCATCGACCCGCGCACCCTCGTCCCGCTCGACCTCGCGACGATCGTCGGCTCCGTGGAGCGGACGGGCGCCCTCGTCGTCGCCCACGAGGCCGTCCTGCACGGCGGCTTCGGGGCCGAGCTCGCCGCACGCGTGCAGGGGGCCGCGTTCGAGTTCCTCGATGCCCCGATCGCGCGCGTCGGTGCGCCCTTTACGCCCGTGCCGTTCAGCGCGCCGCTCGAGGACGCCTACCTGCCGGGCGCCGACGAGATCGTCGCCGCCGTGCGAGGGCTGAGATGATCCGACCGGCGTCCGGGCCCGCGCCTTGCATCCCTCTCCGACCCGAAGGAGCGCATCCATGACCGATTACGTGATCGTCGGCGCCGGGTCGGCGGGCTGCGTGCTCGCTGCCCGCCTCACGGAGGACCCCGACGTCAGCGTGCTGTTGCTCGAGGCCGGCGGGCCGGACACGGCCCCCGAGCTCCACGTCCCCGCGATGTTCCCGGTCGTGTTCAAGTCGAGCCTCGACTGGGACCTGCTCGGTGAGCCGGAGCCCGGGCTCGGCGGCCGGCGGCTGTACCTGCCGCGCGGACGCGTGATCGGGGGCTCCGGCTCGATCAACGCGATGATCTACCTGCGCGGTCACCGCGCCGACTTCGACGGCTGGGCGGCGGACGGATGCACGGGCTGGTCGTACGACGAGGTCCTGCCGTACTTCAAGCGCTCCGAGGACAACGAGCGCGGCGAGAGCGCCTTCCACGGCGTCGGCGGCCCGCTCTCGGTGTCCGACAGCCGCTCGATGAGCAGGTTCACCGACCTCATGCTCGAGGCGGCGGTGCAGGCCGGCTACGAGCACATCGAGGACCTGAACGTCGACCGCCCCGAAGGGGTCTCGCGGTTCCAGCTCACCCAGCGAAACGGCCTGCGCTGCAGCACCGCGGACGCGTTCCTCCACCCGGCCGGGGGACGGCCGAACCTCGACGTCCAGACCGCCGTCTTCGTCGAGCGGCTGGTCTTCGAAGGCGACCGGGCGGTCGGCGTGGAGCTCGTCCGGAACGGCGTCCGCGAGACCGTCCGCGCCGAGCGCGAGGTGATCGTCTCCAGCGGCACCTACCAGTCGCCGGTGCTGCTGATGCTGTCGGGGATCGGGCTCGCCGAGGAGCTCGAGCCGTTCGGGATCGGAGTACGGCAGGAGCTGCCGGTCGGCCGGAACCTCCAGGACCACTGCATGGTGAACGTCAACTACCTCACCGATGAGCCGGGCCTCTTCGGGATCTTCACGCCGGACAACTTCGCGCTCCTCGAGAGCGAGGGGCGCGGGCCGCTGACCTCGAACTACCCCGAGGCCGGAGGCTTCTTCCGGACCCGACCCGATCTACCCGCGCACGACGTGGAGTTCCACTTCGCCGCGGCGCCGTTCTTCGACGAGGGCCTGACCCCGCCGCCCGACAACGGCTACGCCTTCGGGCCGGTGATCGTCAATCCGAGCTCGCGCGGCAGGGTGATGCTGCGCACGCCGATGGCCGACTCGAAGCCGCGGGTGCTCTGCAACTTCTTGACGACCGAGGAGGACCGCGCGAGCATGCTCGCCGGCGTGCGGATCGCGCTCGAGATCGCGGCGCAGCCGGCGCTCAGGGCGATCGAGCGAGAGCCGCTCAGCGCTCCGGTCTCGGATGCGGAAGAAGACATCGTCGACTGGGTGACCCGATCGAGCCAGACCGTGTACCACCCGACCTCGACCTGCGCGATGGGTGCGGTCGTCGACCCGGAGCTTCGGGTCTACGGCGTCGAGGGCCTCCGCGTGGTCGACGCGTCGGTGATGCCGACGATCACCCGCGCGAACACGAATGCGGCGACGATCATGATCGCCGAGAAGGCGGCCGACCTCATCCTCGGGAAGGCGCCTCCCGACGCCGCGGACGCCGGGTAGCGCCCGCCTCGGAGGGCGCCTAGGCGCGCTCGGCTCGCTGGCGCGCGTACGCGACGAACGGCTCGATCGCCGCGGGGTCGACGAGCGCGTCGCGGCTCGCCACCTCGGAGACCGGCGCGCCCGTGATGATCCGCTTGACGGGCAGCTCGAGCTTCTTGCCGGTCATCGTGCGCGGGATCGCCGGCACCGCGTGGATCTCGTCCGGGCGGTGACGGGGTGACAGGCTCGTGCGGAGCGCGTCCGAGATGCGGCTCGCGGAGCGGGTCGTCGAGGACGACGCCGTCGCGGAGCACGACGAACAGCAGCAGGTCGTCGGTCTGCTCGAGGTGGACGACGAGGCTGTCGAGCACCTCGTCCATCTCCTCGACGACGCCGTACAGCTCGCTCGTCCCGAGGCGCACGCCGCCGCGGTTGAGCGTCGCGTCGGAGCGGCCCGTGATCACGCAGCTCCCGCGCTCGGTGAACAGCACCCAGTCGCCGTGGCGCCAGACACCCGGGTAGTGCTCGAAGTAGGCCGCGCTGTACCGGGAGCCGTCCGCGTCGTTCCAGAAGCCGACCGGCATCGAGGGCATCGGGCGGCGGATCACGAGCTCCCCGAGCTCGCCGACCACCGGCCGACCGTCGGGGTCGAAGGCGACGGCGTCGACGCCGAGGCACGGCGCCGTGATCTCGCCGGCGTAGACGGGCAGCACCGGGTAGGCGGAGACGAGACCGGAGCAGACATCCGTGCCGCCGCTTCCGACGTTCAGGAACAGGTCGTCGCCGAGCTGGTCGTAGAGCCACGTGTATCCCTCCGGCGGCAGCGGCGACCCCGCCTCGCACACGGTGCGGATCGACTCCAGGTCGAAGCGGCGTCCGGGCTCCAGGCCCTCCTTCCGGCACGCCATCGTGAACGCCGGGCTCAGGCCCATGAAGGTGGCGCGCGTCTCCTCGGCGAGGCGCCACTGGAACGAGAGGTCGGGGTAGCCGGGGTTGCCGTCGATCACGAGGATCGAGGCGCCCAGGACGAGGTTCGAGACGAGGGCGTTCCACATCATCCAGGCCGTCGTCGTGAACCACAGGACGCGATCGCCGCGGTGGATGTCGAAGCAGAGCCCGAGGTTCTTGCAGTGCTCGAGGAGGATGCCGCCGTGCCCGTGGACGATTGCCTTCGGCAGCCCGGTCGTGCCGGAGGAGAACAGCACGTAGAGGGGGTGGTCGAAGGGGACCGGGTCGAATGCGAGCGGCCCCGTCTCGGAGAGGAGCTCGGCCCAGGCGGTCGTCCCGGGCACCACATCCTCCGGCCCGCCCGCGTACGGAACGTGGACGACGTGCTCGAGCGACGGCAGCCCTGCCCGGACGGCGGCGACCTGTTCCCGACGGTCGACGTGCCGGTCACCCCAGCGGTACCCGGCGATGGTGAGCAGGACCTTGGGCTCGAGCTGACCGAGCCGGTCGAGGACGCTCCGCGGCCCGAACTCGGACGCGCACGTTGCCCAGATCGCGCCGAGGCTCGCGGTGGCGAGGAACGCGACGAGCGTCTCGGGGATGTTCGGCAGGTACGCGACGACCCGGTCGCCCCGACCGACGCCGAGCCGCTGGAGGCCGGCACGCGCCCGCGCCACCTGGTCGCGCAGGTCGCCGAAGGTCAGCTCGAAGGGCTCCCGCGTCTGCGAGCGCGCGAAGACCGCGATCGTGTCGACGTCCTCCTCGCGTCCCAGGGCATGCTCCGCGTAGTTCAGCTCCGCCCCCGGGAACCACACGGCGCCCGGCATCGCGTCGGAGGCGAGCACCCGTTCGTACGGCGTCGCCGCCTTGACCTCGAAGAAATCCCAGAGCGACCCCCAGAAGCCCTCGAGGTCGGTGATCGACCACTGGTGGAGCTCGGGATACCCCGGAAAGGCGAGGCCGCGCTCGGCCTCGAGCCAGGAGAGGTACCGGCCGACCTCGGACCGCTCGCGCGCGTCCGCAGGCGGGGCCCAGAGCACGTCGCCCTGGGCAGGTGCGGCGCTCCGCGCGGTCACGACTCTCCGTCCCGCGCCGTGTGGTCGCGGCCGAGGAAGGTGTTGGCCCAGGCGCTCGTCCCGGCGAGCGCGTTGTCCTTGACCACCACGGGATTGTCGAGCATCTCCTCCTCCTCGCCGTAGGCCTTGAGCCGCTCGTACGCCTGCGACCAGATGCACTCGGTGTCGTAGACCTCGCAGAGGCCCTCGCGCGTCCCGCCGCAGGGGCCGTTGCGCTGATTCTTCGCGCACTGTGACTCGGGGCACACGTACGCGATCTCGGGGAGGGAGCAGTCCCCGCAGTCGCGGCACCCGAAGAGCGAGACCTTCGCCGCCTGCTCGAGGCCGTGCGCCACGTTGCGCACGAGGCGCGGTGCCCGGTCGAGGCCCCGGTACGCCGAGCGGCCGGCGGGAAAGAGCGGTGCATCCGGCGCGAAGACGCCGTCGTGCATCCGCCGGCTGACGCGATAGGTCAGCGGCACGCGGAGGTCGGTGCGCCGGCGGCGCTTCGAGTCGAGGTAGGAGGCGCTGACGGTGTCCGACGAGAGGCCCGTCTCGACGTCGGGCTCGAAGAGGTAGAACTCGTCGTCGAAGGGGTAGCGGAGCTCCGGAACGAACGAGCGCCAGTCGTCCGGCGCGAACGAGGCGGCGAGGTCGACGATCTCGCCGAACGTCGCAGCCGGCGTGTGGCCGCCGAGGTAGGCCCCGTCGAAGCCGAGACCGCGGGAAACGGCGAGGTGCTTGGCCGCGAGGTCGACGAAGAACGCCCTTCCCTTGTCGGCGCTCGCGCCGTGGTGCTCCGCCAGCTCGAGCAGCCGGTCGGTCACCACGACCCCAGGGATCTTCCCCTGGTGGAAAGCACGCGCCGCGGGTCGGGAGAGGAGGTAGACGTTCGCCAGCGCGTGGAGCGCGGCGCCGTCCCGGCGGATCCACCGCAGCAGCTCGTCGTCCTTGCGCACGTCCCAGCCGATCTGGTTGATCACGAACCGCGCGCCCGACCTGGCTTTCTTGCGGAGCTTGAAGTACTGCGGCATCACCTCACGCTCGTGGCGCTTGTGGTTCGTCACCACGCAGCCGAGGAAGAAATCGGTGCGGTCGAGGCGCACGTCGGGCTTCCTGGCGTCCGGGAGCCCGTCGTTCATCTCGGAGAGGAGGCCGATGAGCCCGACCGAGTCGATGTCGAAGACCGGTGCCGCGAGGCCCTTGTGGCCCATGATCGGGTAGTCGCCCGACAGCGCGAGGATGTTGTGGAAACCCACCGAGCCGAGCTGCCAGCCACGGCTCTCGAGCGCGTTTCGGTTCCAGTCCTTGCAGGCCAGGTGGATGATCACCTCCTGGCCGCGCGAGATCATGTCGGTGCCGAGCGCATCGGGCGAGAACATCGCGTTCCCCCCGGGGTTGTCGGTGATCGACAGCACGTCGATGCGCGGGTCGTCCGCCAGCTCGCGCGCGAGGTCGAGCACGCCGCCCGACCCGTTCGGCGTGACGAGGCCGCGGCTCGTGACGATCTCGGTCGCGACGACGAAGGAGCCCGGCCGGGCGAGATGCTCTCTCAGCGTTGCCATGGCTCGGGCCCCTTCGTGCCGTCGATCAGACGGCCGCCTGCGTCCGCCAGCCCTCGGCGTACGTCGTGCGTGCGACCTCGCCGTACGGGCACGGGCTGACGACCGCGCGGATCTCGACCTGCACGTGGCGCTCGACGACCGGCTTCGCCGAGCCGCCGCCCTCCTCGCCCCAGACGATCGTGACCTCGTTGCCGAGCTCCACGTCGTCGTCCACGATCGCAAGCGAGAGCATCGAGCGCTCGTTGTAGCTGTAGCCGGAGAACGTCGAAACCCCGACGGAATGGTCGCCGACCATCACGCGATCGTTCGGCCACGTCGAGTAGTTCGAGAGCGGGAGGTCGATGTACTTGGCCGGGTCGCCCTTCTCGAACAGGGTCCCCATCGCCCGCGCCACGTCCTCGCCGTTCCACGCGAGCGTCACCTTCCGCCGCGTCGGCGCCTCCATCTGCTCGAGCGCCTCCCGACCGACGAAGTCGTGGTCGAGCTTCACGAACCCGCCGTAGCCGAGCTCGTGCGGGGTCAGGTAGTAGTCCTCGATGTCGTCCGATGCGAGGCTGCCGCCGAGCGACCCTGTGGCCTCGTACCAGTCGGCCGGGAGCCACTCGCGGTACGCCTTCATCGAGTCGCCCGTGAACACGGCGGGGAGCGGGCACGGGATCCAGCCGGACTCGAGCGTGTTGGTCGCGTAGGCGCGCGACCCGACCTGCCGCAGACCGAACTCCGAGCCGGCCGCGACGATCGCCGCCCGGACGTCCTCGCGCTCCTCCCACGGCCCGAACAGCTCGAGCCCCGGAGCGCCGGACATGCCGTGGTGCAGCGCCCGCACCTCGTGCCCCGCGATCGTGATGCGACCCATGTTGAAGAACGCGATCTCCGGCAGCGCGCCGCCCGTCGCCTTCTGGAGCACCTCGAGCGCGGTCGGTCCCTGCACCTGGAAGCGGAAGATCTTCCGCCCGCCCGTGGGGTTCACGGCAGTGCGCTCGTCGCGGTCGACGGTCACGTCGTAGTCGCCGGTCTCGGCGTGGTACTGCACCCAGTTGTGCGCCGACGGGCGTCCGACGAGCGAGACCCGGTTCTCCTCGAGGAAGAAGAGGATCGCGTCGCCGATCACGTAGCCGTCGGGGCTGCAGCAGACGAACTGCTTGGCCTTGTCGACGGCGGCGTTCGCGAAGGTGTTGACGCCGAGGTCGGAGAGGAGCCGGATGACGTCGGGCCCCTCGAGGTAGAGGTCGGTCATGTGGTGCGACTGGTCGAAGAGCGCGCAGGTCTCGCGCCAGGCGACCTGCTCCTCGCGCCAGTTCGTGAACTCGGGGGGCACTGCGGGGTAGACGTACGGGCCGATCTGGGAGTTCCGCGTCAGCTCGACCGCGCTCCCGGCTGCCTGCAGTGCGTCCTCCAGGCTCCGCTGTGTCATTGCTCCATCGCCTCCTTCTCGTACGCGACGTCGGGGGTGCCGTAGGTGTGAAAGCTCTCGACAGTCTGGACGCCCCAGAACTGGCCGCGCGCGCGCTCCGCCGCGCTCCACGTGACCGGCTCCTGGTCGGGGTCGTAGACGAAGTACCCGCCGGTGGTGACCTCGACGCGGTTTCCGCCGGGCTCGAGGCCGTAGAGGAAGAAGCCCTGGGCGACCCCGTGCTTCGACGGGGCAGCCTCGATCGGGACGCCCGCATCGACGAAGATGTCCGCCGCGCGCAGGCACTCCTCGCGCGTGTCGACCCAGAACGCAAGATGGTGCAGCCGACCACGCGCGCCGTGCGCGTCTGCGACGTAGATCAGCTCGTGCGCGGCGATCGAGACGCTCATCCACGCGCCGGTCTCCGTGCCGTCGTCGAGCTCGATGCGCTCGTACAGCCGGTACCCGAGCACGTCCTGGCAGAACGCCCGGGTCGGCCGGACGTCGGCGGCGAGCAGATTGACGTGGTCGAGCCGCTTGACGGCCGCGCCGCGGCCCACGTAGCGCTGCGGTTGGTTGCGCCAGGAAGGCGTCAGGTGCGGCGGGGCCACGTAGCGCTCGGCCTCGTAGAAGAGCTCGAACGCGTGCCCGTCCGGATCGGTGAAGCGGTACGAACGGCCGTGCCCGACGTCGCCGTCGGTCCAGCCCGTCCCGAGACCCGTCGCCTCGACCGCGGCGACCCGCCGTTCGAGCGCCTCCGGGCTCCAGGTACGGAGCGCGACGTGGCCGATTCCGGCCTGCGCCGACTCGGTGAGCTTCAGGCTGTAGCGGAGGTAGTCGCCCCAGCCGCGCAGGTAGACCGAGCCACCGTCGCGGGCCTCCTCCTCCATCCCGAGCACCTCGACGAAGAAGCGCAGGCTCTCCTCCGGCTTCGGCGTCAAGAGCTCGGCGTGTGCGATGTGCGCGACCTCGTGGAGGTGCTCGGTCATGCCGGCGCCTATTCTCCGGCGACGCGGCGGGATCCCGCAACGATCATCTCGCGCGCCTCGTCCTCGCCGAAGCCCGCGCCGAGCAGGAGGTCGGCCCACATCGCGAGGCCGTCCTCGACCGCGGGGTACTCCGGGTTGCCGAAGTCGCTCGAGAAGAAGTTGCGCTCGAGCCCGACCGCGCGCACGCCGTCGAACACGTGCTCGAACGTCGTCTTGCCCGAGTAGGGCGTGCTCAGGCAACGCTCGATCAGGCACCCCTGGTCGGCGAGCGCGACCTGCTCCTCGATCGTGAAGCGCTGCGCCGTGAACTCCGGATGCGTGACGACGACGTGCTCGACACCCTCCTCGAATGCCGCCTCCACGACCGCGAAGGTGTCGTCGCGCGCAAGGTGCGCGGTGGCGAGCACGAGACCGTGGCGCGCGATCGTCCGCAGGACGTCGCGCGTCGCGGGCAGGACGCGGCCCTCGTCGTCGGTGACGTGGACGGGCTCGATGCCGAGCCCGAGCCCGCGCAGCTCGTGCTGGAGCTTGGCCCACTGCGGGACCTTGTCGCCGGGCTTGGGGTCAGCGCGCCCGGCCGTCTCGGCCGGCGAGTCGACCGTCGGCATCCAGACGATGCGCGCGCCCTCGCGGGCCGCGATCTCGACCGCGAGCGCGTTCATGCCGCCGACCGCCTGGTTGAGCGTGATCGCGCCGACGACCCGGACGCCGGGCACGACCCCGGAGACGACCTGGGCGCGCTCGGCCGTCGAGGTGTAGTGCGACTTGAGCGCGAAGCCCGCGAGCCCGAGCTCTGCGCAGCGGTGCGCGAGCGAGACGTCGTCGATCCGGCGAGGGGGGACGTCCGGCCCGATGTGGACGTGGAGGTCGAAGGCCCCGACGACGAGCGCACGGGCGCGCTCGCTCGGCGTGTCGGCGGTGGGGGCGGGGCGTGCGCTGGTCGGGGGATCGGTGGTCTGGCTCATACCGTCGAAAATCTTGTTGACAATATTGCCGCTGATCTGGTTGACTCGATCATACGCAAAGTTCGATGCTCGAACGCGGGGTCGATTTTCGGTCACGCAACCGTGTCGTTGACGACGAGGTCACGTCTCAGGTGGAAGGAGAGCCATGAATCGCTTTGCCCGTAGCGCGGCGCTCGCAGGCGCAGCACTTGCCGCGCTTGTGCTCGCGCTCGCTGCCTCGGCGACGAACGCCAAGAACGACCGTAGCGCCGCGCCGTCGGCCGGCGCCGCAGTGACGAACTACCTCACGTACGTGCACGGCACGCGCGGGAAGGCCGACCCGAAGAAGTCGAAGGTCTACATCGGCTGGGTCAACCAGCAGGGCGGGCAGGTCGTGATCGGCGGTCTCGCGACGGCCGGCGCCGAGCTCGCAGTGAGGTACGTCAACGACGTGCTCGGAGGCGTCGGCGGGCATCCGGTCGCGCTCGTCGAGTGCTTCGTCAAGTCGAGCGAGGAGGAAGGCACCACCTGCGGGCAGAAGCTCGTGAACAACAAGCGGATCTCGGTCATCGCGACCGGTGCCGTCGCGACCGGTGCGCAGTCGCTCCACGCGACGATCCGCGGCAAGAAGCCGGTCATCACGGGCGTCGCCGTCACCCCGGTCGACGGAGCGTCGCGGACAGCCGTCGTCCTCTTCGGCGACGGCCCGCACATCCTGCTGCCGTTCGGCAACTACGCGAAGAACGTCCTCCATGCGAAGACGGCCGCGGTGATCTACCCGAACGCGCCGGGCCTCGCGGAGTCCGGACAGGTGATCGCGGCCGGCCTCAAGGCAGCCGGCATCGACACGAAGCAGGTCGGCTACACGCAGGGCCAGTCCGACCTGACCGCGCCGTTGACGGCCGTCGGAGCGACGACCGCGGACTTCATCGCCCCCTACGGCTCGGCGGCCGACTGCGCGAACCAGGCGAAGTCGCTCACGCAGCTCGGAATCACCGACTCGCGCAAGATCATGACGGCGCCGCTCTGCCTCAACTCGACCGTGATCGACGCGCTCGGCGACTGGTCGAAGTGGACGTATGCGATCGCCTCGTCGCTCTACGGCGATCCGACCGACAAGGGCATGCCTGCCTACCAGGCCGTGATCAAGCGGTACAAGGCGGACAAGAACGCGCCGGATCCGTGGCACATCGTCGCGTTCTCCGAGCTCCTGACGACCGTCCGGTTCCTCAACGAGGTCGGCGCGAAGAACGTGAGCAGCATCACGCCCGCCCGGGTCCTCGCGAGGGCGAAGGCGTTCAAGGGCCCGCTCGCGCTCGGGGCGCCGAAGCTCCAGTGCGGCAAGTACAAGGACGCGCCGGCGATCTGCAACGACATGTTCCAGGCGTTCACGTACGAGGGCAAGTTCCAGTTCAAGCGGGCATCCGGCTGGATCGGGCCGCTGCCCGGCTGACCTGACCGCGTGAAGCCGACGGGGCCGGTCGACCGGGCCGGCCCCGTCGCGTGATACTCGGGGAGCGACGTGAACGAGATACTCCTCTTCCTCCTGCTCGGTCTCGGGACCGGGTCGGCGATCGCCGCGATCGCGGTCGGCATCGTGGTCACGTACCGCGGGTCGGGCTTCATCAACCTGGCCGCGGGTGCGATCGCGATGCTCGCGGGCTTCTCCTTCTGGGCGCTCCGCACCGGTGAGCTCGGCTTCACGGTGAGCACTCCCGTCGCCGTCGCGCTCTCGTACGTCGTCGTCGTGCTGTTCACCGTCGCGATCGAGCTCGCGGTCTTCCGCCCGCTGCGCACCGCGGCGCCGCTCGCGAAGCTCGTCGCCTCGCTCGGCGTTCTGCTCACGCTCCAGGCGATCATGCTCCTCGCCTTCGGCACGTCGCAGCACCCGCAGCCGACCATCATTCCGATCAGGGTGATCCGGTTGCTCGACGGGGCGGTGCCGCTCGCCTCCTTCGTGCTCAGCGGCATCGTGGTGGCGATCACGGTCCTGCTCTGGGCGCTCTATCGCTGGACGCGCTTCGGGCTCGCGACCCGGGCGGCGTCGGAGAACGACGTCGCAGCACGCCTCGCGGGCCTGTCCCCGGACGAGCTGTCGCTCACGAACTCGCTGCTCGCCAGCCTCCTGCTCGGGACGTTCGGGATCTTCGCCGGCTCGGTGGCGGCGCTCGACACGACGACGTTGCCGTTCCTCGTCGTCCCGGCGCTTGCCGCCGCGCTCTTCGCCCGGCTCACCTCGTTCACGATCGCGTGCGGCTGCGGCCTGGCCATCGGCATGGCCGAGTCGCTGATCGAGTACGCGTCGACGAAGACATGGTTTCCGACCAGCCAGAGCGTGGCCTGGCCCGGGGTCAAGGAGCTGCTCGTCTTCGTGCTGATCGTCGCGGCAATGTTCCTACGCGGCGCGTCGCTGCCGACGCGCGGCGAGCTCGTGGAGCAGCGTCTGCCCGACGTGCCTCGCCCCAAGCACGCCGTCACGCTTGCCATCCCGTCGACGCTCCTGTGCGCGATCGCGCTCGTCGTGCTTCCGTACGACTTCCGTCAGGCGCTCACGAACTCGTTGATCGGGATCGTCATCGCCCTCTCCCTGGTGGTCATCACCGGCTTCGTCGGGCAGATCTCGGTCGTCCAGCTCGCGCTCGCCGGCGTCGCGGGCTTTGCGGTTTCGCATCTCGCCGTCGATCACGGGATCGGATTCCCCCTGGCACCGCTCCTCGGCATCGCCGCTGCCGTGTTCCTGGGCCTCGTGACGGCGGTCTCGGCGCTCCGCGTGCGTGGGGTGGCCCTCGCCGTCGTCACGATCGCGGCCGCGGTGGCCGTCTTCAACTTCGGCTTCAGCAACCCCACGTGGGGCGCGGCTGCGACCGGCTCGCCGGTTCCGGATCCGCACCTCTTCGGCATCAACCTCGGGCCGGGGGCGTCGTTCCGGGGCCTCGACGGGAACCTGCCCAGCCCCGTGTTCGGGTGGGTCGTGCTCACTGCCACGGTCGTTCTCGCCCTCCTCGTCGTCTCGGTGCGCCGCGGCCTTCTCGGTCAACGCATGCTGGCAGTCCGGTCCAACGAGCGTGCGGCGGCCGGGGCCGCCATCGACGTCCGGAACGTCAAGTTGATCGCGTTCGGCATCAGCGCGCTCATTGCCGGCGTGGCGGGCACGTTGTACGCGTACAACTTCGGCTCGGTGAGCCCCGACCGCTTCAGCGTCCCGCTGGCGCTCAGCCTGATCGCGTTCGCCTATGCCGGGGGCATCACCCTTGTCTCCGGCGCGGTCTTCGCCGGGTTGATCGCCTCGCAGGGGCTCCTGCCCTACGCGTTCGACAAGTGGTTCGGCCTGTCCGGGAACTGGTTCCTTCTCTTCGGGGGCGTCGTGCTGATCTTCACGCTCATCCAGAATCCCGAAGGGGTGGCCGGATCGTTCTACCGCACGGCTCAGGCGAGGGCGCAGCGGAAAGCCGGCGCGGCGGCGCGCCCGTGAGCGTTCTCCGCACCACCAACCTGTCCGTCCGCTTCGGCGGGGTTCACGCTGTCGAGGACGCGGACGTCGTCGTCGAGGAAGGCGAGCTCGTCGCCCTGATCGGGCCCAACGGCGCCGGGAAGACGACGTTCATCGACGCGATCACCGGGTTCGTGCGGTACACCGGGCGCGCGGAGCTCGACGGGAAGGATCTCGAGGGGATGGCGCCACACGAGAGGGCGAGACGCGGGCTCGCCCGGACGTGGCAGAGCACCGAGCTGTTCGACGACCTCAGCGTCCGGGAGAACCTCACCGTCGCGGCCCACAGGCCGTCGTTTCTCGCGCTCGTCGGCGACCTGGTCGGCAAGCGCATCGGCGAGAGCGCTGCCGCCGAGCAGGCGCTCGAGCTGCTCGACCTCGGCTCGATCGCCGACGCCACCCCTGACCACCTGACGCAGGGACAGCGGAAGCTCGTCGGTGTCGCGCGTGCGATCGCGATGCAACCCCGACTCCTGTGCCTCGACGAGCCCGCGGCGGGCCTCGACACCCGCGAGAGCGAGGATCTCGGTCAGAGGCTCCGGAAGATCGCGGACGCGGGAACGGCGACGCTCCTGATCGACCACGACATGGGGCTCGTGATGACGATCTGCGACCGCATCACCGTGCTCGAGTTCGGGAAGGTGATCGCGGCGGGCTCTCCGGACGAGGTTCGCCGGGATCCCCGCGTCGTGAAGGCATACCTCGGCGGCGCCGCGGCGGAGCGGCCGGACGAGGTCATCGCCGATCAGAGCCCGACGCAGGCGGGGACGACGTGAGCGCGGCCGTGCTCGAGATCGACGGCCTGACCGCCGGATACGACGGCGCCGCAGTGGTACGCGGCCTCGACGTCGTCGTCCAGCCGGGAGAGGTCGTCGCCTTGCTCGGGGCGAACGGTGCGGGGAAGACAACGACACTGCTGGCGGTCTCCGGACTCGTCCACCCGATGCAGGGAAGCATCCGCTTCGAGGCCGGCGACTTGAGCCGGGTCAAGGCGAGCGCGCGGGCACGGCTCGGCATCGCACATGTCCCGGAGACGCGCGGCCTGTTCTTCGGGCTCACCGTGGCAGAGCACCTGCGCCTCGGCTACCGAGGGGAGCGGCTGGACGCCGACGTCGCCTACCGGTACTTCCCGGCGCTGGCCGAGCTGCGCGACCGGCGCTGCGGCCTTCTTTCCGGGGGAGAGCAGCAGATGCTCGCCGTCGGGCGGGCGCTCGCCCGACGGCCGAAGCTGCTGCTCCTCGACGAGCTCAGCCTCGGCCTCGCCCCGGTGATCGTCGAAGGGCTGCTTCCCGTCGTGCGCCGCTACGCGGAGGAGAGCGGCTGCGGCGTCGTCCTGGTCGAGCAGCACATCGAGCTCGCGCTCACGATCGCCGACCGCGGCTACGTGCTCTCGCACGGCGAGATCGTGCTCCAGGGCGCGGCAGAGGAGCTTCGGACAAATCACGATCTGCTCATCTCGAGCTACTTCGGCGAGCACGTCGACCTCTACGCTTCGGAGCCCCGATGACGAGTTCAACCGCCGGTCCCGACACGAACTACGAGAGGCTGCGTGCCGCGATCGTCCGCGGCGAGATCGCTCCGAACTCGCGTCTCGTCGAGTCCGACGTCGTCATGAGCTTCGACATGACGCGTGCTGCCGTGCGGGACGCGCTCATCCGGCTCGAGCAGGAGGGCCTCGTGGTGCGCGAGCCGCACCGGGGCGCACGCGTGCGCCAGGTGACCGACACCGAGGCGGTGGAGATCCTCCAGGCGCGCGCGGTGCTCGAAGGGCTCGCGGTGCGCATGACCGCGGAGCGGATCGACGCTGCGGGGGTCGAGCGCCTCCGGGCCACCCTGGCACGGCACCGCGCGCTCCTCGAGTCCGGCGATCTGCTCGGCGCCTCGGACGCGAACGCCGACCTGCACGCGGCGCTCCTCGAGCTGTCCGGGCACAGCACGGCCCAGCGCCTGATCCACGGGCTGAACTCCCAGACGGTGCGTCACCAGTTCCGCACGATCCTCATCCCGGGCAGGCCGATGGCGTCGCAGCAGGAGCACGCGGCGATCGTCGAGGCGGTGATCGCACGCGAGCCGGAGAAGGCGGAGGCGGCGATGCGCCACCACCTGTTCAGCGTGGCCGACGCGCTCCGGCGTGGCTCGCTGACCGGGATCGACAGCGTCAGCCGCGGTGTGATCGAGGCGGCCGGTGCCTAGGAACGGGAAGGCGCGGGCGCCTGTCCCACACGCTCCAAGGGAGAACGCGTCATGCCACAGGGAGGGATCAACGTGAGTCAGAGAAGCCTCGAGGACCTGCTTCGGTCGACCGAGAGCACGGTCGAGCTGCTCCGCAACTCGCAGGCCGGCCCGAACGTCTACCCGGGCGTGCCCGCGGAGTTCACCAACTGGCGCGACGAGCAGCAGGCATGGCAGCGGACCTGCGTCCTCTACAACCAGTCGTACCACATGGCCGATCTGGCGGTGGAAGGCCCGGGCGCCCTCGAGCTGCTCTCGCACCTCGCCGTCAACAGCTTCGAGGGTTTCGGCGTCGATCGCGCGAAGCACTTCGTCCCGTGCACCCCGGACGGGTACGTGATCGGCGACGTCATCCTCTTCCACCTCGCCGAGAACCGGTTCAACCTCGTCGGCCGCGCACCGGCGCTGAACTGGATCACGTACCACGCCGAGACGGGCGGCTACGACGTGCAGGTCGAGCTCGACCAGCGCTGGGCGCTGCGCACGGACGGACGGCGACGGTCGTATCGGTTCCAGGTACAGGGGCCGAACGCGATGCAGGTGATCGAGAAGCTGCTCGGCGGCCCCCCGCCCGAGCTGTCGTTCTTCCGCATGACGGACGTGACGATCGCGGGGAAGCCCGTGCGGGCGCTCCGCCACGGGATGGCGGGACAGCCCGGCTGGGAGCTCTTCGGGCCGTGGGACGACGAGGCGCACGTGCGCGAGGCGATCGTCGAGGCGGGACAGGAGTTCGGGCTGCGGCAGGTCGGGGGGCGCGCGTACTCCGCGAACACGCTCGAGTCGGGCTGGATCCCGTCCCCACTGCCCGCGGTCTACACCGGCGACGCCCTCACGGCATACCGCGAGTGGCTGCCGGCGGCGGGCTACGAAGGCTCGGCGTCGATCGGCGGCAGCTTCGTCTCCGAGCGCATCGAGGACTACTACTTCACGCCGTGGGACCTCGGCTACGGCAGCTACGTCAAGTTCGACCACGACTTCATCGGCCGCGAGGCGCTCCAGCGGATCGCCGACGGCGAGCATCGCCACAAGGTCACGCTCGCCCTCGACGACGAGGACGTCACCCGCACGGTCGGGACGATGCTCCAGAAGACCGACCGCGCGAAGTTCATCGACTGGCCGTCCGCCGTGTACTCGATGCACCCGTTCGACCGCGTGACGGTCGACGGAGAGACGGTCGGGGTCTCGACCTGGGTCGGCTACTCCGCCAACGAGGGCAGGATGCTGACCCTGGCGGTGCTCGACGAGGAGCACGCGGAGCCCGGGACCGAGGTCACCTTCGTCTGGGGCGAGGAGGACGGCGGCACCCGCAAGCCGACGGTCGAGCCACACGTGCAGGCCGAGATCCGCGCGGTCGTCAGCCCGGTTCCGTACGTCGAGACCGTGCGCAGCACGTACCGGCCGGACAGCTGGCGGACGGCGCGCGTGTGACGCCGGGCACGGTCGACGACGAGCTCCGCGACACGCTCGCGATCCGGGAGCTCGTCGAGCGCTGGGTGGTCTGGCGCGATGCGGGCGACTGGGACCGGTTCCGCACGCTGTGGTTCGACGACGGCCGGATGATGGCGACGTGGACGCAGGGGACGGCCGACGAGTTCATCGCGATGAGCAGGGAGGGCTGGGAGCGGGGCGTCGAGATCCACCACGTGCTCGGCGGGCAGGCGGTCGACGTCGCCGGCGATCGCGCCGTCTCGCAGGTCAAGATGGAGATCCACCAGCGGGCCACGGTCGACGGCGTGGAGGTCGACGTCACGTGCACCGGCCGCTTCTACGACTTCCTCGAACGGCGTGCCGGGCGGTGGGGGCTCGTGCTGCGCCAGCCGATCTACGAGCGTGACCGCATGGACCCCGTCGACCCCTCGGCACGCCTGGAGCTCGACCGGGACCTCCTCGGGCGGTTCCCCGCGGGGTACCGCCATCTCGCGTACCTCCAGACGCGGATCGGCTACGACGTCAAGGCCGACATGCCCGGGCTCCGCGGGCCCGAGGTAGACGCCCTCTACGCGAGCGGCGCCGCGTGGCTCCGCGGCGAGCCGCTGGATTGATTTGCCTGCTCCGGCGATTCCGCAGAAGCGGAACCGCCTCCGCAACGAGCAGATCCCTGAAGGCCGCCTGCAGCCTGGCGGCTGCGGCGAGGCCCGGTTCCCAAGGCCGTCCGCCGCCTGCCGCCTGGCGGCGACAGGCTTGTTTCGGTCAGGCGCCCGCGGGCAGCGAGGACGAGGTCGTTGCGCACCGAGAACCACGGGCCGTGGACGTTCTCCGGGCGATCGGGGTCGTCCGCCGCGCGCGGGACGAAGTCGCGGAGGAGTGACGGCTTGACGGCGAACACCGCGTCCGAGTCGAGATACGCGCTTTCACGGTCGAAGATGTGCGTGGTGACGGGCGCGTAGCCGTCCGCGCGCAGGATCAGGTGGATGTGCGCCGGGCGCCACGGGTGCCTGCCCGCCGCGGCGAGCATCGCGCCGACGGGCCCGTCGTCCGGGATCGTGTAGGGGACCGGCCGGACCGCCAGGAACGCGTAGCTCCCGTCCCCGCGGGTGGAGAACCGGCCGCGGAGGTGCTCCTCGGGCGCGCCGGGGTCCTGCACGGCGTAGAGGCGGTTGTCGCCGTTCTGCCAGACGTCGAGCTCCGCACCGGCGATGGGCGCTCCTGCGGTGTCGGTGACGACGCCGTGCACCCAGGCCGGTACTCCGGCATCCTCCTCGGCGATCGCCTCTCCGTATTGCCGTCGCGGCGCTCCCGGCGCGTAGAACGGCCCGAGGACCGTCGACTCCGTGGCGTCGGGCGACGGGGAGGCGAGCGCGTCGACGAGCATCGAGAGCCCGAGCGTGTCCGACCAGAGGACGAACTCCTGCCGGTGCTCGTCCGTGATGTGCCCGGTCTCGGTCAGGAGCCGGATGCCCGCCTCCCACTCGTCCTGCGTGAGACCTACCTCGGCCGCGAACGCGTGGAGATGCGCCGTGAGGCGCTCGAGCAGGACGCGAAGACGCTCGTCACGGCAGCCCGAGAAGCTCGCGACGGCGGCGGCCGTGATGTCCGACGGCTCGGTGCGCCGGGGACGAGAGCCTGTCGGATCGCCCATCGGAGAAGGATCAAATCAGTTCGAGTAGGCTGGCCGTCGTGCTCCCGACCGTGCGCGACGCGGCGTTCGACGTCCTCCGGGAGCACGGCCTCACCACGCTCTTCGCCAACCCTGGCTCGACCGAGATCGAGCTGCTCGCCGACCTCCCGGCCGATCTGCGGTTCGTCCTCGGGCTCCACGAGAGCTCCGTCGTCGGGATGGCAACCGGCTTCGCGATCGGGCGGGGCGAGCCGGCGCTCGCGATCCTGCACACCACGCCGGGGCTCGGCAACGCCGTCAGCGCGCTCGCCACCGCACGGGTGAACCGGGTGCCGCTCGTCGTCGTCGTGGGCCAGCAGGACCGCCGTCACATCGCCTCGGAGCCGTTCCTGACGGGCAGGCTGCAGGGCCTTGCCGGCGACTACCCCGTGTGGGCCGACCTGCCCCTCCGGGCGCAGAGCGTGCCCGCGTCGATCGCGCGTGCCTACCACGAGGCGGTGACCGGACGCGGGCCGGCGCTCGTGATCGTGCCGATGGACGACTGGGGCCACGAGGCCTCCCCCCCGGAGGAACGAGCGGCGCCGCGGCGGGTCGTGCGCGCACGGGCCGCCGACGCGGCCCTTGTCGAGGAGGTTGCCGGAGTCGTCGACCGCGCGAAGCGGCCCGCGCTCGTCGGTGGAGCGGGGATCGACGACGCCGACTCCTGGGCGGCGGTCGTCGCGCTCTCCGAGCGGCTTGCGTGCCCGGTCTGGCAGGAGTCGTTCAGCGGCCGCGCGGGATTCCCGCAGGACCACCCGCTGTTCGCCGGCCACCTGCCCGCCGACCGGCAGCGCCTTCGCGAGACGCTCGCACCGTACGACGTCGTGCTTGCCGTCGGAGCGCCTGCGTTCAGGCAGTACGCCTTCGTGCCCGGGCCGTTCGTGGAGCCCGGGACGACGGTCGTCGTCGTCAGCCAGGATCCCGCCGAGGTGCATCGCAGCACCGCCGACCTGGCCGTGCTCGCGCCCCCGGGGATCGTGTGCGCAGCGCTCGCACGCGTCGTCGCGGCGCGGGGCACAGCGGCTCCGTCGCCGTTCGTGCGTCCCGCGCCGCCCGACCCGCCGGCGAACGGGCAGCCGCTTCGCGCCGGGCACGTGTTCGCGGCGGTCGCCGAGCGGCTCGCGTCGGACGCGATCGTCCTCGAGGAGTCCCCGTCGAACCGCCCCGAGCTCCTCGCCCGCCTGCCGGCGCGACAGCCGCTCGGCTCGTTGAGCCCGGCCATGGGCGGCCTCGGCTTCGCCCTTCCCGCCGCGACCGGCCTGCGCATGGCATGCCCCGACCGTCCCGTCGTCGCCTTCGTCGGCGACGGCTCGTCGCTGTACGCGATCCAGTCGCTCTGGAGCGCAGCCCACTACCGCGCCGGCGCGCTGTTCGTGATCCTCTCGAACGGCGGCTACGCCGTGATGGACCGACTCGCCGAGCTGCAGGGAGGCGACGCCCCGTGGCCGGGCTTCGGCGTCGACGTCGCCGGCCTGGCACGCGCATTCGGCTGCCCGGCACGGACCGTGCGCGAGCATCGACGAGCTGCTGGAGGCGCTCGACGAGATCGTCCCGGGTCTTTCGGGCAGGGACGAGCCGCTGCTGCTCGAGGTCGTCGTCGAGCCGGACGCGAGCTTCACGCCGTGAGATCCCCGAGGCAGGAGGTGGGCCCGTGAAGGCTGCGCTGATGCACGCGTACCACGAGCCGCTCGAGCTCGTCGAGCGGCGGATTCCCGACGTCTCCGCACCGACCGACGTGCTCGTCCGCGTGGGTGGTGCCGGCGTGTGCGCCACGGATCTGCATGCGATCGACGGGCTGATGGAGCCGGCGGGCGTCACCCTGCCGCTCGTCCTCGGCCACGAGAACGCGGGATGGGTCGAGGCGGTGGGGATCGGCGTGACGACGGTTGCCGCGGGCGACGCGGTGCTCGTCTACCCGCCGTTCAGCTGCGGCCTCTGCGTCGCGTGCCGGCGCGGCAACGACATGCACTGCGTCCGGCACCAGTTCACCGGCCTGTCCGTCGACGGGGGCTTCGCCGACTTCGTCCTCGTGTCCGAGCGGTCGCTCGTCCCGCTCCCCGCGGGGGTCGAGCCTGTCGACGTCGCCCCGCACGCCGACGCGGGCCTCACCGCCTACCACGCAGTCAGGCGCGTGGCCCATCTCGCCGTTCCGGGCTCGACGGCCGTCGTGATCGGAGTGGGCGGCGTCGGGCACATCGCGGTCCAGCTCGTCCGCGAGCTCGGGTCGAGCACCGTGATCGCCGTGGACACGGACGAGCGCAGGCGTCGGCTGGCCACCGAGCTCGGGGCAGCGGAGGTGATCGACGGCAGCGGGGCGGTGGACGCCGTGCGCGACCTGACGGGCGGGCGCGGGGCGGACCTCGTGTTCGACTTCGTCGGGACGGACGAGACCCACGCGGGCTCGGCGGCGATGCTCGCCCGCGGCGGGACGTACTCGGTGATCGGCTACGGCGGCACGATCTCGATCCCGTCGCCCGCGCTCGTCGTCGACGAGCACGCCGTGGTCGGCAACCTCGTCGGCACGTGGATCGACCTGTGGGAGCTGCTCCAGCTCCACGCGGCCGGCCGGATCGTGCTGAAGACCGAGGTGCATCCGCTCGAGGCCGTCAACGAGGTGCTCGGGCGTCTTCGAGACGGCGACGTCAACGGCCGCGCGGTGCTCGTCCCGGGCTAGCCGGCCACTCGGGAGCGGCGGTGGCTCGGGCACGCCGAGCTCGCCCTGGAGTGCCTCTCCGAGCGCGAGGAGATCCCAGTCCGATCCTGCGCGCCCGATGAGCGAGACGCCGACCGGGAGGCCGCTGCGTCCGACACCTGCGGGGAGAGCCACCACGGGGAAACCCGGTCCAGTCCCAGAGGTGCGTGAGTGAGATCAGGGCGTAGTCCGTGCCCGCAGTGGTCGTAGCCGTCACCGCGGAGCGGAGCGACGACGGGGATCGTGGGCTCGATCACGGCCGTCTACCCGGTGCTCGTCGAGCCAGTCCGCCCAGACGCCGGTCGAGCTGGCGTCGCCGGGCCTGAGCGGCGACGTAGTCCTCGCCGGACACCGCGCGCCGCTCCCCCTCCTCGACCCATTCGCGGAGCGAAGGGCGGTAGCGGTCGCGTTGGGCGTCGAAACGGCGGTGGTAGACGAGGAGTTCTGTCGTCAGCACGTCGAGGAAGTCGTCGCCGACGTCGCGGAACTCGCGGAAGCCGCCACCGAGGTCAGGCCCCGCCGCAGGTGCCGGCGGCTCGACGAGTGAGGCGCCGAGCCGGCGGCAGGCGTCGAGCGCGACCGTCGAATCCGGCGGCGACGTCGGCGTCGAGCTCGACCGAGCGCGATGCGCGGAGAGACGGCGAGTCGAACGCCGGCCAGCGAGCCGCGCCGCCGGGCGCTCCGGCAGCCCGTCGGGCGATGAGGCATTGAGCGCGGTCTCGGCCGAGCGCCGGTCGGGCCCGGCCATCGCCTCGGAGCAGCACCGCGGCAGTCGGCGAGCGGTCCGCGCCATCGGACCGGCGTGGTCGAGTGCTCCACGACGAGCGGGACGACCCCTGCGAGCGAGACGAGACCGCGGGTCGGCTTGATCGCCGACGTGCCGCAGCAGGCGGAGGGGATCCGCAGCGAGCCGGCGGTGTCGGTGCCGGTCGCCGCGGGAGTCATGCGCGCCGCGAGCGCGGCCGCCGGAGCCGCCGCTCGACCCCCCGGCGCGAGCGGTCGAGGTCCCACGGGACTCCCGACCTGGTCGGTCGTCCCGCCGGCGGCGAACTCGTGGGTGTGCAGATGGCCAAGAAGCACCATGCCCGCGGCGGAAAGCTGCTTCCAGACGTCGCAGTCCTCGGCCGGCACGTCCTCGAAGAGGCTGCTCGAGGCGGTGAGCGGCTTGCCGGCGACGCCGTAGAGGTCCTTGAGCCCGATCGGGACGCCGGTCAGCGGCGGAGCGGGGCCGTCGCGCCGCAACGGCGGCTTCGCCGAGCCGCTCGTCCGCCCGCGCTGCGGCCGCGAGCGCGTCCTCCTCGTAGACGCGTACCCACGCGTTGATCGAGCCGGGATCGCCCTCGTGGCTGTGCGACGCCGTCGACCTCGCGGATGCGGTCCAGGAGGGCCGTCGTGAGCTCGGTCGCCGACACGCTGCGTTGCGCGAGGAGCGCCGACGGCCTCCACGACGCCGAGGCGCGCGAGATCGGTCACGCAGCGACCCGCGAGGCGTCGAGGAAGCGCCGCGGATTGTCGATCGTCAGCTCGTCGATCTGCGCCGTCGGTGACGCCGTGCTCGCGCAGCACGGGGAGGATCTTCGTGGAGAGGTGGAGGTAGTCGGGCCGCTCGTCGGCGAAGTTGGGGTCGCCGACCATGAAGTCGTAGAAGCAGGCGCCGTCGTGCGAGAGGTGGATGCGGTCGCCGTACCCCTCCTCGAGCAGCGCGAGGAGCGTCTCGATGCGGTCGGCGTCGGGGTTGAAGTGGGGGATGTTGAAGCGGTCGAAGCCGAGGATCGCCCCCGTGTCGGCGATCGCACGCAGGTACGGGAGATCGTTGCTGTCGCCCGCATGCGCGACGACGATCCGTCCGGCGTCGACACCCCGACTCGTGAGGGCCTCGAGTGCCATGGTTCCCGTCCCCGCGCTCGCGTTCGTGTGCACCATCACGGGAGCGCCCGTCTCGCGTGCCGCGAGGCCGACGGCGTCCAGGATCCTCGGGATGTCGCCGACGAGACCGTGCTCCTCGACGGCGCACTTGATGAACGCCGCCCGGACTCCGGTGTCGTCGATCCCGACCTGCAGCTCGCGCACGAAGAGCTCGGCGATCGCCTCGGCGCTCCTGTAGTGGAGGAAGTTCGGCAGCTCGAGGAACGCGTAGACACCGGTGGCGACGACGATGTTGAGGTCGACCTCGGCGTTGATCCGCTGGATGCGCGGGATGCAGCGGCCGAGGCCGGGCGCGGTCGGGTCGACCAGGGTCCGGATCCCGCTGTCGCGGACGGCGCGGAGCTTCTCGATCGCGTCGCGCACGCCCGTTTCCTCGTCCCAGTACGCCGCGCCCCACACGTGCCCGTAGTTCTGCAACGCCTCCGGCTGGAGGACGACGATGTGCTCGTGCGGCAGTGTGCGACCGAGGTCCGCCGCGGCCACCGGCCCGCGAACCGTCTGCACCACGCCCGTCTCTGCCGCGGGAGGCAAGGGCACCTACGACAGCGTCTCGAGCGCGTCGCCGCCCGGATCGACGTCGCGCAACAGGTAGGCGGACTGGAGCAGCTCCGGCTCGTCCTTCAGCCGCTGAGCCGTCCCGTGATAGTGGATCCGGCCCCGCTCGAGGACGTACGCGGTCTGCGCAAGCCCGAGCGCGACGTGGGCGAACTGCTCGATCAGCAGGACGCCGACGCCGCTCGCGGCGACGGCCGCGATCGTGGGCACGAGCCGTTGGACGACGATCGGAGCAAGGCCGAGCGAGAGCTCGTCGACGAGGACGAACTGCGGCCGCGAGACGAGCGCCTGCGCGAGCACCACCATCTGCTGCTCGCCGCCCGAGAGGGAGCGCGCGGTGATGCGCCACCGCTTCTCGAGCTCGGGGAACAGCTCGAGCGCATGCGCGATCCCGCTGCGGGCGTCCTGGCGTCCGAGCGCGTACGTCGCGACGCGCAGGTTCTCCTCGACGGTGAGATTGGGGAGCAGCTGGCGCCCCTCGGGAACGATCGCGACGCCGGCGGTGCGGATCTGCTCTGGACGGCGCCGTGTCAGCTCGACGTCGCCGACCGCGATCGTGCCGGCGGTGGGGCGGAGGACGCCGCCGACCGTCAGGACGAGGGTCGACTTTCCGGCGCCGTTCGGCCCGAGCAGCGCCGTGACCTCGCCGGGCGGGATCGTGATCGACACGTCGCGCAGCACCTGGCGTCCGCCGCGGGCGACGGAGAGCCCTGCGAACGACAGGTTCGCGGTCGCGGCGGTCGCACTCACGCGATGTCCTCCGTACCGAGGTAGGCCCTGATCACGTTCTCGTCGAGGAGGACCTCGGCGGTCGGCCCGGACGCGATCAGCCGCCCGAAGTCGAGCACCGCGGTGGTCTCGCAACACGCCCGCACGAGGCTCATGTCGTGGTCGACGAGGACGACGAGCGCCCCGAACTGCTCGGGGATGGTCTGGATCACGCGGCGCAGATGCTCGGTCTCCTCCTCGGGCAGGCCGGCCGCCGGCTCGTCGAGGAGCACCACCCGTGGGCGCCCGACGACCGCTCGGGCGATCTCGACCAGCCGGCGCTCTCGCGCGCCGAGGCCGCCGACCTTCGCGGCGGACGGGGTTTCCATGCCGACGAACTGGATCGCCGCCTGTACCTCGGCGCGCTTGCCGGCGCCCTTGACGCCCGAGTGCTCGTAGATCATCGCGACGTTGTCGAACACCGAGAGCTGCTCGATCGCCTGCTCGGTCTGGAACGTCCGACGGAGCCCCCAACGGGCCCGCTTGTAGTCGGCCATCCCGAGCAGGTCCTCGCCGAACGCCCGGATCGAGCCCGCTGCCGGCTTGACGAAGCCCGAGAGGACGTTGAAGAACGTCGTCTTCCCGGCGCCGTTCGGCCCGATCAGCCCACACGTGCCGCCCGGGAACGTCACGCTCATCCGGTCGATCGGCGTGACGCCCGAGAAGCGAACGGTGAGCCCCTCGACCTCGATCACGACCCGCCCCCGCCGCCCGTCACCTTGCCGACCCCGCGCCAGACGAGCCGGCCGAGGTTCGCCATGTCCTTCGGGAACTGCTGTGCGAGCCCGCCCGGCGCCGTGAGGAGCACCTGCAGCAGGCCTGCGCCGAAGAGGATCAGCACGAAATTGGGGTTGATCCCCCACTGCACCTGGAAGAGGAACGGCAGGAGCTGGCTGAAGCACCCTGCGACGACCGCGCCCCAGAGGCTGAAGATGCCGCCGATGAGCGTCGTCGCGAGGAGCGTGAGGGAGTCCTGCGTCTGGAACGACTGCGCCGTCGGCTGGCCGACCTGCGCGGCGAGCAGGCAGCCCGCGACACCCGCCATGAACGACGCGAGCGCGAACGCCCAGAGCTTGTACAGAACGATGTTGACACCTGCAGCCAGCGCGGCCGGCTCGCTCTCCCGGATCGCCGCCCACGCCCGTCCCGGCTTGCCGCGGACATGGAGGAGCGCGACGAGGAACATCACCGCGGCGACGACGACCACGTACCGGTAGTAGGCCGTGTCGCCCTCGGCGATGCCCGGCCTTGCCACCGGCTTGAGGCCGGAGAGGTCGGGCGTGTCCGTCCGCCCGGTGAAGCCCCCACCGCCGTTCGGGAAGTTGATCGCCACGAGCACGACGTTGACCGCCCCGGCCGCCATCAGCGTGATGAGGGCGAGGTAGAGGCCCGAGAGCCGGATCGCAGGCAGCCCGATCAGCACGCCGACCCCGCACGTGATGGCGCCGGTGACGAGGAGCAGGACCGGGAACGGGAGATCCGTGGCGAAGCTGAGGCGCGTCGATGTCCATACCCCGATCACGAGCAGCGCGACCTGCCCCAGCGAGATGAGGCCGACGCGTCCGTACAGGAGCCCGAGGCCGAGCGTGATCACCGAGTAGATCGCCACGCTCGTGAACGTGGTCGTCCAGTCGGCGCCGATCGTCGGGAGAAAGAAGATGGCGATCGCCAGAAACACCGCGATCGCCAGGCCGCGCACGATCGAGCCCCGGTCGAGCGAGAACGTGGCGCGCGCCGCGGCGGCCGCTCCCTGGCCGGGTGTCCTCGAGGCTGCCACCGCTACCGCGCGGTCCGGGTGATCGTGACGACGCGGTGGCGTGAGAGCCAGAGCAGCGCGAGGATCGCGAGCACGAACGGTGCCGCCGAGCGGTAGCGCGCCAGCGAGGCGTACGGTGCGAAGATCGCCTGGGCGAGCCCGACCGCGAGGCCACCCGCGAATGTCACCCAGAGGGACTGGAGGCGCCCGATCAGCGCGGCGGCGAGCGCTGCGATGACGAGGAACGTCAACGCGGCGTAGTCGAGGGAGGTGATCAGGTCCGGCAGGAGCAGGCCCGCGGCGCCGGCGACGAGCCCCGAGCCGAACCATGCCGACGCCTCGACACGGCGCACGGGCACGCCGAGCGTCGCGGTGATCTCGCGGTCGTTGGCGATCGCGCGGTAGGCGGTTCCCAGGTTCGTGTACCTGAGAAACGCCGTCGTCACGGCGGTCAGCACGAGCGCGAACGCGAGGGCGATCACCTGCGTCCAGTTCACGAACGCCCCGAACAGCGTGAAGGTGTGGCTCGAGCTCGGCAGCGGGAGGAAGCGCGCGAACGCGCCGCCGACCGGGGCCCGCCAGGCCATGATCCCGAGCAGGATCAAGGCCAGACCGAGCGTTCCCATCATCTTGACGAGAGGATCCCGCGCCGCGAAGGCGGGGCCGAAGAGCAGCCCGTAGGCGAGGTTGACGACCCCGCCGAACGCGACGCAGGTGACGTACGCGAGCCAGTGCGGCCAGCTCGTGTGGTTGATCATCCAGTAGGCGATCAGGGCGCCGCAGGCGCCGATCGCCCCGAACGCGAGGTTCAGGACGCCCGTTGCCTGATAGAGCACCACGATCCCGACGCCGGAGAGCGCGTACACCCCTCCGAGCGCGAGGCCCAGCACGATGTACGGCTTGAGGAACTCCCAGTCGACGCCGAACACGGCGAAGCCGACGACGCTATGCACGGTTCCTCCTGGGCACCCTGATCGCCACTGGTTCGACCGCTACTTCCCGGTGTTGAGGTTGAACTTCTTCTCCCAGACGCGCGTCTGGGCCATTTCCTTGTCCACCGGCGCGATCGCGAAGCACTTCTCCTTCAGCACGACCTTGCCGTCCTTGTAGTCGACGGTGATGTCCGTGTTGTTCGGGATGTGGTACGGCAGGGCGTTGCCGACGTACCACGGCTTGCAGAGCATGTCGGTCTTCTGGTTCTTGAGGGCGCGCACGGCAGCGTTGTACGACTTCGCGGTGACCGGGCCCTTGACGTTCAGGAGCGCCTGCGTCGCGAACTTCCCGGCCATGAAGCCCATCTGGGCAAACGCCTGCGGGTCGATCTTCGTGTACTTCTTGAGGATCGCGAGCATCAGCCGGGTGTCGGGTCCCTGCGAGGCGTCGAGCAGGCCGAACTCGGAGTTGATGAACAGCTTGCCGTCCCAGTTGCCGAACTGCCCGGCCATGAACGTGTTCGCGATCGGCGTCGAGGAGCCCCACTTCACCTTGTCGATGAGGCCCTGCGCCTCCGCCGCCTTCATGAGCGCCGGCGCGGTGTCGGGCGTGAAGTCGAGGATGATGCCGCCGCCCGGGCCTGCGGCCTGGTACAGCTGCTGGACGATCGTGTTCGCGTCGGTCACGGGCACCGTGACGGGGACGCTCTTGCCCGGGATGCCCGCCGCCTGGGCGACCTTGATGGCGGCGCCGTCCGCGTACGCCGCGATCGTCGACGGGGACGCGACGACGATCGACTTGGCCCCCGCGCGGACGAGGGCCTGGGCTGCGCCCTCGTTCGAATAGCGCGGCCCCATGTTCACCTCGACGATGGACGGGACGCCGAAGCACTCCGCCTGGACGCCTGCGCCGATCACGGTGTAGCCCTTGGACTTGTAGTACTTCCAGTTCGTCCCGCACTCGGTGAAGCTGGTGTTGCCGACGACGCCGACGACCTTGTCGCTCTCGACGAGCTTCCGGGCGAGGGACGCCTGCTGGGCGGGGTTGAGCTGCTCGTTGTAGAGCGTGTAGCTGATCGGGCGGCCGCGGATGCCGCCGTTGTCGTTGACGCAGTCGAAGTACGCCTTCGCGACCTTGCCGATGGTCGTGAAGTCCACGCCCGGGATCAGCATGTCGATGCCGCCGAGCTTGATCGGGCGGCCGCTCGCCTTCTTGCCCGTGCCGAGGCCGCAGACGGACTTCGTGGCGGATGCCTTGCCGGAGCCGATGGGTGCCGCTGCGCGGGATGTCCCCGCGCCAGATGCCCAGCCGGCCAGCATCAGCGCGAGGACACCGGTGACCGCACACGCGACACCGATCGTGATCTTCGTCGATCTCATGAATCCCTCCGTTGAGCTTCGTTTGACCGAACCACGCGGCGGACGCCGCGCACGCCTCCCTCAGGATCTCGTCAGCCGCACCCCCCTCCGCGTCGAGGTGGCTTCCGCGCGGCTGGCGTCGCGTCGGCCCCCGAGGGCTGACCGACTCGACGGCTCGCGGCGACGATCTCGGGCGGTGCCGGCGTCTCCGGGCGCACGAAACCCTGCGCTCGGCCCGTCATCGGGTGCACGAGGCGCGCGTGAACGGGATTTCTCCACCGGATTGGGTGCTGGCACGCGGGACGTCTCGATGCCGTCTCTCCCTCTGAACGTCCCGCATACTAGACTAGTGTCTTGACGAATGGAACACTCTGTCGCACGGGCATGCGCACGAGGATCCTCCAGCAGTCCGTCGGAACGCGCGCCGTGAGGCCCGAGGAGCCCGGCGTCGAGACCCCGCGGGCCGCCCGGCACACGAGAGAGGAGCAGCGATGAGCACCCAGACCGAGACCGGTATCGAGACGCGGCTCTTCGTCGGCGGCGCGTTCGTCGAGGCCGAGGGCGGCCGCACCTTCGAGAACCGAGACCCGTTCACGGACGAGCTCGTGTCCGAGGTCGCCGCCGGGAGCCGAGGCGATGCGCAGCGGGCGGTCGAGGCGGCGGCAGCGGCGTTCGCCGAGTGGTCGCAGACGCCCCCCGCCGCGCGCCAGGGGATCTTCCTCAAGGCAGCCGAGGTGCTCGAGGCGCGGCAGGACGAGGTCGTGTCGATGCTCGCGCGCGAGACGGGCTGCACCTTCGGATTCGGGATGTTCCAGATGCACTTCGTCCCCGGCCTCTTCCGCCAGGCCGCGGCGCTCGCCTACGCGCCGCTCGGCGAGGTTCTTCCCTCCGACACGGGGGCCTTCGCGATGGGCGTGCGGCGGCCCGTGGGCGTCGTCGGGGCAATCGCCCCGTGGAACGCGGCGTTGATCCTCTCGGCCCGCGCGATCGCCGCGCCGCTCGCGCTCGGCAACACGGTCGTCCTGAAGCCGTCGGAATGGTCGCCGCAGGTCGGCGGGCTGCTCTGGGGCGAGGTGTTCGCCGAGGCGGGGCTCCCGGAGGGCGTGCTGAACGTCGTCACGCACGCGCCCGGAGAGGCGCAGCCGATCGGCGACGAGCTGGTCGAGAACCCGAGTGTGCGGAGGCTCAACTTCACGGGCTCCACCGCGACGGGGCGGAAGCTTGCGGAGGCGGCGGGACGGCAGCTCAAGCGCGTGGTCCTCGAGCTCGGCGGCTACAACCCGCTGATCGTCCTCGCCGACGCCGATCTCGAGTACGCCGTCAACGCCACCACGTTCGGCGCGTTCCTCCATCAGGGGCAGATCTGCATGTCGGCGCGGAGGATCATCGTCGAGCGCCCGGTGGCCGAGGAGTTCGTCGCGCGCCTCGCCGAGAAGACGCGCGGCCTCAAGGTCGGCGATCCGAAGGAGCCGGACACGATCATCGGGCCGGTCATCAACGGCGACGCGCTCGAGACGATCAAGGCTCGGGTCGACGCGGCGGTGCGGAGCGGCGCGAAGGTGCTCGCCGGCGGCGCCGCCGAGGGGGCGTGCTTCCAGCCGACGCTGCTCGCAGACGTCCCGGCCGACTCGGAGTTCGCCAACAACGAGACCTTCGGCCCGGTCGCCGCGATCGAGGTCGTGGATTCCGCGGAGGAGGCGGTCGAGCGCGCGAACGCAACCGCCTACGGGCTCTCCTCCGGGATCATCACGACGGACACCGATCGGGGTCTCGCGCTCGCACAGGCGATCGACGCGGGCATCGTCCACGTCAACGACCAGCCGGTCGGCGACGAGCCGCAGATGCCGTTCGGCGGCGTCAAGGACAGCGGGTTCGGCCGCTTCGGCGGCACGGCCGTGGTGGACGAGTTCACCGAGATGCGCTGGATCACGGTGCAGCGCGGCTCCCACCCGTTCCCGTTCTGAGGCGCCCGGCGGCTGCGACCGGACTCGGGCATGACCGCGACGACGACGACGGCAGAGGAGGCGATCGGAGCGATCCGGACCGGCGACACCGTGATGGTGGGCGGGTTCGGGCTCGTCGGAGCCCCGCTCGCCTTGATCGACGCCCTCGTCGAGCACTCCGACGCGACGGAGCTGACGATCGTCTCGAACAACATCGGCGAGCCCGGCCGCGGGCTCGGCAAGCTGCTGCGGCAGGGCCGCATCCGTCGCGGGATCTCGTCGTACTTCACCTCGAATCCCGAGGCGGTGGCGGCCGTGAACGCCGGTGAGATCGAGGCGACGCTCGTGCCGCAGGGGACGTTCGCGGAGGCGATCCGCGCCGCCGGGGCCGGCATCGGAGGCTTCTTCACGCCGGTCGGCGCCGGCACGCTGCTCGCCGACGGGAAGGAGGAGCGCGTGATCGAGGGCGTACGGCATGTGCTCGAGGAGCCGATCCGCGCCGACGTCGCGCTCGTGTACGCGGCGCGCGCCGACACGCTCGGCAACCTCTGGTACCGGCGGACGGCGCGCAACTTCAATCCGCTGATGGCCACTGCGGCGACCGTCACGATCGCCGAGGCGGGCGAGATCGTCGCCGCGGGCGAGCTGGAGGCCGAGTCGGTCGTCACCCCGCACCTGTACGTCGACCGGCTCGTGGCGGGCGTATGAGCGGCGACGCCAAGGCGCGGATCGCGGCGCGCGCCGCGCTCGAGCTCCGACCCGGGGAGGTCGTCAACCTCGGGATCGGCATCCCGAACCTCATCCCGGGCTACCTGGGCACCGACACGAGCGTCGTGCTCCACACGGAGAACGGGCTCCTCGGCGTCGGGCCGCGCCCTGATCCCGGACGAGCTCGACCCCGACCTCATCGACGCCGCGAAGCAGCCGATCACGGCCCTTCCCGGCGCCGCGTACTTCGACAGCGCATCGAGCTTCGCGATGATCCGCGGCGGCCACGTCGACGTCGCCGTGCTCGGCGCGCTCGAGGTGAGCGGCGAGGGCGACATCGCCAACTGGGCGGTGCCGGGGCGGGACGTGCTCGGCGTCGGCGGCGCGATGGACCTCGTGGTCGGCGCGCGCCGGGTCATCGTCACGATGACCGCGAGGACCTCCCGCGGCGAGCCGAAGGTCGTCCCCCACTGCGCCTATCCGCTCACCGCGGCAGCCGCCGCCGATGTCGTCGTCACCGAGCTGTCGGTCTTCCGCCGCGTCGACGGCCGGCTGCATCTGACCGAGCTGCTCGAAGGCGCGACGCTCGAGGAGGTCGGCGCCGTCACCACCGCACCGTTCGTCGTCGCTCTGGAGGAGAGCCATGTCCGTTGACGTCCGCCCGTTCCCGGAGGTCGTCGACGCCGAGCGCGCCGGCGTCGATCCGCCGTACGACCACTACGACTACGTCGGGACGCGCCTCCGCGCGCCGAAGGAGCCGCTCGTGGTGATCCCGTCGACCTTGACCGAGCTGACGGGGCCCGCCTACGGCGAATCGTCCGTCGACTCCCGCGATGCCGACCTCACGCGGCAGCACGAGGGTGAGCCGCTCGGCGAGCGGATCGTCGTCAGCGGCCGCGTCCTCGGGAGCGACGGCAAGCCGCTCCGCGGTCAGCTGGTCGAGATCTGGCAGGCGAACGCAGCCGGGAGGTACGCGCACGAGGTCGACGACCACGACGCCCCGCTCGACCCGAACTTCTCCGGCGCAGGACGCTGCGTCACCGACGACGACGGGCGCTATCGGTTCGTCACCGTCAAGCCGGGCGCATATCCCTGGCGCAATCACCCGAACGCCTGGCGGCCGAACCACATCCACTTCTCCGTCTTCGGGCGGGCGATCACCGAGCGGCTCGTCACGCAGATGTACTTCCCGGGCGATCCGCTGTTCCCGTTCGACCCGATCTTCAACTCGGTGCGCGACCCGAAGGCACGCGAGCGTCTCGTCTCGACCTTCGACCTCGGGCTGACCGAGCCGGACTGGGCGCTCGGCTACCGCTGGGACATCGTCGTCGGCGGCAAGTCGGCCACGCCGCTCGAGGAGCCGCACGATGACTGAGCTCGGCATCACGCCGTCGCAGACCGCGGGCCCGTACCTGCGCATCGGCCTGTTCCGCACGCTCGTCACGCCCGACGTCGTCGATCCCGGCGACCCGCGGGCGATCCGCATCGCAGGCCGCCTGCTCGACGGCGCGGGCGACGCCGTGCCCGACGGGATGGTCGAGACGTGGCAGGCGGATGTCTCCGGCCGCTACCGGCATCCGGCGGGCGACGGCGGCGCCGCGCGGACGACGGACGACGACGGGTTCCTGGGGTTCGGCCGCTGCGGCACCGAGGCGGACGGCGGTTTCGTGCTCACGACGATCAAGCCGGGCCCTGTGCCGTGGCCCGAGGGAGGGATGCAGGCACCACACATCGAGGTGGTCGTCTTCGCGCGCGGGCTGCTCAAGCACGTCGTGACCCGCCTCTATTTCCCCGATGAGGTCGAGGCCAATGCGGCTGACCCCGTGCTCTCGCGCCTCTCGGCCGCCCAGCGCGAGACCCTCGTCGCCGTCCCCGAGGACGGGGGCGTGCGATTCGACATCCGTCTCCAGGGGCCGGCGCAGACGACATTCTTCGCGGTGTGACCGCGTTCGACGCGCTGTTCGTCCCGGCATCGCTTCGCGAGGCGACCTCGGGACGCTCGTGGCTCCAGGCGATGCTCGAGGTCGAGCGGGCGCTCGCGAGCGCGGGCGCCGCCGCGGGCGTGATCCCCTCGGAGTCGGCGGCGGCGATCGCGGCCGCCTGCTCCGCCGACGGGTACGACTGGAATCAGCTGCTGGCCGAGGCCCACGGCGCCGGCACTCCCGCCGAGCCGCTCGTGCGCGCCCTCGTCGCGCGCGTCGGGGAGGAGCACGCGCGGTGGGTGCACTTCGGGGCGACGAGCCAGGACGTGATGGACACCGCGTTCGTCCTGGTCGCGCGCGACGGGCTCCGGCTCGTGCGCGGCGAGCTCGAGCGGGTCGGGGCCGCCTGCGCCACGCTCGCGCGAGCACACCGCGACACCCCGGTCGCAGGACGGACGCTGCTCCAGCAGGCGGTTCCGACGACCTTCGGGCTGAAGGCCGCCGGGTGGCTCGTCGGCGTGCTCGACGCCGATGACCGCCTTCGCGAGCTGGGGGATCGCCTCCCGGCGGAGCTTGGCGGGGCGGCCGGGACCCTGTCGGCGCTCGGCGACCGGGGCATCGAGGTTTCGGCGCTCTTCGCCCGGGAGCTCGGGCTCGCCGAGTCGACCGTGCCGTGGCATGCGAACCGGGTCCGCGTCGCCGAGCTCGGTGCGGCGCTGGAGATCACTGCCGGCGTGCTCGCCAAGATCGCGCTCGACGTGCAGCTCCTCGCACAGACCGAGGTCGGCGAGGTCAGGGAGGGCGGCGAGGCAGGTGGCTCGTCCGCAATGCCGCAGAAGCACAACCCGGTCGGCTCCATGTGGACGAGAGCCGGCGCCGCGCTCGTGCGCGGCCATGCGTCGGTGCTCGTGGGGTCGCTCGCCGGAGAGCACGAGCGCGGCGCGGGCAGCTGGCAGGCGGGGTGGGAGGCGCTCTCGGGCGCTCTGGGCACGACCGGGGGCGCCGCAGCCGCGCTGGCGAGGGCTCTCGAAGGCCTCGAGGTGAACGAGGCACGCATGCGCGAGAACCTCGATCGCACGGGCGGGCTCGTGGTCGCGGAGCGAGTCGCGCTCGTTCTCGCGGAGCGCGTCGGACGGACCGCCGCACGAGCGGTCGTGCGGGACGCGTCGCTTCGAGCGGCGGCGAGCGGACGCACGCTCGCCGCGGAGCTCGAGTCGGTCGACACGGGGCTCACGCCCGGCGAGATCCGCGCGCTGATGGACCCGACGACCTACCTCGGCTCCTCCGGTGCATTCGTCGACCGTGCGCTGGCACGCTACGAGACCCGGACGGCAGCACGGGAAGGAGGCTCGTGAGCAGCGACCGCGACGACACCTACGCGGAGGGGATGGAGGTCAGGCGTGCGGTGCTCGGAGACGCGCACGTCGACCGCGCGATCGAGCGCACGACATCCTTCACCGAGGGATTCCAGGACCTCATCACGCGCTACGCGTGGGGCGACGTCTGGTCGCGTCCGGGGCTCGACCGCCGGGCGCGGAGCATGATCACGCTGACCGCGCTCGTGGCCACGGGGCGCGAGCACGAGCTCGAGATGCACATCCGCGCCGCCCTGCGAAACGGGCTCACGCCAGACGAGATCGGGGAGGTGCTGCTCCACTGCGCCGTGTACTGCGGCGTGCCCGCCGCCAACGGCGCCTTCGCAATCGCGCAGCGCGTGATCGACGACGGCGAGGACACGTGACCCGCGCCGTCGTCCTCTCCGCGGTTCGGACGCCCGTCGGGCGCTACGGCGGCGGGCTCGCGGGGGTCCGGCCAGACGACCTCGCGGCGCTCGCCGTTGCTGCCGCGGTCGAGCGCTCGGGCGTCGCACCCGAGGAGATCGAGGACGTCTGGCTCGGGTGCGCGAACCAGGCCGGGGAGGACAATCGCAACGTTGCGCGCTTTGCGGCGCTTCTCGCCGGGCTGCCGGATTCCGTCGCGGGCGTCACGGTGAACCGGCTGTGCGCGTCCGGTCTCTCGGCGGTCGTCGGCGCGTGCCACGCCGTGATCGCCGGCGACGGCGACCTGTTCGTCGCCGGCGGCGTCGAGTCGATGACACGCGCGCCGCTCGTCCTCGCGAAGCCGGACGCGCCCTACGCGCGTGGCGACCGCACGGTGCACGACACGACCCTGGGTTGGCGCTTCGTCAACCCGCGCTACGAAGAGCGGCACTCCCGCGAGTCGATGGGCGAGACCGGCGAGAACGTCGCCGACCGCTGGGACGTGTCCCGTGAGGATCAGGACGCGTTCGCGCTTCGGTCACAGCAGCGCTGGGCCGCGGCGCAGGAGGCAGGCCGCTTTGCCGACGAGCTCGTGCCCGCGGGCGACCTCGAGCACGACGAGCACCCCCGCCCCGACACGAGCCTCGACAAGCTCGCGAGCCTGCGGCCCGCCTTCCGCGCCGGCGGCACCGTCACGGCGGGCAACGCGAGCGGAATCAACGACGGCGCCGCCGCGCTCGTGATCGCGAGCGAGGAGCGCGCCCGGGACATGGGTGTCGAGCCGCTCGGAGCCTTCGTCGGCTCGGCGGTGGCGGGCGTCGACCCCGCGGTGATGGGCATCGGGCCCGTCCCGGCCGTCCGGAGGCTGCTCGACCGGACCGGGGTGAGCGTCGACGAGCTCGATCTCGTCGAGCTGAACGAGGCGTTCGCATCGCAGTCGCTGGCGGTCGTCCGCGAGCTCGGGATCGAGGACGACAGGGTGAACGTCAACGGCGGCGCGATCGCGATCGGGCATCCGCTCGGGATGAGCGGCGCGCGGCTCGTCGTGACGCTCCTGCACGAGCTCCGCCGCCGCGGAGGACGCTACGGCGTCGCGACGATGTGCGTCGGCGTCGGCCAGGGGCAGGCCGCGCTCTTCGAGCGCGAGAGCCCCGCATGACGCGGACGCAGGTCGGGCCCGCCGGCCTGACGCTCGCCCCGCTCCTCCACGTCCAGAGGATCGGGGCATCGCGGATCTCCTCCAGGCGGGCGTTGGGAGCGCCTTCGCCGCGAGGGCCTGGTCCGTCGGGCCTGAGCCGATCGTGACATGTCACTAGTAGGATCGACGCGTGCCCTGGCCGCGTGACGACGCCAAGCTGGAGCGGGTCCGCTCGCTCATGGCCGACGCCGGGCTCGACGCGATCGTCGCCCGCGCGCCGGACAACGTCCTCTACCTGACGAACTTCTGGGGGATGAAGGGCTGGGACGCGGTCGTCTTCCCCCGTGTCGGTGAGCCGACCCTCTTCTGCGTCGAGGCCTCGGCGGACGACGCGGCGCGGACGGCCTGGACGACGGACGTGCGTCTCGTCGACGGGTACCTCGCGGACGATCCGCGACCGCCGGTCGTCCGCACCCTCGAGCTGGTCGCGACGCTCGCCCGCGAGCACGGGACGGTCGGGCTGGAGCTGTCGCTCGGGACGCAGGCGTCCGACCGCATGATCGGGGAGCCGACGACGTACACGAAGGGCTGGTTCGACGCGTTTCCCGGCGCCGTCGACGCGACGCCGCTGCTCGTCGAGGCGCGGGCGAGGAAGACGCCGCAGGAGATCGAGCGGATGCGCCTTGCGAACGAGATCGCGGCCGCGGCGATGGACCACGTACGCGGCGTGATCCGCCCCGGCACGACCGAGGCGCAGATCGCCGCCGAATGGCTCGGGTTCGTGCACGGCGAGGGGACGGGATGGGCGGGCGCCGTCGACCTCGCGCTCGGCTTCTCCCTCGTCTGGGCGGGCGCGGGGATCAAGACGTTCACCGCGACCTCGAACCGACCCGTCGTCGAGGGCGAGCCGACCCTCTTCGAGATCTGGGTCTGCGCCGACGGCTACTGGGCCGACCACACGAAGAACGTCGTCGTCGGCGAGCTGACCGAGCCCTACAGCGTGCTCGAGACCGGTCTGCGCGAGGTCTACGACGACGCGGTCGCCTTCTGCGTCCCCGGAGCGCGCCTCGCCGAGCTCGACCGCAGGATCCGCGAGGGACTCGGGCGTATCGGGTATCCCGGCCAGCCGTCGCATCCGATCTGCCACGGTGTCGGCGCCCGGGCTCACGAGCCGCCGTATCCTCACCAGGCGGCGGGCGGCGAGGTCGCCGAGGGCATGGTCTTTGCAATCGAGCCAGGATGCTACTGGGACAACGGCGGCGGCCTCCGCCTGGAGGACAACTTCCTGATCACCGCGGACGGGCCGGAGAAGCTCAGCCCGTTCCCCGACGGGATCGTGCAGGCGTGACAACGCGCGTGCCGGCGCAACACGAGGAGGGCTCGGCGTGACGCTCGATCGGTCGAAGGTCTGGACGGGGTCGATCAACGAGCAGGCGCTCGAGCCGCAGTCGCGCGCGACGGTGGGCCTCTACGACACCACCCTGCGCGACGGCGAGCAGACCGTGGGCGTCGTCCTGACGCCGGAGGAGAAGCTCGAGATCGCGCGCGCGCTCGACGCGGCGGGGATCGACAGGATCGAGGCCGGCTTCCCACGCGTGTCGGCCGAGGACTTCGAAGCAGTGCGGGCAATCGCCGAGGCGGGGCTCCGGGCCGAGGTCTGGGGCTTCTCGCGGGCGGTCCAGGCCGACGTCGACGCGCTCGTCGAGCTGGGCGTGCGTGCGTCGGTGATCGAGAGTCCGATCTCCGACGGCAAGCTCGATGCACTCGGCGTCTCGCGCGACACGATGCTCGACCGGATCCGCAGCGCCGTCTCGTTCGCTTCCGACCACGGGATCCGCGTCGCGTTCTTCGGCGTCGACTCCTCGAGAGCCGATCTCGACTTCTTCGACCGTGTCTATGCGGCGGCCGTCGAGGCCGGCGCGGCGGAGGTCGTGGTCGTCGACACCCTCGGCATCGCCACGCCCGAGGCCGCGGCCTTCCTCGTCTCGCGCACGCTCGAGCGCGTCGACGTCCCGGTCCACTGGCACGGGCACGACGACTTCGGGCTCGGCACGGCCGCGGCGATCGCCGCCGTGCAGGCGGGCGCGACCTGGGTGCAGGGCACCGTCAACGGCATGGGGGAGCGGGCGGGGAATGCCGACCTCCTCGAGGTCGCGCTCGCGCTCGAGGCCCTGTACGGGATCCCGACGCGCCTCGAGCTCACGCACGCGCGCACGCTTTCGCGGCTCGTCGCGGAGAAGGCCGGGACGCCGCTTCCGCCCTGGAAGGCCGTCACCGGCGACGCGCTGTTCACGCGCGAGTCGGGTGCGGTCGCCGCCCAGTTCCACGACCCGCCCGCGATCGAGCCGTACTCGTCGGAGCTCGTGGGGGCCGAGCGGGGCGTCGTCCTCGGCAAGAAGAGCGGGATCGACTCGATCCGGATCGCGCTCGCGCGGCTCGGGCTCGACGTGCCGCCCGACCGCCAGGCCGAGCTGCTCGCGGAGGTCAAGCGGCTGGGAACGGCGGAGCAGCGCCTCGTGACCGACGACGAGATCGCCGTCCATGGCCGGCGGGCTGCGCGGTCGCGGGTGACGATCGAGCGGCAGGCGTTCTTCGAGGTGATGGCGTCGTTCCCCTCGGGCGTCGCCATCGTCACGACGCTCGACGAGGGCGGCCTCCCGCGCGGGCTCACCACGACCGCGGTCTGCAGCGTCTCGGCGAACCCGCCGACGATCCTCATCTGCGTCGACCTCGGCTCGAGGACGCTCGCGGCGCTCCGTGCCGGAGGGCGCTTCGTCGTCAACTTCATGGGCGAAGGGCGGAGCGAGCTCTGTCTCCTGTTCGCGTCGAAGGCCGAGGACAAGTTCGCGAACATCTCATGGCGCCCGACCGCCTCCGGCCTGCCGCTCCTCCACGAGGACGTCGTCGCCTGGGCGGAGTGCGCGACGGCCCACGAGCTCGAGGTGGGCGACCACGTGCTGCTCGTCGGGCGCGTCGAGGACGGGGGTTCTCAGCCCGAGCTCGGGCGGCCGCTCATGTACTACCGCCGCTCGTGGGGCGTGTGGTCTCCGGTGCACGAGTCGGAGGAGCCCGACCCGGTGTCGATCCCGGCGATCGAGGTGAGCGCTCGGGACCTGCGCTGGCAGGGTGCCGAGATGTAGCACCGGGCGGTCGATCGACGGCGAAGCCCGGTTTGACTGTCATGTCAGCCGGGTGGGATACTCGCTCTTGACATGTCACGGACGGGAGGGCAGTCGATGCGGTTCAGCCTGTACACCGAGATGCAGCTGCACGAGGGCAAGACCCCGGAGCAGCTGTACGGCGAGGTGCTGGAGCAGATCGAGAACGCCGACCGGCTCGGATACGACTGCTACGCGTCGATCGAGCACTTCTTCTTCCCGAAGTTCTCCGTCTCGGCGCACCCGACGGCGCTCTTCGCCGCGGCCGCGCAGCGGACGAAGCAGATCCACTTCCGCACGATGCTCCACGCGTTGCCCTACCACAACCCGATGGTGCTGGCGTCGGCGATCGCGGTGACGGACATCCTCACCGGCGGGCGCTACGAGTGGGGCGTCGGGCGCGGCCACGGCTGGATCCCGGAGAAGGCGGGCATCCCCCTCGACGAGCACGCGCGGCCACGGTACGAGGAGGCGGTCGACCTGCTCTTCACGGCACTCGGCAGCGAGCGCTTCTCCCACTCGGGCGAGTACTTCGAGGTCGCCGACTCGCACATCGTGCCGTTCCCCGAGCGGTCGTTCCGCATCTTCCTCGGGGGGACGTCCGACCGGACCTACGAGCTCGCGGCGGAGCACGGCTGGGGCGTGGCCGTGCCGCCGCTCCTCCCGTACAAGGCGCTCGAGCAGCAGCTCGACCTCTACCGCGCCAAGTGCGCCGAGCACGGCAACGAGCCCGACATCGTGTGGATCCACGCATGCCACCTCGACGCGGACCGCGACACGGCGCTGCGCGAGGGCCGCGACTGGGTCACGAAGTTCATCTACGGCAACAGCTCGCCGTTGCTCGAGCACGAGAAGCCCTCGGCCGAGGATCTGACCGCGGCCGGCTACGGGTTCTATGCGTCGGGGATCATGGAGCAGCTCGCCGAGGTGCCGTTCGAGCAGCTCGTCGAGGAGGACTACGTCTGGGTGGGCACGCCGGAGGAGATCGTCGAGCGGATCGACGAGACGAGGAAGCTCTGTCCGGGCATCACCGAGATCGGCATCACGGTCAACGCGGGCGGCGCACCGCACTGGATGGCGATCAAGAACCAGGAGCTGTTCGCCTCGGAGGTCATTCCACGCGTGGCCGCTGCGGTGCCCGCGGAGGCCGCGCGGGTCGCGTGATCCAGCGCGTGTGTGTGATCGGGGCCGGATCGATCGGCAGCCTCTTCGCGGGACATCTCGCCCAGGTCGTGGACGTGAGCGTGCTCACGCGCAGGCAGGAGCACGCGGACACCCTGAACCGCGACGGGCTGCGCGTGACGGGGCGGAGTGACCTCCACGCCGCTGTCCAGGCGGCCGCGGACCCCGACGCGCTCGCGCCCTTCGACCTCGGGATCGTCGCGACGAAGGCGGGTGGGCTCGAGGACGCGGCCGCCGCGCTGGAGGGCCGCTTCCCGGAGGCGCTCGTCATGACGACCTTGAACGGGCTCGGTGCCGAGGAGGTCGTCCGCGCGCACGGGGACTGGCCGATCGTCTCCGCGGTGACGTTCATGTCGGGGACGAAGCACTCCGACAGCGAGGTCGAGTACGTCCTCGACACGGCGACGTGGATGGGGCCGTACGAGGACACGCCGCTCGAGCGGGTCGAGGAGGTCGGCGACCTCGTCCGGCGCTCCGGCCTCGAGGCCGAGGTGTTCGCGGACCTGCGCCCCGCACAGTGGTCGAAGCTGATCTTCAACGCGACGGTCAACTCCGTCGCCGCGCTCACCGGGCTTCGCCACGACCACCATTTCGCCGACGAGGAGGAGCCCGGCGACCTCGGTCACCTCGTCCACGGCCTCGTCGACGAGGGGAAGGCAGTCGCCGCCGCGGCGGGCATCGAGCTCTACGAGGACCCCTGGGAGATGAACGTCCATGCGACGCAGCGGGGCTCCGCTCACTATCCGTCGATGCTGGAGGACGTCGAATCACGTAGGCCGACCGAGATCGACCTCATCACCGGCTCGCTCGTTCGCGAGGCTGGCAGGCACGGAGTGCCGGTGCCGCTGCACACGGCGCTGTACCGCCTCGTCAAGGCGAAGGAGGAGTCTTGGCGAGAACCAGAGTCCAACGGTCAAGCGCACCAGGAGGCGTGATGACAGCAAGGAAGACAGGAGTGCTCGCGACGCTGTTCGCGACGCTCGCCGTGGTCGCGGCGGTTACCGCCGCGACTGCGCCTGCGGCGAAATCCGATCCGATCATCATCGGATGGGCCTACGACGGCAAGGGAAACATGGCTCCGTTCGACGGGCCGGCGCTGGCGGCTGCCAACGTCCGGGTCCAGCAGATCAACGCACGCGGTGGGGTCAACGGGCGCAAGCTCCGGATCATCACGTGCGACACGCAGAACAACAACCCGGCGAAGGCGAAGGCGTGCGCAGCGGGCCTGATCGGCAAGGGCGCCGACATCATGTTCGTCACCTGTGACGTCGACTTCGCGACGCCGGTCGTCCAGGAGGCGATCAACCGCGGCATCCTCGCGATCGCGCCGTGCATCGGCACCGATCAGATGGGACCGAAGCGCTTCGGCGCGAAGGGCAGGCTCGCCTTCAGCTTCGGCAACGTCGCGCAGGACGAGGGGTCGGCGATGGCCGAGCTCGCGTGGAAGCAGGGGTGGAAGACGGCGTCGACCGCCACGAACACGCTGCTCGTCTACTTCAAGAACGTCGTCCAGGCCTTCGAGGCGCGGTTCAAGCAGCTCGGAGGCAAGATCGTGGCTCAGGAGAGCTACGCGACGGGTGCGAACAACGTCTCGACGGCGGTCAGCCGGCTCAACGGAGACACCGCCGACGTGATCGTGACGTCGACCGCGTTCGGCGAGCTGCCGGCGCTCGTCTCGGGGCTCCGCTCCCTCGGGAACGACACTCCGATCCTCAACTCGTGGGCCGGTGACGGGACGTACTGGCTGCCGAAGTCGCCCACGATCTCCAACTACTACGCCGTCACCTACGCATCCGCGTTCGGCGACGACCCGAGCGCCGCGGTGAACGCGCTCGCCAAGAAGGTCAAGGCCGGAACGGGCGGGTTCGTCACCGGCGCGGCGGCGATCGACGGCGTCGTGACCGCGATCAAGCGGGCAAAGGGGTCGACGCAGGGCATCGCGCTCGCCGCGCAGCTCGAGAAGTTCCGGCGGGTCCCGACGCTCTCGGGGCTCGTGAGCTTCACCCCGCAGCTCCACACGGTGTTCGGCCGCCAGTACCGCGTGCTGCGGATCCAGGACAGCAAGCCGAAGATCGTCGGAAGCGTCACGGCCAAGGTCGTGCCGAAGATCTAAGGAGCACGTGGCGGCTGCGTCGTCAGACGAAGAGCGGTGGCCCGGAGGGTCTCTCCGGGCCACCGCCGTATCGCGGTCCTTCGCGGGCGTCGAGGCGCTCCGCGACGTGACCGTCGAGCTCCACCGCCACGAGGTCGTGGGGCTGATCGGCCCGAACGGCGCCGGGAAGTCCACGCTCGTGAATCTCCTGAGCGGGTTCGACGCCCCGAGCTCGGGAACGATCGAGCTCGACGGCCGTGACGTGACACGCTGGCCCGCGCACCGCCGCGGGCGCACGGGACTCGCGCGAACGTTCCAGCAGAGCCGCTCGTTCCGGAGCCTCAGCGTTCGCGAGAACGTCGAGATCGCAGCCATCGGGGTGGGAGCGAGCCCGAAGGAGGCGCGCAGGCGAGCATCCACGCTGCTCGACCTGCTCGGACTGGAGGGGCGCACGGACGTGCCGGCGTCCTCGCTGCCGCACGGTGACGAGCGGCGTCTCGGCGTCGCGCGCGCGCTCGCGACCGAGCCGCACTACGTGCTGATGGACGAGCCCGCGGCGGGGCTACCCGAGGCGGAGGTCCCCGACTTCGCGGCGGTTGTCCGGGCAGTGCGCGATAGCCACGAGGCGGGCGTCCTCCTGATCGACCACAACATGGCGCTGATCATGGATGTCTGCGACCGGATCCAGGTGCTCGACCAGGGCAGGATGCTGGCGTCCGGGACGCCCGCCGAGATCCGTGGCAACCTGGACGTCGCCGCGGCCTACCTGGGCGAGAGCGCCGTCGAGGACGAGGGATGAGCGCAGCAGCCCCCGAGCCCGCCGCGACGCCGGCGCTCGCGATCGAGGGGCTCGTCGTCCGCTACGGCGGCGTGACCGCAGTCCGCGGCCTCGACCTCGAGGTGGCGCCGGGCGAGATCGTGGGCCTGATCGGCCCGAACGGCGCCGGCAAGTCGACGACGCTGCACGCGATCATGGGCGCCGTTCCGCTCCATGCCGGTGACGTCCGCCTCGCCGGCCGGTCGCTGCGCGGGCGGGCGCCCGAAGCGGTCGCGCGCGCCGGCGTCGCGCTCGTGCCCGAGGGGCGCCGGATCTTCGCCGAGCTGACGGTCGAGGAGAACCTCCGGCTGGGCCTCAGCGGGCGCCGCGAGAAGGCGGGCGCCGAGGACGCGATCGCCGGGGTCTACGAGATGTTCCCCATCCTCGGCGAGTTCCGGCGCCGTCACGCCGGCACGCTCTCGGGCGGTCAGCAGCAGCAGCTCGCGATCGGCCGGGCACTCGTCGCCGCGCCCGACGTCCTGCTCCTCGACGAGCCCTCGCTCGGGCTCGCGCCGAAGGTCGTCGACGTCGTGTTCGACGCGCTCGCAGAGGTTCGCAGCGGCGGGATCAGCGTGCTCCTCGTCGAGCAGCGGGCGCAGCGGACGGTTGCCTTCGCCGACAGGACGTACCTCATCGCGAACGGCGAGGTGCGCCTCACGCTCACGCCGGCCGATGCCCACGACACCGAGGCGATGGTGCACGCCTACCTCTCGTGAGCCCCGCGGTCCTCGGCTGGCTCGACGCACAGACCCTCGTCGACGCGTTCGGCCTCGGCGCGGTGTATGCGCTGATGGCGGTCGGCATCGGCCTCGTGTTCGGCGTGCTGCGGCTCGTCAACTTCGCCTACGGGCAGCTCATCATGGCCGGTGCCTACACGCTCGCGTTCACCTCGCAGGCCGGCTGGCCGACGTGGGCCGGGATCCTGATGTGCTTCGTCGTCGTGATCCTGCTCTCCGGTGCCATGGACCGGCTGGTGTTCCGCCCGCTCCGGACGCAGTCGCCGGCCGTGATGCTCGTCACGACGTTCGCGGTCGCCTTCATCCTGCAGAACGTCGCGCTCCTGATCGACGTGCGCGACGACACGATCGGCGAGCCGGCGGCGTCGGTCGCGTCGCTCAACCGGGCGATCACCGTCTGGGGCGTCGAGGTGCGAAAGGTGACCATCGTCGCCGTCGTGGTCGCCGCCGTCGCGTTGTCGCTCCTCGCGCTCCTGCTCACGCGAACACGGATCGGCCTGCAGATGCGCGCCGCCGCGACCGACTTCGGGACGGCGCGGCTCCTCGGCGTCCGCGCGAACACGGTGATCGCGACGGCGGTCCTGCTCTCTGCCGTCATCGCCGCGGCCGTCTCCGTCCTCCTCACGGTCCAGAACCCGCTCGTCGCCCCCGACTTCGCGCTGAAGGAGACGATCATCGTGCTCGTCGGCGTGGTCGTCGGCGGCATCGACCGACTCTGGACGGCGACGCTCGGCGGGTTCTCGATCGGCTTCGCGACGGGCGTCATCAACGGCGCGCTGCCGACGGACAAGACCGTCTTCCTCCCGTCGGTCGTCTTCGCGCTCGTGATCCTCGTGCTCCTCGTGCGGCCGTCCGGGCTCTTCGCGCGTGGAGGGTCGAGCCTCGTGGAGCGCGTGTGAAGCGCCTCGAGCCATGGCTGCAGCTCGCCGCGCCCGCTCTGCTCGTCGTCGCGACCGCGGTCGTCGGATCGTTCACGTCCCGCGCGACCGAGATCTACTTCCTCACCGCGATCCTCTCGGTGGCGATCGTCGTCGCGATCTACGTCTTCGTGGGCAACTCCGGCGTCCTGTCGTTCGGTCAGCTCAGCTTCGTCGCCGTCGGCGCGTTCGCCTCGGGCGTGATGACCGTGCCGCTCGAGTCGAAGCAGAACGTGCTCCCCGACCTGTTCCCGCTGCTGCGCGACCACACGATCGGCGACATCCCCGCGCTCGTGCTCGCGACCGTCGTCGGAGCCGCCTTCGCGTTTCTCGTCGGCGTCCCGCTCATGCGGCTCTCGGGCCTCGCGGCGGGCATCGCCACATTCGCCGTGCTCGAGATCACGCACAACCTCCTGCGCGAGTGGACGAAGATCGGGCCGGGCGCGACGACCCTGTCGCTCGTCCCCGAGACGACCGATCTGACGCGGGCGGCGATCGGCACCGTCGTCATCATCGCCGTCGCCTTCGGGTACCAGCGCAGCCGCTTCGGGCGCTCGCTCCGCGCGACGCGCGAGGATGCGTCGGCGGCGCAGGCGGTCGGGATCGACGTCCACCGACAGCGCCTGTGGGCGTTCACTCTCTCCGGTGCGCTCGCGGGGCTCGCGGGCGGGCTCTACGTGCACATGCTCGGCTCGATCACCGCCGACCAGGTCTACCTCGAGCTGACGTTCGTGACGCTCGCGATGCTCGTGATCGGCGGCATCACCAGCCTGTGGGGCGCGGTGGTCGGCGCGCTCGCGGTGAGCGGCCTCGACTCCTTCCTGAGCGAGGCGGAGCAGGGCGTGGGCGTCGGCGGCGTGACGGTCGACCTCCCGCAGGGCGCGCGCCTCGTCGTCCTGGGCGCGCTGATGGCGATCGTCCTCGTCCTGCGCCCGTCCGGCCTCACCGGCGGACGCGAGTTCGGTCTCCCGCGGCTCGGCCGTAGGGAGCGTGTCACCAGGGACGCGACGTCGGAAGGAGCCGCATGAGGATCTGCGTGGTCGGGTGCGGGGCGGTCGGCTCGCTGTTCGCCGCGAATCTCGCGACGCTCGACGACGTCGAGGTGTGGGCGTTCGACCTGAACAAACCGCACGTCGACGCTATCAACGAGAACGGTTTGCAATTGATCGGAGCGGGGGAGGTCGTGGGGCGCCCACGGGCGACGAGCGACCCCGCCGAGCTCCCCGCATGCGAGTTCGGCATCGTCGCGACGAAGGCCATGCACGCCGACGGGGCGATCGCGGCGACCGCGCACGCGTTCGCCGGCGGCGCGGTCGCGAGCGTCATGAACGGCGTCGGGAACGAGGAGACCCTCGCGGCGCACGTCGCGCGCGTCATCCGCGGCACGACGTTCCCGGCGGGAAAGGTGCTCGAGCCGGGTGTCGTCCAGTGGGATGTCAAGGGCGACACGACGTTCGGGCCGTTCGACCCGCAGGCGATCGCGGTCGAGGCGATCGCGCCGCTCGCGGACGCCTGCACCCGCTCCGGGATGCCGGCGAGCGCGGTCGCCGACGCCCGGCCGAGCCAGTGGCGCAAGGTCATCTTCAACGCCGCGACGAACCCGATGGGCGCTCTCACGGGCCTCACGCACGGCCGGCTCTGCGAGCGGCCGGACCTGCGGGCCGTCGTCTCGGGCCTCGTCGACGAGGGGAAGGCCGTCGCCGCGGCCCAGGGCATCGAGCTCGACGCCGACCCGGAGGCGCTGATCGACCACGCGGCGCGCCCCGACGTCGCCTACGGCCACAAGGCGTCCATGCTGCAGGACGTCGAGGCGCGTCGGGCGACCGAGATCGACTATCTGAACGGCGGCATCGCGCGGTTCGGCCGCGAGCTCGGGGTGCCGACACCGCTTCACGACACCATCACCGCGCTCATCAAGGGGGTCGAGGCTTCATGGCAGTAGTCGGAGACAGGAGCGCGCTCGAGGCGGAGCTCGGGCGTCGTCACGCGAACGTCCGCCAGGCGATGGCCGGGCACGATCTCGACGCGCTCGTCGTCGCGGGAAGCGAGTACTCGGGCTTCGAGGGCGCCGTGACGTACATGTCCGGCTTCCAGATCGTGCACCGCTATGCGTACGTCGTGCTTCCGGCCGACGGCGAGCCGTTCGTCGTCTTCCCGTCCGAGGCGCGCTACGTCGGCGAGCACGGGACCGCCCTGATCGAGCAGCGGTTCGATCCGCACCCCGGCGCCGCGATCGCGGCGCACGCGAAGGACGCGGGCTGGACGCGGCTCGGCGTGTACGGCCTCGACTACGTCATGACCGTCCGCGACTACCGACCGCTCGAGAGCCTCGACGTCGTCCCGTTCGACGTGGAGTTCGACCTCGCACGCGCGGTGAAGAGCGAGGCGGAGCTCGAGAGCGTGCGCGACTCGGTGCGGATCAACCGCCGCGGCTTCGAGGTCTGGGCCGACGCGTACGCACCCGGGCGGACGGCCGCCGACGTGATGGCGGCCGCGGAGGAGTACTTCGTCGCCGAGGGCTGCGGCCGGCTGACGATGAACATGGTGCTCACCGCTCCGGGCCGCTCGGGCGTCGCGCTCCCGGAGTTCAAGATCGCGCGGAAGGAGGAGGTCCTCGGCGACTTCGTGCTGCCCTCGCTCGAGGTGGCCGGCCCGGGGATGCACTGGGTCGAGGTGTCGCGGGCGGTCGCCGCCGCGGGCATCGAGCTGTCGGCGGACACGACCGCGATGGCCGAGGCGTACGGGGAGTACTACGAGGCAGCGACGGGTGCCATGCGGGACGGTGCCACCTGTCACGACGTCCACATGGCGGTCTCGAAGGGGTTCACGAACCGCGGCTACCACCTCGGCCACGTCACGGGCCACTCGATCGGCATGACGATGATCGAGTTCCCGAAGGTGGGGGAGGGCGTCGAGACGGAGCTGCGGGAGAACATGGTGCTCTCGATGCACCCCCACGCGATCGCGGCAAGCGGCGAGGACTGCCTTTACATGCAGGACACGTGGCTCGTCACGGAGGACGGTGGCGTGCCGCTCGCCGGCCTGCCGATGGAGATCGTCCGCCGTTGAGCGCCCCCGACCTCGCAGACGGCCTGGTGCGGAACGAGGACGACGTCGTCCGGTGCTGGTGGGGTGCGGGCGACGACGCCGGGTACCGCGGCTATCACGACGACGAGTGGGGGATGCCGGTCACGGACGACGTCCGGCTGTTCGAGAAGCTCTCGCTCGAGGGGTTCCAGGCCGGGCTGTCGTGGCTGACGATCCTCCGCAAGCGGGAGGCGTTCCGGCGGGCATTCGCCGGCTTCGACTTCCATCGCGTCGCGCGGTTCGACGAGCGCGACGTCGAGCGGCTGCTGGGCGACGCGTCGATCGTTCGTCATCGGGGGAAGATCGAGTCGACGATCGCGAACGCGAGCCGCGCGCTCGACCTCGTCGAGGCGGAGGGCTCGCTCGCGGCGTTCGTCTGGCGCTTCGAGCCCGATGTGCGCACGCTCCCGAGGCGGATGACGCGCGAGGCGATGCTCGACCCCGCTCGCCTCGCGCCGGCCCGCGCCCTCGCGAAGGAGCTCAAGCGCCGCGGCTGGACGTTCGTCGGGCCGACGACCGTCTACGCCTTCATGCAGGCGATGGGCCTCGTCGACGACCACCTCGACGGGTGCGCGGCGCGTCCGCGAGTCGAGGCCGCGCGGGCTGCCCTCGCGCGCCCCGTGACGTAGAATCACATCGTGAGCTGGCCGTGGATCGTCCTGCTCGCCCTTGGCGTCCTCGTCGTCGTCGCCGCGGAATGGCCGAGGGTTTCGGGCTCTCTGGGCGCAGAGGCGCGCCATCGGCGCGATCGCGAGCGGCGCAAGGCGAAGCTGCGGGTGGTGCGGACGGACGACGACGACTTCGTGGAGAGCGTCCAGCGCGACCTCGACGCGCTTCCGACGACCGAGGAGCCCCGCTCGAAGCGTCCCTAGTAGGCCGCGGGAGCGGAGAGGGCCCTCGCGAAAGGCCCCCGCCGCGTCACGCAGCTCCCCCCGTCGAGCCGGCCCCGCCTCCCGCTGCCGTCTGCAGGAAGGCAAGCAACGCATCCGCGCTTCCGAAGGCGACCGAGTCGCCGGTTCGGACGTGCTCGACCACACCTCGGAGGCCCGTGCCCGTTCCCCACGTCGGCTCGGGCGTCTCCCACAACCGGACGACGAACGTCCGCGTCAGGGACCCGCCGATGGACGGGTCGGCGACGCTCGACGTCGTGTCCTCGTGGCGGTGCATGCGTCCATCGTGCACGGGAGCCTTCAGGTTCCCTTAGCGCCCGTTTCAGGGCACGTGGGCGGTTCGACGTTTACCGGCTTCACCGACGAGTGCACGTGGTCGGCCGTGCCGAGCGAGCGTCCGAGCGGGACCTCCGTCACGGTCGGGCGACCTGCCGGCGGGACCTGGACAATCGAGTCCCAGGCGTTACGGCAGGCTTAGCGTCCGGTTGGAGGCGGACGCCTCGGTGCGGCCGGAAAGGGAGCCGACTCGACGCCGATCTCGTCCATCCGTGCGCAGTAGGTGCGGAACCGGCGTCGCGCTTCGCCGTGCCGCCCCGCGGCGTCGAGTATTGCGACCAGCCCGAGATGGGCGGGCTCGTCGTACGGGTCGCGCTCGAGGACCCGGAGCGAATAGCGCGTGGTCGCGTCCACGTCGCCGCGCGCGGCCGCGTCGTCTGCGAGCGCCCGCGCGACGGCCGTATACGTCGCGCGCGCCTCCTCGCGCAGGGCGACCGTCCAGTCCTCGTAGGCGTCCTCCTCGAGGAAGTCGCCGGTGTAGGCGGCCTCGGCGGTCGTGAGCCGGGAAAGCGCGCCGCGCTCTCCGGCTCGGTAGAGCACGAGTGCGTCCTCGGCAGCCTCCAGGAACTCCTCGACGTCGATCGACAGGTTCGCGCGGTCGAGCCAGACTGCGTTCTTGTCCGCACCGACGAAGTGGTCCTGGTCGTGGCGCTTGCCCGGGTCGAGGACAGACCGGACGGTGCTGAGCAGCACGGACAGCCGGTTGCCGAGCGGGGCGGGCCCCTGTTCGGGCCAGAGCGCCTCCATCAGGACGTCGCGCGGAGTCGGACGGCCACGTCGCGCGACGAGGAGCTTCAGCAGGTCGCGCGCCTTGCGCGACTGCCAGGCACCGAGCGGCACGGGCTCGCCCGACAGCAGGACGCGGAAGCGGCCGAGCGACTGGACGACCACCGGCGGGACGCCGGTGAGGGGATGGACGAGTGCCAGTGCCGCGCGGTAGCCCTTCGCGCCCACCTCCGCGAGCGCCGCCTCGGCGCGTCGGGCGGCCTCGTCGTCGCCGGCGAGGAGCGCGCCGACCAGTGCCGTGCGTGCCTGCCCGGCGGGGTTGCCCAGCTCGCGCCAGATCGTCTCCGCCTCGGCGAGCCGCTCGGCGTCCCGTCCGGCGGCTGGACCCGCCAGCGCACGCAGCTCGAGCGACTCCGCGAGTGCCGCGCGGTCGCGACGCCGCCCGGCGTCCGCCGCCGCGTCCGACGCGTACCGGGCGGCACGCTCCGTGTCACCGCGCACGAGCGCGATCCAGCCGGCGGTGAGTTGCGCCTGCACCTGGTTCATCCCGGGCCCGAGCGCGAGCGCGCGCTCCGCCAGCCGCTCCGCCTCGTCGGGCTCGTCGGCCACGATGGTCCGAGCGAGCCCCGTCAACGCGGGGACGAGGCCCTGGACGTCTCCGGCCTCCTCCGCCTGCCGAACCGCCTCCTCGTATGCGGCGCGCGCAAGCGTCACGTCGCCGCGGATGCGGTAGACCTCGCCCAGCTTCTCCAGCGGGTACGAGACCATGCGCGACCCGAGACGCTGGTAGAGAGCCCGCGAGGCCTCGAGGTCGGCGATCGCCTCGTCGAACCGCCCGAGCCGGCAGAGCGCCTCTCCGCGGTTCGAGAGGGCGAGCGCCCGGAAGGCGGCGAAGCCGGTGAGGTCGGCGAGGCGCAGCGCGTGGTCCAGCTCCGAGATCGCCTCCTCGTACGAGCACTCCTCCACGTGACGCGAGCCGCGGTTCGTGCGCACCCGAACGAGCTGGAGGACGTCTCCCGCCTGCTGGGCGTAGTCGAGGGCGCGAAGGTAGTGGGCGTCGTTGGCGCCGCGGTCCCCCTCGAGCGCGGCGAGCATGGCCAGCACGGTGTGCGCGGCCGCCAGCGCCTGTGGGTCGCCCGCCTTCGACGCCACCTCGAACGCGCGCGTGACGTCGACGCGACATGCGTCGGCGTCCGCGCGAAGCCAGTGCGCGGACGCGCGCCACGCGAGAAGCATGGCGACGTCCCGCGGCTCGCCCGACTCGTCGGCACGGTCGTAGACCGCCACGGCCTCGTCGAGTCGTCCCCCGAGGTGAAGCAGCAGGCCCATCCGCCACGCGAGCGCGGCCGGGAGTCGGTCGGCGTGGTCGGCTGCGCGCTCGAAGCACTGCAGCGCCTCGTGCCAGTCGCCGCGGATCTGGTGCGCCTCGCCGACGAGCTGCTCCACTGCGGACGAGCGGAGCTTCGGCGGGAGCCGGCCGGCCGCGTCGAGCACCGCGTCGACGGCGCCGTGGGAGAGGAGCGTGCCGCCGTGGGTCTCGAGGAGGCGCGCCGTGTCCTCGGTCTCGTCGGCCGGGAGCGCGCGCAGAGCCTCCTCGGGCTCGTGCCTGCTCTCGAACCACCGCGACGCGGTGATCCGCACCTGGCGCATCTCCGCGTCGCTCGGGGCGAGCCGCGCGAGCGCGAACTCGCGCACCGGGGCTCCCAGCGAGTACCAGCCCGGAGCACGGCCCTGGAGCTCGACGAAGAGCCCGCGCCGCGCGAGAGCGCGAAGTGTCTCGTCCGCCTCTTCGATGCCGAGCGCGGCGCAGAGCTCGGCGGTGAAGCGCTCGAGCGGGGCGACCCGCGCGACGAGGTCCGCGACCCGATGATGCTCGCCGGCGAAGACCTCGGCGGCGAGGTATGCGAGCAGCGGCCCGCCGGGGCGCCGCATGCGCTCGAGTGCGGAGGGGACGTCGGTGGCGGGCACGCCACGCAGGGTCTCCGCGGCGAGACGGACGGCCGCGGGCCAGCCCCCGGTGAGTCGCTGCAGGTCGGCCGCCACGGCCGGGTCCGCGCCGCCGGTGAGGTCGGAGAGCAGCGTCGCGGTTTCGTCCACGTCGAAGGCGAGTTGCGAGCCGGTGATCTCCAGGACCTGCCCCTGTCCTCGGAGGCGCTCAACGGGGAAGGGAAGGTCGTCGCGGGACGCGACGACGAGGTGAAGGCGCTCCGGAGCCTGCCGGCAGAGCGCCTCGACGGTCTGGATCGCGCCCGCCGACGCTGCGATCTCGTGGACATCGTCCAGCACCAGCACGAGGTCGCGGTGAAGCTCGGTCTGCAGGGTCTCGCAGATCAGCGCGGCAAAACCGCGGCCTCGGCCCGCGTCGTCCTCTCCCGTGCCCGGACCTGCGCCGGCCTTGACGGCGCTCGCCGCGTCGACGGGAAGAGCCGGTACGCGCAGCCGGAGCGCGTCGGCCACGCCACGCGCGAACGTGGCCAGCGAGACGTCCTCGGCCGACGCCGTGTACCAGGCGCAGTTCAGGTCCGACGCCCAGGCCGCGAGCAGGGTCGACTTGCCGAATCCCGCGCCGGCGACGACGCTCGTCAGACGGCGCCGGGGCGCGTCGTCGAGGACCCGATGCAACCGCGTGCGCGGGAGCAGCGGCGCCGGGGCGCCCGGCGGACGGAGCTTGATCGTCGCGGTCGCACCGGCCGGCAGGGCCGGCTCGGCCGCAGCTCGTCTGTCGCCGGTGCGCATTGCGACGAGCACAACCTTAGTCCCCTCGTCGTGCGCGGCAACCCTCACCGGAGGCGGCGGGAGGACCTCAGCGGGCGACGATCGTGACCGTCAGGGCGACGGTGCGCGTGTTCGGGAGGATGCGCGCGACGTTCTCGTTGTTGCGCGTCTCCTGGAAGTCGGAGAGCGCGACCCGCAGGCGATGGCGCCCGGCTGCAACGGACGCCGTCGCGACCCGGATCTCGTTGCCGACCAGCGGGGCGCGCGCGGCGCGGCCGTCGACCGTCGCGCCGATCGAGCGGACGTCGATGCCGGAGCCGCCGTCGGAGACACGGATCCTGATGGGATCGCCCCGCCGCACCGTCCTGCTGACCGGGCTCGCCCTGGGCGGAGCCTGGTCGTCGATCCAGAAGCGGAACCTGAAGCTCCCTGCGCCTGCCTTGGTCGGGCTGTCGAAGACGACGTAGTACGTCCCGGGCTGGGGACGAAGCGCGCCTGCGACCGGCACCGGCTCGCCGAACTCCTCGACGTAGGGGTTCTGGTCGAGCGGGAGCGCCGCGTAGCCCGTCAGACGATTCTCGTCGCCGCCGCGCACGACGCGGGGCTCGACGCGCGAGCCGGGCCCCTGCTGGACGATCGCCACCCCGAAGTTCGCGACGGGCCGAGTGATGCGGACGCGGAACACCTGCTCGGGGCCGGCGAGCCGCGCCGCCACGGGGCCGCCGGTGGGAACCTCCGGATAGCGATACGTCTCGACGAGCGACTGGTGTCCTCGCGTGTTGCCCGCGTAGATGGCCGTGCGCGCGAGCGTGCGCGCGCCGGCCAGAGAGAGCGCGGGCCGCTCGACCCGCCCCCAGAAAGGCACGCGCCGCGCGACGGTGCCGCGGTGCAGAACGATCACACCCGCGATCTCGCCGGTCGCGTCCCCGGCGACCAGATCGAGCGCGAGCGTCCCCGGCACGGTGACCGTTGGCGGCAGCCCGAGCTGGGTTCCCTGCGGCGCCCCGCTCGAGTCGAAGGTGACCGTCCAGGGCCCTGCGCCGCCGCCCGCGTCCTCGAGGATCACGCTCCGCGACACGGTCGTCTCCGTGTGGACGAGGCCGAAGGAGACGCCGGTCGGGCTCGGTCGCACGAGCGGGGCGTCGGCGTCGGCAACGTCGACGAGACCCGCGCCGGCGCGCGTCGGGCCCTGCGGCCCGTCGCCTGTCAGCGGTTGGGCGGTCGTCGTGAGCGCCGCCTTCACGTCCTCGGGGCTCCAGTCGGGGTGCTGCTGGAGCAGCAGCGCGACCGCGCCGGAGACGTGCGGCGTGGCCATGCTCGTCCCGGACAACAGGCCCCATCCGCTCGGCTGCGAGGAGAGGATCGACGACCCCGGGGCGACGACGTCGGGCTTCAGCCGAAGCGAGATAGGCGTCGGCCCCGCGGCGGAGAAGCCTGCGATGACGGGGGATGGCGCCGAGGTCGTGGCGCCCACCGTGATCGCGTCGGCCGCGCTGCCGGGAGAGCCGACCGACCCACGGCCGAAGTCCTCGAAGTCGTTGCCGGCGGCGACGACGGGCACGACGCCCGCTGCGGACGCAGCGTCGAGCGCGAGCGCGACGATGTCGCGCGAGGGCTCGACCTCGGGCTCACCGAGTGAGAGGTTGATGACATCCATGCCGTCGGCGACGGCCGCCTCGATCGCCGCCACGATCTCGGGCGCGTTGCCGTTCAGGCCGAGACCGGAGTCCGTGGGAATCGTGAGGGCCTTGTAGTTCCCGATGTACGCCCGCGGCGCGATGCCGCTGATGCGGAGCCCGTTCGCGAGCGTGTTCGCGTTCCCGGCCGCGATGCCCGCGACATGGGTCGCATGGCCGGAGTTGTCAGGGTCGAAGGGCACTCTCGCGTACTTCCACTCCGCTCCCGGCGGGGCGAAGGCCCGGGCGACGATCACCTTCGCCGTCGTGAACGCGGCCTGACCCTTCGGGAAGCCTGCGGGCATCGTGTAGCCGGCCGGATCGAAGAACGCGTGGCGCTGGTCGACGCCGTCGTCGATGACCCCGATCTTGATCCCCGCGCCCGCGTTTCCGAGCGTGGCGCCCGGCAGGTCGCGCGCATGGATCGTCGCGGCGTCCGGGCCGGCAGTCGGGTGGTAGGCGACGTCGGCGTAGACACGGGTCACGCCGGGGAGGCCGGGGAGCTGCGACACCTCGGTGCGGGGGAGGGCCACCGCGAGCCCGTTTGCGACGTGGCGATACCGCCAGCGCACGCGCGCGCCGGGGATCGAGCGTCGGAGCGCGGTCGTGAACGTGCGCTGCTCCGCCGCGATCCGGCGGACGGCCGCCGAGCCGCCGGCCCGCGCAAGAGGCGGAGCGGAGAGCTGGACGACGACCTCCGTCTGCGCTCCAGTGGGGTCGTGACCGACGCCGGCGGATGCGTCCGGGCGCGCCCCAGCGAGCGCCGCCAGCGCGACGGCGGCGGCGAGGACGGCGAGTGAGGAGAGCGCGCGCGTCACCGTTGGTTGAGACGCCGGCGGGCGTCGGTTGTCGGCGCCCGGCCCGCGCTATGCGGATGAAAGGTAGTTATCCCTGCAATTCGCGTCGTCTTTGCACGGCGCGTGGCACGCCGGGGTTCTAACCATGCCTGAGTTCGTGTTCACGGCGCGTAACGTCGCACGGCCGGCTGGACACACGGGCTGCGACGCGATCTGCCGCGTGGGCGCCTCACGGGGACGTCCCCAGCCTGCTGGCCGCTGCGACGCCCGTCGGAGTAGCGTGTCCGGCGATCCGTGATCCCTCGACGGAGCACGGGTCGCCGACACTGACCGCCGTATTCCCGAGGAGACGAATCATGAGTCCAACGATCCGCACCCTGGTGATCCCGGTGTCCGACCTGGAGGCGGCCAAGGCCGTCTACACGGCGCTGCTCGATGCGCCCCATACGGATGAGGCGTACTACGTCGGGTACGACGTCGACGGGTTCGAGGTCGGCCTGGCTCCCGACGACCCGGCCGGCGGGCCCGTGGCCTACGCCGACGTCGAGGATCTCGACGCGACCCGCGCGAGCCTCCTCGCGGCTGGTGCGACCGAGCGCAGCGCCCCACGTCAAGTCGCGCCCGAGGTGCGGGTCTGCGTGCTCGCCGACACCGACGGCAACCCGATCGGCCTCCGCGGCCGGTAGCGGGTCGTAGCGGGGCCGCCGCCATCCCGGGAAGGCGAGCTGAACGATGCCGCGTCGTCCCCGCAAGCCGACGGCGAGGCGGAGCGACGTGCCGTCCGAGATGACATCGGTCAGGACGAGGATCGAGCGATCAGAACGATTGTGCGAAGGCGAGGCACCGGGCTGAACTGGGGCGATACATCCCGCCAGGCCGGAGCGCTCCGAGTCTCACGCCGCGGCGGCGCTTCGCACCCGCACGAGCGAGCCGCCCTCCGATCATCGTGCGTGTGTCCGAACGGATGACGCAAGCCCGGACGCTGTCGCGGCCTTGTAACGGGGGGTCGAGCAGGCATACGCTCGAAGCTCCACCGTGGGGATGGGAAGGAGTCTCGTCGTGCGGCGCACTGTCAGTGGTTTCGCGCTCGTGTTGGCTGCGCTTGCGCTCGCCGGCGGTTCGGCCGAGGCCGTGGCGCCCAGGCACGGTGACGTTGCGAGCCGACTCCGGCCTCGTCTGCAGTTGTTTCCCCACGTCGCGGTGCGTGGCCAGGCGGTGCTGGTCAGCGTGACCAGTGTCGACGTGCCATCCCTGGAGGTGAACGTGGAGGGGGGAACGTCGGTCTACGGACACCCGTTGCGCTGGAGGTCGTTGCACCTGGTCGACGGCGAGTGGCGTGGCGCGGTACCACTGCCCGTCCGGCGTGGCGTCTATTCACTCGAGCTGCGCGTTCGAGAAGGCGGCCGCGTCATGTCTTCGAGCCAATGGCTCCTGCGGGTTTTCGCACACGGCACACAGTCGAGGCCGGCCTTCCCATACCTGCGAGAGGTCGCGGCGTGGTGGGTGCGGACCGTGCATCCCGGGGGGTACCTCGTCGCAACTCGGCGCTGGCGTCTTTCGGCCGACGACCTCCGCGACCCCCGCCGACACCAGAGGCTCGTGATCGCGTACTCCCTGCGGGGGCACCGCGCCGTCAAGGATCGACTCGGGGTGTTCGTCACCGCAGTACGTGCAAGCCCGACCGGGCGGTGGAGGCTGCTCGAAGCAAGCGTGGAGCCGTAGCGCTCGCTGCCGAGCCGGACTCGACGCGAACTCGGGTGCATCGCGCGGGAGGTGGCCTGCGGTGGAGCGGGAATGTGCGTCCCCCACCGTCTCACCTGCTCGATCGAGCTGTCGTGGACCGTTGCGACGTGTCACAACGACCTCGCTATGCGGATGAGAGGACTTGAACCTCCACGCCCTTACGGGCACACGGACCTGAACCGTGCGCGTCTACCAATTCCGCCACATCCGCGGGACGGTCAGTGTAGCCGGGGCGCTGCGGCCTCCTCAGCCACCTGCGAGCGCCTCGAGAACCTGCCTCGCATGCTCGTCGGGCTTCACCTTGTGGAAGACCTTCGCGACGTTCCCGTCGGCACCGATCACGAACGTCGAGCGCTCGACACCCATGTACGTCTTCCCGGCGTACGACTTCTCTCCCCACACGCCGTACTCCTCGGCCACCTCGTGGCCCGTGTCCGCGAGGAGCGTGAACGGGAGCCCGTACTTCTCCTTGAACTTCTCGTGCGACCCCTCCCCGTCGGGACTGACGCCGAGCACGACCGCGCCCGCCTTCTCGAACTCGCCCCATGCGTCGCGGATCCCGCACGCCTGGGCCGTGCACCCCGGTGTGTCGTCCTTGGGATAGAAGTACAGGACGACGGGCGAGCCCTTGAGGGACGACAACGTCACGTCATCTCCGTCGTCCGACCTGAGGGTGAAGTCAGGTGCGGGGGAACCTTCTTCGACTGCCACTCCATCCTCCGTTCGTCATGCCGTCGGCGTGGTCAGGGGATCCCGACGGCGATCGGTTCGTGTCACCGAGCACGCAGCGCGAGCGTATCTCCCCCGTTGCAGGGCGCGACGGGCTCACGATCGTCCACACGTTCGGAGGCTCGACCGCGCCGAGTCGCGATGACCGCTTGCCACGTGCCTCGTGCGCCGACGCCTGTTAGCGGGCGATTAGAGCGGCGGTCGACGCTGGCAGCTCCAGAACCACCATGTCCTCACTTCGTGGAGGTGCCGAAATGCGCTCGAGTCGTTCCAGGCACGCCGGCAAGCCGGCGGCGAGGCCGACCCTCGTACGAGGAGGCCTCGTCGGCGCCGTGTTCGCGATCTCGTTGGCGCTCGTCCCGGTGGCGTCGAACAGCACGATGAAGGATGGTGGCAGGCCCGTGGTCGCCAAACCGGTGCCGATCCCGGCACAGCCCGTCGCGGGAAGGCCGTTCGCGGTCTCCTTCAAGGTGACACGGAGTGACACCGGCGCTCCCTTCCTCCGGGGAAGGATGACCGGCAGTCCGTCGATCGCGGGACGGCCCCTTCAGCACACGGAGTCGTTCAAGGGTGGAACGGCGCGAGTCGCACTCGTCGTTCCTGCGAACGCCGCAGGCAAGACGCTGAAGGTCACCGTGGCCGTCAAGGACGGCAAGACGTCGGCCGCCCGGGTCGCCGCGTTCCATGTCCAGGGGCCGCCGTCGGTTTCGATCGGGGACTCGTCGGCGGTGGAAGGCGACGTCGGCACGACGACGATGTCCTTCCCGGTGACGCTCTCCGCAGCGAGTGCGCAGCCGGTGTCGGTGACGTACGCGACCGCCGACGGGACCGCGACGGCGCCCTCCGACTACGCGAACACCAGCGGCACGCTGACGTTCGACCCGGGTGAGAGGTCGAAGACCATCTCGGTCGCCGTCGTCGCCGACACGGCGATCGAGCAGGACGAGTCCTTCTCGGTCGCGATCTCCGGAGCGCTGGGCGCGACGATTGCAGTCGGCACGGCGAGCGGACGGATCACGAACGACGACACTCAGGTCCCGGTTGCCCCCGGCACCTACAAGGGCCTGATCGACGGGAACTTCCTGTTTCTCGACGTCGTCGATCGGTACGTCACGCATTTCCGCTCGAACTACCTACGGATGGACTGTGGCTCGACCGGCTACTACGTCTACGGATCGCTCGAATGGGGCGACTCCCGGTTTGCCATCGGCCCGGACGGGACCTTCAACGCATCCGCAGACTCGGACGGAACCGTCTCGGGGCGACCGGCCAAGGTTCCACGACGAGATCGCAGGGCGACTCGACGGGACGAATGCGTCGGGCACCGTTCTGAGCTCGGTCGAGTACGACCAGGATGGGACCCACCTCAGTTGCACGAGCGGCCCGAGACCTTGGACGGCTTCCCTGCAGCGCTGAGCCGAAGGAGGATCCGACGAGGTGGAAAGGCCCTGGAGACAGGGCCTTTCCGGTCGGGGCCGGGTGGTACGCCGCGATGACCGGGGCGTAGGGTGCCGCGGGATGCCGCTGCTCTCGGACGACGACGTCCGGCGGGCGTTCGGCCCGAGTCTGCGACTACCCGAAGACTCTTTGGCGCCTCTGCTCCGGCGGTGCGCTCCGCTACCCTCGCCGCGTGGCGGCGATCCACCAGTGGCTCGGGGCGGCGGTCGTCGCGGTCTGCGCCGTCGCCGCGTTCACGGGCGGCGTCCTCTACTGGCGGGGACGGGGGGCGGGTCACGTGACGACGCACCTGCTCTCGCTTGCCCAGACGCTGCTCGTGGCCCAGGTCGGCATCGGGCTCCTGCTTCTCGCAGACGACCGGCGCGCGGCCGAGCAGCTCCACTACGCGTACGGCGCGATGGCCCTCGGGGCCGCGCTCGTTCCATGGTTCTACGCCCCGCAGGCGGGACCGCGGCGGCTGCTCTGGTTCGCGGTGACGACCGCGGTGGCCGGCGCGCTGGCGATCCGCGCATACATGACGGGGACGGCGTGAGACGCATCTGGGAGAGCCGGTTCGTGCGCGGCCTCGCGCTGATCGCCGTCGTCTCGGCGGGGATCGTCGCGCTTTCCCTCGAGAGCGCCCTCGTGACCGCGAGCGCGCTGATGCGGATCGCGTTCTTCCTTGCGATCGCGTTCTTCCTGTTTCTCCTCTGGCGCGAGCGCCGCGGCGACATCGAGGCGTGGAGCGACCTCTCGCGGCGCACGTTCTACGGCGCGATCCTGCTCGCCGTCGTGGCGATCGGGGCCCTGATCGGGCTCGGCCCGACGGGTGCGGACGCGATCGCCTTCTTCGCGGTGATCGCCTGCTGTGTGTGGGCGGTGTGGCGCGTGTGGCGCCGGGAGCACCGCTACGGCTAGAGCCGGAGAGCTTCCGCCTCGCGTCGATCGCGAGCAGCTGCGCCGCGAGGCGGAGGGCCTGCTCCGGGCGGGACAGGCCGACGGCACGTCGGTCGCCGCCGCCGAGCTCGCCGTCGCCTCTCGGTACGGCTTCGACAGCTGGGCAGGGCTCGTTCGCGAGGTCGAGCGGCGCGAGATCCTCGACGCCGGCGACGTCGCACGACTGGAGGCGCTGCTCGCCGAAGAGCCCGAGCTTGCCCGGGCCGCGATGGAGCACTGGTGCGACCATCCGAAGGGCTCTTCGCCGCTCGGCTACGTTGCGATGCGGCGCTACGACACGTCGCGCAAGGAGTGGCGGGACGTGACGGGCACGGCTGAGGTCGCGCGCGTGCTGCTCGCGGCGGGCGCTCCCGTCGACGGCGAGCCCGGCGAGCGCGAGACGCCGCTCATCACCGCGGCGAGCTATGGCGACGCGGCCGTCGCACTCGTTCTGATCGAGGCCGGTGCGGACCTCGAGGCGCGGGCTGCGGACGACGCAGGCGGCGTGCCGGGCGGCACCGCGCTCCTCCACGCCGCGGTGTTCGGAATGACCGACGTGGTGGACGTGCTCGTCGCGGCAGGGGCGCGCGTCGAGTCCGTCGAGGTGGCGGCGGCGGCCGGCGACATCCGCGGATGGCTCGACGATGCACCGGCGGACGCACGCCTGCGGGCGCTCGTGATGGCGGCCGACCACGAGCGGCTCCACGTGATCGACGAGCTCGTCGAGGCCGGTACGCCGATCGACGGGACGGACCCCGTCTTCGGCGGGCACCCGCTGCGGACGGCGGCGTCGAACGGGCGCGCCGCGAGCGTTCGGCGCCTCCTCGCGCTCGGCGCCGAGCCGAAGCTGCGGGACGCGCAAGACCGGTCGGCGCTCGAGCTCGCCCGCGGCGGTACGACGCCCGGTCATCGGGAGGTCGTCGAGGTCCTTGCGCCCCTCGCGGGCGCTGACTGACCTCTAGCTCGTGGGGGACGGGTAACGCGTGCCGTCGGGCGCGGTGTAGAGCGCGTCGGCGCTCGGGAGCTCGGTGACAGCGCCGTCGAGCGCGTCGAGCGCAGTCCGCACGTCGACGAGCTTGCCGACGAAGATCGGCGTGTCCTGCTCGGTCCAGCGTGATGCCTCGGTCTCGCGCAGCGTCATCATCAGATGCATGAAGTCGGCCGGCTCCTCCGCCTCGAAGGCGGGGATGAACTCCTGGTCGTCGATTCCGAACGAGTACGTCGTGTGGTTCGTGACCGTGACGAACTTGCCGCCGATCTCCGCGTGCTGCCGCATCGCTGCGGCGCGCTCCTCGAAGCTCAGGAAGTACCACGGCCGCCGCTTGACGAACGGGTACACGACGAGGTAGGGCGCGTTGCGCGGGGCAACACGGCCCTGGCGGACGCGCTTCTTGTCCGTGTAGACCGACGGCTTCGTGGTGCCGAGGTACGAGTGCGGCGTCGTCAGCCAACCGGCGAGCGGCGTCCCGTTGAGCGCGGCACCGAGCTCGAGCAGGTCGTCATAGCGCTGCGTGATCGACCAGAGAAAGAAATCGGCCTCGGGCCTGACGCCCGTCGTGACGTAGGCCCGCAGACCTTCCATCCGACCCGCGTACTCGTCGATCACATCGGCGAACGCGTCCTTGCCTGCCAGGCGCTCGTCGATCGGGAGACGGCGCCACGCCGGGTCGATCCGGAAGAACCGGTACCCGACATACTGGCCGACCTCGACGCCCTCGATCCGCTCGTATTCCGGCCTGTCGCCCATGCCGGAATGGTACGCCGCGCCGGTCCCGCGCGGCGTCAGGAGGTGCGGAGCTCGCCGCTCTGGCGGGTCGCCGACGCTCCCGGGTTGACCGCCTGGGTCACCGTCAGCTGCAGGCGCACGGGCGCAGCTCCGAGCCGGCGGCCGGTCAGTGACGCGACGGTCGTTCGCCCGTAGCGGGCATAGCCGCGGACGGTGGCAGCGACGGCGCCCGTCGTGGTGCGCGTCGCGCGGAGCTCCCACGCGCAGTCGAGCGTGCAGCGGAAGCGAGTGTCGCGCTTGCCGCTGGCGAACTCCTTCGGCCCCGGGAAGCGCACGTTCGTCAGGCGGACGTCGAGCGACAGCCCGTCGCAGTGCGCGATCGACCCTCCGCGCGTTCGGTCGAGCGAGTCCCGTACGCCCGGAAGGCTCGCCTTCGGCGTGCCGTCCGCGTAGTAGAGGCCCGACTGCCAGCTGAGGAGCGCCGTCTCGTCCTGCGAGTGGAAGAGGAGGACTCCCGCCACGGTCGGCTGGCAGAAGGCGAGTCGCAGCCCGACATCGTACGACGCCGCCTGCTGGTACTCGTCCACCGGCTTCGTCGTCGCCGGCTCGGTTCCGCTGTAGAGGCTCGCCTTGCCGTCGGGGATGGTCGACTCGATCCCGAACTCGTCGTAGAGGATCGGCAGCGACGAGCCCTGCTGCGCCGTCCCGTCGAATGCCGTTCCCAGGAGGGCGACGAGCTTCTCGTAATCCCCGAGCCCGATCGACGTGGAGCGCGGGTGCGGAAAGTCCGGGCTCTGCGACGAGTTGTCCGGATACGGGTGGAACGCGAGACCGTCCATCACCGGCAGCGCGCGTCCGCTGGCGCGGTACGCAACACCCATCGCCTGGATGAACGCGGTCGGGGACGACGTCGGGCGGATGCCGTCCGGCCGGTCGGAGCCGCGTGGGGCGAGCGCACCGCCCCACACGCGGAGACTCGGGTCGACCGCCTTCAGGGCGTCGTACGTCTTCCCGAGGAGCGAGAGGTAGGCCGGGGCGGACGCGTTCGAGCCGTCCGCGCCGAACTGCGGGAGCCAGAAGCGGTTCAGGTTGGGCTCGTTGCCGACGATGATGTCGTCGAAGCTCGGCAGCGCCGTCGCGAGCGCGGCGGCGTACTGCGCGAACTGGGTCTGCGCGAGGGCGTCGAGCGGCGTCGTCGCCGAGCCGGGCGAGTAGACCGAGACATAGACCTTCACGCCGGACAGCCGTGCGGCCGCCTCGATGTTGTGGAGGACCGTGAGCTCGCCGGCGGTGGGCGCGGTGAGCCCCGGCCGCCAGTTCGACGTGACCCGCACTGCGGTGAAGCCTGCGAGGCGCAGCTCGGTCATCTTCACCTTCGTCGTGACCAGGTCCGGCGCGCGCACCGCGTCCTCCGCGGCCCCGAGCGCCATCGTCGGCCCTCCGGCGAGCGCGGGTGCCGCGACCGAGAGCCACACGCCGGCGGCGCCGAGAAGTGTCAGGAGGATCCGCCGCAAGGTGGGGGTACGCTAGCTCTCGTGCGTGAAGATTCCGTTCGGGAGCAGCTAAAACGGCTGCCGACGGGACCCGGCGTGTACCTCTTTCGCGACGACGGCGACGAGATCCTCTACGTCGGCAAGGCGAAGTCGCTCCGAGCCCGCGTCCGCAGCTACTGGAACCGGGGCGGCGACACCCGGGTGGGGATCGACCAGCTGGTGCAGCGGATCCACCGGCTCGAGGTGATCGTGACGCAGAGCGAGGCGGAGGCGCTCCATCTCGAGCAGAACCTCGTCAAGCGGCACCGGCCGCCGTTCAACGTGCGCCTGCGCGACGACAAGTCGTTCCCCTACATCGCGGTGACCGTCTCGGACGCCTACCCGCGCGTGATGTTCACGCGGGAGCGCCACCGGCGCGACACGGTGTACTTCGGGCCGTACGCGAACGCGAAGAAGGTGCGCGAGACGCTCGACGTCCTGAACCGTGTCTTCCAGTTCCGCCCGTGCGAGGGCCCGAAGCCCGGCCGTCACTCCGGGATCCCGTGCCTCGACTTCCACATCGAGCGATGCACCGCCCCGTGCATCGGCGCGATCTCGGAGGAGGACTACCGCGCCATCGTCGACGGCGTGGTCGAGTTCCTCTCCGGCGAGACGCGGCCGATCCTCCGCGCGCTCGAGCAGCGGATGCGCGATGCGGCCGCCGATGAGCGCTTCGAGGAGGCTGCGCGCTACCGCAACCGGCTACGCGCGATCGACAGCCTGGCGCAGCGTCAGGCGGCGGACAAGCGGGCCGTCGGCACGATCGACGTGATCGGGCTGGCCGTCGACGGCGACCGCGCCGCCGTCCAGCTCTTTCCGCTGCGCGACGGGAAGCTCGTCGACCGGTTCGCGTTCCACCTCGAGAACGTCGCGGGCCAGGATCGGGCGACGATCCTCGAGTCGTTCTGCGTCGAGCACTACGGCGGCGCCCCCGCGGTGCCGCCCCAGGTGATCGTCCCGCCCGACGTACACGACACGGAGGCGCTCGCCGACTTCCTCGGCGACCTCCGTGGCGCGCGCGTCGAGGTCCGGGCGCCGCAGCGAGGGGAGAAGCGCCGGCTCGCCGACCTGGCGGAGGAGAATGCGCGACTCGCGCTGGAGCACGACCTCACGGCGAGCGAGCAGCGTCGTCGACGGAGGGTCGAGGCGCTCGAGGAGCTCAGAGAGTCGCTCAACCTCGAGAGCCTTCCGACCCGGATCGAGTGCTTCGACGTCTCGAACATCCAGGGACGCGACATCGTCGCCTCGATGTCGGTGTTCGTCGACGCAGAGGCGCGCAGAGCGCACTACCGGACGTTCGCCGTGCGGGGGCTCGAGGGGCAGGACGACTTCGCCGCGATGGCGCAGGTCGTGTCGCGCCGATTCGCGCGACTCCGGGATTCGGCGTCGCCCGAGCGGCACGACGAGAGCTTCGCGTCGGTCCCAAACCTCGTCGTGATCGACGGAGGGAAAGGCCAGCTGGCGGCCGCGCTCGAGGCGATCCACGCGACGTACGACCTCCCGCGCGTCGCCGTCGTTGCGCTCGCGAAGCGCGAGGAGGAGGTCTTCGTGCCCGGTCGATCGGAGCCGGTCAGGCTCGATCCCCATGACCCGGGCTTGCAACTCCTCCAACGTGCTCGGGACGAGGCCCACCGGTTCGCTCTCGGCTATCACCGACGGCGCCGCGACACGAGGGCCTTCGAGTCGATCTTCGACGACCTCGAGGGGATCGGTCCGGTGCGCCGCCGCGCGATCCTCCGGCATTTCGGATCGGCCGAGTCGTTCCTCGCGGCGAGCCAGGAGGAGCTGGAGGGCGTCCCCGGGCTTCCGGCGCGCACGGCGCGGGCGGTGTACGCGCAGCTCCACAAGGCGGGGCGGGCCTAGGGCCGTCGCGGCGGTCGCTTCAGCGAGGAGCTCCCAATGCCGACCTCGACGGCGCTACCTCGGCTCCTCCGCCGACCCCGGCGGCCCCGAGACGACCGATCGGTAGCGGACGGTGCCGAGCGTGAGGAAGATCGCGGTGAAGCCGACCACCACGTTCACGACGGTGATCGTGAGCTTCATCCCGACGCTGAACGCGAGCAGCGGCGTGCGCGCGACGCCGACGTCACGGAACGCGTAGACGAGCAGCGCCTGCTCGGTGCCGATCCCGCCCGGTGTCGCGGGGACGAGCGTCGCGAGGCTCATCGTCGCCTGGACGAGCACCGCGTGCTCGACGCTCTGCGGGATGCCGAACGCCCCGAGGAAGAACCAGATCGTCGTGAAGCGGAGCCCCCAGTCGGCGAGTTGCCACAGGACGACCGTCCGCACGTAGCGCGTCGGGGGATCGAAGACCGCAAAGCCCTGAGCGACCTTGTCGCGCATCCGGTCCCAGAAGTGGTGCAGGAGCCACGCCCCACCGGCGACCAGTGCCACGACGAGGATCACCGCGGGCGGGCGAACGACGCCGTCCTCGACCGCCCAGCCGTAGTCGAAGGCGGGGAGGGAGGAGAGGACGTCGAGCGACGGCAGGAGGCCCTGCGTCAGCGCGAAGACGAAGACGGTGCACGGCGAGCGCCATATCGACGAACGTGAGAACGACATTCGACGACACCACGGTCGTGTACGAGCTGCCGGGGATCGCGCGGTGTGCGAGGAAGATCCGGACCGCGTCGCCGGCGCGTGCCGGGACGATCGCGTTGACACCGACGCCCGCGACATACGCCGCGAAGATCGGAGGCCAGCGCACGGGACGGTCGGGATAGGCGGCGGCGAGGACGTTCCGCCATGCGCGGCTCGTGCAGCAGAGCTTGACGAGGTGGCAGGCGATCGCCGCCAGGAGCGGAAGGATCGCGATGTCCGAGAGGAAGTGCCAGAAGCTCTCGGTCGCGGTGCGGATCTCGTCGACCACGCGCTCACGGTAACGGGGCCGGGTGCGGGGCCGCGCACGGGGCCGGCTGCGGCGGCGTCGGCCCTCGCGTGGCTAGGCGGGTTTGACGAAACCGTCGCCATCTTCCCGCAGGAGCGCCGGATCGCCGTGATGCGGCGTCCTCGGTCGCGTCCATATCTACCGGAGATGGACGCTCGCTGCGTTCTTGCCTCACGCCGACCGGCGGCACCGTGTGAACGGGGACTGTCTTCCAGCCCCTCCTAGGCGTCGGGCTCGAGGGACGGGTAGCGGTAATCCGTCGCCGGCACGAGCGTCTCCTTCACGGTCCGCGGACTGACCCAGCGGATCAGGTTCCACATCGACCCCGCCTTGTCGTTCGTCCCGGACGCGCGGGCGCCTCCGAACGGCTGCTGCCCGACCACGGCGCCCGTCGGCTTGTCGTTGACGTAGAAGTTCCCCGCCGCGTAGCGGAGCGCGGCGTGTGCGTCGCCGATCGCCGCCCGGTCGTTCGCGAACACCGCCCCCGTCAGCGCGTAGGCGCCCGTGCCGTCGACGAGTTCGAGTGTGTCGTCCCAGCGCGTCTCGTCGTAGACGTAGGCGGTGACGACCGGACCGAAGAGCTCGTCCTGCATGAGCCGGAAGGACGGATCCTCCGTCTTGATCACCGTCGGCTCCACGAACCAGCCTTCGGAGTCGTCGACGTTGCCCCCCGCGACGATCTCGGCGCCGGCCTCGCGTGCCTCCGCGATCGCGGCAGCCTGGGTCTCGAACGACGAACGGTCGATCACCGCGCCCATGAAGTTCGTGAAGTCCCGTGGGTCGCCCATCGAGATCGTGGGGATGTCACGCTCGAGCGTCTCGCGGATCTCGCCCCACAGATTCGACGGCAGATAGAGCCGCGACGAGGCGGAGCACTTCTGGCCCTGGTACTCGAACGACCCGCGGACGATCGCCGTCGCCACCGCCTCGGGGTCGGCGGACGGGTGCGCGAGGATGAAGTCCTTGCCGCCCGTCTCGCCCACGATGCGCGGGTAGTTGCGGTAGCGGTCGATGCCGTTCCCGATCGTGCGCCAGATCGAGTGGAAGACCCCGGTCGAGCCCGTGAAGTGGACGCCCGCCAGCTCCGGGTTCGAGAGCGCGGCGTCTCCGAGCTCGGCGCCGGGCCCGAAGACGAGGTTGATGACACCCGGCGGCAGGCCGGCCTCCTCGAGCAGGCGGAGCGTGTACCAGGCGGAGAGCGCCTGGGTCGACGCAGGCTTCCACACGACGGTGTTGCCCATCAGCGCGGGCGACGTCGTGAGGTTCGCCCCGATCGCCGTGAAGTTGAACGGGCTGATCGCAAAGACGAACCCCTCGAGCGGACGGTACTCCAGCCGGTTCCAGACGCCCGGGGACGAGATCGGCTGCTCTTCGTAGATCCGGACGAGGTAGTCGGCGTTGAAGCGGAGGAAGTCGATCGTCTCGCACGCAGCGTCGATCTCCGCCTGGTGCGCGGTCTTCGACTGATTGAGCATCGTGGCGGCGTTCAGGGTCGAGCGCCACGGACCGGAGAGGAGCTCCGCCGCTCGGAGGAACACCGCGACGCGCTCGTGCCACGGCGTCGCGGCCCAGCCCGAGTGTGCGGCGCGCGCTGCCGCAATCGCCCGCTCGACATGCGACGCGTCACCCTTCGCGACGTCGGCGAGGACGTGGTCCCGAGCGTGCGGCATGACGGCCTCGAACGTCGTGCCCGTCTCGACGCGCTCCCCGCCGATCACGAGTGGGATCGCCGGCCGCTCGGCCGACATCTCGTCGAGACGCCGCTGGAGCTCGGCGCGCTCGGCGGAACCCGGCGCGTATGAGCGGATCGGCTCGTTGATCGCGGCGGGAGGCCGGAAGATCCCAGGAGCGCTCATCGTCGGCGATTGTAGAGTCGCGGCGATGGGCGTGGCCCGCCAGCGGGGCACGGCGGACAACTTCCTCGTGCCCGAGCCGCAGATCGTCCTGCTGGACAGCGGCGGCGCGGGAGCCGTCGCCTATCGCTACGCGGTCGAAGGCTGGGGTGTCGGCGAGCTCCGGATACGCGACGGGGCCCTCGTCGCACACACGTTCCCGTCCAGGCAGCGTCGCCTCGTCCCGCGGCGTGGGGGGCCCCCAGGGGGAACGAGCGCCCCTGGGATCACGCTACCCGCAAAGCCGGCACGGGAGAGCGACGCCTTCGTGTCGAGTCTGTGCCGGCGGTTTGCCGCCCACCTTCGGGGCGTCGCCGTCTCGTACGACGACGTCTCGCTCGACGACACCGGCTCGACGTCGTTCCAGCGCGAGCTCCTGTCGGCGGCGCGGTCGGTCGGCTGGGGCGAGGTCGTCACCTACGGCGGGCTCGCTGCCCGCGCCGGCCGCCCGCGCGCGGCGAGAGCGGCAGGGAGCTTCTGCGCCTCGAACCGCCTGTCGCTCGTCGTCCCCTGCCACCGCGTCGTCGCCGCAGGAGCCGAGGAGCCGTTCACGCTGGGCGGCTATGGAGCGGCGGGACCGCGCCTCAAGCGGCGGCTCCTCGCCCTCGAGGGAACGTTGCTTTGAGCTCGACGACGCTCGTCGCCGACGTGCGGGCGGAGCTCGCTGCGGTCATCCCCGAGCGCCGGTGCGATCGCCTCGCGGAGATCTCCGCGCTCTTCCACACAGCCGGGGTGGTGCACCTACTCGGGCGCGGCGAGCTCTCGTTCCACCTCGATCTCGCTGAGTCGTCGGTCGCGCGGCGGGCGTTCACGACCCTTCGCGCTCTTCGCATCGCCTCCGAGATTCGCACGTATCGGCGCAACGCCTTCGACCACGCGGCTCGCACGCAGCTCCTGGTCGCCGGCTCGCCGCACACGATCGAGGTCCTCACGGAAGCCGGCGTGCTCTCGAGCGAGCAGCGGCCCCTCGACCGGCCCCCGGGCCGCGTCGTCGCGCGCCCCTGCTGCCGGTCGGCCTACCTTCGTGGTGCCTTCCTCGGCGCGGGCTCGCTCAGCGGGCCGCGCTCGCCGCACCTCGAGGTCCGGACGCCGCTCCACGCCGGCGCCGCGTTCGTGCGGAGCGTTGGCTCGGCGGCCGGCGTGCGGATGCGGGTCGTCGACCGCGATTCTCATTCGGCCGCCTATGCGAAGAGCTGGGACGCGATCGAGGCCTATCTCGCCGTCGCCGGGGCGACGGAGACGGTGCTGACGCTCGAGGAGCGCGCGCTCGTCGCCGGTCTCCGAGCCGATGCGAACCGGCTGGCGAACGCCGACCATGCCAATCTCGTACGGCAGAGCAGTGCGGCCCGCGCGCAACTCGACGCTGCCCGGGCGCTGCGCGAGCGCGGTGCGCTCGACGCCCTCGCGCCCAGCTTGAGAGCCGCTGCCGAGCTCCGGCTTCGCCACCCCTCGCTGTCGCTCAGGGAGCTGGCCGCGAGGGCCGATCCGCCCGTGACGAAGGCCGCGATGGCCGGCCGGCTGGCCCGCCTGGTCGCCCTCGCGCGGGACGACGTCGAGGCGCCCGAAGCGACGGGTTGAGGACCCGACGCCTGACCCCCATACTCCACGGCGGTGGGCTCGCGCTCCCGGGCGGGGGATCCAGACCCCATCCGCCGTCTGGTACCGGAGCGCGCACGTGAGGGAGGGGACATCCTCGGAGCTCCTCCCTCAGCCCACCGCCAGCGGGCGGCGACGTCGACCGACCCCTCGGTCCGGCACGGCGCGCCCTCACTAGACTCGCTGAGAACGAACCCAGCGGACGGAGGCGAGAACAGGATGGGAATCCGGGTCGGCATCAACGGCTTCGGCAGGATCGGCCGCAACTTCTTCCGCGCGCAGCAGCAGCGCGGCGCGGACATCGACATCGTCGCGCTGAACGACCTCGGCGACGCCAAGACGATGGCGCACCTGCTGAAGTACGACTCGGTGCTCGGGCCGTTCGCAGGTGACGTCGAGCTAGGGGACGGCGTCATCACCGCCGGTGGCGAGACGATGACGATGCTCTCCGAGCGCGACCCGGCGAGCCTGCCGTGGGGCGACCTGGGCGTCGACGTCGTCCTCGAGTCCACCGGCTTCTTCACCGACCGCGCAGGAGCGCAGAAGCACCTCGACGCGGGTGCGAAGAAGGTCGTCATCTCCGCCCCGGCGACCGACCCGGACATCACGCTCGTCATCGGCGTCAACGACGGCGACTACGACCCGGAGGCGCACCACATCGTCTCCAACGCCTCGTGCACGACGAACTGCGTGGCTCCGCTCGCCAAGGTCGTCGATGACCTTGCCGGCATCGAATCCGGCTTCATGACGACGATCCACGCGTACACGAACGACCAGAACATCCTCGACCTGCCGCACAAGGACCTCCGCCGGGCGCGCGCCGCGGCGATCAACCTCATCCCGACCTCGACCGGTGCGGCGAAGGCGATCGGCCTCGTGATGCCGCACCTACAGGGGAAGGTCGACGGCGTATCCGTCCGCGCCCCCGTTCCGACGGGCTCGCTCACCGACCTCGTCGTAACGCTCGGACGCGAGGTGACGAGGGACGAGGTCGACGCGGCCTACAGGGCGGCCGCGGCGGACGGCCCGCTGGCGCCCGTGCTCCTGTACTCCGAGGACCCGCTCGTGTCGACCGACATCGTGGGGAACCCGCACTCCTGCATCTTCGACAGCCTCATGACGATGAGCCACGGCCGGAGCGTGAAGGTGTTCGGCTGGTACGACAACGAGTGGGGCTACAGCTGCCGTCTCGTCGATCTCGTCGGGCGGCTGCTCCCGTGAGCCGGGCGTGAGGGGCCCGACGCCGGCGGCACCCGAATGACCTTGCCGCGCTCGGTCGAGACGGCCGACGTCGCGGGCAAGCACGTGCTCGTCCGCGCCGACCTCAACGTTCCCCTCGAGGATGGCGCGATCGCGGACGACACCCGCATCCGCGCCGCCGTGCCGACGCTCGAGCTTCTCCTCGCCCGCGGCGCCGCCGGCATCGCAGTCTGCTCCCACCTCGGCCGCCCGAAGGGCCACGACCCCGCGTTCGCGATCGCGCCCGTCGCGGCCCGCCTCGAGGAGCTCGTGCCGGACGAGCGGGTCCACGTGCTCGAGAACACGCGCTTCGACGCGGGCGAGACGACGAACGACCCGGCCACCGCACGCAGGCTCGCGGAGGGCATGGACCTCTACGTGAACGACGCCTTCGGCTCGGCCCACCGGGCGCACGCCTCGACGGAGGCCGTCGCCCATCTCCTGCCGGCCTACGCCGGGCTGCTGCTCCTCGCGGAGCTCGAGCATCTCGGGCGGCTGCTCGGCGACGTCGCGCGCCCGTTCGTCCTCGTCGCCGGCGGGGCCAAGGTCGAGGACAAGCTCGGCGTGCTCCGCAACCTCGGCGGACGGGCCGACAGCGTGCTCGTCGGCGGCAAGATGGCCGAGGAGCTGCGCGACGGGGACACGCTGCCGTTCCCGGTCGAGCTGCCGAGCGACGTCGTCGCCGCGGCGTCGTTCGACGCCGATGCCGAGAGCCGTATCGCCTCGTTCGACGAGCCTGCCGGCCGGCTGGCTCGGGCTCGACATCGGCCCGGAGAGCCGCGAGCGCTTCGGCGACCTGATCCGCGGTGCGAGGACGGTGTTCTGGAACGGCCCGATGGGCGTCTTCGAATGGGAGAGGTTCGCCGAGGGGACGAAGGCAGTCGCAGAGGCGGTTGCCGCCGTGGACGGGTACACGGTGGTCGGCGGCGGCGACTCCGTCCGCGCGATCGTCGAGCTGTCGCTCGACGACGACGTGTCGTGGGTCTCGACCGGGGGAGGGGCCTCGCTCGAGCTGCTCGAGGGCAAGGAGCTCCCGGGCGTCGCGGCAATCCCGCCGGCGTAGCGCTCAGGCAACCGCGAAGAGGCGCCAGGAGCCGGGGACGCCTTTCAGCACGTGCTCGCCCCTGTCGGCGAACTCGAGCCCTGAGCCCGCGACGAGATCGCGCACGGTCTGCGAGACGAGGATCTCCGACGGGCCGGCGAGGCTCGTCACCCGGGCGCCGATCGAGACGGCAAGGCCTCCGATCTTCCCGTCGATGGCCCGGCATTCGCCGGTGTGCAGCCCGGCCCGCAGCTCGATCCCGAGGCCGTCGACGGCCTCGCGGATCGCCTGGGAGCAGCGGATCGCGCGGACGGGCCCGTCGAACGCCGCGAAGAAGCCGTCGCCGGCGGTGTCGAGCTCGCGGCCGCGGTAGCGGGCGAGGCACCCGCGGACGCGCCGGTGATGCTCCTGGACGAGCTCCTGCCAGCCGACGTCGCCGAGCATGGCCTGCTGCGCGGTCGACTCGACGATGTCCGTGAACAACACGGTCGCGAGCACGCTCTCGAGCTCCGCCTCGCGGTCGCGCACCTGGCTCGCGAACCAGTCGATCGCCTCGAGGTAGGCGTCTGCGTGCTCCGTGATGACGTACGGCGCCGTTCCCGGCATCGCCCGGTGGATCGCGCCGGGGATCAGTCGCGCGAACGCGGCGCCCTCGTCCGCCGCCTCGCCGGTACGGCTGAGGACGAGCGTCGGCACGCGGATCGTGTCGAGGACCTCCCGGACGTCGGATTCGTAGAGCATCCGGAAGGCGGCCATTGCGTCGCCCGGGCCGGCCGACGCACGCATGTACGAGAGGTGCCAGTCCGCCATCGCCTCGATCGGCGTGACCCCGAACGGAAACCGAAGGGCGTCGGCCGCCGCGCGGTGTGGCGTTCCCCAACCCGTGTCGATCGCCTCCAGCTCCTGCTCGAACTCGTGCGCACGGATGCCCCACGGGTAGTCGGGAGCCCAGGCGACCCGGGGTCGTGTGTTGCAGAGCACCAGCGCGACCGCCCGCGACGGATGCGTAGCCGCGAACAGGCAGCCGAGCGGACCGCCGTCGGCGAGCGCGACGATCGTCGCCCGCTCGCTGCCGGCGTCGTCGAGCACGGCGCGGAGGTCGTCGATGCGCTCCTCCATCGTCGGGAGCCGATAGCCGCGCAGCCGATCGGACAGCCCCGTGCCCCGGTGGTCGAAGCAGATGACACGGCCGTGGCGGGCGAGACGGTCGACGAACGCCGCCATCACCGGGAGCCGGCGGAAGACCTCGAGCTGGGAGACGTACGCCCTGATCAGCACCACGTCTGCTCCTCCACCCGGCCCGACCACCTCGTAGGCCAGATGGATGTCGCCGTTTCTCGCGTACCGGATGCCGTCGTCGAGCATGCTCCGGACTAGGATCACCCCCGTGCTCGTCGCAGGCAACTGGAAGATGTTCAAGGGGCCGCGCGAGACGGCCGTCTTCCTCGACGCCTTCGAGCCACCGGACGGGGTCGACGTCGTGATCTGCCCGCCCTTCACGTCACTCGCGGCGGCGGTCGGGAGGGGCGTTCCGGTGTACGCGCAGAACGTCCACTGGGCGCCCGACGGGGCCTTCACCGGCGAGATCTCGGCCGAGATGCTCCTCGAGCTCGGCGTCGAGGGCGCGATCGTCGGGCACTCCGAGCGCCGCCAGTACTTCGGCGAGACGGATGACACCGTCCGCCTTCGGTGCGAGGCCGCCCTGGAGGCGGGGCTTCGCGTGATCGCGTGCGTCGGTGAGACAGAGGCCGAGCGCGAGGCGGGGGAGACGGACGCCGTGCTGCGCCGGCAGGTGTCCGTCATCCCGCGGCACGACGCGCTCGTCATCGCGTACGAGCCCGTGTGGGCGATCGGCACCGGAAAGACGGCGACTCCGGAGCTCGCGCAAGAGGCCCACGAGACCATCAAGGCGCTGCACGAGACACACGTGCTGTACGGCGGGTCGGTCAAGCCCGAGAACGCGGCCGAGCTGATGTCCGAGCCGGCCGTCGACGGGGCGCTCGTCGGCGGCGCCTCGCTCGATGCGGGCTCGTTCGAGACGATCTGCCGCGCGGCGCGACAGTGAGCAGCGGCCCATTGCCGCTCGTCACTCTCGTGATCCTCGACGGATGGGGCATCGCTACGGCCGGGCCCGGGAACGCGGTCGACCTCGCGCGGACACCCGTCTTCGACGACCTCGTCGCCCGCTGCCCGAGCACCCAGCTCCGTGCGTCCGGAGCGGCAGTCGGCCTGCCCGAGGGCCAGATGGGGAACTCGGAGGTGGGTCACCTGACGATCGGCTCCGGCCGGATCCTCCTCCAGGACCTCGTCCGGGTGAGCCGCGCCGTGGAGGACGGATCGCTGTTCGAGAACGAGGCACTCGTCGGGGTGTTCAGGCGCGCGCGGGAGCGTGACGCCGACGTCCACCTGCTCGGCCTCGTCTCCACCGGCGGCGTTCACTCGCACATCGGCCACCTCCGGGCGCTGCTCGAGCTCGCACGACGGGCGGAGATGGAGGAGAGGACCTGGATCCATGCGTTCACCGACGGCCGCGACGTCTCGCCGCATGCCGCCGCGACCGACCTCGCGTCGCTGCCGCCCGAGCGCATCGCCACCGTCGTCGGCCGGTACTACGCGATGGACCGCGACGAGCGCTGGGAGCGAACGGACCGGGCGGTCGACGCGATCGTCGGCGGGATCGGCGAGAGCGCGGACGACCCCGTCGCGGCAGTGCGGGCGAGCTACGAGCGCGGCGTGACGGATGAGTTCGTCGAGCCGGTCGTGCTCCGCGGCCGGCCCCGGCTCGACCCGGCGAGAGACGCCGCAGTCGTGTTCAACTTCCGGCCGGACCGCGTTCGCCAGCTGACCCAGCGGCTGCTCGAGGCGGACGCCGACGTCGTCACGATGACCCGCTACCGGGACGACTTCGAGGCCCCGGTCGCATTCGCCGAGCAGACCGTCCCGGACACGCTCGCCGAGGTGCTCAGCGCCGACGGTCGGCGGCAGCTCCACGCGGCGGAGACGGAGAAGTACGCACACGTGACCTACTTCTTCAACGGCGGCGTCGAGGAGCCGTGGGACGGAGAGGAGCGAATCCTCGTCCCGTCGCCGCGCGATGTCGCAAGCTACGACCTGAAGCCCGAGATGTCCGCGCGCGAGGTCGCGGCACGCGTCGCGGCTGCGCTCGGCGACGGCATCTCGTTCTGCGTCGTGAACTTCGCGAATCCCGACATGGTTGGGCACACGGGCGTCATCCCGGCCGTCGTCACGGCGGTCGAGACGGCCGATGCGTGTCTGGGCGTGGTCGTCGAGGCGACGCACCGAGCGGGCGGCGTCTGCCTCGTCACCGCCGACCATGGAAACGCGGAGAAGCTCCTCGAGGACGACGGCGTCAGCCCGCACACGGCGCACACCACCAATCCGGTGCCGCTCGTCCTGACCCTCGGGGGCGCGGGGCTCAGGGACGGAGGCGAGCTCTCGGACATCGCCCCGACCGTCCTCGATCTGCTCGGGCTCGCGCAGCCCGACGTGATGACGGGAACGACCCTCGCAGCCCCCGGCAATCGCTGACACGTTACCGAGTCGTAAATTGTGTGTGAATCGTCGCAAGTGGACGCTATGCTCGCGGCGCATTGGCCCTGACGCAGCCCGATCACGGTGTGCTCCGAAAGGCCCAGCGGGGTGACGAGCGGGCGTTCAACCTCATCGTCAGGGCGTACGAGCAACCGGTCTACAACTACGTGCTGCGCCTCGTCGGCGACCGCAGTCTCGCCGAGGATCTGACGCAGGAGGTCTTCCTGCGGGTGTACCAGGGGCTCCCGGGATTCTCCGACCGCTCGCGGTTCACGACGTGGCTCTTCCAGGTCACGAAGAACCGCGTGCTCGACGAGCTCCGCGCGCTCGAGCGTCGACCACGCGCAGTCGTCGCGCTGGACGACATCCCGCCGCTCGAGGTCGTCGACCAGCCGTTCGAGCGGACGGAGACGATCGACGCCGTCTGGCGCGCCGTCGAGGCCCTCACCGTCGATCTCAAGATGGCGCTCCTGCTCCGCGACATCGTCGGCCTCTCGTACACCGAGATCGCGGACTCCCTCGAGATCACGCTCGCCACCGTCAAGTGGCGCATCTACAAGGCCCGCGAAGAGGTCGCCACCGCCCTCGCGCGCGACGGGATCACCGCCCGCACGGCCACGACGACGCGCGCTCCGGCCGTCGCCGCGGTCGAGTAGGCGACCCACATCGACGAGACTCGGAGACCGCCCCGGGCGCTCGTCGCCTCCGTCGGTCTCGAAGCAGTGCGGCGCCCCGCGTGGTGCCGGCGAGCGGTCCCCGGATACTCCGTGCCGGCCGGCCGTACGATGCGGTGATGGAGGAGAGCGACCCGACGCACGCGCTGGCGCGCGCGCTTGCCGACGTGGCGGGGGCGCCGGTCGAGCTCGAGCGCCCGGCAGACGCGCGCCACGGCGACTACGCGACGAACGTGGCGCTGCGCCTCGCGGGCGAGAGTCGGCAGCCGCCGCGCGAGGTCGCCGAGGAGCTGCGCGGGCGGATCGCCGCACTGGACGGGGTCGCCGCCGTGGACGTCGCAGGCCCGGGCTTCCTGAACGTCACCGTCGACGACGCCTGGCTCGGGGCCGGGCTCGCGACGGTGCTCGCCGACGGACGGCGTTTCGGCGGCGGATCCGCCGACCCGCGCGAGCGGATCCAGGTGGAGCTCGTCTCGGCGAACCCGACCGGGCCGATCACGGTCGCCTCGGCCCGAAACGGGGCCTACGGTGACGCGGTCGCGCGATTGCTCGAGTTCGCCGGCAACGAGGTCGAGCGCGAGTACTACTACAACGACGCCGGAAGCCAGATGGACCTCTTCCGCGCGTCGGTGGATGCGATCCGGCGCGGGGAGGAGCCGCCCGAGGACGGCTACCGCGGAGGGTATGTCGCCGTCCTCGCCGAGGAGCCCGGCGATCCGGTTCCGCGGATGCTGGAGCAGATCGAGGCCGCGCTCGAGCGCTTCCGGATCCGGTTCGACACGCTTCGAGCGGCAGAGCGTCGTCGAGGCGGAGATCCCGGCTGCCCTCGCGGCGATCGAGACGTACGAGGCCGAGGGCGCGGTCTGGGCGAGAACGAGCCTCCACGGCGACGATCGGGATCGCGTCGTCGTCCGCTCGGACGGCACGCCGACCTACTTCGCCGCGGATGCCGCCTACATCCGCCGCAAGTTCGCGCGTGGCTTCGACCGGCTCGTGTACGTGCTCGGCGCCGACCACCACGGCTACGTTGCCCGGCTCGCGGCCCTCGCGGAGATGCTCGGGCACCCGCGCGAGGCCGTGGAGGTGCTCGTCTACCAGCTCGTGCACCTGACCCGCAGCGGGCAGGCGGCGGCGATGTCGAAGCGTCGCGGAGACGTCGTCTTCCTCGACGACTTCGTCGACGAGATCGGGATCGACGCCGCCCGGTGGTACCTGCTCTCGCGCGGGTACGACCAGTCGATCGAGATCGACGTCGACCTCGCGGCAGAGCGGAGCCAGAAGAACCCCGTCTACTACGTCCAGTACGCCCACGCGCGGGTGGCCGGCATCCTGCGGAACGCCGAGGGACACCTTCCAGACCCGCGGCCGGTCGTGCCGCTGGCGGTCGAGGAACGGGATCTCGTCAAGCGCCTGCTCGAGCTTCCCGCGGTGGTCCGGGAGGCAACGGAGCGTCGCGGCCCGCACGCCCTCCCGGCGTACGCGATCCGGGTCGCGGACGACTTCCACCGCTTCTACCACCATCACCGCGTCATCGACTCGGACGCGGAGGCCTTCCGGCTCGCGCTCTGCGCCGGCACGCAATCGGTCGTCGCGACGTGCCTCGACCTGCTCGGCATCGAAGCGCCCGAACGGATGTAGCGTCGGCGGTGCCGAGGCGGCGAGGCGGCCGAGTCCGCCAGAGCGAGTCGACCTCGCCCTCGTAGGATCCGACGATGCGCTGGAATGCCGCGCTCGGCGCCCTCGCAGCGTCGTGGGGGCTCATCGCCGTGCTCGCGGCCTCCGTCGATCTCGGCGCAGAAGCCCTCGCGTTCTGGCGGCTCGCGCTCGCAGCCGTGACCCTCGGCGCCGTCGCGGTCGCCGCGGGTCGCGCGAGCCTTCTGGCGCCCCACGGCCGTCTCGGTGCCCTCGCCCTGCTCGGAGTGGTCCAGGGCGCCCACTGGCTGCTGTTCTTCGAGGCCGTCGACCACGGGTCGGTCGCGCTCGCGGTGCTGACGTTCTACGCGGCACCGCTCGTGATCGCGCTCGTCGCGCCCATCGTCCTCCCCGAGCGGTTCAGCCCCGTCATCCTCGTCGCATGCGGCGTCGGCGCCGTCGGCATCCTGGCGATCGCGCTCGACAGCGGCGGGACGGAGGGTGGTCGGTCGCCGCTCGCGATCGCCGCCGGGCTCGGCTCGGCCGTCACGTACGCCGCGCTCGTCATCCTCTCGAAACGGCTCCTCGCCGCAGCCGTGCCGCCCGTCACCGTCGCCTTCTGGGACTGCCTCGTCGGCGCCGCCGCCGTATCGCCGGTGCTACTCGTGGCGGAGAGGGTCGTACCGAGCGGAACGGACGAGTGGGCCGTGGCCCTGACGCTCGGCATCGTGTTCACGGGGTTGTCGACCCTCGTCTACGCCACGCTCCTCCGGCATGTGACGGCGCAGGCGGCCGGAGTGCTGACCTTCCTCGAGCCGGTCTCGGGTGTCGCGCTCGCGTGGCTCCTCCTCGACGAGCGGCCCGGCACGGCGACCCTCGTCGGCGGCGCCCTCGTCCTGGCGGCGGGGATCGTCGTCGTCCTGCTCGAGCCGGCCGAGGCGAGCGTCGCGGACGCACCGGGCGGGGTAGGATCGCGCACGGCATGAGCGCCGAGGCATCACGGACGCCACCCGACCGGAACCTCGCGCTGGAGCTCGTCCGGGTGACGGAGGCAGCCGCGATGGGGGCGTCGCGCTGGATCGGGCGGGGCGACAAGAACGCCGCCGACCAGGCGGCCGTCGACCTCATGCGCTTCATGGTCAACTCGGTCTCGATGCGCGGCGTGGTCGTGATCGGTGAGGGCGAGAAGGACGAGGCGCCGATGCTCTACAACGGCGAGGAGGTCGGGGACGGCAGCGGGCCGGAGGTGGACGTCGCCGTCGACCCCCTCGAGGGCACGCGACTTGCCGCCCTCGGCATCGCCGGCGCGATCTCGGTGATCGCCGTGGCCGAGCGCGGCTCGATGTTCTTTCCGGGGGCTGCGGTCTACATGGAGAAGATCGCGGTCGGGCCCGAAGCGGCCGACGCGATCGACATCGACGCCTCTCCGACGGAGAACGTCGCCCGCGTCGCCGAGGTGAAGGGCGTCGAGCCGAACGAGATCACCGTCGTCGTCCTCGAGCGCGAGCGCCACGACGACCTCATTGCCGAGCTGCGCGAGGCGGGCGCGCGCGTCAACCTGATCCGCGACGGCGACGTGGCGCCCGCGATCGCCGCCGCCCAGCCCGGCACCGGGGTCGACATGCTCATGGGAATCGGCGGGACGCCGGAGGGCGTCATCTCCGCCGCGGCGATCAAGTGCCACGGCGGCGCGCTCCAGGGACGGCTGTGGCCGCGAGACGAGGGCGAGCGCGCATCGCTCGTCGACGCCGGGTACGACGTCGATCGGATCCTGACCCATGACGACCTCGTGCGCAGTGAGAACGTGTTCGTCGCCGCGACCGGAGTGACCGGCGGCCCGCTCCTGCGCGGTGTCCGGGTCGGCATGGAAGGAGTAGAGACGGAGTCGATCGTGATGCGCTCGCGATCCGGCACGGTACGGCGGATCACCGCTCACCATCCGTCGGGCAAGCTGAGGAGACTGCGAAAGGAAGGAGGCCGCTGATGGCGGCGCAGGAGCTGAACGCGATCGCGAAGTCGATCGTCGCTGACCACAAGGGCGTCCTCGCAGCGGACGAGTCGACCGGCACGATCAAGAAGCGTTTCGACGCGATCGGCGTCGAGTCGACGGAGGAGAACCGCAGGGCGTACCGGAACCTGCTCTTCACCACGCCGGGCTCCGAGGAGTACGTGGGCGGGGTGATCCTCTACGACGAGACGATCCGGCAGGCAGCGGACGACGGTACGCCCTTCCCCGAGCTCCTGGCGTCAAAGGGGGTCGTGCCGGGCATCAAGGTCGACCTCGGTGCGCAGGACCTCGCCGGTCACCCGGGCGAGAAGGTGACCGAGGGCCTCGACGGCCTACGGGCCCGCTTCGCGGAGTACCACGCCCTGGGCGCCCGATTCAGCAAGTGGCGCGCGGTGATCACCATCGGCGACGGCATCCCGACCGACGCCTGCCTCCATGTGAACGCCCACGCGCTCGCACGCTACGCCGCGCTCTCGCAGGAGGCCGGGATCGTCCCGATCGTCGAGCCCGAGGTTCTCATGGACGCGGACAACAGCATCGAGCGCTGCCACGAGGTGACGTCGCGCACCCTGCACCTCGTCTTCCAAGAGCTCGACCGCCAGGCGGTTGCGCTCGAGGGCATGCTCCTCAAGCCGAACATGGTCATCTCCGGCAAGGGCTGCCCGACCCAGGCCTTGGCCGCAGAGGTGGCCGAGCGGACGATCGACTGCTTCCTCCGGCGCGTGCCGGCGATGGTCCCCGGGATCGTGTTCCTGTCCGGCGGGCAGTCCGAGGTCGAGGCGACGGAGAACCTGAACGCGATCAGCCGCGTCGGCGGTCCGTGGCCGCTCTCGTTCTCGTACGGCCGTGCGCTCCAGGCCTCCGCGCTCGAGGCGTGGCGCGGTGACCCGGCGAGCGTCGAGGCCGGGCAGGACGCCTTCCTGCACCGCGCCCGGATGAACGCGCTCGCGGCGGCCGGCGACTGGAGGGCGGAGCTGGAGGAGGCCGTCCCGGCCTGACGTTCGGTGCGGGGGAGTGCCGCCGACCGGCCCTCCCCCGACATCCGCTCGGTACCCTCGCCCGATGCGCCCTCGTCCCGCAGGCGTCGTCGCAGCCATCGTCCTGACCGTGCTGGCGCTCTCGAGCGCCGCCTCCGGCGGGGAGTCGGTGGCGCCGACCCGCGTCACCGTCTTCGGCGACTCGGCGGCGACCGCGATGGCGTACGACCCGAGCGCGAGGCGCACGCTCGGACGGGGCATCGACCTCGAGCTCGAGCTCGCCGCATGCCGCCGCGTGGGCGACTCGAGCTGCCCGTACGACGGCGTCCGCCCGCCCAACGTGATCGAGCGCGCGACCGCGCTCGGACCCGCGCTCGGGCCGGTCGTCGTCGTCATCGTCGGGTACAACGACTACGAGGCGAACTACGCCGAGAACATCGAGCAGGCCCTGGCGGTCTTCCGCACGGCGGGCGTCCAGCGGGTGCTGTGGGCGACCCTCCGCGAGTCGCGCCAGAGCTACGCGTCGATGAACGACATGATCCGCGACGCGGCCCGGCGGCATCCGGAGGTGACCGTCGTGGACTGGAACGCGGCCTCCCACACGAATCCCGGGTGGTTCCAGCCAGACGAGATCCACCTCACCGCAACCGGCGCGGAGGCGATGGCGAGCCTCGTGAGCGACACGCTCGTCGAGCTCGGCATCGCCCCGAGGGCACAGGCGCAGGTCGCGCGGAAGCCCCTCGTGATCCGGTCCAGCACGCTGCCCAAGGGCGTGCAGGGTCGCTCGTACACGGCGGTTCTGAAGGCCACGGGCGGGACGACGCCGTACCGCTGGAGTCGGATCGGCGGCGCGCTGCCGCCCGGTGTTCGGCTCGCGGCGACGGGACGCTTGACGGGCGTGCCGGCCCGTTCCGGGGCCTTCACGCTTCGCGCGCGGGTCGTCGACCGCGGCGGCGTCTCGCGTACGCGTGTCGTGACGGTCCGGATCGCGTAGCGTCCGCTGCCCCCGACCACGCGAAGGAGGTTCAGGTGACACTGACTGCGTTCCAGCGCGAGCTGTGCGAGTCGAGCCCGTACGACTTCACCGGCTTACGTGCGCTGTACGTCAACTGCACGCTGAAGCGCTCGCCGGAGGTCTCGAACACGCAGGGCCTGATCGACGTGTCGGTGGCGATCATGGAGGCGAACGGCGTGTCCGTCGACCAGTTCCGCGCGGTCGACCACGATCTCGCCCCAGGTGTCTACCCGGACATGCGCGAGCACGGTGCGGCGACCGACGCTTGGCCCGACCTCTACGAGCGGGTGCAGGCCGCCGACGTGCTCGTGCTCTGCACGCCGATCTGGCTGGGCGAGAAGTCCTCCGTCTGCACGCGGATGATCGAGCGCCTCTACGGCAACTCTTCGATCCTCAACGAACAGGGGCAGTACGCGTACTACGGCAAGGTCGGCGGCTGCCTCGTGACCGGGAACGAGGACGGTGTGAAGCACTGCTCGATGAACGTGCTGTACTCCCTCCAGCACCTCGGCTACACGATCCCGCCGCAGGCCGACGCGGGCTGGATCGGCGAGGCCGGGCCGGGCCCGTCCTACCTCGACCCCGGCTCGGGTGGCCCGGAGAACGACTTCACGAACCGCAACACCACGTTCATGACGTGGAACCTGCTCCACCTCGCGCGGCTCCTGAAGGCCGCGGGCGGGGTGCCGGCCCACGGCAACCAGCGCTCGCTCTGGGAGGCCGGCTGCCGCTTCGACTTCGCGAACCCGGAGTACCGCTAGCGAGTGGTGGCGTGCCGCCCGCCGGCGGCACGCCACGATCCCGTGACTACGCCGCCGCGAAGTACGGGTAGAGGCCGTCGGGGACGTGCTGTGCGTCACCCGCGAGACCCTTCTGGACGTACCCGGCGGGCGCCGCGTCGCACGTGAGACCCGTGCCCTGGACGAAGCGCGCGATCGTCGCCCCGGTGTAGTGCGCGTCCTTTGCCGGCTGGCCGGGGCGCAGCTCGAGGAAGGCGCCAGGCGTGATCGCCGAGCCACTCGGCGTCGTGTTACCGGATGCGGCGCAGTACGCCGCGCGCGGTGTCCGGGCTGCGACCGCATCGGGCCATACACGGCATCGCGACCACGAACAACGGGGCCGGGTCGAGCCCTCCGGCAGTGCTCGACGCGAGCCGCCACGCCGGATCGTGACCGGCGTGCGAGGCTCAGCGGAAGGCGATCGTCACCACCATGGCGAGCGCGAAGCCGATCGCGATTCCCCACAGCGTGCGTGCCAGGAACGTCGGGCGCCTGCGGCCGTGCTCGGGAACCCCCATGCGACTCAGCCTATGCAGGCCTCGTGTCGGGTGCGACGGCGTGTCTCCTGGTCCTGGCTACCAGGCGCGGAGAGTTTTCTTTGGGTGCTTCTTGGCGAACTTCTTCGTTACGAACCTGCCCGTCCTGGCGTCGCGGTACCGACGGGGCTTGTCGGTCTTCTTTCTTGCCCTTTGCCATCGCAGTTCCTCGCGTTCCGCAGTCGTGTCTGTCAGACGATTTCGTTCGGTACTTGATCGGTCGACGTGCGGCGCTCCTGAAGAGCCGTCGCGGTTCGAGCTGGACGCCGCATTCGTCCGACGTTCGGCCACGACCGAGGATCGGCCGAGCGGTGGCGGCCCGTTGGACGGTGGTGAGCCGACATTCCGACACTGCCAGAACTCGTCGATCAAGGGGCTGAAATGGGCTCCGTCTCGGAGTGGTCGTCGCGTCGGCTGCGCTCTGTGCATTGCAGAGCGTCACTGTCGCCAATGCGGACGGCCGCGACGCTTGACCACGGTCGACCACGAACGGCAGCACCCAAGCGAGATGTCGGGCACGGCGGGATGCCGATCGCAAGGTTGCGCGGGCGTGTTATCGGACGATTGGGGCATAAACGGGGGGGACGGATGGGTGTGCGTTCCCTTCGTTCGCGGGCGTAACGAACGGGGACGTGTGAGCCAGGGCGACGTCGTCCGACGCAGAAGGCTCTGCCACAACTTACTTGCGCTTGCCGTTGCCCCCGCCGTTGCCATTGTCGGTCACTGTGACGGTCAGCTCGTTCGTCACCGTGACCGGCCTGGTGACCGTGACCACCTGGGCGGGCTCGTGCACTGTAACGACTTTCGTTTGCGTCACCGTCGAGGACGGTTGGGTCACCGTGCGTGAGACGGTCTGCGTCACAGCCGGCGTTGTCACCGTGACGAGCCGATCCGTAGTCGTCGTCTGCATTCGCGTCTCAGTGCGTACGACTGTGTCGACACGTGCGCTGGTGACCACACGCTCTCGGACGGGCCCGGGCACTGTCACCCGAGATGTCACCGTCTCGCCCGGCTTCCGAACGACCAGCGTTTGACCATTGCGTCGCACCGTGACGACCTTCGCCGCTGCATGGGAGGTCGTGGTCACAAACATCGTCCGCACGCGGGGGGCTCCCCGAGCCGGAGGTGGCAGCGTGGGAGGCGTCAGTGCGGCAACATCCGCTTGTTGCGAGTGCCCATCGCGGCTCCTGGCCGCGCGGACGGTCGAGATGGGCACGGTGAGCGCTTCTGACGTGTCGTTCGACGAGAGCGAGTTCGCAGTGATGACGCCGCCATCAAGGCCCACACGCGGTTACGAGGGCCAGCACCACCTTGCGTTCTCGCAAGAAGGCGAGGAGGCTGTCGCACAGTCGACGCTGATGCCCTCACGCCACGAAAATCGGCAATGTCTTGGGTCGCGCCAGTTCTTCGGGTCGGGCAAGCTCGTCTTCCTGGTCTCGCTGCCCCTCGATCCTATGGCTCTCACCGCCGCACCGCCGGTCGATCTCGACCGACGTCGCTCGCGAGCCTCCGCGAAGCCCAACTCGTCGGCACGCCGAACGGCCTGACGCGCCGACGACCGCGAAGCCTGGATCGTCGCGCTCGACATCCTTGACCGCAAGGCGATCCTCCGAGGCCCAACCGCAGTCCGGCTCAACCCCGGTTGAATCCGCTGAGCGATGCGTGGCACCGCGAGACCTCGATGCAGGTGGACGGCGCCTTGACCGGCGTTCTGTTCGCCTGCCTCGCCGGATTCTTCTTCGGGGCGCTGAACATCACGATGCGGCGTGGCCTTGCGCGTGTCCCCGACGTGGACGCCGGCTCAGCGGTGATCGCCTCGGCGGCGTTCGTCCTCGTCGCTGTGACGGCGATCGTCTCCGGTAGCGATTTCGCCCCGGGAGATCTGTGGCCGTTCGTGCTGGTCGGGATGCTCGTGCCCGGCCTGTCGCAGATATTCGTCGTGCACGCGGTGCAGGCCGCAGGAGCGTCGCGGGCGGGGATCCTGTTCGGGATGGCGCCGCTCTTCTCGGCGCTGATCGCGATCGTCGCGTTCGGCGAGCCACTGCACTGGCCGCTCGCCGTCGGCACGCTGCTCGTGGTCTCGGGAGGAGTCGTGCTGGCGTGGGAAGGCGAGCGCCCAGCCGGCTACCGCGCCTTCGGCGCCGTGCTTGCGGTATCGGTCGCGGTGATGTTCGGTCTCCGGGACAACGTGAGCCGGGCGGTCATCGAGAACGTCACGAGCGACGCGCTCGCCCAGGCGACCAGCGTCATGCTCGGAGCGACGATCGTCCTCGTCCCGAACCTGCTCCGCCAGACCTCGGCGCTTGCACGCTTCCGCGTCGCATTTCCGGCGTTCGTCGCCTCGGCGCTCGTGACGGCGCTCGCCCAGGCGACACTCTTCGCGGCGCTCGACCGGGCGCGCGTCACCGTCACCGCACCATTGACGGGCACGGGCGTGCTCTGGACAGTCGTGCTCGCCGCCATCTTCCTCGGGCGCAGCGAGATGGTCGGCCGACGCCTATACGTCGTCGCCCTGCTCGTCGTCGTCGGCGGCGCGCTCGTGGCGGCGACACGCTAGGCGCGCTCGGGTCAGCCTTGACGAGTTCGTCGAGATCATCGGGACGGCGTCAGCGTCGCGATTCTGGGGTACGCATCACCGTAGGCACAGGACGTTCAAACCAGGATCGCGCGTGTCACGTCTGGCAACAACCCAAAATGGGTTGTAAATCCCCGTATTCATGGAATCAGGAGAAGCGGGCGATGGGGCTCGAACCCACGACCCTCAGCTTGGGAAGCCGTCCCGACGGCCCCGACGCTTGACGACGGTCGACTACTATCGCCAGCATCCATGCGGGTTTGAGCTCTGTCGGAGAGGCGTGATCCGCATGGTTGAGCGGGTGTGTTTTCAGACGTTTGGGGCATGAATGGGGCACGCGCCCCGGCGTTTTGCGCAGCGCCGTGGACGAGGGGAACGTGAGATGATCGCCCCACGCCAACCGGAAGGAGCATCCGTGACCGAGCTGCTCTCAGAGTTGAAGGACGCCTGTCAGCGTGCGTCATCCACATCGGATGACGAGACGATCGCTCTCGGCGAATCAACGTGGATTCGTGGCCTGCCCGCGCACGCGGAGAACGGAACCGTCGCCCTCAGCATGGGCCGGGATGCGACGATCGTCATTCGCGAGGGAGACATCCATGCGGTCAGCAAGGATGGTGACCACTACCTCGTACAGGTCAGCTCGCAGGCGAACGTCCTTCTGCGCATCGAGACGTCACTGAAGGCTGCCGTGGAGCGAGGGTGTGGATGCACGCACCACACAGGTGGTCAACAAACGCGACGTCGCGGACGCGGGGACATTGGGCTCGAGATCGGCCCGGTACAATGCCTACTCTGCACGGAGGTCGCCATCGACAACGGCAAGCAATCTGTGCTCGTTAGAATCTGTCTCCCAGTTCCCTGCGATCGCGACTTCTAGATCGTTTTTGCGCGGCGCCCTGGTCGGGGGTTGTCACGGCCCCACTCAAGAAGCCGCTTTTTCGCTGGCGCGCGGGCGCCGATAATCGGGCGGCGCCGGACACCGTCGGCCCTCCCACGACCGACGGAGTCAAGCCCGGAGCGAGTGAGCGCCGCATCGACCAAGTCAGGATCCAGTTGTGCGCCGGCGGCCCGGTCGTCATCTCGTGGGACTCCCGTCAGCCGTACTCGACGCACGTAGGGCTCTCCTCGACGTTCCGCCAGTCGTCGCGACGGCTTGTGCAGGCTGGTCTACGGCGCCGCGCCACCCTGACCGATAACCATGTCAAGCACGCCGGGCTGGCTCCGGCGGAGACGGTGGGGAAAGCTCGAACAGACGAGAGGGACTGCAAGTGCTGAATGCAAGGGACGTCGCCGCGTTGAATAGGGCTCGAGGGGTGCTGAAGCGCCTTGAGGATGTCGCGTTGAACAGGGCGCTTGGCGAGCACGACCCGTTCGCACCGGTAGCGGGCTGGGATCTTGGCCGGTTGTCTGAAGCCGCTTGGCCGACGTCGACGTCGTCAACGCGAACGGCCAGTTGCAGCTGAGGTTCTCGGCGATCATCGTCAACGTCGCGTTGGTCGGCTGCGCCACGCTTGCGGTGGGCTGATTCGCCGCGGCCCGCCGAGCCAACTGGGCGTCCGTAATCTTCACCCCGCAGTATGTTCGCGCGGTGCGCAGGACGTGGAGGATCGCGTCATCGGCTGCGGTTACTGCCCGCGCATCAGCAGGCCGCGCTCCGGGAGAACCGCGGCGATCTGGGCGACGTCGGCCAGCGACGGGTTCCCCTCGGCCAGGTAGCGCGCCAGGTACTTGAGCGCAGCCCGCTCGTACTTCGGGTCGCCCTTCTCGGCGTACAGCTCGACCAGCTCACGGGCCTGCTCCAGCGAGATGAACGCGATCTCGAACGCGGCTTGCTCGGCGCTGGTGAGGTTCCGAGCTGCGAGGGCTCGCTGCAGTCGTGCGCCGGGACGGCCTTCCGAAGTCACGAACATACGTTCTCACAGAGCGACTCTCGTCACCAGCCGCTGCCGTCTTGGGTCAATTTCGGCCCCTCTGTTGCAGGCGACACACACGCTGTGTCGCGGACGGCAACGACCGTCGAGAGGCCGCCTCCTAGGCTCGCTGCATGGTCGAACGGTCGAGAAGGAGGCGCGGCATGTATGACATCACCAAGACACGGATGCTGCTGACAACGGCGGTAGTCGCCGCCGTATCGGCGCTCTGTGCCTCCGGGGCGAACGCGAGTTTTCTGATTCCGGACGACACCAGCTCTGCCAGCGCGGCGCAGGAGTCGCTCCGGATCGGCCGCTACGTGGCCCAGACGCCCTCCAGGGCCAAGGCGCGTTTCCTGATTCCGGCAGACACCAGCTCTGCCAGCGCAGCGCAGGAGTCGCTCCGGATCGGCCGCTACCTCCCATAGCGACCTTCAGACACGGGAACCGAGACGGGGCGGATCCGGAACGAACCGCCCCGTTTTGCTGCTCCGCTCAGTCGACTTGTCACCATGCGGTGAGAGCCCTTCTCGCTTGCCCCACGCGTGCGCCAGCGTCGAACGGTCTCGGAGCGCCAGGCGAGGAAACGCTGCGCGAGAGAACTCGCACTGAGAGATACGAGTCTCTCGCGCAGCGAGCGCGAGCCCGCCACAGGCCCCGCCTGCAGCAGGGGTGTGCCGCCAGGTACCTCCCATCCAAGGTGGCACGAAGGATCCACCTTGGTGCCGCGAGGTACGTCGGCACCGGGCTCGCATGACCACGCTAGGTGCGGCCGGCGGGGCCGGATAGGACACGATCGGGTCAATCGCGATAGACGCAATTGACCTGAATGGACTCCCTCGGCCTGGTATACCGGTGTATTCCGACCCGCGATCGGGGTTGACCCTGACCCAAGACATCACACCGGCCAGCGACGAACACCGCGCTCTCGCGACGATCACGATGGCCTTCAGCGACGATCCCGTCGCTCGCTGGTTCCTGCCCGACGCGCATCTCTATCTGACGTACTGGCCGCAAGTCGTGAAGGCATTCGGCGAGGCGGCGTTCGCGAACGGCACCGCGGACTCGATCGACGATTGCGGTGGGGTGGCGCTGTGGCTTCCCCCCGGTGCCGAGCCGGACGAAGAAGCGTTGGGCGCACTCGCGGCCGAGGCCGTCCCGGCCTCCGACCAGGAAGAAGTCTTCGACTTCATGGGTCAGCTGGGCAACTTCCACCCCACCGAACCGCACTGGTTCCTTCCGTTCATCGGCGTCGACGCTCACCAAGCAGGGCCGCGGATACGGCTCGGCGCTACTGCGCCATGCGCTTGAACGCTGTGACCGGGATCAGCTGCCCGCCTACCTTGACGCTACGAGCCCCCGGAACAAGCAGCTCTACGAGCGTCACGGCTTCGAGGAAGTCGGAGTGATCCAGGCAGGAAACTCGCCCCCTATGTGGGCGATGCTGCGCAATCCCCGCTAGCCCACGTTCAATTCCTGGTTTCGGGCCTGTCCCTTCTCGAACGAACGACGGCTAGAAGCCGAGGATTCGGACAAGGTCGCCAGCCATCGTTGGGGGAGGCAGTGGATCCGGAGCCGTCGAGCTCGGCTTGGTATGAACGTTTCCGACTCAGAGTTCGGGTCGATCTTGCGAGGCAACGGCTTGCTCAAGATCGGAACGTCCTGCGTCATTTCGAGCCAAACGTGCGTGACCATGGCTGATCTCTGAGGCGACTGGTTCTGCATGTTGATGAAGAACGCCGGCTCTTGCCCGTCCAGGTACGCGTGGTGGATACAGACGCGGACGACCAGCTTCCCGCGTGCCCGGTCGACCAGCCTGTCCCACACCAGCTTGTCCCACGCGAGCTTGATCGGCCCTAGCAAGGAAGTGGGCTCCACCAGGGATTCACTGTTTGGGGCATGAGCGGGGCACGAAATCGTCGCTAGGTGCCCGGAAAGCGCATGAAACCTAAGCGGGCGATGGGGCTCGAACCCACGACCTCAGCTTGGGAAGGACATGCAGCACGATGACAGCAGCAGTCAGGAAGCGTCAACCCGCATGGCTGCGTGACGTTGGGAGGTGGCGTTCTGCCCCTGAACGCCACGAACGGACACCAAAACCTAACTAGGAACCTAACCATCCCGCAGTCAGGAGTCGGAATCCGCGGGCGCGGCTGACGGCACTAGCCCTGCCGGCGCGAATCCCTGGCGCTCCGTCTAGCGCACGGGGTCGGGCACGACGGCACGATCTGCACGCGGGCGGCAGTCGGGGGAGCGGCTACTGGAAGTGACCACGGTCGTTTCCGTTAGCCGATGCCGCCCGCAATGGATCCAGGTCACGTGTAGTGACTTCGTCCCCCGGCGCACGGCTGTAACGCGCCTGCGCCGCCGCCCGCGTCGGCGTTCGCGCTTCCCCCACGCTTTCAAGCATCGTCGACCCGGAAGCTGAACATCATTCCGCTCTCGTGGTGTTCGGCAATGTGGCAGTGCGCCATCCAGATGCCGGCGTTTGTCACGTCGAGCAGGATGTCGACCGTCTCGCCGGTCCGGACTAGCACCGTGTCCTTCCACACGAGATTGTCGTCGGCGACGCCATCGCGTGCGAGCACGACGAAGCGGCCCGCGCCGTGGACGTGGAACGGGTGGTGCATCGGATGGTCGGAGTCCATCTCGTTGACCAGCCGCAGCTTGATCTTGTCCCCGACCCGGAACTGCCAGTCGATCGCGTGGTTGGCGGCGCCGGTGTCCTTGTCGACGAGGCTCCAGCGCGTGTTCGCGGGCGTCGTGATGCGGTTGACGTCGACCATGTCGTCCTCCCACTCGATCCCGCCGGCCTCCACGTGCGCGTGGTCGTGGTGCGCGTGGTCGTGGTCCTCGTCGCCGTGGTGTTCGTGCTCGTCGTGCTCGTGGTCGTGCATCTCCTGGCCCGATGCGGAGGCGACGACCGAGGCCGGCAACAGCTTCATGCCGCACTGGGGGCACTTCCCGGGCTCGTCGCTGACGACCTCGGGGTGCATCGGGCAGACGTAGCTCTCCGGGGCCGCGGTCGCGAGGAGCTTCATCCCGCACTGCGGACATTTGCCGGGCTCGTCGCTCACGACCTCGGGGTGCATGGGGCACGCGTAGACGACTCGGCCCTCGGGCGTCCCCATGTCCATCTCGGCGACAAACGCGAGTGTCTTGTCGGGTGGAGCGTCGAGGAACGGCGCAAGCTGTTCTCGCTCGGTGACCCATTCGGGGTTTGAGCGCAAGTTCTCGTACTGCTGGTCGAGCGGGGCCGCCTCATCCGCGGAAACGGTGACGGTCGCGAGCGAATAGGTCCGCTCGGGTGTCTGATGTTCGAGCGTCAACTGCCCAGGCTCGTCGACGAGTACATCAACGATGGCGCGTTCGGATGGCGCGAGGATGACTGAGTTGACGAACTGCTCGTGCTCGTATCGGCCGCTGTCGCCTCCGACGAGTTTCATGCGCGCGCCTGGCAGCGCGACCTTGAAGACGCGTGTGTTGGCGGTATTGGTCAAGTAGAAGCGGACGACCTCGCCGCGCTGGACAGTCAACGAGAGGTCTGTCTCTCCGCCTACGAGGAGGACGTTGCCGAACCGTCCCATCGCCGCGTAGGTCGTCTCGGTACGGCTGAACGGCGCAATCTTGCCGTCCTCGACTAGGACGTCGTCTAGCGTCAACAGCAACTCGCGGTGTACCGGTGGCCAGTAATCGGGATCGGCCGGGACGACCAGAATGTTCGCGTACAGGCCCATCTCCTGGCCGTAGTCCTCACGGATGTGCGGGTGGTACCAGTACAGCCCCGGGTCGGGGAACTCCAGGTGGTACGAGAAGTTCCCACCGACGGAGATCGGCGCCTGCGTCTCGTGCGTGCCGTCGTAGCGATTGTCTAGCCGCAAGCCGTGCCAATGCACCGTTGCCTCGAGATCGGTCTCATTGACGACGTTGACGACTACGTGCGACCCCTCGGCGACCTTTAGTGTCGGCCCCGGAATCGACCCGTTGTAGGCGAGCATTCGCCCGGTCGCCTCCCCCAGGCGCTTTGCCACCGGCGCGATCCGCAGGTCGAACTCGTCGCCATCCGCGAGCTCGACGATCTCCGAGGCGCGCGCTTCGGGGAGACCAGCAGGGTCGGTGGGGAACTGATCGCTGTCGGAGACGAGCGTGTCGTGTTCGTGCTCTTGCATGGTCAGGCTCCTTCCGTTACCGCGTTGCGGCGAGCGCGCTGACAGCCTCTCTCTCGACTTGCTTGGCGATGAACTCGGCATCGTCTCCGACCCAGCCGATGAGCGCCGAGCCTCGCGTGTGCTGCCAGGACAGACCGAGGAAATACAAACCGGGCACGTCGGTGATGCCCCTGCGGTGGGTGATACGTCCATCGGAGTCGATCACGGGCAGATTGATCCAGGTGTGATCAGGGCGATACCCGGTAGCCCAGATCACGGCGTCGACCTCGAGCTGACTTCCGTCCGCGAAGCTGATCACGCGTCCCGAGGCTTCGGTCGCCCTTGGTTTTAGTTCGATGTCGAAGCGTCCGAGCTGCCGGGGACTTGAGCCGAGGAGGGTGTCCTGTTGGCTCGCGCGACGCCCAACCCGTGAGTCGAGGCTCTTGTTGATCAGCCCTGTCTTCGTCAGCCACCAGAAGATGTCGCGGCCAAGGAATCTTTGTGGCAGCGGCTTTTGCCGTGAGCCCACCGCGAGATGAACCGTATGGGTTGCCGCGAGCTCCTTTGCGATCTGAAAGCCCGTGTTTCCGCCCACCGACGACAAGGACAGCTCCCTCGGGTACGTCCTCGGTCCTCCGGTAGCCGGTGCTGTGCGTCTGGAACACCTCCGGCGCAAGGTCTCCGGCGAGCGCCGGCACCCGTGGCACCTGAAAGGGGCCCGTTGCGACAACGACCTGATCGGCTTCGATCTGCCTGTCGTCGAACTGGACGACAAACCCGCCATCCTTCGATGTGACCGAGCGCACCGCGCTATCGAGTCGGATCGGAAGCTCGAAGGTGACCGCGTACTGCTCGAGATAGGCGATTACCTCATCACGGCCCGGATAGCCGTCGGCGTCTCCTGGAAAGGGAAGTCCGGGTAGGCCGCTGTACCTGCGGGGGGTGAACAAGACAAGCGAGTCCCAGCGGCTCCGCCACGCCGAGCCGACCGAATCGGCCCCATCGACAATGATGAACCCCCGGCCCTGGCGGGCGAGGTGATAGCCGACTGCGAGACCCGCCTGTCCCGCGCCGATGACGACCACCTCAACGCGTTCATGTCCCGCCTGAACCGCCTCGGATTGCTCCCGGGTGGGACCAGAGCTGTCGGCCCGCTCGCGATCCATAGTCACTTGGAAACCGGTACCCGGGCGGTTGTGATCGCTAACCCCTACACGTGGCGTTTCCGCGGTCATGAGATCGCGGGCGTAGGCGTCGGCGGGACGGCGTCGGGAGCAGTGCCGGTCGGCGGTTCGTTGCCGCCCATGTCGAGTCGGAAGGGCGGGTAGACATCGGTCATCAGGAAGGCGTAGGCGGCGACGCGAAAGACCCAGCGGTTCATCCCCAGGACGAAGTCGTAGAGGGGCGTTGGGTAGCGGCCGGTAAACAGCAACATGACCCCGGCAAAGAGGACCAGCAGGCCTACCAGGCCTCCGGAACTCCACATCCACTCGTTGCCGATTCCGGTCCACGCAGCCCACGCGCCGCCGACGAACACCGCGACGACGACGTACTGCGGCAGCGCGAGCAGCCACCACTTCACAAGTACGAGCCCGCGTGAGAGCGAATCGGGGTACTCGACCTCGAGCCGCGCCGGATAATCGGGAACGTCCTTGAGCGTGAACGGCGGGTACTTGTCGGTACCGAGTGCGCTGTAGCTGTAGAAGCCGACACGCCACGACCAGCGCAGCACACCGACGCCGAACTCGAAGAGCCCTCTCGGGTAGCGGCCGGTGGCAAGGATCGCGAAGAACGCAACAACGCTTACGACTGCGAGCGCGATCCAGAGGAAGAAGAGCACGACGAAGTGCGGGATCGCCAGCAGCCACTTGACGAGCCAGAGCCCGCGGCTGAGCTGCGGCGAGAGCTCGCCTGTGAGTCGGAGCGGATATGGGAATGCGTTGCTTTGCATCAGAGAACCTCTCTGTCGCCCAGACGGGCGACCGCATCGGTGGAGTGGGAGGGTCCGCGCTTCGGCGGCGCCGCGCGCGCGGCTAGTGGATAGGCGTCGCCTGAGGGCTCAAGCGGAGCTCTTGGAGGAACCGGGTGGCGTTCGGAAGAGCGGTCAACGCGACCACGCTGGCGGCATAGGCTGCGCGCCGCGATGGAGACGGGCGAGGGCGCTCGGAGCGGCCGCGCCAGGCCGTGATCGTGGTGGCTTTGCGTGTCCACGTCAGAACTCTCTGTTGGGCCCTTGCTCGTTCACGCAAGTCCCGCGTAGTTGTGGAACTGCACGCCGGCGAGGAGCGCGGCGGCGATGATTGTCGCGGCTGTCCAATCGACGGCAAGGCAAAATGGCGGCCACCAGCGAGTGTTGGCAACGAAATGGTGGCGGTGCTGCCACAGGTCCTTGAGCCCGTGGCCGACGAGCCCGGCGACGAGCAGCCATGGGGAGATAGTCACGGCGACGGCGGCGACAACGACGAACACCGCAGCGATGGCACTCTCGGTTGCGACGACTCGGGGGCGGCCGTCGGCAACGGCGAACCCGATGTACACCGAGGCGATCAGGGCCAGACCGAGCGCGTAGACGATCGTCGCGTCAAGCCACCAAAACGCCAGCGGCGATGCCGCTTGCAGGACCCCGAATACGAGACCCCACATGAGCGGCGTTCGCAGGCCATTCCGCGCCGGCGAAGCTATCGCGGCCACGGTCATCAACTCACCGCAACCAACACGAGCGTCTTTCAGGGGTCTCCTGATTTCGCTTTGGAGGCTGCAATGCGAGTGCGCTGAACGTCCATCGTGACTCCTGTTGAACGGTCCCTGGGCACCGGAGGATGCGCAGTGCGCGTATTCTCGAGGGTCACTCTCGCCTGCAGGAACAGGCACCAGCAGCTTTCGAGCCGCCGCGACAGATCGGAATCGTCTGCCCGTCCTAATCAACGGGCTGCCACGCACGGGTCAGCGTTCCAGTCACTCTAGCTGTCTTGAACCCCTGACGCCTTGGCGCCGCCGTACGTGGCTCATGACGCGCGACTGACTATGTGCACATTGCTCGTGCTCGACTTCGGCGGGCACTCGCCGCCGGGAACCTCCTCGCCGCGAGCCTGCCGCCTCCGCCCAACCTGAGTTCGCCGCCCGCCGTGCCCTAGAACTGTACTCGCGCATGCAAGCAGCCCTTGCCATGAACGAATCGGCTCCAATCTTGGAAATTGATGTATGCAGGCTGCGGGTTTGCGCACCGGAAACGCCCCCACCCCCTCGCGGCAGCAGCACAGTTTCTTGCCCAGATGTCGGGCGCTCTGTACTCGTAATTAGACCGCGGAGGCGAAAACGAGACTCAGCGCACCCAGAGCTGGTCGAGGCACGCGCCGGTCATCCCCGACCCCAGCCAGCAGTACTTGTAGTTGCCGACCCGCCGTCCGACGAAGTCGGTGGAGAGGGAGACCTTCATCGGTACCCACGGCGCCTTGTCGGTCAGCATGCGGTCGATGGTGTGCCAGGCGCCGGCCGCCGCGGCGGGGTTGCTCGTCTCGAGCGACCGAGCACGAGCGACCTGGGCGTCGAGCCGCCGGTTACACAGCTCGGCCGCGTTGAGATTGGTGCCGGGGTTGCCCGTGTACGAACTGCAGAGGAATCCCAGCAAGATGTTGTTCGCGGACGGGTAGTCGGCGCCCCAACCCCAGACGCCTGCCTGGCGGTCGGGGCGCCAGGTGAGGTTCCCTGGGGTATGCGGAACGTACTCGACCCGGGCGTCGTAGCCGATGCTTCGCAGGACCGAGACCAGATAGGCGCCGTTCTGGTGCCCGACCGGGATGTCGTAGAACCAGATCGTGACCGTCTGCCCCTTGGTGCCGGACTCGGCGACGAGCCGGCGGGCCCGGGCGAGGTCGGGCCCGTTGTAGGGGCAGTAGGAGCTGTAACCGTTCACGTTCGGCGGCAGGTACTGGCACGCCACCTCGCCGGCGTTGATCTGGGCGAGCCGGTTGCGATCGACCGCGAGGTTGAACGCCTGCCGGACGCGGACGTCGTTGAACGGCGCCAGCCTCGTGTTCAGCCAGGTCCCGAGGATCACCAGCTGCGGCTGCGGAGTAGAGCCGGCTCGAGTAACGCCTCTGCAGGGAGGCCGCGAGCCTGGGCGGCCAGGTCTGATCGGGGCCCTCCGCCGTGATGTCGGCCGTCCCGCGCTGAACTGCGCGGATCGCGGATGCACCCGTGTAGCGGAAGCGCTCGACGATCCTGTCGGGGTAGCCGTCCGGCTGCGCCGCGGCCGACCAAACGTGGAAGCGCGGGTTGCGGACGAGCACGACCACGCCCTTCGGCTGGTAGCCGGCGATCTGGTACGGGCCGGTCGCGGGCAGCGGCAGCCGCGCGTGAAGCGGCGTCGAGGCAGGAACGGCGTCGTACTCGGGCAGCGCGAGCTTGAACAGGAAGTCGGGATCTGGCTTGCTGAGGTGGAAGGTCACCGTGCTCGATCCGGGGCTGGTAGTGATGCCGCGCGTGAGATCGCAGTGCGTGCGCTTGCCCGTCAGGCAGCCGCGGCTGCCCTCGATCGCGGCCAGGTAGGGGGTCATTTTCGGAAACTGGTCGCCGCTCTGGAGCAGCGCTCGCTCGATCCCACGGCGGATGTCCGCGGGCTGGACGACCCCGCCGGTCGAGTAGCGGATCCCCTTGCGCAGCTCGAAGGTGTACGTGCGGCCGCCGTCGCTGACCGTCGGGAGGCCGGTGGCCAGGTCGGGGACGATCTTGTAGGTCTCGGCGCCTCCCGCTTGGCTGTAGCCGAGGAGCCCGTCGTTCGTCAGCGTGAGGAGCTCCCACGCCGAGTAGCCGGAAGCGGGATCGAGCATCTTCGGGATCGGCTGCGCGTACTCGCCGGGCTTGTTCGCGACGGCGAGCGTGAGCGTGCCGCCGCGGTGCGCGCTCGGCGGCACCTGGGCGGCGACGTACGCCGTCTCGCCGTCCAGCGCGACCCCGCTGGGCGGTGCGCCGGTCGGGACGGCCCGGATCACGTGGCCCGTCGCGGGGTCGAGCTCGGTCAGGCTCGCCGAGCCGGCGTTGGCAACCCAGACGTGGCCGTCCGCTGCGACGGCGATGCCACTCGGCTGCTTGCCGACCGGGAAGGCACCTTCCAGGTGCCCACTCGAAGGATCGATCTTCGCAACTGTCCCGTCGGCCCCATTCGCAACCCAGACGGCGTCGGGGCCGACGGCGACCGCGGCGGGCTCGTTCCCGACATTCGTGGTGCCGACGACCGCGCGCGTGGCCGGATCGATGCGCGAAAGAACGCCGGACGCCTTTCCTAGCACCCAGACGCTGTCGCCTCCTGCGGCTACGTCGTCCGCCCCGTCTTCGACCGAGATCGGCCGGCCCGGGGTTCCGGTGACCGGGTCGATCGGGACGACGGTGCGGTCGACCGAGTTGGCCACCCACACGGCGCCGAGGCCCCAGTCGATGCTCGACGGCAGGTTCCCGACGCGGATCGGTTTGCCGACGACCTGGCCACCGTTGGTGCGCGGGTCGATCTGCGTGACGGTGCCGGCGAGCGTGTCAGCGACCCAGACGAAGCCTCCGCCCACGGTGAGCGCCGACGGGCCTCCGGGCGTCGGGATCGTCTGCTGCACCGTGTTCGTGGCCGGATCGATCCGCGACACGGCCCCGCGGTCGGACATCGCCACCCAGATCGACCCGGCTCCGGCCGCGATCGCATCGGGCGAGGCCGACAGCGGGATCGCGGCGACGAGGTGCCCGGTCGACGCCGAGACGGCGCCGACCGCGTTTCCGCCGAGCCTGCCGTCGAGCTGCGTGGCGCGCGATCCACCGTTCGAGAACGCGAACAGCGGCACCGCGACCGCCGCGGCGATCACGCCCACAAGCGCCGCGACGAGGACCGTCCGGCGACGAACCGCGGGCGAGCGCTCGCGGGCGCCGCCGGGCAGCGGCGGAGACGACGCCGGGAGCCCCTCGGCGACGACCTGCGTGATGCGCTCCGGGCGGTCGACGTCCTCGAGACCTGCCGGCGCCGTCGACGCGCCGTCTTCAGGACCCGGCGCGGCCAGGAGCCGGCGGTAGATCGAGTCGGTCTCCGGCGACGGATACGCCCCAAGCTCCTCGACGAGCAGCAGCCGGCACCGTTCGTACACCTGGAGCGCCTCGGCCCGGTTGCCCGCGGCCGCGTGCGCCTCCATCAACCGTCGATAGCCGCTCTCGCGAAACGGCTCGAGAGCGATCGCCTGCTCGGCCCACTTTGCCGCCTCCGGCGCGTCGCCGAGACGCAGGCATGCCTCGGCGAGCACGTTCAGCGCACGGCCCTGGACGTCGTCGAGCTCGCGCCGCTTCGCGTCCACCCACGCGCCGTCCTCCCCCGGCAAGAACGGCTGGCGGAGCAAGCCCACAGCCGATCCGGCACCGGCCCTGGCCTCTTCGAGATGTCCCAGTGCGAGCGCTTGCTCCGCCGCATCGGCTGCATCTGCCGCGACGATCACATCGACCCAGGAGCCTTCGGGTAGATCGAGCCTGTAGCAGCCGAACGCGCTGGTCAGCGCGGCCCCGCCTTCGACGCCTACGTCGGTGAGGGCACCGCGCAGCTTGCTGGCGATCACGGTCAGCGCCTTGTCCCAGCTGGCGGGCGGCGCCGATCCCCAAAGAGCCTCAGCGAGCTCGTCCCTCGGCACCGGCCGGCCTCGTTCCGCAACCAGGTACGCGAAAACGAGTCGACCTTGCCGGCCCACCAGCCTTCCCTCGTCGAGCACAACACGGTCGGCTTCGACCCTGACGCGACCTGCTAGGAACACCCTCAACTGGACGATGCTGACCATTCGCTCAGTGACATTCTGCTCCGGACTAACCGAAACCGCTCAATCCGGCCCGGTTCGTAATACGGGATTCGAACGGTTCCCAACCGAATCTTCG
>CAWBVO010000027.1:0-59536 GCA_963792245.1 uncultured Actinomycetes bacterium
GAACCGTCGACCCCCTCCTTACCATGGAGGTGCTCTACCAACTGAGCTAAGAGGGCGTGGAGCGGAAGCCTAGCGGGTTCGCTCGGGCGTCTTTCGCCCGTCGAGGCGGATCGTCCACACCTCGACGGTCGGGTCGGAGAGGTGGGTCCCGCTCCAGGGGTCGGCGGCGAGCGTCGACCGCACGTCGTCGGCCGAACCCGCCTCGACCGCGAGGGCGACCCGGCGCTCGTCCTCGAGCGGGCCGCCGAGGACGACGAATCCGGACTCGACGAGGGCGTCCATGAAGGCGGCATGCTCGGCCCAGCCGGTCTGCTCCTCCATCGGCCGCTTCGCGTCCCACTCCGGGCCGGAGCGACGACGCTCGACGAGGAACATCGCCATGTGTTCTTCTACCACGCGAAACCGGACGCCCCGCGCGTGCGTATCCCCGAAGGCAACCGAACCTCGGAGAAGGAGTCGAACGATGCGGAGAAGACTCGGGTGGCGGGTCGTACCCGTGGCCCTGCTGGTCGTCATGGGGGTCGTCGCCGCCACCGCTATGGCAGCGCCGGGCGGGAAGCCGACGGTCAAGGTCGTCAAGACGACGGGCCTCGGCAAGCTGCTCGGAACGTCGAGCGGCCTGACCCTCTACCACTACACGGACGAGAAGGGCGGCAAGATCGACTGCAAGGGCGGGTGCGCCAAGCTGTGGCCGCCGCTCCTCGTCTCCGCCGGCGCGAAGCCGACGGCGGGCGCCGGTCTGAGCGCCGGGAAGCTCGGCACGGTCAAGCGACCCGACGGCCGTGTCCAGGTGACGTACAACGGGCTCGCGCTCTACCGCTATGCGCCGGACACGAAGTCGGGCGACGTCAAGGGCCAGGCGCTCTACAAGGCGTGGTACGCCATCGCGCCGAGCGGGAAGCTCATCACCCGCAAGGCGACGGCCGAGGCACCCGCCGCCGCGCCGCCGACGTCGACCACGCCCACCGACACGACGGACGATTCCAAGGGCGGTGGGTACGACTACGGCTAGACGAGCTGGGTGACGCGAGAGGGGCCTCACGGGGGAGCCGCACGCGGCTCCCCTGGCGCTTCTCCGCAGACACGGCCGCCGGGTGCCCGGACCGATGCAGGGGAGAGGATTCGAACCTCTGAAGGCTGAGCCAGCGGGTTTACAGCCCGCCCCCTTTGGCCACTCGGGAACCCCTGCGAGGAACGGGATCATAGCCGGGGCGGGCGCGTCGTCCCGACGAGCCGGGGCCTCTATCGGCACACTCGGCCCGATGGATATCTCCTCGCTCGGGTTCCGAACCGACGTCATGGTCCTCGCCCTCGGCGAGAGCGCGATCGAGCACCACGACCGCCATCTCGTGGCGCGGACGCCGAGGAATCCCACGTACTGGTGGGGGAACTTCGTGCTGTTCGCCGATCCTGTCGGAACCGGCGAGGTGGACGAGCGCCTCGAGCTCTTCGCCGCCGCGTTCCCCGACGCCGGGCACGTCGCCCTCGGCATCGACTCCGTCGACGGCACGGTTGGCGACGAGGACGAGCTCGTCCGTGCGGGCTTCGAGGTGAGCCGGGACACCGTCCTGACCGCGACCTCGCTTCGGCCTCCGGCGCGACAGCCCGACGCGGAGTTGCGCGCGCTCGCCGGCGAAGACGACTGGCGGCAGGCATTCGAGCTCCGCACGACGTGTCTGCCCCCTTTCGACGAGCACTACTCGGAGCGATTCGTGCGCGCACAAATCGCCGCGTCGCGGGCCCTCTGCGAGAGCGGCTCGGGGAGGTGGTTCGGCGCGTTCGAGGACGGCGCGCTCCGCGCGGCGCTCGGGATCGTGGCGGACGGCGACGGCCTCGCGCGGTACCAGATGGTCGAGACGCATCCCGAGGCGCGCAGGCGCGGGCTCGCAACCTCTCTCGTGCACCTCGCGGGGACCACCGTCCTGGACGACGGGGCGACGACCCTCGTGATCCTCGCCGACCCGGGATACCACGCGATCGACGTCTACCGGTCGCTGGGGTTCGTCGAACGGGAGACGAAGGTCGAGCTCACACGCCGGACAGCCGGCCCGAGGAACGAGCCCTAGACTCGGGGCGTGCAGGCCTACGACGCACTCGTGATCGGTGCGGGGCCGGCGGGATCGTCGACCGCGACGTACCTCGCACGCGCCGGCGCGCGCGTGCTCCTCGTCGACAAGGCGCGGTTCCCCCGCGACAAGCCCTGCGGTGGCGGCCTCACCGGGCGGGCGCTCAAGCGGATCCCGGTGGATCCGTCGCCCGTCGTCGAGCGCGACGTCGACAGGTTCGAGCTGCGGCTCCGCTATGGGGCGCGCTTCGCGCGGACGCACGACGAGCCGCTGATCCGGATGACGCAGCGCCGGCGACTCGACGCGTTCCTCGCCGATCACGCCGCGGCCGCCGGCGCCGATCTCCGCGACGGTGTCCACGTCGAGGCAGTCGAGATCGACGACTCCGGCGTCACCGCCCGGATCGGCGGTGACGGTGTCCGCGCCGACGTCCTCGTCGGGGCGGACGGGGCGAACGGCCTCGTGGCTCGGCGGATCGGCGTCGGCGAGACGATCGTCCGAGGTGTCGCTCTGGAAGGCAACGTTCCGCTCGAGAGGCTGCGCGTGGCGTCCGTCGAGCGGACGGCGGTCATCGAGCTCGCGGTCGTCCCGGGCGGGTACGGCTGGGTGTTCCCGAAGGGCGACCACGCGAACCTCGGGGTCGGCGGCTGGGGCGCCGAAGGGCCGCGGCTCAGGGAGCACCTCGCGCGGCTCGCACGGGCGCATGGCATCGAGCCGGAGTCCCTCACGGAGGTGCGCGGCCACCGCCTGCCGATGCGCCGGCTCGGCACCCCCGCGGGTGCCGGCCGAACGCTTCTCGTGGGCGACGCGGCCGGCCTCGTCGATCCCCTGTCGGGCGACGGCATGTACGAGGCGTTCGTGTCGGCGCGACTCGCGGCCGACGCGATCGTCACCGGAGACCTCGACGGCTACACGGCTGCGCTCTCGGACGCGCTCGACCGGCACGCCTCGGCGTCGTGGGCGGCGAAGCGGGCGTTCGACCGGCATCCACGCGCCGTGTTCGCCGCCGCGCGGGCGCCGGGGGTGTTCCGTGTGGTCGCCGGCCTCCTCTGCGGCGCGGTCGCGCACCCGGCCGACGCGCGCGGCATCGCCCGGGGACCGCTCAAGCTCGTCGCGCGGCTCGCGGGACAGGCTCAATCCTCCGCGAGCGCCTCCGCGAGCAGCGACGTCGCGTAGGCCGTCCACGCGAGGTCAGGGTCGGCGCGGAGGAGCGCGAGCGACTCGCGCGCGCCGCGAAGGCCCGCAACCTCGTCGACGAGCGCGCCGAGGCCCGCCTGTAGCTGCGTCCGACGCTCGGGCGTGTCGAGATCGTCGGCGAGCGCGGACGCGGCGCGACCGAACGGATCGAGCCGGCGCCGGGGGTCACCGCCCGCCGCGAGCAGCAGCTCGGCACGCCGGACGGCCGCGTTCAGCTCCTCCTCGTCGACGACCACGCTGCGCCCGGCGAAGAAGCAGAGCATCGTCCACTGCTCGGCCGGCTCCGCGCGCTCGAGCGAGCGAACCCAGTCGCGGATCGTCTCCCGCGTCACGCCCGGGTTGTAGCGCGTCGAGCGTGCCCCGCCGAATTGTTCGGATTCCGTTCACGGAGCAGGGCCGAGGTCAAGGGCGGCGAACAGCCGTCCGATACCCGTAAGCGATGGGTGGTGGACGTCAGCTCTGCGCGCTCGCGGGCTCGGTCGCGGCGCTTCTCCTGCCGACCGCGGCGGTCGCAGCCGAGCCGACGGCCGGGACGGCGTCGCCGACGAGCGCGCCGGCGGCCCCGAGCTGGGCCGCGCCCCAGATCGCGTCCGTCGTGCTTGCGCACCTCATGGGGCCCGACGTCGCGTCCTTCCGGCCCGACGACACCCTCACCCGCGAGGAGCTGCACGAGGCGATCGTCGCGCTCGGGAAGCCGCACCGGGCGCCGAGCGACCCCGCACGGCTCGTGACGATGCGCGAGCTCGACGCCCAGCTCGTCGCGGCGGCCGGTCTCCTCCCTGCGGCCCGCTCGATCCGTCTCGCCGCGCGCGCAGCCGGGCTCGAGCCGACCGACATGCTCGGCACGGAGACGGTTGCGCGCCTGCTCGGTCTGCGGGTCAACCATCCGCAGGGCAGCGAGGACCTCGAGCGCTCGCCGAAGCAGCCCGCCACGCGCGCCGAGGCCGCCTACTCGCTCGCGAAGCTCCGGCTGCTCGACCCGGACCGCGTCGTCGCGATCCAGGAGCTCGTCGACACGTTCTCCGTCCCGACGCTGACATCGCTCCAGCGTGACGTGCTCACCCGTGCGCTGCGCTTCGTCGGCTACCCCTACGTGTTCGCCGGGACCTCCGAGAAGACGCAGAAGCTGTGGAGCGCGACGGCCCCAGGGAACACCGTCACCGTCCCGGGCGGCTTCGACTGCTCCGGCCTCGTCTGGCGCGTCTACAAGCTGGAGCCGTTCGCGGACGCCCCGGCTCTTGCGGCGGTGCTGCGCGGCCGGACGACGTACGCGATGAGCGGCGAGGTGCCGAAGACGGAGCGGATCGACCGCTCGGCGATCGAGCCCGGCGACGTCATCTTCTTCGGCTCGAACGGGCCTGCCTCGAAGCCCTCGGAGATCGGGCACATGGGGATCGCCGTCGGGAGCGGCTGGTTCGTCCACTCCTCGAGCGGCGGCGTGACGCTCCAGCCGCTGCAGGGGTGGTACGCGACGACGCTCGCGTGGGCCAGGCGACCGCTGGCCGAAGCCGGTCTCGCCGTCTAGCACGTCGGGTTTGGGCGCGGCCCCACCGCGATACGCTGAATCCGTGCGCTGGAAGCGGGTCGAGGGACAGGGCGACATGGAGGATCGCCGCGGCCAGGGCGGCCTCGGCGGCGGGCTTGGTGGCGGCCTTCCGATCCCGGTCGGCAAGGCCGGCGGCGGCCTCGGGCTGATCGTCCTCGTCGCCCTCGTGCTCCTCTTCGGCGGAAACGTCCTCGGGGGCGGCGGCGCGGACAGCGGCCTCTCGCCCGGGCTCGACGAGACCGTGCCGTCCGCCTCGTCCGGCTCGGAGCCCGGCAGCACGACGCCGGGCGGCGACGACGCCTTCGAGTTCGCGAAGTTCGTGAGCAAGGACACACAGGACATGTGGGCGCAGATCTTCGAGCAGTCCGGCAAGCAGTACGCGCGCGCCCCCGTCGTCATCTTCACGTCAGGGACGAGCACGGGCGGCTGCGGGCCGGCCTCCTCGGCCACAGGGCCGTTCTACTGCCCCGCCGACGAGAAGGTGTACCTCGACCTCTCCTTCTTCCGGGAGCTGTCCCGGCGCTTCGGCGCGCCGGGCGACTTCGCGGCGGCGTACGTCATCGCGCACGAGATCGGCCACCACATCCAGGGCGAGCTCGGGATCGAGGAGCAGGTCCGCCGCAAGCAGCAGGAGGACCCGAGCCGGGCGAACGTGTACTCCGTCCAGCTCGAGCTGCAGGCGGACTGCTTCGCCGGCGTCTGGGCGCGCTCGACGTACGACCGTGGGCTGCTCGATGCGGGCGACATCGAGGAAGGCCTCGCGGCCGCCGCCGCGGTGGGCGACGACCGGCTCGGGGCGCGAAGCCGGGAGCAGTGGACGCACGGCTCGTCGGAGCTCCGCACGCAGTGGTTCCGGACCGGATTCGACTCCGGCCAGCCGGGCGACTGCGACACGAGCGGCGTCGATCTCTAGCGGTCGCGCTCCGCGAGGACGCCGGACGGCGTCGCCGCGATACCCTCAGAGGACACGCTTTCGAGAGGAGTCAGCGATGACGGAGCTTGCCGAGGCACCTGCCGCCGGGCGCGACGAGTCGGTCACGAGGATCCCGCACTGGATCGGCGGGCAGCGGGTCGAGGGGACGTCCGGCCGGAGCGGCCCGGTCTACAACCCGGCCACCGGCGTGCAGACGGGGGCGGTCGACCTCTCGACGGTCGAGGAGGTCGACGCGGCCGTGCAGAACGCCGCGGCGGCGTGGGAGTCGTGGCGCACGGTGTCGCTCGCCCGGCGGGCCGAGCTCTTCTTCCGGATCCGCGAGCTGTTCCACGCGCATCGCGAGGACCTCGCGCGGAGCCTGACGGCCGAGCACGGCAAGGTGCTCTCGGACGCGATGGGTGAGGTGGCGCGCGGGCTCGAGGTGATCGAGTACGCGTGCGGGATCCCCACGCTCGTGAAGGGCGAGTTCTCCGAGCAGGCCTCGACGGGTATCGACGTGTACTCGATCCGGCAGCCGCTCGGCGTCGTCGCGGGCATCACGCCCTTCAACTTCCCGGCGATGGTGCCCATGTGGATGTGGGCGCCCGCGATCGCATGCGGGAACTGCTTCGTGCTCAAGCCGTCCGAGAAGGACCCGTCCCCCTCCCTCCTGACCGCAGAGCTGCTGAAGGAGGCCGGCCTGCCCGACGGCGTCTTCAACGTCGTTCACGGCGACAAGGTCGCCGTCGATGCCCTGCTCGAGCATCCGCGCGTGGCGGCGGTCTCGTTCGTCGGCTCGACGCCGATCGCGCGGTACATCTACGAGACCGGGACGAAGCACGGCAAGCGCGTCCAGGCGCTGGGGGGCGCGAAGAACCACATGATCGTCCTTCCCGACGCCGACGTCGACATGGCCGCCGACGCCGCCGTCTCGGCGGGCTACGGCTCCGCGGGCGAGCGCTGCATGGCGGTCTCGGTGCTCGTCGCGGTCGGCGACGTCGCCGACCCGCTCGTCGAGGCGATCAAGCAGCGGCTGCCGAAGGTGAAGGTCGGGAACGGCCTCGAGCCGGCCTCCGAGATGGGCCCGCTCGTGACGCGGGAGCACCGCGACAAGGTCGCCTCGTACATCGCCTCCGGGTCGGAGCAGGGCGCGACGGTCGTCGCGGACGGCCGGGAGACCGCGCCGGACGGCGACGGCTTCTTCCTCGGCGTGTCGCTCCTCGACAACGTCACGACCGAGATGGACGCGTACCGGGACGAGATCTTCGGGCCCGTGCTCTCGGTCGTCCGGGCGACGAGCTACGACGAGGCCCTGGCGCTCGTCAACGACAACCCCTACGGCAACGGGGTCGCACTCTTCACACGGGACGGCGGCGTCGCCCGCCAGTTCCAGTTCGACGTGACCGCGGGAATGGTCGGGATCAACGTCCCGATCCCCGTCCCGGTCGCCTACTACTCGTTCGGCGGCTGGAAGGCATCGCTCTTCGGCGACTCGCACGCCTACGGGCCCGAGTCGATCCACTTCTACACGAGGGGCAAGGTGGTGACGTCGCGCTGGCCCGATCCCGCAACGAGTGCGGTCGACCTGGGGTTCCCGCAGACCCGTTGAGCCCCACGACCCGACTCTGGGCAGCCGTTGACCGCGTGCCCCCCGGACGTGCACAATCCGCGTCTACCGGCCGGGGTGGATCTGCGGCGCCGCCCCGGCCGCGTCTCTCATGACGCGCGTTCTCGTCGAGGGGTTCGACCGCGACGCAGTCGTTCTCGCCCGGACCTTCGCCCGCGAAGGCCACCGGGTCACGCTCGCGGGGCCCGGCGACGCGTCGCAACAGGCGCTCGAGCTCCGCGCATCGGGTGTCGTCGTGCGCGCACGCGCAAGCCTCGACAGCGATCCGGGCACGCACGACGAGGCGTTCCTCGACGTCTGGACGCCGGAGATCGCGCCGCGGGTCGCGCTCCTGCGCGAGCGGGGCACGGTCGTCCGGTGCCTGGCCGACCTGGTGCTCGAGCGGGCGGCGGTTCCCACCGTGGGCGTCACGGGGACGGCCGGGAAGACGACGACAACGGCGTTTCTCGCGTATCTCCTGCGCAGCGCCGGCGTCACGGTCCACACCTCGACAACGGCCCGCGCCGCGAATCTGTGGCCCACCGCCGAGCTCGTCCCGCCGCCCACCGACGGGGCGGTGCTGATGGAGCTCACGAGCTCGCACCTCTCCTACACGACGCGGAGCCCCACCGTCGCCGTGGTCACGTGCTTCTGGCCCGACCACCTGGAGCTGCACGGATCGCTCGAGCGCTACCGGGCGGCGAAGGAGGCGATCGTCCGCAGCCAGGGGCCCACGGACATCGTCGTCGCCAACGCCGACGACGAGGACGCTGCCGCGATCGCGAGCCTCTCACCCGGTCTGCAGTTCGCGTTCTCGATGACGAGCGAGGTCGACGCGGGCGCGTTCCTGCGGGGCGACACGGTCCTCCTGCGCGACGCGACCGGCGAGCGGTCGTTCCGTCTGCCCCAGAGCCTCGACGCACCCCGTCTGCAGGCGCTCCTGGCTGCCGCCGCGACGGCCGTCGCGGTGGGGGCGCTGCCGGAGGCGCTCGGGGTGCCGGAAGCCCCTCCGTACCGCGCGACCCGCGTCGGCCGACCTCGGCGCGACGGAGCTGATCGACGACGGCATGGCGACGACGCCGACGAAGGCGGCCTCGGCGCTCCACGAGTACGCCGACGGCTCCGTGGTCCTCGTCGCCGGCGGCGAGCTCGAAAGCGCCGGGCTGGCCGTCCACGCGTCCCGGGAGGAGCAGGCCCTGCTCGAGCAGGCCTGCGCCGAGGCGCGGCGGGTCGCCTCCCTCGTCGTGCTCTTCGGGCCTGCAGCGTCGCGGCTGGCGCGATTCTTCGACCGGCGCCGGACGCTTCGCGCGTCGACCCTCGACGAGGCGATCGCGCTCGCCTCGACCCACGCCGAGGGTGCGAGCGTGCTCGTCGTCTCCCCCATGTTCCCGCTCCCGCCCGCCGATCGCGAGCGCATCGGCCCAGCGCTCGAGGCGCTCGCGGCCTCCGGGAATACTCGTTGATCCTCCCCCGTTACTTGCTGTAACAATTATTCTTCACACAACAGTTGTGTTGTGTGTGACGCGGGAGGAAGAGACTTGAGCACCACCATCGACACGACCCGGGTCCCGACCGGAAGCTGGGCGATCGACGCGACGCACTCCACCGTCGGTTTCACGATCGTCTACATGGGCGTCGCTCCGTTCAAGGGCGCGTTCCGCTCCTTCGAGGCGACCCTCGACGAGAACGGGCTGCGGGGCACCGCACAGGCGTCGAGCATCGACGTCGACAACGAGCAGCTGGCAGAGCACCTCGCCGGGCCGGACTTCTTCGAGACGGCCAAGTACCCCGAGCTCTCGTTCGAGACCGGAGCGATCCGGCGCGAGGGCGACCGCGTGACGCTCGAGGGCGTCCTCGCGATCAAGGGCAACCGCGCGCCGGTCACCCTCACCGGGACGATCACGGATCCCGTATCGGATCCCTGGGGCAACACCAAGCTCGGCCTGTCCCTCACCGGCAGCGTCGACAGGAACGCCGTCGGGCTGACCTGGAATGCCCCGCTCCCCGAGGGAGGCTCGATGCTCGCCGACGAGGTCGAGCTGGACGCCACGCTCGTGTTCGTCCAGGCGGCCGGGAGCGAGTCGTAGATGCTCGTCCTCGGCATCGCCGGCAGCCTTCGCTCCGGCTCGCACAACGCGCAGCTCCTCCGCCATGTTGCGGAGGAGCTGCCCGAGGGCGTCGAGCTCGAGGTCTTCGACCGCCTCGCGGAGATCCCGGCCTACGACCCGGATCTCGAGGATCTTTCCCCGGACGCCGTCGAGGACCTCAAGGCGGCGATCGCGGCGGCAGACGCGGTGCTGATCGCAACGCCGGAGTACAACGGCTCGATCCCGGGCGCCCTCAAGAATGCGCTCGACTGGGTCTCGCGGCCGATCGCGGAGACGCCGATCCGGAGCAAGCCGGTGGCCGTGATCGGTGCCAGCACCGGAGCGTTCGGCGCCGTCTGGGCGCAGCGCGAGCTGAAGAAGGTGCTCGGGCTGATGGGGGCTCGCGTCCTCGATCTCGAGCTCGCGGTCGCCAAGGCCGACCGGGCGCTCGCCGACCCGGACACCGAGCTTCGCCTCCAGCTCGCGGGCGTCGTGTCGGAGCTCGTCTCTGTGGCAGACCTCGAGCGGCTCGCCGCCTAGCGCGCAGCCGGCCCGCGGTTCGGTGGGCCGGCTGTGCGAGACTCGCGGCGTGCGTGTGACGATGCTGCTCGCCGACTTCGCCCAGGTCTCCGACGGCAAGCTGACCGTCGTCGGCGGCGGCTGGTCGTTGACGGGGCCCGAGCCCGTCCCCTTCGGGATCGCGATCCTGATCCGCGTGCCCTGGGACCAGGCCAACCAGCGGCACGTGATGCGCCTCGAGCTTCTCGACGCCGACGGGAACGAGGTCGAGATGGACATGGAAGAGGGCGCCGAGCCGGTCGTGTTCTTCGACGACGTCCCGTTCGAGGTGGGCCGGCCGGCCGGGCTCAAGCCCGGGACGCCCCTCGACTTCCCGGTCGCCGTCAACTCCGGCCCGCTGCCGCTCGAGCCAGGCGTCTACGAGTGGCGGCTCACGATCGACGGGAAGACGGACGAGGACTGGCGCCTCCCGTTCTCGGTGCGGCTCGAGGAGGAACCGAGCATCTGACGGCCCTTCGCGCGCGGCATGCCGCGTGGGGGCGTCGACGAGGCTCTGCGACACTTCCGCCATGCGGCGCGCCCTCACGCTCCTCGCGCCCGGGCTTGCGTTCCTCGCCGCGTGGGCGGCCTCCGCGCCGGCGGCGACGTCGACGCCGCTCGCGGAGCTCGTCGGGTCGCGGCTCGTGGTCGGAATCGACGGTACCGCGCCGAGCCCCGCACTCCTCGGCCGCGTGCGCCGCGGCGAGGTCGGCGGCGTGATCCTCATGGGCGCGAACGTCCGCACGGCGCCCCAGGTGCGCGCCATGACGGCGAGCCTGCGCGAGGCCGCGCGCGCCGGCCGGCACCCGCTTCTCGTGATGACCGACCAGGAAGGCGGCGCGGTGCGGCGCTTCCGCTGGGCTCCGCCCGCGGCATCGGCCGAGGAGATGGGCCGGCTCGGCGAGGCGGCGATCCGTCGGCGGGGGCGTGAGACCGCGCAGGCGCTCGAGCGTCTCGGCGTCGATGTCGACCTCGCCCCGGTCGCGGACGTCCCGGGGGTACCGGGGTCGTTCATCGCCGCCCAGCACCGCGGCTTCTCCTCGATCCCCCTGCGCACCGCGAAGGACGTCACCGCGTTCTCGGCGGGGCTGCTCGACGGCGGCGTGGCGCCGACCCTCAAGCACTTTCCCGGGCTCGGGCTCGCGACGAGGTCGACCGACGACACCGCCGTTCGGATCGGCGCCGCACCACGCGCCCTCGAGGACGGGCTCTTGCCCTACCGCCGCGCGATCGCCGCCGGCGTCGCACCGGTCGTGATGATCTCGAACGCCGCCTACGCGGCCTACGGCCCCGCGCCGGCGGCGTGGTCCCCGCGCGTGCTCTCGATGCTCCGGGAGCAGGGGTTCGACGGGGTGACGGTGACCGACGCGCTCGAGCCGCTCGCGACGACCCACGGCGTCACCCTGGAGCAGGCCGCGATCAGGGCCGCCCAGGCGGGTGTCGACCTCCTGCTCTTCGTCGGCTCGGAGAGCTCGACGCAGCGTGTCTTCGACGCGCTGCTCGCCGAGGCGCGTGCGGGTCGGCTGCCGCGCGCGGCGCTCGAGCGGAGCGCGGCCCGGATCGACGAGCTGGCCGCGACCTACGCGGGCTAACCTCCCGCGGTGCAGGGGCCCCGCTCGATCGCCCGCTCCACGGCTCTCTACGGGCGGAGCGCCGTCCGCGTCGCGCGCCGTCGCAGGCGTCTCGGCTCGGAGGAGCGGCTCGTCTTCGTGGTCGGGTCCCCCCGCTCCGGGACGACCTTCACCGGGAGCGTCCTCGGGTCGCTGCCCGGCTTCGTCGATCTCGACGAGGTCCAGCCGTGGAAGGCGGCGATCCCGGGGCTGCTCGGACAGGACGCCGGCGAAGTCGCGCCCCAGCTCCGGCGCATTCTCCAGCGTGTCCGCACGCTCGGACTCGTCCGTGGGCTCCGCGGTGTCGAGCAGACGCCGGAGACGAGCTTCGTGCTGGCGGCGGCGCTCCGCGCGTACCCGGAGGCGGTCGCCGTCCATGTCGTCCGCGACGGGCGGGACGTCGCGACCTCGCTCCTCGAGCGCGGCTGGCTGAGCGCCGAGCGCACCGGCGCCGACGACGCGCGACTTCCGTTCGGGTCGCACGCGCGCTTCTGGGTCGAGCCGGGGCGTGAGGTGGAGTTCTCGTCGGCGTCCGACGCGACCCGGGCCGCATGGGCCTGGCGCCGCTACGTAACCGCTGCGCGCGCCGTGCCCGAGCGCACGGTCGAGGTCAGGTACGAGCAGCTCGTCTCGGACCCCGAGAGCGCGGCTGCCCCCGTCGCCGCTCGACTCGGCGTCGAGGGGAGGCTCGTGTCAGAGGTCTTCGCGCAGGCGCACGACGCGTCCGCCGGTCGCTGGCGACGCGACCTCACGGCCGAGCAGCTTGCGGACGTCGAGCGCGAGGCCGGCGCGACGCTCGCCGCGCTCGGCTACGCCTGATCGACCCAGAGGCGAAAGCCGCCGAGGAACGCGTCCTCGTTGTGCCCGATCCTGCAGTTCGGCGGCAGCTTCTTCAGGTGCACGACGTTGCCTCCGCCGAGGACGACGTAGTCCGGCAGCAGCACGGTGGACAGCTGCTCGACGGTGTCGAACACTGCCTTCCGCCAGCGGCTCTGACCGAGGCGCTCGCGTCCGCGCTCGCCGACGTAGTCCTCGTACGTCGCCTTGCGGAAGGGAAGGTGACCGATCTCCATGGGGGCGATCGTCCCGTCGAGGATCATCGTCGAGCCGAGCCCCGTGCCCAGGCCGAGGAAGAGCATCCTCCCGCCCTGGTAGCTGCCGAGCGCCTGCATCGCAGCGTCGTTCAGGACCTTGGTCGGCTTGCCGAACGCCTCTGCGAGATCGAATCCCTTCCAGCCCTTGCCGAGGTTGACGGGGTCGCGGAGCACCCGATCGTTGACGACCGGCGCGGGGATGCCCACGGACACGCCGACGTACGTCCAGTCGGCGGTGAGCTCGAGCACACGCGTCACCATCTGCTCGGCGGTGAGCTTCTTCCCGGATGGGAACCGGCGACGCTCGTCGACGCCGTTCAGCACCGCCTTGACGTTCGATCCGCCCACGTCGACGGTGAGGACGGCCGGGGCCCGGGGCTCGACCGGGTACCGCCGCTCGGTCACGAAGGGCCTCCACCGGCCGCTGCGGCGTCCGCGACGACGAGCGCCTGGTCGCGGGACACTCGCCCGCCGGGGATCGAGGTGTCGCCCTCGCGCAGCCGGCGGAGAGCGTCGCGCTTGTCGTCACCTGTCACGAGCCAGAGGATACGGCGCGCCCGGTCGAGGACGGGGTACGTCAGCGTCATCCGGCGCCGCGCCTGATAGACGCCCGTCAGCGCGACGTCGCGATCGGTCACGTCGACGACGGGGTCGCCGGGGACGAGCGAGGCGGTGTGCCCGTCCGGCCCGAGCCCGAGGTGGACGAGATCGAACGCGTCGGGCAGCGCGCTCGCGTACGCCGCGGCGGCTTCCTCGAGATCGCCCGCGCCCACGGGCATCGGGTGGACGTCGGCCGCGGCGCCGGGTGGAAGGCTCCCGAGCAGGTGGGTGAGGTTCCGGTCGGGGTCGCCGTCGGGGGCGACGCGCTCGTCCACCTGGTAGATCGAGACACTCTCCCACGGAAGCCGATCGGCGAGCTCGGCGAACATCGCCCATGGGGTGTGTCCGCCGGAGACGGCGAAGGTGAACCGGCTCCGCTCCCCGATCGCGGCGGCGGCGCGCTCCGACACGATCTCCGCCCCGCGTCGTGCGACCGCGGCGGCGTCGGGGAGGACCTCGACCTCGAGCGCCATCTCTACGCCTGCTTCTCGTCGTGACCGCCGAACTGCTTGCGCATCGCGGAGAGGAGCCGGTCGGCGAAGTCGTCCGCGCCGCGCGAGGCGAAGCGCGAGTAGAGCGCCGTCGTGAGGACCGGCGTCGGGACGCCCTCCTCGATCGCCGCGATCGACGTCCAGCGGCCCTCGCCCGAGTCGGATACCCGTCCGGCGAAACCCTCGAGGGTCGGTGACTCCGCGAGCGCCTGCGCGGTCAGGTCGAGAAGCCAGGAGCCGACCACGCTGCCGCGCCGCCACACCTCGGCCACCTCGGTCGTGTCGATGTCGTACAGGTAGAGCTCCGGATGCTCGAGGGGCGCGGTCTCGGCGTCCGCGTCGCGCGTCCGGGTGCCCATGTCGGCGTTGGCGATGACATTGAGACCCTCCGCGTACGCCGCCATCAGCCCGTACTCGATCCCGTTGTGCACCATCTTCACGAAGTGGCCTGCCCCGTTCGGGCCGCAGTGGAGGTAGCCGTGCTCGGCCTGACTCGGCTCCCCTGTCCGCCCCGGCGTCCGCGGCGCGGCCTCGACGCCCGGAGCGACGGACGCGAAGATCGGCGAGAGCCGGTCGACGACCTCTTTCTCGCCGCCGATCATCAGGCAGAAGCCGCGCTCGAAGCCCCACACACCGCCGCTCGTCCCGCAGTCGACGTGGTGGATCCCCTTCTCGCGAAGCTCCGCGGCGTGGCGGATGTCGTCGACGTAGTGCGTGTTGCCGCCGTCGATCACCGCGTCCCCGGGCTCCAGCACCTCGGCCAGGGACGCGATCGTCGAGTCGGTGATCTTGCCGGCCGGGACCATCACCCACACCGCGCGCGGCTTCTCGAGCTTCGCCGCGAAGTCCTGGAGCGAGGTCGCGCCGGTCGCGCCGTCCGCCTCGATCGCGGAGACCGCGTCGGGCGAGACGTCGAAACCGACGCATCGGTGCCCGTCCCTCATCAAGCGGCGCACGATCCCGGCGCCCATTCGTCCGAGCCCGACCATGCCCAGCTGCATCGGCGTCTCCGTGGCCACTAGTGACTCCTTTCACTCAGGATGAATCTGTCGACGGCGTTCGCGAAGCCGTCGTCGTCGTTCGAAGTCGTGACCTGCCGGGCGGCGCGCTGGACCTCGCGGTCCGCGTTGCCCATCGCGATCGAGAGGCCCGAGTGCGCGAACATCAGGACGTCGTTCGGCATGTCGCCGATCGTCGCGGTCTCGTCCGGGGCGATCCCGTACCGGGCCGACAGGAATCGCACCACCTCGCCCTTGTTCGCCTGGGGGTGGGTGATGTCGAGGTAATAGGGCTGGGAGCGCGACGCGGACACACGGTCGCCGAAGGCGGCCCGGGCCGCGTCGGCGGCCGCGGCGACGGCGGCGTGGTCATCGCTCACGCCCACGATCTTGGCGATACCGGCCCCGGTGCCGTCGAAGCTCGCGACCACGGTCGGGGAGAACTCGACGGTGCGCGCCTCGTGGTCGACGTGCGGCCCGTCGGGGTCGAGCACGAGCCAATCCGCTCCGTGATAGAGCCAGACCGAGAGCTCGAACGACTCCAGCAGGTCGATCGCCGGCGCGACGACCCCTTCCGGGATCGTCCGCTCCTCGATCGGGCTCAGATCGGGCTCCACGACGAGGCCGCCGTTGAACGCGGCGATCGGCATCTGCAGCGAGAGCGGCTCGACGAGCATCTCCATCCCGCGCGGCGGTCGTCCGCTCGTGACCGCGAAGCGGATCCCCGCCTCGCGAAGGGCTGCAACCGCCTCGATCGACCGGGGAGCGAGGCTCTTGTCGCTGCGGACGAGGGTCCCGTCCACGTCGGAGAGGAGGAGCCGGATCACCTGCGGCTGCGGTAGCGCCGGATCAGGGCGTTCGTCGAGGAGTCGTGCGCGAGGTCTGGCTCGGACGTGCCCGTCAGCTCGGGCACGATCCGCTGTGCCAGCGCCTTCCCGAGCTCGACGCCCCACTGGTCGAACGAGTTGATGCCCCACACCGTCCCCTGTGTGAAGACGCTGTGCTCGTAGAGCGCGACGAGCGTCCCGAGGGCGAAGGGGGTCAGCTCGTCGAGGAGGAGGACGTTGCTCGGACGGTTCCCGTCGAACACGCGGTGGGGAACCACGGCCTCGGCGGTCCCCTCCGCCCGCACCTCGTCCTCGGTCTTGCCGAACGCGAGCGCCTCGGCCTGCGCGAAGACGTTCGACATCAGGATGTCGTGGTGGTCGCCGAGCGGGTTGAGCGTGCGCGCGAAGCCGATCAAGTCGACGGGGATCAGCTTCGTCCCCTGGTGGATCAGCTGGTAGAAGCTGTGCTGGCCGTTCGTGCCCGGTTCGCCCCAGACAACCGCGCCCGTCTCGTAGTCGACCACGGCGCCGTCGAGCGTGACGTGCTTTCCGTTCGACTCCATCGTCAGCTGCTGGAGATACGCGGGGAAGCGCACGAGGTACTGCTCGTACGGCATCACGCCGACGGTCTGGGCGCCGAAGAAGTCGGCGTACCAGACGCACAGGAGCCCCATCAGGACCGGGAGGTTCCGTTCGTGCGGGGTGGTGCGGAAGTGCTCGTCCATGGCGTGGAAGCCGGCGAGCAGCTCGCGGAAGCGCTTCGGGCCGATCGCGAGCATCGTCGAGAGCCCGATCGCGGAGTCCATCGAGTAGCGACCGCCGACCCAGTCCCAGAAGCCGAACATGTTGTCGGTGTCGATGCCGAACCGCGCGACCTCGTCGGCGTTCGTCGAGACCGCAACGAAATGCTTCGCGATCGCGGTCTCCTCCCCGAGCGCGGCGATCGCCCAGGCGCGCGCGGTGTGCGCGTTCGTCATCGTCTCGAGCGTGGTGAACGTCTTGGACGAGACGACGAACAGCGTCTCGTCCGCCGCGAGGTCGCGGGTCGCCTCGACGAAGTCGGTGGAGTCGACGTTCGAGACGAACCGGAACGTCATGTCGCGGCGGCTGTACCGGCGAAGTGCGTCGTACGCCATCACCGGCCCCAGGTCGGAGCCGCCGATCCCGATGTTGACGACGTTACGGATCGGCTTGCCCGTGTGGCCCGTCCACGCGCCGGAGCGGACGCGCTCGGCGAACGCGGACATCCGATCGAGCACCTCGTGGACGTCCGCGACGACGTCGCGGCCCTCGACGACCAGGGACGTCCCCTTCGGCATCCGGAGCGCGACGTGGAGGACGGAGCGATTCTCGGTCGTGTTGATCCGATCGCCCCGGAACATCGCCTCCGCCCGCTCGGCAAGGCCCGACTCGCGCGCGAGGGCGAGGAGCAGCCGCAGCGTGTCGTCGGTGATGCGGTTCTTCGAGTAGTCGAGGTAGATGCCGGCGCCCTCCGCCGCCAGGCGCTCGCCGCGCGTCGGGTCGGACGCGAAGAGGTCGCGGAGATGGAGGCCGCGCACCTCGTCCGCGTGGCGCTCGAGGGCGGCCCAGGCCGGCCGCTCGCGGAGCGGGAGGCTCACAAGGGCTCCGCCCGGTCGTGGCCGGGCGGCGGCGCGTACAGGTCACGCCGGAGCAGCGGCAGCGCCCCCGAGATGGCGCCCTGGTCGAAGCACAGGAGACCCGCGAGGAACGTCACACCCCCGACGCCGATCATCCACGGAGTGAACCTGCGCCGCTTCACGCCAGCCATGGGTCCCTCCAGCCTCCCTGCTCGCGGGTCAGGTCGTCGGCGCTCGCCGGCCCCCACGTCCCGGGCTCGTAGACCTCGACCGGCGGCGGCGCCTCGATCAGCGGCTCGACCACCCGCCACATCTCCTCGACCACGTCCTGGCGTGCGAAGTGGACCCAATCGCCACGGAGCGCCGCCTCGAGCAGGACCTCGTACGCGGTCGGCCCTTCCCCACCCATGGACGCGAAGTCCATGTCGAGCTCCACCGTGCGGAGGAGCGCCGCCTCGTCGATCCCCTTCGCCTGCATGCTCAGGCGCGCCCCGGGGCGCGGGCCGATGCGGAGGACGAGCTCGTTGGCGGGCGGGCGCGGCGTCCCGCGCGGAGCGAGGCCGAGCCACGGCGTCGACCGGAAGACGATGCGCACCTCGGTGACGGTGACCGGGAGCGACTTGCCCGCGCGGATGAAGAACGGGACCCCCGACCACCGCCAGTTGTCGATCTCGAGGCGGAGGGCGCAGTACGTCTCCGTCTGCGACCCGGGTGCGACGCCGGGGACGTCCAGGTAGCCCCGGTACTGGCCGCGGACGTAGTCGGCCGGATCCGCGTCGCTCATCGCGAGGAAGACGTCGCGCTTGCGGTTCCGGATCACGTCCCCGGTGCCGCCGGCGGGCGGCTCCATCGCGACGATGCTCAGCACCTGGAGCAGGTGGTTCTGGACGACGTCCCGCATCGCGCCGACCGGGTCGTAGAAGTTGCCGCGGTCGCCGACGTCGAAGTCCTCGCCCATGGTGATCATCACCGAGGAGACGAAGTGCCGGGTCCAGATCGGCTCGAGGACGGTGTTGGCGAAGCGGAGGTACATGATGTCCTCCACCGAGAGCTTCCCGAGGAAGTGGTCGATGCGGTAGAGGCGCGACTCGTCGACCGACGCGTGCAGCTCGGCGTTCAGCGCCCGGGCCGAGGCGAGATCGTGGCCGAACGGCTTCTCCACGACGACGCGGCCCTTCTCCGTGAGGCCCTCCTTCGCGAGCCCGGCGACAACCGTCCCGAAGAGGGACGGGGGGATCTCGAGGTAGAAGACCGGCGTGCTCTTCCCCTCGATCGCCTTCGCGACCGCCGCGTAGGTCGACGCATCCTTGAAGTCGCCGTGGCGGTAGGAGAGCCGCTTCACGAAGCGCGCGAACACCGCCTCGTCCAGCTCCTCGCCCGTGTCGACGATCGACGCGCGCGCCCGGGCGACGAGCTGCTCGAGCGACCAGTCCTCGAATGCCACGCCGACGACGGGGCAGTCGAGGATCCCACGGGCCTCGAGCAGGTACAGCGAGCGAAACGTCATCACCCGCGCGAGGTCGCCGGTGATCCCGAAGATCACGAGCACGTCGGCCTGCGTCGGCCCCGTGGTCGGCGCGTCCGCCCGGCTCACCGTAAGAGCATCTCAGGTTCGAAGGGGGGTTACCAGTGTCATCATGGGGCGTCCGATGGCAGCCGTCCCCGCCCTCGACAGGCGCCTTCTTCGACGCGCGCGGGCGGCGAGGACGCTGCTCGTCGCCGACGCGGCGATCGGCGTCGTCGCGGCCTTGCTCGTCCTTGCGCAGGCGGTGCTCCTCGCCCGCGTCGCCGCGCGGTCGTTCGGCGGTGCATCGCTCGGCGAGGTCGCCTGGCCGATCGGCCTTCTGCTCGCCGTCGTCGCGGCGCGGGCGGCCGCCGCGTGGGGGTTCGAGGTCGCCGGCCGGCGGGCCGCCGCCGGGGTCATCTCGCAGCTCCGCCTGGATCTCGTCGAGTCGCGGCTGCGCGCGCAACCCACCGCGCTGGACGGCGCGGAGAGCGCCGAGATCGCGACGGCGGCGGTCGGAGGCGTCGACGCGCTCGAGACGACCTTCGCCCGCTACCTGCCCCAGCTCGTCCTCGCGGTTGTCGTCCCCATCGCGGTGCTGGCCCTCGCCGCGTCGGTCGACCCGCTCGCGGCCGGGACGATGCTGCTCACGCTCCCGCTGGTTCCGCTGTTCATGTGGCTGGTGGGCCGCTACACCGAGCGCCGCGCCCGCGAGCGATGGCGGGCGATGAGCCTGCTCGCGAATCACTTTCTCGACGTCGTACGCGGGCTACCGACCCTCCGGGCGTTCAACCGCGGGAGCGCCCAGCCGGAGCGGATCGTCGAGGTCAGCGACGCCTACCGCCGCGCGACGATGGGGACGCTCCGCGCCGCCTTCCTCTCGGGAGCCGTGCTGGAGCTCGCGGCGACGCTCGGGATCGCGCTCGTTGCGGTCGTGGTCGGGATCAGCCTCGCCGAGGGCGACCTCGGCTTCGAGCCCGCGCTGACCGTGCTCGTCCTCGCGCCCGAGCTCTACCTGCCGCTGCGGAACCTCGCCGCGCAGTTCCACGCGAGCGCCGACGGCTCCGCGGTCGCGGAGCGGATGCTCGACCTGACCGAGCCCCACGCGGCCGAGGCGGCGCACGGCGCCGTGCCCGATCTCTCGTCGACTGCCATCGGGTTCGACGGCGTGTCGTTCCGCTATCCGAGCCGCGACCGAGACGCCCTCGAGGCCGTCGGCCTCGAGCTTCGCCCGGGCGAGACGCTTGCCCTCGTGGGTCCGAGCGGCGGCGGCAAGAGCACGCTCGTCGCGCTACTCCTTGCCTTCTCCGAGCCCTCCCAGGGCCGCATCCTCGTCGGACAGGAGGACCTCGCGACGATCTCGCCGGTCGAGTGGCGGCGCCGCCTCGCCTACGTCCCCCAGCGTCCGACTCTCTTCCGGGGGACGATCGCCGACAACATCCGACTCGGCGACGCCGACGCGGACGACGCGCGCGTGCGAGAGGCGGCCGTGCTCGCCGGCGCTGACGCCTTCGTCTCGGCCCTGCCGTCCGGCTACGCGACCCTCGTGGGCGAAGGGGGGCGCTCGCTCTCCGCCGGCGAGCGAAGGCGGATCGCGCTCGCCCGGGCGTTCCTCCGGGACGCGCCGCTCGTCGTCCTGGACGAGCCCACCGCCGATCTCGATGGGCCGAGCGCCGCGCTCGTCCACGAGGCAATCGGCCGGCTCAAGGCAGGGCGGACGATGCTCCTCGTCGCGCATCGCTCCGAGCTCGCGGCGCTCGCGGACCGCGTAGTCCGGATCGCCGACGGCCGCGTGGTCGAGCGAACGGCGGAGGCGGCATGACGGCGACGTTCCGTCGCCTGTGGGCGCTCGCCGACCCACCGACTGCGAGGGTTGCGGCCGCCGTCTGCATCGGCTCGCTCGCGCTCGCCTTCGGCATCGCCCTCCCCGCCACCGCCGGGTACCTGATCTCCCGGGCGGCGGAGCATCCTCCGATCCTGGCCCTGACGACGACGATCGTCGTCGTTCGCTTCCTCGCCCTCGCGCGGCCGCTCGCCCGGTACCTCGAGCGGCTCGCGTCGCACGATCTTGCGCTTCGGACGCTCGGCCCTCTTCGCGCGCGTGTCTTCGAGCGCATCGAGCCGCTCGCGCCGGCCGGGCTCGCTGCCTACCGGCGCGGCGACCTGCTGCGGACGCTGGTGGGCGATGTCGACGCACTCCAGGGCCTCTACCTCCGCGGCGTCGGCCCGGCGAGCGCGGGGCTCGCCGTCGCCGTCGGCTGCGTGATCGCCACGGCGCTCCTCCTGCCGTCCGCGGCGCTGGTGCTCGCGGGCGGGCTCGTACTCGGCGGCGTCGCCGTGCCGGTGCTCGCGACGCGGCTCGTCCGCCGCGCAAGCCGCCGCCAGGCGGCGGCGCGCGGGGAGCTGACCGCCGAGCTGGTCGAGCTGCTCGCCGGCGCACCCGAGCTCGTCGCGTACGGTCGGGAGGAGGAGGCGCTCGGACGCGTGCGGGCGGCCGACGCCGAGCTCGTCCGCCTCGGCCGCCGCGATGCGCTCGCGGCCGGCCTCGCCGATGCCGCCGCGATCGCCGTGGCGGGGTCGACGATGGTCGCCGTCCTCGCTCTCGCCGTGTCCGCGCACGACGCCGGGGCGCTCGACCGGGTGCTCGTGGCGACCCTCGCGCTGCTTGCACTGTCGTCCTTCGAGACGGTGGCTCCGCTCCCGGCCGCGGCGCGCGACCTCACCGCGACGCTCGAAGCCGGGCGCCGCGTCCTCGCGCTCGTCGACGGCGAACCGGCGGTCGTCGACCCGCCCGACCCGGCACCAGCGCCACGGCCGCCGGTCACCGTCGCGCTCGAGGGGGTGACGGCGCGGTATCCCGGCGAGCCGAGCCCGGTGTTCGAGAGCCTCGATTTCGAGCTCGGCCCGGGTGAGCGTGTCGCTCTCGTCGGCCCGAGCGGAGCGGGCAAGACGACGATCACGAGCCTCCTGCTCCGCTTCCTCGACCCGGAGCAGGGGCGTGTCTCGCTCGACGGCCGCGACGTTCGGACGCTCCGGCAGGAGGACGTTCGACGCACGTTCGCCCTCGCGGGTCAGGAGGCGCACGTGTTCGCGTCCACGATCCGCGAGAACCTCAGGCTCGCCCGACCCGACGCCACCGACGAGGAGCTCCTCGCGGTGCTCGCGCGCGCGCCGCCTCCTGGACTGGGTGGCGACGCTCCCGGACGGCCTCGACACCCTGGTCGGAGAGGACGGCGGGCGGCTGTCGGGCGGGCAGCGTCAGCGCCTCGTCGTCGCGCGCGCGCTGCTCGCGGAAGCGCCGGTGCTGCTCCTCGACGAGCCGACCGCGCACCTCGATCCCCCGACCGCGGAGGCCCTGCTGCGTGACGTCCTCGACGCGGCGGACGGGGTCTCGGTGCTCCTGATCACGCACCGGCCGGAAGGGCTCGATCTCGTCGATCGCGTCGTCGCGCTCGACGCCGGCGCGCGCGCGACGGGAAGCGCGTAGCCGCGCGGCCGGGCTCAGTGGGCGGCGGGCGCCGCGGCCGCCACGACGCCGAGCCGCTCGAGCTCCGAGAGGACGAGGTCGACGGACTCGTCGGGCGAGAGCGCGACGGTGTCGGCGACGATCTCCGCGTCGTCGGGCTCCTCGTACGGGTCGTCGACCCCGGTGAACTGGGTGATCTCGCCTGCGAAGGCCTTCGCGTAGAGCCCCTTCACGTCGCGCCGGGCGCATTCCTCGACCGGCGCCTTGACCCAGACCTCGACGAACGGGCCCTGCTCCTCGACGAGCGCGCGGACCCGCTTGCGCGTCCCGTCGTACGGCGAGATCGCCGCGACGACGACGGCGGCGCCATGACGCGTGAGCCGCGACGCGACCCAGCCGATCCGCTCGATGTTCGTGTCGCGGTCCTCGTGGGAGTACCCGAGGCCCTTCGAGAGATGCGTCCGGACGACGTCTCCATCGAGCACCTCGACGTGGAGCCCACGCCGCTCGAGCTCGGCCGCGACCGCGTGCCCGATCGTCGTCTTGCCGGCGCCGGAAAGGCCGGTGAGCCAGACGGTGAAGCCGGTCTGCGCGGTCGACGCCACGGCAGAGTGGTACCAAAGCCCGAGGAGGTCGGGCTGCGCACGGGACGACCCGCCGCAGGTCAGCCGGCGGTCGGGTGCAGCAAGGCGACCGCCTCGGGAGCCCATCCGGCCCGGAGCACCGCGGCGAGCGACGGAGGCGTGACGAGCGTCGCCCGGCCGTCCGGACGGGGCTCGCGGCGGGTGTATCCGCCGAGTGACCAGGTGAGGAGCTCCGCATCGAGGACGAGCTTCGGGCAGCCGTCGTGGAGAACGATCACACCGTCGGGAAGATCGTCGAGCTGCGCCTCGTGGAGCCGGCGGCCTCGCGTCGCCGGATCGACCCTCTCGTCATGGAGCCTGCGGTCGATCGTCTCGGCGCCGATCTCGCCGTGGAGCTCGCGCCATGACCTCGCGAACCGGTCGTAATCTGCGCGCCGGCATTCGGCGCACGGGCGGTGCCCCGCTGCGAGCGCGGTCGCGTCGTCGAGGAAGAACAGCTCCGTGTAGCGGCCGGGCTGCATGAGCGGTGAACGTCGCCTCCCGCGAAACGCGAGCCGGCACGCGATCCACCGCCGGAGCTGGAATGGACGCACGATCCGACCGTCCGCGTCGTGCAGGCAGCCGCGGTTCCCGTAGACGAGCCCCCGCGCCGGATCGGCGACCAACTCGCCGAGTGGCGTGACGCGGTTCCGGAGCGGCATCGCCTCAGCCTGGGCTCCGGGAGGCCCGTGGCGACGGGGCCCCCCGGCGAACCTCGGGCGTCAGGCCGAGGCGCCCGCCTTGGTGCTCACGCCGAGCGCGGTGCCGAGGACGATCTCGCCGACACGCGCCTCCTTGAGCTCGATCTGGCCGGCGATGTTCGCCGCGATCCAGTCGGCGGCGGCGGCGTTCGCAGCCTCCGCGCTCTCCGGCGTATCCCACGCGCTGAAGGAGAGGAGCTCGTCGTCGCTCACGACGAGCGAGTAGGACTTGAACCCCGGCTGTGCCTGGAAGACGGGCAACATCCCGTCCTCCGCCTCGCGGGCGATCTCGTGGGCGTCGCCCGTGAAGCTGTATCGCGCCATGCGACCGTGCACGCGTACCTCCTGTCCATACCGCCGATCGCGTCGTGGCCAACCCACGCACAGCGAGAGCGGTGTCGGGGTCCCACCCTGGCACATCCCTGTGCGCCATGTCACGATCCCCGGCGTCCCGCGCACCCGCGTAACCCGACCGCAACAGCGTCCCGCATAGGGTGGGCCCATCGACTGGACGCTCTTCCACACCGTGAACTCGACCGTCGCCGTGCACGACTGGCTCGAGGACCCCGTGACCGCGCTCGCGAGCGTCGCCGTCCCGCTCTACGCGGCCGCGACCGTCGGGCTCTGGTTCCTGGCGCGACCGTACGGCCCGACGCGCTGGAAGCGCGCCTCGGCGTCGGCGCTTGCCGCCGCCGGGATCGCACTGCTCGCGAACCAGGTCATCGCGCACCTCTGGGAGCGCCCGCGGCCCTTCACCGCCCACGCGTCGCTGACCCACGTGCTCTCGGCCCGGACGATGGATCCGTCGTTCCCGAGCGACCACGCCGCAGCCGCCTTCGCGATCGCATTCGCGGTCCTGGCGTTCTCGGGACGGGCGGGAGCGTTGTTCCTCTCGGCCGCGACGCTCATCGCGCTCTCCCGGATCGCGCTCGGAATGCACTATCCCAGCGACGTTCTCGCCGGGCTCGCCGTCGGTCTCGGCGCGGCTGTGCTCGTCACCCACGCCGGCGCCGTGTGGATCGAGCGTCTCGTGACCTCGGCCTCCCGGGTGTCGGACCCGCTCCTCCGGCCCGTCTGGGAACGCCTGCGCCGGCTCGCCCCATCCCGCCTCTGACCACGCCGCAGCGCCGCGACTGCGCAGTTTCCCGCATGCGGAACCGGGGTCGATCCCGATGTGGCGACCCGGAGCGGCGGCGATGCTCGGGACACCGCATGAGCGGTGTATCTCGACGGAGGGAGTCTCCATGGCTGCCATCGACACGACTGAACGCGCCCTCGGCGCGCACGCGACGCCCGCGCTCTGGTCGCCACCCGGCCATTACCGCGCGGCCGTCGTCCATGACTTCTCGTCGCGCCTGACGATCGACGAGATCCCGCGCCCCGCCCTCGATCCGGGGCAGATCCTGGTCGAGGTGGAGGCGTCGGGCCTCTGCCATACCGACATCCACGCCGCGCACGGCGACTGGCCGGTGAAGCCGGCCCCGCCGTTCGTCCCCGGCCACGAGGGCATCGGCATCGTGCGCGAGCTCGGCAGGGGCGTGACCGAGGTCGCACTCGGCGACCGGGTCGCGATGCCGTGGCTCGGCTACGCCTGCGGCACGTGCGACCACTGCGTCTCGGGGTGGGAGACGCTCTGCCTCGAGCAGAAGAACATGGGCTACTCGATCGACGGCGGGTTCGGCGAGTACGCCGTCGCCTACGGCCGCTACGTCGTCGCGGTGCCCGAGGGCATCGACCCGTTCGACGCCGCCCCGCTCACCTGCGCCGGCGTCACGACCTACAAGGCGGTCAAGGTCGCAGGGACCCGCTCGTCCGACCTCGTCGCCGTGTTCGGCGTCGGCGGGCTCGGCCACATGGCGATCCAGTACGCGCGCATCGCCGGCGGACGCGTCGTCGCCGTCGATCTCCTCGACGCGAAGCTCGAGCTTGCGCGCGAGCTCGGGGCCGAGTTCACCGTGAACGCCGCAAAGGAAGACCCCGTCGCGGCGATCCAGAAGCTCGGCGGCGCCGATCAGGCGATCGCGCTTGCCGTCTCGCCGCGCTCCTTCGAGCAGGCGTTCGGATCGCTGCGCCGCGGGGGGACGCTCGTGTTCGTCGCTCTGCCCGCCGACAACGAGGTCAGGCTGCCGATCTTCGAGACCGTGCTGAACGGCATCACCGTCGTCGGCTCGATCGTCGGCACGCGCGCCGACCTGCGCGAGGTGTTCGAGCTCCACGCCGCGGGTCGGACGACCGTGACGCGGGAGATCAGGCCGCTCGCCGAGGTGAACGAGGCGATCGCGGACGTCGAGGCCGGACGGGTCGTCGCCCGGGTGGTGCTCGAGCCGTAGCGAAGAGCGTGTCGGTGCGGGGAGGGCTGCCGGCCCTCCCCGCCGGGCGCTCTAGTCGCCCGTCAGGGCGAGCGCGACCTCGTCCACGTAGCACCAGCTCCAGTCCTCGCCCGGCTCCGCGGAGCGGGCGATGGGGTGCCCGACGTCACGCGCGTGACGGCTCGCGTGGCGGTTGGGCGAGGAGTCGCAGCAGCCGATCTTCCCGCAGGTCGTGCACATGCGGAGGTGCACCCAGGTGCTGCCGATCGCGAGGCACTCCTCGCACCCGGCGATCGAGGACGGGAGCTCGGTGACCCGGACCTGGTCGAGGTGCGTGCAAGCGGGTGCGCTCATGGAAGCTCTCCGGTCGGGTCGGGTGCGATTCGCGCTCGACACCGAGCCGTACCCCGTGACGGTACCTGGGGCCGCCACGTCCGCGCCCCGCGGCTCGTCGCGGACTAGGCCCTGTTGCAGGGCGCCAGCGCGTCGAGAGCCCGCTTGGCGACGAGCGCGCGGAGGGTGCCGATCGGCACGGCGACGGCGAGACCCGTCCCCGGGTCGTGCGTGAACGCGACGGCGACGAGCCGTCCCTTGGCGTCGATCACGGGACCGCCGGGTTCGTCCCGGCGAAGCGCCGACGCAACGCGCATCACCCGACCGCGGACGCCGAACGGGGCTCCCGCGACGCTGTCGACGACGACTCCCGGGACGAGGCGCGGCTTGGCCGAGAGCGGGTAGCCCACGATCGCGACCGACGCGCCGGAGCCGGTCTTCGGCGCGGGCGGGAGCACCCGCTGGAGGCGGCGTCCGACGTGGGCGACGACGAGCTCCCCGAGCCCGAAGACGCGCTTCGCATCGACGGGCCGCGCATGCGCCTTGCGCGCCGCGACCCGGAGAGGGGTCGCGCCGGGGACGACCTCGCGATCCGCGACCAGAAGTCTCGAGTCGAGCGCAAAACCCGACCCCGACCTGACGCCATCGCACCCGGCGTTCCGGATCCGCAGCATCCGCGCGCGCACCTCGCGCCTGGCGCGGGCGAGCGACACGGCGGCCACCGTGCCGCCGCGAGCCTCGACGGCCGGGTCGACCTCGACGAGCGCGGGCGCGTCGAGACGCACGTCGCTCCCGTCGGGCGTCTCCACGACGAGGAGACCGATGCTCGGCGTGAGCACGACCGCGGCGATTCCGACCGCGATCAAGCCGAGGAACGCCCATCCGGCGCCGAGGATCACCGCGGGCGCTCCAGATAGGCGTCGAAGCTCGCCGTCGCCCGGCGGCAGGCGTCGAGCCGCGCACGGCTGTCCGAGATCGCAGCCTTCCGCTTTGCCGGAGGCGCGGCCACCACGCCCGCGAGATCCTTCGTACACGCATTCAAGGTCAGGCCGAGCCGCTGCAGGGCAGCCGCACGGGCGTCGAGCTCCCCGTTTGCGCGCCTCACTCGCGCGTTCTCGCTCGCGAGCGCCTTCTGCCGCCGGCTCAGGGACCCGAGGCTGCTCTTCGAGTGCCTGAGCGCGAGACCGTTGGAGTCGAGCTCGGTCGCGAGGCGGTTTGCCTGGATCGTCCGTTGGTTGAGCGCCCGGCTCCGGTCGACGATGACGACCTGGAGTCCTGCGACGGCCTCCTCGGCGACCAGGGCCCGCCGGCGCCAGTCGTCCGCGCGACTCTTGTTGGAATGGGACGCGCGCGCGAGCGGCACCGCGACGATGAGCGCCACGAGCGCGACGAGCGCCAGCTTCACCTTCCAGCCCTGCAGATCCAGTTCCATCGGAGCTCCCGCCGTTGTCGATCCGATCGTCACCTTTCGAGGGACGCTCTCCGTGTATCGGGTGACGCCCGCCGTTCGACTCCCTCGATCGAGGGAAGCCCACAAGGCGACGGAGACCGGCCGCGCGCCGCGGCCTGAGCCGTCGGCCTCGTCGTCAGGTAGCCCGGCCTCAATACCTAACGACGCTATGTATGATGCTGCTATGTACTCCGCCGCACCGACGTGCGAGGCGGGCTGAGCACGTGGAGATCAACAAGGATCTCGTGGCCGCCTCCTCGACCCCGATCGTCCTCGCGATCCTCGCCGAGGGGGACAGCTACGGCTACGCAATCCTCCAGCGCGTCCGAGACCTGTCCGGCGGGCGCATGGCGTGGACGGACGGGATGCTGTACCCGGTCCTCCACCGGCTGGAGCGCCTCGGCCACGTGGAGGCTCGATGGGAGGTCTCGACGGGCCGCCGCCGCCGCAGGTACTACCGGCTCACGGCGCGCGGTCGCGCCCAGCTCGCCGAGGAGCGCAGGCAGTGGCAGGCGGTCGACGCGACGCTGCGGGGCATCTGGCGGATGCTCGAGCCGTCGGGTCACCCCGCCTCGGCCTTCCCGCTGCCGGCGGGCGCCTGACGATGGCGACCCCGGACCAGGCGGTGTCGCTCGAGGCGCAGATCGACGAGTGGCGGAGCTTCCTCCGCCGCCGGCAGGCGATTCACGCGGTCGACGTGACGGAGCTCGAGGATCACCTGCGCGAGCAGGTGGCGGTGCTGACCGACGCGGGTCTCGCGACCGACGAGGCGTTCCTCGTCGCGGTGAAGCGCATGGGCGCGCTCGACGAGATCTCGCGGGAGTTCGCGCGCGAGCACTCGGATCGGCTCTGGAAGCAGCTCGTCGTTGCCCCCTCGGAGCCGGGCGGGAGGCAGGCAGTCGTGTCGACCGACGCGGTCGTCGTCTTCGCTCTCGCCGTGGCCGCCGCGGCGCTCGTCAAGGTGCCGGCGCTCTTCGGGCTCGACCTCGACGACGACGCAGAGTTCTACGGCCGGAACGCGAGCCTCTTCGTGCTTCCGCTGCTGACCGGCTACTTCGCGTGGAAGCGCCGGCTCGATCGACGCACCGTCTTGTGGCTCGCGGCGGCGTTCGCAGCAGCGGCCGTTTTCGCCAACGTCTATCCGTTCGCGCCCGAGGGATCCACCAGGTCCTCACGGCGCTACACGTGCCCATCGCCCTCTGGCTCGTCGTGGGGATCGCATACGCGGGTGCCCGCTGGAACGAGGTCGCCGGCCGCATGGACTTCGTGCGCTTCTCGGGTGAGCTGTTCATCTACTACGTGCTGATGGCCCTCGGCGGCGGCCTCCTCACGGCGTTCACGGTCGTGATGTTCAACACGATCGGCATCAACCCCGAGACGTTCATCCAGTCGTGGCTGCTGCCGTGCGGTGCGGCCGGCGCGGTTCTCGTCGCCGCCTGGCTCGTCGAGGCGAAGCAGAGCGTGATCGAGAACATGGCGCCCGTGCTGACGCGCCTCTTCACGCCGCTCTTCGCCGCCGTGCTGGTCACCTTTCTCGGCGCCCTGCTCGTGACCGGGCACGGGGTCGACATCGAGCGAGACGCGCTGATCGACTTCAACCTCATCCTGGTCGTCGTGCTCGCCCTTCTCCTCTACTCCGTCTCCGCGCGGGATCCGCGGTCGTCGCCCGGGTTGTTCGACGGAATGCAGGTGGTGCTCGTCGTCAGCGCCCTGGTCGCCGATGCGGTGGCACTCTGGGCGATCGCCGCCCGGATCACCGATCTGGGCTTCAGCGCGAACCGCGTCGCGGCGCTCGGGGTGAACGCGATCCTGCTGATCAACCTCGCGTGGTCGGCCGTGCTCTACGTCCGCTTCCTGCGCGGCCGCGGATCGATCGGACGCGTCGAGCGGTGGCAGACCGACTACCTGCCGGTCTACGCCGCGTGGTCGGCGCTCGTCGTGATCGCCTTCCCGCCGCTCTTCGGGTACGCGTAGAGCGGCTGCATCCCCACGCTGACCGGTTGCTCAGCCGGTCGCGATCGCGCTCGCGAGCGCCGACGCGGTCAGCGGGCCGACGGTACCGTCGGCGGTGAGACCGTTCGCCTGCTGGAAGGCGACGACCGCGGCCTCCGTCTGCGGGCCGAAGGTCCCGTCGGCGGAACCGGGGTCGTAGCCCGCACTCGACAGGGCCTGCTGGAGCTGCTGGACGATCGCCGGGTCGCCCTCGCCCAGCTTGAGCTTCGTGCCCTCGGGCAAGCTGAAGGTCGTGGCTGCCGACTCCGACGGCGTCGTGGTCGTCGTCGACGGCGTTGTCGTCGTCGTCTCGGGTGCGGTCGTCGTGGTCGAGGGGCTCGTCTCCGTCGATGCGGGCGTCGTGGCGGTGGGGGTGGACTCCGGCAGGGGGGTCGCAGCCGGCTCGTTGCTTCCGCCGCGCAGGAGGACCACCGGGATCGCGATCGCGACGCCGAGTGCCGCGGCGATCCCGAGGACGGCCACGAGGCGGCGCCGCTCGATCGCCCTCCGGTCGCTGCCGGTCGAGACCTGCCGCGGCGACGGAGGAGGGGCGCCCGCGACGTCGTGCTCGCCCGGATACGACCGATCCTCGGTCGTGGCCGGCCGGCGGGCGCGCTCGGCCGCTCCTTCGCTCCAGTCGTCGTCCGATACCTCGCCGAGCCAGTCGTCGGGCGACCGCTCGTCCGGCCACACCTCGGTCGCGCCTGCCGGGAAGCCCCGGGAGCTGCTGCGAGGGGTCTCGCTCACCCGAGCCATGCTAGGCGCTTCCCCGGCGGGCACGTGGGGCACAGCGCCCCCACGAGCTCGTCATTTTCGCGGAAAGTGCGCCGAAACGCCCTTCGACGCTCGACCTCAGACGACCGACGCCGCGACCGCGATCAGCCACACGATCGCCGCGGCGTAGTGCGCCCGCTCGATCAGCCCGAGCGCGACACGTCGGATCGGTGTGACGACGAGCGCGGCGCCGGTCGCGATCGCGGTCGCCGTCACGATCCATCCGAGCGGGCCGAGAACGGCGGGCTTGCCCGTCCAGTCGAGGTGTGACGCGGCCACGGCGATCGACGCGAAGGCCGTGCCCGCGAGCAGCATGTGGATGCGACCGGTACGTGTGAGCGTGCGAGCGCTGTCCGGCTCGCGATCGGTCATGAACCCGGAGATGAGGACCCGGACGACGCCGTAGACGTAGAGCCAGCCGAGGGACTGAACGTCGGTCTCCTGCCCGAGCCCGACCGCGATGAGGATCGCCCCGAGCCCTTGCAGCACGACCATCGTGCGGTAGCCGAGGTGGTATGCGGTCCAGCCGTAGTCGCTGACCGCGTACCGGATCGGGTCCAACCCGGTCGGCAGGAAATGCAGGGTGACCAGGATGACGCCGGACGTCGCCACGCAGATCAGCCCGACGAGCGCGGCGGTCACCGGGGCATCCTATTCGTGTCTCGGCGCGCCGGAGAGGCGTGCGCACGCGGAGCCCACCGCGCGGCGGCGGGGCCGGCAAGCCCGCTCGGGCGGCCGGCTCGCCGCAGCCGCGCGGGTCACACGGCTAGCAGCAGTCGTCGCCGCAGCAGTCGCCGTCGTCGCAGCACGTGAGCACGTCGAGTGCCATCCGTCGCCCTCCTTTCATCGACGATGATCGATGAAGGTAGCTGGTACATTGATGAACGTCAATGAACGAGCTGCCGGTACTCCAACCTCTCTGCTGCGGCCCGGAGGTCTCTCCGATGGAGCCCGGGGCCGCCGACGCTCTCGCGAGCCTGTTCAAGGCGCTGTCGGACCCGACGCGCGTCGCGATCGTCAATCGGCTGGCGTGCTGCGACGAATGCTGCGTGTGTGACCTGACGAGCGTGTTCGCCCTCTCGCAGCCGACCGTGTCGCACCACCTGCGTGTCCTTCGGGACGCCGGGCTGGTCGAGGCGGAGCGCCGCGGGACGTGGGCGTACTACCGGCTCGTCCCCGAGGCGATCGAGCGCCTGCACGACGTGTTCGCGGCGCCGGCCCTCGCAGGGGTGGTGGGCGCGTTGTGAGCGATCGACCCGAGGTGCTGTTCGTCTGCGTCCACAACGCGGGACGGAGCCAGATGGCGGCGGCGCTCGTCGAGCTGCGATCAGCCGGCGGGATCGCCGTTCACTCCGCGGGCAGCGCCCCTGCCGACGAGATCCACCCCGCGGTCGTGGAGGCGATGCACGAGGTCGGCGTCGACCTGTCGGGCGCGTCCCCGAAGGTGCTCACCGACGACGCCGTGCAACGGGTCGACGTCGTCGTCACCATGGGCTGCGGCGACGCCTGTCCGGTCTATCCGGGCAAGCGCTACGAGGACTGGACGGTGGACGACCCCGCGGGTCAGGACCTCGCGACCGTCAGGCGCATTCGCGACGAGATCGACGCGCGCGTGCGGGCACTCGTCGCCGAGCTCGTTGACTAGCTCGCTGGGCCGTCGCTGTGCGGTCGAGGCGTTCGCGACGTTCGCGCTCGTGTTCGCCGGCTGCGGCGCGATCGTCGTGGATGCCGAACGTGGCGAGCCGCTCGGTGCGGTCGGCGTCGCGGCGACCTTCGGGCTGGTGATCATGGTGCTCGTCTACGCCACCGGCCATGTGTCCGGCGCGCACATCAACCCTGCGGTGACGATCGCGTTCGTGTGGCGTCGTCACTTCGCGATCCGTGAGGGATGCGCGTACGTCCCGGCCCAGGTTGGAGGGGCGATTCTCGGCGCGACCTTGCTCCGGCTGACGTGGCAGGGGACACCGGCGTCGTTGGGGGCGACGGTCCCGAGCGTCGGCACGGGCGCTGCGTTCGCGTACGAGTTCGTCCTGACGGCGCTTCTCATGTTCGTCATCGTCTCGGTTGCGACGGACACCCGTGCCGTCGGCTCGGCGGCCGCGATCGCGATCGGCGGCACGGTCGGTCTCGATGCGCTGTTCGGCGGGCCCGTCACCGGTGCGTCCATGAACCCCGCACGCTCGCTCGGGCCGGCGATCGTCTCGGCCGAGTGGACCGATCTCTGGATCTATCTGACGGCTCCGGTGGTCGGGGCGCTCGCGGGGGCGCTGCTCTACGAGGCTGTACGCGGGGCCGAGGGACGCCCGGATCCGACGTGACGACGCACGCTCCGAGCACATCGACGACCGATCGCCCGTAGACCCGGCCGACGGGTCGCTGGCTGGGGCTCGCCTCCTGCCAAGATCGAGGTCGTATGTCGGACGCAGCCGCAATGAGCGAGGTCTCCGGGTTCTCCGGCCGCACTGCGTGGGCCCGAAGCATGCAGACGCCGCTCCGCGTGTTTCTGCGCACGGAGACCGGCGGTGCAGCGGTTCTCCTGGCCGCCACGGTCGCCGCGCTGGCGTGGGTCAACGTCGACGCCTCCTCGTACCGGTCGCTGTGGGAGACGCGGCTCTCGATCGAGCTCGGCGGGCACGGCATCTCGCTCGACCTGCGCGAGTGGGTCAACAGCGGGCTCATGACGTTCTTCTTCTTCGTCGTCGGGCTCGAGGCACGACGCGAGTTCGACCTCGGAGAGCTGCGGGAACGGCGGAGGTTCGCGTTGCCGTTGCTGGCAGGGATCGGCGGCATGGCGGTCGCCGTCGCCATCTACCTCGTCGTCAACGCGGGTCGGCCCTCCGTCCACGGCTGGGGTGTTGCCATGTCGACGGACACGGCGTTCGCACTCGGTCTTCTCGCGCTCGTCGGCCCACGATTCCCCGACCGGCTGCGGGCTTTCATGCTCACCGTCGTCGTGGTCGACGACATCCTCGCGCTCGTCGTCATCGCGCTCGTCTACACCGACGAGGTCACGGTCTCCGCGCTGCTCGTGGCGCTCGGGCTCTTCGGCGTCGTCCTCCTTGCGAAGCTGCTTCGCGTGCGGGTGGGCCTCGTCTACTTCGCGCTCGGTGCGGCGATCTGGGTCGCGCTTCTCGAGTCGGGGGTCGAGCCGATCGTCGTCGGGCTCGCGATGGGGCTCCTCGCCTACGCGTATCCCGTCGCGCGATCCGACCTCGAACGTGCGACGGAGCGCTTCCGTGAGTTCCGCGAGCAGCCGACCCCCGAGCTCGCCCGCTCCGTTCGCGTCGGGCTCAGAGCTGCGGTCTCGCCGAACGAGCGACTGCAGCTGCTCTACCACCCCTGGACGAGCTACGTGATCGTGCCCCTGTTCGCCCTCGCGAACGCCGGCATCGCGATCGACCCGGCCTTTCTCGAGCGGGGCCTCACCTCGCCGATCACGCTCGGGATCTTTCTCGGCTACGTCGTCGGCAAGCCCCTCGGCATTCTCGGGAGCGCGTGGCTGCTCTCACGGTTGAGCCGTGGACGGCTTCGCCCCCCGGTGGGCTGGGCGGCGGTCGCCGGCGGCGGCACGATTGCGGGGATCGGCTTCACCGTCTCTTTGCTCGTCGCAACTCTCGCCTTCGGCGGACCGCAGCTCGAGGAGGCGAAGCTCGGCATCCTGAGCGCGGCCCTCGGCGCGTCGATCCTCACGTGGCTGCTCTTCCGCGCGACGGCCGTCCTCCCACGCGGCCTCCGCGCCCGCGCGTTGCTGGGCACGGCAGAGCCGCTGGTCGATCTCTACATCGACGTCGACCCGGGGCGCGACCACATCCGTGGCCCCCGCGATGCGCCCGTCACGGTGGTCGAGTACGGCGACTTCGAGTGCCCGTTCTGCGGGCAGGCCGAGCCGGTCTTGCGCGAGCTCCTGCGCGAGTTCGGCGACGTTCGCTACGTCTGGCGGCACCTGCCGCTCAACGACGTCCATCCGAACACGCAGCTCGCGGCGGAGGCCGCCGAGGCGGCCGCCGAGCAGGGGGCCTTCTGGGAGATGCACGACCTTCTGCTCGCTCACCAGGACGCGCTGGGCTGGCGCGGTCTGATCGACTACGCCGAACGGCTCGGCCTGGACCTCGAGCGGTTCACGACCGATCTCCGCGAGCACGTCGGCGCGGCCAAGGTGGCCGAGGACGTCGACAGCGCCGACCTGAGCGGCGTCTCCGGGACGCCCACGTTCTTCGTCAACGGCCGCCGCCACTACGGCGCCTACGACATCGGCACGTTGTCCGAGGCCGTGCGCGCCGCCGGCGCGCGCGCCACGCTCCCGACCGCGACCACCGCCGAAACCCGATGACCCGCGTGCAGCGGACGACGCTCGTCGCGGCAATCCTCGGCTCCGCGATCGCGACGGTCGACGGCACCGTGGTCAACGTCGCGCTGCCGGCCATCGAGCACGATCTCGGCGGCGGCCTGCAGGCCCAGCAGTGGGTCGCGAACGCATACCTCCTGACGCTCGGCTCGCTCATCCTGATCGGCGGTTCGCTGGGGGACATCTACGGCGAGCGGCGGATCTTCGCGCTCGGCGCGGCATCGTTCGGCGTCTTCTCCGTCGCGTGCGCGCTCGCGCCGACGACGGGGACGCTGATCGCGGCGCGCGGCCTGCAAGGAGCGGCAGGAGCGCTCCTCGTCCCCAGCTCGCTCGCGGTCATCGTCGCCGCATTCCCCCCGGCGGAGCGTGCCGCTGCGATCGGGGCGTGGACGGCCTGGGGGGCGATCGCGTCACTGGTCGGCCCGTTGGCGGGAGGCGTGATCGTCGATCAGCTCTCGTGGCGCTGGATCTTCGCGCTCAACCTGCCGTTGGTCGCGCTGACGCTGCTGCTCGTCAGAGGGATCGCGCCGACCGCCCGCGGTGCTCCGCGCCGCGTCGACTACCTGGGAGCCTCCCTCTGTGCCCTGGGCCTGGGCGGGATCGTCTTCGGGCTCATCGAGCAGCCGCGTTTCGGCTGGTCGAGTCCCGTCATCCTCGTCGCGCTCATCGGCGGCTGCGGCACGTTTGCGCTCTTCCTCGCCCACGAGCGGCGTACCGAGCAGCCGATGCTGAAGCTCGAGCTGTTCGCGCGTCGCAACTTCGCCGTCGGCAACGTCGAGACCCTCGCCATGTACGCCGGCCTCGCCGTCCTGTTCTTCTTCCTCACGATCTTCCTGCAGCAGGTCGCCGGGTACAGCGCCGTTCAGGCCGGGATAGCGACACTGCCTGTGACACTCGTCATGTTCGTGCTTTCGCGCCGCTTCGGTGCGCTCGCCGACCGGTACGGGCCGCGCTTCTTCATGGGCGCCGGGCCGCTCGTCGCGGCATGCGGCCTCCTTCTTCTCCTCGGGACCGGCCTGGACACCACCTACCTCACCGACCTGCTCCCCGCCCTGCTCGTCTTCTCCGTGGGCCTGTCGATGACCGTCGCGCCCCTCACGGCCGCCGTGCTCGCCGATGCCGACCACACCGACGCCGGGATCGCCTCCGCAGTCAACAACGCCGTCGCGCGCGTTGCGGGTCTCGTCGGTGTCTCGGTCGTCGGCGTCGTCGTCGCGAGCGCCCTTGTCGGTGACACCTTCGCCGCGAACGAGGAGTCCGTCCGCGCCTTCCACGAGGTCGTCGTGATCTGCGCCGCGCTCGTCGCGGCCGGCGGCATCGCCGGATCCGTCGGCATCGTCAACCCGAGGCGACGGGTCGAGGCCGAGCAATGCTCAGGGGGTCAGCTCTACGGTGTCCCCGGGCCTGCCGTCGACACCGGTCGACCTTCCACGGCCATCACGGCAGAGCCGACGGGCGACGGAATCTGACGCGTCGTCAGACGGCGATGCTGACGGGCGAGGTGGCGATCCAGATCGCGGTGCCGATGAACACGGTGCATCCGATCACGAGCATCACGACCCGCAGCCTCGGTGTCGTGAGCTTGGTGCTCATGCCGGCGAAGAAGAGGGCCGAGGCGAACAGGACGACGCCGAGCACGTAGTTGGAGGCGCGTTGGAGGTTCCGCCGCGCCTGCGCTGCCTGCACCTCCGCCTCCGCGTCGAGCCGATCGGACTCGACGCGGGATGCGAGCTTGTACTGCGACATCGCGAACGGAGTCAGAGGCGCATTCGGGTTCTTGAGCGGCCGGGTCGCGACCCACGCGTCGACCGCGGGCCGGAACTCCTCGCGGAAGCGCTTGAAGTAGAAGTCGGCGAGCTCCGTCTGCTTCTGGGCGTACGCGTTGACCCACTGTGTGAACGTGGCGACGTCGATCTCGGTCTGGGTGTTCGCAAGGCCGGCGGTCTTCGCCGATTCGATCCGCAGCGCGTTTGCGCGCGCGGCCGACTTCGCCTGCTCCCCGTTCCAGCGAGTCGACTGGTAGCCGCTCCACGCGGTCGCGACGGTGGCGACGGCGAGAAGCACCGTCGCCACGAGCTCCACCCAGTTGCGTCCCTTGCCTTCGCTCGTCACGACGTCGGCGCCCCGACCGCGTCGCACGGGAGCGTCACCTGCGTCTGCAGCGTGCCCAGGGCCTCGTCGATGATCCGGAGCGAGCGCTCCATCGCGACCGGTTGCAGACCGCGGTCAGGGCTCACTGAATCGTCCTCCCTGATCTCGGCGCGGCGGTCACTGTCGAGCAGGGCTCTGCGATCATCCCTCATGCCGTTCGGATGATTTCAGCCGGTCGCAGAGTCGGCCTGACCGCGCCGCGGCTGCGGATCCTCGTAGACGACGACCGTTCCCGCCAGGAAGTCCGGGAGGCCGCGGCGCCGCTCGGTGAACAGCACCGGCAGGAAGCCCGCGAACAGCGGCACGATCGCGAGCACGAGCCCGACGAGGCGAACGAGCGAGCGACCGATCGACGGGGTCTCCCCACCGGGCCCGCGCACGCGTACGTGCAACAACCTCATGCCGGGTGTCTGACCCGCCGTGCTCCAGAAGAGAACGAAGTAGACGCCTACCACGAGCGTCCAGCCCGAGCCGAGCAGAACCCCGACGAGCCACTCCGGGCGCAGACCGCCGACGAGCGACCCGATGAGCGCGGCGATGCCGACGACGGACATGAACAGGACGATGGTGAGCAGCGCGTCGGTCGCAAGCGCGATCGCGCGCGTCACGATCCCGCCGTACGGCGACCGTTCGCTTCTCGGTGGTCGACGCACCACCTGCTCGGCCCGGTCGTCGAGCCGCGCCGCGGTGCCACGGAGACCGCCGACCATCTCGTCGGCAAGCCCCGTCGTCTGTCGCGCGATCGCGTCTCGCAGCTCGGGGCTCGAAGCGACGTGTCGGAGTGCGCTCTGCATCTCGTCGCTCGCGAGCACCTTGTCGGTGAGCTCGAGTGTCTGCGGGCTCCGCAACGCGCCGGCCACGAGACGCTCCAGCTCGCCGCTCGAGGCGAGCTCGGCGGCGATGCGCTCGAAGACACGGTGGCGAACGAGCGAGCGAGCGAGCTCCTCCGGGAGCGATCCGGCCAGCGCCCTGTCCATGACCCGCGCGATCTCGGGCGCGGACAAGACCTCGTCGACGGCCTCCTCGATCGGCCCACGCCACGCCCGCGCGGCTGCACGCGCCGGGAAGAACGCGGCGCGCCCGGCGGCGTCCGCCAGGCCGGGCTTGCGCTCGTTGTCCTTCGGTACGTTCACGGTGAGTGGCGCCCGGATCGGCGAAACATGCGCCGCTTTTGCGGCGGCCTCTCCGGCAAGGCTCCCTCCTTAGTGGGGCTGTGCTTCACGTTGGACGATGTTCCGGACCACTTCGATCCCGGCAACCGCGAGGCCGATCAGGACGAGGCTCATCGGCCACCCACGCGCGAAGAGCGGAGCCGCGAGCGCGAGCACGAGGAGGGCGACTGCGGCGATCGTGTACGTCCAGGCGCGACTATCGAGGACGGGCGCAGCCGCACGACGCGCATCTGCTGCCCGCTTCGTGTCTCCGACGAACCACACTCCCACGAGCGTCACGATGCCCAGCGTGATCCCGAACCAGGCGCGGTCCGCAAGCGTCTGTGTCAGGATGCTCCAGGCGTCGTGTGCTGCGGGCTTGACGCCGTCGTCCTTGGCGAGTTGATCGACCAGGTAGTCGCCGGCGAAGCGACGTACGGCGAGCAGCAGGAGTCCCACGAGAACGAGGCCGATCGCGAGCGCTCGGATCTCGATCCTGCGGCGGCCGCGCGCCAGCCAGACGGCGAGTGCTGCAACTGCAAGCGCAACGAGCCACATCCAGTTGGCGACCGAACGCAAGATCCGCGTGATCGTCTGCGCGGTCTCCAGCTGGCTCTTCTCGATGATCACGATCCTTCCCGCGGACTCCGGCAGCCTCTCGGCGACCTTCCCGATCACCGCCACCTGGTCGCCGAGCTGGATCACGATCGGTCGGAGATCGAGCACAACCGCGCCGCCCTCGGTCTGGATGAACGTCGTGTCGTCGTCCAACAACCGCACGAGCTGGCGCTGCGTCCTGGTCGTCGTCTCCACCCACACTGTCTGCACACGCGGCCGCTCCAGCACCGCGTCAGCGGCCCGATCGGCGCCCGAGCGTGCGAGACCCGCCAGAACCGGCGCGAGTCCCTGCTGCGCGGGAGGCAGTCGCTCCGCGATCGCCGCCTCCACGTCGACGTTCTGGAACAGCGTGTCGACCGACTTCGCCGCCACCTGTGTTCGGATCTCGTCGTTCTCGATCATCTCCCGCGAGACCGTCTCGAAGCCTTGCTCGTCGAGAGCCGTGTGCTCGACGTAGAAGGCGAGCGCTCCCACGAGCGCGAGCAGAATCGCCAACACCGTCAACACCCGCGCCACAACGATGAGCAGGCGGGAACGGCGAGGCTCTCTTGAATCCTGCACGGGTTCGCTCACGTCGGCCGCGACCGGCCCCCGACTACGCGGCCTCGGCCTTCAGCCGCTTGGAGAAGAACTCGAGGGCTTTGCGCGTCTTCGTCTCCTGCTCACCGCCGAGGTCGACACCCTTGCCCGCCAGGAACGCCCTCGCCTCCGCAGCGACCTGGAACGCCTCGCCGGGCGCGCACTTGGTCGAGAGCTCGAGAATCCGGGAGCCGTCGGGGTAGAGCCACATCTCGGCGACGAGCCTGCGGTCGAACGCAGGCGGCGCGTACTTGAGCTTGAGCACGAAGATCGGGCCGAGAATCGAGAGGTCGTCGAGCTCGATTCCCTCCGGGGCGTGCTCGGAGAAGAACGCCTTCTGCGCCTTCGAAAAGAGCTTCGACTTCCGCCCCTGGCCCAGAAGCGTCTCCCGGACGTCCTGTCCCGGTACCCCCTTCATCGAGCCCGAGCACACGAACCCACCCGGCATCGCGTCCACCTCGACGCCGAACTCCGGCAGCTTGCGGACGCGGCCCGGGAGCTGAGACGGGACGACGGGCCGCAGCTTGACGACGGAGTCGTCGCCCTTCCTCTGCACGCGGCGCGCGCGGGCGACGACGCCGTGCTCGTACAGCGTCAGATCCGGGGTGTCGAAGAAGAACACCTGACGGATCTGCGCATCGAGTGGGTCCATCTCGAGCGCCGCGACGGTCCCGCTGTGCTCGCTCTCCGGCACGGTGAGCTTCAGCTCGACGGTGTCGGAGCCCTTGATCAGTCCCATCACCTTGGCCACGTCCGCGTCCGACAGACGTGTCTCGCTCGTGCGGGTTGCTGCCATCTCGCTCCTCCTCGTACCGGGTGACGCCGCTCGATCTCGGTCGGCGGGGCGTTGTGGAAAGTCATGCGTCGCGCTCGAGCCGGCCAGCTCCCACCTGGCGCTCGATCCATCGATCGGATTAACCCTACGCGCTGGGCCTTTCGATCGCGTCAACCGGATCACATGAACCGGAAAGCTCATCACGCGGCGCCGGGGGCAGATCTGAGCCGATCAGCGGGTTGATGCGGCCCGGGCGGCGGAGACGGCTTCGAGCCGGGTGTTGACGCCGAGGGCTCGGAAGAGACGGCGGACGTGGTTCCTGACCGTCTCGGGGCTCAGGTGGAGCTCGGCCGCGATCTGCTTCGTCGAGCGGCCCTGCTCCAGAAGATGAAGCACCTCGGCCTGGCGGGGGGTGAGATGCGGCGGGGGCGCCGTGGGCGCTTCGGGGTGCCCCTCGAGCAGCCCGAACACGCCGACCACCGTCTCACCGTCCCTGAGCGGCACCGCGCTGATCTCCACGGCCACCCGTGTCCCGGTGGTCGAGACCAGGACGGCGGTCGCGTCCGTGGCCGGCGTGGTGCCGAGCACCTTCCGGGAGAACAGCTCGCGCGCGCGGCGGCTGTCCTCGGGCGCGACGACGGAGGTGAAATGCCGACCGCGAACGTCGCCGACAAGCCGCTCGGCCGCCGCGTTGAGCCACCGGACGACTCCCGTCGAGTCGAGGACGTAGCTCGGGACGCCGACGTCCTCGAGCGCCCGCTCGACGTCCCCGCCGACTGACAGGCCAGCGACCATCACGGAAGTGTGGCTGATCCGCGCCCGACGCGAAAGCTAACCTCGTCCGCCGTGGAGGCTGTGGAGGTGCGGTGGTCGCCGCGGGCGCGGCGATGGCGACTGGAGGTGCCGTGGGGCGAGGCGCCGCGGCTCACCGTGCCACAGGGGACGAGTCGTGCCGGCGTCCAGCGCCTGCTCGAGGAGAAGCGCCCGTGGATCGAGGATCAGCGGCGTCGCCAGGTGCCGCGACTCTGCCTCGACCCATCGGCGGTCAGTGAGTCGCAGGCGCGTGCGAGCCGCGCGAGAGCTCGTTTCGACGTTGGCGCGGGCGGAGGCGGAGCGCATCGGCGTCGAGTACCGCCGGATCCGAATCGGCAGGGCAACGCACCCTCTGGGGCTCGTGCTCCCGGCGCGGGACGCTCTCCTTCAACTGGCGGCTCGTGCTCGCGCCGCCCGAGGTGCTGGACTACGTGGTCGTGCACGAGCTCTGCCACCTGCGCGTCCCGAACCACTCGCGACAGTTCTGGGCGCTCGTCGAGCGACATCGCCCGCACTGGCGTCAGCAGCGCGATTGGCTGCGTGATTACGGGCCCGAGCTCCTCGCCTTCCGCCCTCGGGCCTGATCTACCGGACACTGCACCGGGGAGACCCGCCGACGAGCACCGACTCCTTTGTTCTTGACATGTGACTCTTTGGTCACGTATCATGGAGGACGTGACCGACGACGACCGAGTCTTCAAGGCGCTTGCCCATCCGACGCGGCGCTTCCTGCTCGACGCACTCTTCGCGCGCGATGGCAGAACGCTCACCGAGCTCGAGTCGGAGCTGGAGATGACCCGCTTCGGCGTGATGAAGCACCTGCGCGTGCTCGAGGACTCCGGTCTCGTCGTCACCCGTCGATCCGGCCGGGAGAAGCTTCACTTCCTCAACCCGGTTCCGATCCGCCTGATCCACGACCGCTGGATCGACAAGTACAGGGAGCGCCACGTCTCGGCGCTCGTCGACCTCAAGACCCAGTTGGAGGAGAGCGCATGACGACTGCGACCGTAACGACCACGCAGGTCTACCAGCTGTTCATCAAGGCCACGCCCGAGCAGGTGTGGGATGCGATCACGAAGCCCGAGTTCACGACGAGGTACTTCTTCGCCTCCCGCGTCGAGATGGCGGACGGGCGACGCCGCGCGTACGGCCCGGGCGGCGAGCTCTGGGGCGACTCGGCGATCCTCGAGGAGCACCCGCCGCGCCGGCTCGTCCACGAGTGGCAGGGCCTCTACGACGCCGACCTCGCCGCCGAGGAGCCGAGTCGCGTCACCTGGGAGATCGAGCCGCAGGACGGTGGCGTCACGAAGCTGACGCTCGTCCACGACCAGCTCGAAGGCGCCCCCAAGACGGCGGAGTCGGTGGCAGGCGGCTGGATGTTCGTCCTCAGCGGGCTCAAGACGCTCCTCGAGACCGGCCAACCGCTCGCCGGCTGAGAACGAGTGCGCAGCGGGCGCCACGCCCGCTGCGCACCTCCGAGCCGCGAGGCTCGCGTGGGCGCGTCGAAGGCCCTGCTCGCGTGCGTGCGAAGGGAGGTAGGCGTACGGGACGGTGCCTCTACGATCCGGCCATGACGGCGTCACACGCGGCGGCGGCCGCTTCCCGGGAGCCGCCCGTCGCGGCCTACGCCGCGTGCCGGCGGCTGCTCCGCCGCCACGACCCCACCTACTACCTCGCGGTGCTGCGGCTTCCGGCCGAGGTTCGACCTGCCGTCCATGCGCTGTACGGGTTCGTGCGCGGCGCGGACGAGATCGTCGACGGGCGGGCCGCTCTCTGGAGCCCGCCGCGCGGCTCGCCGCCCTCGACGCGTGGGAGAGCGAGCTCGAACGGGGGCTGGCGACAGGGACGTCGGATCACCCGGTGATCGCTGCGCTCGCTGACGCCGGTCTCCGCCTCGACCTTCCCCTCGACGAGCTGCGCATCTACATGCGGTCGATGCGGGTCGACTGTGGCCGTGTTCGCATCGCGACGCGGGCCGATCTCGACCGCTACATGGACGGGAGCGCGGCGTCGGTCGGCCGCATCATGGCCGTCATCCTCGGTGCGCGACGAGAGGCCGAGACCTTCGCGAGGCTCGGTGTCGCCTTCCAGTTGACGAACTTCGTCCGCGACGTCCGGGCCGACTACGAGCTCGACCGGATCTACCTCCCCGCAGAGGAGCTCGAGCGCTTCGGCGTCGATGCTGCCGCGCTCGGCCTCGGGTCGGCGACGCCTCAGCTTCGCGCCCTGGTATCGGTCGAGGTCGGCCGAGCGCGCGCGCTCTTCGGCGAGACGGCGGCCGCCGTCGCCGCTGCATTGCCGGCGGCCAGGCGCGGCATGCGCTTCGCGCGCGCCGCCTACCTCACCGTCCTCGACCGCGTCGAGGCGGTCGACTACGACGTCCTCGCGCACTCGGTCCGCCCCGGCGCGTGGGGACTCGCGCGGGCCCTGCTTGCAGGGCCTCGGTCGGAGCCCTGACCCGCAGCGACAGGGGCCCACGCGAGAGTCACGACGAGGGAACGCGCGGGCGGGGTACCCGGTGCCTCCGTGGACGTTCCGCCGTGGTTCAGAATCGGGCGGTGGCGACGGAGCGGATGTTGGGAATCGTCGGCGGTGTCGGACCTGAGTCGACGGCCGACTACTACCGTCGCCTGATCGAGCGCTGGCGCGAGCGCGGGCCCGCCGACAGCTACCCGTCGATCCTGCTCGAGAGCCTCAACAGTCGACCGGCGCTCGACGCCCTGCTTGCGGGGGACGTCGACCCGACGGTCCGTCTGTTCGATGCCTCTGTCGCGCGGCTCGCCGGTGCGGGCGCCGGGCTGGCGATCGTCGCCTCGGTGATGATGCACCGTGCGTTCGAGCGGGTCGCGGCGGCTTCGCCGATCCCGATGCTCAGCGTCCTCGACGCTCTCGTCGCCGCGGCGAGAGCCGCCGACCTCCGCCGACCCGGGCTCATCGCCACCCGGCCGACGACCGAAGGCGCGTTCTTCGCACGACCGTTCGAGGCCGCGGGCATCGAGCTCATCCGGCCAGACGAGACCGACCGGGCGTTCGTCCACGAGATCTACTTCGACGAACTGGTCCGGGGCCGCTTCACCGACGAGACGCGTGCTCGTCTCGTCGAGGTCATCGAGCGGATGAGGACCCGGCACCAGATCGACGGAGTGATCCTCGGGGGCACAGAGCTGCCGCTGATCCTCCGCGAGCCGACGTACGCCGGCGTGCCCACCCTTGACGCCACAGGCATCCACGTCGAGGCCGCGATCGACTGGCTCCTCGGCGACCGACGCCGCTCTCCCCCCGACCAGGCCCGATCGCGCCGAGCAGCGCGAGGGCTGTGTCAAGGGGTGGCCGGCGGCTGGTCGCTGCGGTTCACCGCTTGGCTTTCTGCGCCCGCCTGCTGTCGAGGAGCTGAAGCAATTCGTGGGCGGCGAGCTCGATCTCCTTGTGCTCCCACTCGCTCGCGCGGTACTGGCACGCGATCAGCCCGGAACGATGCACGCGGCGAAGATCGCCGAAGACAAAGGCATAGCGCCCCTTCGTCTCGTCCGGCACCCCGTCGGTCAGCCCGAGATGCCAGGCCGCATACTCGGCCCACGAGTGCGACTCGAGGAACGCGTTCTCGTCGGGGGCGCGCGGCTGAGCCTCGCCCCACTCGCTCCTCACGACATACTGCCGGCCGCGGATGAGCTTTTCGGCGTGCCGTCGACCGGCCTCGTTGACCGAGTAAGAGGCCATGGCGTTCGCCTACCCGACTTGTCGGATGCAAAACGGTGGCCGGACAGGACTACTACTGGGGCACGATGACCGACAGGATGTTCCCGGCTGGATCCTTGAACCACGCGATCGCCGGCCCGTCCCCGCGGAACACGCCCTTCTCGTCGGTCTGCAGCTCGCCCTCGTACTGCTCGAACTCAACGCCCACGGCCCCGAGCTCCGCGACGGCGACGTCGATGTCTTCGACGACGAAGTTGAGCACCGTGAAGGTCGCCGGCACGTGATCGGCCTTGGGATAGACGAACACCTGGACGCCGTCACCGAGATCGAGCCGCAAGCCATCCATCTCGTCGGCGACCGACAGCCCGAGGCTGCCGGCGTAGAACTGCTTCGCCCGCGGGACGTCATCGACAGAGAACGTGGAGAACGCGCCGGTGTGCCTGAACATCTGAGATCTCCTCTCTCGATAGGGCCTTGACCAGGTGCAACGGTCGGTCTCAACGATCCCCGGGATCGAGTGAGGGGAAACACGGGGCCGGCCGGGCCCCCGACCCCGCGACCGGATGGGTGAGAGGGCTCATGCCTGCGAGGCGTCAGCGTCTCAGTCGCGTCGGCCTGTCGGAGCCTCGACAACCTCGGCCGAGAAGCGCTCGTGGACGAAGCGCACGACCATCGCTCCCTCGCCGACCGCGGTGGCGCATCGCTTGATCGACCCCGAGCGGACGTCGCCCACGGCGAAGACGCCCGGCACGCTCGTCTCGAGGATTCCCTCGACACCGGCCGTCTGGCCCGTGAGGACGAAGCCGTCGTCGTCGAGCGCGACGGTGCCGGCGAGCCAGTCGGTGTTCGGCGCGGCTCCGAGGAACAGGAAGAGGAACGAGAGTGGAATCCGCTCGTCGTCTCGGAGCGTCGCCGCCTCGAGCTGGCCGTCGGCGCCGTGGAGCGCGGCGATCTCGCTGTGTCCTCGGACAAGGACACCGGCGCGTTCGAGATCGTGGATCAGATAGTCGGACATCGTCTCGCCGAGGTCGGCGCGGCGGTGGAGAAGCGTCACGAGCGCGCCACCGCGGGCGAGCCAGATCGCGGCCTGGGCCGCCGAGTTCCCGCCGCCGACGACAGCGACTCGGGTGGCGCTGCAGCGCCGTGCCTCCTGTGGCCCCGCGGCGTAGAAGATGCTGATGCCTTCGTACGACTCGATCTCCGGGATCGGAAGTCGGCGGTAGTCGGCGCCCGTCGCGAGAACGACGGCGCGTGCACTCATCTTGTGGCCGCCGTCGAGCCGGATGAGGTGAAGCCCGGCGCCGGGTTCGAGCGCTACGGCGCGGTACGGCGTGGCCATGCGGGCACCGAACTTCCGCGCCTGGCCGACGGCGCGAACCGTCAGCTCCGAGCCGCTGATCCCCGCCGGGAAGCCCAGGTAGTTCTCGATCCTCCGCGACGTCCCTGCCTGGCCACCGAGTGCGCTGCCGTCGATCACGAGCGTGTCCAGCCCCTCCGAGGCGCCGTAGACGGCGGCGCCGAGCCCGGCCGGGCCGCCCCCGACGACGAGCAGGTCGACCGTCTCTGCGTGGCCGAGCTCGAGCCCGATGCCCAGCGCCCGGGACACATCGCCGGCGGAGGGATTCCGAAGCTCCGGCCCTCCCGGTAGCCGCACGAGAGGGATCTCGTCCTCCGCGAGCCCGGAGATCCGGGTGAGCGCTTCTGCATGCTCGGGACGGTCGGTGTCCAGCCACGTGAACGGCAGGCGGTTCCGCCGCGCGAACTCGACGAGCTGTCGAGTCTCCCTGGACGAATGCGGCCCGACGATCTCGAGACCGACGCCCGCTCGCGCCTGCAGCCCCTCCCGGCGAGCCGTGAACGTCCAGAGCAACAGGTCGCTGAGCGCGGTGTCCTCGAACAGGAGCGCTCGCAGCTCCTCACGCTCGACGGCGATGTAGCGCATCGGCGCTGTCACTTCGGCCGTGAGGAAGACGGTCTGCCCCGAGAGCAGGTTCGACTCCCCGAGGAAGCCGCCCGGGCCGTGGCGGTTGATCTCCGCGCCGGTCTGGTCGAGGACGGCCGCCTCGCCCTCGATGATCGCAATCAGCGGATAGCGGCGGTCACCGACCCGAAAGAGGACGTCGCCGACCTCTCCGCGCCGCTCCTCGCCGTGCTCGGCAAGCAAGGCCAGCTGTCCCGCGGAGAGCACCGCCGTCCGGGCTGCCATGGCCGCAGACTATTCCCCCCGCCGCGACCAGGCCGCCGTCGCCCAGGGCGGGCGCGAAAGCGGAGGCGTTCGCGACGGGTTCCCCAGGGCCGCGAGCATTGGGCAGACGTCGCGGGTGTGGACGGCGGTCGAGACGGGCTACCGGCGTCGTCGGCCTAGACTCGGTAGCCGTGTCAGCCGCGGAGATCGATGAATACCTGCGCGGCATCGGCGAGCCCAAGCGCGCCACCCTCGAGGCGCTTCGCCGCACGATTCTCGAGATCGTTCCCGACGCCGAGCAAGTGATCTCGTATCGCGTTCCCGCCTTCCGCGTGGGCGGTCAGACGGTGGCCGGCTTCGCCGCGTTTCAACGTCATCTGAGCTACCTGCCGTTCAGCGGCTCGGTGCTCTCGCAGCTGACCGACGCGCTCGCGGGGTACGAGATGACCAAGAGCGCGCTGCATTTTCCGGTCGACCGACCACTTCCGAAAGCACTCGTGCGACGCCTGATCGCGGTGCGCCTCGGAGAGCTCTAGCCCGGGCGGAGCGTCTCCTCGAGCACGCCGGGTGTCGTGCCTGGCCTGCTAGCCGCCGTCAGTCGCCGAGCGGCGTGGCCGTCGCCGGGCCACCGAGCTGTGGCCGGCGGCTCGGGCGGTCGCTCAGCCTGAGCTCGTCGCTCTCGAGCCCGGGCTCGCGTGAGACGTCGCCGAGAATCCTGCGCTCATCGGCATCCTGCTGGGCTTGCGCTTCCAGCGTGATGCGTCGGGTGAGCACGGTGGCGCGCTGCTGGAGGCGGTGCACGTCGACGAGGTCGTCCGCTCGGAGCGCGGCTGCGGCCCGCTCGTAGGCGCCGCCCGTGCTGAAGAGATGCGTGAGCTTGAGCATCAGCGCGACGAGATCGATGGCGATCAGGAACGCGAGGAAGAACTCGACATACTTCGTCACGGCCGGACTGGCTTTCTCCACGCGCTCGAGCGCCGCCTGGCGGGCGAGGAAGTCGCGGTTGGCCTTGATCGTGGCGACCCGGTTCGCGATCTGGCTGCTCTCGGCGGTCCGCCAGACCGCGATCTTGCGACGGTTCGCCGCGATCGTCGCCGCGATCTGGGGACGGGCACGCTTCAGCTCCGCTGCAGCGGCGACGGCCCGGCGAGCGTCGCGCTTGTAGTAGGGCCCGCGGCCGATCTTGTGGGTCTGCGAGCAGCTCGCAAGACCGGCCTCGCAGTCGGCCAGGAAGCGGCTGCTCGTGACCTGGCGCTGGAGGTGCGCCTCCTTGGCCTGCGCCGCCGCAATCTCCTTCTGCGCCACGGCGATCTTCGCGTCGTAGGTGCGCGTGATCTCGTTCGTCGCCTCGTGGATGCGCGCCGTCGTCGTCTTGCTGAGCTCGTCGTTGATCGACCCGCTGTAGATGACCTGTGCCATCGGCAGCCCGATTACGAGCGCGATCGCGAGCGAGAGCACGAGCCGCGGGATCGTGAGCACGACGTTCCAGAGCCAGCTCGTGCCGAAGCTCTTCAGGACGAGGCGCTCGATCAGGCAGTAGAGGACAGCCCAGAGCGGGAGCACCCACAGGACGCTCGTGACCGAGGTGCTCCACCACTGGCTGGCAGCGACGGTCATCCCGAAGCCGCTGACGACCGCCATCCCCGCGACCCACATGCCCAGCCCGTTGAGGAAGCTCGCCTCGCTGGGCACCATCCGGAGGACGGAGCCGTCGCCCCCCGCGAGCCACGCCCACCCGCCGCGCACGCGCCGACGCGAGACGGCGCCGATCATCGCGGCGTCAATCGTCTCGTCTCCGCCCGCAGTCGAAGCATCAGTCACGCGAAGAACAGAAGCACGAACGATCGGGCGATGAGTCCGATCCGCGCTCCGATTTGTCGGAGTCTTAATACTCGAGCCCGCGCGACCACGTCCCCAGCTGACGATCGAGTCGAGGAAGGAGTGGCCGCACCCGCGGCCTCGTGCTCCCCGCGCGCGCCGAAAGGCGGTAGACGTTCATGTGCCGCCGGCCCGCGCTGACCCCTCGCTTGCAGAGCCTGGCGAGCAGAGCTCCGGTCATGCGCTCGCCGTCTGGCTACAGCTTGCGCTCGCTCGCGCGCTCGGTGGGCGGCTGCCCGTCCATGTGCTCGCGCGGGATGTTCCAGACGACCGGCCGGTCGCTCGGACCTCGCACGAGGGCGACGACCTCGGAGTGCATGGCGGCCGTCGCGGAGATCAGCCAGTACGCGACCGGGTACAGAGCCCCGACGACGAGTGCCCGGAAGATGCTGCGGTCATAACCGTGCTCGAGGTTGAGCGCGACGATCATCTGGATGGTCGCCACCAGGGAGATCGCGACCCCCCATGCGAACGCGAACCCGAACAGGTTCTCGCCCTCGTCGAGCAGAACGCCGAACACGGCGAACACGAGCGACATGAAGACGGCGACCACCCAAACCAGCGACCCGAGTCCCTCGGCGCTCAGGAGCCACATCCTTCGATTGCGCCAGCGGCTCACCTCGAAGAAATGCACGTGGAGCACCTCCCCCTGGCCGCGGGCCCAGCGCTTGCGCTGCATCCACAACGCACGGAGCGATGCGGGTACCTGCATGCCCACGAGCGCGCGCGGCTCGTACGCCGTCTGCCAGCCGTCGAGCAGCAGCTTCCAGGTCAGGTCGATGTCCTCGGTGGCCATACGCCCGTCGTAGCCTCCGACGGCGAGCACGCGGTCTCGGCGGAACAACGCCAGGACGCCTGCGACGACGCCGACGCGTCCGGTCAAGCGACTGGGTGCGGCGGATCAGACCGATGATCGACGCCGCCTCCAGCACCTGCATCGCGAGCAGAAAGCGACCGCGGTTGGTGACGTGCGGCGCCCCCGCGACCGCGGCCACGAGGGGCGAGCGGCACATGCGCGCGACGAGCAGCTTGAGCGCCAGAGGATGCATGTGGGTGTCGGCATCGGTGACCGCAACCAGCTCGTAGCGCGCATGCGCGAATCCGACGTTCAGCTGCTCGGCCTTGCCGCGGTTGACCGGGTCTCGGATCACCCGGCAGCGCCGGTCGCCGGCAGCTGCCTCGAGCGCTGCGGCCTCTGTGGCGTCGGTCGAGCCGTCGTCGAGGACGAGCACCTCGAGCACCGGGTAGTCAGAGCCCATCGCCGCGGCCACGCTGGTCGCGATCACCGCCTCCTCGTTGTAGGCGGGGATCAGCACGGACACGCCGGGCCACCCACCTTCGGGCTCCTCGGCGGCTTCCGGCTCATCGAGTAGACGGAAAAGGAGGCCCCCCGCGATCCACAACGCTGCGGTGCACACCGGATAGAGCACGACGAATGCCAGCAGGCACTCAGCGACTGTCCACATACCGCCTCTCCTGCCTGCAGGCGTGCCGCCCGCAGCAGGCTCAGGACACATAACGCGACGACGAACGACACGACGACGATGAGCAGGCCCAGCACGATCGCCCAGCTGTAGCTGAAGACCCACGCGCCAACGGCGAGGACGACCAGCCACAGGAGAGGGCCGATGACGATGCCCAGGATCAGGCTCGAGCGGGACGCGGGGTGGAGCGGCTCGAAGCGGACTGACGATGTCCTGACGTCCTCGCGCATGCCTGGCGGCGATCCTGTCAGGTTTGTGGGTGGTCAGCCGCTCCGACTCACCCCGCTCCGAGCGGCCGCTGACGACGGTGCGCCTGAGCCGGCTACCCGCCAGAAGCTCGTGAGGACGAGGACGCGCGTCCCCTGAGACCGCGAAGCGCTGTCGCCGGAGACGAGCATGGATCCGCGGTTACAGTTGCCCTCGGATGAAGGTTTCAGCGATGCCGCTCGTTGCCTTCACCTGCGGCATCGCTCTGCTCGTGTCCGCGTGTGGCGGCTCCGGCGACGAGAGCGCACCGCGGACGCCGCAACCCGCTCCCGAGGTGGTGCTCACCGCCCAGGAGAAACAGGTGTGGGCGCCGCTCCCTCCTGACCGCTCGGCCGTGCCTGTCCTCCTCTACCACGGAATCGGCGCCGAGAGCGACTTCTCGAACGAGGTGGACGCGTCCTACGGGATCGACTTCGACGACTTCGCCAAGCAGATGACGATGATCGAGCACGCCGGCTACCAGACGATCGACCTGCCGGCCTTTCTGCGGTTCGTGCGGGGAGAGCCGGTCGACCTGCCGCCGCGGCCCCTTCTGCTCACCTTCGACGACGCCAGGGCTGACTCGTGGACCGGCAGCGACGGCATCCTCGAGAGGCTGGGCCTCAATGCCGTCATGTTCGTCGACGTCGGCCGGGTCGACGACGGAGACCCCGAATACCTGAGCTGGCAGGAGCTCCAGACGGTCCAGTCGAGCGGGCGCTGGCAGCTCCAGCTCCACTCCGGTCACGGGCACCAGCAGATCCAGTACGGCCCCGGGCCCGAACGACTACGGCCCGTACTACGCCTACGAGCAGCAGGGCGAGACGTTCGCGGGATGGCGGGACCGCGTGCGCTCCGACATCGACTGGGGCGAGGACACGCTCGCGGACCGGATTCCCGCTCATCAAACACTCGCCTTCGCGCCCCCCTACGGCAGCTACGGGCAGAGCGGCACCAACGACCCGCGCATCCCGGACGACCTGCTCGGCTGGCTGACCGGGCACTACGACGCGGTCTTCACCCAGGACCGAAACGCCCGCGCCCATCCGGGCAGCAAGCAACCGCTTGGCCGCATCCAGGTCACGCGTGCCATGAGCGGCGGAGAGCTCCACTCGAAGCTGCTCTCCGGCGATCCATAGACGGCCTCTTCGCGCGCTCGAGCACCCGTGATCTGACCCGGGTGACCCTCGGTCGTCGAGGCTCGGGACAGCTCGAGGTCTCACGACGCATGGTCAATCGAGCAGGTGGATCGTGAACGCTGTCGCGAACCCGAGCGTCGTCATGATCCCCACCCACTTCCCGCCATGCTCGAACGCCTCGGGCATCATCGTGTTCGCCAGCATGGTCAGGATCGCGCCGGCCGCGAAGGTGAGGACGAAGGCCACGACGTCCGGTGACGAGTCCTGGAAGAGGCCGTAGCCGGCGAGAGCCGCAACCGCCGAGATCACTGCGATCCCGATCCACATCCAGAGGATCCGCGACTTCTCCCAGCCGCCCGCGACGAGACCCGAGGTCGCCGAGATCGACTCGGGCAGGTTGGAGATGAAGACCGCGGCCAGATAGGCGGCGCCGACGGCGCCGCCCTCGAAGATCGTCAGGCCGATCACCATCGACTCCGGGACCCCGTCGAGGACGGATCCGAGCACGATCGACAGCGACGAGGACCCGCCTTCGTCGCCGACACCGGTTGGATCCTTGCGAGCACCGCCGCCCATCCGATCGATCGCCCTGTCGCCGAGAAAGAACACGGCACAGCCGGCGAAGAGTCCAGCCGCGACCCAGCCGTTCCCGGACGATTTCTCGGCCGCCTCCTCGACGAGGTCGAACGCGACGGCGCTGATGAGCACCCCGGCGCCGAAGCCCATGATCAGGCCGATGACCCGCAGGGGGATCCGGACCAGGAACGCGATCACCGCGCCGATCACGAGCGACGACGCGGCCAGCAGCCCCCAGCCGAACGCGGCGCTCACTGGTCACTCACTTCCGGCGCCCGGGGCTTGGTGGTCGGCCGGAGTCTCATCGGGCCAGATCCTTCACGAGCAGAGCATGCTCGGCGTCACACATTGGTGGAACCGCGCGCAACGAGAGGTTCACGGCGTGATTGGACATGGCACTTCGCGCGGCCAGATCGGACTTCATTACGACTGACCCGAGCGGCGGCTCATCGGCACGGGTGAGGCTGTGTGTCGCCGTCCTTCGGGTCGGGAAGGCATTACTGTCCTCGCGTGCGCATCTTGGTCCTCGGTGCCGCGGGGATGCTCGGTCGCCGGCTTGTCGAGCGTCTCGGGCGCGACGGCACGCTCGGGACCGCCCCCATCCAGCAGCTCGTGCTGGCCGACATCGTCGAGCCGGAGAGGCCGTCCTCGGCCTTGGACATCGAGACGGTTGTCGCCGACCTCGCTGTCCCCAAGGCCGCGGACGGTCTGCTGTCGACCCGTCCAGACGTCGTCTTTCACCTCGCTGCGGTGGTTTCGGGCGAGGCCGAGGCTGACTTCGAGCGTGGCTATCGGGTCAACCTCGACGGCATGAGGCAGCTCCTCGAGGCGGTGCGTTCGATCGGCGAGGGCTACCGTCCGCGCGTCGTGTTCGCGTCGTCGATCGCGGTCTTCGGCGCGCCGTTGCCGGATGTGATCGGCGACGACCACTGCAGCACGCCGCTGACGAGCTACGGGACGCAGAAGGCGATCGCCGAGCTGTTGCTCTGCGATTACACGCGGCGGGGGTTCGTCGACGGCGTCGGTGTCCGCCTGCCGACGATCTGCGTTCGCCCCGGCTCGCCCAACCGGGCCGTCTCGGGATTCTTCTCGAGCATCATCCGCGAGCCGTTGAACGGCCACGTCGCCGTGCTCCCCGTGCGCACGAGCGTTCGCCACTGGCATGCCTCGCCGCGCGCAGCCGTCGGCTTTTTCCTCCACGCGGCGACGATCGACGGTGACGCACTCGGTGATCGCCGCTGCCTCACAATGCCCGGAGTGTCGGTGACGGTTGCCGAGCAGATCGAAGCGCTCCGAGCCGTCGGCGGCGACGAGATGCTCCGGCTGATCAGGTATGAGCCCGACGAGAGCGTGATGCGCATCGTGTCGGGTTGGCCACAACGGTTCGATGCCCGACGGGCCCTCGATCTCGGGTTTCGCGCCGACGAGAGCTTCGCGCAGATCGTGCGGATCCATGTCGAGGACGAGCTCGGTGGACGGATCCCGACGGTCGCCTCGTGAGGCGCGTCGCACTCGTCACCGGCGCGGGCAGCGGCATCGGCCGCGCCTCGGCCGTCGCCCTGTCGCAGGCGGGCTTTACGATCGTGCTCGCCGGCCGTCGACCGGAACCGCTTGGTGCCGCAGCCGTAGAGGTGGGCGACGACGCAGTGGCAATACCGTGCGACGTCCGCGACCCGGAGTCCGTCCGGACGCTGTTCGTCGGAAATCGAAGAGCGGCTCGGGAGGCTCGATCTGCTGTTCAACAACGCGGGCACGGGGGCGCCGCCCGTTCCGATCGAGGACCTGTCCTTCGCGCAGTGGACCGCCGTGGTCGAGACGAACCTCACCGGCACGTTCCTCTGTACACAGGCCGCATTCGCGCTCATGAAACGCCAGTCGCCCCGGGGCGGGCGCATCATCAACAACGGATCACTGTCGGCCTGGGTGCCTCGCCCTCACTCGGCGCCCTATACGGCGACAAAGCACGCGATCACCGGGCTCACGAGGTCGACGTCGTTGGACGGCCGCGCGCACGACATCGCCTGCGGCCAGATCGACGTCGGCAACGCCGCGACGGAGATGACGGTGCCGATGCGCACCCAGGGCGTTCTCCAGCCCGACGGGTCGAGCATGCTCGAGCCGACGATCGACCCGGCCCACGTCGCGAGAGCGGTCGTCTATATGGCCACTCTCCCCCTCGAGGCAAATGTCCAGTTCATGACGGTCATGGCAACCAAGATGCCGTTCGTCGGCCGCGGCTGACGACCCGCGACCAGGCCGCATCACCCCGGCGATCGCGAGGGGGTGGGTTCCTCCCATCCGACTCTGCCTCGCGCGAGCGCGCGAGAGAAGAACGTGGGCGTTCGCGACGAGCACTGGGCTCCGCGCGACCAGCGCGGCGGTGACGATCGCTCGCTCGCAGTAGGCTCTCGGACCGTGCTCGATTGGCTGCATGGCCTACCGCTCGCCTGGCTCGTGGTCGTGGTGTTCGGCGTGACCTATCTGGTCGCTGCCGCGATCTCGTGGGTGGTGCTGAGGCTCGCGGTCGGCGAGAACGCGCACACGTTCAAAGCCCTGTCGCCTGGGCTACTCCCCCCACTGGGGGTGGTCTTCGGCCTACTTGTCGGTTTCCTCGCAGTCCAGGTCTGGAATGACCACGGTCAGGCGCAGACAGCGGTCAACCGGGAGGCGAGCGCATTGCGCTCCGTCGTGCTCCTGGGCGGGAGCTTCCCCACCGCGCAACAGGGCAGGATGCGCGCGCTCGTGCGGCGGCACATCGAGGAGACCGTGAATGACGAATGGCCGGCGATGGCCAGCCAGCATGCCACTCTCACGGCCGTACCCGCCTCGCTGGCCGAGGCGCTCCGTTTGGCACTCGTACTCAGTCCTCACTCGGAAGGCCAAAAGGTGGCGCAGCGGGAGATGGTCGTCGCACTCGAAGCCGCCCTTGACGCACGTCGGGAGCGCATCATCGTCAGCGAATCGCGCGTGAACTGGGCCAAGTGGATGGGCGTCGTTCTGTTGGCGGCCCTCACCTTGCTCGCGATCGCCGTCGTTCACAGTGAAAGGCGCGGCACGACAGCGATCGCAATGGGCATCTTCGCCTCCGCGGTGGCGGTATGCCTGCTGATGATCGCCTCTCAAGACAGGCCGTTCGCCGGCCCCTTCTCCGTGTCGCCGGAGCCGCTCGTGCAGGTCATGCCGGGACCACCCTGAGTCGAGCACTCCTCGGACAGGCAGTTGTGGCTTGGCCGGTGGGGGTCGTCCGCGCTCGGGAGGAGGTGGGGACGAAGGCCGACTCCGTCGTGACGGAGGGGATCCTTTCTTCCGGCCGCTCCCGACTGCGATGAGTAGCAGTCGATTGCTCGCTGTGGCACGATCCGCGACCGTGGACACGGCTCGGATCGCGGCGGTTTCGCTGATTGCCGATCTTCCTGCGGCAGAGCTCGACGAGCTCGCGGCCGCGGTGAGTGAGGTCGAGGTCGAAGCGGGCGCCGAAGTCATCTCGCTCGACAACTACGGAACCGCTGTCTATTTCATCGAACAGGGCCGCGCCGATGTTCTGCCCGACGGTGGGGAGGCGACCCAAATTCTCGGCCCCGGCGACACGTTCGGTGAGATCGCACTCCTCCTCACGGGAGAGCGGACGGCCAGCGTCGTGGCGCGCACGCCAATGCGGCTGCTCTCGCTCTCTGGTCAGGACTTCGAGCGCATCCGAGCACACGTACCCGAGCTCGAACGCTCGCTGCGCCGCCTTGGCGTTGAGCGCGCAGGCCGTGCGTCCCTCGTGCGCCCAGGCCGGGCCGCCCCCGGCGTCCGTCCCGGACCCGATCCGGGTACCCGACGGCAGCAAGGTGTTCCTGATCGGCCACGCAGTCGGCGTCCAGATCTACTCGTGCACCGACACCGGCTGGAGCTTGGTCGCACCCAAGGCAAACCTCTTCGACGACCAGGGTGAGCTCATCGTCACGCACTTCGCCGGGCCGACGTGGCAGGCCAAGGACGGCAGCATGGTCGTCGGCCACGCCGAGGCCAGCGTCAGCGTCGATCCAACCGCCATTTCATGGGTGCGGCTGTCCGCAGCCTCGACGACTCCTGGCCAACTCGGGGACACCACCATCATCCAAAGGGTCGCAACCACCGGCGGGCTCGCTCCCCCGGCCGCTGACTGCAACGCGGAACGGGCGGGAACCGTGGCCGAGGTCCCCTACACCGCCGACTACTACTTCTGGAGGTAAACGGACCGGACACAACGTAGTTGGCCGCCGCGCCCGATCTCCAGGTCGCCTCGTCGGGGTGTAGTCGCAGACGTGTGGTTATCCCCGACTCTCGTTTTGGCGGTCCGAGCCGGCGGCAGGCTCGGACGGGATCTCGAAGAGATTCCGAAGGATGGCGGTCGTGAACTGCAACGCCCGCCGCGCCGTCTTCGGATCGACGTCGGATGCCCGCGCTCCTGCGGCCTCGAGGACACGGATCGCGTCCTCGTAGTGCGGGCGCACCGCATCGGGCACCCGCTCGTCGGTCATGTACGCAAGCCTGGCGCACCCCCTCGAGCAGACCTCGACGCGGCGACCTTCCTCCCACTCGGTGTCGCCCACGAGCGAGTAGTCGACGACGGTATGCCAGGAGTTGAGCCCGTCGCTGCTTCGCCCGCACATCGCGCACACCCGCTCGGCCACGATCGAACCCTACGCCGACGCCCAAGCCCGCCGAAGTGGGCGTACCGGACGCTGCAGATGCATCCGACCCTGACGCACCGGAGTCGCGATGGCGGACGCGTGGCAACAGCGACATGCCGCACCATCGCCATGAGGACCAACGCCGGGGCCGAAGTCCGGCTGAAGCCGGGCCGGATCACGCTGTGCGTCTCTGATCTTCCGCTCGAGTGCCCGCAAGACACCCGTTCGTCGCGGCGGTGGCTACCTCGGCGTCGGCCAGCCGGTGTACGCCTCGGCCAAGTACGCCTGGGCATGGCGAGATGAGACGACCATGTTCAGCTCGCCGAGCTGGCGGCCGCGCTCGAAGTCGTCGGAGCCCGGGACGGTGTGCAGCATGGAGGTCATCCAGTAGGAGAAGTGCTGGGCTTTCCAGACGCGTTCCAGGGCGCGGTCGCTGTACGAGTCGAGCAGCGTGGTGGAACCGGTCGAGTAGAAGCGATCGAGGCCTTCGAACAGCACGTGGACGTCGTGGATGGCCAGGTTCAGGCCCTTGGCCCCCGTGGGCGGGACGTTGTGGGCCGCGTCGCCGGCGAGGAACAGGTTCCCGTAGCGCATGGGGGTGTGGACCAGGCTGCGGAACGGCAGGACGAGCTTCTCGATGACCGCGCCCTCTCGGAGCTCGAAGCCGTTGCCGTTCACGCGCTTGCGGAACTCGGTCCAGATCATCTCGTCGTCCCAGTCGGCGACATCTTCCTTGGGATCGCACTGGAAGTACATGCGCTGCACGGTCTCGGTCCGCTGGCTGATGAGGGCGAAGCCGTGCTCCGAGTTGGCGTAGATGAGTACGTCCAGGCTGCGCGGCGCCTCGGCCAGGATGCCGAACCAGGCGAACGGGTACTCGTGGAAGTACCACGTGCGGTTGGCCTCCGGGATCTGGAAGCGGCAGTGGCTGCGGGAGCCGTCGGCTCCGACCAGGAAGTCGGCCTGGATCTCGAGCTCCCGGCCGTCCGCGTCGGTGAACCGGACCTTCGGCTTTCCCTCGAGGTCGTGGACGGTGGTCTCGCTGACGCCGTAGCGGACGTCGCCGCCGTCGGCCTCGCGGCGCGCGGCGAGATCCATGAAGACGTCGGTCTGCGGGTACAGCCACACGGACTCGCCCACGAGCTGCTTGAAGTCGATGCGGTGGCTCTCGCCGTTGAAGCGCAACGACGATGCCGTCGTGGCGGTCGCCCTCGCGCAGCACCCGGTCGGAGACGCCGGAGTCCACCAGCAGGTTCACGGTGCCGTGCTCCAGGATGCCTGCGCGAACCGTTTCCTGGATCTCTCTCCGGCTGCGGATCTCCACGACCGTGGACTCGATGCCCTGCGTCGCCAACAGGTGGGAGAGCATGAGGCCCGCGGGACCCGCGCCCATGATGGCGACCTGGGTGGTGATGGTCTTGCGTGGCACCGTGGTTCCTCGCTTGTCGCGGGTCGCTAGTAGATGTGCAGCTTTTCGAGGAGCGCGAGCGGGTCGTCGAGGGACTCGAACAGGTCCTTGTTGTGCTTGATCATCTTGCTGCGCATGTAGACGCGAAGCCACTGCTTGTAGATGTGCAGCTCATAGCGATCGAGCATGTCTCGTAACGGCAGGTCTCGTTGTGCGATGAGTCCCGCCAGGAAAATCGCACACTCGAAGCCGAGCGAGATCGACTGGAAATAGGGCGAGCCGATCGCCGAGTCGCCGGCGAGGAACACCGGCGACCGAGCGAAGGGATGGTCGATCGGCCCGACTGTGAGCAGCTGACGACTGGTTGCGTTGCGCGCGCGGTACAGATCCAGTGGTATCCGAACGATGTCCAGATCGCCGAGTATCTCCCCGTGCGTTTCCTGCTTGATCTTGTCGATGAATCTGTCCATCGACTGAGCGACACCGGGAACGTTGCCGCGAAGCCACTCACCGTCGAACCGGGAGGGCATCGCCTCGTAGTCGTCGGCGCTGATGTTGACGATGCCCGTGACGTGGCTGACGCTGCCGTCGTAGTGCGTGCGGTGCACCATCGGGATGAACTTGTAGTGGGCGTTCTCGATGTTCTTGTAGTACTTGCAGTACTCGTTGCAGTCGTACGGCTGCCCGTACAGGAAGGTGATGACGAGCGCATATTCGAGCCGGACATTGAGCGTGTTCGCGCCTTCGTCCGCGTCGCCGGAGCCTGGAACCAGGTGATCTCGGAGCAGGGACCTGTTGCCCGTGGAGTCGATGAGGACGTCTCCCGGTTGGAGCATCGCCATCGCGTCCTCCGCCGTCACAACCCCCGCCGTACGCTCCACCCCATCCGACCCGCGCGAATCGATCAGATCGCTGATGGACTGCTCGATGGAGTTGAGCGGGCAGAACCCGAGCACCCAGCTCTTCAGGAGTGTGCTCAGGTCCGAAGGAATGGCCTGTCTGAACGCGAGCCCCTGGTCGAGTTCTGGTGGATCGAAGATGGCCTCGACGCTATCTCCGTCGATCGAATCGGCCCGGTAGCTCTCGACCGAATCCGCCACGAGATACGGTGCGAGCTGGACCATCCGCGTTCGCGTGTACTCGCGCCGCTTCTCATAGAGGCGTACCGAAAAGCCCTCCACCGACTGGAGCAGCGCGGTGAGCAAGAGACCCACAGGCCCCGCGCCGACCACGTGTACTCGCGTCGTGGAGGGCAGTCTCTCCAGAGCCGTGGAGTCAGATGGAGGGGGCGGCATCCGCCTCGTTGCTCGCCCTGCAGACCGGACCCTCGAGGATGCGCCAGACCCCGCCCGCAATGCAACGCGGCTCGGGTTCGCTCCGACGACGAGCTGACCGGCGCGCCGCGTTGGGCGTTGCCGAAGTACGGGATCTCACCGCCCGCACACTTGCACAGCCGAGACCGCTCGTCCACGACGACCCGGCGTCGCGTCC
>CAWBVO010000028.1:0-71429 GCA_963792245.1 uncultured Actinomycetes bacterium
GATGGAACTTTCCCGAGTCACCGACATCCAGGTCTTACTGTCCTGCCAGCGCCTGCTGTTGCCTGCTCGGAGCGATGAGTTGCTCTGGGAGTCAAGCGCGCGCGGCGACCAGCGGGCGTTCTCCTTGCTCTACGAGCGCCACTCTCAGGGGGATCTACAACTACCTCTTCCGTCGCCTGGCAGACTGGTCGGAGGCGGAGGATCTAACTGCGGTCGTCTTCCTCAAGGCATTCCGCCACCGAAAGGTCGTCGTCGTCGTGGACGGCTAGCCCCTTCCCTGGCTGGACGGGATCGCGACGAACGTGCTTCGCAACCGACGCCGAACGCTGTGGCGTCACCGGCGACTCGCCGCCCAACTGGAGGCGCAGCCTCGCCGCGAAGCCATGTCTGCCGACGACGCTCGCGCTCAGGCCGCCGCTCAGATGCGCGAAGTTCTTGAGCGCATGACATTACTTCTTGCGCGCAGCGGGAGATCCTTGGGCTTTCTGTCTTCGGGTCGGTTTTTGTTACGAGGAAGCAGCACTGGGCGTTCGCACAACTGCCCGGCACCGTGCGCTCACGCCTCGCACTCAGCCTGCGCCCCGTCCAGGGTCCCTCAAGGACATTCGCAACATGAAGAGGTCGAGATGGAGCTGAAAGGAATCGCCGAGAAATGACCGAGATCCTCGGACCTTACGTCCCCTTCCCAAAGACGCGTTCGAGCGGCAGCGTGCGCTCCTCGGCGTACACGTCGCTTCGGAGTTGCACCGCTCTCCGCGCAGGCGCTGGCGAGTCGTCGCCATCGCCGTCGCGATCGTCGCGGTCGCGGCCTTGCTCGTCACGCCGGCGTTCGGTATCGGCGATCGCCTTCTCGCTCTGATTCAGGGCGCACCTGCGCGGCCCGAGGTGCAGAGTCCTGTGTGGTCGCCCGACGGCCGGCGGATCGCTTTCGTGAGCCGGCGCGACGGCAAGGCGCTGTACGTCATGAACGCCGACGGCAGCGGCCTGAGGATCGTGGCGCGCGTCGAGCGGCTCGCCACACCTGCGTGGTCGCCCGACGGGCGGAGGATCGCCTTCCAAGGCGGGCGACGCATCGGCGCCCTCTACGTCGTGAACGCTGACGGCAGCGGGCAGCGGACGTTGGCGCGCAGGGGAAGCGCTCCTGCCTGGTCGCCCGACGGGCGGAGGATCGCTTTCGTGATCGCCACCAAGCTTTACGTCGTGAACGCAGACGGGAGCGGGCACCGGACTCTGACGCGGCTGGGGAACGGGCGCGCTGCCTCTCTTGCATGGTCGCCCGACGGGCGGAAACTCCTCTTCCTCGTGGAGCACAGCTCCGCCCCGCTGCGCCTACTGCTACCGCCTCTATGTCCTGAACGCCGACGGGAGCGGGCTGCGTGACTTGACGCAGAAGCTGGGCCGGAGTCGGGTCCGGAGCTGGTCCCGCTTCCGATCCTGTCTGGTCGCCCGACGGGCGGATGATCGCCTTCGTGCGACTGCAACACGCGGCACGGGGTCTATGTCGTCAACGCCGACGGCAGTGGGGTGCGGAACCTCACGCCGAAGCCGATGGGGGCCGCCTACGCCGCGCCTGCCTGGTCGCCCGACGGGCGGAAGATCGCCTTCGCCAGCGAACGCGACGGCAACTCAGAGATCTACCTCATGAACGCCGATGGGAGCGGTCAGCGGAGTCTGACGAGCGACCTGGCGTACGACGGCGATCCTGCGCTGGTCGCCCGACGGGCGGAAGATCACCTTCGTCAGTAACCGCGACGGCCGCTACGCGGTCTACGTCATGAACGCCGACGGGAGCGGGCAGCGGAGTCTGAGGTGAACGCCACGGATAGCCGCTCGGCGGATTAGTACGGCCCGCCCGCGCCGGTCGAGGCCGGCCCCCGCGTTCGCTTCGCTCACGCGTGGCCCCCAAGCTGGGCCGCCCGGAGGGGGAGGCCGCAGGCGGGCGGGCGCTCAGGGCGCGTTCGGAGCGACGACTGATCCGAGAAGCCGACGACGAGCTCCTCCTGGTCCGGGTCATCCTCGGCATGCGCAATCAGCCCTTCCGAGCCGCCCAGACCCGCCGAGACAGCCGCGCAACCGTCATCGTCACGCCCGAGAGCCGGCGAGCCAGGCGCGACGTAGAAGACACGCTCGCCCGTGTGCCGAAGAAGAAACGCCGCCGCCCCTCCGCCTTCGCAGGTACCGGGCGAGCTTCGACACGTAGTTCCGCAGCCGCCCCGCCTCGTAGTTCCCTTGCTCGAGCACGGCCCGTCTCGTAGGTCGACGTGTGGCCGAGCCCGTGCGCATACGCCGCCGACTTCAGCTCGCGGAAGAACGCACGAGCGAACGCCTTCTCGAGCGCCGTCGTGTGTCCGAGCACGAAGTGCAGGTGCGGCACGCCGCGCGACTGATCCTCCATCACCCACACGCAGAAGCGTCGGCCATCCGCTCTCGTCCCACCCCTCTCGCCGGAGCTGCCGGATCGCGGCCGTCCGAGCCGTGTTCAGCGTCTCACGACGCCGAGCCGACCACAGTCGCCGTTGATCCTCAGCCACCGAGTCCAGCACCGACAGCCGCGCGGCCCCGAGCACGCGACCTCCGGCCCGATGCGAGCACTTCGACCGATCCCACCACCAGGGCTCGGCCGTGCAAGTCAGGACACCCTGAAGCACCTTCGCCTCGGAGCCGTACAGCTCGCAGTACGCGTCCAGCGCCGAATGGATCACCGATCGGAACGACGCCGCCCAGGATGGACGAACCGCGTCACACCATCGCCGTCCGCAGTGACCGACGATCACGGCGGATGCATCTTCCCGCAGCCGCCCGGACACCACCTCTCGTCGTCCGCGAGGCATTGCCGCGGATGCGCATGCTGATCGCGATCGAGTGATCGAACGCCGCCAGTTCCTTCGGGCGTGTGGACATGCCGATACGGCACGCGACGACGGCGACCCTGGAGCAGGCGACTGCGATCAGCGACAGCTGATCGACGTGAACGCGACGACGCGACGACCCACCGATCCTCCGGCTGGCGCGGCGAGCGGTCGCAGCGGCGGCCACCGTGGGTCGCATGCGACCCAAAGGCGCCGCCCGCTGCTACCCGTCTGCGACCGCAACCGCGCGAAACGGGTCGCAAATCGAGATTTTCCGTGCGCGAGCCGTTCGCACCTCTGCGCAGGCGCTTTTCCCTGCACAGCGCGAATTATCGCAGCTCCTTCGCTCTCGTACCTACCGAGTGGAGGCGGCGGGAATCGAACCCGCGTCCGCGGCCGTACCGACCGAACGTCTACGAGCGTAGTCCGCGCTTTGGTCTCGCCCGACGGCCGGTTCGCAGACGACCTACCGGCGGGCCAGCCCTCCTGGAATGTCGCGCCTCGGGCGAGTGGCTCTCCCTCGGTGCCTGAGCCCGATCGTTGGCGCCCCGTTCCCGGCCTCGGGCCGAACCGGGTGGGACGTCGCCTTACCTAGTGTTGACTAGGCGGCGAGTGCGAGATCGTTCTTCGCACTTGCGTTTGTGCCGGTTGTTTTACGAGGCCGACCGGCGACCTCGGCTCGCTGCTCGACCGGAGAACCGACCACGTCGAGACCTGGTCGCCCCCGTATGTTGTCCTCGAAGGATAGCGGCACGCTACGCGGCAGGCCCACCGCCCGACGGCGACTCGACCCCGGGCGCCGCCGGCGGAGGATGCGTCGCCGGGCCCGGCTTGTGGCGCGTCTCCCAGCGGAAGCGGACGCGGATCAGGGCCGTGAGCATGATCGCGAGGGCGATCGCGAAGCCGATCCACGCCCAGATCGTCTGGAACTCGTTGTCCTCGATGAGCTTCACGAGCGTGCAGAGCGCCAGCGCCACGGACAGGATCGCGGTGACGACGGCGGTCATCCACCCGCGCATCGAGAGTCGCGGGATGATGACCGGCAGGAGCTCCCACACGAGGATCACCGCCGCGAGGATCGCCGCGTACGTCCCGAACGCGGAGCCCGAGTAGGCCGTCCGCCAGCCGCAGATCCGTGGCTCGCTTCCGCTCGTCACGGCGCAGATCCGCTGCCAGGGCGCGAGCATCTCGAGCAGGAGGCCCGCGCTCAGCAGGATGATGAGCTTCGAGCCGAGGGGGCGATTCCAGTAGTTGCGCAAGGGCCGAGTCTATGCCGGTCGCCCGGTCAGGTCGCGAGGCCGATCGCCACGAGGATCGGGACGAGGATCCAGCAGCCGAGGGTGAGGCCGACGGAGACGATGACGAAGGTGCGCGCCGAGTCCTTCGGCGGGTTGCCGCACCAGCCGATCGTCCGCCACAGCGCGTTCAACGGGCCCCGGGTGGCGAGGCGGATGCGCCGTGAGGCGAGCGCCGCGCCGCGCAGGATGACCCACGATGCGGCGAGCGCGATGAGCATCCCGGCGATGCCGATCGCCGCCGCGACCCAGGTGCGCGAGAGGATCCCGGTGATCCGCCCGAGCGACGCGACGAGCGGGATCGCGGCGCCGCCGAGGAGGAACGCCGGTAGGGCCAATTCCTTCGTCTCGAGCGCCGCGACCATGCGGTCGGCGTCCATCCGCGCCCGGCGAAGCTCCCGGCGCTCCTGGGTGCCGGGGGTCGCCTGGATCTCCCGCAGACCGTAGAGGTTCCGAAGCCGGGTCGAGACGTTCCTGATGTGCGACACGACGAGGTAGCGGGCCACGAGCTGGACGCCCCAGGCGATCCCGGCCCGCAGTGGGCCGGTGCCCCTCCCCGCCGTCGTCCCGTAGTACCCGTGGCGGGCGAGGGACTCGAGCGCCTCCGCCATGTTGCGGTGCGCGACCGGGAACCGGTCGGGCTCGGCGAGCGGCCGCGTCCGAGCAATCTCGCGCATCATCTCGCGCTCGCGCGGGCTTGTGACCTCGATCGCGTCGAGGAACTTCGCGAGGTCCTCGTCGTTCTCCGAGAGCAGCTTCAGCCGCTCGATCGGGTTGTCGCCCTCCTCGAGTATCCCGTCTTCGGCGTCGACGGAGCCGGGGTCGGACGGCTTGGCTGCCATCTTCGCGCCCACGATACGACATCGTCGCGGCGGCGTCGAAATCAGTCGTCGAGGCACGAGCGCGGCCATCAGCCGGCGGAAGGCGCGGCGCGGGTCGACGTCCAGAAGGCGACGACCAGCGTCACCGAAAGGATCGCGTCCCTGATCAGGCGCGCCCAGGTCGTCTCCGACACGACGATCGCGACGACGAGCCACGCGAACAGCAGCCCGCCAGCCGTCGAGCAGGAGCACCGGTCGCCGTTACGGGCCTTGCCGGTCGATACCGGGACGGCGGCGAGCGGTTCAGGACTCCCGCCGATCTGCCGACTATCGTCTGGGAGACCACGGGAACGACTCAGGAGGACCGCCGGCGTGCCAATCACGTACCAGTACGAGACCCTGGCAACGCTCAGGGAGCGCGCGAAGGCCGAGGTCGGCAAGGTTGTCGTCGGTCAGGGCCGCGCGGTCGAGCTGCTGCTCATCGCCGCGATGGCACGGGGCCACGTCCTGCTGGAAGGCCCTCCGGGCACCGCCAAGACGCTCCTCGGCCGCGCGACGGCATACGTCCTCGGCGCGGACTTCAACCGTGTCCAGTTCACCCCGGACACGACGCCGAGCGAGCTCGTCGGCGTGACGATCACGCGCGCGGGCGAGACGAAGTTCATCGAGGGGACGATCTTCACCAACGTCCTGCTCGCGGACGAGATCAACCGCACGCCGCCGCGCACCCAGGCCGCGCTGCTCGAGGCGATGGCCGAGCGGAGCGTCACGGTCGAGGGTCGCGTGCACCGCCTCCCCGACCCGTTCCTCGTGATCGCCACGCAGAACCCGTTCGAGCAGGAGGGCGTCTTCCCGCTCCCGGAGTCGAACCTCGACCGGTTCCTGTTCAAGATCTTCATCGACTACACGGACCTGGAGCACGAGGTCGACATGCTCCGGCTGCCGCACACCGGCGTGACGCCGGACATGCTCGGCGAGATCATGCCGCTGCTCGGGATCGTCGGCCTCGACAAGGCCCGGGTCGAGCTCGACGCGACGATCGTGCCCGAGGAGGTCGCACGGTACGTCGTGGGCGTCGTGCGGAAGACGCGCGTGCTCGAGGGCGTCATGCTCGGCGCCAGCTCGCGCGCCGCGATCCACCTCATGAGCGCCACGAAGGCGAACGCCCGGCTCGAGGGGCGCGACACGGTGATGATCGAGGACGTGCGGACGATGGCGCAGTACGTGCTGCCGCACCGGCTGATCTGCGAGGAGGACGTCACGCCGGCCGAGGCGCTCCAGATCGCGCTCGACCACCCGATCCTGTCCGAGCCGTAGGCCGGACGGCGGAGCGCGGGTCCGCCCCGTCGCTCCGTCAGCCCGCGAGCGCCTGCTCGAGTGCGCGCCTGGCGATCACCTGGGCGAGGTGGGCGCGGTACTCGGACGAGCCCGCCTGGTCGCTCGGCGGCTCGGCGCCCTCGGCCACGAGCGCGGCGGCGTCCGCTGCCGACGACCCGCTCGCGAGGGCATCCTCGACGGCCTTCGCCCGAAGCGGGGTGCCGCCCATGTTGACGAGGCCGACGGACGCGCCGGCGACCGAGCCGTTGTCGCGGTGGACGAGCGCTGCGACGCCGACGGTAGCCCAGTCCTGCGCCCTGCGGTTCGCCTTCAGGTAGGCCCAGCCGGTCGACGCTCCGAGCTTCGGGACGCGGGCCTCGACGAGCACCTCGTCCGGCGCGAGCGCCGTCTCGAAGACGCCGGTGAAGAAGTCGGTCGCGAGGATGACCCGCTCCCCGCCCTTTCCCTGGGCCACGAGCTCGGCCCCGAGCGCGAGCATCACCGCCGGCATGTCCGAGGCGGGATCGCCGTGGGAGAGCGTTCCGCCGAGCGTCCCGCGGTGGCGTACCTGCGGATCGCCGATCTGACCGGCGGTGAACGAGACGATCGGGCAGTGCTCGGCGAGGAGGGGATCCGCGGCGACGGCTGCATGACGCGTCAGCGCCCCGATCGCGATGTGGGTGCCGCCGTCCCGCACGTAGGCGAGATCGGAGAGACGGCCGATGTCGACGACCTTCTCCGGGCGGGCGATCCGGAGCTTCATCGCAGGGATCAGCGAATGGCCACCGGCGAGCAGCTTCGCGTCGCCGCCGCCGGTGCCGAGAAGCTCGATCGCATGGTCGAGGCTCTCGGCGACGTCGTAGTCGAACGGTGCTGGGATCACGCCTTCGCCTCCTGGATCGCGCGCCAGACACGCTCCGGCGTGGCCGGCATCTGGATGTCCTTCACGCCGAGGTGCGAGACCGCGTCCAGCACCGCGTTGATCACCGCCGGGGCGGCTGCGATCGTGCCCGTCTCCCCGACGCCCTTCACGCCGAGCGGGTTCGTCGGGCTCGGGCTCTCCGTTCGGTCGAGCTCGAAGGACGGAAGCTCGGCCGCCGACGGGACGAGGTAGGTGAGGAGGTTTGCCGTCTGGAGGTTGCCCTCCTCGTCGTACGAGCCCTCCTCGTAGAGCGCCGTCGAGATGCCCTGGGTGATCCCGCCGTGCACCTGGCCGTCGACGATGAGCGGGTTGACGACCTTGCCGACGTCGTCGATCGCGATGTAGCGGACGAGCCGTGCGTCGCCGGTCTCGGTGTCGACCTCGACGACCGCAGCGTGGGCACCGCCGGGCCAGGAGAAGTTCGGCGGGTCGTACGTCGCGGTCGCCTCGAGCCCCGGCTCCATCCCGTCGGGCAGGTCGTGCGCCGCGAACGCGGCCCACGCTGCCGCCGCGACCGTCATCTCCTTGTCCGGGGAGCCCTTGACGGCAAACGTCCCGTTCGCGTACTCGAGGTCGTCGCCAGAGACCTCGAGCTGGTGCGCGACGATCTGGCGGGCCTTGTCGATCACCTTCTCGGCGGCGTAGCAGAGCGCGACGCCTCCGACCGGCAGGCTCCGGCTGCCGTACGTGTCCAGACCCGCGTGCGAGACGGAGGTGTCACCGTGGAGGACCTCGACGGCGTCGAGCTCGCAGCCGAGCTGATCGGCGACGATCTGCGCCCACGCGGTCTCGTGACCCTGGCCGTGGGGAGAGGTACCGGTGACCACCTGGACGGATCCGGTCGGCAGGTAGCGGATCGTCGCCTGCTCCCAGCCCCCGGCGGCGTAGCGGATCGCACCGAGGATCCGCGACGGTGCGAGGCCACACATCTCGTTGTAGGTCGAGAAACCGATTCCCAGCTGCTTGACGGCACCGCTGTCCCGCCGCCTCGCCTGCTCGGCGAGGAGCGCGTCGTGATCGAGATGCTCGAGCAGCCGGTCGAGCGAGGCGACGTAGTCACCGGAGTCGATCGTGAGACCCGATCCCATCGTGGCCGGGAACTCCTTGTGGAAGTTCTTGCGGCGCAGCTCGAGCCGGTCGATCCCGAGCTCGTCGGCGAGCGCGTCCATCGTGCGCTCGATGACGTACGTCGCCTCCGGGCGACCGGCGCCGCGGTAGGCGTCGGTCGGCGTCGTGTTCGTGAAGACTCCGGTGAACTCGACGCTGTAGTTCGGGATGGCATACGGCCCGGCGTAGATCCAGGCGCCGAGCAGCGGAATCCCCGGGGTCACGAGCTGCAGGTAGGCGCCCATCGCCGCGTGCACGCGCGCCCGGCAGTGCGTGATCGTGCCGTCCTTCTTCGCGGCGAGCGTGTACTCGGTCACGAAGTCGCGGCCGTGGATCGTCGCCAGGTAGTTCTCGGAGCGCTCCTCCGTCCACTTGACGGGGCGCCCGAGGCGTCGCGCGAGCGCGATCGCGAGGAGGTCCTCGGCGTAGACGTCGAGCTTCGAGCCGAAGCCGCCCCCGACGTCGGGCGCGACGACTCTGACCTTCGTCTCGCTCATCCCGAGGGTCGCCGCGGCGAGGAGCCGCAGGATGTGCGGGATCTGCGTCGCGGCGTAGAGCGTCACGTCGCCCGCTGCCCCGGGCACAGCGAGGACGGCGCGTGGCTCGATCGCGTTCGGGATCAGGCGCGGCTGGTGGTAGCGGCGGGTGACGACGACCTCGGCGTCGTCGATCGCCTCTCCGGTGGCATCCGTGTCCAGCCGCCAGACGTAGCACTCGTTCGTGCCGAGGTCGGGATGCGCGAGCGGCGCGCCGTCCTCGAGCGCCGTCGCCAGGTCGACGACGGCGTCGAGCGGCTCGTACTCGACCTCGACGAGCTCGGCCGCGTCCTTCGCCTGCGCGCGCGACTCGGCAAGGACGACCGCAACGCCGTCGCCCTGGTACCGGGCGACGTCCGTCAGCGGGTAGTGGGGTGGGTTTCGCATGTCCTCCGTGACCGGCCAGGCGCAGGGCATGGCCGCCTTCCAGTCCTCCGCGAGGTCGGCCGCCGAGAGGACGGCGACGACGCCTTCCGCCTCGCGGGCGGCGGCGACGTCCACGCTGGTGACTTTCGCGTGGGCGTAGGGGCTGCGGACGACGATCATGTGGACCGTGCCAACCGGCGCCATGTTGTCGACGAACGTCCCGCGGCCGGTGAGGAGATGCTCGTCCTCGCGGCGCTTGACCGGGGAGCCGACGTACGCCGTCCGCTCCTCCGTCGCGCTCATGACGCGCTCGCCGCGGCCTGGACGGCGACGACGATGTTGTGGTACCCGGTGCAGCGGCAGAGGTTGCCCTCGAGCCCTTCGCGGATCGCGGCCTCGCTCGTCGCCTGGCCGTGGTCGATCAACGACACGGCCGCCATGACCATCCCCGGCGTGCAGTACCCGCACTGGAGCGCGTGGTGGTCGTGGAAGGCCTGTTGCACGGGGTGCAGCTCCCCGTCCGTCGCGAGGCCCTCGATGGTCGTGATCTCGGTGCCGTCCGCCTGGACGCCGAGCATCGTGCAGGACTTCACCGACTCGCCGTCGACGAGCACGGTGCAGGCTCCACACGATGATGTGTCGCAGCCGACGTTCGTCCCGGTCAGGCGCAGCCGGTCGCGTAGGACATAGACGAGCAACTCACGCGGCTCGAGCTCGAGCTCGTGCCCAACGCCGTTGACAGTCAGCGCCACGTGTCGCATCGCGACGGCCTCCCTTCGTCGAGTCAGCCTCCCGTCCAGCCTACTACGAGCCTGTCCCGGATCCGGCGGAGAGCGTACGCTCCGCGATCGTGACGGAGATCCGGGAGATCGACGAGCGCGAGCTCGAGCGCTGGGTCGCGACGACGAAGGCCGCCGTCGACGAGGCGGACACCGTCGAGGGCTACCTCGACTGGAAGCGGCAGGCGCGCGAGACCACCTGGCTGCTCGCGTCGTCCGACGACGCGGACGTGGGCACGGCCATCGGCATCGGCGGCTGGCACTCGCCCGACGGCGTCGCGCGCGGCGAGGTTCGGGTGATCGACGAGGCGCGCGGGCGCGGTATCGGGACGGCGCTCGCCGCCGAGCTCGCCGCCTGGGCGCGTGCGCTCGGGTACCGCGAGCTGATGGGACCTGTCCGCGAGGACGACGCCGTGTCGCTCGGGTGGGCCGCTCGGCGCGGATTCGTCGAGGTCGGGCGAAACTCGCGGCTCGTGCTCGATCTGTCGACGATCGAGGCGCCGGCCGTCGACCCGCCCGCGGGGATCGAGATCGCGACCTGGGCGGAGCGTCCGGACGTCGAGCGCGGCATGTACGCCGTCGCCTGCGAGGCCTACCCCGACGTCCCCGGAGAAGGCGATGCCGAGATGCCGTCGTTCGGCGAGTGGCTCTCGATGGACATGCAGGGCGCGGGCGACCGTCCCGAGGCGACGTTCGTCGCGCTCGCGGACGGGGTGGTCGTCGCCTACGCCAAGCTCGCGCTGTCGCGGGCCCGGCCGACCGTCGCGATGCACGACATGACCGGTGTCAGCCGCGCGTGGCGTGGCCGCGGAATTGCACGCACGCTCAAGGCCGCCGAGATCGCCTGGGCGAAGGCAAACGGCTACGAGCGTCTCGAGACCCAGAACGAGGAGCGGAACGAGCCGATCCGCCGGCTGAACGAGCGGTTCGGCTACGTCGTGACGCCGGGCTCGATCACCGTCCGCGGCCCGGTTCGAGCCGCGGAGAGCATGCTCAGCGGCGGGCCTTGAGCGCCCGCTCCATCTGGCGTTTGGCGTCGCGATCGGCGAGATCGCGCCGCTTGTCGATCCGCTCCTTGCCGCGCGCCAGCGCGAGCTCGACCTTCACCCTGCCGTCCTTGAAGTAGAGCCTCGTCGGGACGAGCGTGAGACCCTTCTCGCGCACCTTTCCGTAGAGCGAGTCGATCTCGCGCCGGTGGAGCAGCAGCTTGCGGTCACGCTCGGGCCGGTGGTTCGCGATGTTGCCGCCCGCGTACTCCGAGATCGACGCGCCGACGAGCCAGGCCTCCCCGTCGCGGATCTCCGCGTAGGCCTGCCCAAGCTGCGCACCGCCGTCGCGAAGCGACTTGACCTCGGTCCCCGTCAGCTGGACGCCCGCCTCGATGCGGTCGAGGAGGTGGTAGTCGTAGCGCGCACGGCGGTTCTCGGTGATGAGCTTCGTCCCAGGCACGGGGCGGATTGTAGGGGCGACCCCGTCGCTCAGACGGCACGCGCCTCGGCGAGCCGGCGTGCCAGCTCCCGGAGCATGTGGAGCGCGAAGCTCGGCTCCGTCTCGACCAGCGCGAGGAAATCGTCGCGTGGGATCGAGATGCAGCGGACGTCGGTCGTCGCACGCACGCGCGCGACGCGCGCCCCGTCGTCGACGAGCAACGCGAGCTCGCCGAAGAAGTCGCCCTGGCCCAGCTCGAGCTTGCCGCTGCGCAGCTCCACCTCGACGCTGCCGTCGCAGAGGATGAACATCCCCGCACCCGCATCGCCCTCGAGCGCCAGCACCCTGCCTGCAGAGGCCTGTAACTCGGCCGCGCGCAGCGAGAGGCGTTGCAGGCCGACCTCGCTCAGCCCTGCGAGCGGTGGGAGGCGGCGAAGCTCGTCGACGTCCATGACCGTGTGTCTATACCAAGCGGGCGCCGAGGATGCAGGCGGGCGGAATGCCGCCCGACCCGGAGGGAGCGACGAGCGTCATCGGCGACTCGTCCGCGCGCACCGCTCACAGAGCGGGAACCAGGGCGGGCAGCTTCGGCCGCACGACCGACAGCGACCGATCTTCCCGTCCCGAACCTCGACGGCGAGCCGCTTGACCACGCGTTCGGCGGCCACTCGCTCGAGCTCCGCGGCACGCTCGATCGTCACGCCGCCGACGCCCGGATACTGGAGAGCGAACCAGCGGAGCATCGCCGCCACACGGCCGGCCTCCTCAGCCTCCTCGAGAGTCGCATCGCGGAGGCGGGACGAATCGAGCAGGAACTGAAGGAGCGGCCGTTGTGCGCGGTCGCCCGAGACGGCGAGCGCCAGGAGGCCGAGCAGCTCGGCACCGTCCGGATCGATGGGGGCGTTCGCAAGCCGCCACGTGTCGTCGAGCTGGAGCTGCCGTCCACGCTCGCGCAGGTGCCGCTGGACGACCGCCAGGCGGCCTCTGAGCGGCTGCAGGGACTCGACGGCGAGCCAGCTCTCGTGCGCCCACTGGCGCGTCGCAACGCGATGCCACGCGCCGAGGGCGGCATCGAGATCGCGCGGATCGTCGACGCCGAGATCGCCGAGCCGCGGCCCGATCCGCGCCTCGTCGACGATGCGATAGCCCCGATGCCCGTCGGGGAGCGCGACGTGCGGTTCGAGCGCGGACTCGACGAGCGAGGGGTCGGCGCTCGCCCAGGAGATCCCGACGAGGACGCCCACGTGACCGCGCTCGACGAGCCCGAACCTCCCCGCCCGGCCGGCGATCTGGGCGATCTCCCACGGCAGCAGGTCGCGCCGCTGGACCCCGTCGAACTTCGTCGTCTCCGCGAAGAGCAGGGTCTCGCACGGCAGGTTGACGCCGTGTCCGAGCACGTCGGTTGCGACGCAGGCATCCGCCGCCCCGGAGAGGAAGCGGTCGATCTCCTCGCGTCGCGATGCGAGCGGCATCGCCCCGTACAGCACCGCGACGCGACCGGGGTGAAGCCGGTCGAGCTCGCCCGCGAGCGCGAGCACGGCCTTGCGACTGAAGGCGACGACCACCGTGCCCGCCGTGAGAGCGCGCAGCTGGCGCGCCCCGACGAACTCGAGCGGCAGCTTGCGCTCGTGCACGCGGAGCTCCGCGTCGGGGAACGCCCGGCGGACGAGCGGGAGCGCGTCGAGCGCCCCGAGCAGCCGCACGTGCCGGTAGTCCCCGGCGAGGAGCAGCTCCGTCCATGCCGCTCCGCGTTCCTCGTCGTCGGCCCACTGGACCTCGTCGAGCACGAGCGCCTCGCCCGATCCGGGCGCCATCTCGACCGTGCAGCAGAGGATCGGGGCCGTGTCGTTCAGGCGCTCCTCCCCGGTCACGAGCCCGACCCGATCCTCCCCGAGAAGCGCCGAAAGCCTCCGGTGCGCCTCCTGCGCGAGCATCCGCAGGGGTCCGGCGTAGACGCCTCGGCCGTGCTCGGCGAGGAACGCGAGCGCATCGTGCGTCTTGCCGGAGTTCGTCGGGCCCAGGTGGGCGACGACCGTTTCCGGCGGACGCCGTCGCTCGGGCAGCCGGATCTCGATCTGGCCCTCCGCGCGCTTCACCGCCGCGCGCTTGTACGCCCCCGTGGCGCGGGCATGGCGGGCCGCGCGCGACGGCCGCCGCGGCGGTCGTGAGCGACGGGAGCGGGCCATCTCGACGGGACGAGCGGCGCGGGTCGCGAAGCCGCTAGACCTTGAGGTAGCGGCGCAGCGTCATGCCGGAGCCGACGGCGCCGACCACGAGGCCGACAGCGAGAAGGATCAGCGCGATCATCGTGAAGCCGAGCGCCTGGACGTCGTTCGACGAGTCGATGTGACCGAGGATCGCGGGCAGCGCGGCCTCCTTGCCGATCAGCAGGAGGACGACCGCCGCGAACGCGCCCGCCACCCCGCACAGGAGCCCTTCGACCATGAACGGCCCGCGCACGAACCAGTTCGTCGCACCGACGAGCTTCATCACCTCGATCTCGCGTCGGCGCGAGAAGATCGACAGGCGGATCGTGTTCGCGATCAGCAGCACGGAGGCCGCGAGCAGGACGACGACGGCGACGAGGAAGACGATCTCGATCACGCGGGCGACCTGGAGGATCCGCTTCGACGTCTGCTGGCCGTCCTTCACCCGATCGACCCCGGCGAAGGTCCGGCCCCGGATCGATGCCGACAGCTCCTTCACCTGCTCGGCGTGGGTGGGCGTGACCTCGTAGGAGTCGGGCAGCGGGTTCGACGGGAGGTTCGCGGTCAGCTCGGGGTACTTCTGCTGCATGCGGTGGAGCGCCTCGGCGCGAGAGATGAACTGGTAGTCCTTGATCTTCCCGTCGGTCTCGAGGCGGCGGAGGTACGTGCCGACGGCGTTGACCTGCGTCGGCTTGACGCTCTCGACGAAGAAGACCTTCACCTCGAGCTGGTCCTTGACGTGATCCGACCAGGAGACGACCCACGAGCCGAGCGCGATCAGAAGTCCGAGAAGGAACATCCCGATCAGGACGGTCATCGTCGCGGCGAAGGAGGTCGACAGGTTCGACCCGATCGACCGGAACGCCTCGGAGACGACGAGCTTCAGGCGGCTGGTCACGCGCTCACTCGGTCTCGTAGCCGCCGCGGCGCTCGTCGCGCACGACCTTGCCGCTGTCGAGCGCGATCACGCGCTTGCGCATCTTGTCGACCATCTCGCGGTCGTGCGTGACCATGAGGATCGTGGTGCCGGCGGTGTTGATCCGGTGGAGCAGCTGCATGATCCCGACCGACGTGTCGGGATCGAGGTTCCCGGTGGGCTCGTCACAGATCAGGAGCGCTGGGTGGTTGACGACGGCGCGCGCGATCGAGACGCGCTGCTGCTCCCCGCCCGAGAGCTCGTCCGGGCGAGACCCGGCCTTGTGCGCGAGCCCGACGAGCGCGAGCACCTCCGGCACCTTCCGCCGGATCGACGTCGTCGACTCGCCCTGGACCCGAAGCGCGTACGCGACGTTCTCGAACGCCGACCGGTCGCGGAGGAGCTTGAAGTCCTGGAAGACGCAGCCGACGTTGCGGCGCAGCATCGGCACCTTCGACCGCTTGAGGCGGGTCAGGTCGCGCCCTCCGACGAGGATGCGCCCGCTCGTCGGCTCGAGCTCCTTGAGCAGCAGTCGGATGATGGTCGACTTCCCCGAGCCGGAGGGGCCGACGACGAAGACGAACTCGCCTTTCTCGATCACGAAGGACGCCCGCTGGAGCGCAACGACGTCCGGGTCGTAGACCTTGCGGACGTCCTCGAACACGATCATCGCCGACGAGGACGGCGGACGTTGGCCGTTCGTCGTCGCGACGTCCGGCCCCTCGAGGAGCGCGGCCGACGCGTCTGAGGTGGATGTGAGGAGATCGTCCATAACCGGGCGAGAGAGCGTTCGACGCGACCTCCCTCCCGAGGCCGCTCCGGTTCAGGTTCGCCCCAGTGTAGCCGAGTCCTGTCGCCGACCTAGGCCTTTCCGGCGGCCCGGGCGAGCAGGTAGGCCTGGACGAGACCGTCGAGGTCGCCGTCGAGCACGCCCTGGGCGTTGCCGACCTCGAAGTCCGTCCGGTGGTCCTTCACCATCTGGTACGGCTGCAGGACGTAGCTGCGGATCTGGCTTCCGAAGCCGACGTCGACCTTGCTCCCCCGCTCCTTCGCAAGCTCCTTTTCCCGCTCTTCCTCCGCGAGCTCGGCGAGCCTCGAGCGGAGCATCCGCATCGCCGTCTGCTTGTTCGACGCCTGCGAGCGCTCGTTCTGGCACTGCACGACGATCCCGGTCGGGAGGTGGGTGATCCGCACGGCGGAGTCCGTCTTGTTGACGTGCTGGCCGCCTGCGCCACTCGCCCGGTACGTGTCGATCCGCAGGTCGCCCTCGTCGATCTCGACGTCTTCCGTGTCCGGCAGGAGCGGCGCGACCACGACCTGCGCGAACGCCGTGTGGCGCCGGTGCGCCGAGTCGAACGGCGAGAGCCGCACGAGCCGGTGGACCCCGCGCTCGGCCTTGAACAATCCGTAGGCGTTCTCGCCGCGGACGAACAGCGTTGCCGACTTCAGGCCGGCCTCCTCGCCGGGGCTCGCCTCGATGAGCTCGGTCCGGAGGCCGCGGTCGGCGGTCCAGCGGAGATACATCCGAAGGAGTATCTCCGCCCAGTCCTGCGCGTCGGTGCCGCCCGTGCCCGCGGCGATCGTCACGACCGCGTCGCCGACGTCGTACTCGCCGTTGAACAAGGCCTCCTCCTGGAGTCGTGCGAGCTCGTCGCGGACGGGCACGACCTGCTCGGCCACCTCGGCCTCCAGCCCCGGCTCGAGCGACAGGAGCTCGGACGCGTCGTCGATCTCGCGACGGAGGGCCTCGTAGCGCTCGAGGCGCCGCGACACGCGGGAATGCTCCGTCGACACGCGGGCCGCTTCCGACTGGTCGTCCCAGAAGTCGGGAGCCCTCATCCGCTCCTCGAGCTCGACGCGTCTGCGCGTCAACCCATCCGGGTCAAAGGTAGTCACGGACCCAGGCGAGCTGGGCCCCGAGCTCCGCGAGCTGGTCGGCGACGGGTCTGTCGTCGGTGACTGCCACGAGCGCGATCCTACCGGCTGGTCGACGGGCGCTCATGTCCCCCGTGGGCGGGTGACGCCTCGCGGGCGGGCGGAGGTGCGCCGCCACGGCGACGACGAAGTTGCCTATCCACGAGAAGGCAGACGGCGAGCCAGGCCAGTCCGAGTGCCGCACCGGCAAGGACGTCCGAGACGTAGTGGACGTTGAGCACGACGCGGCTCGCGCCGATCAGGGCGCCGATCACGAACCCCACACCGATCGCCGCGACGCGCCGCCGTCGCGTGTGCGAGGCGGTCGCGGCGAGAAGGCCGAGCAGGCCGAAGACCGCGATGCCGGTCGCCGCGTGACCGCTCGGGAACGAGTAGGACGAGGGCAGCCGGATCGCGCTGCCCACGTCCGGCCGCGGTCTTGCGTACGCGTGCTTCGCCGTGAAGACGAGCACCTGGATGCCGAGAGCGACGACGACGAGGAGCGCGGCCTCGACGCGCGCGTGCCGCCTGAACAGCCAGATGGCCGCGGCCGCGACGACGACCGTGACGCCGACCGCGCCACCGAGCCAGGTGAACGGGCGCGCGAGCCACTCCGCCCAGGAGGGCATGGAACGCGCAACCCAGTCGGCCACGTCGGCGTCCAGCTCGCTCAGTCGTCCGGCGTCGACAACGTCGGCGGCGACGGCCGCGAACGCGAGAAGCGCGGGGATCAGGACGAGGAGCAGCAGCTGGGTCGAGACGCCGAGCCGCTCCAGACTCGGCACGTTCCCGCCGGCGAGCCCTGGTACATCCGACTCCCCGCGCGCCCCCAGGGGGGCGGGATGGCCCCCTGGAGTCACGGTATCGAGAGAGTCGTCACGTATCTGTGCCGACACTGTGCCCCGTTCGTGACCGCATCACGGGCACCGTCTGTGCGGCTGCATCGCGGGTCGACGCATGGCCACCGATTCCGTGGGGCGGCTCGCGACGACGAGGAACTCATCTGAGGACATGAGGCAAAGCCGAAGCCATACGCCTCCCCGTGCACTCCGCCCCCTGTACGCGGTGCTCCTCTCGCTCGCCCGGAGCGCCGACGGGGCCTACGCACCGTGGCAGCGCTTGTACTTCTTGCCCGAGCCGCACCAGCACGGGTCGTTGCGCCCGATGTCGCGATGCTCGTTCACCGCCGGCCTGGGCGACCCCATCGACGTGGTCTCGGGTGGCGGCGCGACTGCGGTCGCGAGCCCGCCGCCTGCGGCGGCGATCGCGTCCGCGCCCTGCAGCTGCTCGTGCTCGTACGCGAGCCCCTGGGGTGCGGCGGCCGGCTGGAGCTGCTCGGCGTCGTCCGGCTCGACCTCGACGTGGAAGAGCGTCAGCACGACCTCCTCGCGGATGGCGCGCCCCAGCTCCTCGAACATCGCGTGCCCCTCGCCGCGGTACTCGACCAGCGGATCCTTCTGCGCCATCGCCCGCAGGTGGACGCCCTCCCGGAGGTAGTCCATCGATTCGAGGTGCTCGCGCCAGCGGGTGTCGACGATCCGGAGGATCACGTAGCGCTCGATCTCGCGCGTCATCTCCGGCGTGAACGCCTCCTCGCGCTCCGCGTACGTGTCGAGTGCATCGCCCACGAACTCCTCGATCAACGCCTCACGGCTCTCGACGTCGATCTCCTCGCCGAGCTCCTCGACCGTGATGTCGGTGCCGTAGAGCGCGTGCATCTGGGCGACGAGGCCCGTGAGGTCCCATTCGTCGGAGGTCTCCGCGTCCGTGAACTGGGTGACGTTCGCCGCCACGACGTCCTCGATCCACTGACGGATCTCGTCCGAGAGGTCGTCGCCCGCGAGCACGTGGCTCCGCTGCTCGTAGATGACCATGCGCTGCGTGTTCATCACGTCGTCGTACTTGAGGACGTTCTTGCGCGAGACGAAGTTCTGCTCCTCGACCTTCTTCTGCGCGTTTTCGATCTGACGCGAGAGGATCGAGGCCTCCATGGGCTGGTCGTCCGGGATCTTGAAGCGCTCCATGATCCCGTGGATCCGGTCGCCGGCGAACAGGCGGACGAGGTCGTCCTGCGCGGAGAGGTAGAAGCGGGTCTCCCCGGGATCTCCCTGGCGGCCGGAGCGGCCGCGCAGCTGGTTGTCGATCCGGCGCGACTCGTGGCGCTCCGTCCCGAGGACGTAGAGCCCGCCGCGCTCGCGCACACCCTCGCCGAGCTTGATGTCGACGCCGCGGCCGGCCATGTTCGTCGCGATGGTGACCGCGCCCGGCTGGCCGGCGTCCGTGATGATCTCGCCCTCCCGCTCGTGCTCTTTCGCGTTCAGGACGTTGTGAGGGATCCCGCGGCGCGTGAGGAGCTCGGAGAGGTACTCGGAGGTCTCGACGGCGATCGTGCCGACCAGCACGGGCTGGCCGTCCTCGTGGCGCTCGACGATGTCCTCGAGCACCGCGTTCCACTTGGCCTCCTTCGACTTGAAGATGTAGTCGTTCTCGTCGGCGCGCGCGACGGCGACGTTGGTCGGGATCTCGATGACGTGGAGGTTGTAGATCTCGACGAACTCCTTCTCCTCCGTCTTCGCGGTGCCGGTCATGCCGGCGAGCTTCTCGTAGAGGCGGAAGTAGTTCTGGAGCGTGATCGTCGCGAGCGTGACGTTCTCCTCGCGGATCGGCACGCCCTCCTTCGCCTCGATCGCCTGGTGCAGGCCCTCGCTCCAGCGGCGCCCCTCCATGATGCGGCCGGTGAACTCGTCGACGATCTTGACCTCGCCGTCCTGCACGACGTAGTCGACGTCTCGCTTGTACAGGGACTCGGCCTTCAGCGCCTGCGTCAGGTGGTTGACGAGCTGCACGTTGCGCGTGTCGTAGAGATTGTCGATCCGCAGCGCACGCTCGACCTTGTCGAGCGCCGACTGCGCCGGCGACACGGTCTTGAACTTCTCGTCGAAGAGGTAATCGGCGCCCGACAGCTCGGTCTCGTCCTCGCCCTTCATGACCTTCCGGGTGAGGGGCGCCCCCTCCAGCTCGCGGACGACGCGCGCGAAGTCGTAGTACGTCTTGGCCGCGGTCTCGGGCTCGCCGGAGATGATCAGCGGCGTGCGCGCCTCGTCGATCAGAATCGAGTCGACCTCGTCCACGATCGCGTACACGTGGCCGCGCTGCACCGTCCCCTCGAGCGACACCGCCATGTTGTCGCGCAGGTAGTCGAACCCGAACTCGGAGTTCGTCCCGTACGTGATGTCGGACGCGTACGCGTCCCTACGGCTCGCGAACGGCATCATGTTCTCGATCCAGGCGACGGTCACGCCGAGACGGTCGTAGACGGGCTTGTTCCACTCGGCGTCGCGCTTCGCGAGGTAGTCGTTGACCGTCACGAGGTGGACGTTGTTGCCGGTCAGGGCGTTCAGGTAGAGCGGCGCACTCGCGACGAACGTCTTCCCCTCGCCGGTCTTCATCTCGGCGATGTCGCCCTCGTGGAGCGCGATCCCGCCCATCAGCTGGACGTCGAAGAGCCGCTGCCCCGACTCGCGCTTGCGCGCCTCACGGACGGCGGCAAATGCCTCGTACAGCACGTCGTCGAGCGACTCGCCGTTTGCGACCCGCTCCTTGAGCTCGACGGTCTTCGCGAGCAGCTCGGCGTCGGTGAGCACCTCGAAGTCGGGCTCGAGCGAGGTGATGTATGCCGCCTGCTCGGCGAGGCGCTTGAGGCGCCTCCCCTCACCGAGGCGCAGGACCTTCTCGAAGCGACCGAAGCCTTCCGGGGGCATGGTCGAAGGGTACCGGGTTCGCGGGGCTCCACCCGGCGGCCCACGATTCCAAACCGTCTCATCATGCGGTCTTCACGGAACCGCACGCATGATGCGGGCGTGCGCCGACTCCTTCTTGCCTCCACGATCGCCGCTGCGCTCGTCGGGACGGGCACGGTCGCCGCTGCGCCGGCATCCGCACCCGCGCGCACCGTCCAGAACGCCGCGCCCGTCACCGCGCTGTCGGTCACGGGTCGCTCGGTCGGGTATGCGATCGGACAGACGAAGACGAGCTGCGGCGCGGTAAGGCTCTGGGACACGGGCTCCCGCGGGCTCTGGACATTCGGCAACCGGACCATCGTCGGCTGCGAAGAGAACCCGAGCGGCGGCTTCGGGATCTCCTCTGTCGCCGCCACGGGCCATCGAGTGCTCTGGCTCACGCACATCGGCGGCAACACCACGGACTACCAGCTCTGGACGGCGACGCCCACGCGCCCGGCGCCACGACGGCTGGCCTTCGCATCCTCGGACACCGACGGCCCGGCGGCGATCGTCCTCGGCAGCGGCACGGCGGAGGGTGTGCCCTACGCCGTGGGCGAGACGGTCACGTACGTCGGCAGCAGCCGGCGCGCGGCTGTTCCAGGTCCAGCTCGACTCGCCGGTGCGCCTGCTGACGGCGGGTACGGCACTCGGAGGGCCGGACAGCGGCAGCGTGCTCGCGGCGCTCGCGAACGGGAAGGTGGTGGAACTCTCCCGGTCGGGGGCGCAGCTTCGCGCCGACACCTTCTCCGCCCCGGTCCGCGCGATTGCTCTCGCGACCCTCGGTCCCGTCGTGCAGGCGGGGAACGTCGTCACGGTCGAGGTCTCCTCGACGGTGACTCGCGTCACGCTTCCCCCGAATGCGCTGATGCTCGACTACCGGCAGCGCGCGATCGCCTACCGGCTCGGAGCCCAGCTCCGACTCCGCCGCGTCGGCACGGGCGAGGACACGTTGCTCGGGACGTTCCCGGTGAAGCCCTGGCAGCCGCTCCTCTTCTCGACCGACACGGCGGGAAGCGCCTCGGCGATGGGCGCCACCGTCAGCTGGCGCTCCGGGCCGCTCGGCTGACGTCCCCGGGGACGCTGCGCCGCGCGACTACAACGGCGCCACCGACACCTCCCAGACCGACCCCACGAGACGCCACGCCGTGACGACGTAGGCCGGGCTTCTCGAGGCACCGAGGCGCTCGAGGTCGGGCACGCCGGCGAGGGTCGGTGTCCCGTCGATCCTCACGCTCCGCTCCGTCCCGTCCCACGCGATCTCGACCCGGTCGCCGCCGGGATCGTCCGCAAGAACCGCCGTCCGGATCCGCGTCGCCCCGACGACCCAGATCCCGCCGTCGCGACGGACGGCCTCGGCCCGAAACGGCGGCGCGAGTGCGACGGACGACTCGAGCGCCGCGGGGTCTCCCACCCCGTCCTCCGATACGACGGCGCCGCCCTCGAGCACGACGAACGTCATCTCGTCACCCTCGACCAGGGGCGCGTCGACGGTCGCGACTGCGTCCCACCGGCGGTGTCGATGGAGGCCGTGGATCCCGACCTCTCCCCAGTACGGCCCCGGATCGTGTGGAAGCCGCACCTCAGTCAGGGCCGCGGAGCGCCTGCTCGATCTCCTCGACGGTGACCGGCTCGGGAGGCTGCGCCTCGTGCGCCCGCCGACGGGGCTCCTGCACCTTCTTGTCGCGCTCGCGCTCGATGATGCGCTCCAGCCGGTCGATGAGCAGGTCGGTCGCCGCCTCGTAGGACGGCGCGGCCTCCCGGCCATGGAGATTCGGGCCCTTGACGTGGATCTCGACCTCGACGACGTGGTCGTCGGCGATCCGCGGATTGCGCTCGCGGTCGAGGACGACCTCGACGAGAGTCGATTCGTGGACGCGCTTCCCGAGCTTGGTGAACTTCGACTCGATGTAGCTCCGAACGTCGTCGTTCACGTGTCCACGCCGCACCGTGACAACCAGTCGCATGGCGCCTCCTCGTCGGCAGTCCCTCGCTCAAACGCTACCGCACCGCCCGCGCGAGGCAAACGACCTCGACCGCTCCGGCGCCCGCTTTCCGCAGCGCCGTCGCGCAGGCCGCGGCCGTGGCCCCCGTCGTGTAGACGTCGTCGACGAGCACGACACGCCCTCGTGCCTGACCGCGTGCGCGGAAGAGGCCGCGGACGTTCGTCCTCCGCTCTGCTTGGGCGAGGCCGGCCTGGCGACGCCCGCTCCCGCTCCGCTCGAGCAGCGGCGCGACGGGGATGCCCCAGACGGCGCCGAGCTCCCGCGCAAGGCGGGCGGCGGGCACGTGACCGCGGTTCCTGCCCCGTTCCCGGTCACCGGGGACAAACGTGAGGATGTCGGCCTGCGGACGCGGCACGGCGCGTTCGACGATCGTCGCAAACGGCCCCGCGAGGTCGCGGCGACCGCGCTCCTTCCATGCCGAGACGAGCGGCCGGGCTCGTGCGTCGTAGACGATCGCGGCCCGCGCCGTCGCGAAGCCCAGCCTGCGGCCGGTGCACTCCACGCAGCGCCGCACCGGCCACGCGCCGGGACAGCCGCACCGCTCGCAGACGGGCGGCGCGATGCGAACGAGCGCGGCGGCGCACGCGGCGCACAGCGCGTCCCCCGGGACGCCGCATCCCGCGCAGCGGATCGGGAGCACCAGCCCGAGCAGGCCCACGTCTCGACGCTATGCGGCGAGAGGTGACGTCTTCGCGCCGGCTACGTGACGATTTCCTGCCTACTCGAGGACGGAGGCGTCGAGCATCCCGCGGAGGTCCGACTCGACGCGCGCGCGATCCTCGGGCTCCTTGATCGGGAAGAACCGCCCGCGCGCGCCGGTGCGAGGCACCTCGAGGAACGTCGTGTCGAGCTCCCACGACGCATGGTGGTACAGCCGCTCGAGCTGCACGGCGGTCCGGTCTGCGACCGTCTTCCGCACGTAGAGCCAGCGCAGGTCGAACGCGCGGTCGAGTGCCTCGAGACGCAGCATCGCGGTGTTCGTGTTGAAGACCGGGAACTGGCCCTGGTCGACGTCCGGCGGGAACTCGGGGCCCTCGAGGAGGCCGAGACGGCCGTCGACACGGGCCGGCGCTCCACCCAGGTCGCCCTCCTTCGCGGCCACCTCGACCGTCATCGCGCGGCCGGCAACCAGATGGGCCCCGACGACCACGGGATCGAGGCGAGCTCCGAGGTTGTCGACGTTCGACACCGCGACATGCTCCACTCCCTGTCCGCGCAGGCCGGCAAGGATGCCCGAGCGCCGAAGCGCGCCGAGCACGTCGCCGTGGCCGGGCGCGTACAGCGACGGCGCGCCGTCCTCGAGAAACAGGTCGCCACCCTCCGTCAGCCGCAGCGACACGCTCTGCGAGAACCAGAGAGGCTCGGGGACGTCGAGGCCCGCGACGTGGAGGCGCGTCTCGTCCTCGGTCTGGAAGCTCGTCATCAGCGCCACCGGGATCTGCGTCTCGAGGGCGCGCCCGAGCTTCGCCGTCTCACCGAGCTTCCAGGAGAGGAAGCTCCGCCCGTCCAGCGCCTCGACGGCGCCCTTGACGACGCCTCCGAAGCGTGTCGCCATCCCACCTGCGAGCACGATCTGCGCGACCCGCCCGGACGCAAGCGCGTCGAGACCCGCCTTGCGCGCGGCGCCCCAGCCCGGTGTGCCCGGCTCCGGGAGACTGGTGACGTCCTCCTCCCGCGGCGGCTCCACCGAGCCGCGGACGACGTTCGACGCGGGCGCGAGCTCGCCGGACGCGACCGCGTGCCGCAGCCGCTCGAAGGTCTCCGCGTCGAATCCGAACCGCTCGAGCACGGCACGGGTTCGTGCGTCGACCTCGTCGAGGATCATCGTGCCGCCGCGACCGCACGCGGGAGCGACGCGTCGTACGGCGCCCGATGGACCCCCTCCTCCGTGACGATCGCCGAGACGAGCTCCCCGGGCGTGACGTCGAACGCGGGATTCCGCGCCGCGAAGCGAGACGTCACCTCGGATGGGTCGCGCTCCTCGATCGGGATCGCGGTGCCGGTCGCTGCCGCCGGATCGAGCGTCGACGTGGGCGCGACGACGACGAGCGGCAGCCCGTGGTGCCGCGCGGCGACGGCGAGGGCGTACGTACCGATCTTGTTCGCGGTGTCACCGTTCGCCGCGATCCGGTCGGCCCCCGTCACGACCAGGTCGACCTCGCCGCGCGCCATGAGCGAGGCGGCGGCGCCGTCGACGACCACCGCATACGGGATGCCGAGCTGCTCCAGCTCCCATGCGGTGAGCCGAGCGCCCTGGAGGAGCGGCCGCGTCTCGTCCACCCAGACGTGCGCGACGAGACCCGCCTCGTACGCGGCCCGCACGGCGCCGAGCGCGGTGCCGTAGCCGCCGGTCGCGAGCGCGCCGGCGTTGCAGTGCGTCAGGACGCGCGCAGCGGGCGGGAACAGCTCGACCGCGTGCGCGCCCATCTGCCGGCAGCGATCGACCTCGTCCGCGTGGATCCGCTCGGCGCGCTCGCGTGTCGGCTCGTCGCGCATCGCCTCGAGCGCCCAGCGGAGATTCACCGCTGTCGGACGCGACGACGCGAGCACCGCGAACGCGGCATCGAGGTCCTCGCCGCGCTCGGCAGCGAGCGCCATCGCATACGCGGCCGCCACACCGATCGCGGGTGCGCCCCGCACCGCGAGCACCCGGATCGCCTCGGCGACCTCGGGCGTCGACCCGCAGCGCAGGTCGACCTCCTCGTCCGGAAGCCGCCGCTGGTCGAGCAGGACGACGGCGTCGTCCTCGAGCCGGACGATCCGGTGCGGTTCGAGTTCGCCCATCCGCCGCGAGACTAGACGAGCCTCACCCGAGCCCACACCGGGGAGACAGCAGCGGACAACGCTTGTGTCGAATCAACAAGCGTTGTCCGCCCGGGAGTGCCTCTCAGGTGCCCTCGTCCCAACTCGCGAGGTAGCTGGTCTGCTCCGCCGTGAGCTCGTCGATCGCGACGCCCATCGTGGCCAGCTTGAGCCGCGCGATCTCGTCGTCGATCTCCTTCGGCACGTCGTAGACCCTCCGCTCGAGCGAGGCAGCGTTCGCGATCACGAACTCGGCCGCGAACGCCTGGTTCGCGAACGACATGTCCATGACCTGCGCCGGATGGCCTTCTGCGGCCGCCAGGTTCACCAGACGGCCCTCGGCGAGGAGGTAGACCTTCCGTCCGTCGGCGAGAGTGAACTCCTCGACGAAGGCGCGCGCCTCGCGGGTCTCGGTCGCGAGCGACCGGAGCGCGGGGATGTCGATCTCGACGTTGAAGTGGCCCGTGTTGGCGAGGATCGCCCCGTCCTTCAGGCGGTCGATGTGCTCGCGGGCGACGACGTGCTTGTCGCCGGTCGCCGTCACGAAGACGTCGCCGACCTCGGCGGCCTTCGCCATGGGCATCACCTGGAAGCCGTCCATGACCGCTTCGAGCGCCTTCATCGCGTCGACCTCGGTGACGACCACGTGGGCGCCGAGGCCCTTGGCCCGCATCGCCACGCCGCGGCCACACCAGCCGTAGCCGGCCACGACGAAGGTGCGGCCCGCGAGCAGGAGGTTCGTCGCGCGGATGATCCCGTCGATCGTCGACTGGCCCGTTCCGTAGCGGTTGTCGAAGAGGTGCTTCGTCTTCGCCTCGTTGACCGCGATGACCGGGAACCCGAGCTTGCCGTCGCGCTCGAGCGCACGAAGCCGGATGACACCCGTCGTCGTCTCCTCGGTGCCGGCGATCACGTCGCCGAGCTGCTCGCGCCGCGCGGAGTGGAGGATGCCGATCACGTCGGCCCCGTCGTCCATCGTCACGTGGGGACGGTGGTCGATCGCCGCCTCGAGGTGCTGGTAGTACGTGTCGTGGTCCTCGCCCTTGATCGCGAAGGTGCCGATCCCGTACTCCTCGACGAGCGCGGCGGCGACGTCGTCCTGGGTCGACAGCGGATTCGACGCGCAGAGGACGACCTCGGCGCCGCCCGCCTTCAGCGTGCGCATCAGGTTGGCCGTCTCGGTCGTGACGTGGAGGCAGGCCGAGACGCGGTACCCGGACAGGGGCTGCTCGCGCTCGAACCGGTCGCGGATGGCGGCCAGCACCGGCATCTGCCGGTCGGCCCACTCGATCCGGCGGACGCCTTCCGGCGTGAGCGCCAGATCCTTGACGTCGTGCTTGATGGTTGTTGCCATGTCTTCCCTCTCTGTTGTCTTCTTACGCGACGAGAAGCCGCTCGTGCTTTCGCTGCTCCCAGGCGATCCAGTCCGCCTCGGTCGCTCCCTCGGCCGGGACCGTCGCGCCGGAGAGCCAGCTCTCGACCGCGGAGCGGAGCTCGGGCTCGCGGCGGAGCCGGACGACGAACGCAACGTCGTCGAGCTCGACGTCGAAGCGGCGTCGGAGCTCCGCCAGGCCGCGGAGGAGCTCCAGGTCGTGCTCGCCGTAGCGCCGGTAGCCCGACGGGCTCCGCTCGGGCACCACGAGCCCCGTGGACTCGAGGTACCGGAGCATCCGGGGCGACCACCCGGTACGGGCCGCCGCCTGGCTGACGGGCAGGGTCACGGGCGCGACCTTACCACAACCGTGTCAACCTTGACCTGCGGCCTACGGGGTGCTCGTGCCCTCGCGTCCATAGCTGTCCTCGAGGCGCACGACGTCGTCCAGCTCTGGCGTCGAGACCTCGAGGATCAGCGTGTCCTCGATCGCCGTCACGCGGTGGACGGTCCCGGGCGGGTAGCGGAATGCGTCGTCCGCACCGATCTCGAGGGTCTCGCGCCCGCCGCCCAGCGCGCCGAGCTCGAGCGAGGCGCGGCCCCGCTGGACGAGCCAGGACTCGTCCTTGACCTCGTGGTACTGGAGGCTCAACGACTGTCCCGCGCGGACGAACAGCAGCTTGCCGACGTACGCCTCGGCCTCCGCCCAGACGAGCTCCCAGCCCCAGGGCTTCTCGACCCGGCGCGGCGTCACCCCGTACCTGCTCCGCGCGGTGCCGTCACTCATGCGAGCCAGTCCCGGTGCTCGGCGACGTACTCGTCCGCATGCCTGAGCTCCTTCGGCGTGTTCACCGTCAGCCACAGACCGGTGTGCCGGAACGCGCGCAGCCGTCCCTCCGCCGCCAGCTCGGGAAACGTCGTCGACTCGTGGTCGCCCTTCTCGGGGAACCGCGACAGCGCTTCCTCGGAGAGGGCGTAGATCCCGCAGTTGACCCAGTACGGCACCCGGGACGCCTCGTGGAATCCCGTGACGACGTCGTCGTCGGTGAGGTCGACCTGGCCGAACTGCGACGGCGGCCGGGCCACGGTCACGGTCGCCGCGGCCCCGCTCGTCCGATGACGGTCGAGCAACGCTTCGAAGTCGACGTCGATCAGCTCGTCCCCGTTCATCGCGAGGACGTCGCCCCCGTCACGGCGGAACCCCGCTGCGTAGCGGATCCCGCCGCCGCGACCGAGCCGCTCGGGCTCACCGGCACACACGAGCTCGACCCCGGCGTCCCCTAGACCGTCGACGAACGCTTCTTCCTGCCCGCCGAGGCAGCTGACGATGACGCGATCCACGCCGGCGCGGGCGAGTCGGGCGACCTGCCAGGCGAGCAGAGGCCGCCCTCCGACCGGGACGAGCGACTTCGGGCCACCGCCCGCCGCGTCGCCGAGCCGCTCAGCCTTCCCGCCCGCGAGAACGATGGCCTCCATCAGCGTGGGCCGTTGGTCGCGGCGCGTCCGATCGCGTCGTACTGGAAGCCGGCTGCGCGCATCGAGTCGGGGTCGAGCATGTTGCGGCCGTCGACGATCACCGGGCGGCGCATCGCCGCGGCGATCGCGGGCCAGTCGACGTCGGCGAGCTCCGGCCACTCGGTGACGAGGACGACCGCGTCGGCCCCGCGGGTGGCCGCCTCGACGGTCGCGACCTGCTCGACGCCCGCCAGGCCGTCGATCCGTGCGACCGGGTCCCAGGCGACGACGTCGGCGCCCTCGGAGAGCAGCCGCCCGGCGAGGACGAACGCCGGCGCCTCGCGCGTGTCGTCGGTGTGCGGCTTGAACGCGAGCCCGAGCAGCGCGATGCGCTTGCCGCGCAACGACCCGAGCCGGTCTGCGAGCTTCCCGATCACCCGCCGCTTTTGCAGCTCGTTGACCTCGATCACGGCGTTCAGCACCTGGAAGTGGTATCCGGAGTTCGCCGCGAGCTGCTTGAGCGCGAGCGAGTCCTTCGGGAAGCAGCTGCCGCCGAAGCCGACGCCGGCACGGAGGAAGCTCTTGCCGATGCGGCGGTCGTGGCCGATCCCCTCCGCGACCTTCACGACGTCGGCGCCCGTCGCCTCGCAGACGTTCGCGATCTCGTTGATGAAGGAGATCCGCGTCATGAGCGCCGCGTTCGCCGCGAGCTTGATCATCTCGGCGGACGCGACGTCGGCCTTGACGACGGGCGCGTCGATACCGCGATGGAGCTCCTCCACCGCCTCGCCGTCGGCGGCGTCGAAGGCCCCGATCACGATCCGGTCGGGCTCCATGAAGTCCTTCACCGCCGTCCCCTCGGCCGTGAACTCCGGGTTCGAGGCGTAGCCGACGTGACCGAGCCCGCGCTCGTCGAGGCGGTGGCGCACCTTCTCGCCCGTGCCGACCGGGACGGTGGACTTCATGACCACGATGACCTTCTGGTCGACCGGCGGCAGCTCGTCGACGACCGTCCAGACGGCCGAGAGGTCGGCGTCGCCGGAAAAGGTCGGCGGCGTCCCGACGGCGACGTAGACGAACTCGGCGCCGTCGATCGCCTCCGCCACGTCGAGCGTGAAGGCCAGCCGCTCGCGGTTGCGGAGCAGGAGTGCGTCGAGCCCCGGCTCGTAGATCGGCACCTCGCCGCGACGGAGCCCGTCGATCCGCTCGGGGAGGACGTCGCGCACCGTGACCTCGTGGCCGAGCTCGGCGAAGCAGGCCCCCGTCACGAGCCCGACGTAGCCGGCGCCGAAGACGGCGATGCGCTTGCTCGGTACGGCCATATCGGGCCGCACGATAGTCGCGGGAAGGGGTGGCGCTACGAGGTGGTGACCTGCGCGAGCGGCTTGAGGCCCTTCGCGATCGCGATCATCGTCTCGTTCGAGAGGCGGTCGAGCAGAGTGTTGACGACCCAGTAGGTCGCGCCGTCGGTGCGCAGCACGACCATGTGGAGGTTGGGGCCGTTGTAGTACAGCTCGTAGCGCCGACCGCCGATCTTCCGGACGAAGTTGCGGCCGCTCAGTACCGGCGCCGCGTCCCAGTCGGTCATCTCGACGCCCCAGTACTGGTTCCCTCCGACCCGGTACGTCAGCCGGACGGCCGAGTGCTCCTTGTCGGGGTCGATCTTGTAGACGCGGATCGGCATCTCGGAGTCGATCCAGGACGAGCGCTCGATCCTCGTCGGCACCATCAACGGGAAGTCGATCTGGCGGCGGTAGCGTCGGAGCTGGTCGACGGCGGCGCTCGCGCCCGAGACGACGTTCGCGGGCTTGCGGTCGGGCGTCTGGTCGATGGGCGCAGCGGCGAGGCGCCCGTGGAAGGTCTGCCCGAGCACCACGGTCAGCATCGCGCCGTTCGACAGCCGCCGGATCTTCGGGATGACCTTCACGATGTCGGCGGAGCCGAAGAGGGCCGCGAGCTTCGAGGCGGCGGGCTTCGCACCCGTCACCCTCGGGTCGAAGTAGACCTGCGTGCGGAAGTAGTCGTAGCTCGGCGCGTCCGCGCGAAGGCCGTTCGCGGGGACGATCGTCCGGTAGCCGCGCTGGCCCACGAGGTACGTCGCGCTCGACGCTGCACCCTCCACCCCGTTCCCGTTGAGGACGAGGACGCTCGTCTCGCGCGGGCTCGGCGCTTTCTCCTTCGGCTTCTCGCCGAGCGCTACGGCGGTCGCCTTCTCGGGCGAGTCGATGTCGGGATTCCGGAACTCGCGCACCGCCTTCTGGATGTTGTCGGTCGCGGTCGTCAGGTCCGCGTACCCCTCGAGGCCGTCGATGCGGGACTGGAAGACGTGACCCGGCGGAAGCGAGTAGGCAAGTGCCGCGTAGCGCAGCACGGTCTTCGCACTGACGTCCTTGCCGCCGCCCTGACCGACCTCGACGTTCGAGGTGACCACCTTGATCACCTGCGGCAGCTTCGTGAGCGATACCGAGTGCTCGATCTGGTCCTTGAACGACCTGACGAACAGCTGCTGGCGTGCGTTCCGGTAGATGTCGGAGTCCGTGTGGCGGAACCGTACGAAGTCGAGGGCGTGCGTCCCGTTCAGCCGCTGATAGCCCGGCTGGAGGTTGATCTTGGCGTAGCCGCTCGGGCCCCCGTGGTCGTTGTAGTAGCGCCGATCCACGTCGAGCCAGACACCGCCGAGCTTGTCGACGAGCTGGCGGAAGCCGCGGAAGTTGATCGTGACGATGTAGTTGATCGGCAGCCCCGTGAGGGCGCGGACGGTCCGGAGCGAGCCCACCGCGCCGCAGGTGGCGTAGGCGGCGTTGATCTTCGCGACGAACGGCGCCTGGCCCGGGCAGTCGATGGGGACGTTGAGGTCGCGCGGGAACGAGAGCAGCGAGATCGTCTTCTCGCCGGGATCCGCGCGGACGAGCATCAGCGTGTCCGAGCGTGACGGCGTGTTCTTCCCCTCGTCCGCCCGGTGGTCGTAGCCGAGCACGAGGGCGGTCGCGGGCTCGCCGGGAAGCGCGATCTGGAGCGACTTGAGCGCCTTCTTCACCTCGGCCGAGCGCGGCGCCACGGCGGCGACGGTCTCGTGGAGGTAGAGGTAGGCGCCGCCGGCGGTGCCGCCGACGAGGACGGCGAGGACGAGCGCCGACCACCCGAGGATCGCGAGCGCGAGCGAGCGGCCGTTCCGGGTCGGGGGCGGCGGCTGGCGGTAGACCGTGACCGCCCCGAGCGGCGCCGGCGGGATCGCAGCGCGGCCGTTGCCGTTCAGCGTCGCGCCGCGGCCGACTCCTCTCTTCAGTGTCGTTCGCATGAGAAGAAGGGCGACGTGCGCCCGAGGGACTGAACGGTAGCCAACGGCCCGGAGGGGCCTGTTAGGCCTTGGAGAAGACGGCCGCGAGCTGCTCGCCGAGGAAGGCGATCTCCTCGGGCGTCCCGGCCGTGATGCGAAGGGCAGTCGGGGCGCCGAACGCGCCCATCGGCCGGACGATCACGCCGCGGCGCAGAAGCGCGTCGTACAGCGCCTCCGCGTCCTCGCCGACGTCGACGAAGAGGAAGTTGCCGACAGCCGGGCCGACCGGGTCGAAGCCGTGCACGCGCAGCACCGTCTCGAGGGCCGCCATCGCCTCCCGGTTCACCGCGCGCCGCCGCGCGAGCTCCGCGCTCCCGTCGAGGCTCGCGAGCGCGGCTTCCTGCGCCGGGGTCGTGACGTCGAACGCGCGCTGGACCTTCCGCATCGCCGTGATCACATCCGCGGGCCCGACGCCGTAGCCGATCCGGAGCCCCGCGAGCCCGTAGATCTTCGAGAAGGTGCGGAGGGCGAGGACGCGGCGCCCCTGCTTGGCCGCCTCCTCGATCGCGTCGGGGAAGCCCGGGTCGTCGACGTACTGGAGGTACGCCTCGTCCACGACCGTGAGGACGTGTCCCGGCACCGCGTCGAGGAAGCGCATCACGTCCGCGCGAGGCGTCATCGTCCCGCTCGGGTTGTTCACCGTCGGGAGGAACGCGAGCTTCGTCCGTCCGGTCACCGCGGCGAGCATCGCGTCGACGTCGACGCGGCCGTCGGCGAGCTCGATCCGCGCCGTCACGGCACCCAGCTTGAGCGGGTCGAGCACGTAGCTCGGGAAGGACGGCCAGGGCGTCACGATCTCGTCGCCCGGGTCGAGCGTCGCCTGACAGGCGTAGCCGATGACGGCGTCCGCGCCGGCGGCAACGATCAGCTCCCCGAACGCAACGCCGTGACGGCCGGAGAGCTGCTCGCGGAGGCGGTAGCAGCCGCCGTCCGGATACCGGTTCGAGTCGCCGAGCGCCCGCTCGATCGCCTCGATCGCCTCCGGGAACGGCCCGAACGGGCCCTCGTTCGACGCGAGCTTGACGACGCGGTCCAGGCCGAGCTCCCGCTGGACGGTCTCGACCGGCTTTCCCGGCTCGTAGGGGACGAGGTCGCCGAGCGCCGGGCGAACGATCGCCGGCCCGGGCCCTGCGATCGGGGTCACGCCGCGGAGGCGTCGGCGGACGGGCCCGCGGGAGCGGGCGGCGCCGCGGAGGCGTCGGCGGACGGGCCCGCAGGAGCGGGCGGCGCCGACGGCAGCGGCTCGGGCTCGTCGGATCCGGCAGCCAGCCTGCGCCACGTCACGAGCCCACCGGCGATGACGCCGACGAGGAGCAACGCGCCGAAGACCGCACGGAGCCGGCCGCGCCGGGCCGCCGCGCCCGAGGCGACGTTCGACGCCGCGTGCGACGCCCGCCGTCTGACCTCCCGCCGGACGATCCACCAGCCGATCGCCCACAGCATCGCGTTGCGCCTGCTCTTCACGACTCGAGCCTACCTCCGTCGGGGTGGGAGGTGAATCGCACGGCCGAGCGCGACGAGTGCCGCCTCCTTGATGCCCTCGGCGAGGGTGGGATGCGGCGCGACCCCGTCGGCGACGGTCTCGATCGTCGACTCCGCGTCCAGGGCGACGACCGCCTCGCCGATCAGGTCGGTCGCATGCGGACCGACGATCACGACACCGAGCAGCTCGCCGTAGGTCGACTCGTGGATCGTCTTCACCCACCCGGTCGTATCGCCCGACATCACCGCGCGCGCGATGGCGACCCACGGAGCGCGGCCGACGACGACGGCGTCGCCGTGCACCTCGCGGGCCTGGGCCTCGGTGAGCCCGACGCCCGCAACCTCGGGGTCGGTGTAGATGGGACGCGGGACCGCCGGCTCGCCCATCGTCGCCTCGTGGCCCATGGCGTTCTCCGCCGCGACCTCTCCCTCGCGGAAGCCCGTGTGCGCGAGCTGCCAGTAGCCCGCGACGTCGCCGACGGCGTAGATGTGCGGCACGTTCGTCCTGCGGTGCTCGTCCGTGCCGATTCCCTTGCGGTCGAACGCGACGCCGGCGGCCTCGAGACCGACGCCGTCGACAAGGGCGGCACGGCCGACGGAGACGAGCATCAGGTCGCAGTCGACCGTCTCGCCGTCCCCGAAGTGCACGGTGAGATGCGAGCCGTGGTCGTCGACCTGCGTGCACTGCTTCGAAAGATGCTGGGTGATCCCCCGCTTGCGGAACGCCTTCTCGAGCTCCTTTGCGGCGTCCTCGTCCTCGGTCGGGATCAGGTGCGGCAGCATCTCGACGATCGTCACCTCGGAGCCGAAGCGGTTGAAGATCGAGGCGAACTCGCAGCCGATGATCCCGCCGCCGAGGATCACGAGTCGCGCGGGCACCTCGGAGGCCGCGAGGAGCCCCGTCGAGTCGACGCAGCGGGGTGAGTCGAGCCCCGGGATCGGCGGGCGGATCGGGAACGAGCCCGTCGCGACGATCGCGCTCTTGAAGACGACCTCCTCCGCGCCCTCGACCGCGATCGTGTTCGGCCCCGTGAACGTGCCGCGGCCGTTGACCCACGCGACGCCGTTCGCCTTGAAGAGCGATGCGACGCCGCCCGTCATCTGGTCGACGACGGCGTCCTTCCAGGCCGCGACCGTCGCGAAGTCGAGCTCCGGCTCCGCCGTCCGGACGCCGAGCCTCGAGAAGGTCTCGCGCGCGTCGTGGTAGGCGTGCGCGCTCTGCACCCAGGCCTTCGTCGGGATGCACCCGACGCGGAGGCACGTGCCTCCGAGCCTCGGCTCGGCCTCGATGCAGGCGACGCTCCCGCCGAGCTGCGCCGCGCGGATCGCGGCCGTGTAGCCGGCGGGTCCGCCCCCGAGCACTGCGACGTCGACGTCCATGAGCGGAACCCTAGATCAGTCGAGGGGCGCCAGCATCGTCACCGAGTCGGCGTCCTCGGCCACGCGCCGGAAGCCGTGGCGCTCGTAGAGCTCCATCGCGCCCGCGTTCGCCCGGTCGACGCTGAGCGAGATGCCCGCATAGCCGTCGCCCCGGGCGCGCTCGAGCAGTGCATCGAGGAGCGCCGTCCCGACGCCCTTGCCGCGGGCGTTCGGAACCACGGCGATCGCGAGCTCGGGCGTTCCCTCGTCGACGAAGCCGTACCCCGGTCGCTGGCCCTCGAAGAGCCGGTACCAGGCTGCCCCGACCGGGAAGCCCTTGTCGAGGGCGATCACGGCGGTGTCGCCGCGGCGCCCCCAGGCCTTCACGTAGAGCGCGACGGGGCCGGGCCCCGTGTCCGGCGCCCGCTCCTTCCAGTAGTAGGCGTGATGGAGCATGTCGCGAAGGAAGCGCACGTCCTGCGCCCCGCCCCGCCGTACGACGACGCCCGGCGAGTCCTCGCTCACAGCGCGAGCGAGGGCTGCTCGATCAGCGCGACCAGCGTCTGCAGGAACTGCGCCCCGTCCGCCCCGTCGATCGCTCGGTGGTCGCACGTCAGGACCAGCCGGAGGATCGGCGCGATGTCGAGGTCGCCGTCGCGAACGACCGGCTCCTCCTTCACGGCCCCGACCGCGAGAATCGCGACCTGCGGTGGGTTGAGGACGGCGGTGAACTGCTCGACGCCGAACATCCCGAGATTCGAGATGGTGAACGTGCCGCCCTCCATGTCCTGCAGGGTCAGCTTGTTGTCACGGGCGCGGGACACGAGGTCGGCGCGGGCGCGGGCGACCTCCTGCACGGTCCTCCTGCCGGCATCGCGGATGACGGGGACGACGAGCCCCTGCGGCGCAGCGACGGCGATCCCGACGTCGGCCCTCGGGTGCCGGTGGATCTCCTCGCCGGTGAAGGTCGCGTTGACCGGGGTGTGTCGCGCGAGCGCGACCCCCGCGAGCTTCACCAGGACGTCGTTCACGGTCGGCTTGGCGTCGCCCTCGGCGAGCCGCGCGACGAGCTGCTCGCGGAGCGCGAGGGCCTCGGTCATGTCGGCGGAGACCGCGAGCTGGAACACCGGCGCCGCCCACGCCTCCGTGAGACGCCGGGCGATCGTCTTCCGGATCGAGGTGAGCTGGAGCACCTCGACCTCTGCGGGCGCAGCCGGCTCGCTCGAGGGCGCGGGGACGTCGGCGGCCGCCTTCTCGACGTCCTCGGCGAGGATCCGCCCCTCCGGGCCCGTCCCGTGGAGCGAGGCCAGGTCGACGCCGCGCTCGCGCGCGATGCGCCGCGCGAGGGGCGAGGCCTTGACCCGGCCGTGGCGCTCCGGGGCCTCGGCGGGTGCGCTCGCAGCGGGAGCGGGTGCGGCGGCGTCCGCCGAGTCGCCGTTCCCGGACGCCGAAGGCGGCTCGCCAGGAGCTGCGGACGAGGTCTCCGGCTCGGGCTCGGAGGCCTCCTCGCTCCGCCGGCCGGCGGCTCCGCCGGCGCCATCCGCAGCGTCGATCGTCGCCACCGTGGCCCCGACCTCGACGTCGCCCTCGGCGACGACGATCTTCGTCAGGACGCCGTCGATCTCGGACTCGACCTCCTGCGTCACCTTGTCGGTGTCGAGCTCGTAGAGCGGCTCTCCCTTCGAGACCGTGTCGCCCTCGGACTTCAGCCAGCGGACGATCACGCCCGACTCCATGCCCTGGCCGAGCCGGGGGAGCTTGACGTCGGTCACCATCAGCTGCCGCGACAGCCGTCGCCGATGGTGTTCGACCGTGCCTGCGGCTCTCCGGAGACCCAGCTCACGGGCGTCATTATGCTGACCGCCGTGAAGCTCGTCGATCAGTGGGCGGCGCTCGAGCGGCGCCTCCCGGGCGACTGGGAGACGGTCGCCCTCCGGCTTCGCACCGAACAGCCCGACGAGCTCGCCGAGGCGGCCCGCATCCTGGGGCCGATGAACGTGGGCCACGCAGGCGAGCAGCTCGCGTTCGTCGTCCGGCGCGCGGGGGGTCCGTCAGGGCCCGAGGGCGCGCGGCGGCTCTTCGGCCGGCTCGACCAGGCGCGGATCTGGTGCCTGCTCGAGCAGGCCGATCTCGAAGTCCGGGAGCCGGTGTCCGAGTCGACGTCCGCGGCGCGGCGGACGGCGACCCCCGTCGCCGAGGCATGGGACGCGGCGCTCGGCGAGCTCCCGTCCGGGTGGAGCGACCTCCTCTGCCTGCTCGAGATCCACTCGAGCTCGCTCCTCCCGCGCGCCGCGCTCCTCTGCGCCCCGATCAACCCCACGCGGGACCGCGAGCTCGTCGGATTCACGTTCCGCTGCGCGCGCCGCAAGGGCTACGGCGTCTCCCCGGAGATGGCGCGCCGCTGCTTCGAGCGGCTCGACGGCGAGGCGATCACGGGCGCCGTCTCGGTGCTCCGCGTCGTCTCCGACACCGACAACGTCGCGACGCAGGGCACCGTCTGGTACGTCGGCGGAAAGGTCCTCTAGGACCCGCTAGCCGCGCAGTTCCCCGCCCACCCGCTCGGCGAGCGCGTCGACGATCCTGCTCCGGGCCGCATCCGCCTCCTCGTCGGTGAGCGTCCGGTCGGGCGCCTGGAAGACGAGGTGCACGGCGACGGACTTCCGGCCCTCGCCGACCTGCTCGCCGCGGTAGACGTCGAAGACGCGGGCGTCGCGGAGTTCGTCCCCTCCGGCCTCGCGGGCAACGGTGACGATCGAGCCCGCCTCGACGTCCTCCCCCACCACGACGGCGATGTCCTGGCGGACGGCGGGGTACGTGATCACGTCCTCGTAGAGGATCCGCTCCGGCAGCGGCGCCATCAGGGCGGCGACATCCAGCTCGAAGACGCCCCAGGCGCCCTCGAGCTGCGCGGGATGGAGCTCGCCGAACCACCCGGAGTCGGTCTCGGCCCCCTTGCCCGGGTGGAGGTGCGCGAGCGTCGCGCGGCGTGCCTCGAGCGGGACGTGGAACGCCTCGTAGAGCGCCTCGACGGCACCGCGTGCGACACCGAACCCGCCCGCCGCGATCCCGCCGACGCGCCACCGCTCGTCGGGCAGCGGCTCGCCCGACGGCAGGTAGACCCGGGCGAGTCTCGAAGAGGCGCACGTCCTCGTTGCCGGCGTCGACGTTCACCCGCGCGGCCTCGACGAGGCCGTGGAGGAGGGTCGTCCGGAGCACGGCGTGCTCGCCGCTCATCGGGTCGGGAAGCCTCAGGGCGTCGGGATCGGGATCGGAGGGTGCGAGGCTCCAGGTGTACGCCTCGGAGAACCCCGCGCCGACGAGCACGTCCTCGAGCGCCCGACGGAACCGCTGCTCGGCCGTGAGGTGCCCCGCGACCGAGCGCCGCAGCGGCATCGTCAACGGCACGCGGTCGAGGACCACGCGCGCGACCTCCTCGACGAGGTCGATCTCGCGCGTGACGTCGCGGCCGCGATGGGTCGGCACGGTCACCCGCCACGCGTCGTCGACCTCGAACTCGAGGCGGCCGAGCATCGACCGCTGCTCCTCTTCGGCCACGTCCAGCCCGATCAGGGCGGTGGCGCGGGCAGGACGGAACGTCACCACCGGACGGTCGGGCAGTCCGTCGTTCACGTCGATCGACCCGGTCGGCTCGGCGCCCGCGAGGTCGACGAGGAGCCGGCTCGCGAGGACCGCAGCGGGCTCGGCCGCGTACGGGTCGACGCCTTTCTCCCACTTGTTCGACCCCTCGGTGCGGAGGGCGAGCCGCTCGGACGTGCGCAGGACGCCGATCGGCTCGAAGTTTGCCGCCTCGAGCAACACCTCGGTCGTGCCCTCCGAGACCTCGGAGTCGAGCCCGCCCATGATCGCCGCGAGCGCTATCGCGCGCTCCCCGTCCGTGATCAGGAGGTCACTCGCGATCAGCGTCCGCTCGGTGCCGTCGAGCGTCCGGAGGCGCTCCCCCTGCTGCGCCCGCCGGACCAGGATCCGGCCGCCGGCGAGCTTCGAGCGGTCGAAGGCGTGGAGCGGGCTGCCCCACACGTGCATGACGTAGTTCGTCACGTCGACGACGTTGGAGATCGAGCGCATGCCCGCGAGGTGGAGGCGCGCACGGAGCCACTGGGGCGACGGCCCGACCGCAACGCCGCGGAACCCGCGGGCGATGTACCGCGGGCAGCCGCCGAAGTCGTCGACCCCGACCTCGAGGGGCTCAGGATCGGTCACCGGGGGATCGTCCGGTTCGGGCGGGCGCAGCGTCCCGTCGCAGAGCGCCGCGACCTCGCGGGCGATCCCGACCAGCGAGAGGAGGTCGGGCCGGTTCATGGTCGGCGTCACGTCGAGCACCTGGTCGGCGAGCGGCAGGACCTCCGCCAGGGGCGTCCCCGGCTCGACCGAGGCGGGGAGCAGCATGATGCCGGAGTGGTCGGGGCCGAGGCCGACCTCGTCCTCGGCGAGGATCATCCCCCGCGACACCTCGCCCCGCAGCTTCCGCTCCTCGAGCGGTCCCGGGAAGCCGGGGAGCAGCGCGCCCGGCATCCCGACGGCGACGGTCGCCCCGACTCCGAAGTTCCACGCGCCGCAGACGATCTGCTGCGGATCGGGGTTGCCGACGTCGACCTGGCAGAGCTGGAGCCGATCGGCGTTCGGATGCGGATCGGCGGCGAGCACCCGCCCCACGACGAAGCGCCCGAGGTTGCCGTCGACATCGGCGACGCCGGCGTCGTCGACGCGGTCGACCTCGAGCGCCGAGATCGAGAGGCGGCGCGCCAGGTCGCGAGCGGAGGCGGACGTCTCGACGTACTCCCGCAGCCACGAGAGCGGAACCCGCATCAGAACTGCCTCGCGAAGCGGAGGTCGTTCCGCCAGAGCTCGCGGAGGTCAGGGAACTCGTGACGGAGCATCGCGATCCGCTCGAGCCCGAGGCCGAAGGCGAAGCCGGAGTACCGGTCGGGGTCGTAGCCCACGAACTCGAACAGCTTCGGGTCGACCATGCCGGAACCGCCGAGCTCGATCCAGCCCGAGTGGCGGCACACGGGACAGCCCGCGCCGTCGCAGACGTGGCAGGAGACGTACGGCTCGACGGACGGCTCGGTGAACGGGAAGTAGTGCGTCCGGAACTCCGTCCGGCGCTCCTGACCGAACAGCGCCTTCATCAGTGCGTCGAGCGTCCCGAGCAGATCGGCGAGCGTGATGCCCTCGTCCACCGCGAGGCCCTCGACCTGGTGGAAGACCGGCACGTGCGTCGCGTCCGGCGTGTCCCGGCGGTACACCCGGCCGAGCGAGACGATGTAGATCGGCGGCTGCTGCGCCTCCATCGTCCGGATCTGCGACGGGGACGTCTCCGTCCGCAGCAACGTGTCCTCGTCGAGGAAGAGCGACGCAAGCGGCGAGCGCGCGGGATGACCGGGCGGGAAGTTGAGCCCGTCGAAGTTGTAGTGCGTCGTCTCGACCTCCCTGCCGTCCACGACGCCGTACCCGAGGCCGAGAAACACGTCCTCCACCTCGCGTCTGATCTGCGTGATCAGGTGGAGATGGCCCCGCTCGTACGCGTGGACGGGCAGCGTGACATCGGCCCGCTCGTCGGCCAGCCGGCGGTCGAGCTCCGCGCGCGCGAGCTCGGCGTCGCGCTCGTCGACCGCCGCCTCGATCCGCACCCGCGCGGCGTTGAGGCTCATCCCCGTCTCCCGGTCGCGGACCTCGCGCAGCGCGAGTTTGAGGTCGCTCTTGCGGCCGAGGTACTCGACGCGCACCGCCTCGATCTCGTCCGTCGACGTCGCCGCGGCGACCGCCGCGAGGGCCGCCTGCTCGAGCGCCTCGACGTCCATGGGACGATCGAGGCTACCAAGTGACACCGTGTCACAAGGCCCCCGGCTGCTTGAATCGCGGGCGTGGACGACGACGCGCCCGGCTCGGCGCTCTACGACGGCATCGCGCCGATCTACGACCCGTGGTCGCGGTCGGTCGTCGAGGACGTCGACTTCTACGTCGAGGAGGCGCTCGCCTCCGGCGGGCCCGTCGTCGAGCTGGCGGTCGGGACCGGCCGGATCGCCGTTCCGATCGCGAAGGCGGGCGTGCGCGTGATCGGCGTCGACGAGTCCCCTGCGATGCTCGAGGGCGCCCGGGCGTACGCGGAGCGGGAGAACGTCTCCCCCCTCGTCGACCTGCGCCTCGGCGACCTCCGGGACCCTCCGGTCGACGAGCGCGTGCCGCTCGCGACTGTCCCGTTCCGCTCGCTCCTCCACATGCCCGACGAGCACGAGAAGCTGCGGGCGCTGACGGCCGCGGCGTCGGTGCTCGAGCCCGGGGGGCGATTCGTCTTCGACGTCTTCGCACCGAGCCCCGAGGACATCGAGGAGACGGACGGCCGCTGGCTCGAGCGCGAGCCGGGGATCTTCGAGCGAGCCGACTGGGATCTGGAGGCCCGCCGCCTCGTCCTCTCGGTCCGAGGCGGGGAGCAGTCGGCCAGGTTCGCGCTGCACTGGCTCTCGGCGCCGGAGTGGAACGCGCTGATCGAGGACGCCGGCCTTGTGGCCGAGGCGATCTTCGGGTGGTTCGACCGCCGTCCCTACGACGGCGGCGAAGACCAGATCTGGATCTGCCGACGGCCGGGCTGACGCCGCGCGGTCACGAGACCCTCCGGGCCGGCCCTCAGCCCTCCAGCACCATCACCTCGTCGCCGACTCCGACGACACCGGGCTCGACGACCTCGGCGTAGACGCCCAGGCACACGTCGCCGTTCTCCGAGCCGCGCGCCTCGATCAGCTCCCGGAGGACGTCCCGGTCGCGCCGCCCCGTGTCGGGGCTCGCGGAGGGGACGGCGCACCGCGGTGTCGATTCCCCGACGAGCAGCGTCGCCTCACCGATCCGCACGCGCCGGCCCCGCCAGTCCTCCTCGGCGAGTGCCTCGAGCCCGTCGAGCTCGAACAGCATGCGGAACCGGCGGCCGTCGCCGTCGACGAGGCGCGTCGACGCCTGTGAGACGAGTGTCGCGGGGCGCGAGTCCGTCGCCCACGCACCGTCGTCTCGCTCGACCAGGGCAAGAGAGCGCCCCACGATGTCCGACAGCGCGTCGGCCCACGGCCCCTCGACCACGTGGCCCCGGACCTCCCGGCCGTACACCTCGACGGCCTCGGGACCCGCCCGGACGGCCTCGGCTTCGAGCGTCTCTCCCGACGGCAGCGTCAACGCGAGCACCCGGGTCGCCGGGTCCCATGCGGCGGACGTTCGCACGAGCGACGTGTCGCGCTTGCCGTTGTAGAGGCGCAGCCCGTCGTCCACGAGGAGGAACCGCCGGTCGTCGCGCGCGCCGTCTCGACCGACCTCGACCGACGAGGGGTGGTGCAGCCGCGTGCTCTTCACGGGAGTGACGTTGATCCGTGCGACGCGGGGTGTCGGCATCCGCCGGGCGATGGTAACGGGCCGGGTGGACGAGGCCGTTCCCGGGCGCGTAGGATCGGCCGCGATGGTCTGGCTGATCGTGATTCTCGTCGTCGCAGCGGTGATCGTCCTGGCGCTGATCGCGCTCTACAACCGCTTCGTCCGGTACCGCAACCGCGTCGACAACTCGTGGGCGCAGATCGAGGTCCAGCTGAAGCGGCGGTGGGACCTGATCCCGAACCTCGTCGAGACGGTGAAGGGCTACGCGCAGCACGAGCGCGGCACGTTCGAGGCGGTGACCGAGGCGCGCGCCGCCGCACAGCGCGCAGAGGGCCCGGCGGCGACCGCGGCGGCCGAAGGGATCCTGGGTCAGGCGCTCGGGCGCCTCTTCGCAGTCGCCGAGGCCTACCCGGAGCTGCAGGCGGACGAGAACTTCCGGCAGCTGCAGTCCGAGCTGGCCGAGACGGAGAACCGCATCGCCGTCTCCCGGCAGGTCTACAACGACACCGTCCTCACGTACAACAACGCGATCCAGACGTTCCCGGGTGTCGTGATCGCGGGACCGTTCGGGTTCGCACGGCGCGAGTTCTTCGAGACCGACGAGACGCAGCGCGAGGCGCCGCACGTCGACTTCTCGCCCGGGGCCGGCCCGTCCGCGCCCTCCGTGCCCGCCACCGTGGCACCGACGGCGCCTCCCGTGGACGCGCCGAGTGACCCGCCCGCCTCGTAGAGCGACGCTCCTCGCCGCCGCCGTCGCAGCGCTCGCGCTGGCCGGCGGCGCCCAGGCGAAGTCGTTCGACCTCCCCCAGGCCAACGTCACGGTCGTGGTGGGGACGGACGGCAGCCTCCGGGTCACGGAGCAGCTGACGTACGCCTTCAGCGGAGCGTTCAGCGGCGCCAACCGCGACATCCCTCTCCGCTCGGGCGAGTCGATCGACCAGGTGAGCGTCTCGGAGAACGGGCGCTCCTTTGCCGCCGGCGGCTGCGTCGAGCTGGGATGCTCGAGCCCGGCCGGCACGTTCGGCGTCGTGCGCACCGGCGACACCGAGCGCGTCGTCTGGCACTTCAGCGCCAGCGACGCCGTGCGGACGTTCGAGATCCACTACCGGATGCAGGGGCTCGCGGTGGCCTACGACGACGTCGTCGACGTGAACCTCAAGGTGTGGGGCGATCAATGGGATTCCTCGCTCGGCAGGCTCACGGCGACGACGACCGGCCCCGGAGACGTCGTCAGGGCCTGGGGTCACCCGGTCTGGGTGCGCGGTGACGTGACGCTCGACGGGGCGAGCGCGCACCTGCGGGCGCTCGACGTCCCGGCACACCAGTTCGTCGAGCTCCGCACGCTGTTCCCGCGCAGCGCCTTCACCTCGACCGGTGGGATGCGCGTCGCCGACGGGCCCGGGCTTCAGAAGATCGTCGCCGAGGAGCTCGACGACGCGGCAGCGTACGAGCGCGACAAGAAGCGCATCGACGACGCGATCCGGCATCCCTGGCGGACGGCGCTGATCCTGCTCGCGCTCGGCGTCCTGCCGGCGCTGGCCATCACGAGCTTCGTCTTCTGGCGCTTCGGCCGGGAGCTCGAGACCCGGTACGACCGGGAGTACGAGCAGGAGCCGCCGACCGAGACCCAGGCGGCGCTCGTCCCCACGCTCCTTCGTCAGGGTGGGGAAGCCGGGTCGTTCGAGTTCACCGCGACGCTCTTCGACCTGATCCGTCGCGGCCACTACAGGGCCGACCACGTCACGACGGAGCGGAGCGTCTGGGGCGGGATCCGCCACGAGAGCATCTCCGACCTCGAGCTCTCGCACGGGACACCGGTCGAGCTCACGACCTGGGAGCGCTCGGTCGCCGAGGTCGTCGACGACGTCCTCGGCGAAGGCGCCGAGCGGCTGTCGGCGTTCCGCTCGAAGATCGAGGACGACCGCGCGACGATGGCGCCCCGGTTCGGCGGGCTTCAAGGAGGCGGTCTCGGGCGAGGTGGCGAACCGCGGCTGGTTCCGCTCCATGGGCATCGTCCCTCTCGTCGCCGGGATCGCCGTGTTCGCCGCGCTCGGCGCCGTCTTGGCCTGGATCGCGATCGACGGCTGGCGGAACGTCTACCCGCGCTGGAGCGACGTCGTCCTGCTCGCGCTCGCCTTCTGCGCGTTCGTGAACGCCGCGATGCTGCTCGGCGCGACGACGCGGCGCAAGCTCTGGCGGAGGAGGACGGCCGACGCCGCACTCGAGGCGGAGCGGTGGGACGCCTTCCGCCGCTACCTCCAGGACTTCCCGCGCCTCCAGGAGGCGCCGCCCGCGACGCTCGCGCTGTGGGAGCGGCTGCTCGTCTATGGGATCGCGTTCGGGATCGCCGAACGGGTCCTCCAGGCCGCGCATCTCGCGATGCCCGAGGCGATGGCGGAGACGAGCTCGCTCTACTGGATCTCCGGGTACGGCAATCTCGGAAGCGGCGCCAGCGCGATGTCGATCGGTGACCTCGCCTCCGGCTTCGGCTCGGCGCTCGCCCCGCCCTCCTCCGGCTCCGGCGGATTCGGCGGCGGCTTCTCGGGTGGAGGCGGCGGCGGGGGTGGAGGCGGCGGCGGGGGCGCCTGGTAGCGCCGCCGGCGGTCAGACGTCGAGGGCGCGGAGCGCCAGCGCGACGACCGTCACCCAGGACAGCACCTCGATCTCGCCGGCCGCCAGCGCCGCCTCGACCTCGTCGCGGGTGAGGAGCAGGAGCACCTGCTCCTCGAGGTCGTCGGCATCGGGCTCGGCGACCTTCCTCGCCCCTTGCGCGAGGAAGAGGTGCCCGACGCCGCAGCCGCGGTTCCCGTCCACGACGTAGCTCCCGAGCGTCGTCCAGTCGCGTGCCTCGTAGCCCGTCTCCTCGAGCAGCTCGCGCCGGGCGGCGGCGAGCGGCTCCTCGCCCTCGTCGATGTACCCGCCGACGGGGCCGAGGGTGGTGCCTCGCACCGCGTACTTCGTCTGGCGGAAGAGGAGGAACGACCCGTCCTCGGTCACCGCCACGACGTTGACGAACGCGCGCGACTCGACCCACGGCCAGTCGTCGATCACCCGGCCGTCGGGCAGCTCGACCACGTGGCTCTCGACCGAGAGCCACGGACGCCGGTCGAGGATCGTCCGGCGCGAGAGCGTCTCCCACGGCCGCATCCGGGTCAACCCTTCGCACGGCGCCGCGCGTGGGCGGCATGGAGGGCGATGGCGCCGGCCGCGGCCACGTTCAGCGACTCGGCGCCACCCGGCAGCTCGATCGTGACCCTGGGGCAGTCTGCTGCGAGCTCGTCCGGCAGGCCCTCGCGCTCTGCACCCAGGAGGAAGGTCAGCGGCACCGCGAGATCGACGTGTTCGAGCGGCTCGCCGCCGTGGGCGACGAGGGCCAGTCGCCGCCCGGGGAGGGCGTCCCAGTCGACCAGCGGGACGCGGAAGACGGCGCCCGCGGACGCGCGAAGCGCCTTCGGAGCGGTCGGGTCGGCGCCGCCCGCGGAGACGGCGACGCTCGCACCGAATGCGTCGGCCGTGCGCAGCAAGGTCCCGACGTTGCCCGGATCGGAGAGGCGCCAGAGCGCAAGGCACAGGTCCCGGGCTCCAGTCGGGAGATCAGCGCGACGGTAGACGGCGATCGAGCGCGCAGGATGCGGCAGCGTCGAGACGCGCGCGAGCAGCGCCTCGTCCACCGTCTCGCCCGCGACGAGCAGGTGGACGGGCTCGATCCCCGCCTCCCGGGCGGCCCCCACGAGATCCTCGCCCTCCGCGGCGAAGAGCCCCGTCGCCTCCCGGTGCTTGCGTTGCCCGAGCAGCTTGCCGACGAGCTTGAGCGTCTCGTTGTCACGTGACGTGATCACGGCGGCAGGCACCAGTCGAGCCAGTTGCCGTGGAAGTCGAGCCGCGCCGCGAGGCGCGCCGATCCGGGCCAGACGCGGAGCTCGAGCTCGTAGTGCTCGAGCAGCAACTCGTGGGCGTCCGGCGCCCCCTCGCGCTCGTCGCGGCGCCGGGTCGAGACCCAGGCAAGCGGTCGTCCGTCTGCGCCGGCCTCGTCCAGCGTCCGGCGCAGCCGCGCGGCCGCCTCGGGCGGGAGGTAGCCCGTCGAGGCGGTCTGGAAGACGAGGGTCACCGCGTCCTCCGGCCGCGCGGCGAGCACGGCCGGGAGCAGCTCGACGTAGTCGCCGGCGATCAGCTCGGGCCGGTCGGGCGCCTCGCGCAGCGTCTCGACCGCGGCGTCGAGCCGGCGCACGCGATCCTCGCGCCCGGGCCAGACGAAGCTCCGCAAGACGAGGTAGCCGTCTTCCGTCGTCGCGTCGATCGGCGCGAGGTCGATCCCGCGCCGGCGACGGATGTCGAGCGGTCGCTCGAGGAGCGCCGCCGGGACCCTCCCGTCGCGCTCGACGCCCGCCAACTCGAGCCTCGCCGCGTCCGGGCCCCACGTGCCGTCTGCGTATCGGTAGCGGTAGCGGTCGGCGAGGAGATTGAGCCCGGCGCTCGGTCCGAGCTCGACGAGCTCGATCGGCAGGGCTGTCTCCGCGGCGACCGTGAGGAACGCCGGCAGCAGCGCGACGCAGCGCTGCACCTCGTTCGTCTGGACGCCGTGCTCGCGGGCGCGGGCCCGGAGCGCGTCGGCGTGGGCCGCGAGGGCGCCCGCGAACGTGTCCCACTCGCCGGTCAGCGCGTCAGGCGCGACCCCCGACAGGACGAGGTAGTGCACCGCGCCGAACAGCCGGAGCGCCGCGTCCCAGCCCTCGTCGTCACCGAGGATCGTGTCGGCCGGGGACGGGTCCTGCGCGAGGCGCTCGGCCAGCCGGGCGTAGATCGGCGAGCCGAGCTCCTCGAAGTCCTCCGCCTGCCGGCGGAACGTGTCCGCGAGGCCGTTCAGGCCGCCTTGGCGTCGCCGTCGGTGGCGAGCGCGGCCTTGGCCTTCTCGGCGACCGCCGTGAACGCGGCCGGATCGACGACGGCGAGGTCGGCGAGCGACTTCCGGTCGAGCTCGATCCCCGCCTTGTGGACGCCGTTCATGAACTGGTTGTACGACAGGCCGTTCGCGCGGGCCGCCGCGTTGATGCGGACGATCCAGAGCGAGCGGAAGTTCCGCTTCTTGTTACGCCGGTCGCGGTAGGCGTAGACGAGCGAATGCTCGACCTGCTCCTTCGCGTACCGGTAGTGCGTGCTCTTGCGACCGTAGTAGCCCTTGGCCTGCTCGAGCACCTTGCGGCGCTTCTTGCGGGCGTGGACGGAGCGCTTGACTCGGGCCATCGCTACTTCATCCCCAGGAGCTTCTTCACGCGCTTGACGTCCACGCCGGCGACGGGCTGCGCCTTGCCGAAGTCGCGCTTACGCTTCGACGACTTCTTCGTGAGGTTGTGGCTCTGCATCGCGTGACGGCGCTGCAGCTTCCCCGTCGCGCTCACCTTGAAGCGCTTCTTCGCTCCGCTCCCTGTCTTCACCTTCGGCATGTCGTGTCACTCCTGCGTTCTTCGTGGGCCCGAGCACCATCACCATGTTCCGGCCGTCGATCGTGGGTTGCTGCTCGACCTGCCCGAGCTCCTTGACGTCCTCGGCGAGGCGGTCGAGGAGCATCCGACCCCGCTCCGGATGGAGGTTCTCCCGCCCCCGGAACATGATCGTGACCTTGACCTTCGCCCGCTGGTTCAGGAACCGGACGACATGGCCCTTCTTGGTCTCGTAGTCGTGGTCGCCGATCTTCGGTCGGAGCTTGATCTCCTTGATGTTGATCGTCGACTGGTGCTTCCGCGCCTGCTTTGCGCGCTGCTCCTGCTCGTAGCGCCACTTGCCGTAGTCCATGACGCGCGCCACGGGCGGGTCGGCCTCTTTCGCCACCTCGACGAGATCGAGATTCTTCGAGTACGCGTACTCGAGCGCCTCTTTCGTGTCCTTGATCCCGATCTGCTCCCCGTCCTCGCCGACGAGCCGCACCCGCGGTACGCGGATCTGCTCGTTGATCCGATCCTGCTGGACGACGGGACGCGTCCGGTCCTCGGGACGACGCCGTGGTCTCAAAGGCAGTTCACCAAGTCGAGTCGATCCTCCTCATTCCGTGGAAACGCCGTTGCATGCAGCGGCGGCATTCCCTCGTCGGTTTCGACTCGGTTGAACCCCGCGCGGCCCGTGGCCGGCGAGGTGAGGGGCGATGCCGCTCCTGCTTGCAGGTCTCGGAGGGTAGCAGCAGTGCTCTCGTTCGCAAGGGCTACCACGCCGGCGCTTGGTCTCGAATCTCCTCGACGAGCCCGTCGATCGACAGCGTCTCGATGCCCTCGCCACCCCTTCGTCTGACGGCCATCGCCTCGCGGGTCTCGCGGTCGCCCCACACGACGACGTACGGGATCTTCTGCAGCTCCGCCTCGCGGATCCGCTTGCCGAGCGTCTCGTCGCGCTCGTCCGCGTCCGCTCGGACGCCCGCGGCGCCGAACGCGGCGACGAGTTCCTCGACCGCGCTCGCGGTGGACCTCCGCGACGGGGAGGACGCGCGCCTGGACCGGCGCGAGCCACGCCGGGAACGCTCCGCCGTAGTGCTCGATCAGGATCCCCATGAACCGCTCGAGCGAGCCGAGCAGCGCACGATGGACGACGTACGGCGTGTGCTCGTGGTTGTCCGCGCCCATGTAGGTCAGCGCGAACTGCTTCGGCATCTGCGCATCGAGCTGGATCGTCCCCATCTGCCACGAGCGGCCCAGCACGTCGAGCATGTGGAGGTCGATCTTCGGCCCGTAGAACGCCCCGTCGCCCTCGTTCACCGTGTACGCGATCTCGCGCCGCTCGAGGGCGGAGCGCAGCGCGCCCTCGGTGAAGTCCCACTCCTCGTCAGTCCCGAGCTTGTCGTCGGGCCGCGTGGACAGCTCGAACCGCGCCTCCATCCCGAACAGGTCGTAGAGGAACGCCGCGAAGTCGAGGCATCCGAAGATCTCGTCCTCGATCTGCTCGCGCGCGCAGAAGATGTGGGCGTCGTCCTGGGTGACGTGCCGAACGCGGAGAAGCCCGTGGAGCGTCCCGGTGGGCTCGTTGCGGTGGAGTGTCGAAGACTCGGCGTAGCGAAGCGGCAGGTCACGGTAGCTCCGCAGCTGGTTGCCGAACAACAGCATGTGCCCCGGGCAGTTCATCGGCTTGAGGCCGGCATGCGGCTCCTCGCCCTCTCCGGCAACGAGGAACATCTCGCCGCGGAACTTCGCCCAGTGACCGGACGTCTCCCACACCGACTTGTCGTAGATCAACGGCGTCTTCACCTCGAGATAGCCGCGGCGGGCGTTCTCGCTGCGGCGCAGATCCTCGAGGACGTTCCACAGGGTCATCCCTTTCGGGTGCCAGAACGGCGAGCCGGGCGAGGCGTCCTGGAGATGGAACAGGTCGAGCTGCGGGCCGATGCGGCGATGATCCCGCGCGCGCGCCTGCTCGAGCCGCTCGAGGTACGCGTCCAGATCGGCCTTCGAGTAGAAGGCGGTGCCGTAGATCCGCGTCAGCTGCGTGTTCTTCTCGTCGCCGCGCCAGTAGGCGCCGGCGAGGCCGGTGAGCTTGAAGGCCTTGATCGGCGACGAGTCCTGCAGGTGCGGGCCGCGGCAGAGGTCGGTGAAGTCGCCCTGCGTGTAGAGCGTGATATCGCCCTCGGCCGTGTCCACGAGCTCGACCTTGTATGGCTCGCCCTCGGCCGCGAAGCGGGCGCGCGCCTCGTCGCGGGTCGTCTCCGTGCGCTCCCACGAGCGGCCCTCGTCCAGCTCGCGCTGCACCTCTGCCTCGATCGCCGCGAGGTCCTCCTCGCGGATCGGCTCGGGAAACTCGAAGTCGTAGTAGAACCCGTTCTCGATCGGCGGGCCGATCGCGACCTTCACGCCCGGGTGAAGCCGGCGGACGGCCTCGGCGAGAAGATGCGCGGCGGAGTGGCGCAGGACGGAGAGCGCGTCCTGGTCGTCGTGGTCGCGCGTCGTGAGGAGCTCGAGCGAGGCGCCGTCGGGCAGCGGCTGCCGGAGATCGCGCGCCTCGCCGTCGACCCGCGCGAGCACCGCCTGCTCGGCGAGCCTCGGCCCGATCGCGCGGGCCGCATCGAGCGCGCTCGCGCCCTCCGGGAGCTCGAGCGCGCTCCCGTCGGGGAGCGTCACGTTCACGTCACGCGAGGATAGTCGCGGGACGAAGGCCCTACTCGTCCTCCCGTTCGTGCTCCGCGTGCTCGAGCGGGCCGTGGTCGCGCTCGAAGGCGTTCATCAGGCGGCGCAGGAGCTCGTCGAGCTGGCGCCGCTCCTTCTCGCCGAGGGCGGTCGCGACGATCGACTCCTTCTCGGCCTGCGCGGCGACCGCCTTGTCCCAGACCCGCTTCCCTTCCTCGGTCAGCTCGACGATCACCCCGCGGCGGTCGTCGGGGTCGTCGAGCCGACGGATCAGCCCCCGCCGCTCCATGGTGTCCAGGCGGTTCGTCACGGCACCGGTCGAGAGATCGAGCCACTTGGCGAGCTTGCCCGGCTTGCCGCGGTACGGCGGGCCGCCGTACCGGAGCGACATCATCAGCTTGTAGTCGCCGGTGCTCAGCTCGTAGTCGTCGAGCGTCTCGCGCATCGTCGCGTTGAGGTGATGGTCGAGCTTGGCAATCCGCTGGACGATCCCCTCGGTGACGAGGTCGAGGTCGGGAAGCTCGCGTGCCCACACCTCGAGGTTGGCATCGACCCGGTCGGGCTCGCTCGCGGTCGGCTCCCGGGTCACGGCCGGATTCTCCATATCGAGATTCTTGACGTCAAGGTTCTTCATGGTGTAGCTTCAGTCGAAGTAGTTCGATGTAAAGATACTCCACGGAGAGGAGAACGCGCGATGCTCGAGCCACATGCACCCGAGATCCACCGGGAGCTGGCAGCCGACCGCGTCGCCGCGCTCCGCGAAGCGGCGCGGGGGTCAAGCCCCGGCCCGGTTCGTCGGGCGATCGGGAACGTCGTCGTCCGGCTCGGTGTGCTCCTGGGAGGCGATCGCACCGTCTCCCCGGCCGCACGGCGCGAGTCGTATCCGGAGGCCCTCGCGTCCGCGGGGGTCTCCAGCCTCCCCTCCCCCTGGGCCCCGGCCGGCCCTCCCGCGGGCACCGCGTTCGTCACCGAAGAGGATCTTGCGTGGGAGCGAGCGGCCCCGTACGGCCCCCGCGTCGCCACGGAGCTCAGCCGAAGGCGATCACGCTCCGGATTCCGTCCTGCTGCTCCATCAGCTCGAACCCGCGGTTCACGTCGTCGAGACCGATTCGATGCGAGATGAGCGCCTCGACGTCGAACTCGCCTGCAAGCCAGCGGTCGACGAGCTGCGGTACCTGCGTCCGCCCTTTTACGCCCCCGAAGGACGAGCCCGCGACCCGCCGGCCCGTGATGAGGAACCGCGGGACGATGTCGAGCGTCTCGCCCCTGCCCGCGACGCCGCACATCGTCGCCAGCCCCCAGGCCTCACGCGCCGCCTCGACCGCCTGGCGCATGACCCGCACGTTGCCGGTCGCCTCGAACGTGTAGTCGGCGCCGAAGCCGCCGGTCTCCTCCCTGACCCAGTCGACGGTGTCGTCCCCGGCGAGACGCGTGTCGGTCGCCCCGTGGCGCAGGGCCTCCGCGAGGCGCTCCTCCGACAGGTCGACGGCCACGATCCGCTCGGCCCCCGCGAGACGCGAACCGATCACGGCGCCGAGGCCGACGAGCCCGCAGCCGAAGACGACGCACGTCGATCCGGGCTCGACGTGCGCGGTGTACAACGCGGCGCCGATCCCGGTGGAGAGCCCGCAGGCGAACGGCGCGCATCCCTCGAGCGGCGCCTCCGGGCTCACCTTCGCCAGCGCGATCTCGGGCATGACGGTGAACTCGGCGAAGGTCGACGTCCCCATGAAGTGACGCAGCTCCGCGCCGTCCCGCGAGAGACGCGTCGTGCCGTCGGGCAGGTAGCCCAGGTTCTGCTGATCGCGGATCGCGACGCATCGATTCGTCCGCCCGCTCCGGCAGTGGACGCAGACGCCGCACTCGGGCGCGAACAAGGTGATCACATGGTCGCCGGGTCGGACGAGCGTGACCCCCTCCCCCACGCGCTCGACCACACCGGCCCCCTCGTGGCCGAGGACGCACGGGGCATACCCGCTCGGGTCCGCGCCGGATGCGGTGTAGAGGTCGGTGTGGCAGACGCCGCAGGCTGCGAGCCGGACGAGCACCTCGCCGGCCCTCGGCTCCGCCAGCTCGATCTCCTGGACGGCGAGCGGCTGCCCGAACTCCTCGAGCACGGCGGCACGGATCCTCACGATGGGACGATCCTATGCCGCTCCCTTGACGGGCGGCACGTGGTGCTGTCCAATCGCATTCGAGTGACGATTGCCCGACCCCGCCTCGCATGAGCGCCGTCGCCGACGTCGCCGACCTGCCGCCCGACGGCCGCATGGCACCCATCATCCAGCTCGAAGGCGTGAGGAAGAGCTTCGGGGACAACCTCGTCCTCGACGGGATCGACCTCGAGGTGGCGGCCGGCGAGGTGCTCGTCATCATCGGGCCGAGCGGCAGCGGCAAGAGCACGCTCCTGCGCTGCGTCAACCTGCTCGAGCCGATCCAGGCCGGGCGGATCCTGTTCGAGGGCGCGGAGATCACGGGCCGGGGCGTCGACGTCACCGCGGTGCGCCAGCGGATCGGGATCGTCTTTCAGCAGTTCAACCTCTTCCCCCACCTGACGGTGATGGACAACCTGACGCTCGCCGCCCGCCGGATCCGCAAGCTCCCGCGGGGAGAGGCCGAGACCCGGGCGCGCGAGCTCCTCGAGGTCGTCGGGCTGCCCGAGAAGGCCGAGCAGCATCCGCACCAGCTCTCGGGCGGCCAGCAGCAGCGCGTCGCGATCGCGCGGGCGCTGATGATGTCGCCGACGGTCATGCTCTTCGACGAGGTGACGTCGGCGCTCGACCCGGAGCTCGTGGGGGAGGTGCTCGTCGTGATGCGCGATCTCGCACGCGGTAGCGGGACGACGATGCTCGTCGTGACGCACGAGATGCACTTCGCCCGCGACGTGGGAGATCGGGTGGTGTTCATGGACGGAGGCAAGATCGTCGAGCAGGGCCCTCCTGCCGACGTTCTCGACAACCCGCGTGAGGAGCGCACGCGCCGCTTCCTGCGGCGCTCGCTCGAGCTCACAGGATCCCTCGACGATCTGACAATCACCGAGGCGGAAGGAGAAGGGGAATGAGAAGGATCATCCTGGCAACGGCGGGGGTCGCCGTTCTTGCGTTCGTCGCTGCGACACTCGGGTCGGCCCAGACCACGGCCCCGAGCGGACCGACGGCGAGCGTGGCAAAGGCGCCCGTGCTACCGAAGCTGCCCGCGGACATTGCGAGCCGCAAGCGGCTCATCGTGGGCGTCAAGTGCGACACGCCGCCGTTCGGCTACCTCGACGTTCGCGGCAAGAACGCAGGCGTGGACGTCGAGATCGCGAAGCAGTTCGCCCGCTACGCCTTCGGAACCGCCCAGCGGCTCACGTTCGTCTGTGCGCCGACCGCGGTGCGCGAGCCACTCCTGACGAGCGGCCGCGTCGATCTCGTGATCTCGACGTTCACGTACACCGCCGACCGCGACACGAGGATCGACTTCTCGCGGCCGTACTACAACGCGACCGGCCGGCTGCTCGTGAAGAACGACTCGCCGATCAAGTCGCTCGCGGACATCCGCGGCAAGAAGGTGGCCACGACCAGCGGCTCGATCTACGACCGGTGGATGAAGAGGTGCTTCACCGGGACCGAGGTCGTGGTGGTGGACAGCGTCACGAACGCCGTCCTCGCGTTCAACCAGGGTCGCGCCGACGCGGTCATGTTCGACGACACGTCGCTCGCACTCATCGCGGCCACGAACCCGGCCGCAAAGCTCACGGACGACCTGTTCCTGGAACTGCCGTACGGGATCGGGATCAAGCAGGGCAACGTCGAGCTCAAGCGCTGGGTCGACGCCCGCCTCAACCTGATGAAGAAGAAGGACCTCTTCGTCCCGATCATCAGGAACAACATCGCGCCGCGTTTCGTGCCGGCGTTCTCGAAGAACGTCCTGCGACCGAACAACGACTTCCAGTACGCGTCGCCGACGGCTCCGAGCGTCGACACGGTGTGCCCGTCGTAGCCTGACCGCGGTTCCGAGGAGGGCGGTCGCATGCCGACCGCCCTCCTTCGTCTCTCCATGGATCTCGTCGCCGCATACGACCTCTGGGCCTTCGTGTCGGAGAACTGGCGCGAGCTCCTCGACGCGCTCCTCAACACGCTCAAGGTCTCCCTCATCGCGATCGCGGGCGCATTCGCGATCGGGCTCGTGCTGGGCGCCGCGCGCGCGCATCGCATTCCGGTCGTCAGCCAGGTGACCGCCGTCTACGTCGAGATCATCCGCAACACCCCGATCCTGGTGCAGATCTTCATGCTCTTCTTCGCGCTGCCGCAGGTGGGGATCCGCCTCGACGCGTTCACCACCGCCTGGCTCTCCGTGATGCTGTGGGGCGGCGCGTTCAACAGCGAGAACTTCCGCGCGGGGTTCGAGGCGGTGCCCGAGCGCTACCGCGAGGCAGGCCTGGCGCTCGGCTTCGGCCGTTTCGCCACGTTTCTCAACGTGACGCTTCCGATCGGCGGACGCATCTCGCTGCCGTCGTCGATCAACACGTACATCTCCGTCGTGAAGAACACGTCGCTCATGTACGTGATCGGCTACCCGGAGCTGACGACGACGGCGATCAACATCGCCAACCTGACGCTCGAGACGCTCGAGGCGCTCACCGTCCTCGGCATCGTCTACCTGACGCTCGTCTGGGGACTCTCGGCCTCGATCCGACTGCTCGAGTCCCGGCTCGCGCTACCGGAGGAGCGCTAGAGGTGCCCGCCTGGGCAGAGCCCGTCGTCCGCTACATCCTCGAGGTGGGGCTGCCCGCGACCCTCCGCGTCTCCGCGATCGCGGTCGTCGGGAGCACCGCCATCGGGATCGTGCTCGGAACGCTGTTGACGGTGCACAGCACGCTGCTGCGGGCGCCCATCCGCGCCTACCTCGAGGTGTTCCGCGGGCTGCCGATCCTCGTCACGGTCTTCATGGTGTACTTCGGCCTCCCGGCGATCAACAGCTCGCTCGAGTTCGGTCCTCTCACGGCGACGGCGATCGCGCTCATCCTCTGGGGCAGCGCGCAGGTCGCCGAGGCGACGCGGGGGGCTGTCCAGTCGATCCCGAGGGAGCAGCACGAGGCAGCCGCCGCGCTCGGCTTCGGGTGGGTCGGGCGTCACCGCTCGGTGATCCTCCCGCAGGCGCTGCGGAGGCTGCTTCCGCCGCTCGTCAATCTCCTCGTGAACATCATCCAGAACTCCACGCTGGCGGCGGTGATCGGCGGCATCGAGCTCCTCCAGGCAGGCAAGTCGCAGAGCGAGCGGCTGACGTTCTACCCGCCAGCCGGGATCGGCGAGATCCACGCGTTCGAGATCTTCGCCTTCATCGCGCTCGTGTTCTTCCTCATCTCCTTCCCGCTGACACGGCTCGCCGCGTACCTCGAGAAGCGGCTGGTCTGAGCGCCGCGGCGCTCGGCGTCACGCTCCGGCGCGGCGCAGCAGGATCGAGCGCGAGATGCCGTCCGCCCAGCCCTTCGTGCCCTTGACGACGACCCGTACCCGGTCGAGGCCCGGGGGCAGCGCGAAGCGCACGCGCGAGCGGCCGTCGAGACGGCCGCGGGCGATCGCCCGCCAGACGAAGTGGTCGCGGTCGTAGGTCTGGAGCACCGCAGTCGCGCCCGGGCGCCCGGGCGCCGCGCGGGCGCCCACGCTGCTCGCCGCGTGGACGACGGCGACCGCAGGGCGCACCTGCACGCGCACCGCGGGGCTGACGAGGCTCCCCGCGGCGGCTCTGAACGTCTCCGGTACCGGGACACCGACCCCGACGGCGAAGCTCCCGTCCGCACGGGGATGCACGGTCTGCGAGGCGCTCCCGCCGCGGAGCGTCACGGTCTCGGTGCCGGGCGGCGCGAGGCCGGCGAAGACCACGCGATCGCCGGTGGCGACGGGTCCCTCGGGGCCGGACAGGACGAGCCCGAAGACGTCGATCTCGCCCTTCATGAACTTGTGGATCGTGCAGTGGAATGCATAGCGGCCCTGCTTGGTGAAGGTGAACGTGAACGACCCGCCGGGCGGCAGGTAGCCGGAGGCGAACGCGTCACCGTCCGCCGTGGCGGTGTGGTTGATCGAGTCGTCGTTCTTCCACGTCACCGCGGTGCCCACGAGGACCGAGATCTGTGTCGGGTCGTAGAACTTCCCGGGCATCGTGATCGTGCGTGTGGGCGCGTCCGCCGACGCGGCGCCCGTCGCGAGCACGAGCCCCGCCAGGACCGGGAGCACCGGCAGCAAGCGCCTGCTCACCGCGTCACCCGGTAGATGCCGATCATCCCGTTCATCATGTGGCTCTCGACGTGGCAGTGGTAGAGCCACGTCCCCGGTATGTCCTCGCGCCAGCGGATCTTGTAGCTCTCGGCCGGCCCGATCACCTGCGTGTCGCGCGGGCCGTCGGCCGTCATCCAGCGGTGACCGTGCACGTGGAAGGTGTGGAAGTCGTCGCCGATCGCAAGCACGTCCCACTGGACAAGGTCGCCGACCTTGGCCCGGAACACCGGTGTGTTCCCGACGAACGCCCTCCCGTTGATCGTCATGAAGCCGAGATGCGACGACAGGTAGACGACGAACTCGTGGTCGGGCGCCTGCTCGTTCGGGCCGAGGATCGAGAGCGCCCCGTAGAGACCCCCTTCGATCGACGCGGTCATCGAGGGCGAGTGGTCGTGGTACGGCCAGACTCCCACGGACTGCGGCTCGGCGACCAGGCGGTAGGTGAAGGATTCTCCCGGCTTCACGTTGGCGCCTGGTCCCGAGAACCCGGGGATGTACGCCCCGTCGGAGCCGAACCGGTATCGCACGCCGTGGAAGTGCATCGAGTGCGGCAGGTTGTTCAGCGTGTCGAGGTTCTGGAAGTGGACGAGGATGGTGTCGCCGACCCGAGCGTGCAGGAGCGGGCCCTGGATGCCCTCGTCGCCCGGCTGCTTGCCGACCGGCTTCGCGAAATCCTTCGTGTACTGGCGGTAGACGACCGTCTTGAACACGGTCTTGTCCGGTGTGAAGCTCTCGCCCTCGATCGCGTTGCGCCCGTTCGGGACGACGTTCCACGTCACCGGAACGGCGGCCACCCAGTACTCGCGGACGTGTCCGGTCGGCGCCGACTCGCCCGCGGCGATCGACGTGAGCGCACCGGTGCCGGCGACGACGAGCGCGGCGCCGGCAAGGGCCGCGAGCGCGAGCGCCCGCGGCCCTGACCGACGGAGCCTCACGGCGTGACGACGATCGTCCCGTTCATGTCGGGACCGTGGATCCAGCAGAAGTACTTATAGGTCCCGGGCGTCGTGAACGTCACGCGGGACTGGCGCGAGAGCCCGGGGATCGGGGCGCCCGCGGAGATCGGCGTCGCGAAGAAGCCGTTGCCGTGCGTGGTCGCGCCGGCGTACGTGAGCGGCTTTGCATCGGTCCCGTAGGGGACGATCGGCGTGACCTGGTTCGGCGCAGTGGGGCCCGCCGGGAGCAGGTCTGTCTTCTTCCCCCACTGCTCGAGGTACTTCTTCGGCCCGAAGGTGATGTTGTGGACCTCGCTCGACGACTTGGTCACGAACGTCACCGTGGTCCCGGCCTTGACCTTGAGCACCTTCGGGTAGTAGGCGATCATGGCGACCCCGCCACCGACGCCCATCGCGACGGTGTTGGGGGCTGCGATCTTGGTGTTGTTCAACGCGATCGCCTTCGGGTACGCCGCCGTCTGCAGTTGCAGCGCCTGCGCCTTCACCTGGTCGGGCGTCTTCGGCACGGCCGAACCGGCGGGCTTGACGACGACCGTCGCCTTCATGCCGGGATGCAGCGTGCAGAAGAGGCGGTACGTGCCCGGTTTCGGGAACGCATAGGTCGCCGTCGCGGCGGGCGACTTCGGCCCCTGCGGGCCCATGGCGCCGCTCGAGACGGGTGTCGCACCGGAGATCGTCTTCGGCCCGAACGGCCCGAACGCCTGCGGGTTGTAGATCAGCTTCGGGAGGTCGTCGAAGTAGAACGGCTGTCCGGCGGCGTCCATCAACCCGGCGTACGTGCCCTTCTCCGGATCCGGGACGAGCAGCGGGATCGGCCTCGGGTTGTACGTCACCGAGTGGAAGGAGTTGCTCGCGAAGGTGACGCTGTCCCCGGCCGCGATGACGAGCCTCGACGGCAGGAATTGGTTGATCGTGCCTGGGATCTTCCGGAGGTTCGCTGGTGGTTTGGCGAACTCGCCGAGATAGACCGTGTACGTGGTGGTCGCCGCCTGCGCGTGATGGGCCGACAGCGCGACACCCGGTACCGCGAACGCAACCACAGCGACGCACGCGATGAGAACCTGCTTCATTCGATTCGCCCCCCTTGGGCTCGACGATCTTTCGTCTGGTCCACGCGCTGCCTGCCGCCGCGCACGGGCGACTATGGACCTCCCGTCGGACGGATGCAAGCGGGAAGTCGCGCGAACGGCGCGAGGAGACGCGGCCGGCTTCCGGCTCAGCCGGTCGTCCGCGGCGAACCGGTGGGCCGGATCGGGGTCACCGTCGCCACGGATCCCCGCTCGGCCTCCGCGGCCGCTGCGGTCTGCGGGCCGCAGGGGACGCTCATGAGGTGGCGCATCTGCTTCGGCACGCCGCGGCCGCGCGGACGACGCGCGACCATGTGCCAACCGGAGGAAGCACCCATGCACTCACCGTCCGGACGCACGACTCCCTCCGCATCCCTCGGGTGGGGGATCGTTACGGTCAGGCGCGAGCCGGGACCCGAACGGCGACGGCCGGGGCGAAGGGGCGCCCGCGCTGGAACTCGACCGTGATCGGTTGATCGTGCGCGACGCACGTCCCCCCCATCGTGAGGGTCATGCATCCGGCCGCGGGACAGACGGTGAGCATCGACCCGTGGGGGAGGAGCCCTGGCGCAAGCATCTCGGTTCGCGTGTGACGTTCGAGCACGGCGGCACCTCCAGACGGCGGGAAACGAGTCTACCCGACCGTCCGCGACAGGCAACCTCCGCCGAAGACGGTCGAAGCGCTTCCCGGGCCCGGGGCAGCCTCCTCGTCGGTCCCACACGGCCCGATCGACGGACGCAGGGAGCAATCGATGTCCGGGACGAACGGTCCGTCCAACGAGCACCCGCACCTCGGCGCGCGTCCCTCGATCGAGGGAACCCGATAGCGCGAGCGCGAACCTCCGGCTCTCGGTCCATCATTGGGGCCTACGCGCGTCGTCGACGAGAGGGGATTCACGATGAAGCTCAAGGTGTTGGCGGTTGGTCTCTGTGTTGTCGGCCTCGCCGGCTCCAGCGCGGTCGCCGCTCCACCGCCCGGGAAGGGGAAGCCCGAGACGACGGGCAAGCCGGCCGCGACCGGTTCCAAGCCGTCGCCGACCGGGCCCAGCTGCAAGCCGAAGGTCACGGTGGTGCTGAAAGGCAAGCTCACGAGCGCCTCCGCGGCGTCCCTCGCCATGAGCGTGACGGGGTCGAACCGGTGGGGCCAGGCGTGGAAGACCCTCGGCACCGCGACCGTCGTGGTCGACACCGAGACGAAGGTTCGCCGGAACGGTCAGAAGCTGGTCTCCGATCTCGTTGCGGGCGACTGGGTGCTGGTGCAGGCACGCGCATGCAAGGCAGACCTCACCGCGGCAAGCGCGCCAACGCTGACCGGCGTGCACGTGGTGGCACACCCCGCCAAGGCCGCCTAGGCCGGCGGATCGGAGGGAAGCGACCGAGCGCCCCTGGCAGGGGCGCTCGGTCTGTCGACAACGCTCGTCTAGGCCGCGGCGGACGAGACCGCGCGCACCACCGCGTCGACACCCGTACCGGCCGCGTCCCGCTGCCGCTCCTCGGCGACCTCGATCCGCCAGCGGCGAGGGTCGAGAGCATCGACGGCGGCGTCGACGGAGACCTGCACCTGTCCGCCGGCCGCGGTCGGAGCACCGGTTGCGGGATCGATGGGGCGATGGCCAACCAGGAGCAATGTCCCGCCGGGCGCGACACCGGCTGCGAGCCGTCCGACCATCTCACCGACGGATCCGGCCACATGGACGTACAGGCTGATCACGAGCTGGTAGGAGCCCCGCGGCGGCGCCCACGTCGTGAGGTCGCCCTCGGTCCATTCGATGCGCCCGGCAACGTCCGCGCCGACGGCCCCGGCTCTCGATCGAGCGATGGCCAGGGCGGCCACCGAGTAGTCGACCGCCGTGACCCGCCAGCCGCGCGACGCGAGCCACAACGCTTCGGCCCCGTGCCCGCAACCCGCGTCGAGGGCCCGCCCCGGATGCAGATGCGCCGTCTCGGTCAGCAGATGCGCGCTCGCCCGGCGCTTCGCGAGCTTGTCCGGATGCTCGCGCGAGACCTGCGTCCAGCGCCGGTCCCACGAGGCCCGATCGAGTTCGTCGTCGCCCGTCATGCCCACCACCTGCTCGGCCGTTCGGTTTGGGACGTCGTGCCGGTCCGTTCGCGCGTGCGTTGCCCAATCTTGCGCAACGCGTGTTTGCCCGCGGTCGGGTTCGGATAAGAGAGTCACCGGAGAGCGGCCCACGGCACACAGAGGAGCGAGGACATGGCGGACGGCAGAAGCACGAGCGGTGCGGGACTGGGGCTGGGCGGGATCCTCGTGATCGTCGGCCTCGTCGTGGCGATCGCCTGGAGCCTGTGGCTCGGCATCCTGATTGCGATCGTCGGGCTCGTCGCCTTCGGCGGCTTCGCACGCGGCCGCTGGTACTGAGAGTCGAAGCACGACGATGAACCGATGGCTCTCGGGCGAGTGGATCGTCGACCGGACGGATGCGAAGCACCGGCGAGTGATCCACTACTGGCTGACGATCGTCTGGCTCACGCTCGGCTCGGTCGTCTGGATCGTCGAGCGCGACGCCCTGTGGTTCGTCGGATTCATGTCGCTCTATGCGATCTGGATCTCCCACCTCGCCGGCTGGGCGGCCGAGACCCCTGTCGAAGGGGAGGACAGTGCCACCGGGGATACGGGGCGAGCGGCAGAAGCTGCCCCAGCTCCGGCCGAGGCGACGACCTAGCAGGGCGCCCCGGATGATCTCTGGGCAAGGCCAAGAGAACGGGCCCCGACGAGAGGCCCGTGCCCACAACCCCTGTGTTCATCGAGTGGCCGCTACTGACCGAGAACGTCGCTCGAATGCCTCGTTCAACACCCCGGCTCACGACTAGCCTCGGGGAAGGGGGTTGGGTGATGCAGACCGACCCGCCGAGTCGTGGGTCGCCCGGCATGTCTGACGACTGCACGCTTGTCACCGGTCCGTCAGATACGTGTCGGATCACGAGGGATCGAGCGGTGGCCGACCAACGATCCTCGCGTGCGCGTTTGTACGAGAGGAGGAGAGTGACGGCCGCGGCCGCGGCGGTGGCCTCACCGGGGGCGCGATGTCCAGGCAGTGGTAGCCGGGCTGGGCTCCGTCCGCCGTGGATTGCGGGCGGCGCGATGCACGTTCAGGTTTGTTGTGACCCCACGGCCACCTACGCCCCGCTCGATCCAGGCCCGGTACATGGTGCTGCTCTTCGGGAACACACTGGCCGCGTCCTTGATCTGGGGGATCAACACGATCTTCCTCCTCGATGCGGGGCTGTCGAATCTCGAGGCCTTTGCGGCGAACGCGTTCTTTACGGCGGGGATGGTGCTCTTCGAGATCCCGACGGGAGTCGTCGCCGACACCGCCGGTCGCCGGTTGTCCTACCTGCTCGGAACCGTCACGCTTTCCGCGTCGACGTTGCTGTACGTGCTTCTGTGGCAGATCGAGGCGCCGTTCTGGGCGTGGGCGGTCGTCTCGATGCTGATCGGCCTCGGCTACACGTTCTTCTCGGGTGCCGTCGAGGCATGGCTCGTCGACGCGTTGACGGCCACCGGCTTCACGGGCTCGGTCGACTCCGTCTTCGGTCGGGGGCAGGTGGTGTCCGGAGCGGCGATGCTCGGCGGCTCGGTAGCCGGTGGCTTCATCGCGGAGCAGTCGAGCCTGGCCGTGCCGTTCCTGCTGCGCGGGCTGATCCTCCTCGTGATGTTCGTCGCGGCGTTCGCGCTCATGCACGACCTCGGGTTCGCACCCGTCAAGGGCGGCCGGATCACGACCGAGGTGCGGAACGTCGCCGCGGCCTCGATCGAGCATGGCTGGCGCGCGCCGGCCGTCAAGTGGCTGATGCTCGAGTCGTTGGCGGCCGGAGGTGTCGGCATCTACGCGTTCTACGCGCTGCAGCCCTATCTGCTCGAGCTGTACGGCGACCCGGGCGCCTACCAGATCGCCGGACTGGTGGCCGCGATCGTCGCCGGGGCGCAGATCGTCGGCGGGCTCGTGGCGCCCTGGATCCGCCGGCGGCTCGCCCGCCGCACCTCGGCGCTCCTTCTTCTGGCCGTACTCAACGTTGCAACGCTTGCGCTGATCGGCCTCGCCGACAGCTTCTGGGCGGTGCTCGCAATCATCGTCGTCTGGGGGCTGCTCTTCTCCGCCTCGATGCCGATCCGAAAGGCCTACCTCAACGGGCTCATCCCTTCCCGCCAGCGTGCCACGATCCTGTCCTTCGACTCGCTGATGAGCTCCAGCGGCGGCGTCTGGACACAACCGCTGCTCGGCCGCGCAGCAGACCTCTGGGGATACGCACCCTCCTACCTGTTCGGAGCCGGAATCTCCGCACTCGCGATCCCATTCCTCGCCCTCTCCCGACGTGAGAACGCCCCCGCGGACAGACTCGACCTGTCGGAGCTACAGCCCGCCCCACACCACACGATCCAGCCGGCCGCGACGAAATAGCGGTTGGCCACGACCAGACTCCATCACGATCGCTCATCGAGCACGATGACGTGGGCGCGAGTTACTCCCCTCGCGCGTGCGAGCCCGCCGCAGGCGTCGCCCGCGGGCCGGCCGATGGTGGGAAGCACGTCACGGCCGAGACGAGTCGAACCCGCCACCGGCCCAGTCCGAGTCTTGACGTCCCTCGCAGGTCTCCGGGTCGCCGTCCTCCGACTCGCCCCAGTCTCCGGCGCATCCGCGGCACGCGCGCGCAGGCGACCCGTGACGCACCCGGCTGGAGTCGGCTTTGTCACAACGCGGCGGAGGCGCGACCTCCGAGAAATCTGAACGTCCCGGAAGGGGAGACAACCGAGACGGCCGCAGGGCGGCCGCGCCCCGTAACCATCGTGCGCCTCGGCGGGCGAAGACACAAGCCGGCCCGAACGCGACGCCATGATCTGGGAGCTCGATGCGGAGATCGGGATCGGCTCCTCACGCGACGCGCGCGGACATGACCGTCCGCATGCTCGTCGAGAGCACCAGGGCCTCGAGATCCACCTCATCCCTAGAGATGGATGTGGACCCGGCAGCCCGTAGCCGTCGAGGCGAACGGCCCTCGGAACGGTCGAGCGACGCTCGTCCTCGATCCAGGCGTTCATCGGATGGCGCAACTGGGCTCGGTCCAGAGAGCCTGTCGCGGCAAGCGTCTGCCGTTCGCTCCAGTTCACCGAAACCGCCTGTTTGCAGGGACTTCCGGAGACAGCTCGGTCAGCGACGACGGCGATCGTTTCCTCGTTGCCATTCCGCACCCGACACCCGCGCACGCAAACGGACGACCCATCGTCATCGCCGTCAGCGGCGTAGCGCACGCCAGCCGACGAACGCCGCCACCGCGAGCCACACGAACGTGCTTGGACCGGCGTCGCCGAAGGCGACACCGACGAGCGGAACGAGTGCGATAACGGCGGCTTCGGCGAGGACGAGCGGCCGCAGCTTCCTCGTAATAGCGCTCCACGTTGCGCCGGCGAGCAGAAGGATCGCCGCCATCACAGGCGTTGCGATGACCGCAGCGCGCCACGCATCGGAGCGCGGGCAGTCCGCGCCGTTGCACTCCGCATTCAGCCCAATCAGAGCGCCGATGGTCAGCACGGCCAGAATGAACAGAGCGGCCGCGACGGCGAGGAGCACGTGAGCCCACCGACGCATCGCACTCGACTATCGGTTCCTGACCGGACGAGGCGAAAGTGGCACCGATAGTCCGTTGCGGCTACCGGGCTGTGCTTCGGCTTGCGAGCTGCATGCTCTCCGTCAGGAGTTCGCTCGCGTCGAGTGTCGCAGCGACACGGTGAGGACGAGCGCGACTGTCGTGGGGAGCACCCACCAGGCGGCGAGATCGCGATGGGCGAGGAAGGCGGTGATTGCGAGGCCGACGGCGACGCCGGCTGCGACGCGCCAGTCGTCGCCGACGATGAAGTCCCACCAGAACGCGCCGAACGCGCGGATGTACTTCATGCTCCGGCACCAACGGGGAGTGCCGCGAGTCGCTGCCGACGGAGCTGGCGGACGAGCACGACCGACACGAGGCCGAGGAAGGCGAGGATGGCCAGGATCGCGGCCTCCGAGCCGGGCCAGTTGACGCCCGCGCCCTCGCCGCCCCAGAAGACGCCGAAGCTCGTGAGGAGCAGCCCGACCGCGAACTTGATGGTGTTCTCCGGGACACGCTCCAGCGGCGACCGCACCGCGACCCCGGCGATGACGACGAGCACGACCGCACTGACTGCGGCCGCCGCAGCGAAGGGGAGCCGGCCCTGGGCTGCTCCAAAGGTGACGACGATGAACACGATCTCGAGCCCTTCGAGCAACACGCCCTTGAACGCGACCGTGAACGAGTACCAATCCATCCCGGTCGGTGCCCCACGACCCACCAGGGTCGCCTGCTCGCGCTCGGCAGCGAACGCGGCACCCTCGTCGTGCAACGCCTTGTAGCCACTCGAACGCAGGATCGCCTTGCGCAACCACTGCAGACCGAACACCAACAGCAGCGCACCGACGACGAGCCGGAGCGTGTCGATCGGAAGCAGACGAAGCGCAGGACCGAGCACCGCCACGATCACAGCGAGAACCAGTGCCGCCGCCCCCACGCCGATCAGCGGCGAGCGCCAACCACGCACCACCCCCACAGCAAGAACGATCGTCAACGCCTCCACCGCCTCCACCCCACTCGCCAGAAACGTCGCGAGAAACAGAAGGAGGTCGTGCGTCACGAACGCCGATCGTAAGGGTCGCCTGCTGTCACGCCCGCACTACCGGGTGCAGCGGCCCTGCACCGACTGTAAGGTTCTCCTTACATGAGCTCGGTGCAGATCGTCTTTCTGGGCGCCGTTGCGGGCCTGACCATCTTCCTCGGCCTTCCGGTCGGCCGCATGCAGTCGGTCAGCCCCGCGACGAAGTCGTTCCTGAGTGCCATGGCCACCGGAATCCTGATCTTCCTCCTGTGGGACGTGCTCACGGCGGCGGTCGAGCCGGTAGAGGAAGCGCTCACAGCCGGGAACGACGGACGATTTCTCTGGCTCGCAATACTCCTGACCTCCGGCTTCGCCGTCGGTCTGATGTCCCTCGCGCTGTACGACGGCTGGCTCCGACGGCGGCGCGCAAAGGCAATGCTCGGTCCCGGCGCAGCGTCGATCGCCGAGTACCAGGCCGAGCAGCACATCGTCACGATGTCCCCCTCGAGTTGGCTCGCGGTCTTCATCGCCACCGGGATCGGACTCCACAACTTCTCGGAAGGCCTGGCAATCGGGCAATCCGCGGCGGCGGACGAGCTCAGTCTTGCCCTTGCCCTCGTCATCGGCTTCGGCCTCCACAACGCAACCGAGGGCTTCGGCATCGTCGCGCCCCTCGCAGGGGACAAGGACCGCCCGAGCTGGGCGTTCCTCGCCACGTTGGGCGTCATCGGCGGCGCCCCGACGTTCGTCGGCACGCTCATCGGCCAGGCATGGGTGAGCACCGCTCTCTCGGTCGCCTTCCTCGCGCTCGCGGCCGGCTCGATTCTCTACGTCGTCATCGAGCTGATCATGATCTGCGGACGGGCCGTCAGGAAGGAAGTCATGCTCGCCGGAATCCTGTTGGGACTCGTCCTCGGATTCGGCACAGACTTCGTCCTGGTCGCCGTCGGCGCCTGACGTCAAAAACCCAGCGCCACGGCCTTTCGCGGTGAGGAACTGAACGCTGGCGCACCTGGGTGTCGCGGCGTCCGACGTTGGTCGACAACTTCGTGCGAGCCGAGACGAATCGGACGGCGAGCCAGCTTCGCAAGTGGGATCGCCCGCGTGTCTGATGACCCGCGCTCCACGAATCTTGCCCGGTAGTCCAGACATGCCCGCGTTCTAACACTCCATCCCTGGCGTTTACGCCACGGATCTGACACCGCCCACGTCACACGAGAGTTTGAGGTGGGCTCAACGGCGCCCCCGCCACCCATCGTGGACGGCAGTAACGACTGATGCCGGGTGGCGCTGTAATGCGAGATTCCACAACTTCGGGCGCGGCGGCGGTCTCGCACCGAGCGTGTCTGCGCTATCGACGGATAATCATCGAATGACGGTCGATCCTTCGAGGCTGACGCTTCATCTGGAAAGGGTTCTGCAGGCGCCGAGGGCGCGCGTGTTTGCGTTTCGCGAGGGAGGGCGGTATCGCATCACGACGTAGCCACGGGACGGGGATGCGTTCCACTTGAACGGGCAGTACTCGGAGGTCGATCCTCCGCGGCGCCTCGTCTATACGTTCGTTTGGGAAGAGCCCGATCCTGACGGCCAGGAGACACTCGTGACGCTTTCGTTCTCTGACCATGGTGGCGGAACGAGGCTCGTTCTCGATCATGTATCGTTCGCGACCCGGGCTCGATACGAGCTGCACCAAGCTGGACGGAGACACTGGACCGGCTCGCGCAGTATCTGGCGTAAGCAATCAATCCCGCACGCTTGGAACGGCGAGGATTTCCGCCTCGAAGCTGCGCGCCGCGTAGCGCAGCTGTGACGCGTTTTGCAACGCCCGAATCCCGAACGGACAGGCGTCATGAGTAGAGAATCGGGGCAGTAACCATGCGGCCTCTGGAGCCGACAGCTCCGGCGACCGGCTGGATGTGCGCGTCATGTGCGTTCGTGGGCGAGTGCCGCCGCCCTGGAGGTTGAGGACGAGGAGGTCCCGAATGCGAATCTCGCGGCACTCGGCACGGCGCGTCCTACGTGGGATCGCGTTCGCGGATCCGAACTGAAAGCCGCGCTTCGAGCGCAGGGTCTCCCCTAGGAGTCGCGGCCTCTCCTGCCCCAACAGGCGTGTAATAGCTCCCTCTGGAGCCAGAGAGTTGGGTCGGCGAGCGCCGTGGTCATCACCTCGACCTCACGCCGGGACGCCTCGTCGCCACCGCCGAGCTCGTTGATGACCTCCAGGGTCGGGATCCACCATCTCGCCCAGGGCGAGCCTCCGCGCACCACCTCGGTGGACGCCTCATTGCGTATGTCCTGGAGCCCGCAGCGCTCGAACAGTGCCGGCAGCTTTTGACCAAACGCCTTGTCGTATCCACGAGGCACCCACCAGTCTCCGTCTCGCCAGACCCGCTGGTAGTCGTCGTACAGCGGGTGCGCAGGATCGACGGGAGCGGCTGTCCCCCAATCGGCGTCCTCGTCGAGGAGCCAGCCACCCGGGCGCAGGCACTCGGCCATCTGCCTGATCGCCTGTTCCTGGCGTCCCTTGAGATGGAACAGCATCAATCGCGAGCAGACGAGATCGAACGAACCAGGCCGGAGCACGTCGAGCGGGTCCTCGAGGATGTTGTGCTCGATCACCTCGAGATTCGGGAACTCGAGCCTCGACAGGTAGCGGGTGTCGACGTCGGTCGCGACCACCTGGCCGGTCGCACCGACCTGCTCGGCCAGCCACACCGCCATCGAGCCACGCCCTGCTCCGACCTCGAGACATCGCCAGCCAGGCTGAACCAATGCGCGTCGCCGGCGCGAGACCGGATCGTAGATCTGCTCGAGAAGATCTAGCCGCTCATCCTCCGCGGCCTCCCGGCCTGCGGCGGCAAGGCGATAGTCAAGAGTCTCTGCGCGTGCAGCCAACTGCTCCGACTCTGCCACGCCCGAGAACGTAACCTCCGGGACAGGCCTGGCGCAACGGTTTTCGTGCAGTGGGGGCGGCGGGAATCGACCCCGCGTTACGCGCCGATGCCAGCTCCGGCAGCCCGCGCAAGAGCGTCCTCGACGACTGTCGCTTCGTTTCGCCCGTCGCGTGCGTAGACGCGGAGCGTGAACCCGGCGTCAGTGCGCCCGGTGAGCCGTGCAAGTGCCGTCGCCGCGGCGGCGGCGCGCGTCCTCGGAGCCAGGCGTCCGCTGCGCTCATGCCTGCAGATACGCCGATCGTCGCCACGCGGACGGAGCGAGAGTGAGCCGCCGCAACCGACTAACTCGGGTCTCGTCCCTTCGCTAGAGCTGTCTCCTAGAACGAATGCGCTCCCTCAACTCGTCGACGCGGAGCGTGTTGTCGTACGGGCGACCATGGCGTGCGCGTGTGCGCGCGAGCCGTACTCCTAGCCATTGGACGATGCGATGGCGGCCTTCGTAGTCGCCTAGAACCTCAGCTACATCCTCGGCCTCGCGACGGTCGTACTCCGTGAGCTGCTCCTCAAGCGGGCGTGTTCGGAGCCACTCGTCTCCCGTTCGCGGCCCAGCGATGCCCGGCTCCGAGCCATCGGTCCCCCGCTGCGCTTCCATGACAGCTATCAACGACGTAGCGGCTACCGAAAGTTCCGGTCAGCGCGCTCCCGCCGCCGCCGGGCCAGCGTGTCGACCTCAGCGAAGGGTCCCGGGCCGCGGCGCGGCGGCGACCTCGAGGCGCCGCGACGGGGACGCCCATCGCTCGGGCTGCGATCGAGGACACGATTGGTCAATTCCCTGGCCAGAGCCCGCGTTGTCAACCCAGACACGCACGGACGAACACGAGGGGTGAGATTTTTCCTAGGACGGGCGATGAGTGTGGGTTGGAACCCTCAACAACCTGGGCGTCTGCGTTGTCTCGCCCATAGATGCGCTGTTGTTGTCCAGCTAGAGGTTGATGTGAACCCCGAGCGCGACGCTTTGGGTCGGTCAGACCGTTACGGGTCTAGGCTCCGCACGTGTGGCTCCTCCTGATCACACCGGACGCTGAGTCACTGGTTGGTCGTTGGCGTGCCCGACACGACGCCGCAGCGCGTTTTGGCATCCCGGCGCACGTGACCGTCCGCACGCCATTCCTCCGCCTGAGCACTGGCGGGACCCGGCGCTGTCAGTACTGGAGAGATTCCTTCCGATCGACGTCACGCTCTCACATCTCGAAAACCGGCCCGGAGCGTTGGTCCTCGTTGTGGAACCAGACGACGAGCTACGAGAACTCACCAAAGCGGTCGGGTTGTCCTGGCCGACACTGCCACCGCATAAGGCGAATCGCCCTGACCTCGCCTACCACATGACGGTCGTCCGGACGGCGAACGACAGCATTCGTTCTCAGACTTGGAAAGCACTTGCACCCCATCTGCCGCTACGCGTCGCCGGAACAGAGTTGTGGGCATCGGAGGGCTCTCTCGCCGACGGTCTGCGGCATACCGTTGTCGCACAGATGCGATCAACTCCAGCCTAGGCAAACCTCCGCCCACAGCCGATGCAGTTTGCCCCCCGGATTTGCAGGCGTTCGGGCAGCCCGCACCCGCCCCTCGGTTGCGGCGGCGGGCGCTCGATTGCACCCGCCGAGCTTGCACCTTGTTCTAGCCGGAGATCACGACGGCTCCGTCGTCGGACTGCACACCCGGCTTGAACGGCTCGGATGCTGCGTTGAGCGCCAGGCCACTGACATTGCCGCTACCACCACCGGCTGCGTCAAAGAAAGCACCGCCACCCCAGCGAGGGCGTTCGTCGAATCGGGCGAGCGGCGGTCGAGCCCGCCGCTCGGATCAGCGGCGGGCTCGGGCGATACGCCGGTGCAATTCAGTCGTGGATCTCGAACGGCACGACCGCGATGTTCGAGGCAACGCCGTAGGCCTCGAGGTCGGCCGCGTTGATGCGGCCATCGTGGTTCGCGTCGGGAACGACTGCCGGGGCGTCGTTGTAGATCCCGTCCTTGTTCTTGTCGGCCGCGACCGCGACCCGCAGCACCGAGTGGACGTTCTTGCCGAAGCTGGGTGCTCCGACGATCCAGGTGTCCCAGATCTCGTTTGTCGTCTGGTTTGTGAAGCCGGTCAGGTTGAAGAGGTTGGCGAGGTTCTGGGCGTTCTTGGCGCCGACCGTGGTGGTCGAGAGGAGCACGATCAGACCCGGGACCTTCTCGTCTACGCCTGGCGCGAAGGCGCCGGGGAAGGGAGCCTGGTTCTGGTGGTCGTCGGTCCGGTCAGCTGGAAGTCGGCCCCACTCGCCGCGAGACTCGGGTACCGGAGTGCGAGATCGACGAAGAAGCCCTTGCTCAACTTCCCGGCGACGTCGCCCTCTCGCGGTGCGAAGACGTCGACCTGGACCGCGGAGCCGGCCTTCTTCGAGGCCTTCCTCGCGTTGGCCGCAGTCGCGGTCGTCGCGACGACGGCGGCGAGCGCGACGAGGGCGATGGCGGTGAACAGCGTTCGTTTGCGCATTGGAATCTCCTGTCTCGGAATGGCGTTGCTCGAAGCCAAGGACACCGCGGGGCGGCGTCTATTCCCGGAGCGAGCGATCGGTCGTGCATCTCGCGGCCGCGCGGGTGCGTGATCGGTGCGCAGTGGGAGCCCTTGCGGTCCAGAAACGGGGCCTCCGAGTCGGAGGCCCCGCGCACTCTGCCGTGTGGACGCTCTACGGGAGGGGGACGCCGTTCACGACGAGCTTGATCACACCGGCCGTCAGGCCGCCTGCGTCCACGGTGTCCGTGCCCGCGAGGGTGTTGACCTCGAGTCGATCGTTCGCAACCTCGGGGTGGAGGACGTTGACCGTCGCGGCCAGACCGCTCACCTTCGCGGCGCTCGCATCTCCGTCGACGTGGATCGTGTCGTCGCCGTTGGTTCCGTTGACGACAACGCGGTCGCCCGCGCCGTCGCCGTTGGCACCGCCGGGGTGCCTGCGAGGTCGACGTTGACCTTGCTGACGTCGGTGCCGCTCAGGTCGTTGACAGTGACGAGGTCGGCTCCGCCGAGGGCGTTGAAGTCGACCGTCTCGATACCGGCGGTATCCATCGTGATGGTGCCCTGGGTGCGGAAGAAGCGCAGCCGCTCACCGTTCGCCGACAGGTCGACCTGCTCGGCGCCGCTGGCCCCGTTGAAGAGCATCGTGTCGGTGCCGCTCTGACCCTCGACGATGTCGCTCCCGTCGCCGGGATCCCAGACGAACGTGTCGTTGCCGTTGCCCAACACGCCGACGTCGTTGCCCCCGTTTCCGTCGATCGAGTCGCTGCCGTCGCCACCCACCAGCGTCTCCGCGCCGGAGCCTCCGGCCAGGGTGTCGTTCCCGTTGCCGCCCAGCAGCGTGACGGCTCCCGCTCCTCCGACGAGGTTGTCGTCTCCGTTGCCGCCGTCGATGGTCGTCGCGATGGTGTTGGTGAAGACGCCGTTGCTCTCGTCGATGCGCACAACGTCATTGCCGTTTCCGGCGCTGACGGAGATCTTCGCTATCCCCGCACGCGCGAAGCTGAAGTCGGCCGAGCCGTCGTCACCGACGTCGACCTGCAGAATCGCCGGGTTCCCGTTCTGCAGCCGAAGTGCGAGCCGGTCGCCCGCGACGTTCCTTGGATCGCCAGCTCGCCATGCGCGAGTTGCGGATCATCGAGCGCCGCCTCCTTCCGCAGCTGCGACGCCGTGTGGGCATGGTGAGCGGGCGCGGTGCCGTATCCCGCCGCGGTCCCTGCCGTGCCGCCGACGGCGGCGATCGCAGCCACCGCCGAGACGGCCAACAGCACCGGTCGCACTACACGCGAGTCGTGGAGCCGAATGAAGTTCCTCATGGCTTCCTTTCCGGAGTGGAATGACCTGTCGCCTGGTGAAGACACCGGCGATCGGCGTTCATTCCCGCGGGTCAGCTGCTAGGCGGCATCGAGCGCGAGTCCCCGGCCCAGGAGGTGGGGAGTGCAAAGCGCTCACGCGCCCGAAACACGAGATCGGCGACGTGCTCGGCCGAGCGCTCCCGCCCGGCGAAGATCACGATCTCGTCGGCCGCGAAGGTCGGCAATGCATCCGCGATTGCCTG
>CAWBVO010000029.1:0-210872 GCA_963792245.1 uncultured Actinomycetes bacterium
ACATCCACGAGGCCAAGACCCACCTGTCTCGACTGGTCGTTCGTGCCGCCGCCGGTGAGATCATCATCGCGCGCGCCGGCAAACCACTGGCGCGGCTGGTGGCGTACAGCCGTCAGTGCAGCAGCGGGAGCTCGGGGCGTTGCGGGGCAAGGTGACGATCGGCCCCGACTTTGACGACGTGGACGATGAGATCGCCCGGGTCTTCGAGGCCGGTGAGTGAGGCTGCTGCTGGATACGCATGCCCTGCTGTGGGCCATCAGCGGTCCGGATGAGCTGACCGAACATGCACGGGACGTGCTCCGGGACGGCCGCCACGACGTCCTCGTCAGCGCGGCATCCGTGTGGGAGATCGCCATCAAGCGAGCGCTTGGAAAGCTGACGGCACGCTTCCAAGCTGGGCCCGGCCCTGGCAGCGGCGAGCTTCAGTCCCCTGCCCATCTCGCTGGAGCACGCGAGCCTCGCCGGATCGTTCCGCCCACACCATCGAGAACCCATTCGACCGGGTGCTGATCGCACAGGCGCAACTGGAGTCACTGACCATGGTGACCCGGGACGCGCGGTTCGCCCGGTATGGGGTCCAGCTATTCCTCGCCGACCTGCTGGAGCGACCCGTCGAGGCATTCTCATTCCATAACCCCGATGTCGCCGGCGATGCGAGATTCGACTCCAACGAGATCGGCGGGCTCGTCAACGCGTACGGTGGTCACGTGGGCGAGAAGTACAGGTACGTGTCCGACTGAAACGGCTACTGGCGCTTCGTGCGCCTGCTCGACGTCGTGAGGAACGCGGTCGACCCGTGTCTTCACGTGCTCACATCCCGAGTGGTGGCGAGCCGACCGATGCCGCCGCGCGCACGCATCGTTCGGGCGGCCGAGGGCCGAGCAGCGCGAGCGCTCAGCGACTACGACGCGGAGCTTGCGCGCGGCGGACGCGCGAACGTTCGGTGAGCCGACGACGCCGGAGGGCCTGAGCCCATGTGCGGCATCGCCGGCATCCTCAACCTCGACGGCGCGCCCGTCATGCCGCGCTGCTGGCCGCATGACCGACGCGATCGCGCACCGCGGGCCGGACGGCGAGGGCGTCTACGTCGACGGGCCGGTCGGGCTCGGCCACCGGCGCCTGGCGATCATCGACCTGTCGCCGGCCGGCCACCAGCCGATGGCCGACGCGCGACGGCGCGCTACGTGCTCACCTACAACGGCGAGATCTACAACTTCCGCGAGCTGCGCGCCGAGCTCGAGGCGCGCGGCCACCGCTTCCGCTCGCGCACGCGACACCGAGGTCGTGCTCCACGCCTACGCGCGAGTGGGGCGCCGACGCGCGTCGAGCGCTTCAACGGCATGTTCGCGTTCGCCATCTGGGACGCGCGAGCAGCGCGAGCTGCTGCTCGCGCGCGACCGCTACGGCATCAAGCCGCTCTACTACGCCGCGATCGGGCGACGCGTTCGCTGTTCGGCTCCGAGATCAAGGCGATCTCGCGCATCCCGGCGCTGCCGCGCCGAGCTCGACCGCGCAGGCGCTGCTCGAGTACTTCACGTTCCAGAACATCTTCACCGACCGCACGCTGTTCGACGGCGTCCGGCTGCTGCCGCCGGGCCGCTACGCTGACGCGTCGGCCGCGCGACGGCCGAGCCCGGAGCCGACGCGCTACTGGGACTTCGACTTCCGCGAGCCGGACGGCAGCCGCGTCCGACGAGGAGTACGTCGAGGAGCTCGACCGGCTGCTTCCGCCAGGCCGTCACGCGCCAGCTGGTCAGCGACGTGCGGTCGGCTCCTACCTGTCAGCGGCGGCATGGATTCCGGCTCGATCACGGCGGTCGCCGCGCGCCAGCTCCCGCACCTGCACACCTTCACGCGGCTTCGACCTCAGCTCGGCCTCCGGCCTCGAGCTCGGCTTCGACGAGCGCGAGCACGGCCGAGCACATGTCCTACCTGTTCAAGACCGAGCACTACGAGATGGTGCTCAAGGCCGGCGACATGGAGCGCGTGCCTGCCGCAGCTCGTCTGGCACCTCGAGGACCCGCGCGTCGGCCAGAGCTACCCGAACTTCTACGCCGCGCAGCTCGCCAGCAAGTTCGTCAAGGTCGTGCTGTCGGCGCCGGCGGCGACGAGCTGTTCGGCGGCTACCCTGGCGCTACTACCGCGCGGTCGTCAACGACGACTTCGACGCACTACGTCGACAAGTACTACGGCTTCTGGCAGCGGCTGATGCCGAACAGCGACGATGCCAGCGCGTGCTTCGCGCCGATCTGGAGCGACGTCGCGGCACGTCGCACGCGCGACATCTTCCGCGGCGTGTTCGCCGACGCACGCCGCGCGCTCGAGCGCCCGAGGACTACGTCAACCACTCGCTCTACTTCGAGGCGAAGACCTTCCTGCACGGCCTGCTGGTGGTCGAGGACAAGCTGTCAGATGGCGCACGGCCTCGAGACGCGGGTGCCGTTCCTCGACAACGATCTCGTCGACTTCGCGCATGCGGCTGCCGGTCAGCCTCAAGCTCGGCAACCTCGAGCGAGGTCGTGCGGCTCGACGAGAACGAGCCCGGCCCGAAGACGCGAGCGCTACTTCGAGCAGACCCGCGACGGCAAGCTGCTCCTGCGCGAGCGTGATGGAGCGCTACATCCCGACGCGACGTCACCGAGCGGCGAGAAGCAGGGCTTCTCGGGCCCGGACGCGAGCTGGTTCCGGGGCGAGAGCATCGACTACGTGCGGCGACGTGCTGCACGACGGCGACGCCGCGCATCTACGAGTTCCTCGACCGCGACGCGGTCACGCGGCTGCGTCGACGACCACCTCGACGGGCAGCAGAACCGCCGGCTGCTGATCTGGTCGCTGCTCAGCCTCGAGCAGTGGTGCCGGACATTTCTCGACGTAGCGGGGTCAGCCTCCTCGGCGTCGCGACTGTCCGTGTGATTCGCCCAACACCTTTGTCTACGTGCGAGGGTCGCATCGTACTCGGCGCCCGTGGCGGATAGTCTCGACTGGTGCGGTGGACGATGACATCACGACCACCTCTGGCGCCATGAGGCCACCGCCCTGGCTCTTCGACGTGCTCGAGACCAAACCGGTCGCCGAGGGCGGGGAGATCGTTGTCGACGGTCGGCCCCTGTTGCTCGAGGACGGCATCTTGCGCGCACCCGCGATGGTCTCCAGCGCACAGGCCCAGACCTCCGAGGCCTTCGGGTTCAAGTGGGCGCAGCGCGACACGTTCGATCCGAGGAAGTGCGCCGCCGCTCATACGACTGGCTGATCGAACGCTACGGCGAGGTTGAGCATGCGGGGTGGTGGGAAGACCACGGCGAGTGGCCTCTCGTCGTCGACGCCGGCTGCGGCGCCGGGTTGTCCGCTCTCGAGGTGTTCGCGACACGCCTTCGAGGGATCCGCTACCTCGGAATCGACATATCGACTGCGGTCGACGTGGCAGCCACCCGATTTTCCGAGCGGGGTTACCCGGCGGCATTCATGCAAGACCGACATCACCGATCCTCCGCTTGGGGAGGCCTCCGTCGACGTGATCTTCTCGGAAGGGGTCCTGCATCACACGGACTCGACAGAAGCCTCGCTAAAGAAGCTGGCCTCGCTTCTCGTTCCTGGCGGTCGGTTCCTCTTCTACGTCTATCGGCGAAAGGGCCCGATTCGCGAGTTCACTGATGACTACGTTCGCGCGCGCCTGCAAGAACTCGAGCCCGAGGCCGCGTGGGAGGCGTTGATGCCCCTGACGAAACTCGGCAAGGCGCTCGGCGATCTCCGTGTGGAGGTCGACGTGCCGCAGGACGTCGACCTCCTTGCGATTCCCTCCGGTCGCATAGACGTGCAGCGCCTGTTCTACTGGCACGTCTTGAAGGCGCACTACCATCCCGAGTACAGCCTGGACGAGCTCAACCACATCACGTACGACTGGTACGCACCGCGGAACGCGCATCGTCACTCTGTAGAGGAGGTGCGGGTGTGGTGCGGTGAAGCTGATCTCACGATCCACCGCGAGTGTGTGCAGGAGGCTGGGATCACTATCGTGGCACGGAAGAACCAGTAGCTCATCTTCAATGACGTCGGCACAGGGATGTAATGAAGCAACCGCGAGCTAAATTCGTAGCTGTGGCGTGGTCGTTCCCTGAGTCCGCGGATTCGAACTCTGACGCCAGCAACTCGGATTTGGTTCGCCGCATCACCCACAACCCCATTCCACTAGGTACAGGTTTCTCCACCTGATAGGCACCCTGCGACCTGGCAACGCCTCCACCGAGCGCAATGGGGACCGCTTCCCGAACGGGACCTCCGTCTACGTTCACCAGCGGCCCATGTCCCGTATCGCTGGAGGACGGCAGTGAGCCAGACAACGCGTGACCAGCTCTTGGCGCTCTACGCTCACCTGCGTGCGGAAACGCATGCTCGGTGGGATCGGGATCTGCCCTTCGACGAGCTGCTGTTCGATCGCTGGGAGCGCGCCCGCTCGCTCGGTTTCGGTGAGGGCGCAAGCATCTACCACTCCGCGCTGGTCTACGGCGACGTCGTGGTCGGACCGTCAACGTGGATCGGGCCGTTCACGCTGCTAGACGGGAGCGGCGGCCTTCGCATCGGTCGCAACTGCTCGATCAGCGCCGGTGTCCACATCTATTCGCACGACACCGTTAAGTGGGCGCTTTCCGGTGGCGCGCTAGCGTACGTCATTTTCCGGTCGAGATCGGCGACTGCTGCCATATCGGCGGGCAGACGGTCATCGCTCCCGGCGTCACGTCGGTCCCCACTCGGCGATCGGGGCTTGTTCGTTCGTGAATCGTGACGTGCCGGCAAACACGGTCGCAGTTGGCATTCCCTGCCGCGCGATCGGTCGCGTCGAGATTGGCGAGGACGGCACCGTTGACCTCTATTCCAGGCCCCGATATTCAGTAACAGCAAACGGCCGGCAACGATGCGTCGGCCTCGAACGGCCGGATGATCGTGCCCAGAGCATTCCCTCAATCGGCCCGCCAGCACGTCGACCGTGCGTCGTCGGGCGGCACCCTACCCGGCTCGACTCTCACGTCATCTCTCGCAAGAAGCGACGCCGTCCCGCGCCACCCGCAATTCATCGCCGCGTCGACGATCGAAGGCCCGGGACGAACGCGGCCGCGCGTTGCGGATACTTGGGGTGGGCGAACGTCTGCCTCACGAGACCGAGCCGGGCGTGGCCGAACCTCTCCGGATCGAGGTACTCGTCGGCACCGTCACCGGTGAGGTAGGTCGAGCCGTCGACGGCGCGGCAGAGGGAGACAAGCAGGTCTGTGCCGTGGCCCTGGATGCCGAGATCTGACTGCCTGACCAACTTCTCGACGTTGAGGTCGAGCTTCGGTGCGATGCGCCGAATCCCCGCCTCAGTCAGGTCGGCCAGACCCGCGACCGGATGCCCTAGGATCTCCTCCACGACTGGGTAAACGTCGGCGAACGACGGAGCGCGGCCGTAGCTGGTCGCGACCGTTCTGAGCGCTTTCTCGCGCCACGGCCGTCCATCATCGACGGAAATCTCCCGCACCGTGCGATACCCGTGGTAGGCTCGGTCGACCGGGACCGTGAGCCACGTCGGCCCCCCGTCGACGAGGATCCGGACTCGGTTCATCCACCCGCCGCCCGTCTTTGGAAACTGCACGTCGTCGAGCAGCACGAAGACGTCGGCACGGGTGAGCTTGTCCCACCAGCCCAGCCACGGCAGGAAGGTTGGCTGGTGAATTGCGACGACCGTCATCGGGCTGGTCGGTACTCGCTCCGGAGGAGCGACATCGGCACGACGTCGACCCACGCACCCTCGATGCACGCAGCCTCGTGGAGAACCCCTTCCGCGCGGAACCCCATTCGGTCATAGAGTCGCCGAGCCCGATCGTTCGTTGCGAGGACGTGGAGGTAGACGCGATGCAACTCGAGCTCCTCGAAGGCATGGCGTAGCAGAAGCTCCGTCGCCTCGGTGCCGACTCCGCGGCCACGCGCGTCAGCCGCCCCTACGCGGATCTGCAGCTCGGCCGAGCGGTGTATCGGGTGGATCCCGTGCAGCTGGCACGAGCCGACCAACCTGTTTCCGTCACGAAGGCGGATGCCGAAGATCCGCACGTCCGGCCGCGGCTGAACTGCGGCGAACCACGCGTCGTGCTCGGGCCGCGACACGGGATGGAACGGCGCGCTGAGGATGACGAGCTCGCGGTCGTTGATCCATTCGAAGAGCAGCTGCGAATCGTCCTCGCGCAAGCGGAGCGAGAGCGACGCCCACACCCTCGAGGCGGCGCAGCAGTCACCTTTCGAGGAGCTCGCTGTAGATCTGGTCGAAGCGCGCGCAGCGCCTGCGCGCCGAGTGCCACTTGAGCGCGAACTCGCGCCCGCGCTCGCCGAGCTCGCGCCGCTGGCTCGGGTCGTCGAGCAAGTTCCAGGAGGACGTCATGGACGGTCTCCGGGGGTCGCGCTCACCACCGGCAGCTCCTCGACGTACTCCGGGAAGCTCGGCCGCGGACGCTCTCGAGCCACGCCGGGCGGAGGAAGCAGATCGCCGGCTTGCCGAGCATCATCGCCTCGCGGACGTTGGCTCCGAACCAGCCGAACGTGAGCATGTCGCACACGACGTCGGCCTGGACCTGGTAGTAGCGCACGTCGCGGTTCGGGACGTCGGTGAAGTAGACAGCTCGACGGTCGTGCCCTCCGCCTTGAGCTGCTCGATCAGCGGGAAGTAGATGTGCGTCGACTTGAGGCTCTGGCGCGCCTCGGCGTCGACGCGTGCCGCGCGTTGCCGACGGCGTGGTAGAGCTTCGACGACGCCGTCCGGATACGGAAGCCGGTAGCTTCGCGGGAACGCGCGAGGTCGGGCCGCCAGACGTCGGGGTCGAGGCAGTAGAACTCGGGCACCTCGTGCACGCGTCGGGTCGTCGTTGAAGTCGTCGCGGTTGCCGCCCGTGGTGCACCTGGTAGTCGGCGAGGCTGTTGCGGAACTCGCCCCAGGCGCGGTTGCGTCTCGTCGCTGCAGATCTCGGGGCGTCGCGCCACGGGCAGATCTCGCACGTGGGCTCGGGTCCCCACGCGTCGAACGTCGACTGGAGCACGCCGTCGAGGCAGCCGCTGTTCGAGTAGACGATCTTCTTGCCGAGCCGCTTGCAGCAGCTCGATCTCGGCGCTTGCCCCGAAGAAGCGCGCGACCAGGCCGTGGAGCGTGTCGCCGAAGCGAGGCCGTGCGCGATTGCTGAAGTGGAAGATGTCGTAGCGCGGGATCGAGCGCGCGTAGAACAGCGCGTGGCGGCGAGGCACGTCGTGGCCGCCGTCGTAGGCGAACGGAAGTCCTCGCCGTGGTAGTACATCTGCGGCCTCGGGATTCGGGTCCCAGTTGAGGACGTCCGCCCTCCAGCCGAGCTTCCGCAGCTCGCGCGAGAGGTACCACGCGTGGTAGTAGGACTGGCCGGCGAAGAGCACGCGGCCCTTCGGCGCGCCGTTTCGCCGGCTCCGTGACCGAGCATGGTGCGCATGCCGCGGCGTCGGCTAGAGCTTTTTGAACGCGCCGCTGATCTCCGTGACCACGGTCTCCTGCTCCTCGTCCGTCAGCTGCGGGTAGAGGGGCAGCGCGAGCGACAGCCGATCGGCGATGCACGCTGTTCGGGAAGTCCTCCGGCCGGAGGCCGTACTGTCGCGCGTAGAGGCCGACAGCACCGGCGAGTGCGTCCCTGCCGCGTCGCGATCGCCGCGCTCTCGAGCTCGGCCATCAGCGCGTTGCGGCGCTCGTGCAGTCGGCCGACGTTCGCGAGCGTCGGCTCCTCGGGCGGAACAGGCAGACGTAGGCCTGGTAGCCGTGGACACGCCCGCCGGGAACGACGGGCGTCCGAGCCACTCGACGTCCGCGAGCGCCTCGTCGTACGCGCGCGGCGACGCGGCGCCGCGCCTCGAGGAACCGTCGGCGCGGTCCATCTGCGCGCGAGCCGAGCGCGCCCTGGATGTCGGTCAGCCGGTAGTTGAAGCCGAGCGCTCGTAATCGCGAGAACAGGAACGCCGCCGGACCGTCATGGCGCGTCGTAGTCGGAGCTGCGAGCGCCGTGGTCGCGGAGCGACCGCGCGAGCTCCGCGAGGTCGTCGCGCTGCGGTCGTCACCATCCCGCCCTCGCCGGTCGTGATCGACTTGCGCGGGTGGAAGCTGAAGCAGCCGGCGTCGCCGAACGTGCCGTGTGGCGGCCGTCGGTACCAGCCGCCGAGCGAGCACGCGCAGTCCTCGACGACCCAGAGCCCGTGCGTCTGCGGCGAGCTCGATGATCGGGTCCATGTCGGCGCGGGAGGCCGAAAGGTGCACCGGGAGGATGCCGACCGTCCGCGCGGTGACGAGCGACTCGACGGCCGCCGGGTCGACGTTGAACGTCGCGAGGTCGATGTCGCAGAAGACGGGCGTCGCGCCCCATGTACTCGACGACGTTGGCCGTCGAGATCCACGTGAACGCCGGGACGATGACCTCGTCGCCCGGGCCGAGACCGAGCGCGGCGACGGCGACGTGCAGCGCGGTCGTGCACGATGTCGTCGCGACCGAGTGGCGCGCGCCGGTGTAGAGCGGCGAACTTCTCCTCGAACGTCTGCGACCTGCGGGCCCTGGACGACCCAGCCCGACTCGAGCGGCAGCTGGACGGCGCGAGCTCCTCGTCGCCGAGGACGACCTTCGTGATCGGGATCTCCGAAGTCTTCCCCGCGGGCGCAGAGATCTCCATGCCGCGACGATCGTACAGGCATTCCCCCGACGCACTGGCGTGCGCGCGTCATCGTGTCTGTGGTGCGCTCCGACCCACGGCGGTGTAGATCGCGCGCGTCGCCGCGACCATCGTCTTCGCGTCGAAGTGCGCGGCCACTCGCTCGCGCGCCTCGCTCCCGAGTCGCGCCATCTCGCCGTCGGTGCTCGCGAGTCGTCGCAGCGCGTCCGCCAGGCCCGCCTCGTCCCCGGCGCGAACGCAAGCCCGGCCTCGTCGACCGCCTCGACGTTCTCCGGGAGGTCGGTCACGATCGGGGTGAGACCGGCGGCCATCGCCTCGAGGAGGGACAGGCTCAGGCCCTCGCGGTGCGAGGTCGAGACGTAGACGTCCGCGGCGTCGAGCAGGCAGGGCACGTCGTCGCGCCGGCCGAGCACGTGCGCGTTGGCGCCTGCGGCGTGCTGGACGGTCGATCGCAGCGGCCCGTCGCCGACGACGAGCAGAGTCACCCGCGCCCGATCCGCCGCCCGTACCGCGACGAGCGGGTCCTTGCGCTCGTCCAGTGATCCGATCCAGATCGCGACCGTGTCGTCCGCTGCGATTCCCAGTGCCTCGCGGACGGAGGCGCGGTCGCGCTCGTTGCGCGGAGGCGAGGTGCGAACGCCAGTGGGAATGACCACCGCCCGGCGCGCCGCGGCCGTCCCGGCGACGCGGGCGAGCTCTTCGTGGTCAGCTCGGGACACGCAGATGGTGCGGTCCGCTGCGCGCAGGATGGCGCGCAGGCTCAGCACCGCTGCCCGCCGGCGAGGCCCGGTCAGCCGACGGGCGAGATGGAGACCGTGGAGCGTGACGATCGAGCGGCTCCGCACGAGGCGGGGCAGGCAGAGACCGGCCGCGACCTCGCCGTGGACGTGCAGCAGGTCGTAGCTGCCCGCCCGGCGCAGGACGTGCGCGACGCCACGCGGCAGCTCCACGGGTGACGTGTCCGGGCTGGAGGCGAGATAGGCACGGTCGAAGCGGTACCCGTCCATCTCGGCGAGGAGGTCAACGTACGTCTCGCCGCCGCCCCCGGGATGGGGAAGCACGTGCAGAACGGTGCGGTCAGCCGCAGCCATAGGCCTCCGTCACCGCTGCGAGCGAGTGGTCGAGCGACAGGCGCTCGGCATTCGCATGGAACCAGCCGGCGCTCGACTCGCACCGGCGACTCCCGCCTTCGTGCACGCGAACGATCGCGCGTGCGAAGCTCGTCCGGTGCGGTGCCGGAAAGCCACGACGACGGACCCACGAGATGTCTTGGTCTTCAGCTGACATGCATGTCGGACTGAACCTCATCTACCTCGTGCCGGGCGAGACCGGCGGCATGGAGACGTACGCGCGCGAGCTCATCCCGGCCTTGCTGGCCGAGCGCCCCGAACTACGGCTGACTGCCTTCATCAATCGCGAGGCTGGCGAGGCTGGTGCAGGCCCCTGGTCCGAGCTGATCCCGAGCACGGTCGTCGGTGTTCGCGCGAGGCGACGGAGCGAGTGGGTCAGGGGCGAGCAGCAGCTGCTCCCTCGTCTCGCGACGCGGGCCGGGGTCGACCTGCTCCACAGCCTGGGCAACACCGCGCCTATCTGGGGCAAGTACCGCCGGGTCGTCACGATCCAGGACTTGATCTACCGGCTCTATCCGGAGACCCATGGCCGACTCCGCGCGCTCGGGATGGGACAGCTCGTCCCGCTCGCTGCGCGACGCTCCGACCGCATCCTCACGCCGTCTGAGTCAACTCGCAACGACGTCGTGCGACTGCTCGGGACGCCTTCCGAGAAGATCGACGTCGTTCCCCTTGGCGTGACCGGGCCGCAAGCGACAACTGTCGACGAGCGAGAGGTGCGGCAACGGTACGGACTAGGCGATGCCTCGATCGTCCTGACCATGTCGGCGAAGCGGCCGCACAAGAACCTCATGGCTCTGCTCGAGGCCTTCTCGCTGCTGCCAGAGGAACCCAGCCGGATCCTCGTCCTCCCCGGTCACCCGACTGCCCATGAGGCAGCGCTCCGTTCCAGGGCAGACGCACTCGGCATCGCTCGATCCACTCGGTTCATCGGCTGGGTCAGCCGCGACGAGCTCGAGGCGCTGTACAGCGCAGCTGCCTGCTTCGTATTCCCGTCGCTTTACGAGGGCTTCGGTCTGCCGGTGCTGGAAGCCATGACACGAGGAGTTCCGGTCGCCTGTTCAGTGCGGGCCTCGCTGGGCGAGGTTGTCGGGGACGCCGCGGTGAGCTTCGATCCGGAGCGCCCTGAGGAGATAGCGCGCGCGATGATACGAATCCTCGACGACCCGGTCGAGGCAGATCACCTGAGGGCCGCCGGTCTCGCGCGTGCCGCGAGTTTCACGTGGGCAGCGACGGCCCGCGGCACGCTGCGGACGTACGAGCGCGCGCTCGGCGCGGATACGCCCGATCATTCGCAAAGGGCTCGATAGTGGAAGGTCGCAGGAACCACGAGCGGTCGCGATACACACTCGATCCGCGACGAGTGGCATCGATCGCGCCGCGCACGGGAGTCAGGCAGCTGGGCGCGAGGGTTCTCCGCGAGACCCTTCCCGTGGGTTAGCCCGGGCACGGAGCGCTGGCACCAGCAACGATCCCCCGCTGCGTCCGCCAGAGCACGAGCGCTCCGTCCGCGGATTGAGCCAGGCGCCGTCCCTCAACCCCAAGATTGCACGGGGTCAGCACGACGCCCCCCGCCACCTGGCTCCCATCCTCTGCCACCACCGCGCCGGAGTCGTCGACCCGTGCCCCGCGCGTGGGAAGATGGTTCTCGGTGATCGTCGGTGCGTCCAGCCGGTAGACGGGTCCGATCGACGGATTGAAGAACTCGGTCAGCATGAGCTGGTAGTCGGCGCCCGAGATCCAGCCGACCGGCTCGGTCTCGGGCTGGTCGCGCCCATGTTCCCACACGACCGTGACGCGCTCCCCGTCGGGAACCGCATCATCGACCCAGGTCGCACGGGTCACCCCGGAGACGTCGTTCGCCGTCTCGGCTCGGCTCGCGTACCCCATCACCGTGACCACTCCGAGCAGACCCATCGCGACGAGCGTTGCCCCCCAGAGGACGCCCGACCGGTCGCGCGAGCAGCGAAGCCACACGAGCGCCACGGCGAGCGCGAAGAGACCCGCGAGGATCCCCGGGAGTGGCCCGGGCGCCGAGAGCGCGACCCAGGGGGCAAGCGCGGGCGCGTAGTACCGAGCGTCGACCTCGAGGCGGTCGAACGGAAGCAGCGCCCCAAGCAGCACACAGCCCAGGACGACCCCGAGCACCCACCGCGGACGCGGCAGCCCCGCTTCGATCCAGACCGCCAACCCGACCAGCAGGATCGGCGCGAGATACATGACGTACCGCTCGTTGATCTCCTGCGACCCGTCGATCACGTACGTGGACGACACCGAGATCGCAGAGCCGAGGACGGCGCCGACCGTCGGCAGAGCGACGCTGGAGAACAGTCGGTGAGACTCCGCAGCGCGTCGTGCGAGACCGATCCCCACCATCGTCGCCGTCGCCAGCACCGGCAAGACGGCGACGAACAGGAGGAGGTCGGCGGTCTGGAACAGCAGCAGGCGCGGCACCTCTCCGAACCGCTCGTACTGGAGCGTCCCGGAGCGCTGACCGAACCATCCGCCGTCTCCCCCTCCGACGGCTGTGAGCAGGGGCGGCAGAGCGATAGCGAGGGCGGTCAACGCAACCGTCGGAGCGAGGCGTCGAAGGTACGAGCCCCGCGTTCCCGGCGGCAGACCGCGTGCGTACAGCCCGGCCGCGACGAAGAACACCGGCAGCAGAACCGCTCCCTGCACCCGGGTCAGCGTGAGCAGACCGAGGGCTCCGAGCATGGCGAGCTGACCGAGGGCCGTCGGAGTCCGAACCGCACGGACCAGGAGCCACAGCGCGAGCAGGAACGCCGGGTAGGCGGCGTTCTCGGTCATCACGACCGATGTCAGGGCCAGCATCGGAGTGAGCACCGATCCTGCGGCAACGAGCAGCGATGCCGTCCGTCCCACGAACAGGCGGGCGAGCAGGTACGCCGGCACTGCCGCGAGCGACATGAGCACGGCGTTGATTGCGAGCGCCGCCCGGTAGGCGTCGACCGGATCGTCGAACACGACCCACGCCGGAGCAATCAGCAGCGGATAGACGACGCCCCAGCCGAGCGTGGCGTCGCCCCGGACGGCGGGAAGCCCGCCGTCCGCGATCGCACGGGCGAGCTCCGTGTAGAGCAGCTCGTCGGGCAGGATCCACGGGCTCGGCGTGGCGAGGCCGATGGCGAGGCGCACGACCATCGACAGGGCGACCAGAGCAGCGAGGTAGACGACCGGAGACCGCGTGGCGACGACCGAGCGAAAGGTGCTCTCGGCTGCCGGCTGATCGACGCCCCGCCGGTCCGCCGGGCGGGGCTCGACTCGAGCGCTGCTCACGCCGACTTCCGCTTCTTCACCCGCGCCGGCGATGGCGCGGACGCCCAGAGCGCGCCAGGAACGCCGCGAGCGAGCGGCGAGACATTCCGATCCTGGAGCGAGACCAGCGCCGTGCCGAAGGCGAACGGCAGCGCTCCGAGCAGCACCGGGTCAAGGACGCGACGGAACGCGTCGAGCAGACCGGAGCGACTCACCCCAGGACGATCCGCGGCAGACGGAACCGACAGGGCCTCGCCCTCCATTCGGGGAAGCATGGACGACGCGACGGCGGCTGTCCCGGGTCAGATGGCCGAGCGAGCCTGGACGATCTGCCAGGGTAAGCCGTTGTGTGAGCGCCGCAGGCTCGGGAGTCGCGGAGCCCCTCGAAGCCGACGAGCGCCCACGCCTCGAGCACGAGCACCGCGGCTGACCCGGCCGCCCAGGCGGCCGCCAGGAAGCGGCGGGCGAGGGACAGCCGGACGGACTGATCCGCCGTTGGACCGCAGGAAGGCGCTCGCCGGGATCGGCCACCGTGCAACGATCGCCGATCGACAGGTCGATGTCGCGAGGCAAGGAACAAATGGCCCTGGACGATCAGCTAGGAACGAGCCGCAGCCGCTGTCTCCCGTGACCGCGACACGAGCGGGACGGCCATCACGGCGAGCGCCAGCAGGAGGAACATCCACGCTCGAAGCACGCGGTCGTCGATCGCGAGGATCGGCCACAGCGCATACGGGAGGAACCACGTAGCATCGACTCGAGGCCGCGCGATCGCCAGCGGAACAAGGAGCAGGGCGACGTAGTGGGGCCAGACCATCGGGGTCGCGAGAACGGAGACCCCGATCAGGATCGCGAACACGCGGAGGTCGCCGTCGGGGCCGCGCCGCAGACGGACCGCCAACGCGACGAGCGCCAACGCCGCCACGCCGCACATGACCTGGCGGGCGGTGTGGCCGGTGGCGACCCACGACAGCGCAGCAGGCAGGGAGTCCGTTCCCGGCCCGTACGCCGACTCGACGCGGTCGACGAGTCGCGGGTAGTCGCGAAAGCCGTCGAACCCGATCACGGCCCACGGAGCGACGATCAGGGCGACTGCGCCGACCAGCGCGACGACGGTCGCGCGCCATCGACGGGTGAGCGCGAGCCAGAGGGTGAGCGGCAGCAGAAACGGCTTCACGGCTACGAGCGCGGCGACCGCGAGGCCGACCTGTACTGCGTGCCTCCGCCATCGCCAGGCAAGCGCAAGCGGCAAGAGGAGAAGGAGCGTGATGTTCCCGAAGAAGACGCCGTACACGACGGGCGGAGAAAGCAGCGCCAGCGAGTAGCACCGCCAGTCGCGCAGCCCGACGATCCGCAGCGCGCCCGCCACAGCGGCGATCAGCAAGACCGACCAGAGGACATACGCGACGTCGAAATCGACCCGGGCCAGGGGCACCAGCGCGAGGATCGCAAGCGGCGGATAGACACTCGGGTTGCCTGTCACGATCGACGGGTCGTCCGGGTGCGGGTACGGGCTCGTGCCGTCGAGCACCGCGCGCGCCGGCTCCCAGAGCGTGCCGCGGAAGTCGAACCCGTAGGTGTCGAATCGGCCGGACAGGTCCGACCACTGGGCCGCCGCGACGACGAGCGGAAGCAGGACGAAGAGGACGAGCGGGGCAACGGTGCGCGCCGCGCGAGCCACGCCCTGCCCGCTCAACGCGTCGGACGTCGTCACTCGAAGCTCGTTGGGCATTGGGGGTGCGGTCGAGCCCGATACATGCCGAGATCAAACAGGCATGATCGGCCGGGACACGTGGTAGCACTCCGCCGGATGGAGTCGGACGCACAGGCGACCCGCGACCTGTCCAGCCCGGGCACCGGGCGCTTCGACGCCCTCCGGCAGGTGGGGTCGCTCGTGCTGTTTGCGGTGCTGCCTGCGCTGACGCTCGCAACCATGCTGGCGGTCGGGCTCTCCGACAACTCGCTGTCGGCGGACTTCCACCACGAGATCTACCCCCAGGCGAAGGAGATGCTCGAGGGGCACAACCCGTACCCTCCACCCGACTTCGACCCGACGGTCGGCGCCAACTACATCTGGCCGCCGCTCGTCGCCTACCTCGCGGCGCCTCTGACGGTGCTGCCGCTCGGCGTCGCAGACGTCGTCATGCTCGTGCTCGGCCTCGCGTGCATCGCCGCCTCGCTCTGGATCGTCGGATTGCGGGACTGGCGCGTGTACGGCCTCGTCGCGATGTGGCCGCAGATCGCGGGTGAGATGCGCGTCTCGCATCTCACCGCGCCCATCTGCCTGCTCCTGGCGCTCGCCTGGCGCTCACGCGATCAACGGCTCCAGCCGGGCGTCCTGGTCGGATTCGCGACGGCGACGAAGTTCTTCGTCTGGCCACTCGGGCTCTGGCTCGCCTCGCGGCGGCGCTACGGCGCCGCGCTGCTCGCGGCGGGCATCGCCGGCGCGTCCCTTCTTCTTCTCCTGCCCTACGTCTCCATCGACGACTATGCGCGGTCGCTCCTGCAGCTCGGCCGCGGCTTCGACCAGGACTCGTACACGCTCTTCGGGCTCGTGGTGCAGAGCGGTGGGTCGGAGACGGCCGGGCGGGTGGCGATGTGGGCCTGCGGCCTCCTCCTGCTCGCGGCGACGTGGCGCTACCGGAGCTTCACCCTCGCGCATCGCCGCGGCGCTGACGATCTCGCCGATCGTCTGGCTGGACTACTTCGCGCTCGCCGCGCTGCCGCTCGCGATCGCGCGCCCGCGCCTCTCCTGGATCTGGTTCCTGCCCCTGGCGACCTGGGGGCTGCGCGGCGCCGGGCTCGACATCGGCGACCCCTGGGACATCACCCGGTTGCTCCTCGTGTTCTCCGTCGTCTTCGCCGTCGCGTTTCGGGAGGAGCCGGAGCGGGCGCACGAGGCCCGCGCGAACGCCGTCAGGGCGGCACGGCTCCCGACCTAGGGTCCGTTCAGGCGGCGAGGTACTCGAACCGCGGCGCAGGCCGGAACTGCTTCGCGAGGCGCGAGGGGTCCTCGCCCCGCTGCTCGATCAGCTCGGAGCGCGCCTGGCCGAGGAAGCGGCCCGCCTCCATCAGGTACTCGACCTTCTCCGGGTCCATGCCCATCAGGCGCGCACCCGTGACGTCGGCGGCGACGGGGTCGCGCGAGACGATGACGACGCCCGAGTTGACCGGGTCGCCCATGATCGGGCCGTCGCCCTGCATGCCGACGATCCCGTCCACGATCGCGAGCGACGGCCGGACGGCCGCGAAGATGTCGAGGATCGACTCCGGGATCCCGCGCACGTGGAAGACGTCCTTCGGCCATCCGTAGACACGCCCGGGCATGCAGCCGAAGCAGTTCTTCAGCGACATCGTGACCCCGACCCAGTGGTGCGTCTTCAGCTTCGGCATCGAGACCACGACCTCGGTCTCGCGCAGGATGCGCGGCACCCAGAGCTCGCGCAGCCCCGTGTAGCGGGTCTCGAGAGGCGTTCGCACGAGCGGCGCGTCGTTCAGGTCGACGAACCGCAGGCCGGCGTCGTCGAGCGCGTCGCGGAGGCCCGAGGCGAACGCGATCGCCTCCGTGTCACGGCGATGCCCCGGCCCCTCGGCCACGACGACCGAGGAGGCACCGAGCCGCCTGAGTGCGTTGGCGGCGGCCACCACCATCCGCGGGTCGGTGTTGATCGACGCGCCCTTGACGAACTCGACGAGGTTCGGCTTGAGCAGGACGCTCTTGCGCCGCACGTCCGCCTCGACGAGCCGGAGCCCGTCGAGCACGACCCCTTCGAGGTCGCCGTCGTAGCTCCCCGCACGGAGCACGGCCACCGACGAGCGCCCGGGCTTCGGAAACTCACCGCGATCGAAGCGCGGCGGCTCGTCGAACGCGCCCATCCGATCCGCGACGAACGCCGCGCCGGCCCCGACCCACAGGGCGGCGGCACCCGTCCGCACGACGAGCTTCTTGCGGGTCATGCTCATGCGCGCGACCTGAGAGGCTCGAGCCTGGCGTCCGGGCCGGTCGCAAGCGCCGCCCAGGCGACCGCGAGGGGCCTCTCGCGGAACGAGGGCCGGCGCGAGATCGACTCCAGTGCGGCGAGGAGCTCGGGGACGCCGTCGCGGCGCCGATGGAGGCGGTACGCGACGAGCGCCTGCGCGACCGTGAGCCCGCCGGGCTCGAGGCGCCAGTTGGCTGCGAGGAACCCGAACGCGCGCGAGACGATCCGGGCGTGGCCCTGCTGGAGCGCGATCAGGCCCATCGCCGTCGTCTGCGCGTAGCCGCGCAGGTCGACGTCGTACACGGAGGCGTTGCCGAAGTTCCAGCCGCCGTCCGCGCACTGGCGCGCGCGCAGGAGCCCGACCGCCTCGCGCCGCGTAGCGGCATCGTCCGGCGTCAGAGCGTTCACGGCGAGCAGCACGCGCGCGGTGGGCTCGGTGAGCGAGCGGGCGTCGGCGGTCCAGCCCCAGGCCGTCCGCCGGTCCGGGTCCGGCGCGTTGGGAAGCGGGAGGCTGCGATGGGAAATCGCGTAGGCGAGCGCGCGGCGGGCATCCCGCCGGTCGGCGAGAGCGAGGGCGCCGAGCGCCGAGCTCGTGGGGCCGTCGTCGCGCCCGTCCTTCTCCTCGAAGCCGCCGTCGGCCCGGAGCCGCGCGGCCAGCCACGCGCGCGCGGGAGCATCGTCGAGGGCGAGCGCCGCGACCGCGGTGGGCTCGACCTCCGAGACGCCCTGGACGCTGACCGGCAGACCGCCGTCGGTGCGGACGAAGCTCGGCGAGCGTGCGGACGAGCGCTGCGTGGAGGCGGGGGGCGCTCACCACCTACATCGTGCCCACAGAGCTCGCTGTCGTACGGCCAGAGAGGGGTCGCGAGCGGCCCGTCGAAGGTATGGCCCGGGACCAGACCTTCGACCGGGAACGGACGTTGCCCCCAAGGCCGACGATTACCGGTACTCCCCGGAACGGGGAGGAAACGGAGGACCGCGCCTGAGGGGGCGTTTCCTTTCCCGATCTCCCCAAGGAGGGATCACATGGCGGCAATGGTTGTGTATCTCCAGTCGCTCGTCGGACGGCTTCGCGAGCGGCAGGAGGGGCAGACGATGGCGGAGTACGCGCTCATCCTCGGCGGCATCGCCGTCGTCGTGATCGCGGGCATCCTGATCCTCGGCCCGGCGATCCGCGACCTCTTCTCCTCGACCGGCAGCTCGGTCACGAACTTCCCGAGCTCCTAGCCAAGGAGGATCGGCCTTCGGGGCCGTCGATCGCACCCGCACCGGGTCTGCGATCGGCGGCCCCGCTCTCGTTCCGCTCGTGGGGCGTCGCGTCGACGCCGACGGGCGTCGCCGACCGGACCGGGCCGCAGGTGGCGCCCGCGCCGTCGGACAGTTCGAACCCCGACCGCGGTTCGTTCTCAGGTCTAGCGAGGACTAGACCCACAGGGAGTACCACGGCCCCGGCACCGCAAGCACCATGCGGAAGCCTCCTTCGGGGGGAACGTGAAAGGCACCACGCCCGGGGGGGCGTTCCCCCTAAGCAGCGAAGGAGGAACACCAGCAATGACCGCACTGGTCGTTTATCTGCAGAACACCCTGGCGCGGCTTCGCGAGCGCCAGGAGGGCCAGACGATGGCGGAGTACGCGCTCATCCTCGGCGGCATCGCCGTCGTCGTGATCGCCGGCATCCTGATCCTCGGCCCGGCGATCCGCAACCTCTTCCAGTCGACCGGCAGCTCGGTCACGAACTTCCCGAGCTCGTAGTTCAAGCACGCGTCACGGCGGCGGCCTCGTCCGGGCTCGCGCCCGGCCCGGGGCCGCCGCCTTCGACGTTCGACCGGTCGCGACAGCTTTACGAGGTCGCAACCGAAACAGGTCTTGAGGGGAACGAGGATCGTGCCGATGATGTGTGGCGCGGCACCCACGAGGATCCGACCGGTTGCGGCATCATGTGGCGAGACCTAGGAGGGGGAACGGCGGTGAGACGAATCGATCTCAGACGTAACGACGGCGTGGCCATGACCGAGTTCGCGCTGCGGTAGAGCCCGATACATGCCGAAATCAAACAGGCATGATCGGCCGGGACACGTGGTAGCACTCCGCCGGATGGAGTCGGACGCACAGGCGACCCGCGACCTGTCCACGCCGGGCACCGGGCGCTTCGACGCCCTCCGGCAGGTGGGGTCGCTCGTGCTGTTTGCGGTGCTGCCCGCGCTGACCCTCGCGACCATGCTCGCGGTCGGGCTCTCCGACAACTCGCTGTCCGCGGACTTCCACCACGAGATCTATCCCCAGGCGAAGGAGATGCTCGAGGGGCACAACCCGTACCCTCCACCCGACTTCGACCCGACGGTCGGCGCCAACTACATCTGGCCGCCGCTCGTCGCCTACCTCGCGGCGCCTCTGACGGTGCTGCCGCTCGGCGTCGCAGACGTCGTCATGCTCGTGCTCGGCCTCGCGTGCATCGCCGCCTCGCTCTGGATCGTCGGATTGCGGGACTGGCGCGTGTACGGCCTCGTCGCGATGTGGCCGCAGATCGCGGGTGAGATGCGCGTCTCGCATCTCACCGCGCCCATCTGCCTGCTCCTGGCGCTCGCCTGGCGCTCACGCGATCAACGGCTCCAACCGGGCGTCCTGATCGGATTCGCGACGGCGACGAAGTTCTTCGTCTGGCCACTCGGGCTCTGGCTCGCCTCGCGGCGGCGCTACGGCGCTGCGCTGCTCGCGGCGGGCATCGCCGGCGCGTCCCTTCTTCTTCTCCTGCCCTACGTCTCCATCGACGACTATGCGCGGTCGCTCCTTCAGCTCGGCCGCGGCTTCGACCAGGACTCGTACACGATCTTCGGGCTCGTGGTGCAGAGCGGTGGGTCGGAGACGGCCGGGCGGGTGGCGATGTGGGCCTGCGGCCTCCTCCTGCTCGCGGCGACGTGGCGCTACCGGAGCTTCACCCTCGCGATCGCCGCGGCGCTGACGATCTCGCCGATCGTCTGGCTGGACTACTTCGCGCTCGCCGCGTTGCCGCTCGCGATCGCGCGCCCGCGCCTCTCCTGGATCTGGTTCCTGCCCCTGGCGACCTGGGGGCTGCGCGGCGCCGGGCTCGACATCGGCGACCCCTGGGACATCGCCCGGTTGCTCCTCGTGTTCTCCGTCGTCTTCGCCGTCGCGTTTCGGGAGGAGCCGGAGCGGGCGCACGAGGCCCGCGCGAACGCCGTCACGGCGGCACGGCTCCCGACCTAGGGTCCGTTCAGGCGGCGAGGTACTCGAACCGCGGCGCAGGCCGGAACTGCTTCGCGAGGCGCGAGGGGTCCTCGCCCCGCTGCTCGATCAGCTCGGAGCGCGCCTGGCCGAGGAAGCGGCCCGCCTCCATCAGGTAGCCGACCTTCTCCGGGTCCATGCCCATCAGGCGCGCGCCCGTGACGTCGGCGGCGACGGGGTCGCGCGAGACGATGACGACGCCCGAGTTGACCGGGTCGCCCATGATCGGGCCGTCGCCCTGCATGCCGACGATCCCGTCCACGATCGCGAGCGACGGCCGGACGGCCGCGAAGATGTCGAGGATCGACTCCGGGATCCCGCGCACGTGGAAGACGTCCTTCGGCCATCCGTAGACACGCCCGGGCATGCAGCCGAAGCAGTTCTTCAGCGACATCGTGACCCCGACCCAGTGGTGCGTCTTCAGCTTCGGCATCGAGACCACGACCTCCGTCTCGCGCAGGATGCGCGGCACCCAGAGCTCGCGCAGCCCCGTGTAGCGGGTCTCGAGAGGCGTTCGCACGAGCGGCGCGTCGTTCAGGTCGACGAACCGCAGGCCGGCGTCGTCGAGCGCGTCGCGGAGGCCCGAGGCGAACGCGATCGCCTCCGTGTCGCGGCGATGCCCCGGCCCCTCGGCCACGACGACCGAGGAGGCACCGAGCCGCCTGAGTGCGTTGGCGGCGGCCACCACCATCCGCGGGTCGGTGTTGATCGACGCGCCCTTGACGAACTCGACGAGGTTCGGCTTGAGCAGGACGCTCTTGCGCCGCACGTCCGCCTCGACGAGCCGGAGCCCGTCGAGCACGAGCCGCTTCGAGGTCGCCGTCGTAGCTCTCCGCACGGAGCACGGCCACCGACGAGCGCCCGGGCTTCGGAAACTCACCGCGATCGAAGCGCGGCGGCTCGTCGAACGCGCCCATCCGATCCGCGACGAATGCCGCACCGGCGCCCGACCCACAGGGCGGCGGCACCCGTCCGCACGACGAGCTTCTTGCGGGTCATGCTCACGCGCGCGACCTCAGGGGCTCGAGCGGGCGTCCGGGCCGGTCGCAAGCGCCGCCCAGGCGACCGCGAGGGGCCTCTCGCGGAACGAGGGCCGGCGCGAGATCGACTCCAGCGCGGCGAGGAGCTCGGGGACGCCGTCGCGGCGCCGATGGAGGCGGTACGCGACGAGCGCCTGCGCGACCGTGAGCCCGCCGGGCTCGAGGCGCCAGTTCGCTGCGAGGAACCCGAACGCGCGCGAGACGACCCGGGCGTGGCCCTGCTGGAGCGCGATCAGGCCCATCGCCGTCGTCTGCGCGTAGCCGCGCAGGTCGACGTCGTACACGGAGGCGTTGCCGAAGTTCCAGCCGCCGTCCGCGCACTGGCGCGCGCGCAGGAGCCCGACCGCCTCGCGCCGCGTAGCGGCATCGTCCGGCGTCAGAGCGTTCACGGCGAGCAGCACGCGCGCGGTGGGCTCGGTGAGCGAGCGGGCGTCGGCGGTCCAGCCCCAGGCCGTCCGCCGGTCCGGGTCCGGCGCGTTGGGAAGCGGGAGGCTGCGATGGGAAATCGCGTAGGCGAGCGCGCGGCGGGCATCCCGCCGGTCGGCGAGAGCGAGGGCGCCGAGCGCCGAGCTCGTGGGGCCGTCGTGGCGCCCGTCCTCCTCCTCGAAGCCGCCGTCGGCCCGGAGCCGCGCGGCCAGCCATGCGCGCGCGGGAGCATCGTCGAGGGCGAGCGCCGCGACCGCGGTGGGCTCGACCTCCGAGACGCCCTGGACGCTGACCGGCAGACCGCCGTCGGCGCGGACGGAGCTCGGCGAGCGTGCGGACGAGCGCTGCATGGAGGCGGGGGGCGCTCACCACCTACATCGTGCCCGCGAGGCTCGCTGTCGAACGGCCAGAGAGGGGTCGCGAGCGGCCCGTCGAAGGTATGGCCCGGGACCAGACCTTCGACCGGGACGGACGTTGCCCCCAAGGCCGACGATTCTCGGTACTCCCCGGAACGGGGAGGAAACGGAGGACCGCGCCTGAGGGGGCGTTTCCTTTCCCGATCTCCCCAAGGAGGGATCACATGGCGGCAATGGTTGTGTATCTCCAGTCGCTCGTCGGACGGCTTCGCGAGCGGCAGGAGGGGCAGACGATGGCGGAGTACGCGCTCATCCTCGGCGGCATCGCCGTCGTCGTGATCGCGGGCATCCTGATCCTCGGCCCGGCGATCCGCGACCTCTTCTCCTCGACCGGTAGCTCGGTCACGAACTTCCCGAGCTCCTAGCCACAGGAGGATCGGCCTTCGGGGCCGTCGATCGCACCCGCACCGGGTCTGCGATCGGCGGCCCCGCACTCGTTCCGCTCGTGGCGCGCCGCGTCGACGCCGACGGGCGTCGCCGACCGGACCGGGGCCGCAGGTGGCGCCCGCGCCGTCGGACAGTTCGAACCCCGACCGCGGTTCGTTCTCAGGTCTAGCGAGGACTAGACCCACAGGGAGTACCACGGCCCCGGCACCGCAAGCACCATGCGGAAGCCTCCTTCGGGGGGAACGTGAAAGGCACCACGCCCGGGGGGGCGTTCCCCCTAAGCAGCGAAGGAGGAACACCAGCAATGACCGCACTGGTCGTTTATCTGCAGAACACCCTGGCGCGGCTTCGCGAGCGCCAGGAGGGCCAGACGATGGCGGAGTACGCGCTCATCCTCGGCGGCATCGCCGTCGTCGTGATCGCGGGCATCCTGATCCTCGGCCCGGCGATCCGCAACCTCTTCCAGTCGACCGGCAGCTCGGTCACGAACTTCCCGAGCTCGTAGTTCAAGCACGCGTCACGGCGGCGGCCTCGTCCGGGCTCGCGCCCGGCCCGGGGCCGCCGCCTTCGACGTTCGACCGGTCGCGACAGCTTTACGAGGTCGCAACCGAAACAGGTCTTGAGGGGAGCGAGGATCGTGCCGATGATGTGTCGCGCGGCACCCACGACGATCCGACCGGTGCGGCATCATGTGGCGAGACCTCAGGAGGGGGAACGGCGGTGAAACGAATCGATCTCAGACGTAACGACGGCGTGGCCATGACCGAGTTCGCGCTCGTTCTGCCCGTCTTCGTCCTGATCATCGTCGGGCTCCTCTCGTTCGGGCGGGTCATGTACTACTGGATCGAGGCGAACCATGTCGCGAGCGAGACGGCGCGCTGGGCGATCGTCGACCAGAACCCGTTCACGCGGCCAGACGCTCCAGGAGCACGCCGCCCAGAGCCTCGACGCGAGCGAGTTCGAGAACGACGTCAGGGTCTGCATCTCTTCCCGGACGGGGCAGTTCTCGGCCAGAGGCTCGTGGTGAAGGTGCAGAAGCCCTTCTCGCTCGTTCCGGTCCTGAACGCGGGGACGATCACGATTCGCGGCACCTCGACGATGCGGATCGAGAACTTCAACGGACCGAACGGGGCATCCCCGACTGCCTACGCGGCCGGCGACTACAAGGGAAGGGCATGCACGTGAGCCGCGCTCCGGCACGAGCAGCGGGGTGGAGTCCTCGTGGTCAGCGCGTTGATGATCCCGGTCTTCCTCCTGCTGACGGCGCTGGTGGTCGACGTCGGGAACTGGTTCACCCACAACCGCCAGCTCCAGAACCGCGCCGACGCCGCGGCGTTCGCCGCCGGCGTCGAGTACGCGAAGAACTGGAAGGCGTGCGTCCAGACCGGGAACGCCGGTCCTGAAGGCAGAGCACGGCGAGCGCGATCGCGGATGCGGCGCGGCAGTACGCGGGCGACCCCGAGGCGTCCGACTACTCGACCGGCACGCTGCCGCGCGCTGCGGAACACGGAGATCGCGAACCAGGCGAACCTCGACGTCGTCGATCAACTCCTCCGACCCGAACTACACGAACGACACGGACTACACCGACGGCGGCGTGGGCGTGGTCGCGGACCCGTGCTACAGCCACACTCCGGGGACCGACTCCATCTCGCCCGGCGGCGGGCAGTGGACGGACGTCAGGGTCAAGGAGCGCAACCTCCCGTCCATCTTCGGCGGAATCGGGCTGCCGCTCTCGCGCGCCGGCGCCCGGGCGCGCGTCGAGATCCGGCCGGCAATCAGCGGGCACCGGTTCCTGCCGCTCGCGGTGCCGAACAACGTGATCGAGAAGGTGCAGGTGCGCTACTACAACGAGTGCACGGGCGCCGAGATCGCCAGCGCGAGGACCGACCTCGGGCCGCTCCCTGCGGCCGACCAGTCGGCGCTTCGTCTCGCAGGGCGGCGGGACGCTGTGGGCGAAGGCGGACGTCGTCGGGGGCGGGCGACAAGAGCCTCGGCGTCAACCTCACGCTCCCTGCAGCTACGACCCGGCGTGCGGCGACTACGTGCCGGTCGGGGAGGAGGTCCGGCTCGCGAGCCGCGCCGAGGTCGACCTCAACCAGACGTGCGCGCAACTCGTCGCGGCCCGGTACGCCGACTGCTTCCACCGGCTCTCGCAGATCCGCGTCTGGAACGACGGCAACCCGAACTCCCAGCCGCGGCTGACGAACGTCCACGTGACGGACGGCTGCGGCGCGCCGGCCGATGGGTACTTCGGCCGCCTTCCCTTCGGCGCGAACAACTGCCGGTTCACCGTCACGGCCGAGGTCGCTGTGGGGCGACCGCGACGACGGCAACCTCAACGTCACCGGCAACTTCCACGTCACCGCAAACGGCGTGCAGCTCAATCCGCCGTCGGGCAGCCCGAGCGGTGTCTGGTCTTCGAACCCGCAGGCCGTCACCTACGCCCCGGGCGCGAACACCGTCACGATCGGCCTCGACTGGGACGACAACAACACCTCGCACAACTGGCAACGGGCAGTGCAAGAACGGCAGCAACAACCCGTGCAAGTACCAGCGGCACCCAGCCGGCGCACCAGGCGTTCGTCGGCACCAAGGGAAACGCCGGCGCCGTCGTGCTCGTGAACAACTCCGCGAGCCAGGTCACGGGCGGACTGCCGGGGTTCCCGTTCGACAACCACCGCTCGGGCGGAGCTCCACCGACTGCAGCGACACCGACACCTGCCTCGTCTACCCGACGGTCGGGACGGAGACGCGTGCTCAAGACCGGCATCTTCACGACGCTGCGCCTCGACGACCCGCAGGCGAACCAGACGCTCCGGTGCGACCCCGACTACGCCCAGGGACAGGAGTTCTCCGCGTTCCGGTACGGGTGCAAGCCCTGGTACGGCGCGAACCCGTTCACGAACGGGACCGTGGTGGAACACCACCACGAAGCAGTGCCCCGACGGCGGCCAGTGGTTCTCGAACAACACGATGCCGGCCCCGTTCGGCAAGAACTCGGCCGGCGAACCCCTGGCGTTGCGTTCTCACGGCGCCCGGCATGTCGACCGGCCAGGTCGGCGACGACATCGCCGTCGCGACCGAGAACTGCTACGAACATCAACAACAACTCGTGCCAGCAGTTCGCCTGCAACTACGACGGCAACTACGACGGCAAGCCGGGCAACCCGACGACCGGCGTGGGCGACACGCACGGCCGGCGACTCGCCGGCTATCCCCGCGTCGTGAACCTGTTCATCGTCCCGTACCAGGGAGGCAAGGGCCTGACCGGCGCAGGTGACACGATCCCTGTCCTCGGCTTCGCGTCGTTCTACGTCATGAACTGGACAGGCGCCAACGGAAACCAGAGCGATCCCTGCCCCGACAGGACGTGGAACGGCATCACCTGTCCCCGACCCCCCGAAGGGGGCGATCACCGGCGTGTTCGTCGAGACGGTCGACTACGAGCCCGGCCCGGTCGATCCGCTTGCGACCTGCGTCGAGGGACAGCTGACGCCGTGCAGGGTCAGGCTCGTCCGATGAACTGCCGATAAAGAAGGAACCCAGGAGGAACTCCCCCGTGTCGAATACTTCACTCACCACCAAGGTCTCGCAGTCGCGCGGCTGGACTCTGGCCCTCGGCATCGCCGCGGCGGCGCTGGCCGCGATCCTGCTGATCGCCTACCTCGTCCAGTACCGCTCGAGCGTGAACGACTCCACGGCGCCGACCATCGGCTCGTCCAAGGGATGGACGCTCGCCCTCGGGATCGGTGCCGCGCTGCTCGCGGCGATCCTGCTGGTCGTCTACCTCAACCGCTACCGCTCGAGCGTCGACGCGCAGAACGCCGCGACGCCCGTGCTCGTCGCGAAGAACCTGATCCCCAAGGGGACGTCGGGGACGATCATCGCCGAAGAAGGAGCTCTTCCAGGTCGCGAGCCTCCCGAAGGACGACCTCAAGGTCGGCGCGATCTCCGATCCCGGCGTACCTGAACGGGCGCGTCGCCGTCGGCGGACATCTTCCCCGGCCAGCAGATCACGACGGCCGACCTGAGCGTCGCGGCCTCACCGAGGCGATCCCGACCAGCCTGACCGGGGAGCAGCGCGCGGTCGCGATCCCGATCGCCGGCGCCCGCGGCCTCGTCGGGTACGTCGCCCAGCGGCGACCACGTCGACGTCTACTCGGTCGGCTCGACGGGCGAGCACGATCCTCGACGCTTCTCGCGCCGGACATCGAGATCCTCCGCGCGCCGGTGGCAGGGCCAGTCGACGACGTACGTCCTCAAGGCGCCGCGCCGCTGGCGCAGAAGCTCGCGTTCGCCTCTGACGCCGGGACGCTCTGGTTCCTCCTGCGCCCGCAGGTCGGCGCCAAGAAGACGCCGCCGCTGACCATCTCGATGGCTACCCTTCTCGACCAGGCCAAGCGAAACAGGCAGGCGAGGTAGCCGCACCGTGGCTGACACTCTTATCCGCGCACTCGTCGCCGTCGAAGGGCTCGATGCCTTCGACGTGCAGCGAGCCATGCCCGACGACCCGAACTTCGAGCTCGTCGGGATGACCGACGGCGTCGACGACACGGTCCGCATGCTGCAGACCCGCCAGGTCGACGTCCTCCTCGTCGCGTGCCAGGGGCGCGAGGACGACCGGTCGCTCCAGATCATCGACGGCGCGCACCGCGCCGCCGGCGACCTGCCGATCATCGTCCTCTCGACGTCCTCGCCCAACGGGTTCCTCCGTCGCGCCTTCGACGTCGGGGCGGCCGACATGGCCCTCTTCCCCCAGACGAAGGAGCAGCTCCGCTTCGCGATGAGCAAGGCCATCGCGCGGGCGCCGCGCAAGGGCTTCGGGACGTCGAGCAGCCACGACGGCCGGCTCGTGTGCGTCCTCGGCCCGAAGGGCGGCACCGGCAAGACGCTCACGTCGTGCAACCTCGCGGTCGCGCTCGCGCTGGCCGGTCAGAAGGTGCTCATCATCGACCTCGATCTCCAGTTCGGCGACGTCGGGCTCTGCCTCGGCCTTCCGCCCGAGAAGACGATGTACGACCTCGCGGTGTCGGGCGGGTCGCTCGACGAGGACAAGCTGGGCGACTACATCATGACGCACGACACGGGCGTGGACGTCCTGCTCGCACCGGCGCGGCCCGACCAGGCGAGCGCGATCACGATCGAGCTCCTCCGCGACGTCCTCGTCGTCGCGCGCGGCGCGTACGACTACGTGATCTCCGACACCCCGCCGGGCTTCACCGCCGAGGTGATCGCCACGATCGACGCCAGCTCCGACCTCGTGATGGTCGGGACGCTCGACTCGCTCTCCTTGAAGAACACGAAGCTCGGTCTCGAGACGCTCGGGCTGATGGAGTACGACAAGTCGAAGATCCAGCTCGTCCTGAACCGCGCGGACACGCGCGTGGGGATCAGCCAGCACGACGTCGTGGCGGTCCTCGGGAGCGAGCCGAACATCTTCATCCCGTCGGACCGCGAGATCCCGCGCTCGGTCAACGAGGGCATTCCGATCATCCTCTCGCGCCCGCAGTCCTACGCGGCCGCCTCGTTCCACGACCTCGCCGGGCTGTTCGTCACGACCAGGCCCGGGACGAACGGCAGCGACTCGCTGGAGGCCGCGGGAGCGGCGCCCGAGCGGGCCACCCGATCCCTGTTCCGTTTCAAAAGGAAGTAGCGCATGGAGCTCCACGAGCGTCTCGTCACCACCAAGCCGGCCGTCTCCGCGGCTCCACAGAAGGAGCCGTTCGCCGACATCAAGAACTCGATCCACATGCTCGTCATCGGCGAGCTCGGCCCCCAGCTGACGGGCCAGGCGCTCGACCCGGTGGGCATGCGGGAGCGCGTCGTCGCCGACATCCGCCGGCACCTCTCCGGCGAGACCGGCATCTCGCGCGAGGACCGCGAGCGCCTGACGAACGAGATCGCGGACGACATCCTCGGCTACGGCCCGCTCGAGCGCCTCCTGGCCGACGACTCCATCACGGAGATCATGGTCAACGGGCCGGGCGAGATCTGGATCGAGCGCCAGGGCCGCCTGTACGAGACCACCGTGCGCTTCAGCGACGACTCGCACCTCCGCCGCATCATCAACCGCATGGTGGCCCAGATCGGTCGCCGGATCGACGAGTCGTCGCCGATGGTCGACGCGCGCCTTCCCGACGGATCGCGTGTCAACGCGATCATCGCCCCGCTCTCGCTCTCGGGGCCGCTCCTCACGATCCGGAAGTTCGCGAAGAAGCGCCTCGGGCTCCAGGACATGGTCAACATCGGCTCGCTGAGCGAGGAGTCCGTCGACTTCCTGCGGCGCTGCATCATGGCGCAGCTCAACGTGCTCATCTCGGGCGGTACGGGCTCGGGGAAGACGACGCTCCTGAACGGCCTCTCCTCGGCGATCCCGGACAACGAGCGGATCGTGACGATCGAGGACGCGGCCGAGCTCCAGCTCCACCAGCGGCACGTCCTCCGTCTCGAGGCGCGCCCGCCGAACATCGAGGGCGAAGGAGCGATCCCGATCCGCGACCTCGTCCGGAACTCGCTGCGCATGCGCCCCGACCGGATCATCGTCGGCGAGTGCCGTGGCCCGGAGGCGCTGGACATGCTCCAGGCGATGAACACCGGCCACGACGGGTCGCTGTCGACGGTGCACGCCAACGCCCCGCGCGACGCGCTCGCGAGGATCGAGACCATGGTGCTCATGGCGGGCTACGACCTCCCCGTGCGCGCCATCCGGCAGCAGGTGTCCTCGGCGCTCGACATGATCGTCCACATCGAGCGGATGGAGGACGGCTCGCGCCGCTGCACCGCGATCACCGAGGTCCAGCGCATGGAGTCCGACGTCATCACGATGCAGGACATCTTCGAGTTCAAGATCGACTCGTTCGCGCCGGACGGCACGATCAACGGCGCGCTCCGGCCGACCGGGCTTCGCCCCGTCTTCCTCGACAAGTTCGCAAAGCGCGGCATCGAGCTGCCCGCCGGGCTGTTCTCGCAGCGCCCCGTCACGACGAACGTCGCGGATCTCCGTCGGTGACCCGCATCGTCCGCTCACTCACCCTCGCGCTCCTCGTCGTCGCAGCGGCGATCGGGGCGCTGCCGGCCGCTGCCGCGGACGACAACGGCATCCAGGTCGTCGAGGCGGGGAACCCGCTCTTCCCGGATCGCTCCTACGTCCTGACGCTCCCCGAGCCGCGGAAGCCCGCGCTCACGACGGAGAGCGTCACCGTCACCGAGAACGGCAAGCCCGTCGAGAACCTCTCCGTGCTCTCCTCGGCGTCGGGCGAGGGCATCGGGACGGTGCTCCTGATCGACGCCTCCAACAGCATGAAGGGGTCGATCAAGGCAGCGATGCAGGCAGCGCGCGCGTTCGCGGCGCGGAACCCCGGCCAGCCGCTCTCCGTCGTGTTCTTCAACTCGAACCCGACCGTCGCCCTGCCGCTGACCACCGACCCCAAGCAGGTCAAGGCGGTCCTCGCGAAGGCGCCGAAGCTCGGCGAGGGGACGCGGCTCTACGACGCGCTCGCGGCGGCGGTCGCGCAGGTGCGCGGCTCCGCGCTCGGCGCGGCGCGCGTCGTCGTCCTCTCCGACGGCGACGACGTCGGCAGCGTCACCACGTCCGGACGCCGCGATCTCGCAGCTCCAGAGCGAGAAGATCCGCGTCTTCACGGTCGGCATCGAGTCGCCCGACTTCAAGGCCGAGGATCTCCAGCAGCTCGCGGAGAGCACCGGCGGCACCTACGCCTCCGCGACCTCGCCCGAGGCGCTGACGAAGATCTACGACCAGCTGGGCTTCGAGCTCGGCAACGAGTACCTGCTCCGCTACCGCTCCGAGGCCAGGCCCGACCAGAACGTCTCCGTCGAGGTCGCCGTCAAGGGCGCGGAGCCCGTGTCGTTCGCGTACACGACCCCCTCCTCCGGGACGTCCGGCCCGTACGAGCCGGCCTGGCGCGACAAGTTCTTCCAGTCGTGGTTCCTCATCCCGCTCGTCGTGTTCCTCGTCCTCGGGCTGATCGTGCTCGCCATCCGCTCGTTCTGGAGCCTCCGCACGAACAAGAAGCTCGTCCAGCGGCTCGGCGACTTCGTCACGCTTCCGGCGGAAGAGAACGCAGCGGCGCGACGCAAGGAGGTCGACGCGCTCCTCGCCGCCGTCGGCCAGCAGAAGCAGCAGCGGCGCAACTGGCGATGGATGGAAGGGTTCTCCGAGGACGTCGACGTCGCGCAGATCCAGCGCGACCCGACCACCATGGTGTGGGTATCCGTCCTCGCGGGTCTCGTCCTGGCGGTGATCGGCGCGGTGCTGATCGCCCCGTTCTGGGCGATCCTCGTGTTCGTGCCGCCGATCGCCCTGAACCTCTACGTCAGGGGGAAGGCGCGGAAGGTTCGCAAGGACTTCGGCGAGCAGCTGCCCGAGAACCTCGACGTGCTCGCGTCCGCGCTTCGCGCCGGTCACAGCCTCGCGGGTGCGATGGGCGTGGTGGCGGACGAGGCACCGGAGCCGTCGAAGCGCGAGTACCGCCGCGTCGTGACCGACGAGCAGCTCGGGATCCCTCTCGACGAGGCGCTCGAGGTGACGGCGAAGCGCATGCAGAACCCGGACATCGACCAGCTCGCCGTGCTCGCGCTCGTCCAGCGCGAAGCAGGCGGCAACACGGCGGAGGTGCTCGACCAGGTGACCAGGAACATCCGCGCCCGCATGGACGTCCGCCGGCTCGTGACGGTGCTCACGGCCCAGGGCAAGTTCTCGTCCGTCGTCATCGCCATGGTGCCCCTCGGGATCTTCTTCTTCCTGATGCTGGTGAACCCCTCCCACCTCGATCCGCTGTTCCACCAGACGCTCGGCCAGGTGGCCGGGATCGCGGCGATCTTCATGACCCTCCTGGGCTTCTACGTCATCCGTCGAATCGTCACGATCGAGCTCTGAGATGCCTCACTTCTTCGCTCTCATCCTCGGGCTCTTCCTTCTCGCGATCGCCGTCACGCTGGTCGTCCGGGCGCTCGTCATCCCGGCCGGCCCGTCCACGGAGACCATCGAGCAGATCAGCGCCTACGGCTTCGCGGGCACGCTCCCGACCACGCACGACGACCAGGGCCCGGGGCTCGGCGCCCGCCTGGACGACCTCGCGACATCGGCGGGTCGCTACCTGAGCCAGCGGTTCAGTCGCCTTCGGGGCAAGGACTACCGCGCCCGGCTCGTGTCGGCCGGGATGTACGGCTCGACGCCCGAGCGGCTCCTCGGGACGCAGTTTCTCTGCGCCGTCGCCGGCGCGTTCCTCGCGTTCTGGCTCGCGGCGCTCGCCGGCGGCGGCCCTGCGCTGCTGCTCCTCGCCACCGTCGGCGCGGCCGTGCTCGGCTGGGTCGCTGCCGATGTTCGTCGTCGACTCGCGCGCAAGGAAGCGCCGCGAGCAGATCGAGCGCGGGCTTCCCGACCTGATCGACCTCCTGGTCGTGACGCTCGAGGCCGGCCTGAGCTTCCCGCAGTCGCTTCGCCTCTCGGCCGCGAAGATCCGCGAGCCGCTCTCCTCCGAGGTCCGGCTCACCCTGCAGGAGCAGAACATGGGCCTGACGCTCGTCGAGGCGCTCGAGAACCTGCTCGCCCGGGTGGACACGCCGGGCGTTCGCATGTTCTCGCGCTCGATCGCCCAGGGCGAGACGATGGGCGTCTCGACCGGCCAGATCATGCGCAACCTCGCGCTCGAGCTGCGGAAGCGTCAGAGGGCCGCGGTCGAGGAGCGGGCCCAGAAGGCCCCGGTCAAGATCCTCTTCCCGATCCTCTTCCTGATCATGCCCGCGCTCTTCATCGTGCTGCTCCTGCCGGTGATGATCACGGTCATGGACGTGCTCGGCTAGAGCGAGCTTCGTGCGCCCCGTCCCGAACCTCACGCTCCGCCGCGAGGACGGTCGCGTGGTCGCGGAGTCCGTCACCGTCGCGGACTCGACGGGCCGCCGGCTGCGCGGGCTGCTCGGCAAGCGCGACCTGCCGGCGGGCCAGGGCGTCCTCCTCCGCCCCGCCTGGTCGATCCACACCGCGTTCATGCGCTTTCCGATCGACGTCGTCTTCCTCGACGCCGACCAGATCGTCGTCAAGATCGTCCCGAGCCTGCAGTCGTTCAAGACGGCGTCGTGTCGCGGCGCGCGGGAGGTCGTCGAGCTCCGCGCCGGTGAGTGCGAGCGCCGGGGCCTCGCCCTCGGAGATCGAGTCGCGTGGGCGGCGCGGGCGGCCGACGATGCGGCGCCGGCCGTCGCGGTGGGTGACCTCGAAGGCGAGCGCCGCGGCGCGGTCGTCCTCGCCTCGAGCGACCAGCGGTACGTGAAGCTCGTCCGCTTCCTCCTCGACGGCAAGGGGATCGGCGTCGTCGCGAGCGTGCCCCCGGCTTCGGCGGCGGACGCCGTGGGAGGCAACCACGCGGACGTCGTCGTGATCGACGCAGGCGCGGTGACCGAGGCCCTCCGGATCGCGAACGTCGCGCGCGCGCGCAGACCCGAGACGACCGTCGTCCTCGTCGGCGAGGAAGCGTCGGACCGCGTTCCGGCCGGCATGCGAATCTACGCCAAATGGGACGACACGGACGGCGTCATCGCGGCAATCTCGGAGGCTGTTGGCAAGGCCGTGTAACCTCGAGAGGCACCGAGGCATGACAGCAGGCGAACGATCAGCTCGACGGGGTAGGTCGGGCGGCATCCGATCGACGGCATCCGGCCGATGACATCCATCCCCAAACCGACGGGAGACGGACAGACGGCCGACACGACCACCCCGATCGTTCACGGCTCCACGCACGCGGCGCGTCTGGAGGACGCGCACCGGGCGCTCCTCGCGGAGACCGGAGAGAGGGCGCACCCGTTCCTGAAGGGTGCGCATCGCGCCGCGATGAGGACCTACGACGGGGCAGGCCGAGGCGACGCCGCCGACCGCCAGGCCGTGGGCGCCTACGTCGCGGCAGCGGTCGTCTCGCTCCTGGCGGAGGGCCTCCTCGAGGAGAGCGACGGGAACGCTGCCGTCGCGACCCTCGCAGAGGCGTGTGACGAGCCGCTCGAGGCGGCGCGATTCGAGCTGCACCGCACCGCGAGCTCGAGCCCGCTGCTGATCGAGCTACCGCCGCTCGTCGCGTGCGAGATCCAGCTCCGACTCCTCCAGCGGCTCGGCGTCGCGAGCGAGGTGTCGCTGTGGAGGACGGAGGAGGGCATCGTCGAGCCGGTGCTCTCCATCGGGGAGGGAGCCGAGAGCCGCCGCGTCCGGGCGAGCGCCAAGGCCGTGCTCCGCCGCGGAAGCAGCCTGACCCTTCTCGGGGGTCGCAACCTCCGGTCGGCGGTCGTGCGCCGGTTCCGGATCCCGTGCGCGGCGATCCTGGCCCGCGTCGCCGGGCCCGCCGCACGCGCAGACGCCTACCTCCAGACGACCGCCTCGGCGATGTCCGCGATCTACGAGCGCGAGCTGCTCCTCGAGCGGTCGGCCGAGCGCGAGCGCATCGTCGCGCGCGCCGGCGAGCAGCGGCTGATGCGGATCGGCTTCGACCTCCACGACGGGCCCATCCAGGACGTCCTCTCGCTCGGCTCGGAGGTGACGCTGCTCCGCGATCAGATCTATCCGTTCATCTCCGAGTCGCATCGCGAGCGTGCCGCCGGCCGCTTCGACGACATCCTCTCGCGGATCACCGAGCTCGACCGACAGCTGCGGGAGCTTTCGCGCTCGCTCGAGTCGCGCAGCATCATCACGCGGCCGCTCGGCGAGATCCTGCATCGCGAGGTCGACGCGTTCGTCGAGCGCACCGGAATCGAGACGAGGCTCGAGATCCGCGGCGACCCGGAGTCGCTCACGTCCGCCCAGCGGATCGCCATCTACCGCGCGATCCAGGAGTCGCTCTCGAACATCCGTGAGCACTCCGGTGCGGCGACGGTCGAGATCCGGCTCCGGATGCGCCGCGCGTCGATCGAGGTCCGCGTCACGGACGACGGGCACGGCTTCGACGTGGGCCGGGCGCTCGCGCGTGCGGCCCAGCGCGGGCGGCTGGGCATCGTCGGGATCGGGGAGCGCGTGCGGATGCTCGGCGGCACGTTCGAGATCGACAGCGCACCGGGCGGCCCGACCATGCTCACGTTCGCCCTCCCGCGCGTCTCCCCGGACGAGCGATCGGCCTTCCGCTAGATGTTGCCCCCGCAAAATGAAGGGGAGGGCCCCGCCGCCGGTAGCCCTCCCCAACTCTCTGCTCCCCCGGCCCCCACTCCGGGGCGAGCAGTACTTGCCGTGGGACCCCCTACACCAGTGCGGTGTCGAACCTCGGTCGCCGGAAACCGGCAGGACTCGCGCTCCGCCCCTCACGGGCGAGGCCAGTCGCACACCGCATCAAAAGTGACGGCCTCGCCACGGCGGCCGCCAACGCCGCAGCGAGTCTCTTTGCCGTCAACGACACACACTTGTCGAGCGTCTCCGTCGTCCACGCTCCGGCCGATCGCGATGCCGTTGCCCGCGCCGCCGACGGCTCGACCGCATGAGCCGTCGGGACGAGGAGCTTGTCGATCGGAGTGGTATGTGAACGCGTCGTGGTCATCGGTGTTTATCGCCCTTCACCGACGAAGATGCGGTTCGAGGAAGAAACTTGCGCGTTCCGATGTAAAGAGTCTGTAAAGGGGATGCGCAGGACGCGAGAATCCGTGAACGTGAGGCCCGGACATGGCAGCCACTGAGACCAGCACGCGCGCCGCCGCGGCCCTCGACGACCTCTATCGCCACCACGTCGGCGAGGTCTACCGCTACACGTACGCCGTCCTCGGCAACCACGCGGACGCGGAGGACGTCACCCAGACGACGTTCGTGAACGCGCTCCGGGCGCTCGAGCGGGGCGAGGCGCCGCGCAACCCGTCGAGCTGGCTGATCGCGATCGCACAGAACGTCGTCCGCCAGCGCTGGCGCCAGGCCGCCGCGCGACCGGCCGAGGTCGAGCTCGTCCAGGACGTCCCCGCGATGTCGGTCGAGGACGATGTCGAGCTCGAAGAGCTCGTGCGCGCACTCCAGCGGATCCCTCCGACGCAGCGCGAGGCGCTCGTGCTCCGGGAGCTCGAGGGACGCTCGTACAACGAGATCGCGGAGCTGCTCGGGCTCACCACGGCCGCGCTCGAGACCCTCCTCTTCCGAGCCCGACGGTCGCTCGCGGACGAGCTCGAGAATCTCGTGACGTGCCAGAGCGCCGAGCTCGCGATGTCGAAGCAACTCGACGGCCGGCTCTCCCGCAAGGAGAAGCGGCGCCTCGACGACCACCTTGCCGAGTGTGCCGACTGCGCGCGGCTCGCCCAGACGCACAGCCGGCAGCGGCGCGCGTTCAAGGGTCTGGCCGTGCTCCCCCTCCCCATCGGGCTCGCGCTCTTCAAGGGCGCGCCGAACGCTGCCGCCGCGGCGTCGCTGCCCACGATCGGTGCCGGCGGGATCACGTCGAACGGCGCGGGGACGGCAGCGGCCACCGCAGGTGCCGGCGGGACGGCGACCGGCGCGGCCGGAGGGGCGGCGGTAGGAGGCTCGCTCGTCGCCGCCGGCTTGAAGGTCGCCGCGGTGATCGTCGCGGCGACGGTTGCCACCGGTGCCGCCTACCGCAGTGTGGAAGCGCTCCGAGACTCGGGTGCGAAGGTCGCCGCGGTGGCGCCCGTGACGCACGGCACGACGGGCTCTGCGGGCGCCGGACCGCTTCGAAGCAGCGCGGCGCAGGCGGCGACGCAGCAGCCCGCGACGACAGGCGATGAGACCGCCCCCGGCGGCGCGGCCGCCCTTGGGACAGGCGCGCACGTGGTCGATGCGGAACAGGCCGACGACAGTGCGCCCACAGCGACCGAGGCGTCGACACCCACGACCCAGGGCGAGGCTTCGCCGCCTCGAGCGGCGCGAGCGACACGGCACCGTCCGGCGGCGACGCTTCGACTCCGGGCGCATCCACGTCCGGCTCGTCCGGGCCCGGCGCGACGCCGCCGTCGTCGACGCCGCCCGCCGGCTCCGGTCCGGGCTCGTCCGCGCCGGCCCCCGAGACGCCCGCGCCGTCCGCGGGCACGGAGCCGCCGAGCGCCGCGACGCCTCCCGCAGCCGGTGGGGACGCGCCCGGCCAGCCCGCGACGCCCGGGCAGCCGGCGGAGGGCGCGCCGGCACCCAGTCGGGGACGGGCGGCGGATCCGGCGACGACGGGCGGGTCCGGGACGACGGGTGGCGAAACCGGCTCGTCGGGCGACGCGACGCCGACACCGGGCGGCACGTCGGCCGGCGGCGACCCCGGAACTCCTCCCGACCCGGGTAACGGAACGACGCAGCCGGGATGCCCCGGCGGCGGTACCGGCCCCGGCAACGGTGTCGGCTGCGGCATCGGGAACGGGAACGGGAACGGGAACGGAAATGGCGCGGCGAACGGCAACGGGGCGGGGCAGCCACCGGTCAGCACCCCCGGCGCCGACCAGGGCGGGCAGACCGACCAGGGCCCGGCGACAGCGGCAGCCAGGGCGCACGGGCGGCCAGACCGACACCGGGAACCCCGGCGACACCGGCGACCAGGGCGGCACAGGCGGCCAGGGAGGCCAGGCGGCCAGACCGACACCGGGACCCCAGGTGACCAGGGCCTCCCCATCGATCCCACCGACCCGGGCGACCAGGCCGGTCAGACGGGCGAGGACGGCGACAGCGGCGTCACAGGCGACCAGGGCAGCGGCCAGAACGAGAGCGGCGTCCAGGGCGGCGGCGACCAGGGCAGCGCCCAGCAGGGCGCCCCGGCAGGTCAGGGTCAGGGAAGCGGCCCGGGCTGGGGTTGGCGCTGGTTCTGGCTTTTCGGCTGGATCTGGGGCTGGTGGGGAGCGGGAGCTTAGTAGCCCCGCTCGAACCCGCCGGATCCATACCCTGACAAGAGGCAATACCCCCCGAAAGAGGGGCGTCCGTCGCGCTCGAAGCGACGATAGAGTGTCGGATGTCCATCGCACGGACATGGGTCGTTCTGCTCGTGGTCCTGGCGTTCCCGGCGACCCTCGCCGCGACCGCCTCGTCCGCGACGGGCGCAGAGCAGGCGCCGTCGACGGTGACGCGCGCCCCGTCGCTCGAGGAGCTCGTCCTGCAGCAGGTGAACGCAGTCCGCGCCGCGCATCGGCTCGCGCCGCTCGCAGCGTCGTCGGCGCTCTCGCGCTCGGCTGCCGATCACTCGCGTGCGATGGCGAGCCTCGGGTTCTTCGCGCACGAGTCGTCCAACGGCACGACGTTCTCGCAGCGGATCCGGCGCTACTACGGCCCTCGCTCGACGACCTGGAGCGTCGGCGAGAACCTCGCGATGTTCGGGGGGGTGACTCCGTCCGCGTCGTCGGTCGTCGACATGTGGATGGCATCGCCCTCGCACCGCGCGAACGTGCTCCGCAAGAGCTTCCGCGAGGCCGGCGTGGCCGTCATGTTCAACCCCGCCGCAGGCGGGGTGTTCGGCGGCGAGCCGACGTGGGTCGTCACGCTCGACCTCGGCCGACGCTGACGCCACCCCGCGCCGCTCGGTTGCCGACGGTCAGGACGACGAGGTAGCGCGCCCTGACCGGGCTCGTGCCGCGTCGAGTGGACTAGGCGGCGGGAATCGCGAGGAACGCCGACTGACGCGGGTCGATCGCGCGGTTGAAGCCGCGCTCCCATTCGACGACGACGTCGCCGTTTGCCTCGATCTCGCGAACGACGCCCCGGTCGCCTGCCCGAAGCTCGGTGTCGGAGACCGAGACGAGCTCGATGACGCTGCCGATGCGCACACCGGCGGCGATCCGCGCGGCGAGGAGACGAGCACCCATTGCATCCATGTACTCGTTGTACGTTCGCCGTCGACGGACGTCCTCCCCCGTAGGGTTGAGTCGCCCTACCCCTTTGGGGAGGACCGGGTCGTGGCGCGGCGAACTCGACGATGCGCCGGCGGCTCATTCGAACTCGACGGCTGAGAATGCGTCGTCGGCGCCACGCTCGCAACCCGACCATGCAGCGACACGCCCGACACGACCGTGAATGGGAGCAGGGGCCGGAACGCGGCGCGCCCGACGACACGCCGCGGCGGCGCCTCCGGGGCCTGTTCACGCCGTCCGAGGCAGCCGACGCGGTCGTCGAGCTGATCGCAGAGCGCGGGAAGGAGCTCGAGGAGCGCTCGAGCCAGATCCGGCAGGCCGTCGAAGAGCTCGAACGTCGCGAGGAGCGCGCGCGCGAGCTGCATTTCCGCGTGGAGCAGATCCTGCGGGACGGCGCGGCCGAGCTCGACCTGCGCCAGGCGGACCTGAGCGTGCGCTCCGCCGAGCTCGAAGCACGGGAGACGGTCGGTCGCGCGGTCGGAGGCGAAGGTCGAGGACCGTCGCAGGGCGCTCGGCGCCGTCGAGCTTCGGGCCGCGGCGATCGAGCGTCGCGAGGAGGCGCTCCGGTTGCGCGAGATCGAGCTCGAGCACCGTGCGACCGAGCTGGCCGACCTGGCACGAGAGCTCGACGAGCTGGGACGCACGCTCGCGCAAGCAGGCCCCCGCCCCGTGCGTGAGGACGAGCATGTCGTCGTCGCCGCGTCCGACCGGTACCGCCTGACCGTCAGGCTCGGGGCGGCACCGCTGCCGGGCGAGGTCGTGGAGCTCGAGGAGGGCTCGTACCGATGCGTCCGCGTCTCCGCCTCGCCGCTCCCCGGCGACGACCGCCGGTGCGCACTCCTCGAGCCTCTTGCAGTCGAGTAGCGACGGCGCTCAGCCGAGCCACGCGTCGAGCAGCGCGTCCCCGAAGAAGAGGCCGAAGATCGCACCCGCCGCCAGGGCGGGAACGTAAGGGAGCGTCGTGGTTCGCGCCTTCGCCCCGCCTCGCGCGAGGATCACGAGCGCGGGGACGGCCCCGAGGAGCGTCCCGGCAAACAGCGCGATCGCGACCGCGTATCCGAGCCACGCACCCAGGAACGCCGCCAGCTTGACGTCCCCCATGCCGAGGCCGGCCGGGTTGACGAGGGCGAGGACGAGGAAGAATCCTCCCGCGCCGAGCGCGGAGAGGATCCACTCGACGGACGGGTCGCGCGCCGTCTGCACGACGAGCGCGACGACGAGTGCGGGCACGACGATCCGGTTCGGGACGATGCGCCGCTCGAGGTCGGTCACCGTGATCGCCACGACCACGGCGCAGCCGAGCACGTTCACGAGCGCCTCGAGCGAGAGCCCCCACCTCCAGAGGCAGCACGCGACGAGCGCGAGCCAGACGGCGGCGGCGGCGACGCGGAGACGCATGCTGCGACATTCACCGCGCACCACCCCGGGTCCTCTCCCCCCCGAAGGAGTGACGGGAACCCCCCGACCGGGGAGCGGCCGATCTGCACCCGCTCCGTGACGATCCGAGCACTGCGGAGCACGCGCCCGCTCCCTGGCGTCGGGGCGCGAGAAAACTGGGGGATCGTTGCGCAAGCCTTACATGCGGCAGGCGGTGCGCCACTGGGCCCTATGGCCCGGGGCTGCGGCTGTGGTCGTCTGGCTCGGAGCAGTCACGGCGCTCCTGTTGCTGAGCGCGGGACGGCCGGGGCCGGCGATCGTGATGGCCACGGCCGTCGCATCGCTCGCGGGATCCGCGGCGGCGGTGCTCGTCACCCGCCTGCTTGCGGCCCAGGGGGCTGCCCTGCGCGATCCGCTGACCGGCCTGCCGAACCGCGACCTACTGGACGACCGTATCTACCAGGCACTCGCGCGCTCGCGGCGCACGGACGAGCCGTTCGCGCTGCTCGTCGTCGACCTCGACGGGTTCAAGGGCGTCAACGACGTCAGAGGGCACGAGGTCGGGAACACCGTTCTTCGCGCGATTGCCCGCCGGCTGGAGGCCGTCGTGCGGCAGACCGACACGGTCGCCCGCATCGGGGGCGACGAGTTCGTCGTCCTCTCCCTCGGGACGGGCGGCGACGAGGAGGCGGCGGCGCTCGCCGGCCGCATCCGCCAGGCCCTCCGCCGCTCGTACCGCGTCGACGGGAGCCTCGTCGAGCTCGACGCGTCCGTGGGCTGGGCGCTCTTCCCGCAGGACGGGTTGACGCCCGCCGAGCTCCTGTCCCGCGCGGACGGTCAGATGTACGCGACGAAGCGGGACACCGGTGACGAGCCTCTGCTGCCCCGGCCGCCGCTCGACGGTGGGATCGTGCGCGAGCTCGAGCTGGCCCTCGAGCGCGAGGAGATCATCGTCCACTACCAGCCGATCGTGGAGCTCCCTGGGGGCGTCGTCCGGACGGTCGAGGCGCTCGTTCGCCGCGTCCGGGGCGAGAACCTGATCGGGCCGGCCGAGTTCGTCCCGCACGTCGAGCGCACCCCGCTCGTCCGGACCTTGACGCTCGCCGTCGCGCGCGACGCGCTGCACCGGCTCGTCGAGTGGGACGCGGCAGGGCACGTCCTGGGCGCCGCCGTGAACGTTCCGTATCGGATGATCGACGACGGCGAGCTGATCACCGGGCTCGAGCGGCTCCTCGAGGACACGGGGATCGCCCCGGAACGGCTGACCCTCGAGATCATCCCGTCCGGCCCGGGTGCCGGCTCCGAGCTCGACGCCACGGTCGTGAAGCACCTCCGGGCGCTCGGGGTGAAGCTGTCGCTCGACGACCTCGGACGCGCGTCGTCGGTCGCGGCGATCCGGACGCTGCTCCTCGACCAGGTGAAGATCGACGCGATGTTCCTCCACGACGCGGGTCGCGGAGGACGCTCCGACGCGATCGTCCGCTCACTCGTCGGTCTCGCCTACAGCCTCGGGCTCGAGACCGTGGCCGAGGGCGTCGAGAGCAAGGTCGCCTGGGATGCCGCGCTCCGGCTCGGCTGCGACCTCGCGCAGGGCTATTACCTCGGGAAGCCGATGCCCGCCCCGGAGCTGATCTCGTGGCTCGGCGAGAGCTGGCCCGTCGTCGCCGCGGCGACGTGACCTAGAAGACCAGCGCGCCCGCGCCCGCCGCGATCGGCACGACGATCCAGACCGGCAGCACCCGAAGGAGCGCGAGGAGCCCCAGGGCGAACACCGCGTCGCCGACCCCGTCGATCGAGGTCGTGAGCACGGGGTTCCAGAGCGCGGCCGCGAGCACCCCCACGACGGCCGCGCCGATGCCGACGAGCGCCGCCTGAACCGTTCGACGGCTCCGGATCGACGACCACAGCGGAAGCACGCCCCCGAGCAGCAGGAACGACGGAAGGAAGATGGCGACGAGCGCGAGCGCGGCTCCCGCGACGCCGTTCGGCGATGGGTCCTGGATCGCGCCGAGGTACGCCGAGAAGGTGAAGAGCGGTCCGGGCATCGCCTGGACGAGCCCGTAGCCCGCGAGGAACTCCTGCTCGCCCACCCAGCCGGGCGCGACGACCGCGTCGTGCAGGAGCGGCAGGACGACGTGACCTCCCCCGAACACGAGCGCGCCGGAGCGATACATCGCGTGTACGAGCTCGAGCGCCTGGCTCCCCGTCGCGTCGGCAAGTGGCCCGAGACCGACGAGCAGCACCGCGAACGTCGCGAGGCAGGCGCCGGCGACGAGCGACGAGCCGCGGAAGGGCTTCGTGAGCGCGAGCGGCCGGACGCGGTCGCCGAACGCGACGACCCCCACGAGGGCGCCCAGCAGGATCGCGGTCGCCTGACCGCCGAAGCCGCTCCACGAGATCGCGATCGCAGCGGCCAGCGCTGCGAGCACGAGCCGGGCCAGGTCGGGCGCAAGCGTGCGGCGCATGGAGAGCACGGCGAGCGCGACGACGGGCACGGCGACGAGCTCGAGCCCGTGCACCCAGCCGGCGCCGCTCACGTCGGCCGAGCCGATCGCGAGCGCGAACGCCGTCATGGCGACCGCGGACGGGAGCGTGAAGCCGAGCCAGGCTGCGATCCCGCCGACCACACCGGCCCGGCGCGCGCCCACCGCCATCCCGAGCTGGCTCGACGACGGGCCGGGGAGGAGATTCGTGATGGCGACGAGCTCGGACAGCTCCTGCTCGTCGATCCAGCCCCGCTGCTCGACGTACGTGCGACGGAAGTACCCGACGTGCGCGACGGGGCCGCCGAACGACGTCAGACCGAGACGAAGCGCGACGCCGAGGACCTCGGCGGCAGATCCGTGTCCCCTCAGTCGCGTGTGGCGCCCGGCTTCCAGAGCGGCTCGTCGCGGCCCTCGAGCGCGTTTGCAGCGCGCGCGAGGATGAAGAGAAGGTCGGAGAGGCGGTTGAGATACACGACGACGAGCGGGGCGATCTCGTGGTCGTTGCCGGCCCGGAGGGTCTCGCGCTCGGCGCGGCGGCAGATGGTGCGCGCGACGTGGAGCCCGGCGGCGGCCTCGCACCCGCCGGGGAGGACGAAGCTCCGAAGCTCCGGCAGGTCTGCGTTGAACCGGTCGCAGTCCGCCTCCAGCCGGTCGACCATCGGCTGCGCCACGCGCAGACGCCCCTCGAGCCCGACGGGCACCGACACGTCCGCGCCGAGGTCGAACAGCTCGTTCTGGATGCGCACGAGCACGGGCCGGAGCTCACCCGGCACGTCGCGGGCGAGGACCACCCCGAGTGCGGCGTTGAGCTCGTCGACGGCGCCGAACGCGGCGATCCGCCCGTCGAGCTTCGAGACGCGCGATCCGTCGCCGAGCGAGGTCTCCCCCGCGTCGCCGCCGCGCGTGTAGATCCTCGTCAGCCGGACCGGTTCGTCCCGTTCCCGTGGCACCGCTCAGGCCCCCCGCGCGTCGGCACCGCGAAGGAGCTCGCGGGCGATGACGATGCGCTGGATCTCGCTCGTCCCCTCGTAGATCTCGGTGATCTTCGCGTCGCGGTAGTAGCGCTCGGCCGGGAACTCGCGGGTGTAGCCGTAGCCGCCGAGGACCTGGATCGCATCGCGGCTCGCGCGGACCGCGACGCGCGAGGCGAACAGCTTCGCCATCGCCCCCTCCGAGCCGTGCGGGAGCCCGGCCTGCTTGAGCCACGCGGCGCGCAGCGTGAGCTGGCGCGCCGCCGCGATGTCGGTCGCCATGTCCGCCAGCGTGAACCGGATCGCCTGGAAGTCCGCAATCCGGCTGCCGAACTGCTCGCGCTCGAGCGCATAGTCGCGGGCGGTGTCGAGCGCCGCCTGCGCGATGCCGACGGCCTGAGCGGCGATCCCGATCCGCCCTCCGTCCAGCGTCGCCATCGCCACCGCGAACCCCTTGCGCTCCTCGTGGACGAGGCGGTCGGCGGGGACGAGCGCGCCGTCGAGACGAAGGTCGGCGGTCGAGGACGAGTGGAGGCCGAGCTTCTCCTCCTCGCGCGTGACCTCCACGTGGTCGCGGTCGAGCAGGAACGCCGAGACGCCGCGGGCGCCGGTGGTCGACGGGTCCGTGCGCGCAAACAGGAGGAACGTCGACGCATGGCTGCCGTTCGTGCACCACTGCTTCGTCCCGTCGAGGCGCCAGACATCCCCTTCTCGGACGGCCGTCGTCCGAAGCGACGCCGCGTCCGACCCCGAGCCGGGCTCGGTCAGGGCGAAGGCGCCGAGCACCTCGCCGCGCGCGAGCGGCGGGACGAAGCGGCGTTGCTGCTCCTCGGTGCCGAAGGCGACGATCGGCAGAGTCGCCGCGCTCGTGTGCACCGCCACGGTCACGCCCACGCCCGCGTCGGCGCGCGACAGCTCCTCGAGCACGAGCACGTACGAGACGAAGTCCGCGCCCGCGCCGCCGAGCTCCTCGGGGACGCAGACACCCATCAGGCCGAGCTCGCCGAGCCGGGTAACCACCTCGTGGGGGAACCGGTGCTCGCGATCCCACTCGGCCGCGTGCGGTGTGATCTCGGCCTCGGCGAACTCCCGTGCGAGCGTCTGGATCTCGCGCTGCTCGTCGGTGAGTGCGAAGTCCACGGCGCGACGCAGTCTAGGGGCGGTGGCGGAGCGGACGCAGGCGGCGCTTGGCCGTGCGCGCGAGACCTCCGGGCGTCGCGAGCCGCCGGAATCGCCCCACCGAGAGCTCCGTGCAGAGAACGGCAGAGGCGGCGGGCCCACGGTCTCCGTAGCCGACGCCGCGGGCCCGGAAGCTCGGGGCCGCCCGCCACCCCTCGTCCGTCAGCTCGTAGGCCTCCTGCTCCTCGACGAACAGCCCGGCCGTCGCGAAGAGGCCGTTCCAACCGGCGACGTCGTCGAGCCTGAACCACCCGTGATCGCCCGGTTCCCCGAGCGGCACCGTCACGAGCAGCCGCCCAGCCGGCGCAAGCACCCGTCCGAGCTCGCGCAGTGCCTCTGCCCGCGACGGCGGCCCGACCTCGAGCGGCAGCCCGTACCCCGTGTTGTCGGCTCCGACGTGCTCGAGCGTCGAGACCAGCAGGACCTGGTCGACGCTTCCGTCCGGGAGCGGGAGGGAACGCACGTCGGCCACGATCCGCTCCATCCCGTCGACATCGCGGTCCGCGAGATCGACGCCGACGAGCTCGACGCCCGAGCGGAGGAGCGCGGCGAGATACGGCGCCTCGGCAAAGGCGTAGCCGACCTCCAGGACGCGACCGCTCGGCACGAGCCGCGACAGCACCCACGGGATCTCGACGACCCGCTCGTCGGTCCCCGCGGGAGCCTGGAGCCACGCCAGCCGCGCGCCGCGGGCGCGTGCGCCGAGCCCGAGCGCCACAGCGTCGTCGAGCTCCCGCACGCGAGCCGCCTCGGGCGCCGTCGCCAGCTCGTGCAGGAAGGTCGCGCGCGAGAGCGTGCCGTCCGCCAGCCGCTCGACGGCACGGCGGCGCGCGTCGTCGTCGGGCGGGCGCCGCAACATCTCCCGGAAGCTCCGCTCGACGAAATCCTCGTCCGGCGTCTCGTACGCCTCGAGCACAGAGCGGAGGACGGGTTCCACTGCGCGGCGCTACCCGTAGGCGTAGAACCCGCGGCCCGACTTCCGTCCGAGCCGGCCGGCTGCGACGTGCCGCCGCAGCAGCGGGCACGGCGCGTACTTCGGGTTGCCGAGCCCGTCGTGGAGTACGTCCATGATCGCCACGCACGTGTCGAGGCCGATCAGGTCGGCGAGTGCCAGAGGGCCCATGGGGTGCGCGAACCCGAGCTTCGCGACGGCGTCGATCGCCTCGGCCTCGGCGACGCCCTCCATGAGCGCGTAGGCCGCCTCGTTGATGAACGGCATGAGGATCCGGTTGGAGACGAACCCCGGAAAGTCGTTCGCCTCCGCCGGGGTCTTGCCGAGGTCGCGGGCGAGGGCGACGATCGCCTCGGCGGTCTCATCGGAGGTCTGATCGGCGCGGATCACCTCGACGAGCGCGAGCACAGGGACGGGGTTGAAGAAATGCATGCCGATCACACGCTCCGGGCGCGACGTCGACGCCGCCAGCTCGGTGATCGGAATCGACGACGTGTTCGACGCGAGGACCGCGTCGGCGGGGAACAGCTCGTCGGCGGCGCGGAAGAGCTCCTTCTTCGCGGCCGCGCTCTCGACGATCGCCTCGACGAGGAGGTCGGCCCTCACGAGAGCGTCCACGGGCGCGATGCGGGCCAGCACGCCGGACGGCTCGGGGCCGCCTTTCTCGTGCATTTTCGCCAGGCTGCGCTCGATCGTTCCGAGCCCTCGCTCGACAGCGCCTGGCGCCGCGTCGTGCAGGAGCACCTCCCGGCCCGACGCGGCGACGACCTGCGCGATCCCGGCACCCATCTGACCGGCGCCGACCACGAGGACCCGCTCGAAGCTCACCGGTCGAGCCTACCGCGGGCCGCGAGCGAGGCCCGGCGATGCCGGAGCCGCCTGACCGAGTAGGCGAGGACGAGTGCGAGCAGGAGAAGGCCGACGATCACCTTGATCCCGTCGCCGCGCGGCTCGTCGCTCGTCGCGAGCAGCGTGCCGGGGTCGCTCAGGAGACACGACTCGGTGACGAGCTCCGCCCCGTCGAGGTTCGCGAGCACTCCGAGCGCCTCGTCGCGGATGATCGGCTTGTCGGTCGCGTCGACGAGCGGCTCCACCGCGCGCACCTCGACCTCCCGTCCGATCGGGCCCTTGACCTTCTGGTCGACGACGAAGCGGTAGACCCTGCCGCTGGAAGCCGCGCGCTCCGCAGTCACCCGCCCGACGAACGCGGCATCGACCTCGGCGAGACGCTCGTCGAGCGGCACATTCGGGCACGCGAGGCCGAGCGCGCCCGGTGCGAGGACCAGCGCAGCGAGGACCGCGAGAAGCGCGGCGCGGACCAGGTCAGACCTCGAGCAGCACGGCGTCGCCCTGGCCGCCGCCCGAGCAGATAGCGGCCAGCCCGAGCCCGCCGCCGTTCCGGCGAAGCTCGTGCACGAGCGTGCCGACGATCCGGCCGCCGGAGGCGCCGATCGGGTGGCCGAGGGCGACGGCGCCGCCGTTGACGTTGACGAGCTCCTCGTCGGCGCCGAGCATCCGCGTGGACTGCTTCGCGACGGACGAGAACGCCTCGTTGATCTCGACCCGGGCCACGTCGTCCATCGTCCGACCGGCCGCCTCGAGCACCCGCTTCGACGCCGCGGCAGGCGTCCGCGCGAGGTACGCGAACTCCTCGGCGACGTAGGCGTGCCCGACGATCCGCGCCAGCGGCTCGACCCCGCGGGCCGCCGCCCAGTCCTCCGAGCAGACGACGACGCACGACGCCCCGTCGTTCACACCCGGTGCGTTTCCCGCGGTCGTCGTCCCGTCCGGGTCGAACACCGGTCGCAGGCTCGCGAGCTTCTCGAGGGTCGTGTCACGGCGGATGCCCTCGTCCTCGGCAACGTCGCCGACCGGCACGATCTCCTCCGCGAGGCGCCCGGCGTCCTGCGCGGCGGCAGCGCGTGCGTGCGACCGCGCCGCCCACTCGTCCTGCTCCTGCCGGGAGATCCCGAGCTCGCGCGACACGGCTGACGCCTGCTGCACCATGTGGAGTCCGTCGAACGTCGAGGTCAGCCCGTCGAAGACGACGTGGTCGAGAACCTCGCCGTTGCCGAGCCGGTATCCGAAGCGGGCCTTCGGCAGGAGGTACGGGGCGCACGACATCGACTCCATGCCGCCGGTCACGACGACGTCGTGACGGCCGGCGGCGATCATGAGCTCCGCGATCTCGATCGCGCGGATCGACGACGCGCAGACCTTGTTGATCGTGTCGGCGGGAACCTCCTTCGGGATCCCTGCCGCGATCGCGGCCTGGCGTGCGGGGGCCTGACCTGCCCCTGCCTGCAGCACCTGGCCCATCACGACGTAGCCGACGTCCTCGCCGCTGAGTCCGGCCCGCTCGAGCCCGCCCCGGATCGCGGCCGCGCCGAGCTCGGTGGCGGCCACGGACGCGAGGCCGCCGCCCACTCTCGCGAAGGGCGTGCGGACTGCGGAGACGATGACTGCGCGCGCCATCGCGCCAAGCGTAGCCACGGTGCTCGTCCCCCCACCCGCTGTGGGAAGGGCCGTTGCGTCCGCCGACGCCTCGCGCTAGGCTCGGCCTCGATGCGCACTTCCCGCACTCGACTCTGGTGGTGGTCGCGCCACGGGCGAGGCGGGAGCGTGCTCTAGCGACGAGCTCCAACCCGTAGCTGCCCGAGACCTCCGCCGGAGGTCTCTTTCGTTTTTCGGACGCCGATGAACCCCACCACCACCACGATCGCCACCGACCTCCTCACGCCCCTCGGCGCATACCTCCGGCTGCGCGGGATGGGGTCGGCGAGCTTCATCCTGGAGTCGGTCGAGCGCGGCAGGCTCGGGCGGAGCTCGTGGATGGGCGCCGGCTCGCGGATCGTCGCGTTCGAGGAGGCCGAGGCGCTCGGATTGCCCGTCGTCGGCTACGTCTCGTACGACCACGTCGTGCGGCTCGAGCCGACGGTGCCGCTCCCGTCGGACGGGCACGGCTTCCCCGAGAGCCGCCTCGTCGTCGCCGACACGCTCGTCCGCTTCGACCACGGCGCGGGGACGGCCGAGGTGCTCGCGGGCGACGAGGAGGAGATCGCGGGCAGGCTCGAGGCAGGCATTCCGTGGCACCGGGAGGCACGGGGCACGCCGGGCCCCATCCGCCGCAGCCCCGACCGGGCGCGCTACGAGGAGATGGTCCGCCTCGTGAAGGAGCACATCGTCGCCGGCGACGTCTTCCAGTGCGTGCCTTCGCAGCGCGCCGAACGGCCCACGTCGGCATCGCCGCTCGACGTCTACCGGGCGCTTCGCCGGGTCAACCCGTCGCCGTACCTCTTCCTCCTCGAGCTCGACGGCGTCGCGCTCGTCGGCTCCTCGCCCGAGCGTCTCGTCGCGTGCGAGGACGGCCGGGCGAGCCTCTGCCCGATAGCCGGCACGACCGACCCGACCGAAGGCGACGTCGAGCGGCTCCTCTCCTCCGAGAAGGACCGCGCGGAGCACGTGATGCTCGTCGACCTGGGACGAAACGACCTCTCCCGCGTCTGCCGCGCGGGGTCGGTGCACGTCGCACGCAGCATGGAGGTCGAGCGCTTCTCGCACGTCTCGCACCTCGTCTCCGAGGTGGTCGGCGAGATCCGGGAGGGCGTGACGCCGTTCGACGTGCTGCGCGCGTGCTTCCCGGCGGGGACCGTGAGCGGGGCACCGAAGATCCGTGCGATGCAGCTGATCTCCGAGCTCGAGGGGTTCCGGCGTGGCCCGTACGCGGGCGCCGTCCTGTACTCGCTCCCGGACGGCACCATGGACGCGTGCATCACGCTACGGACGACCTTCATGCGGGACGGCATCGCCTACCTCCAGGCGGGTGCGGGCGTCGTCGCGGACTCCGACCCCGCAGCCGAGCACGAGGAGTGCCTGCGCAAGCTGGAGGCCATGGAGGCGGCGATCGACCTCGCCGAGCTGGAGCTCGCGCGATGAGGGCGCGGACAGAGGAGACGCGGTCGTGAAGGTCCTGATGATCGACAACTACGACTCGTTCACCTACAACCTCGTGCACCTGTTCGAGGAGCTCGGCGCGGAGGTCGTGACCGTGCGGAACGACGCGATGACGCCCGACGAGGCCGCCGCGCTCCGCCCTGACCGGCTCGTCGTCTCCCCCGGGCCGGGACGGCCGGCCGACGCCGGCGTCTCGATCGACGTGATCCGGCGGCTCGGCCCGACGACGCCGACGCTCGGCGTCTGCCTCGGCCATCAGGCGATCGTCGAGGCGTTCGGCGGCGAGGTCGGGCAGGCGAGGGCGCTGCTGCACGGGAAGGCGAGCACCGTGACGCACGACGGGCACGGTGTGTTCGTCAGCCTCCCCGACGAGGTCGAGGTCGGGCGTTACCACTCGCTCGCTGCGACCACCGTCCCGGACGTGCTGCACGTCACCTCGCGGACGGCGGACGGCGAGGTGATGGGTGTCCGCCATGCCGACCTTCCGATCGAGGGCGTGCAGTTCCACCCGGAGAGCGTCCTCACCCCACTCGGCCCGACGATGGCACGGAACTTCCTCTCGTGATCGCGCTCGCGATCGCCCGGGTCGCCGACGGCCGTGACCTGACGCGCGACGAGGCGCGCGAGGTGATGGGCGTCGTGATGAGCGGCGAGGCCACGCCGGCGCAGATCGGCGGGCTGCTCGTGGGCCTGCGCGCGAAGGGCGAGACGGCCGAGGAGATCGCGGGCTTCGCCGAGGCGATGACCGCCCACGTCGTCCCGGTGACGCCCACGCGGGCGCCGCTCGTCGACGTCGTCGGCACGGGGGGCGACGGCGCCGGGACGTTCAACATCTCGACGACGGCGGCGCTCGTCGCGGCCGGCGCGGGAGCGGCCGTCGCCAAGCACGGAAACCGCGCCGCGAGCTCGGCGTGTGGCTCGGCAGACGTGCTCGAGCAGCTCGGGATCGCACTCGAGCAGCCGCCCGCGCGGATCGCCCGCTCGATCGACGAGCACGGCTTCGGGTTCATGTTCGCGCGCGTCCACCATCCCGCGATGCGGCACGCCGCGCCTGTGCGGCAGGAGCTCGGGACGCGCACCGTGTTCAACGTCCTCGGCCCCCTCGCGAACCCGGCGGGTGCGCGCGACGGGGTGTTCGGCGTCTACTCCCCGTCGCTCGCCCGGACGTACGCCGAGACGCTCGCCGGTCTCGGCGCGCGTCGGGCGCTGGTCGTCCACGGCGACGGCGGCCTCGACGAGCTGTCCCCCTCCGGCCCGAGCCTCGTCGTCGAGGTGGACGCGGGCGAGATCCGCGAGTGGGAGCTCGACCCGCGGTCGCTCGGGATCTACCCCTCTCCCCCGGCGGAGATCCAGGGCGGCGACGCGCGGGCCAACGCCGAGGCCGTACGGCGCGTTCTGGAGGGCGAACGAAGCGGGCGGCGGGACGCAGTCGTGCTGAATGCCGGCGCGGCGATCCTCGCCGCGGGGCTCGTCGACGACCTGGGCGAGGGCGTCGAGGCGGCGGCGGCCGCCCTCGACTCCGGCGCCGCCGCCGCCACGCTCGAGCGGCTCGTGGCGTTCTCGCTCGAGGAGGTCCCGATCTGATGGGGCGGTTCGAGGCGGCGCTCCGGCGTCCGGGTCTCGGTGCAATCGCCGAGATCAAGCGGCGTTCGCCGTCGGCCGGCGACCTACGCCCCGACGCGGATCCGGCCAGGATCGCGCCCGCGTACGCCGCAGCCGGCGCCGCCGCGATCTCCGTGCTCGTGGACGAGCGCTTCGCCGGGTCGTGGGACGACCTTCGCGCAGCGCGCGCGGCGACGGACGCGCCGCTTCTCGCAAAGGGCTTCTTCTCCACGCCGGACGACCTGCGCACGGCGAAGCGCGCCGGAGCGGACGCCGTCCTCCTGCTGCTTCGCGACCTCGACGACGCCACCACGACGGCGCTCATGGATGAGGCATCGAGGCTCGGCCTCGACACGCTGGTGGAGGCCCACGACCGGCCGGAGCTCGAGCGCGCAATCGCGCTCCAGGCGCCGGTCGTCGGCGTCAACGCGCGTGACCTTGCCACGTTCGCGATCGATCGGGCAGCCCAGCTCGAGCTCGTCGCGGCGATTCCGAGCAACCGCGTCGTGATCGCCGAGTCGGGCATCGCCTCTCGCGCGCAGGGCGCTGCGGCGGAGCTTGCGGGCGCCGATGCGATTCTCGTGGGCTCGACGCTGATGCGCGCGCCCGACCCTGCGGCGAAGCTCGCCGAGCTCCTTTCGCGGCCGCTCGTCAAGGTCTGCGGGCTGACCCTCGAGGAGGACGTCGCCGCGGCCGCAGAGTCGGGCGCCGACCTGCTCGGCTTCGTCCTCGCACCGGAGAGCCCCCGGGCGGCCGAGGCGGTCCTCCCCGTCCCTGACACGACGCTCGCGGTCGCGGTGTGGGTCGGCACGGCGGGCGACTCGTCTGCCGACCTCGACCAGGTGCACACCGTTGAGCGGGGCAAGATCCGTGGCCGCGACGCGACGCTGTATCGCGCCGGCGAGGCGGTGGCCCGGGTCGTCGACCTCCCGTGGGGCGAGGACGATCCGTCCCACTGGGAGCGGGCGGCGCGCGAGACGGGCCGGATCGTGCTCGCGGGTGGTCTCGGGCCGGAGAACGTCGCCGCCGCGATCGCCGAGGTGCAGCCCTGGGCGGTCGACGCGTCCTCGTCGCTCGAGCGCGCACCGGGGATCAAGGATCACGACCGGGTGCGTGCCTACGTGGAGGCTGCACGAACATGACGACCGCGCCGGAGGAGACCTACGGGCCGTACGGGGGGCGGTACGTCCCGGAGACGCTCGTCCCGGCGCTCGACGAGCTCACCGAGGCCTGGGCCTCTGCGTGCGCCGATCCCGCATTCGCGGAGGAGCTGGACGGGCTCGGCCGGACGTATGTCGGACGCCCGTCGCCCATCACGCGCGCCGAGCGCTTCAGCCAGGAAAAGCGGCTCTACCTCAAGCGCGAGGACCTGAACCACACCGGCGCACACAAGATCAACAACGCGCTCGGCCAGGTCGTGCTCGCGCGGCGCCTCGGGAAGCGGAGGATCATCGCGGAGACGGGCGCTGGACAGCACGGCGTCGCGACGGCGACCGCCTGCGCGCGGTTCGGGCTCGAGTGCGTCGTGTACATGGGCTCCGAGGACATGCGCCGGCAGGCGCCCAACGTGGAGCGCATGGAGCTCCTCGGCGCGACGGTCGAGCCCGTCGAGTTCGGCACCCGGACGCTCAAGGAGGCCACGAGTGCCGCGATCCGCGACTGGATCACGAACGTCGAGACGACGCACTACGTGATCGGCTCGTGCGTCGGGCCCGCCCCCTATCCCGAGATCGTCCGCGAGCTGCAGGCGGTCATCGGTCGCGAGGCCCGCGCCCAGCTCCTCGAGGCCGAGGGGCGCCTGCCGGACGCGGTCGTGGCCTGCGTCGGCGGCGGCTCCAACGCGATCGGGATGTTCGCCGGCTTCCTCGACGACGCCGGCGTGCGGCTCGTCGGGGTCGAGGCGGCGGGCGCCGCGTCGCTCGGCACGGGGCGTGCCGGCGTCCTGCACGGCTCGCGATCGTCGATCCTCGCCGACGAGGACGGGCAGATCGCGGACGCCCACTCGATCTCGGCCGGGCTCGACTACCCGGGCGTCGGCCCGGAGCACGCGTGGCTGCGCGACACCGGCCGCGCGACGTATCTCCCGTGCAGCGACGACGAGGCGCTCGAGGCGTTCGCCCGGCTCACGCGCACCGAGGGCATCATCCCGGCGCTCGAGTCCTCCCACGCGCTCGCCGTCGTCGACCGGCTCGACGCCGATCTCGTCCTCGTCTGCCTCTCCGGCCGAGGCGACAAGGACCTCTCCGAGGCGCTCGCGGCTCTCGGGCGGAACGGCTCGGGATGACACCGGCCCGTAAGACGCTCGTCGTCTACCTCGTCTCGGAGCCCGAGACCCCCGAGCTCGCGCAGGCTGCTGTCGAGGCCGGCGCGGACGTGATCGAGCTCGGGTTCCCGTTCTCCGACCCGCTTGCCGACGGGCCCGTCATCCAGCGCGCGTCCGAGCGCGCGCTCGGGCGCGGCATGCGCACCGCGAGGTGCCTCGAGTGCCTGGCGGCGACCCGGGAGCGGCTCGGCGCGACCCCCATCGTCCCGATGACGTACGCGGCGCTCCTCGAGGCGTACGGCTGGGACCGTTTCGCCTCGGATGCCGCGGAGGCGGGCGCGACGACGCTGATCGTCTCCGACGTCCCCGCCGGCCAGCGCCCCGCTCTCCGGCGGATCCATCTCGTCGCGCCTACCTCGACCGACGAGAGGATCGCAATCGCGGCGGCGAGCACCGACGGTTGGCTCTACCTGGTCACGGTCACCGGGACGACGGGCGCCCGGGCCCAGCTCTCGGACTCGCTCGAGACGCCTCGTCGCGCGGTCGCGCTCGCTGGCCAACGGCGTCCCGCTCTACGCGGGCTTTGGCATCTCGACCCCCGAGCAGGCGGCTGCAGCGGCGTCGCTCGCGGACGGCGCCATCGTCGGCTCCCGCGCCGTGCAGGTCGCCGAGGACGGCCCGCAGGCCCTCGGCACGTACGTCGCATCGCTTCGCGCAGCGCTCGACGGCTGAGGCCCGAAACCTTCGCGGGTCAGCGCGGAACGGTTCAATGGTTCACGCGCACCCGCTTGCCGCAGCGCGTGCACCGCGCGCGGCGCTGCGTGAGCAGGAATCGCTTCGCCTCCGGCACGCGGTGGCCGAGCACCCGGCAGAGGTACCGCCTCACGCCTCCGGGCCGACCCGCACGAGCATCTTTCCGATGTTCGCCCCGCCCAGCATCCCGATGAACGCCTCGGGCGCACGCTCGATGCCCTCGACGACGGTCTCCCGGTGGCGAATCGTGCCGTCTGCGACCGCCGGGGCGACGTCCGCCAGGAACGCCGGGAAACGCTCGGCGTGGTCGGCGACGATGTAGCCCTGCATCCTCAGCCGCTTCGTGACGACCATGAACAGGTTCCGCGGTCCCGGCATCGCCTCGGTTGCGTTGTAGCGCGAGATCGAGCCGCACGCGGCGATGCGACCGTACGTGCGCATCGCTCCGATCGCGGCCTCCAGCGTCTCCCCACCGACGTTGTCGAAGTAGACGTCGATTCCATCTGGGGCAAGCTCGCGAAGCGCATCCCTCGTGCGTGCCTCGCGGTAGTCGAAGGCAGAGTCGACCCCGAGCTCGCGTAGCCAGGCGACCTTCTCGGGCGAGCCGGCGCTCGCGACGACAACCGCGCCGCGCATCCGGGCGAGCTGCACGGCGACGCTTCCCACGGCGCCCGCCGCGCCCGACACGAAGACTGCGTCCCCCTCGCGCACCTCGGCGATGTCGGCGATCCCGACGAACGCCGTGAGCCCGGTCATCCCGAGGACGCCGAGTGCGGTCGAGATCGGAGCCTCTCGTGGGTCCACCCCGCGGATCCCGCGACCGTCGAGAACCGCCTTCTCGCGCCAGCCGAAGTCGTGCACGACCCATGTCCCCTCCGGCCAGCGCTCGTTGCGCGACGCAACGACCCGACCGACCGCGCCGCCCCGCATCGGCTCCCCGAGCGGGAACGGCGACACGTACGACTTCGCGTCGTTCATCCGGCCGCGCATGTACGGGTCGACCGAGACATAGGCGTTCTGCACGAGCACCTGGCCGTCCTCCGGATCGGGAACCTCCACCTCGGCGAGCTCGAAGTCGTCCGGTGTCGGTGGGCCGACCGGCCTGGCAGCGAGGCGGATCTCGCGGGAACGCGTCGGCACCGCGGCATCGTACGTCGGTCGACGGCTCCTTACGGAACCTTTGCAGGACGTTGCTACCCTGCCGCCGCCTCAGTGTGTCGAACCTCGCGTCGGCCGGATCCAAGCTCGCATCGCGCGGCAGGACGTCGGTCACCGTCGCCGAAGGGAGCTCAATGCGTCGTATTCGAATCCTTATCCTTGCCGCGGCCGCGTGCGTCGCGGCTTTCGCCGTCGTCTCCAATGCGGCTGCCGGGGACTTCGCCGACGGGGCGTGCTCCGGCGACAACCCGAAGGTCTGCCCCGCCGCCACCGTCGGGCAGTCGTACTCGGTCGAGTTCACGCTCAAGGAACCGGGGGATGCGTGCCCGACTTTCAAGATCAGCTCGGGAGGGCTTCCTCCGGGGCTTTCGCTCGCTTCCGACGAGGGTGTTGCGAGAGGAACTCCGACACAGTCCGGGAGCTACACCTTCTACGTCACGGTGGGGTACACGTGCGGGACCGGCGGCAAGGGACCGGGCGTCTTCTCCGACCAGCAATTCACGATCAACGTCAATGGGGCCGCGCCGCGGCTCGTCGTCGTGACGCCGAGCCTCCCCGACGGGAACCTGAACCAGGCGTACGCGGCTCCCGCCCTGTCGGCCTCGGGTGACACGGTCAACTCGTGGTCGCTCGCCAGCGGGACGCTTCCGCCCGGTCTGACGCTCGCCTCGAACGGCGTGATCTCCGGCACCCCGACCCAGAGCGGCACGTTCAGCTTTTCGGTGCAGGCGAACGGCAACGGCACGAGCGACACCCGAGGGCTCTCGATCTTCGTGCTCGCTCCGCTCGAGCTGCAGACGCTCACCGGCAAGAAGCCCCCGACAACGGGTCTCACGGCCAAGGCGGCCGTCAACGCCGCGCTGACGACCGGAGTCAAGGCCGTCGGCGGTCGCGGGCCGTACACGTTCGCCGCGGGCGGCGTCCTGCCGCCGGGCATCACCCTCGACCCGGCGACGGGCGCGCTCACGGGCAGCGGCACGACCGCAGGCCGCTACAGCACCACGATCACGGTGACCGACGCCACCGGCGCGAAGATCTCCGTCCCGTGGTCGTTCACGATCCTCCCGCTGCTCGAATTCGCGAAGGGGAAGGGCCTGACCGTCGGGACGGTGAACAGGCTCTACTCCGCCAAGATCCCCGTCAGCGGGAAGGACGCGAAGACGGCGCAGTTCGCCATCAGCGGCAAGATCCCCCCCGGCCTCGAGCTCGACGAGACGACCGGACGCCTCACCGGGACGCTTCTCAAGGCGGGCACCTACCGCCTGCGGGTGTTCGCGTTCTCACAGAACGGCGCACCGATCAACAAGCTGTTCGTGCTGAAGGTTCGCGCCTAGCGGATCGCATTCGCCGCTCGCCCGCCCGGGACGTGTCCCGGGCGGGCGAGAATGGCCTCGTGCACTCGCTTCGCGGACAGCTGCTCGTCGCCGGGCCGGCACTCGTCGACCCCAACTTCCGGCGTACCGTCGTCCTCGTCGGCGAGCACGGCGACGAAGGCGCGATGGGCGTCGTGCTGAACCGCGTCTCGACGGCGCTCGTCTCGGAGGCCGTGCCGCCGATCGCAGAGCTCACGGGCCCGGACGAGCCCGTCTACGTCGGTGGCCCTGTGCACCCGCAAGCCGTAGTCGTGCTCGCCGACTTCGCCGACGTCGAGCAGGCGGAGGTGACCGTGATCGACAGCATCGGCTTCCTGCCCGGCGAGATCGAGGACGCATCCGCGATCGGCGAGCTGCGTGGGATCCGCGTCTTCGCCGGGTATGCGGGCTGGGGCCCGGGGCAGCTGGAGGACGAGCTCGCGGACGGTGCCTGGATCGTGGTGGCCGCGCTCCCCTCCGACGTGTTCACGAGCGCACCCGACTCGCTCTGGAGCGACGTGCTGCGGCGGGAGGGAGGCGCGCTCGCGATCGTCGCACGCATGCCCGACGACCCGCGCGTCAACTAGGAGGGCCGCGGGGGCGCCGCCACCGCGTGAACGGACCATCTTTCGCCAAACCCGCCTAGCCGGCCGCCTGGGGTGACAACAAGGCCTGTAGCAGGCCAAACGTAAAGGATTCGTTCGGATGTGCCGTTCGGGAATGACACGGGCCGCTCGACCGTTCACACTCACAGAAGTTCCGCCGCGCCAGAATGGCGAAGCACAGCTGCGGCGTCTACCTCACTGACAGACACCACACGCGCGGGGGCTCACTGCGCCGCGCGCACGAAAGCGAAACGAGGACACTTGGAGACCAGCATCATCGAGATTCCCGCACTGGACGCGTTCGCCGCCGAGGCGGAGGAGCGCGGCAAGGTCGAGGCCGCCGAGCTCGACGCGCTCGTGCTCGAGCACGAGCTCGACGAGGACGCGCTCACGACGTTCAAGACGCTCCTGTCCGAGCGTGGAGTGCAGCTGCCCGCGGCCGACGACGAAGAGGACTTCGAGCTCGACCTCTCGCCCGGCAGCGGCCCCGTGTCGACCGACTCCCTCGGCATGTTCCTGTCGGAGATCGGCCGCTACCAGCTGCTCACGGCAGCCGACGAGATCGCGCTCGCGAAGCGCGTCGAGCGCGGCGACCTGGCCGCCAAGGAGCGGATGATCAACTCGAACCTGCGCCTCGTCGTCTCGATCGCGAAGCGCTACCGCGGCCACGGCGTGCCCTTCCTGGATCTCATCCAGGACGGCGTCATCGGCTTGAACCGCGCAGTCGAGAAGTTCGACTACCGCAAGGGGTTCAAGTTCTCGACGTACGCGACGTGGTGGATCCGCCAGGCGTGCCAGCGCTCGGTGGCAAACCAGTCGGCGACGATCCGCGTGCCCGTGCACGTGCAGGAGCGGCAGCAGAAGCTGAACCGCGCGCGGCAGCGCCTCGAGGTGAGCCTCGGCCGGCAGCCGACGACCGAAGAGCTCGCGAAGGCGACAGGGCTCAAGCTGCACCACGTCGAGGAGGCCCTCGACGCCGTCGAGGCGTCGGTGTCGCTCAACCAGGCCGTGGGCTCGGACGGCGACGGCGAGCTCGGCGATCTGTTCGCCGACCGCACGGCTGCCGACCCCGTCGAGGAAGCCGACGAGTCGTTCCAGCGCGAGCGTGTCCGCTCCGCCCTCTCGGGGCTGCCCGAGCGGGAGCGGCGCGTGCTCGAGCTGCGGTTCGGCTTCGACGGCCAGGAGAGCCTGACCCTCGAGGAGATCGGCCGTGTGCTCGAGCTCACCCGCGAGCGGGTGCGCCAGCTCGAGAAGTCGGCACTGACCCGACTGCAGCACGCGCTCGACCACGACGCACGGCCCCTCCGGAGCCGTCGCGACCTGGCCGAGTCGGCCTGACCGGTGACGGAGGGGTGGCCCGCACGACGCGGGTCACCCCTCCACCGGATATGCCTGCTACCTTCCCCTCGTTCATAGAGCGTGGTCCGGTCGTGCTTGTTCCTGCACCTTCCTGCCCGTTCGTGAGTCAAAGGCAAGGAGGTGTTCAAGCGAATGGCAACCGGAACAGTGAAGTGGTTCGACGACGCCAAGGGGTATGGGTTCATCACCCCGGACGACGGCGGCAAGGACCTCTTCGTCCACTTCAGCGGCATCATGGGCGACGGCTTCAAGTCCCTCCCCGAGGGCGCGAAGGTCGAGTTCGTGGCTGAGCAGGGCCAGAAGGGCCCGCAGGCCACGAACGTCGTCCTCGCCGGCTGACGCACGAACCGGGCGCGCCCACGGGCGCGCCCGGTTTACTCCCCTTCATGCGCTCGGCCCCACCGCTCCTCTGGTCGCCCGACGAGGAGCGCGTCGAGCGTTCGACGCTCACGCGGTACACCCGCTGGCTCGCCGAGACGCGGGGCCTCGAGACGGCCGCGTACCACGACCTCTGGCGATGGTCGACGACGGATATCGAGGCCTTCTGGGCGTCGATCTGGGACTTCTTCGACGTGACCGCCTCCGAGCCGTACGTACGACCGCTCGCGTCGCGCACGATGCCGGGGGCAACGTGGTTTCCCGGCGCGCGGCTCAACTACGCGGAGCGCGTCTTCGGGCGCCGCGACGGCGGCGAGATCGCGGTGCGGCACTCCTCCGAGCTCCGGCCGCTCGTCGAGACGAGCTGGGCGGAGCTCGAAGCCGCGACCGCGCGGGTCGCGTCGGCGCTTCGCGCCGCGGGCATCGGCCGCGGCGATCGCGTCGTCGCCTACCTCCCGAACATCGTGGAGGCCATCGTCGGGTTCCACGCCTGCGCCAGCCTCGGTGCGGTCTGGTCGAGCTGTTCTCCCGACTTCGGGGTTCGGAGCGTCGTCGACCGCTTCGCGCAGATCGAGCCGCGCATCCTCCTGGCCGTCGACGGCTACCGCTACGGCGGCCGCGACCACGACCGGCTCGAGGTCGTGCGCGCGCTGCAGGCTGCGATGCCGACACTGGAGCAGACGGTCGTGCTCGGCTACCTGCATCCCGAGCCCTCGCTCGTCGGCCTGACCGCCGCAACCACCTGGGACGCCTTCCTGGCCGAGGCGGACGATGAACCTCTCTCGTTCGCGCAGGTCCCGTTCGACCACCCACTCTGGGTCCTCTACAGCTCAGGCACCACCGGTCTCCCGAAGGCCATCGTGCACGGTCACGGCGGAGTCCTGCTGGAGCTCCTCAAGATGCTCCACCTGCACGCCGACATCAAGGCGCGCGACCGCCTGTTCTGGTTCACGACGACCGGATGGATGATGTGGAACTTCCTGAGCGGCGGCCTGCTCACCGACGGGTCGATCGTCCTCTACGACGGGAACCCCGCCCACCCCGACCTGGGGACGCTCTGGACGCTCGCCGATGAGGCGGGGATCACCTGCTTCGGCACGTCCGCGAGCTACATCGCCGCGTGCATGAAGGCGGGAATCTCGCCACGCGACGGGCGGGATCTGGCCGCGCTCGTCGCCGTCGGCTCGACGGGGTCGCCGCTCGCCCCGGAGGGCTTCGACTGGGTGTACGACCAGCTCGGCCCCGACGTCTGGCTGTTCTCGACGTCGGGCGGCACAGATCTCTGCACGGCGTTCGTCGGCGGCGTGCCGACGCTCCCCGTCTACCGGGGGGAGCTCCAGGCGCGAGCGCTCGGCGCGAGCGTCGAGGCGTGGAACGCCGACGGCGTGCCGGTCCTCGGCGAGGTCGGCGAGCTCGTCATCACCGAGCCGATGCCCTCGATGCCGATCCGGCTCTGGGGCGACGACGACGGCACGCGCTACCGCTCGAGCTACTTCGACCGGTTCCCGGGAGTCTGGCGCCACGGCGACTGGATCGAGATCACGGAGCGGGGCACGGCGGTCATCACCGGTCGCTCCGACGCGACGATCAACCGCGGCGGGATCCGGATGGGGACGGCGGAGATCTACCGAGCCGTCCTCGCGCTCGACGAGGTCGTCGATGCGCTCGTCGTCGACCTCCCGCGCGAGGGGACGCAGGGGTACATGCCGCTCTTCGTCGTCCTGCGGCCCGGCGTCGAGCTCGACGAGACGCTCGTCGCGACGATCCGCTCGCGGATTCGCGAGGACTGCTCGCCCAGACACGTGCCCGACGAGGTACGCGCCGTCCCGGCCGTGCCGCGAACCCTGTCGGGGAAGGTGCTCGAGGTGCCCGTGAAGCGGATCCTGTCCGGGGAGCCCGTCGACAGCACGGTCAGCCGCGATTCGCTTGCCGACCCGGACGCGCTCCGACCCTTCGAGGAGCTCGCGGCGTCCTGGGGCGCCGGCGGCTCAGTCCCACCCGAACGAGCGGCCTAGCAGCTCCTCGAGCCTGCGGTTCGGCTCCGCGAACGTCGCGGCGAGGGCGGCCCGCGTCCCCGGCGCCATCGGGGCGTAGTCGCGGTCGAAGACGCGCGGGTACTGGGCCAGCGTGTACGGGGCAGCGCCGAGGAAGCCGAGGCTCGCCGCGTACGTCTCCCCCGGCGCCGCTCCCAGCTCCTCGGTCGCGACCACGAGGAGCTGCTCGCGCGGGAAGACGCGGAGCCAGCGCTCGAGCTGCTCGGCGTAGCGGCCGCGCGCGACGTACGTGTGGTCCCACCACGCCCCGCTGAAGGCTCGGGGGTCTGCAACGAGCCGGTCGACCTCGCCGCGCGTGCGCTCGTCCTCGGCGGCGAGCGCGTCCTCGAACGAGAGTGGCTCGCGGCCGAGCGCGACCGCATGCTGGTACTGGGAATACGCCCTGTCGACCGGGTTCCGGACGAGCGCGATCAGCCGTGCGTCAGGGACGAGCGTGCGAGCTCTCTCCGGTGCGAGCGGGTGGAAGAGATAGCTCGGGCTCGCTTCGCCCACGATCTGCCCGCCCGATCGCAGCGGGAACTGCCCGCGATACCACCCCTCACCGCGCCACCAGTGGCGGTCGAAGAAGCTCACCTCCTTCCACGACGGGCCCGTGATGCCCGGATGCCACCGCAGATATGCGTAGAGCGCTGTCGTGCCGGCCTTCTGCGCGCCGAGGACGAGGAAATCGGGAAGAGGCCGCCAGCGCGCAGTGGCGCGACCGTAGGTCCAGACGGCGTTCCGCACGACCTTGCGTGCGGGCTCCGGGATCCGCGGGATGACCTCTGCCGGTAGGCGGCGCATCGCGCGAACCGTAGTGGCGACTGCGACGGGTTCGCGGGCCGATCTGGAACGATCAGGCAACGACACGAGGAAAGGGACCGCCGTGCCCGAGGATTCGCTCACCGTCATCGACAACCGCACCGGCCGGCAGTACACGCTGCCGATCGTCGACGGGACGATCCGTGCCACCGACCTGCGCCAGGTCGGCATCGAGGATGGGGACGGCGGTCTGATGTCGTACGACCCGGCGTACCTCAACACCGCGTCGTGCCGGAGCGCGATCACGTTCATCGACGGTGACCGCGGCGTCCTGCGCTACCGGGGGTACCCGATCGAGCAGCTCGCGGAGGATGCGTCGTTCCTGGAGACCGCGTACCTCCTGCTCGAAGGCGAGCTGCCGACATCCGAGCAGCTGCGCGCCTTCGAGGACGAGGTGCGCTACCACACGTACGTCCACGTCAACGTCCAGAAGTTCCTCGAGGGGTTCCGGTACGACGCGCATCCGATGGGGATGCTCCTCGGGGCCGTCGGCGCGCTCTCGACGTTCTACCCCGACGCGAAGGACATCGGCGATGCCGAGAGCCGGCGGCTCCAGCGCATCCGCCTCGTCGCGAAGATGCCGACGATCGCAGCGTTCGCGTTCCGGCACTCGCGGGGACTCCCGTACGTGCTGCCGCGGAACGACCTCGACTACGTCGGCAACTACGTCAACATGACGTTCGAGATCGGCGGCCGCCACGAGCCGAACCCCGTTCTCCAGCGCGCGCTCGAGACCCTGCTCATCCTCCACGCCGACCACGAGCAGAACTGCTCGACGAGCGCCGTGCGCGGCGTCGGCTCGTCGCACGTCGACCCCTTCTCCGCCGTTTCCGCGGGCATCGCCGCCCTGTACGGCCCACTCCACGGCGGCGCGAACGAGGCTGTCCTGCGGATGCTCGACGAGATCGGCGACACGAAGAACGTCCCGGCGTTCATCGAGCGGGTCAAGGCAGGGGAGGGTCGGCTGATGGGCTTCGGCCACCGCGTCTACAAGAGCTACGACCCGCGCGCGAAGCTCATCAAGCGCGTTGCTGACGACGTCTTCGAGCAGACCGGCCTCAACCCGAAGCTCGAGATCGCGCTCGAGCTCGAGCGGATCGCGCTCGAGGACGAGTACTTCGTCTCGCGGCGCCTCTATCCGAACGTCGACTTCTACTCCGGGCTCATCTACCAGGCGATGGGCTACCCCACGGACTACTTCACCGTGCTGTTTGCCCTCGGCCGGCTGCCGGGCTGGATCGCGCAGTGGGAGGAGCACCTCTCCGACCCCGAGCAGAAGATCTCCCGGCCGCGCCAGGTCTACACCGGCGAGGCGGAGCGACCGTACGTGCCCCTCTCCGAGCGCTGCTGACCTGCCGTTTGACTCCACACCGGTGCGACTGCCACGAGGTCGCGCCGGCGGTCGAGATCACGTCGGCGGGCCCACGCCGAGCTCGTCGTGCGCCTAGCCTCCCGGCTCGACGAGCCCGGACTCGTAGGCGAAGATCACGGCCTGCACGCGGTCGCGGAGGCCGAGCTTCTGCAGGACGTGTGTGACGTGCGTCTTGACCGTCCCCTCGCTGACGAAGAGCGCTGCGGCGATCTCGGCGTTCGAGCGGCCACGCGCGATCAGCTCGAGCACCTCCCTCTCCCGCGCCGTCAGCTCCTGCAGGTCGGACTGCGCGCCCGGCGGGGGCCGGCGGACGAAGCGCTCGACCAGCCGCCGGGTGACGGCGTTCGCGAGGAGCGTGTCGCCCGCCGCGACGATCCGGACGGCGTGCGCGAGGTCCTCGGGCCGAAGGTCCTTGAGGAGGAACCCGCTCGCCCCCGCTCGCATCGCCTCGTACACGTGCTCGTCGGCGTCGAAGGTCGTGAGCATCACGATCCTCGGCGCCTCCGACGCGGTCGCGATCCTCCGGGTGGCTTCGAGGCCGTCCATGTTCGGCATGCGGATGTCCATCAGCACGACATCGGGTCGAAGCTCGGCGGTGAGCCGCGATCGCCTCCTTCCCGTCTGCGGCCTCGCCGACCACCTCGATGTCCGCCTGCGAGTCGAGGATCACGCGAAAGCCGCCCCGGACGAGCGCCTGGTCGTCGGCGAGCAGGACGCGGATCACGTGCTCGCGACGTCGGCGGGGAGCCGGGCACGGACGGAATAGCCGCCTTGCGCACGCGGGCCGACCGCGATCTCGCCGCCGTAGAGCGCAACGCGCTCGCGCATCCCGATCAAGCCGTGTCCGCCGGCCGGGCCCGACCCGTTCGCCGACACCGGAGGCCCGTCGTTCTCGATCGAGAGGTCGAGCACGCCGGGCGAGTGGCGGACGACGACCACCGCACGCGCCGTCCCCGCGTGCTTGCGGACGTTCGTCAGTGCCTCCTGGACGATTCGGTACGCGGCGAGCTGGATGCCGACCGGCAAGGCGGACGGCGTCCCTTCGACCTCGAGGTCGACATCGAGCCCCGAGGCGCGCCCTGCAGCCACGAGTGGCTCGAGCTCGCGGAGACCCGGCTGTGGACCGAGAGCGTCGGTCTCGCCGTCCTCGCGGAGCACCTCGAGCATATGCCGCATCTCGGTCAGCGCCTGCCGTCCCGGCGTCCTCGACGACGAGCAGTGCGTCGCGGGCACGCGCCGGGTTTTCGCTCACGAGGAATCGGGCTGCTCCCGTCTGCGCCATCATCACTCCGATCGAATGGCCGACGACGTCGTGGAGCTCCCGTGCTATCCGTGCGCGCTCCTCGGCAACCGCCTCGCGCTCGCGCTCGTCGCGCTCGCGCTCGAGGTCGGCCGCCCGCCGCTCGAGGTCGGCGGCGCGCTCCTCGCGCGAGCGCAACGCCACACCGGCGATGTACGGCGCACCGGTGAAGACCGCGAGGAAGCCGACGTCCGCAACGCGGAGCGGGCCCGGGTTGTCCGCCAGGATTGCGAGGCCGAGGGCTGCGCCCGCGATGCCGATGAGCGCCGAGCGCGTCCTGTCCTCGATCGTGCCCGCGACCCAGAACGCGAGGATGACGGGTGGCAAGACCGCCGTCGACTCGGTCGCCTCCTGGGCGAGCCGCGACTCGAGCGCCAGCGAGCCGAGGACGACGAGCACCGAGACGCTCGGCCAGCGGTGCCGGAGCAGAAGCGGGAGCGTCCACAGCGCAGGGAAGCCGTAGACGACCAGCGTCGGGCCTTCGGGTGACCCTCCGAGGACGGCGATCTCGGCGACGAGGAACAACACGACGACGAGGAAGTCGATGGCGTGTCGCTTGAGGCGCCGGGGATCCACGGGCGGAACGTACTCCCCGCCGGGGCGCATCGCATCTGTCGTGAGTCTGACTCGCCTCCGACGACGGTCTGAGGTGGCTCGGCGAGAGATCGCCCGATCTGGAGGCGCGGTTCTCACCGGCGGCCGACGTCATCGCGCCGGCGCCCTCCTACGGTCTCTCGAAGCGTCGCTGGCGGCGGCGCGCCAACGAGCGAAAGGAACAGGAGTCATGAAACCGATCTCGGTCATCATCGCAACGGCGGCGGGGGCAGTCGCTCTCGCCGGGAGCGTCGTCGCCCTCGGCGGCACGCGAGACACCGTCCACCAGGTGGCCCCCGGGCAGTCGATCCAGCGCGCGATCGACGCCGCCCAACCCGGCGACACCGTCGTCGTCGCGCCGGGCGACGTATCGCGAGAACCTGACGATCCAGAAGGACGGCATCACACTCCGGGGCGCCGGGGACGGAGAGAGCGGCACGGTGCTCCTCGCGCCGGCGACACCGAACGCCAGCCCGTGCAACGAGTTCGGCGAGGTGAACGGAATCTGTGTCGCCGGCGAGTTCACCCTCGGCAGCGACGAGGTGGGCGCCCCGATCCACGGGGTGCACGTGAGCGGCCTCTCCGTCCGTGGCTTCTCTCGGTTCGGGGTGGTCGTGTACAACGCGATCGACACGACCGTCGCGCACGTCGACACCGGCCGGAACCACCGCTTCGGGCTGGTCGCGTTCACCGTTCAGGGGATCCGGCTCCTCGAGAACCGCTCGCACGACAACGGCGAGGGTGGCTTCTACATCGGCGACGCGCCCCGGGCGAATGCCGTCATCCGAGGGCAACGAGGCGTACCGCAACGACGAGGCCGACGGCATCGGGCTCTTCCTGCGCGACGTGTCCCACGGCGTGGTGCGCGACAACCGCCTCGACTCGAACTGCGCCGGGCTACTGATGGTCGACACCGCCGAGGCGGGGACGGTCGACGGGTGGCAGGTCTCTGGGAACACCGTCCGGCGGAATACCGCCGCGTGCGCGCCCACGGACGACATTCCCGTGCCGCTCTCGGGCCCCGGGATCGCGCTTCTCGGCACCTCACGGACGATTGTCGAGGACAACGTCGTGACCGGGAACCATCCCACGGCGGAGACGGCCTTCGCGGCGGGCATCCTGCTCGCATCGGCCACGTCCGTCGGCGGTGGCGAGCCGAGCGCGACGACCGTTCGTGGGAACGTGGCGCTACAGAACGGGCCCGCCGACCTCGTCTACGACGGGAGCGGCTCGGGCAACCGCGTCGCCGCGAACCGTTGCGGGACGTCGATGCCGAGCAGCCTCTGCCACTGAACGACTCGGATTCCCGGCCTCGGCGGACGGCTCGCCGGGGCCGGGTCTCGCGTCACGTGCCGACGCTCTTGGTGCGGCGCCTCATTTCCTGGCATGTGGCGCTCGAGCTTCGTCGTCGACCTCGAGCGACGCGAGCGGGGGTCAGCCTTCCGCGCGAACCACCGAATACGTCGTCGAGGGGCCGGGCGTCGTGCCAAACCGCGCGTTGACTGCGTAGATCCGCTCCCCCTGCCGGTCGATCGTCGTCGGGACGTCGAACGCGGGGTTCGTGATCGTCCTGGTCACGCCTCCGGCGGCGAGTCCCTTGGCAAGCGACACGACGGCGATCCGGTTGAGCTGGTTCTGGACGACGTAGAGCGTGCGCCCCCGGAGCAGTAGCCCGTCGCCGTTCGGGAGCGTGGCACCCGCGAGGTCAACGGCCTTGGTCACCCCGGTTGCGGCGTCCACGCGGAAGAGCTTCCCGGTCGCGCTCTGCACGACGATGAGCGTCTTGCCGTCGGGTGTCGCGTCGATCCCGTTGAGGTTGAAGCCGCCGACGAGCTGGAAGTCGCCCGTCAGCGGAAGGGCGCTCGCGGCAGCAGCAGCCGCCCCGTTCTTCGTCAGACCGACCCGGTACAGCACGGCGCGGTTGGAGTCGGTGAAGTACGCGGCGCGACGCGTGACCGCGACGTCGTTGACGAAGGTCTCGCCGCTCCCCGTCGCGAGCTGGATCTCGCGCTGGAGGGCGCCGGATCGCGCGTCGTAGACGAACGCCTTCCCGGTCGTGCCTCCGGCGACGAAGATCCGGCCCCGGTCGTGCTCGATGCCGATCGCGGCCCTTCCCGACGCCCCCTGGACGAGCGTCGCGCCCTTGCCGGTCCGCAGATCGCCGCGGTAGACGGCGCCCGTCGGGATCGAGCCGACGTAGAACGTGGTGCCGTTCCCGACCGAGATCCCCTCCGGCTGCCAGCCGTTCGGGAGCGCGATCACGTTCGGAAAGGTCGACTTGGCCCCGGCGAGAGAAGCGCACACGAGGGCGACGGCTGCGGCTGTTGCGAGAAACGCCTTGTTCATCGCGACCCCTTTCTCGAGCTGTAGCGCGTGTGATACCCGATATCAGGTCGGTCAACCGCGGGCGCACAGCCGCCCTACGATGGTGGAGATGCACGTGAGGGTCGACAGATGGCTGTGGGCTGCGCGCCTCTTCAAGACGCGCGGGGCGGCCACCGAGGCGGCGGTCGGCGGCCGCGTGCACGTCAACGGCACCCGGGTGAAGCCCGCAAAGGAGATCCGGGCCGGCGACAGGCTCGACGTCACCGTCGGCGGAGCGCGCCGGGAGCTCGTCGTGCTCGCCGTCGCGGAGAAGCGCGGCCCGGCGTCCGTGGCCGCCACCCTCTACGAGGAGACGCCCGAGTCCCTTGCACGGCGTGAGCGTCTCGCCGTGGAGCGCCGGGTCGCTCGGCCGCTCGGCGCGGATCTCGGGGCGCGTCCCACGAAGCGAGATCGCCGGCGGCTCGACGCCCTCCGCGCCCAGCTCCGCAGCCGGCGTCCGTAGCCCCGGTCGACAGGCGCCGGGACGGGTCAGCGCTTGACGCGGTGCGCGTGCTTCGGCGTGGCCGCACCCGAGCCACGCGCCGGGTTCGTCACGCACTCGGGCGAACCGGACTGGAGCACGACGACCTCGCACGAGCGCTTCGCCACCGGCTTGTCGAGGGCGGGAAGCGCGACGTACCAGACGGTCGCCGCCGCGAGTGCCACGACCAGCAGCATCAGCGGGATCAGCCCGCTCGGGATGCCTGTGTGCTCGGTCGCGACCGTGCCCTCGGGCAAGCCGTAGGCAGGGGTGGGTGAAAGTCGAGCGGGCTGCCGCATGCCCATGTTTGTCTCCTCCGCAGTGGTGAAACAGGAACTCCTATCCAGTCGGAGCCGAGCGCGTTGGACATGAGACCCTCGTTCGAGGGACGCGCCGGAGCAGATGGGCTCGAGAACGACGAAAGGCCCCGGTTTTCCAGGGCCTTCCGGTAGCGAGGGCAGGATTCGAACCTGCGACCTCCGCGTCATGAGGACGCCCAACGCACCTCACGCCAGGCCCATACGACGGTTTCGATCCGTTTTCGGTGTTCGTGGATCAGGTGATGTCGTCCCACTCGGATACCAAAGGTGACCAAGCTCACGTCCCCCACTCCCGGTGCGTTTGCGGGCTGAATGCCGACGAGCTGCGCCGCTCGACTCGATCGGGGGTGGGTGTTGTTCCGGCACAGCTGAAATCCGATCCACCCCGGAACCCGTAGCGGAGTGAGTACACGGCGATCACAGGAGAGACCCATGACGAAGATCTTCGTGCTCGGGGCGATCGGGCTGGTCGTTGCCGTCATGCTCGCGGGCGGGGCGACGGCGGCGGCGCCGACGCTGACCGGAACGGTCGGCCCTGGCTTCACGATCACCCTGACGAAGGGCGGAAAGAAGGTCACGAGGCTGAGCGCAGGCCGGTACCAACTGGTGGTCCGAGACCGCTCGACGATGCACAGCTTCGTCCTCGAGGGACCGGGGGTCGAGCGAGACGTCACGACCGTGCCTTTCAAGGGAACAAAGACCGTGAGCGTCAAGCTGCGGGCGGGCAAGTACAAGTTCTACTGCCGCCCACACGAGTCGTCGATGTTCGGCTTCGTGAAGGTGACCTAACCCCGCGCCCGCCCCGCCCCACCCGGCGAGGCGGGGGCGACACTCGCACAGTGCGGCGCAGCCAGCCTGGTCCTTCAGTCTCGCGCACGCGCTACGCGGCTCAGCGACAGGCTGCGTACTGAAGCGCGACGGTCTTCTACGCCGAGCGGCGCGGTTGCGCCTGCGCTTGCTTCCACGCCCGGATCTCATCGGCAGTCATCCCGTCGAAGTAGCGGATCGTGTGGCCGATCCCGAACCAACGGGCAGGAAACCACCATTTCACGGCTCTGCCGATTGTGGTTCGACGACACCAGCAGTCCGGGTCGCAGCCGCAGCTACGGCTCTTCGGGTTGTGGATGCGCTGAAGCAGCGTTCGCTCAGCCACGAGCAAGAGCGTAGCGCTTTCGTGGGGTACCAAGTCGGCGGCGACGCATCCCCATGAACGGCGAAAGGCCCCGGTTTCCAGGGCCTTTCCAGTAGCGGGGGCAGGATTTGAACCTGCGACCTCCGGGTTATGAGCCCGGCGAGCTACCTGACTGCTCCACCCCGCGACGCGGTCACTATCGTAGCACCCGTGGTCGTCTGGATCGCCCTCGCACTCCTCGCCGTCGGCGTCGTCGCCGGCATCGTCTACGCGGTCGTGCGCGGCCTCGCGCTGTGGCGCCAGATCAAGCGGACGGGCTCGTCGTTCTCTGCCGAGTCCGAGCGCATCGCGGAGACATCCGCACAGATGCAGGTGCATCTCGACCGCGCGAGCGCGTCCGGGGCGCGGCTGGCCGGGGCCACCGAACGACTCGCGACGTCGCGTGCCCGGCTCGAGGTGCAGCTGCAGGCGGTCAGCGAGGCGCGTCACACGATGCGCCGGCTCCTCTGGTTCCTGCCCGGCGCCTGAACCCGACGCGCCGGCCGCGCGCGTTGGACGCGTACCGGCGAGCGAGTACGGTGAGGACGTGCGCGTCGCCGCCGTCGACCTGGGCACGAACACGACACGCCTGCTCGTCGCCGACGTCGAGCACGGCCTCGTCGAGGAGGTCGTTCGGCGGGAGGTGATCACGCACATGGGCGAGTCGGTCGACCGGCGCCGGATCCTCCTCCCCACCGCGGTCGCCCGCGTCCGCAACGTTCTCGTCGACTACCGCCGCGAGGCCGAGGGGCTCGGGGCCGAGCGGGTGCTCGCGGTCGGGACGAGCGCGGTGCGGGACGCCGACAACGGCGAGGCGTTCCTCGGCGAGATCGAGTGGTCGTATGCGTTCACGACGCGGCTCCTCGACGGTGGCGAGGAGGCAGAGCTGATGCTCCGCGGGGTCATGAGCGACCGCACGGTCGGGGAGAGCACGCTCGTCGTCGACATCGGCGGAGGCTCGACGGAGCTGGTGATGACGGACGGCGAGAGGATCGCGTGGGCGGTCAGCACGGAAGCGGGAAGCGTGCGCCTCACGGAGCGCTTCCTCGCGGCCGACCCGCCGACGGTCGAGGAGCTCGAGACCTGCGCGGCATTCGTCCGCACGTTGCTGCCGCCGCTTCGACCGGTGGCGGCGGTCGGCGTGGCGGGCACGGTGATCACCGCCGCGACGATCTCGATCGGCGAGTCGGCGTCCGTCCACCGGCACCGGCTGGCCGCACCCTCCGTCCTCCGCGCGCTGGAGCACGTCGCCTCCGTGCCGCGCGAGGAGCGCGAGCAGGTCCCCGGCCTCGAGCCGGCCCGCGCGCCGGTCATCGTCGCCGGTCTCGTCGTGCTCCACGAGATCCTCGCGCATTACGGGCTTGCCGAGCTCGAGGTGAGCGAGCGCGACCTGCTCCACGGTGCCGCACTCGCAGCCGCCGAGCTGCCCGAGCCCGAGGAAGGGCTCGCGCCGCCCGGCGCCTACGTCTGCTGCTGACGTTCGCGAGGTCGGCCGCCCGGCGAGGGGATCGCGTGCCCTCCGCGGCGTCGCTCGCCGACTACCCGCCGTCGAGCTCTTCCAACTCCGGGCTCGCGTACGGTGGCAACAAGACGGCCAGCCCGTGCTGAACGCGTACGCGAGCGCGTTCTGATCAGCCGGTCGCCGCGAGGAGGCCCTGGACGTAGCCGATCGCGTGAAGGCGCGCGAGCGTCGGATAGCCGGCCACGCGCCACGCGTCGCCGGTGAGCCTGGGCGAATGGTCGGTGCGAAGCGGGGCGTTCACCCCACTCTCGCGATACGCGCGGATGCAGGCGGCCATGTCTGTCGGCCCATCGTCGACGAACGTCTCGACGAAACGCTCAGGAGTCCCACGCACGTCGCGGAAGTGAACGAAGTGGATCCGGCCCTCCGACCCGAAGCGACGGATCGCGGCGGGCAGGTCGTCGGTCATCAACGCGACGTTTCCCTGGCACATCGTCATCCCGTTCGCGGGGCTCGGGTCGAGCTCGAAGACACGCTCGAAGGCCTGGAGCGAGCGAACGATCCGGCCGATCCCGCGAAGCGACGGGAGCGGCGGGTCGTCCGGGTGGAGGGCGAGGCGCACGCCCGCCTCCTCGGCCGCCGGGACAACCCGCTCGAGGAACCACGCGAGACTCGTCCAGAGCCGCTCCTCGTCGACCGGTGCGTCCGGAGCGTCGGGCGCGTCGGCCCACACGGAGAGATCGAACCCGGTCGCAGCCGCGCCGCCGCGCGCCGGGCTCGACGTCGACGTCCGGGACCACGGCACGACGGCCATCCAGTTGTAACACCACACACCGATCCCGAGCCGGCCCATGGCGCGGATCAGCTCCAGCACGTGCTCGAGCTCGTCCTCGCGGCCCGGCAGGCCGAGGCGGAGCCTGTCCATCGGTGGGTTGTCCTCGATCACGGTCAGGCGCAGACCTGCGTCCTCGACCTCCTGCCGGAGCAGCGCAAGCGGTCCGTAGGCCCACGGAGCCTCCGACGCGTGACCGCGCCAGTCCGTCGTCGCGCGGGGGAGCACTCCGACCGCCTCCTCGACCCCGACCTGCCGGAGCTGCGCCCAGGTCGAATCGGCGCGCGGCTCGAGGAGGATCTCGGCGAGCCGCAGCATCAGAAGCTCTTCACGGCGAGGAAGCCACCGTCGGCGACGATCGTCGCACCCGTGACGTAGCGAGCCGCGTCCGACACGAGGAAGGCGACCACGTCGCCGATTTCCTCCACGGTGCCGATGCGCCCGAGCGCGTTCGCGCCGCGCACGCGGTCGAGGAAGCCTTCCGAGTCGTCTGTGTTCATACCCTGGAGGTCGCGCGCGAGCATCGGCGTGTCGATCGTCCCGGGCGCGACCGCGTTGACGCGGATGCCGTCCGCCCCGAGCTCCACGGCGAGCGAGCGCGTCGCCGCGACGAGCCCGGCCTTCGCGGCCCCGTACGCAACGCAGCCGCGGAGCGTCGCGTAGGCCTGCACGGAGGCGACGAAGACGATGCTCCCGCCGCCCCGCTCCCGGAGCGCCGGAATCGCGAGCTGCGCGCTTACGAGCGCGCCCTTGAGGTTGACGTCGAGGACGCGGTCGAGATCCTCCTCGCTCATCTCGTCGAGGTCGGCGTAGATCCCGACGGCCGCGTTCGCCACCATGAGGTCGAGGCCACCGTAGACCGAGACCGCCTCGTCCACGATCCTGCCGACGTCCTCGCGCCGCCGCACGTCTCCGATGCACGCGACCCCGTCCGAGCCTGCTGCGCGGACGAGCTGGAGCGTCTCGTCGAGCCCGTCCGGATCGACGTCGTTCGCGACGACGCGCATCCCGGACGCCGCGAGCGCGGCCGCGATGCCCCGCCCGATCCCCGAGCCGGCCCCGGTGATCGCTGCGACCCTGCCCCTGCCGCTCACCGGCGCATCATCCCGGATCCGTGGTGCGAGGGCTCGTCGGGACGAGTGGGAGCGCCTCGCCGGAGGCGCGGAGCGCCGCAGCGGCAGGATTGTCGCGCTCGTCCCAGGTCCACGCAGCGTCGGGCCGGAAGACCAGGGCGACATCGTCGAAGGCGAGGAACTCCCGGACCTCGGGCAGGCTCCAGGCCCGCCGGGGTCACGTAATGGAGGTGGACGAGCTCCACCAGCGCGCCCGCCGCAGCGCCACGCACGATCTCGGCCCGACCGCGCAGCGAGGCGCCGCAGACCTCCGCGCCCGGTCGCGAGTCGTGGAGCACGAGCGTCGCGCGTGTGTCGCGTTCGAGGTTCCGGACCTTCCGGCTGCGCGAGGAGGTCGCCATGACCACGTCTGCGCCTCGAACGGCCCACCAGACGGGGACGGCATGCGGAGGGCCCGCCCGATCGAGCGTCGCGAGGACACCGACGAGGCGCGCTGCCAGAAGTTCACGCACCAGGGTGTCGTCGAGCACATCTCCGCCGCGCAGCATCTTGCTCGGCTCCGGGGCTCCCTCGTCTTCTGCCACGTCCCCACGTGGATACCACAGCCGGTCGACCGGCACGTCATCGCTTCTTCCCCGAACCGCAACGAGACCGCCCGGACCGACGGGGTGCGGGGTGGGATACTGGTCGCGGGGAATCCGACGACGGGAGGCCAGAATGGCGACCTCGACCATCGACGTCGAGCTGCTCGAGACGTTCACCGCGACGCTCTCCGGAAGGGTGCGACTGCCCGGAGACGACGGCTACGACGACGCCCGGCGGATCCACAACGGCCTGATCGACCGTCGGCCCGCCGTCATCGCGTGCTGCCGCGGGACGGCGGACGTCGTGGATGCTCTCGCGCTCGCGCGGTCGAGCGGCCTCGGGGTCTCCGTTCGCGGCGGCGGCCACAACGTCGCCGGCCGAGCGGTGGCGGACGGAGGACTGATGATCGACCTGTCGGAGATGACGGGGATCCACGTCGACCCGGAGGCACGAACGCTGCGCGCCCAGGGCGGCGTGACGTGGCGTCAGCTCAATCGCGAGGCGCACGCACACGGCCTCGCCGTGACCGGAGGCGCGATCTCGACGACCGGGATTGCCGGCTACACGCTCGGCGGCGGGCTGGGGTGGCTGATGGCCAAGCACGGCCTCGGGTGCGACAACCTGATCGGCGTCGAGCTCGTGACGGCCGACGGCACGACGCTGAACGTCACCGACGACAGCCATCCGGATCTGATGTGGGCGCTGCGCGGCGGCGGCGGCAACTTCGGCATCGCCGCGTCGCTCGTCTACCGCCTACATCCGGTCGACATGGTCACGGGCGGCCTGATCGTGCATCCGATCGACGCCGCCGGAGACATGCTCCGCTTCTACCGGGACGCGGTCGCCGACTGCCCGGACGACCTGACGGTGTTCGCGGCGGTCGTCCACGCGCCGGACGGATCGGGGACGAAGATCGGCGGCATGGTGGTGTTCCACACCGGCGATCCCGGCCAGGCGGAGCGCGACCTCGCGCCGTTCAAGAGCTGGGGCTCGCCGCTCATGGTCGAGGTCGGGCCGATGCCCTACCCGGTGATGAACACGCTCCTCGACGACGCGTACCCGGCAGGCTCCCTCAACTACTGGCTGTCGAGCTTCACGACCGGCCTGCCCGACGCGCTGATCGACACGATGCTGGAGCGGTTCGCCACCGTGCCCTCGCCGATGTCCGCGATCCTCCTCGAGCACTTCCACGGAGCGGTCACCCGGGTCGGGCCGACCGAGACAGCGGTCCCGCACCGCGACGAGGGCTGGAACCTCCTCCTCCCCTCCGTCTGGGTCGACCCGGCGGACACCGACGCCAACATCGCCTGGACGAAGGACACGTTCGCCGCGCTCTCGGAGCACTTCGGCGGTGGGAGGTGGCTCAACTACCTCGGCGACGACCAGGACGGCGCGATCCGCTCGGCCTATGGTCCGAACTACGACCGGCTCGTCGACGTCAAGCGACAGTACGACCCCGAGAACGTCTTCCATCTGAACCACAACATCGTCCCGTAGCGCCGGGCAGTTGGTCCTCCCGACCGGCGAGCTAGGGCTCCTCGGCCGCGGGCTCCTCGTCCTCGGCGAGCCGCCGCTGGAGGACGGCCCGGGAGACGACGCCGACGAGGCGGCCGTCGTCGACGACCGGGACGCGCTCCGCGTCCTCCGCCTCGATGAACCTGAATGCCTCGTCGAGGGGGGTGTCGGCGTCGATCGTGTAGTAGGGCGGCTCGGCGAGCTCCCGCACGGGCGTGGTCGACGGGTCGCGCCCCTCCGCCACCACCCGGGCGACGAGCGTCTTGCGGGTCACCACCCCGACGAGCGCCCCGTCGGCGTCGACGACGTACACCGCGCGCACCTCGGGCGGGGTCAACACCTCACCGGCCTCGCGGGCGGAGGCTGTCGCGGGGAGCGCGCGGGGCTCGGCGATCATCGCGTCGCGGACGCGGGCCGTCGGCTCGTGGCTCACGGATAGAGCCCGCGCGCCTCGAGCGCGGAGGAGACGTCGCGGATGCCGGCGACGAGCGCGGCCGTTCTCATGGAGATGTCGCGCTCGTGGGAGATCTCCCAGACACGGTCGAAGGCGTCGTTGAGCTTCTCGGCGAGCTTGGCGCGGATCTCGTCGCGGCCCCAGAAGAGGCGCCCGAGATCCTGCACCCACTCGAAGTACGAGACCGTCACGCCGCCCGCGTTCGTGAGGACGTCGGGGAGGATCGGGATCCCCCGCTCGCGGAGGACCGCGTCGCCCTCGAGGGACGTCGGTCCGTTGGCTCCCTCCGCGATCATCCGGCAGCGCAGCCGGGCCGCGTTGTCGCCGTGGATCTGGTCCTCGCGGGCCGCGAGCACGAGGATGTCGCAGTCGAGCTCCAGCAGGGCCTCGTTCGTGAGCCTTGTCCCGCTCTCCCACCCCTCGAGCGAGCCGTGCTCCAGCGCGTAGGCGCTCATCGTGGGGATGTCGAGCCCGTCGGGATCGTGGACGCCGCCCGACACGTCGGACACGCCGACGACGGTCGCACCGCGGTCGACCAGCTCCTGCGCCGCGATCCCGCCGACGTTGCCGAAGCCCTGCACGACGCAACGCAGCTCGGAGAGGCGCCACTCGAGCCGCTCGCAGGCCCGCGCGATCACCATCACGACGCCGGCCCCGGTCGCCTCGTGCCGGAAAACCGAGCCGCCGATCGAGATCGGCTTCCCGGTCACGATCTCGGGCACGGCATGGCCGCGCTGCATCGAATAGGTGTCCATCATCCAGGCCATCGTCTGCTCGTTCGTCGCCATGTCCGGGGCCGGGATGTCCTCCTGCGGGCCGATGAACGGCAGCAGCTCCGATGTGAAGCGGCGCGTGACGCGCTCGATCTCCGTCCGGGACATCGCGCGCGGGTCGCAGCGCACGCCTCCCTTCGCGCCGCCGTAGGGCAGACGGAGCAGCGCGCACTTCCACGTCATCCAGACGGCAAGCGCCGCGCATTCGCCGAGGCTGACCGCAGGGTCGAAGCGGATGCCGCCCTTCGTCGGGCCGAGCACGCTCGAATGCTGGACGCGGTAGCCCGGGAAGACGACGCGCGTGCCGTCGTCGAGCTTGATCGGGCACGAGACGATGATCGACCGCTCCGGATGGCGCAGGCGCTCCGCGACGCCGGGGTCGACCTTCGTGTGGGCGACGGCCTGGTCGAACTGCGCGATGGCCGTCCGGTAGAGCGGCGTGTCGAACTCGAGGTGGGCGAACGACGGGACGTGCTCGGTGCTCGCCATGGCCCGGCTGAGTGTACGCCAGCGAGATGATCGATCGGTAATTGGCGTGACAGCCGGGCGCGGTTCGCACCTGTGGGTACGGGCCGTGCCCGGACGGGGTGATCCGGCGCAGCGTCTCGGGCGCCCATCCGATTCGCGCCGATTGCGGATCGATCGTCTAGCCTCGCGACGACGCGCCGGGGTGGCGGAACTGGTCAGACGCGGCCGGCTTAAAACCGGCTGTCCCTCGGGACATCTGGGTTCGACTCCCAGCCCCGGCACTTCGCCGCTACGAGCGGCCGGGCAGGAGCGAGTCCGGCGGGAACCGCTCCGGGCCCTGGAACTGGTACGCGGCGAAGAACGCCGAGAACGCGTTCTCGTCGAACCCAGTGCACTTCCCGAGGTAGGCGGTGCCCTCCGCGGGCCGGGACGGGTCGGGTACGACCCAGGCCTCGAGCGCGATCTTGTCACCGAGCGCCGGATACGGCGCGACGATCGTGCCGCGCGGGTTCGCCTGGGCGAAGCTCTTGAGCTGGTCGACCGTCGCCTGCGGGACGTCCTCCCCGTACTGCACGACGATCGCGCCGTGCTCGAGGTTGTGGACGAGCTGCGCCTGGTAGACGGGCTGGTCGTAGACGCCGTAGACGGCGGGAACCTGGTAATGCGGGCCCGACGTCGGCGGGACCGTGTCCCACTTGGGGGACGTCCCCGAGGGCGTCGTGACCGAGTGGTCGCCGGCAAGCGACGGCGTGGCGCTCAGGGTGCAGCCGGCCGCCTCGAGCGCCGTCCGCGCGTCGTCGCCACCGTCGCCGCCTCCACCGAGGGTGAACGCGAGCGCGAGCCCCGCGATCACGACGATCGCGATCCCGCCGATCGCCGCGTACAGGAGGTTTCGCCGGTCGGATCCGGGGACGGGCGGCTTCGGCTTCCCGTGCGAACGCGGCTTCGGCGGCATGGACGGGCAAGGATAGCGGCGTCCAGGGCTCCGTCCGGCAGGCGCGCTACGTTGGCAGGCCGTCATGACGATCCTCGTGCTCATCGGTGCAGCGGCCGCAGGCTTCGCAGCGTGCTGGCTCGGGCTCCTTCGACCCGCGCTCCAGCAGCGCTCCGAGCTCAGGGAGGAGATCGACCGTCGTGACGGCGACCACCGGGACGAGATCGCGCGCCGGGACGCCGACCTGGCGACCGCCCGCGGCGAGCTCATCGAGGCACGGTCACTCGCCGCCGCCGCGACGGCACGCCTCGAGACGCTCGAGGAGAAGCTGCCCGAGACCGTCCGCAGCATCTCGCAGGAGGCGCTCGACGCCTCGCGCGACGCCTTCCTCGCCCAGGCGGGCGAGCGGGTCGAGAAGACGCTCCTGCCGGTGCACCAGCGCCTCGGCGACCTCCGCAAGCTCGTGGACGAGTCCGAGGTACGCCGCCTCGAGGACGGGGGCCGGCTCACGGCGCAGCTCGAGCTCCTGTCGGCCGGCGCGCGCTCGCTCGCGGTGGCCCTCGGCAACACGCAGTCCAGGGGGCGCTGGGGCGAGATCCAGCTCGAGCGGATCCTCGAGTTCGTCGGGATGGAGGAAGGCGTCGACTACACGTGCCAGGCCGCCGGGCACGGCGGACGCCCCGACGTGGTGGTGCACCTGCCGGGCGGCAAGAACGTCGTGATCGACTCGAAGGCGCCGTTCGACGCATTCGAGCGCGCCGCGCAGGCCGCCGGCGACGAGGAGCGCGGCGCCGCGCTCGCAGAGTTCGCACGGAAGGTTCGCTCCCACGTCACCGAGCTCGGGCGCAAGGGCTACTGGGCCCACGTGACGCCGTCGCCGGACTTCACGTTCATGTTCCTCCCCGGCGACGCGTACCTCGCCGCGGCCGAGGAGCAGGACACCGAGCTGTTCCGCTTCGCATACGACCGCGGCGTCCTGCTGGCAACGCCCCGGACGATCGTCGTGATGCTGCGGACGATCCGGGTCGCGTGGCAGAACGAGAACGCGTCGGAGCACGCACAGGCAGTGCTCGAGGTGGCGTCAGAGCTCCACCAGCGGCTGAGCACGATGGCGGAGCACCTGGCGAAGGTCGGGCGGGGGCTCGACTCGGCCGTAGGCGCGTACAACAAGGCTGTCGGGTCGTACGGGTCGCGCGTTCTCGTCTCCGCGCGACGGCTCGAAGGGCTCGCCGCGACCCGTGCTCCGCTCGAGAACCTGCCGCCGCTGACCGAGCACGCGTCACCGCAGCTCCAGCCGCTCCAGCTCGAGGTCGTGCCCAAGAACGCCGACGCCGACGCCGCATGAACGCGGGAACACCCGCGCGCCCCCGATCGTTGGAACAATCAAGAGGCTGCGCGACGATCGCGCGCCCGACTCTCGGCCAGCACCAAGGAGCACTGACGCGATGACGGACGTCCGGAACCTGATCGTGATCGGCGGCGGGCCCGCCGGGTACACCGCCGCGCTCTATGCGGCGCGCGCCAACCTCGAGCCGCTCGTGATCGAGGGGTTCAACTGGGGTGGCCAGCTGATGATCACCTCCGACGTCGAGAACTACCCCGGCTACGCCGACGGGATCATGGGCCCGGCGATGATGCAGGACTTCCGCCGCCAGGCGGAGCGCTTCGGCACGGAGTTCGTCACGGACGACGTCACGCGTGTCGATTTCTCGCAGCGGCCGTTCCGCGTCTGGGTCGGCGACGACGAGTACCGTGCCGAGTCCGTGATCGTCGCGACCGGGGCGAGCGCGCGTCAGCTCGGGCTCGACTCCGAGCGCGTCCTGCAGGGTCGCGGCGTCTCGTACTGCGCCACCTGCGACGCCGCCTTCTTCCGCGACAAGGTCGTCGTCGTGGTCGGCGGCGGAGACTCGGCGATGGAGGAGGCGCTCTTCATCTCGCGCTTCGCGCGCAAGGTGATCCTCGTGCATCGGCGCGAGGAGTTCCGCGCCTCGCCGATCATGGTCGACCGCGCGCAGGCGAGCAACAAGATCGAGTTCGTCCTCAACAAGGTCGTCGAGGAGGTGCTCGGCGACGGGAAGGTCAGCGGCGTACGGCTCTCGGACACGACAACCGGCGAGGAGTCCACGATCGAGGCCGACGGCATCTTCGTCGCGATCGGCCACGACCCGAACACCGCGCTGTTCCTCGACCAGCTCGACCACGAGCCGGACACCGGGTACCTGCTGACGCGAGGCAAGTCGACCGAGACCAACATCTCCGGCGTCTTCGCGGCGGGCGACGTGCAGGACCACATCTACCGGCAGGCGGTCACCGCCGCCGGCTCCGGATGCGCCGCGGCACTCGATGCCGAGCGTTGGCTCAGCGAGCAGCGGCACGCGGCGCTCTCGGTCTCGGCGTCGTAGTCCGCCGACTCGGCGACCGCCGACCGCCCCGCTAGCCTCGCGAAGTCGTGGCGGCGGAATGGACCGACCTCGTCGACCCGGGCAGGGACGAGTTCCTGCACGTCCTCGGCATCCCCCTCGACCCCGAGACCATCGAGATCCTCGCCGAGCCGGCGGGCGACGGCCGCAGCATCCGACCGCGCTGCGAAGGCCACGGCGGGTACGTGCTCGCGGTGCTCTCGTACGCGATGGCGCGCAGCGACGGGCGCGCCGCGTACCTCGAGCTCGATCTCGTCGCGACCCCGAGCGCTGTCCTGACGATCCGCAAGACGGGCTCGGAGGGGATGCTTGCGCCGATCGACGGGACAGCGGCACGCGTCGAGGCCGGTGCCGAGCCCGCCGCGCTCTTCCAGGGTGCCGTGGACGACGCCGCCGACGCCTTCCTCGAGCGCGTCGACGGCCTCTACGAGGCGATCGACGACCTCGAGAGCGATCTCGACCACATGCCCGGGCACGACGTCCGGCGGCGCATCGCGGTGCTCCGCAACGAGCTCCTCCACGCGCGCCGCGCATCGACCGCGACACGGGGCATCGCCCGGCGCGTCGTCGACGGCCGCCTGGAGATCGGACATTCGGAGCTCTTCCCGGCCGACAGCGAGGCGCGGTTCGTCGACACGTACGAGACGCTCGTCCGCGTCACGGAGGAGCTCGACGTGGCGCGGGATCTGCTGGGCAGCGTTCGCGACTATTGCCAGGCCAAGATCGCGGAGCAGCAGAACGAGGTGGGCAAGAAGCTCACCGTCATCGCCTCGCTCGTGCTCGTCCCGAGCTTCATCGTCGGTTTCTACGGCCAGAACTTTGCGGGCGAGTTCCACTCGTGGTTCTGGAGCTTTGGCGTGTCGCTCGGGCTGATCCTCGCGACGACGGTCGTGCAGCTCGCACTGTTCCGCTGGCGCCGCTGGATCTAGATCCGTGGATCGGCCGACCGTGTCGCTACCCTCGGTGGGGGTGAGTGCCCCGGCCCACACCCCCTCGCCGACGGGCGGGTCGCTGGCCATCGCGAGACGCGCGGTGCGTCCGCTCGACCGTGTCCTGCCGTACGCGGGCCCCGGCCTCGCGGCCGTCCTCGGTCTCGTCGCACTCGGTCATCGCTCGCTCGACACGGACGAGGCGGCGACGGTCGCCGGGGCGCGGGGCGCGTTCGGCGACGTCGTCGACACCGCACTGTCCCACGACCCGGCACGCGCCGGCTACCTCGCGCTCCTGCGCCCGGTCGTGGCGTGGAACGACGGCGAGATCTGGGTGCGCCTCCCGTCGGTGGTCGCCGTCGTCGTGGCCGCGATCGCCGCATATCGCCTGGGACGGCGCATCGCGGGACGCCACGCAGGGGCAGCCGCTTCCCTCATCCTCGCGACCTCTGTCGGCGTCGTGATGCTCTCTCGCTCGGTCGACCCGCTCGCTCTCGCGCTGGCGGCGATGCTTCTCTCGAGTGCGCTTTTCGCGCGCGCGGTCGACCACGGCAACGTCGTCTGGTGGGCGGTCTACGCCGTCAGCGCCGCCCTCCTCCCGCTCACCCATCCCGTCGCCGCGAGCGCCCTGGCCGCGCAGATCGCCGCGCTCGCCGTCGCCCGGCGCGAGGTCGACCTCCGGCTTGCGCTCCCGGCGGTTGCCGTGGCGACTGTCGAGTCGGTCTTCTTCCTCGCCGCCGCGGCCATCGACCGGGCTGACGCAGCGGACGGGGCGGGACCGCTCACCCTCCATGCGCTCGGGCTCGGTCTCGGGCGGGGCGCGGGCTGGAGCCCGATCGTGGTGGCCCTCGGCGTCTGGGGAGTGGTCGTCCTCTTCCGCCGTGCGATCCGCACAGGGTCAGGGCTCTGGCAGCCGGTGCTCGTGACGGGACTGGCGGTCATGCCGCTCGCAGGCGTGCTGGTGGCGGGCATCGCGCTCCCGGTCTACCCGCGGTCGGCTCTCGTCGTCGCGGCCGGTGGGATCGCGCTCGCGGCAGGAATCGGGCTCGTCTCGATCCCCGACCGCAACCTCCGCCTCGCCGGCGCGGCGGCCGTCGCCGTCATCGCCGCCGCCGCGATCGCGACTGCCGCCGCCGAGAAGCCGAAGGAGAACTGGCGCGAGGCCGCGCGCCTCGTCCAGGCGAAGACGACGTCGAGGGACACCGTCGTCGTCCTTCCCGCGCGATCGCGCGCCGCGTTCGCGTACTACGCACCGGACGTGCGTACGGGCCTCGTCGGTCGGGGCGACGCGGTCTCGGTCGTCGTCGTCGGAGATCCGGCGCTCGCTGTCGCGACGGCGCGGCCGGTCGTCTCCCCTCCCCGGTACGCGCTTCTCTCCGCGGACAGGACCGGGACATCGCTGGTCGTCCAGCGGTGGGTGCGGCCGTAACCGCAGGGGCGGGCGGTCAGGTCAACCGCGCCGCCGGACAGAGGTCGAAGAGGACGCAGTCGGCGCATCGCGGCTGCCGCGCGTCGCAGATCCGGCGGCCGTGCCAGATCAGGAGATGCGGGAACCGGCCCCAGTCCCCGCGTGGGACGACCCGCTGGAGGTCGCGCTCGATCTTCACCGGGTCGTCGTTGCGGGTCAGCCCGAGGCGCTGCGAGAGACGCCGTACGTGCGTGTCGACGACGATTCCCTGCGCGTGGCCGAGCTCCGCGGCGACGACGTTGGCGGTCTTGCGTGCGACGCCGGGGAGCCGCAACAGCTCGTCGAGGCGGCGCGGGACACGTCCGTCGAACTCCTCCAGCAGGACGCGCATCGAGCCCCGAATCGACCTCGTCTTCTGCCGGTAGAAGCCTGTTGCGTAGATGTCGCGCTCGAGCTCGTCGGCGGGGACCGCGAGGTAGTCCTCCGGGCGGCGGTACTTGCGGAAGAGCTGCTCGGTCACGCGATTGACGTTCACGTCCGTCGTTTGCGCAGACAACATGACCGAGATCAGCAGCTCGACGTCGGTCTCGAACCGAAGGGCGATCGTCGCGTCGGCGTGCGCGCGGGCGAGACGCTCGATGATCGGACGGATCCGCTCCCGGCGCGGACCGAGGCCGCGACGCCTCGCCTCGCCGACGTAGCTACGCGCCACGTCTCCGTCGTTCGAACTCGTCGGTCGCCTCCTCGGCGGTCGTCTCGCCTCGGAGCACGGGCGCCAGCCACTGCTCGATGAGCGGGAAGCCCGTGCCGCTGAGCTCGTCGAGCGCCGACTCCGCGTCGTACGCGGTCGAGAGGAGCTCGATGCCGTCGGAGCCCACGAGCGCCCAGCGGGCGTCGGGAGACCCCTCGTACGGCATCCCGACGCTCCCTGCGTTGACGAGCCTGATCCCCCCGACGCGGCGGTCGTACTGGACGTGGGTGTGACCGCAGACGACGACCTGCGCCGCGACACCTGCCAGCTCGCGCGCGGCGTCGGCCTCCGGCGTCGCACGCGTGAGGATCGGCATGTCGGAGGCCGGCGTGGCGTGGCAGAACAGCGCGCTCACAGATCCCGACACATCCAGCTCGACCGTTCCGGGCCACGCCTCGATGCGCGCGACGCGATCGGCGCCGAGGAGCGCGTTGCACCACGCCGCCACCTCGCCGAGTTCGCTCCCCTCGGGATCGCATGCCTCCCGGTCGCAGTTCCCGGTGAGGAATCTGACCCGCGGCCCCTCCGCCTCCAGCCGGTCGAGGCACTCGGCAGGCAGCGGCCCGACGACGAGGTCGCCTCCTGAGACGATCAGATCCACGCCGTCGAGCCGAGGATCGGCGAGCACGGCTTCGAGCGCCGGCAGATTCCCGTGGACGTCGTACAGCGCAGCGACCTTCACTCCTCGCACGCTACAGCCGCGGACCTGCGCAAACCCGGTCGAGCGCCGGGCAACCCGAGCAGGCGAACGCGCTCGGCGTCGGGAGGAACACTCCCTCCCTGATGCTCCGGACGAGCGTGCCGAGGTCGTGCTCCACCGCTTCGGCGTCCGCGCTCGTGAACCCCTTCGAGACGACATCCTCGGGTGCCTCGAGGAACTGGTAGACGACCTCGACCCGCTCGGCACCGGCACGGAAGCACGCGAGCGCGTAGACGGACTGCTGCACGCGGTACTCCTCCTCCACGAGCTCGGCCGGATCCCGGCCCTCGAGCGCGTTCGTCTTGTAGTCGAGCACGAGCGCGTCGGCCCCGGAGCGCCAGAGCACGTCGAGCCGACCGTTGAGCAGGACGCCGTCGAGCACGAACGCGAACGGGCGCTCGACGCGAACGCCCTCGAGCCGTGCGACACGCTCGGCCAACCGCGAGTCGCAGTAGGCGCGAACGTGTCGCTCGACGCGCTCGACCTCGTCGTCGGTCACGGTCGGGTACCAGGCACGTACGAGGTCGTCGAGGTCGCCCGGTGCGACGGGCCTCGCGAGATCGACGCGCTCGAGGAGCCGGTGGACGGCGTCGCCGAGCTCGGTCGCGTGCAGCGCCCCCGCACCCTCTGCGGACGGTGCCCACGCGGCCGGGCGCATGCCCACCACCCGCTCGGCGTAGTAGCGGTAGGCGCAGCGTTCGAACAGCGAAAGAGCCGTGTACGAGAGCCGCGACACGCGCTGCACCGGCGGGTCGGGAACCGGCTCGAGCGGGCGCAGCCGCGGCGCGGGCGGCGGCAGCGCCTCGCCCGACCCCTCGAACAGTGCCAGCTGGCCGTTCGCGGCGATCGTCGGGACGGCGGCGACGGTCGCGGGTAGCGGCACGGGGACAGCCTGGCCGCGGTCGACGCGAAGGAGGACGGTCGCAGCCCCACGCTCGACCTCCACCGGTCCGTTCGCGACGCTCTCCCGCGCCTCCTCGTGAAGCCCCAGTCGGCTCAACACCCATCCGATCGGCGTCTCTTCGCGGATGTCGGCCGCATCTCCGACCGATCCGGAGACGATGAGCCGCTCCTTCGCGCGGGTCATCGCGACGTAGTAGAGGCGCAGCCGCTCGGCCTGCTCGGCGCGCTCCCGATGAGCCCTGACGTCCTGGTAGGACTCGGTGCTGACGCGTGTCCCCGTCGCCGGGTGCGCGACCTTGAAGCCGAACCGCCCGTCGGACAGGGCGAGGATGTCCGACGCGGGAGGACGGCTGCGCCCTGCGTCCGCGACCACCACGACCTCGAACTCCAGCCCCTTGGCGGCGTGGATCGTGAGGAGCCGGACCGCGTCGGAGCCCTCCTCCTCCGAGACCGCGTCGGATTCCTTCGCCCCCACCGTCTCCTGCCCCTCGACGAACCGCACGAAGCCCTCGATCTCCGCGCCCCTGAGCTCCTCGTACGACCGGGCCAGCCTGGCGAGCTTGCGCAGGTTCGCGTACCGGCGGCGACCGTCCGCGCGCGCGAGCACGGCGAGGTCGTAGTCGTGCTCCGCGACGACGCGCTCGCAGAGGAGCTCGAGCGAGGAGGACGCGGCCACCTCCAGAAGACGCTCATAGCGCTGCTTGAACGCGAGGAGCAGCCGCCGATCGCCCTCCGAGAGGTCGGCGGGCAGCGGACGCTCCAGTGCCCGGAACACCGGTTGGCGCTGCGCCTCGGCTCGCACGAGGACCAGCGCGTCGTTCGACACGCCGACGAACGGCGACGCGAGCACCGTCAGCAGCGCCTCGTCGTCGTAGCGGTTGTGGAGGAGGCGCAGGTAGGCGAGCAGGTCGGTCACCTGCTGCTGACCGAAGTAGTTGCGACCTGCGGCGCGGTACGTCGGCAAGCCGACCGCCCGAAGCTCCTCCTCGAACCACTCGGCGTCGGTCCCGGCGGCAAAGAGGAGCACGATCTCGCCGGGCGTCGCGACACCCGCATCGACGAGCTCGCGGACGCGCCGGGCGACGTGACGTGCCTCCGACCTGCGCCAGTGCACCCCCGTCTCGCTCGCGGCCGCCTTGTCCGTCACGAGGAGCTCGAACGCGTTCCGGAGCGCGGGGGCGTCGGCCGTGGCCGGCTCGAGCCGCTGGAACTCGTCGCCGAACTCGCCGCCGAACAGCTCGTTGACGGCGTCGAGTACCTCGGGACGCGACCGGTGGTTCCGCGTGAGCGGGAGGACTGTCGCCGCGGCGCTCCGCCGTTCCCTGAATACGGCGACGTCGGCATGGCGGAAGCCGTAGATCGACTGGAACTCGTCGCCGACGACGAAGAGGTCGGCGTCCGTCCCCTCGCAGAGCAGGTCGAGCAGCTCGGTCTGGAGCCGGTTCGTGTCCTGGAACTCGTCGACCATGATCGAGCGGAACCGCCGGCGCTCCCGTTCGCGGATCGCCTCGTCGTCGCGGAGCAGGTCGCGCGCGCGAAGCTGCAGGTCCTCGAAGTCGAGCGCCGATTCGCGCTCCTTGGCGGCGCCGTAGGCGGAGGCGAACGTCGTCAGGAGCTCCTGGAGCAACTCGCGGTCGCGCGCGGCGAGCTCCTCGAGCGCCGCCGCCACCACCGCGTCGCGCGTTTCGGCGAACCCGGCGGCACGAGGACCGCGCGTCTTCAGGTCGGCCAGCGCGAGGAGCCGCTCGGGGAGCGTCGTCACGTCGATGAGCTCGAGCGCCGCGCCGGCGGCCGCACGCTGCGCGTCCGTCGCGGCCGCGTCATCGCGGAGAGCCAGCGCGGTGTCGCGGAGCGCCTGGACCCGCTCGGGCAGCGGCGCCCGCGTTCCCGACTCCAGCACGAGCTCCCGCCCGGCCGAGCGGAGTGTCGCGTACACGTCCCCGAGCATCTGACGGAGCCCCACGGCGCCGTAGGTCGCGAGCAGCTGCCACCGGTCCGGCTCGTCGGCCGCGCAGAACTCCTCGAGCGCCGTCGAGAAGGCCTCGGCCTGGAGGACGAGCGCCTGCGGCTCGTCGAGCACGCGGAACGAGGGGTCGATGCCCGCCGCGAGTGGGTACGCGCCAAGGATGCGCCGGCAGAAGCCGTGGATCGTGGACACCCACGCGCCGTCGAGCTCGAGCGCGAGATCCGAGCGACCCCGCTCGACCAGCGCCGAACGGATGCGTGCCCGGAGCTCGCCGGCCGCGCGCTCCGTGTACGTGATCACGAGGAGCGAGTCGACGTCGAGCCCGTCCTCCGCGACCGCCCGGACGAACCGCTCGACGAGGACGGCGGTCTTCCCCGTCCCTGCGCCCGCGGCGACGAAGACGCTCCCGCGCGCATCGATCGCGGCGCGCTGCTGATCGTTCGCGAGGGCCCTCACGGGCGGTCCTTGCGGCACATCCGCCAGAGGTCGCACCAGTGCGGGCACTCGCCGCCCTGCGGGTCGTGCCGTACGTCCCCCGCGCGAATCCGCTCCACGAGCCCGACCGCGGTGGCCCGCGCCGCCTCGACCGCGTCGTCGAACGCGTCCGCCTCGAGGTAGTCGCGTGCGCTGAAGCCTTGCACCGCATCCTCCCCCTCCCGCAGCATCCCGCGCGGCCGACGACCGCCGCCGACCGGCACGTAGACGCCCCCGATCGGCTCGAGACCGAGCTGCCGACGAAGGACGAGCATGTAGAGCGGCAGCTGGAGCAGGTCGCGGTCGCGGATCTCCGCCGCCGAGGAGGCGGCCCCGGACTTGTAGTCGATGACGATGCCCTGCGCGCCCATCGGCTGCCCGTCGACGCGGTCGATCTTCCCGCTGACGAGGACGCCGGGCCCGAGCTCGAACGACCGGAAGGAGACCTCGAGGTGGCGCGGCACGAGCGGTGACACGGATGCCGCCTCGTCGCGAACGAGCTGCTCGAGGTCACGCTGCAACCCCTGCTCGAGCTCACGCCGGTCGAGATCGCCCGCTTCGATGCGCAGGCCCGTGTCCACCGCGTCGGCGACGCACTCCCGCATCAGGGCGACCGCGGACTCGACGTTCTCGGGCGTCACACGGTCGGCTCCCGGCACCGCGCTCGGCAGCCTGACGTAGAAGCGCTGCAGCGCTGCATGGAGGATCGAGCCGCGCAGCATCCTGTCGATCTCCTTGTCGATCGTCGACGGCCGCAGATATCGCTCGACGAACCACGCGGAGGAGCACGAGGCCATGCGCTCGAGCTCCGAGACCGAGTACGAATCCCGCGCCAGCAGGCGGAGCGCACGCTCGTGGGTCACGGCGGTCGGTCGGTCGAACGCACGCATCGCGCGCTCGAGCCGGCGGTCCCACCCGTTCTCGCGTGCGAGCGCGGAGGCGTCGTCGGGCTGCGTCGCGGCCAGGGCGGCCAGCGCCCGGAGCCGCTCGCGCTCGGTCGGCGCCGTCTCGATGTCGGACGGTGAGCGCAGAAAGCGGACGGCGGTACGTGTGCCGGCGGACGTCGTCCTCGGGGAACAGGTCCCGCACCGCAACCCAGAAGGGCCCCGCCTCGCGTGGGGAGCCCTCGTCGCCGACCGCCTGGCGCACGAGCACGAGCCGCCGCCGAGGCCTCGCGCACACGGTGGCGAACAGATAGCGATCCCGGCTGGCGGAGTCGGGTCGCACGAGCCGGGCGCCGCGACTCTCGTCGAAGGCCCGCCTCGTCTCCTCGTCGAGGAACGGCTCGACCCGCGGTCGGCGTGGGAGCGATCCCTGCTCCAGACCGACGATGAAGACGACGTCGAAGCGGCGCGTGCGGGCCCTGGCGAGGTCGAGCACCGCGACGCGGCCGAGTGCCGCGACGGGCTCTCCTCGCACGGAGACTCGATCGAGCGCGGCGAGCACCTCTGCACGCGTCACCGCGCCGAATCCCGTGAGCATGTCGAGCTCGTCGAGCGCGCGAGACACCGCGTCGTACACGCGGAGATCGAGGCGGGAGCGCTCGCCGGTCGGCGGCTCCGACGTGCCGTGCGCGCTCCGAAGCATTGTCGCGGCGAGCTCTCGGGCGACTGCGACTGGCGAGCTGTCACGAAGAGCAATGTCGAGCGGCGGCAGCGAGCGTCCCTCGCGGAGCTCGGTTGCGACCTCGGCGGCGCGGTCGCCGCGGACGATTCCCCTCCCGCGCAGACGGCCCTCGATCCAGTCGACCTCCTTCCGCGCGAGCCCGGAGTACGGCGATCGGAGGCTCGCGAATAGCCCGCGCCGATCGCCGCCGACCCACGCAAAGCGAAGGAGCGACAGGAGCGCGTAGCCGAACGGCGTGGTGGCGAGAGCCGCGCGCGACTCGAACGACACCGGGACTCCCAGCGAGGCGAAGGCCGTGCCGAGCGCCAGGCGCACCGCTTCCACAGACGGACAGACCACCGCGATCTCGTGCGGCGGCGTCCCCGCGCGGATCTCCGCGAGCGCGCCCTCCGCGACCAGCTCGAGCGTCCCGCGCGACCCTGCGCCCTCGAGCCAGCGGATCGAGCCGTCGAGCGGCGCGACGACGGGATCGCCGGCGAAGAGTTGGCGCTCGACGTGCGCCAGCGATGCCGGCAGGAACTCCGCGCCGCGCGGCGGCAGCTCGACGACCGACCCCGCGGCCACCGATGCGAGATCGTCGACGGTCCGCATGAGCGACGAGTAGACCGGGCGCCCCGGCTCGTAGGGGATCGACACATGCACCTCGGCTCGCGCGGACAGCGCCTCGAGCAACCGCCACTCCGCTCCCGTCAGGTCCTCGAAGCCATAGGCGAAGACCGGGCTCGTCCCCCATGCGTCGACATCGCCGGTCAAGCGGTCGACGGCTCGCCGCCGGACCATGCCCCGGTCCCAGGCGTCGAGCCGGTCGAGCTCGGCGCGATAGGCCCGCGCAAGGGAGGCGAGAGGGTCCGCGAGGTCGTCCGGCTCGAGCAGCGCGCTGTCCAGCTCCGCCAGCGCTCGGCCGACCGCGTCCGCGAAGCCGGCGGGTCGCGCACCGCTCGCGCTGGCGGCGCCCGAGATCCGGCGGATCAGCACCGTGCGCTCCGACTCGCCCAGAAGGCGCTTGCCGCCGCCACCGCTGCGAGCGAGCGAGTCGAACAGCGTGTCGAACGTCCCGATCGTTCCCGCGAGGAGGCCGCCTACGCCTTCGAGGAGCTCGCGCTCGACATGTTCGACGTCCGCGCGCTGAGGGACGATCAGCCACGGGTCGCGGTCGAGCGCGGCGAGGAACCGCTCGAGAAGCTTCCCGACCTTGCCGGCGTGTGCCGGCCCGACGACGAGCGAGAGACTCACCGGGCCATGGTAGTCGGGCGCCTTCAGCGCCCAGTCTTACGGCAGGAGGTCAGGCTCCGGCGCGTCTACCGCCGTCGGGAACGGCCGTCCTACGCGAGCGACTTGGGCTTGCGACCCCGGCGTGCGACAGCCGATCCGGGCATGCCGCCCGCACACGAATCGCACAGGTCGGCTGCCTTCGCGCCGCGGCGCGCGTCGTTGAAGGTGACACGCATCACCGCGCCCTTTCCCTCCTCGACCTCGGCGCCGCACTTGTCGCAAACAAGGACTGTCTTTCGTGCCACGATTCCTCCTCGATCCGCATATCACGCCCGCGATTTCTGGTCGAATAGATTGCAACGGGTTCCGAACGAGTATACGCGGATCTTTCTTTGCCTCGACCGTTCGGACGCGACCCACATCGCGCGGTAGAGTGCGCCTCCGAATGGACGTGCGCACGATCGTGGTTCTCGAGGGGGACCAGACGGGTCAGGAGCTCCTCGAGGCCTCCGTGCGAGTCCTGCAGCCCGACGTCGTGGGGCTCGAGCTCGCGCTTCCGAGGTTCGACCTCTCCCTCGCTCGCCGTCGGGAGACCGACAACGGCGTCGTTCACGAGGCGGCGCGCGCGATCGCCACGCACGGTCTCGGCCTCAAGGCGGCGACGGTGACCCCCGAGGAGCGTGACGACGTCGGCTCGCCAAACCGGATCCTCCGCGAGGAGATCGGTGGGAAGGTGATCGTCCGAACCGGACGGAGGATTCCCGGGGTCCTCCCGGTCGGCGGAGTGCATTCCCCGATCTCGGTCGTCCGTATGGCGGTCGGCGATGCGTACGGCGCGCGCGAGTGGCGCGAGGGTGACGGCGACGACGAGGTTGCCTTTCGCACCGAGCGGATCGAGCGGCGGGTCTGCCGCGCGGTCGCGGAGTTCGCCTTCCGCCAGGCGGAGCGGACCGGCGCCAAGGTCTTCGGCGGGCCGAAGTACACGGTGAGCCCCGTCTACGAGGGGATGCTGAAGGAGGAGATGGACGCGGCCGCGTCGCGCCACCCGGACGTCCCGTACGAGCCGCAGCTGATCGACGCCACCTTCGCGCTCCTGATCTCCTCGAGCGGCGCTCCGATGGTGATCCCGGCGCTCAACCGCGACGGTGACATCCTCTCCGATCTCGTGCTCCCCCTCTTCGGGTCGATCGCGGGGTCGGAGTCGCTCCTCGTCGCATTCGGTGACGAGGGCGTCGACCGGCCGACGGCGCTGATGGCCGAGGCTGCGCACGGCACGGCCCCCGCGCTCGAAGGGAAGGACGTCGCGAACCCGATGGCGATGATCCTCGCGTCGGCGGCGCTCCTCGCGCATACGGACGACGAGCAGTGCCAGCAGGCGGGTCGGGCGATCCGCGAGAGCACGCTCGAAGCCGTCGCGGAAGGCATCCGCACCGCGGACCTGGGGGGCCATCACGGGACGACGGCGTACACCGACGAGGTGATCCGCCGGACGCGCACGAAGCTCGAGGTCTGGGCGTCGCTGTAGCGGGGAGGCGGTGAACGCCGCTACGCGGCCACCGCGGCTTCACCGGACACGATCTCGCCCGCGTCGACCGCGTCGAGGAACGCGTCGACGATGTCGGGGTCGAACTGCGTCCCGCGGCAGCGCTCGATCTCGACCGCCGCCTCGATCGGGGTGAGCGCCGGGCGGTACGGGCGACCCGACGTCATCGCATCGAACGCGTCGGCGACGGCGAGGACCCGTCCCTCGACGGGGATCGACGTCCCGGCCCGACGGGTCGGGTAGCCGCGCCCGTCCCACCGTTCGTGGTGGAAGAGGACGTACGGCAGCGCAGGCTGGAGTGACGGAACGCCGGCGATGAGCCACAACCCCTCCACCGGATGGGCGCGGATCTCCGCGAGCTCGACGTCGTCGAGCTGTCCGGGCTTCGTCAGGACCTCGGCCCGGACGTTGACCTTGCCGACGTCGTGGAGCGCAGCACCGAGCCGCAGCGCCTCGAGCTGCTCCTCGTCCCACCCGAGACGGCGTGCGACCACCTCGGCGTTCGCCCCCACGCGCGCGGCGTGCGCGCCGAGCCCGGGATCGCACACATCCATGGCAGTCGCGTAGGCGGCAATCCGAACCACGGGCGTACTGGTTCCCGGCGCGCGCGCAGAACCCTTCCCGTAGATTCGTGCAGATGCGAGTGTGCGTGCCACGGGAGTCCGCGCCGGGCGAAAACCGGGTCGCATTGATCCCTGAGGCTGCGGCCAAGCTCGCCGGGTCGGGGTTCGACATCGCCGTCGAGCGAGGGGCCGGCGTTCTCGCCGGATACCCCGACGGGCAGTACGAGGAGGCGGGCATCGTCCTCGTCGACCGCGCGAGCCTCCTTACCGAGGCAGACGCCGTTGTCCGGGTCGGCAAGCCCGGAGCCGACGAGGTCGCCGCGCTACGGCCGGGCATGGTGCTGATCGGCTTCCTCGAGCCGCTCACCGACCCGGAGGGCATCGCGCGCCTGCAGGCCCAGGGCGTCGTGGCATTCGCGATGGAGGCAGTCCCCCGGATCACACGGGCACAGTCGATGGACGCGCTCTCGTCGCAGGCGACGGTCGCCGGGTACAAGGGTGTCCTCCTGGCCGCCGACAGGAGCGCGAAGCTCTTTCCGATGCTGATGACCGCCGCCGGGACGGTCGCACCCGCGCGCGTGCTCGTCCTCGGTGCGGGTGTGGCCGGTCTGCAGGCGATCGCAACCGCCAGACGGCTCGGCGCGGTCGTCTCCGCGTTCGACGTCCGTCCCGCTGTCGCCGAGCAGGTCGAGTCGCTCGGCGCGGCGTTTCTCGACCTCGGCGTCAGCGGCGAGGAGACCGAGGGCGGCTACGCGCGCGAGCTCACCCCGGAGCAGCAGGCCGAGCAGCAGCGCGCGCTCGAAGAGCGCCTTCCCGGGTTCGACGTCGTCGTCACGACCGCGGCAGTCCCGGGACGCCCCGCCCCGAAGCTCATCCCGGCCGACGCAGTCGAGTCGATGCGCCCCGGCTCCGTGATCGTCGACCTCGCCTCCGAGAGCGGAGGCAATTGCGAGGTCACGGAGCCCGGACGGGAGATCACCCACGCCGGAGTGACCATCGTCGGTCTGACGAACGTCGCGTCGCTCATGGCGTCGGATGCGAGCCGGCTGTACTCCCGCAACGTCAGTGCGCTGCTCGAGCATCTCGCCCCCGCCGGTGCGCTCGCGCTGGACTTCGACGACGAGATCACCGCCGGCACCTGCGTCGCGGGGGCGCCCGACGCCACGCCCGAGACGAAGGAGGAAGAGGCATGACCGACATCGACCTCGTCGTCGAGCTCACCGTGCTCGTGCTCGCCATCTTCCTCGGCTTCGAGGTGATCGCGAAGGTGCCGACGATGTTGCACACGCCGCTCATGTCGGGCACGAACTTCATCCACGGGATCGTCATCGTCGGGGCGATCACCGTGCTCGGCTTTGCCGACGACGGCTTCACGAAGGCGATCGGGTTCGTCGCGATGGTGCTGGCGTCCGCGAACGTCGTCGGCGGCTGGTTCGTCACCGATCGGATGCTCGAGATGTTCAAGCGGCGCCCCGAGGAGCGGAAGTGATCTCCGACCCCGATGTCGTCGGGCTTCTCTACCTCGTAGCGATCGTCTGCTTCATCCTCGCGCTGCGCTTCCTCTCCTCGCCGAAGCACGCTCGGAAGGGCAACTGGGTCGGCGGCGCCGGGATGGTGGTTGCGATCGCGACGACGCTCGCGCTCGACGGGATCTCGAACTGGGGCCTGATCGTCGCCGGGGGCCTGATCGGCTCGATCGTGGGCGTGGTCGGTGCCCGCACGGTGAAGATGACCGCGATGCCGCAGATGGTGGCCCTGTTCAACGGGGTCGGCGGCGGTGCTGCAGCCCTCGTCGCGCTCGCGGAGTTCCACGTCTCGAGCGGCGACCTCGCCGGCGAGGAGATCGTCTCGATCGTCCTGTCCGCTCTGATCGGGTCGATCTCGTTCGCGGGCTCGATGATCGCCTTCGCGAAGCTCCAGGAGCTCCTTTCGGGCCGCCCGATCGTCTACGCCGGCCAGAACATCCTGAACATCGCAGTCCTGCTCGGTGCTGCCGCGCTCGGCATCGCCCTGATCGCGGGCGTCGACGAGCAATGGGTGCTCGTCGGGCTGATCGTCCTGGCGCTCGTGTTCGGCGTGATGTTCGTGCTGCCGATCGGTGGGGCGGACATGCCCGTCGTGATCTCGCTCCTGAACGCGTTCACGGGGCTCGCCGCGTCTGCGACGGGCTTCGTCCTGAACTCGCTGCTGCTGATCGTCGCCGGGATGCTCGTCGGCGCGTCGGGCACGCTGCTGACGCTGCTCATGGCGAAGGCGATGAACCGGTCGGTCGCGAACGTGCTCTTCGGCGCCTTCGGGCAGGTCAAGACCGGCACCGCCGCCGCCCGGGTGGACGACGGCCGAACAGCCCGCGCGACCAGTGCCGAGGACGTCGCCGTCCAGCTCTCGTTCGCGCGCAAGGTGGTGGTTGTCCCCGGCTACGGCCTCGCGGTCGCGCAGGCGCAGCATGACGTCCGCCAGCTCGCGGAGCTCCTCGAGGAGAAGGGCATCGACGTCGCGTACGCCATCCACCCCGTGGCCGGCCGGATGCCGGGCCACATGAACGTGCTCCTCGCGGAAGCCAACGTCCCGTACGACCAGTTGAAGGAGATGGACGAGATCAACCCCGAGTTCCCGCAGACCGACGTCGCGCTCGTGATCGGCGCGAACGACGTCGTCAACCCCGCGGCGCGGAGCGACCCGGCGAGCCCGATCTACGGGATGCCGATCCTCGACGTCGACAAGGCGAACAGCGTCGTCGTGATGAAGCGCTCCATGGCCCCTGGGTTCGCGGGCATCGACAACGACCTGTTTCTCGAGCCCCAGACGACGATGCTGTTCGGCAACGCCAAGGACTCGATCGTGAAGCTCATCGCGGCGGTGAAGGCCTCGTGACGGCGAGGACGCCCGCCGTGATCCGCGACGAGGAGGCTCTGCGCACGCTTCTCGGCGAGCCGTCCGGCCTCGTCCGCGCGAAGGTCGTCGACCGTCTCAACGACCTCACGCGTCAGTGGGTCGACCGCTCGCCGTTCGTGCTGCTCGCGACGTCCTCCCCGGATGGCACGTGCGACGTCAGCCCGCGGGGCGACCCGCCCGGCTTCGTCCGCGTCCTCGACGAACGGACGCTCCTCCTCCCCGAGCGCCCCGGGAACCGGCTCGCGGACTCGCTGCGGAACGTTCTTGCGAACCCGCACGTCGGGCTCCTCTTCGTCATCCCCGGCATCTGCGACACCCTGCGCGTCAACGGGCGTGCGACGCTCGTGACGGACGAGGAGCTTCTCGCCCCGTGCGCGGTCGAGGGCAAGGTGCCGAAGCTCGGGATCCTCGTCGACGTCGAGCAGGTGTTCACCCACTGCTCGAAGGCGTTCATGCGTGCGGAGCTCTGGGACTCCTCGCGCCACGCCGACCGCTCCGACCTGCCGTCGCCGGGCGAGATCCACCGAAGCCTCGACTCGTCGTTCGACGCCGACGCGTACGACGCGGAGCGAGCCGGCCGCTACGCGCGGCGCGAAGGCTTCTACTAGACGACGCCGATGCCGGTCCCGTTCTTCTCCGCCGTCGCCGTCGAGCAGGCCGTGAGCCCGCACGAGGCATACGACGCCGTGCGCGAGGGGTTCGTCGCGCACGCGCAGGGCGAGTGGACCATGCAGCCGAAGCTCTATGTCACGAACTACCCGGCCGGCGACTTCCGGGCGATGCCGGCTCTCGGCGGCGGCCACGCCCTCCTCAAGTGGGTCACGTCGTTCCCCGGCAATCCCGCCCGCGGATTGCCGACCGTGACCGGGCTCGTGCTGCTGTCGAGCGCGGAGACCGGGCAGCTCGAGGCTGTCCTCGACGCGGCCGCGGTGACCGCGCTGCGCACGGCGGCGGCCGGCGTGCTCGCGGCGGACACGCTCTGCCGCGCCGGTGCGGCGACGTACGCGGTCGTCGGATGCGGCGTGAACGGCGCCGAGACGATCCGGATGCTCGCCGCGCGGGGCGTCGCGCCGCTCGTGTGGGACGTCGACGCCGACCGCCGTGAGGCCGTCGCGGACCGGTTCGGGGCGCACGTCGCTCGCTCGGTCGAGGACGCCCTCGCGGCCGACGTCGTCATCACCGTCACGCCGGGAGCCTCGGTGCTCTATCCCCCGGGGTCGCTCGGCATCGGCCAGCATGTCTCTCTGATGGGCGCCGACGGCCCGGGGAAGGCCGAGGTCTCGGTCGAGGAGCTCGGCCGGGCCCGTCTCTTCTGCGACGACTGGGAGCAGGCAAGTCACGGCGGCGAGCTCGCCGCCGGCGTCGCCGCGGGGGTCGTCGCCCGCGACCGCGTGACCGAGCTCGGCCGCGTGCTCGCCGGAACCGCCGACGGACGGAGCAGCGCCGAGGACGTGACGCTCTTCGACTCGACCGGCCTCGCGATCCAGGATCTCGCGATCGCGAAAGCGGCGCTCGCCAAGGCTCAGACGCTCGATCTACCGACCGTCGAGCTCTGACGCTCAGCCGAGCAGCCGCGCCGGGTCGAACAGGGCGAGCAGGGGGTCGCGATCGCCGAGGATGGCCCGCGCGACGAGCCGGCCGCACGCGAAGCCGAGCACGTTGCCGTGACCGGAGTACCCTCCGGCGACCCAGGTGTGCGGCGCACCGGGAACCTCGCCGACGACGGGCATGAAGTCGAGGACGAGTCCGAAGATCCCCGCCCAGCGGTAGTCGATCCGCAGCTCGCGCCCGACGAGATCGTCGACGAAGGCGGCGAGCGCCGTCTGCACCTTCTCGGTGAGCGCTTCCTCGTCCGTGAACTCCTCGTCGAGCGAGACGTCGCGGAAGCCGCCCGCCACGATTCGCCCGTCCTCTGTTTGATGCCAGTAGTCGAAACCGTGGCGTCCGTAGTGAGGCGTCTCGAACAGGCGCTCGGCGAGCGGCTCGGTGGCGATCACCTGACCCCGCGTCGGCACGATCAGACCCTCGATTTCGCCGAGAAGCCCGCTGGGGTATCCGTCCGTCGCGATCACGACGGTCTCGGCCGCGAGCTCACCCGGCTCGGAGACGCGATGCTCTTCGACGAACTGCGCGCCCGCGGCGGCGGCGGCGGCGGCGAGCCGCCGCACCAGGCGCGCCGGCTGGAGCGCGGCGTCGGTGGGGTGCCGGATCGCTGCGGTGAAACGCCCCGAGAGGGAGCCCGCCGGAAGGTCGATCCACTCTGCCTCGAGGCCGTCGGCCCAGAGGGCCTCGACCTCGTCGCGCAGCTCCTCGCGCTCCTCGGTGTCCGCGGCAAGGCGCAGACTGCCGAGTCGGCGAAACGCATCGCCCGCCAGCGGCTCCATCGCGCGCATCTCCGCCTCCGTCCACTGCCAGAGCGCGAGGGCCTGCTCCCGTCCGAGGGACGCCACGACCTCGTCGTACGGCGCCGCCGTGCCGCGCAAGGCGAAGCCGCCGTTCCGGCCGCTCGCGCCCTCGGCGACCCGGCGGCCGTCGACGACGCGCACGCGCAGGCCGGCCTCGGACAGGGCGAGAGCGCAGGCGCATCCCGTCACCCCGGCGCCGACGATTCCCACGTCGACGGGGGTGTCGGTCTCGCCGGGCGGAAGTGCGGCACGGGGCTCGGCGAGCCAGTACGACGTCACCGCGCGATCGTACTGCGCACCACCCCCTCGTCGACCGCGACGGCCCCGGCGAGCTCCAGCAACGCCAACGCCCCCGCAAGCTCGCCCGCGCCGAGCCCGGTCACCCGGACGAGCTCGTCCGGCGTTCCGGCCCCCGCCTCGACAGCGAGCAGCACGGCGTGGGCGGTGGGATCCTGTTGCGGGCCGACGCCGATCGGCCGACGCTCGAGGCCGAGCGCCTCGAGGACGTCTGCGGCGCTCGTCGCGGGCGTCGCGCCGACACGGAGCAAGGCGTTCGTCCCCGCGCTGAGGGCGGAGGTGATCTCCCCCGGGACCGCGAGAACCTCGCGCCCGTCCTCGAGCGCGAAGTCGGTTGTGATCAGGGCGCCGGACCGCTCTCTGGCTTCAACGGCCACCGTCGCCCTTGCGAGGCCGGCGATGATCCTGTTTCTCGCCGGGAACCGCCAGGGCGCGGGCTCGACCCCCGGCTCGTACTCCGACACGATCAGCCCGCCCGCCGACACGATCGCCCGAGCGAGCTCCGCGTGCGCAGCAGGGTAGTCGCGGTCGACCCCGCAGCCGAGTACGGCGACGGTCGTCCCACCCGCCGCCAGTGCTCCGCGATGGGCCTCGCCGTCGATGCCGCGCGCCAGCCCGCTCACGACGACCGCGCCCGCCGCCGCCGCATCCCCGGCGAGAAGCCGCGCGACCGACCGGCCGTAGCCCGAGCACGCCCGCGCGCCGACGACGGCGACGGCTGGCCGGGCAAGCACGTCGAGCGGAGCGTCCCCCCGCACCCAGATCACCGGCGGCGGGTCGGGGATCTGCGAGAGGAGCGGCGGATACCCGACGGCACCGCGTCGAACGGAGCGGATCGTCACGGGCTGGAGAGGGCCGCGGGAGACCGGTACGACAGCGCCTCGGCGACATGCTCCGGCAGGACGTCGTCCGACCCCGCGAGCGCGGCGACGGTTCGCGCGACGCGGGCGACGCGCGCCCGCCCACGACCGGTGAGCGGGAGCCGGTCGACGGCTCGATCGAGAAGCTCCGACGCGGCGGCCGTGCGACGAGGCGTGGCCGAGCGGAGGCGCGCGTCGCCGTCGATCACCCGCTTGCGGACGGCGGCCGACGGCTCGGACGGCCCGGCGGCGAGCTCCTCCGCGCGCGGCCTCGGCATCGCGACGACGAGGTCGAACCGATCGAGAAGCGCGCGCGAGACCTTCTCGCGGTAGGCCGCGATCCGGGACGGCGTGCACGCGCACTCGAGCCGCGAGTCGCCGCGCCCACCGCACGGGCAGAGGTTCATCGTGGCGACGAGCCGGAAGCGCGCGGGGAAGAGCTCGCGTCCTCCGACGCGCGCCACCGAGACGACACCGTCCTCGAGCGGCTGGCGGAGCGCCTCGAGCACCGAGCGGGGGAACTCCGGCAGCTCGTCCAGGAGCAGCACTCCGCGGTGCGCGAGGCTTACCTCTCCGGGGCGGGGGACGGTACCGCCGCCGACGACGGCGGCCACCGAGGCGCCGTGATGAGGCGCCCGGAACGGCGGGGCGGAGATGAGACCGGCGCCGGCAGGAAGCGTCGCGGCGACGGAATGGATGCGCATGACCTCGAGCGCCTCCGAGCGCGTCAGCGGCGGCAGGATCGACGCCAGTCGCCGCCCGAGCATCGTCTTCCCTGTCCCGGGCGGACCTGCGAGCAGGAGGTTGTGGCTCCCCGCGGCCGCGAGCTCGAGGGCTCGACGGCCACGCTCCTGCCCGCGGACCTCGGCGAGGTCGGGGAGCTCGGGCGGCGGGCGCGGGTCGTCGTCCGGGGACGTCGGCTCGATCGCGTCCTCGCCTCGGAGGTATCCGACGGCCTCCGCGATGTGCCGGACGCCAACCGCCTCGATGCCCGCCAGCGACGCCTCCCGCGACGACTCCGCCGAGCAGAGGAGGCGAGGGAAGCCGGCACGAGCGGCGCCTTCGGCGGCCGCGATCGTCCCCGCGACGGGCCGGACGCGGCCGTCGAGCCCGAGCTCGCCGATACACGCGTGCTCCGCGAGCCGGTCGGGCGGCACCTGCCCCGACGCCGCAAGCACGGTGAGGGCGATCGCGACGTCGAAGCCCGTCCCCTCCTTGCGGAGCGCCGCCGGGGCCAGGTTGACCGTGATGACCTTGCCGGGCCACTCGAGGAGCGACGAGTGGACCCCGCTGCGGACGCGGTGCTTCGCCTCCTGGCACGCGCGGTCGGCCAGCCCCACGATGGAGAACGACGGCTGCTGACCCGTGCGCAGGTGCGCTTCGACATCGACGCGCCGCGGCTCGAGACCGACGAGCGCGAACGTGATCGCGCGACCGAGCATGGCTCGACCGTACGACCGTACGCATCACGAGAGCGTGACGGCTTCGTGCCGGGTTCGTGACGCGTCTACGGGTGGTGAGGGCTCGGCGAGCCCCCACCACCCGGTCGCCCTAGCCGGTGTAGCAGAGGACGTAGAGCGTGAAGGTGCTCGAGTTGCCGCTGTCGTTCCCGCCCGTCCCGCGGTAGCCGGTGACGGCGTTGTTCGTGACGATCGGTGTGATGCGCTGGGTCCAGAGCTCGCGGTCCGCCGCGTCGTCGCTCCAGCCGGTCCCCGCAGAGATCGCCTTCTCGTTCGCGTTGCAGTTCACGGTCACCGTCTCCGTGTCGTAGGCGCCGTTCTGCGCGACGCCACCCGGGACGACGACGCCGGCCTGCCGCACGGTGACCGGGCCGACGGTTCCGGCCGGCCCGGCCGGACCAGCTGGCCCTGCGGGGCCTGCGGGGCCCGCGGGGCCGGCAGGAAGGGATCCCGCCGCGAAGTCCGTGCGGCTGAGCGATCCGTTCCGGACCTTCGCGCCCGTGATCGCGTTGTTCGCGACCTTGGCGCCCGTGACGTTGGCGTTCCGGATCTTCGCGGCGATCACGGCATTGGTCTTGAGCTGGACGGTGCCGACGGAGTTCGGAGCGAGCGCGGTTACGGCGGCCACGCTCGTCCCTCCGAGAGCGACGAGCAGCGCGACGCACGCGACGATCATCGCGGGCGAGGGACGGTGTGCGAGCAAGGTACGCATCGAACCTCCAGGGTGTCGTTGACAGGAGCCGGCGCCGAACGGTCAGGCAGCCCGGCAGATGAGGATCGACTCGAAGTACTCCCCCGCCCGACGCCCGGTGCGGCGGTTGACGTGGCGCTCGAGCCGCTCATCGAGACGCAGCCTTGCACGCCCCAAGATTTCCGAATACAACCCACGCCGATCGTTTACAACCACGCATACCGGCGCCCCGGGGGCGAGGCGGCTCCTGGCGTTCGCAAGGACGTCGGCGACGCCGTCGACGTAGGCGCGGATCGCCTCTCTCCCTACGCCCGTCGCCGGGCGGCCGAGCTCGATCGAGCGCCGCTCCTCCAGGCCCAGAAGCTCGTACGCGTACCGGTGCTGCTCGTGGTAGTCGATCAGTCCGGGGTAGGGCGGCGAGGTGATGACCGCGTCGAACGGCCCTCCGAGGTCGGCGGTGCGAGCGTCTCCGTGCAGCACGGACGCTCCGGCCCCCGCGTCGCGAAGCGCTGCGAACTGCTCGAGCCGGTCGAGCGTGTCCTGCGTGTAGCGCAGGAGGAACCGCCGCGCCTCCTCGACCGGCCGGCACGTGCGCCGGTGCTTGTGGCACCAGTACGGCTCGAGCTGCGGCGCCCGAGGGAAGTCGAGGTCGAAGTGGGTCGTCCGGCGCGCCGAGCGCGCCGCACGGGCCAGGACGACGCGGAGGACGTCGACCGACGCGGTGCTCTCCGCGAGAGCCCTGAAATGCAGGAGCTCCGCCGCCGCGCGAGGCCCGAACCATGCCCGGACGAACGGAGACGCGTCGTCCGGGTAGCCGGGCGCCGGCTCGAATGCCGCCGCCTCACCGTGCGCCCACAGGAGGTCTCGCCGGAGAGTCTCGAGGTTGTGGCGCTTCGTCTTCACGCGCATCAGGAGGCAGTTGAAGCCCGCCACGTCCACGCCCGTCGCATCCCTGCCGGACTCGAGCGACTGGACGAGCGTCGTCCCGGACCCGGCGAAGGGGTCGAGCACGCGGCCGGCCGGCGCGACGTAGCGGTCGAGGAGCGCCTCGACGAGCTGCGGGACGAACTTGCCGAGATACGGGTGGAGACGATGGACGTGCTTCGTCCGCTCGCGCTCCGGGAGCTGCTGCTCCGACCACGAGAGCGCGAGGTCGAGCCGGCCGTAGAGCGCCTCCTGCGTCGCAGCCATGCGGTCGTATTCGGCACGCGCGGACCGGGTCCTCGCCGCGCGCCGAGCCGCCGCCCGGCGCCTATGCGGTGGTGCCGCCGTCCGCCACGCTGAAGCCCATCCGCGGGACGGCGCCCCGCGCGGCGTCGAAGGCCTCGAGCCGCGCGATCCGCTCGGCGATCGGCGGGTGGGTCGAGAGAAGCCGCGTCATTCCACCGCCCGACAGCGGATTCACGATGTAGAGCGACGCCGAGGCCGGGTTCACCTGCATCGGCAGAGCCTGGACGCCGCGCTCGAGCGTCCCGAGGGCGTCGGCGAGTGGCCGACCGGTCCCCATCAACTCGGCGGCGGTCGCGTCGGCCAGGTACTCCCGCTGACGGGACACCGCGAACTGCAGGACCATCGCCGCGATGGGCGCGATGAGCACTGCCGCGATCGTCCCGACGACGCCGAGCGGGCTGTCCTCGTCGTCACCTCCGCCGAAGAGCCACTGGAACTGGAGGAAGTTCGCGATCGCCGAGATGGCTGCGCCGATCATGGCGGCGATCGTCGTCACGAGCACGTCCCGGTTCCTGATGTGGGCGAGCTCGTGGGCGAGCACGCCTCGGACCTGCTCGCGCGGCATGAGGGCGAGCAGCCCCTCGGTGACGGCCACCGCCGAGTGGCGGGGGCTGCGACCCGTTGCAAAGGCGTTCGGCTGCTGGGACGGGATGAGGTAGAGCCGCGGAGCGGGGATGCGTGCGCGCGCCGAGAGGTCCTCGACATCTGTGACGAGATCAGGCGCGTCGCCGGGCTCGAGGGGCCGAGCGCGGCTCATCTTGAGCGCGATGCGGTCGGAGAACCAGAACATCGCGAAGTTGAAGACGACGGCAATCGCCAGGAAGACGACGATGCCGCTCGCCCCGCCGACGAGCCCGCCGAACGCGACGAAGAGGGCGGAGAGGCCTGCGAGCAGGATCCAGGTGCGGGTGCGTGTAGTCATGTGGCGTTCGATTCCTTTCCGGCTGACGTGGTCTACTGCTTGTCAGCCGGAGGTTTCTCCCGCCACCTCGCTCGAGGCGGCCGACGCGCCCGGGAACGCGGCTCTCGCCGCGGCCCGTGTTGACGAGCGCGCCCGTTGGGGGATAGTGCCCCCCGGCTCTCGATGTTTGATCGTTTCGTCGTGAAGTCTAACGGAACGGGCGTTCCCTCCATTCCCGCCGACTGTCATCGTCCGCAAACTCGAGGCGCTCCACGCGCCCGCCGCTGACCGCCGCGACCTCGAAGCGGATCTCGAGGGCGGCCGCCTCGGGATGGGCCTGGAGCCATGACGCAGCCGCGCGCCTGACCCGACGGCGCTTCTCGGAGTTGACCGCCCCGACTCCTCCCCCGTACGTCTCACGGGAGCGCTCCTTGACCTCGACGAACACGAGCCGAGTGCCGCGCCGGGCGATCAGGTCGATCTCGTACCCGCCGGCGTGGACGTTGGCGCCGAGAATGCGGTAGCCGCGGAGGAGGTAGTGGCGGGCGGCGGCGCGCTCGCCCCGGTTCACGCCGCGGAGCGCTCGGCGTAGGCGCGCGCCTGGAACGACCGACGGTGCTGCGGACACGGGCCGTGGACGACGACCGCCCGCGTGTGCTCCGGCGTGATGTACCCCACGTGCGACGAGAACCCGTAGCGCGGGTAGAGCGCGTCGAGGCGCCGCATCAGGCGATCGCGTGTCACCTTGGCCACGATCGAGGCGGCGGCGATCGCCGCGCTCTTCGTGTCGCCGTCGATCACGGCGGCGTGCGGCGGGGCGAGCGGTCCGAGCCGGAACCCGTCGACGAGGCAGGCGTCCGCCGGAGGATGGAGGTCGGCGAGCACGGCCCGGAGTCCCCAGAGGTTCGATCGATGGAGACCCCGGCCGTCGATTTCGGTCGCGGCGATCACCCGCACGGACACGCGCGAGGCAACCGCGAGCACGGCATGGTAGAGCCGTTCCCGGTCTCGCGGCTCGACCTGCTTCGAGTCGTTCAGCGCCGCGAGCGGCCGCACACGATGACCGCGCAGCGCGTCGTAGTCGAGGAGCACCCCCGCGACGACGAGGGGCCCCGCGAGCGACCCGCGCCCGGCCTCGTCCGCGCCCGCAACGAACCGGACGCCGAGGCGGCGATCATGACGCAGCAGGCGCTGCCCGGTCGAAAGGGGCACCGGGCGAGGATATCCGGCCGTCTCGGACGGGACCGTGCCGGGCTCTCCACAGCCCGACGGCCCAGCCCTACGCGGGCAGCACGCAGCCGGCGTCACGCGCGTCGAGCCGGATCCTCGCGGTCACGCGCACGGTGTCGCGGACGAGATCGACGCGGAACCGGTCGCATCCGCCGTCCGTCCGACGGACACGGCAGATGACGACGTTCGCCTGCTCCTCGACGAACCACGGCCGTGGGTTCGGCGTGCAGCGGACGTCCGACGCGTCGTAGGCAGGGTCGCCGGCGACGTGCGACTCGACTGCGTGCCGTGCAAACTCCTGCGTCTCGTCCTCGGCTCCGCAGCCGGCGACCGCGAGCACTCCGAGGACGACGAGCGCCGCCGCGGCAACACGCAGGACCGTGAGCCTCGGCGGACGGATGCGGATACCGGCTACGACTGGCGGAGCTCGCGCACGCGGGACTTCTTGCCGACCCGGCCGCGGAGGTAGTACAGCTTGGCCCGGTTGACGTCACCGATCATGGCGACCTCGAGCTTCTCGATCTTGGGCGAGTGGAGCGGGAACGTCCGCTCGACGCCGACGCCGAACGAGTTCTTCCGCACGGTGAAGGTCTCGCGAACGCCGGAGCCCTGGCGCTTGATGCAGATGCCCTCGAACACCTGGATCCGCTGCCGGGTGCCCTCGATCACCTTGAAATGGACGCGTACGGTGTCGCCCGCCTTGAACGCCGGGACGTCACGCAGCTGGCGCCGCTCGAGGCTCTCGATGATCGTGCTCATAGGGAGTCGGCCCGTGGGCCGGCAGCGGATGATAGCGGAGCCCGCCGCTCCGAGGGTGGCGCAGGCGAGTGTTCAAGGCGACGTGAAGCGCGACCGAGCGGGCTCCGCCCCGAACGGCTCAGTGCACGGAGATCCGGTTCGGCGGCCAGTACGTCATGAAGACCTCACCGATGAGGTTGCCGCGAGGAACGGTTCCCCACTCGCGCGAGTCGCAGGACTGGGAGCGGTTGTCCCCCATCATGAAGTAGTGGTTCGCCGGGACCTTGACCGGCCCGAACGACTCCGTCGGCCGCCGGTCGGGCTCGATGTACGGCTCGCTCAGCTGCCTGCCGTTGATGAAGACGTACCCCTCGCCGCGGCGTAGCCGTACCTCGACCGTCTCGCCCGGCAGCCCGATCAGACGCTTGACGAACGTGCCGCCGGCGCCGCACTTGATGCGCGCCGCGTCGGGCGTGTCGAAGACGACGATCTCGCCGCGCCGCGGATCGCGAAGGTGGTAGATGAAGCGGTTTGCCAGGACGCGGTCGGAGAATCGCGCCTCGCACCCCGAAGCGGGTCGTGCGCAGTGGAGCGTCGGCTCCATCGACGAGGACGGGATCCGATACGGATTGACGACGAAGGCCTTGACGAGGAGCACGATCGCGACGGCCCCGACGATCGTGACCGCCCAGTCCACCACCACTCGCACGGGGTCGGGAAGCCCGCGGGTGAGCCGGTCGACCGGGTTGCGCGAGCGGCGCCGGGAAGACGCATCGGACGCCGAGGCGAGGAGCGACGGGGTCGGGGGGGCGGGCGCGGGGTCGGCCCCCGCAGGCGGCAGAGGGATCTCGGCCGGCGTGGTCGGCCATCCCGCGTCCGCCGGATGCTCGTCGTCGTGCGCCCCCTGACCGAACGGCGTCTCCCGCTCGTCGATATCGCTCACGCGTGGCTCCGCGCGCGGCTCTGGTCGCGGCGCCAGCGATCGATCCTCGCGTGATCGCCCGAGAGCAAGACCTCCGGGACATCCCAGCCGCGGTAGGCGGCGGGGCGGGTGTAGTGCGGGTACTCGAGCCCTCCGTCGAGCGCGGCGGAGAAGCTCTCGTGCTCCCCCGAGCCCTCCGCGAGCGCACCGGGAAGACGGCGGGCGACGGCGTCGAGCAGCAGCATGGCGGGCAGCTCACCCCCCGACAGGACGTAGGGGCCCACGGAGATCGCGTCGGTGGCGAGGTGCCCGACGATGCGCTCGTCGAACCCCTCGAAACGGGAGGAGAGGAGGACGAGCTCCTCGTCCTGTGCGAGCTCCTCCACGAGCGCCTGGTCGAGCTGGCGCCCCTGCGGCGTCAACGCGACGATGCGGGCGGGCCTGCGGTCGCCATAGGCAGCCTCGAGCGCCGCGTCGACGACGTCCACGCGGAGCACCATCCCCGGGCCGCCGCCGTACGGGTCGTCGTCGACCTGGCCGCCGCGAAGAGGTGTCGTGTCCCGGTAGTTCAGGAGGCGGAGCTCGAGCTCCGTCCCGAGCACGGTGGCCAGGGGCTTCTGCTCGGTGAGCCACGCGAACGCATGGGGTACCTGGGTGAAGACGTCGACGCGCACGGCGGTTCAGGGTACCCCCCGGAACGGGAGCGCCCTGCCGCAGGGCGGGCGCCGTAACCTCGGCTTTGCCCGCGACGGGGTCAGGACAGGAACCCGCGGCGCACGACGATCCGCCGCGCATCCACGTCAATCGTGCGGATCGCGTCCTCGACGAGCGGGACGAGCACGCCGCCGTCGAGCTCGAGATTGTCGTTCGCAACACCCGGATGCACCTCGACGACGCGTCCGAGGGGCTCGTCGGAATCGTCCACGACCTCGAGCCCGACGAGCTCGAAGGCGTAGTAGCTGTCCGGCTCGAGGGCAGGGAGCTCCGAGACCGGAACGGCGAGCTGCGCGCCGCGCTCCACGGGGCGGTCGAGCCGGATCGCCCGTCGCGCTCCGCCGACCCGCCGGGTCAGCTCGATCGTGGCCGGCTCGCCCTCCACCAGGAGGGTCGCTCCGACGACCCACCTTCCCTCGTCGTCGCTCGCATGCTCGACGACGAACGCTCCGTCGAGGCCGTGAGGCCGCCCCACCCGTCCGATCGGGACGAGCCCCGCGTCGTCGCTCAATCGGCGATCTCGAGCACGAGGCGCCGGTCGCTGCGAACGCCGGCGGAGCGGACGACGGTGCGAAGCGCGCGGGCGACCCTTCCGTGCCTGCCGATCACCTTGCCCACGTCGCCGTCGGCGACGTGGAGACGAAGGACGACGACGTCGCCCTCGTCGATTCGCTCCACCCGGACCGCGTCCGGCTCGTCGACGAGCCCGCGCGCGATCCAGTCGAGCAGCTCTTCCACGCCGAGCCTCAGGAGATTCCGGCGGCCTTGATGAGCCGCGCGACGGGCTCGGACGGCTGTGCGCCCTTGGCGAGCCACCCCTTGACCTTGTCGGCGTCGAGGTCGATCGTCGACGGGTCGGTCTGGGGGTTGTACCGCCCGACGATCTCGATGAAGCGGCCGTCCCGCGGCGAGCGGGCGTCGGCCACCACGACGCGGTAGATCGGGTTCTTCTTCGAACCGATCCGCGTCAATCGCATACGAACCATCACTGCCTTTCTCTCGGTGAAAGCTGGATTGTGCCGGAAGCCGGCCGTCTCGATCGGTGCGGCGCTCAGCGGCGGCCGCGCCGGGAGCGCCCGCCGCCCCCGCCGGTCAGCTCCGCCGGCAACGTCGGAGGCTTCCCCTTCCCCATCGCCTTCATCATCTTCTCCATCTGCTTCCGCGCCTGGAGGAGGCGGTTCACGTCCTCGATCGTCGTCCCGCTCCCGGCCGCGATGCGGCGACGCCGCGGGCCGTTGATGACGTGCGGGACGCGGCGCTCGTGCGGCGTCATCGAGAGGACGATCGCTTCGATCCGCGCCATCTGCGCGTCGTCGAAGTCGATGCCGTCCAGCTGGCGGCCCATACCCGGGACGAGCTTCATCACGCCCTGGAGCGGCCCCATCTTCTTGAGCATCCGCGTCGAGGCGAGAAAGTCGTCGAAGGTGAACTGCCCCGCGAGCAGCCGCCGCTCCATCTCCTCCTGCTCGTCCTGCTCGACCGCCTGCTCCGCCTTCTCGATCAGGGTCAGGACGTCGCCCATCCCGAGGATCCGGGAGGCCATCCGGTCCGGGTGGAAGACCTCGAGCTGGTCGAGCTTCTCGCCCACGGAGGCGAACTTGACGGGCTTGCCGGTGATCGCCTTCACGGACAGCGCGGCACCTCCGCGCGCATCGCCGTCGAGCTTCGTGAGCAGGACGCCGTCGAATGCGATCCGCTCCTGGAACGCGCGCGCGACGGTGACCGCCTCCTGGCCCGTCATCGAGTCCAGGACGAGGAGGACGTTGAGCGGCTTGACGGCGTCGCGCACGTCGGCGAGCTCGTCCATCAACGCCTCGTCGATCTGCAGCCGGCCGGCGGTGTCCACGATCACGACGTCGCACCCGTCGGCTGCGGCGCGGTCGACGCCCTGGCGGGCGGCGACGACGGCGTCCGCGGTCTCGGTGCGGTAGACGGGCACCTGCAGCTGGCGCCCGAGCTGCTCGAGCTGGTCGATGGCGGCGGGTCGCTGGAGGTCGGCGGCGACGAGCCCCGGATTCTTCTTCTCGTGCTTGCGCAGGTAGAGCGCGAGCTTCGCGGCGGCGGTCGTCTTGCCGGCCCCCTGCAGCCCGCAGAGGAGCACCACCGTCGGCGGACGTCCGAAGGCGAGCTTCGAGTCGCTCGACCCCATCAGCGCGGCCAGCTCGTCGTGGACGATCTTGACGACCTGCTGGCCCGGCTCGAGGCCCTTCAGCACGTCCTGACCGAGCGCACGCTCACGGACCGAGGCGACGAACTCCTTGACGACCTCGAAGTCGACGTCGGCCTCGAGCAGCGCGAGGCGGATCTCGCGCGTCGCCCGGGTGACGGTCTCCTCGTCGAGACGGCCGCGGCTGCCGAGGTCGCCCAGGGCGTCCTGGAGCCGGGTGGCGAGCGCGTCGAACATGGCCCGGCAAGCGTACCGGGGCGTTTCGCCGCGGCCCGGCTCCGGGCTGGGTGGGCGACGGCAGCGGCCGTACTCTCGATGCAGTCGTCGTACGGCATGGAGAATCGGCCCGGGCACAGGTGGGTCGCCTCGTGCCCGACCGACTGGCCCCGACCGACGGTGCTCAGGAAGGCTCGGCGACGCGCGACATTCCCTGGCCGGCGAGCTCCAACGCGAGCGCGACCGTCCTGGCCGGCTCGGCCGCGCCGCCCTCTTCCAGCGCGCCGCCCAGCTCCTCGGGGTCGAGCGCCTGCCGAAGCTCGGCCAGCGTCTCGTCGTGCAGTGCCTGCTCGAGCGGCGGCGCCGCAGCGCCGGTGCCGGCGCGCAACGCCTCCGCCGCGCCGGCGAGAACGGCTGCGGTTCGCGCCTCACCGCGAGGACAGGCCACCGCTGCCACGAGATCCAGGCAGTACGAGACCCCGTCGTTCTCTCCGAGCTCGGCGTACGTGGTCAGACTCCCGGACACGGCGGCGAGGGCAGCCTCGTCGTCCTCCAGCCGGAGGAGCCCGAGCGCGACGTTCTCGGCCGCACTGGCCCCCTCGTCACGCATCCCGAGCCCGTCGAAGCGTCGCGCAGCCTCGCGGCACGTCTCGATTGCGCGGCCGAAGTCACCCTGCATGAGCAGGAGGTAGCCGAGGTTGTTCATCGTGCTCGCGAGCGGCAGCCATGCCTGCGCTCGGGTGGCGTGCTCGGCCGACCGCTCCAGGAGCTCGGCCGCCTCGGCGTAGTCGCCCCGTTGACGCGGCCGCATTTGCGAGGCCGCTCAGCGCGCTGGCGATCTCGGCGTCGTCCCCGAGCGCGGTGACCACGCGGAGCCGCTCGGCCGCGAGCGCGTGGCCTTGCTCGAGGTCTCCCTCCGCCACCGCAAGCGCCCCGCCCCCGAACAGGGCGCGCCCGAGCGCCGGCGTCGGTTCGGACGGGCTCGAGCGCAGCGCCTCGCCGATCCAGCTGCGTCCCTCGCGGATGTGGCCGCGGACGAACCAGAAGCGCCACAACGCGCCCGCGATGCGGAGCAGCAGGTCCGATGCTCGAGCGTCGCGAGCCCACGCGAGCCCGGCGTCGAAGTTCGCGACGTCGTCTTCCAGGCGTCCGAGCCAGAACGCCTGCTCGGGGCCGCGGAGCTCCTCGTAGGCTTGCTCGGCGACGTCGGCGAGGTGCTCGGCGAGCCGTCGCTGTGCGGCGTCGGCCTCCCCGTCGGCACGCAGCCGCTCGAGTGCGTACTCGCGGATCGTGTCGAGCATCGCAAAACGCGCCTCGCCGTCAACGCCGCGGCGCGGGACGATCAGGCTCTTGTCGCGCAGCGACGACAGGAGGCGGAGAGCGGCCTCGTCGTCACCGAGCACGGCAGCCGCGGCAGTGAGCGAGACCCCGCCGGCGAAGACCGCGAGCTGCTTCAGCGCCGCCTGCTCGGCCGGCTCGAGCAACGTGTAGCTCCAGTCGATCGTCGCAACGAGCGTCTGCTGCCGAGCCGGCACGTCTCGCGGGCCGCCGGTGAGGAACGCGAGCCGCTGCTCCAGACGGCTCGAGATCTCGGACAGCGGGAGCAGCCGGACGCGGGCGGCCGCGAGCTCGATCGCGAGCGGCAAGCCGTCCAGCCGCCGGCAGATCGCGCGCATCTCCTCCATCTCCGCCGGTGTCGGCTCGGGCACCGGGCGCGCAGCTCGTGCGCGCGTGAGGAACAACTCGAGGCCGTCGTCGTCGACGAGCGACGGCACCGCGTACTCGGTCTCGGCCGTCACGTGCAGGCGCTCGCGGCTCGTCGCCAGAACCCGAAGCCGCGGGCATTCCGCCACGAGGTCGCTCACGAGCGGGGCGGCGGAGATCAGCCGCTCGAAGTTGTCGAGCACGAGCAGCAGCTCGCGGTCGCGGAGGCTGCGCACGAGCGCGTCCGCGGCGGCCTCGCCCGGCTCCTCGGTGAGGCCGAGCGTCCTGGCGACGACGGCCGGCACAGAGTCCGGATCGTCGACGCTCGCGAGCCCGACGAAGAAGGCGCCGTCGGCGTACGACGGGACGACCGTGCGCGCGACCTCGACCGCGAGCCGGGTCTTGCCGACCCCGCCGGGCCCCGTCAGCGTCAGCAGCGGCGTCCGCGCGAGCGCGTCGAGGATCTGCTGTGTCTCGTTGCGACGGCCGACGAGCGGGGTGCGCGGCAGCGGGAGGTTCCCGAGACGCTGGGCCTCCAGCGGCGGGAAGTCGAAGCCGAGGCCCGGCGCGACGAGCTGGAACAGCCGCTCGGGCCGAGGGACGCCCTTGAGGAGGTAGTCGCCGAGGTCGCGCACCTCGAAGCCGTCGCCGACGAGGTCACGCGTCGCCTGCGAGAGCACGACCTGTCCGCCGTGCGCGGCCGCGCAGACACGTGCACCGCGCGTGAGGTCGACGCCGACGTAGTACCCGCCGGCCGACAGCTCCGGCTCGCCCGTGTGGACGCCCATCCGCACCCGGACGGGCTCCCCCTCGGGCCAGTCGTGCGCCGCGAGCGCGAGCTGGCCCGCCGCGGCGCCCCCGAGCGCGTCACGCGCACGCTCGAAGGCGAAGAAGAACGCGTCGCCCTGTGTGTCGACCTCGACGCCGCCGTGCACGGTGAACGCCGCGCGCAGCAGCTGCCGGTGGGCGGCGAGGGCGTCGTCGTAGCGGACGCCGAGGAGTCGCGCGAGCCGCGTCGACCCCTCGACGTCCGTGAAGAGGAGCGTGACGGTTCCGTGCGGAAGCTCCGGCACGTCGCTCCTCGTCGGGCTCAGGGATCCCGGTGCCGGAGCTCGTCCCTCTCGTCGTCGTCGACGACGACGACCTCGTCCTCCGCCTGGAGGTCGTAGATCACGTCGCGCCTGACGTCCGCATCCTTCCACCAGAACTTGACCTTGGCCCACCTGCCGTTGGCCTCGAAGTTCAGGTCACCGAGCTCACCGTGCGCCGACGTGACGATGTCGGCAACACACTCCCTGACCTTCCGCGGACGAGGTGTCCCCGTCCAGGCATCTCGCCAGCTTCGGACTCGTCTTTGTCGAGACGCGAACCCATGACCAAGCCATCACCGCCCCCTTTCGACGCCGTCGCTGCATCATTGGGTACGGAAGAGGCAAATGCAACTAGGGCCCGCCCCTCATGGCCTGGTGAGGACGCGGCGCACCGCGGCGCTCACGCCCGCGTCCGGGCGGCATCCGAGGACGCCGCCTGGGATGTCGGCCCCGCGTGCCTCGAACGGGCGGGTGCTACCTAGAGCGCCGCACCCGCATACGTCGCAGGCAGCGACACGGCACCCATCCGCTCGATCGTGTCCATCTCGACCGCGAACAGGTTGTGGAGCGGCGCGACCTCGATGGTCGGACGGGACAGATAGCCGCGCATCTGGAGGGCCTGGAGGAACCGATCGTGGAACGCCTGGAACGCCTGCTCGGTGCGCCAGATCTCCGCGACCGTCAATCCGTCCTCGCTCTCCCCTGCGAAGTGGAGGATGCCGCCGACAGGCGGATTCGCATCGAGATCGAGCGTGGCGACGACCTCGTCGTATGCCTTCGGGCTCAGGCCCGGGTACCGCGAAAACACCGTGACGGCCATGTCGGCTCGCTCCTCCCTTTCCCTCTCGACCCAGTTGCGAATGTGTTCGGAGCCTACCCCGGACGGGGGATGCGCCGCAATCCCTCGGATTGGCGATGGGGCGGTTACTCGACGAGGGCGCGCGCGAAATCGTGGGCGTCGAAGGGCCTGAGGTCGTCGACCCCTTCCCCCACCCCGATCAGCTTGACGGGGATCGCGAGCTCGTGGGCGATCGCGATCGCAACCCCGCCCTTCGCCGACCCGTCGAGCTTCGTGAGGGCGATCCCCGTCACCCCGGCCGCGTCCGCGAACAGCCGCGCCTGCTGCAGGCCGTTCTGCCCGGTCGTCGCGTCGACGACGAGCAGCGTCTCGTGCGGCGCTCCTTCGAGCCGACCCGCGATCACCCGCCGGACCTTCGCGAGCTCGTCCATCAGGTTGCCCTGTGTGTGGAGCCGTCCCGCGGTGTCGACGATCACGACGTCCGTCTCGCGCGCACGTCCCGCCTCGACCGCGTCGAAGGCGACGGCCGCCGGGTCGGCGCCGCGGGGGGCGCCGACGAAGTCCGCCCCGGCCCGCTCGGCCCAGATCTCGAGCTGCTCCTCGGCCGCGGCGCGGAACGTGTCGGCCGCACCGACCAGCACGGAGCGGCCGTGGTCGGTGAGCGTTCGCGCGAGCTTGCCGATGGTCGTCGTCTTGCCCGTCCCATTGACGCCGACGACGAGAAGGACCGTCGGCCCGCTCGCGGCCCGAGCAAGCGTCGGCGGATCGCCGAACAGGGTCTCGACCTCCTCCGCGAGCGCCTCGCCGAGGTCACCGAGCTCACCGCGGGCCTCGAGCCGCCTGACGAGCTCGGCGGTGGCCGGAACCCCGACGTCGGCGCGGATCAGCGCGACCTCGAGCCGCTCCCACGCGTCCTCCTGCGCAGGGTCGAACGACCCGCCGAGCTCTGCCGCGAAGGCGCGGCGACTCTTCCCGAGCGAGTCCCGCAGGCGGGAGAAGAAGCCGGAGCGCTCCTCCGCCTCCCGCGTCCCGTCGTCGGCATCCCCGAGCAGCTCGGCCCACGTCCTCGACATCGGTCGCGAACGCTAGCGGCGCGCCCGAGCCGGACGAGGCTCGCAACCGCTCGGCGCGTGCGCCCGTTCAGGCCGTCGCGGCGGTGCGGTCCTCGCGCGGCAGTCGGCGCGAGACGATCTGGGAGATGCCGTCGCCGCCCATCGTGACGCCGTAGAGCACGTCCGCCGCCTCCATCGTGCGCTTCTGGTGCGTGATCACGACGAACTGCGCGCGGTCCGCGTACCGGCGCAGGAGCTCGACGAAGCGAGCGATGTTCGCGTCGTCGAGCGCGGCCTCGACCTCGTCGAGGAGGTAGAAGGGGCACGGCTTCGCGAGGAACAGCGCGAAGAGGAACGAGATCGCCCCGAGCGCCTTCTCCCCACCCGAGAGCAGCGTGAGACGCGTGATCTTCTTGCCTGCCGGCCGGAGCTCCACCTCGACTCCGGGCTCGACCTCGGCACCATCCTCGGTCGGCTCGACCAGCCGGAGCCTGCCCTCCCCGCCGGGGAAGAGGGTCGCCGCGACCTCCTCGAAGTTCGAGGCGACCGCAGCGAACGTCTCGTCGAACCGGCGGTTGACGGTCTCCGTCAGCTCGTCCCGCAGGGCCGCGAGCTCCGCGAGCGACGCCTCGAGGTCGGCGCGCTGTGTCGCGAGCTCCTCGAGCCGCACCTTCTCCGCCTCGTACTCCTCCTTCGCCAGCGGGTTGACCTTCCCGAGCGATTCCCGGCGCGCCTCGAGCCGCGTCAGCCGTGCGGCGAGCTCATCGCGGTCGATGCCTTCCTCCGACCCGGCTTCCTCCTCAGGCTCAGCCTCGGCCTCCTCGCGCGCCTCCTCGAGGCGGCGCCTTGCGTCGCTCGCCTCGCCGTCCAGTCGCGCGAGCTCGACCTCGACGGCCGTCAGCCGCTCCGTCGCGTCGTCGGCGACCTGACGCACCTCGACCTCCCTGGCACCGAGCTCGCGAAGCGTCGCGCCGAGCTCCCCGGCGCGGGCCGAGCCGGCGTCCACCCTCGCTCGCACCGGGGCTTCGAAGCGCGACGCCAGCGCAGCTGCGCGCTCGACGAGTGACCCGACCCCCTCGGCCGCGCCCACGAATCTGCGGAGCAGATCGACGTCCAGCGCCGTCCGCCGCGGCGCGCGCTCGACGAGCGCCGCGTCTGCCGCGCGCGCGGCGTCCGCGGCGGCCAGTGCGATGCGGGCCGTCTCGTCCGCGTCGGCCAGCGCCCTCGACGCGTCCGCCGCGAGGTCCTCGCGAGAGCGCTCGACCGCAGCGCCGATGCCGACCGGCGCCCCGCCGAGCCGGGCGACGACGACCTCTGCCTCGGACGCGCGGCGGCCGGCCTCTGCCACCTCGCGTCGCGCGTCGGCCTCGACCACAGCGAGCCCGGCGAGCGCCTCGCCGAGCTCCTGTGAGCGCCTGTCGGCGGCCGCGAGGCGCGCGGCGAGCGGCGCCTCGATCCGGGCGACTGTCCCGACGGCCCGTGTCGTCGCCGACGCGACCCCCTCGGCGACCGCGGCGAGACGGCCGAGCAACTCGGCGTCGAGCGTCACGTCGCGGAGATGCGCAACCTGGGCGTACGCAGCTTCGGACTCGGCCGCGCGCACCGACGCCTCCTCGGCTTCGCGCGCAGCGCCCTGCGCCCGCGCCGCAAGCTCGTCGGCCTCGTCGGCCAGGACGCGGCGGCGGGCGTCGAGCTCGAGAAGCACCGCCTCACCGGTCTCGCCCGCGAACCACAGCTCCCCGCGGGACGCGTCGATCCCCTCGCCGTCGAGGGTCACGGCCACGCCCGACCGGACTGCCCCGAGGCGGCCCGCCTCGACGAGCCACACGCCCTCGAGCAGCCCGACGGCCTCCTCCGGGCCGCGCACGACCGCGGCGAGAGGTCGCGCATCGGGGACGGGCGGCGCACCGCCCGCACGGCTCACCCCACCGATGACGACCGAAAGGCTCCCGAGCCCCGACGTGCGGGCCCGCTCGAGAAGCGCGAGCGCATGACCTGCGTCGTTCGCGAGGAGCGCCGAGGCCCGCCATGCGAGCGCAGCGGCGACGGCCTTCTCGTAGCCGGGCTCGACCTCCAGCGCCGCCAGCGCGAGCCGTTCCCCTTCGGCCGCGAGGGCGCGTGCCGCGGGTGCGACGCCCTCGCGCTCGGCGAGCGATCGCTCGAGCGCTGCGAGGCGCTCCCGGGCCGAGCGCGCGCGCTCGGCGAGGTCGTCCCGCTCGGTCGCCGCCGCCCGCGAGAGGGTGCGATCCTCGTTCGCGCGCTCCTCGAGCTCGGCCGGGCTGGGCGCTCCGCTCCGCGCGTGGGCCCGCGCCGCCTCGTGCTCGTCGCGGAGGCGGCGGGCGAGCTCCGCCGCGGTCTCGTGCCGTGCCGTCAGGCGCTCGCGGGCGGCACCGAGCGCAACGAGCACGCGGTTGGCGGCGCCCTGTCCGCCGGCCACCTCGCGAATCCCGCCGTCCACCGTCTCGCGCTCGGCGCGCACCTCGTCGAGACGTCGCTCGGCCTCGTCGGCGGCGGCTCGGTCGGCGGCGGCGAGGAGGGCGTGGGCGTGACGCGCGCGCTCCGCGGCGTGACCGCTCCGGCTCGCTGCGTCGCGCGCGGTCGCGGCAGCGGCGTGCGCGGCCTCTTCGAGGACGCGCACGGTCTCGTCGGTGCGCGCTTCCCGGGCTCGTTCGGCCTCGCCGAGATCGTCCCGCAGGCGCATCACGAGGCCGGACGCCGACTCGCCGCGGACGGTCAGCCGCTCGCCCGCTCCCCGGAGGCGATAGAGGGCGGCGAGCGCCGCCTCGCGCCCGCCGGCCGCGTCGGACAGCTCGATCTCGGCGCTCTCGCGCTCGGCGAGGACCGACCGGAGCCGCTCCTGCGCGCTCCGTCGCGCGAGCGTCGCCGCCGTACGACGCTCGTCCGCCTCTGCGCGACGGGCATCGAGGGCGGCAACGTCGATCCGCGCGATCCGCGCTCGCAGGCCGGCGATCTCGTGCCCGAGCTTCTCCGCGCGCTCCGCCGCCGTCGCCTGGAGCGCCAGCGGCCGGAGGCGCTTGCGCACCTCGTCCTCGACGTCCCGCGCGCGCTCGACCTGCGTCGCCACGCGCGCGAGCTTCAGCTCGGCGCGGTGCCGGCGGCGTTTGAACTTGCCGAGCCCTGCCGCCTCCTCGACGAGCGCTCGGCGGTCCTCGGGCCTCGAGGCGAGGACCGCGTCGACCTTCCCCTGGCTCACGATCGAGTGCATCGAGCCGCCGAGGCCGACGTCCGCCAGGAGCTCGACGAGGTCGGTGCGGCGAACCGGAGTGCGGTTGACGAGGTACTGACCCTCGCCCCCACGCACGAGCCGCCGCACGATGGAGATCTCGGAGTAGTCGAGCTCGCTCCCGAAGCCACCGTCCTCGTTGTCGAAGACGAGCTCGACCTCACAGTGCTCGGCGGCCTGGCGGGTGGAGGAGCCGCCGAAGAGCACGTCGTCCGGCTTCTCGGCGCGCATCTCCGACGGTGTCAACGAGCCCGCCGCCCAGACGATCGCGTCCGAGACGTTCGACTTGCCGGAGCCGTTCGGCCCGACCACGACGGCCACCCCGGGCTCGAGCTTCACCTCGACCGGGTCCGGGAACGACTTGAAGCCGCGCAGCTTGATGGAGCGCAGGTGCACCGCGCCCGAACGCTAACGGCGGCGACGGACGGCGGATCCCCGCATCGCCGCGGCTCTCAGGCCGACGGCGGGTAGACGCCGAGCGCGGCGAGCGCCTCGGCCGCCGCCTCCTGCTCCGCGGCCTTCTTCGTCGTCCCCCGCCCCGTGCCGAGGCGCTCGCCGTCGATCAGCGCCGCGCACACGAAGCGGCGCTCGTGCGGCGGCCCCTCGACCTCCAGCACCTCGTACTGCACGGATCGACCCGTTCTGGCGAGTGCCTCCTGGAGCTCGGTCTTGGAGTCGACGTGGCCGGTGCTCGCATACTCGATCCACTCGTCGAACGCGTCGACGATCGCAGGCGCGACGACGTCGAAGCCGTCCTGGAGGTACACGGCGGCGATCGCGGCCTCGAGGAGTGCGGCGAGGACGTTGCGGCTCAGGGAGATCCGGGAGAGCTCGGGCCCCGGGACGTCCTGCGCCCGGGCGACGAGAACGGAGCCGAGATCGAGCGAGCGCGCGACCGCCGCGCAGCTCTGTCGTGAGACGACGTGCGCGCGGATCTTCGCGAGCCGACCCTCGGAGGCGTCGGGGAAGCGGTCGTAGAGCGACCGCGCGATTGCGAGCTCCAGCACCGAGTCGCCCAGGAACTCGAGACGCTCGTAGGACGAGGCGCGGTCGGGCGCCCACGACGTGTGGGTGAAGACCTGTTCGCGGCGCTCGGGGGGGAGGGCAGCGATCAGGCGTGCGAGCGCCTCGCCCTCCCCCTCTTGCACCTCACTGATGCTCGACGACGTAGTCGACGGACTGGCCGACGGTGGTCAGCTTCTGGGCGTCGTCGTCCGGGATCTTGATCCCGAACTGATCCTCGAGCTCCATGATCAGCTCGACGAGATCGAGCGAGTCGGCGTTGAGGTCGTCCTGGAACGACGCATCCTCCGTGATCGCGCCCTCGTCGGCACCGAGCTTGTCGACGAGCGCCACCTTGACGCGCTCGTACACCTCATCGCGGGAAAGAGCCACTTCGCAACCTCGCTGGTCGATACGGGGTGATTGAGTCGCAGGACTCTAACAGGCCGCGCCGTCGGCTCAAGCGCGCGGGGCTGTCCTCGTCTCCGGCAGGCGCTCGCCGAGCCGTTCGACCAGACGGTGCTCGACGCCGCGGGCCGCCATCCGGACGGCGTTCGCCATCGCCGTGCTCGAGCTCGAGCCGTGCGCGACGACGACGAGGCCGTTCAGCCCGAGCAGGTAGCCGCCCCCGTAGGTGTCCGGGTCGAGCCGCCCGCGCAACCCGCGGGTGGCGGGACGGATCAGCATCCCGCCCAGCTTTCCGGCGACCGAGGCCCGAATCTCGGCGCGCAGGGCCTCGAGCACGCTGCGGATCGTCCCCTCGAGTGTCTTCAGCGCGACGTTGCCCGTGAACCCGTCGCAGACGACGACGTCGTCGCCGCCCGCGAGGAGCGTCCTTCCCTCCATGTTCCCGGCGAAGCGGAGCGGGGCCCCCGCGAGGAGCCCGTGCGCCTCGAGCGTGAGCTGGTTCCCTTTCTCCGGCTCCTCGCCGATCGAGAGGAGGCGAACCAGGGGGTCCCGAACGTCGAGGATCTCCTGCGCGAACACGACGCCCATGTGCGCGAACTGGAGCAGGTGGTCGGGGCGGGCGTCCGCGTTTGCGCCGGCGTCGATCAGCACCGTCGGTCCGTTCGCCGCGGGAATGACGACCGCGATCCCCGGCCGCAGGCAACCCGGCAGCCGACGGATGTGGAGGAGCGACGCCGCGAGCGTTGCTCCCGTGTTCCCCGCGGAGACGACCGCCTCTGCGTCGCCGTCGCCGACGGCCTTCACGGCGCGCACGAGGGACGAGCCAGGCTTCGCGCGGACGGCCTCGGCGGGCTTCTCCTGCATGCCGATCACCTCGTCGCAGACGACGAGCTCGAGACCGCGCGGATCGAGCCCCGGGGGCCCGTAGAGGACGGGCACGATCCCGTCGGCGGCCGCGGCGACCGCGCCCTCGACGATCTCGTGCGGGCCGTGGTCGCCGCCGAGTGCGTCGACCGCGATGCGGACCGCCATGCGCGGGTCTAGGGAGCGGGCGTCCGGAGCGGCCGGATCTCGTGCCCGCGATACGTCTTGCACGTCGGGCAGGCGCGGTGCGACTGCTTTGGCGAGCCGCAGTTCTCGCAGGTCGAGACGCGCGGCGCGGCGATCGCGTGCTGCGCGCGGCGCTTGTCGCGGCGGGACTGCGAGGTCTTGCGCTTCGGGACGGCCATGAGCGGCCGCCCATGGTAGCGCAGAGCCGGCCGGCGCGCGGTCGGCGGCGTCAGCCCTCGGGCGGCATGTCCGCTCGCAAGGCCTCGAGCGCCGCCCAGCGGCCGTCGATCGCTTCGCCGGGGTGCTCGTGCGGCTCTGCGTTCAGATCCTTGCCGCAGGTGGGGCACAGCCCCGCGCAGTCCGGCCGGCAGAGGATGAGGTCGGGAAGTGCAAACACGACCTGGTCGCGCGCCCATGCGCCGACGTCGAGCTCGCCGTCCGCGAGATACTCGCACCGGAGCTCGTCGTCGGGTCCCGGATCGGTGGCCTCGTACTCCTGGGCCACGACGTCGACGAAGGCGCGGGCCGGCGCAAGGCAGCGAACGCACGGGCCGTCGACGGAGGTCGAGAGCTCGAGGCGGAAGAGGTCGCCGGTCGCGGCACGCTGAACGGTCAGGGTCGCGGGCGGATCCGGTGCGGCCACCGCGTACGTCTCGCCCCCGAGGACGAGCGGCTCGAGCGCGAGCCGTCCCAGTATCTCCCGGTGCTCCTCACCGGGCCGAAGTCGAAGCGAGCGAACCGAGACGCGCATGCTCCGAGGGTAGCGTCGCCCGCGCGGGCGACGGTGCGCCGATGAGGGTTTCGTAAGGCGGGTGAAGCTTCCGTAAGAAGGTCGTTCGGCGCTTGGGATCCGGGTTAGTACCTGTGTCGACACGTCGAGGAAAGGACTGTCCCGATGCGTACGACACGAAGGATCCACGTTGCGTGGACGCTGGCCGCCGCGGCGCTCGCGTCCGTTGCGACGGTGCTCGCCCTCCCGGGCGGCGGCGGCGCGGTGACCGGCGCGACACCCGACAACACGGGAGAGCCGCGAATCAGCGGCAGCGCAGTCGTCGGCTCGACGCTGAGTGCGAGCCAGGGAAGCTGGACGGGGTCGCCGACGTCCTACGCGTACCAGTGGGTGCGCTGCGGCCAGGACGGGGGCCGGCCCAACGGCTCCGACTGTGCCGCGGTCGGCGGTGCCACCACGACGCGCTACGTCGTCGCCACGGCGGACGTCGACCACCGGCTCCGCGTCCGCGTCACCGCCTCGAACGCCGACGGCTCGCGAACGGTCGCCTCGAACGCGACCGGACTCGTGCGCGCCGCAGACACGGGCCGACCCAAGAACGTCCAGGCGCCCGCCCTCTCGGGCAGCGCCGCGCAGGGGCAGACGCTGCACGTCACGCCCGGCACGTGGAACGGTCGCCAGCCGATCACGTACACCTTCCGCTGGCTGCGCTGCGACACCGCCGGGAACAACTGCATCGTCCAGCAGGGATTCCAGGACGACGCCTACGCCCTCCGCGAGGGAGACGTCGGCAAGACCATCCGCGCCCGCGTGATCGCGCGGAACGGGCAGGGCGAGGGCAGCGCGCTCACGGCTCCGAGCCCGGTCGTGCAGGGCCCGCAGGGGCCGTCCGGCGTGATCACCCTGCCGAACGGCGAGAAGTCGATCCCCGTTTCGAGCGTCCCGTCCGACCAGCGGCTCGTCGTCGACCAGGTGCAGTTCTCGCCGAACCCGATCCGCTCGCGGACCGAGCCGATCACCGTGCGGGTCAAGGTGAAGGACACGCGGGGCTACGTCGTCCGCGACGCGCTCGTGTTCCTCCGCTCCACGCCGCTCGTGACGCGGAACGCGCAGGACCAGCCGACGGGGCAGGACGGGTGGCTGCAGGTGACCGTCACCCCGGAGAACGATTTCCCGGAGCTGCGCCCCGCGTACGCCGTCCAGTTCTTCGTCAAGGCCTTCAGGCAGGGCGATCCGCCACTCGCGGGCGTCGCCGCCTACAGGCTCGCGCAGGTCCCGCTCGGCTGACCGGCTGTCCAGGGGCGCCGTGCCCCCGCACGGCGCCCCGAAACGCCTGATGTGCGAGGGTTTCGGGGCGGCGCCCATCTCCGACAGTCAGGAGGCCGTCATGACCCCCTCCACCGCACGGCTCGCTCGCCCTCGGGCGGCACACCTCGTGCTCGTCGCGATCGCAGCGGCCGCGATCGCAGCCGGCGTCGCGTCAGCGCGCGGCGCAGCCGGGCCGACGAACACGTCCACCCCGACGATCACCGGCGTCGCGCTCACCGGCAACACCCTTCAGGCCTCACCGGGAACCTGGAACCCCGCGGACGTTACCGTCGCCTACCGCTGGCTCAGGTGCGACCCGGCAGGTGGCGACGACTCGTCCGACAAGACGTGTTCGACGATCGACGGCGCAACACGCCAGACGTACACCGTCGCGTCTGCCGACATCGGCAAGCGCATCCGCGTACGCGTGTCCGCCAGTAACAGGGGCGGGACAACCGAGGCGACGAGCGCAGCGACGTCCGTCGTCGCGACCCCGGGCGGCAAGCCTGCGAGCTCGTCCGCGCCGACGATCGCGGGAAGCCCGGTCGTCGGGTCGAAGCTCGTCGGCTCACCGGGCACGTGGGTGGGCGATGCGCCGATCACGTACAGCTACCAGTGGCTGCGCTGCGATCCGGCCGGCAATGCGTGCAACCCGATCAGCGGCAGGACGAAGTCCGAGTACACCCCTGTCGACAACGACGTCGGGAAGACGCTCCGCCTCAAGGTGGTCGCCAGGAACAGCCGGGGCAACGCCGACGCGTTCTCGACGGCGACCGGCCCGGTGCAGGACAGCCCGAACAACGGGGTGATCACACTGCCGAACGGCGAGAAGTCGGTCGACGCCAAGGACGTCCCGAAGGACCAGCGCCTGGTCGTCGACCAGGTGACGTTCTCGCCGAACCCCGTCACCTCCGTGAACGAGACGATCAGCGTCCGGATCAAGGTGAAGGACACGCGGGGCAACGTGGTCCGCAATGCGATCGTCTTCATCCGCTCGACGCCGAAGGTGACCTCGGGCGGCGACCATGCTCCGACCGCGACCGACGGCTGGGTGCAGTACGGGCTCCAGCCCGAGAAGGACTTCCCGATCAAGAACAGTTACAGCGTGCAGTTCTACGTCAAGGCATATCGCGCGAACGACCCGACGCTCGGCGGGATCTACGGCAGCCGCCTGGTGCAGGTGGCGACGAAGAAGCCGTAGGGCGGGTTCACGGGCGGGGTCCGCGATCGGATCCCGCCCGTCTCTCCAAGCGCGCCGGAGCGCCGGCGGCTACTGGTAGCTCTCGACGTCCGGCACGTGGCCGTCACGGTCGATCGGGCCGATTCCGGCCACGACCGTCTCCTGCGAGCGCTCGTGCAGGCGCTCCCGGCCCCGCCTGACCGCACCGAGGAACTTGTCGAGGTTGACCTCGAGCGTCGAGAGGATGCCGTCGGCCCAGTCCTCCATCTCGAGGCGCGTCTCCCGCGCGTCGCGGCGAGCCTCCTCGACGATGTCCTGCGACTGGCGCTCGGCGAGCTTCACGATCTCGGTCTGCGATGCCTCCCGCATGGCCTGCTCGCGTGCCTCGCCGATCAGGCGGTCGCATTCCCGCTTCGCCTCGGCGAGCATCTCCTGCCGCTCCTTGACGATCCAGCGGGCCTGCTTGATCTCCTCGGGGATCGTCGCGCGCATCTGGTCGAGGATGTCGTAGATCTCCTCGCGGTCGATCCTGACCTGGTCGGTCAGGGGCACGGCCTTCGCGTTGTGCACGAGATCGTCGAGCTTGTCGATGAGTACGAGGACGTCCATGTCCCGGATGGTACTCGCGGGCCCGGATGCGCGTCACCCGGGCTCAGTCCTGCGGGCTGAGCGGGGCGCCGGGGCGGCCGTTCGGGTAGAGCTCGCGGAAGCGCCGCGCGACCGGCGCCGTGACGAGGCCCTCGACGTCGCCGCCGAACGACGCGATCTCCTTCACGCCGCTCGAGGAGACGAAGGCGAACTCGGGGCTCGACATGACGTACATCGTCTCGATCTCCGGCGCGAGCCGGTGGTTGAGCCGGTTCATCTGGAACTCCCACTCGAAGTCGGCGATCACGCGCAGCCCCTTGACCATCGTGCGCGCGCCGTGCTTCCGCGCGAACTCGACGACGAGCTGGCTGAAGACGTCCACGATGACGTTGTCGACCTCGGACAGGGCGTCCTCGAGGAACGAGACGCGTTCCTCGACCGTGAACGTCGTCTGCTTGTGGTGCGGGTCGCGGACGACCCCGACCACGACCCGGTCGAAGATCGCCGCCGCCCGCCGGATCACGTCGACGTGCCCGAGCGTGACGGGGTCGAACGTCCCCGGGTTGATGGCGACGATGGGTTCGCGGTCGGTCATGGTGCAAATACGGTGAGCCGGGCGGAACCGTACCGCCGCGTCGTGACGAGGTCGAGAGGAAGGGACGGCTCGACCCGCGCCCCGGTCTCCACGACGACGACGCCTCGGTCGGCCACGACCGCGGCAAGCGGCTCGCCGAGCCTCGGTTCGAGCTCCGCCCAGCGCTCGTACGGCGGGTCGAGCAGCAGGAGCTCGTGCCGGCGCCCGGCCGCACGCTCGTCGCGCAGCACGACGGCTGCGTCGCGCTGCAGGACGAGGCCGCCCGTGAGCCCGAGGCTCTCGAGATTCGCCCGGATGGCGCGGCACGCGGCGCCGTCGGTCTCGACGAACGTGCAGCGCCGCGCGCCGCGGGACAGCGCCTCGAGCCCGAGCGCGCCCGAGCCCGCGTACAGGTCGAGCACGGACGCGCCGCCGACCGGGCCCACGAGATTGAAGAGCGCCTCCCGCACGCGGTCGCCGCTCGGCCGGGTGTGCGCCCCCTTGGGGGCGGCGATCCGCCGCCCCCGGTGCGTTCCACCGATGATCCGCACCGGCGAGACGCTAGTCGGTCGCCGCGCGCGCAGCTCGGCTACGACTCGCCGACGTGCTCCGCCTCGCCGAGGAGCCGCTCGACCCGGTCGTCGAGGAACGGCTCGCCGTCGAGCTCGGCGGCAAGCTCCTTCGCACGCTCGAGCAGGTCGCGGTCGGCGCGCAGGCGTGTGAAGCGCAGGTCGGTGAGACCGGACTGGCGCGCGCCGACGAGGTGACCCTCGCCGCGGAGCTCGAGGTCCCGTTCGGCGAGCTCGAAGCCGTCCGTTGTCGCGACCATCGCCTCGAGCCGTTCCACGGCGGTCTCCGACAGCTCGTCCCGATGGCGCGAGACGAGCAGGCAGTACGACTGATCTGCACCGCGACCGACGCGGCCGCGAAGCTGGTGGAGCTGTGCAAGCCCGAACCGGTCGGCCTCCTGGACGATCATGATCGTCGCGTTCGGGACGTCGACGCCCACCTCGATCACCGTGGTCGCGACGAGCACGTCGATCTCTCCCTCCTTGAAGGCCGTCATCGCGGCGCGGCGCTCGGCCGTGCGAAGCCGCCCGTGCACGCAGCCCACGCGGTAGCCGCGCAGCTCGTGCGTCCGCAGGCGCTCCGCCTCGTCCTCGGCGGCGCGCGCGATCGTCGTCTCCGAGCCTTCGACGAGAGGGCAGACGACGTACGCCTGGCGCCCGTCGTCGAGGTGCCTCCGAAGACGCTCGTACGCCTCGGCGCTGCGCTCCTCGCCGACCCAGGCGGTGACGATCGGCTTGCGATCGGCCGGCGGGGCCGCGATCTCCGAGACGGCGAGGTCGCCGTAGACCGTCAGCGCGAGGGTCCGGGGGATCGGCGTGGCCGTCATGTGGAGGACGTGCGGGCTCCGGCCCTCGGCGAGGGCCGACCGCTGCTCGACGCCGAAGCGGTGCTGCTCGTCGACGACGGCGACGGCGAGGTCGGCGAAGTCGACGTCGCGCTGGATGAGCGCATGCGTGCCGACGGCGATGCCGACGTCGCCGGAGGCGACCACCTGGTGGGCGGCGCGCCGGTCGCGCGCGCCCAGGCTCGACGTGAGGAGCGCGACGCGGACGCCGAGCTGGGCGCAGAGGCCCTCGATCGTCGCGAAGTGCTGCTCCGCAAGCGTCTCGGTCGGTGCCATCAGCGCGCCCTGGCGACCGCCTTCGACCGCCCGCAGGAGGGCGTAGAGCGCGACGGCGGTCTTGCCCGAGCCGACGTCCCCCTGGAGAAGGCGCTGCATCGGTGTCGTCCGTGCGAGGTCGGCGTCGATGTCGTCGATCGCCTCCTCCTGCCCCCCGGTCAACGTGAACGGGAGTGCTTCGCGATAGCGCGCGACGAGCTCGGCCGGCGGCGGCAGCGCCTCGGCGACGAGGACCTCCCGCTCCGCGGCCCGCCGCCGAAGGGCGAGCTGGAGGACGAGGAGCTCGTCGAGCGCGAGTCGGCGGCGCGCGCGCTCCGCATCGCCCTCCGAGCGCGGGCGATGGAGCCGGACGAGCGCGTCCGCGCGAAGCGGCAGCGCCGAGGCCTGCGCGCACCTCGGCCGGCAGCGGCTCACCCGCGTCGCGCGCAAAGGCCAGCGCCGCCTCGGTGAGGCCACGAAGGGTCTTCTGCGCGAGGTCGGCGGTCGACGGGTACACCGGGGCGAAGTCCGCCGTCTCGGCGGCGCCGCCGACGTCGTACGCGGCAACCTGGAACCCGTACCGGTTGGGCTTCCCGCGGATGCGCAGACGCGTGCCGGGGACGAGCCGGCCCTCGAGCCACGGCTGGTTGAACCAGGTCGCCCGGATCTCTCCCGTCGCGTCGCCGACGTGCGCTGTGAGGATGTGGAGACGGCCGCGTCGCCGGCCGGAGGCGCGGCGCACGACGACGTCGAGCACCGCCTCCTCCTCGCCGAAGAGGGCTGCGATCGTCCGCTCCTCCGCCGCCGACTCGTACCGGTGCGGGCGGTGGGCGAGGACGTCCCCGACCGTGGCGATCCCGAGGCGCGCGAGCTTCCGCCGCACGGCGGGCCCGACACCCGGGAGTGTCTCGACGGGCAGGTCGAGCCGCTCGGGCCGCGGCGCCGAGGCGTTGACGCGCCATGCGGCAGGGGAGTCGATGCCGGCGAAGCCGGTCAGCGTCCGACGCGCCGTGACGGAATCGGACATCGCCTCGAGTCTACGAAGCCGTCCGGCCAAGCCGGTGGTCTATGGATCGAGGCGGAGCCTCAATCCTGGAACCAGAAGAAGCCCACTGCCCCGGGGCCGGCGTGGGTGCCGACGACGGCGCCGAGCGGCTCGACGAGGTCGAGCGTCGCCCGCGGACGCACCTTGCCGGCCATGTCGGCGAGGACGTCGACCCAGTCGGGGGCGTTGGCATGGGCGATCGCGACGTGGAGCCCGTCGCGGTCCTCGGTCCCTTCGGCAAACAGCCGCGCGAACTCCCCGAGCACCTTCTGCCGTCCTCGGACGCGGCCGAGCGGGACGACGACCCCGTCCTGGACGGTGAGGATCGGCTTGACGTTGAGCAGCGAGCCGGCGAGTGCCTGGGCCTTGCCGATCCGGCCGCCCTTCTGCAGGTACTCGAGGGTCGCGACGGTGAACACGAACCGGTTCGCCTGCTTGAAGTGCGCGACGAGCGCTTCGATCTCCTCGTCCGTCGTCCCGTTCGCGAGGCGGCGGTCGACGGCCTCCGCGAGCATGGCGACCGAGAGCGACGCCGTCTCGGTGTCCACGACCCTGACCCGGTCGTCGCCGAGTTGCGCCGCCGCTCGCTGCGCCGACTCGAACGTGCCCGACAGCTTCGACGTGAGGTGCAGCGACCAGATCCGGTCGAAGCCCGACGCCGCAAGCTCCTGGTAGGAGGCGAGGAAATCGGCCGGGGTCGGCTGCGACGTCGTGGGGAGCGTCTTCGCCGCCGTGAGCCGCTCGTAGAAGCCCTCGGGCGAGATGTCGACGTGGTCGCGCATCGCCTCGCCGTCGAACAGGACGTACAGCGGGACGATCCGCATGTTCGCGTGGCGCTCGCGTGCGTCGAGGAAGTCCGAGGTCGAGTCGAGGACGACGGCCGTGTTCTCGCGGGTCAGCCGCACGGGCCCAACCCTACGGCACCGCTGCGCGGATCGCCGCGGCGAGATGGTCCACCGCACCTCCCTTCTCGAGGAGCGCGACGGCGCCCGCGCGGAGGATCTCCTCCCGCTCGGCCTCCGTCGCCTCTGCCGTCAGGCAGACGACCGCAGCGCTCGAGGCCGCGGTCACCGCGCGCGTCGCGGCCGCGCCGTCGAGGCCCGGCAGCCGGTAGTCCATGACGACCACGTCGGGCTCGAGCGTGCGCGCCGCGTCCGCGGCCTCCGCGCCGCTCGCGATCGACCCCACCACCTCGAGGCCAGGCTGGAGCCCGAGCAGGAGCTCGAGGGACGACCGATAGACGTCGTTGTCCTCGACGAGCAGCAGGCGGACCATCTAGTCCGCCGAGAGCAGGAGGGGATAGTGGGGCTGGCCGCCCCACCTCACCTCGGGCTCGAGTCCTCGCGCCTCGATCCGCTCCTCGAGCTCGACGGCGTCCGGTGCGTCCTCGCCGCAGAGCACCTGGACGAGCGAGCGGCCGTCCGCTGCAAACCGGCCGAGAAGCGCGTCGAGGACGATCCAGAGATCGTCGTCGGCGGCGAGCGCCTTCCCATCGAGCATCCCGAGGAACGCCCCCTCTCGCACTGCGACGCCGTCGACCGTCGCGTCGCGCGATGCACGGGTGATCTCGCCGACCGCGAGCGAGCCGATCGCGCTGCGCATCCGCATCTCGTTGGCGTCGATATCCGACGCCGGATCGAACTCGAACGCCGCGACGGTGCCTTCCGGCATCGAGCTCGTGGCGATCACCCGGACGTCCTTCGTCGACTCGGCCGCCGCATTCTCGGCCGCGCGGCGCACGTTGGGGTTGTTCGGGAGGACGAGCACCGCCTCGGCGTTCACCGCGGTGATCGCCTCGAGGATCTCCCCGACGGACGGGTTGGCGGTCTGGCCGCCGTCGATGACGATCGCCGCGCCGTCGCTCCTCAGGATCTCCCGATTCCCGGCGCCCTGGGCGACGGCGACCAGCGCGACCTCGGCGTGCGGCGCCTGGGCGGCGTCGCGGAGCTGCGCGAGCCAGCGCTCCCGCGCAACGGCCTGGTCGTGCATGTCGCTGATCTCGACGTCGTCGAGGTCGACGACCCCGACCGCGCGGCCCACGTCGAGGATCCGCTCGGGCAGGTCGGTGTGGACGTGCACCTTCGCGATCGAGGTGTCGCCCGTGACGAGGAGGGAGTCGCCGAACGGCTCGAGCGCGGCATGGAGCGCCGCGAGGTCGAGCCCTTCGCCCTCGACGACGAACGACGTGCAGAAGCGGTAGAGCGACTCCTCCTGGTGAATCGACTCCTCCGTGAGCTCGCCGACGACGTCGGGCACCTCGGGCAGCGGCTCACCGGTCAGGCCGTGCAGGACGCCGCGCGCCAGCTCGACGAGACCTGCACCGCCGGCGTCGACCACGCCTGCCTCGCGAAGCCGGTCGAGCATCTCCGGGGTCCGCTCCACGGCGTCGTCGCCACGCGCGACGACGCGCCGGAGCGCGTCCGTGAGCGGGAGGTCGCCCACCTCGGGCAGCTCGGCCTCCTCGGCCATCTCGCGGATGACGGTCAAGATCGTGCCCTCCACGGGCGGCTGCACCGTTTCGTACGCGCTCGTCGCCCCGGCCCGCAGCGCCTCCGCGAGGACACCGGCGTCGACGCGCCGCGCCGCACCGACGACGGGCGCCATGCCGCGGACGATCGTCGAGAGAATCACCCCCGAGTTGCCCTTCGCCGCCTTCGTTGCCGCACGCTGCGCGTCGGCCGCGAGACCGGCGGCCGTCGTCGCACTCGAGCGCTCGAGTGCGTCCACGATGCCGCTCACCGTCTGCTCGAGGTTCGTCCCGGTGTCGCCGTCGGGGACCGGGTAGACGTTGAGCGCGTTGATCCGCACACGGTGTCGCCCGATGCTCTCGAGCGCGACCGCCGCGACGGCTCGAGCAGAGGCACGGTCCGTCATCCGGCGCCCCGCGCGCGCTCGTCGTCCGGGACGATCGTGCTCCTCGCCACGTTCGCGAGTCTACGCTGCAGACAACGACGCTTCAGAGCGGGCAAGCGGGCCGACCCGCCCCGCTCCCGTCCGGTCAGACGGCCTTCTGGACCTTGCCGGCCTTGAGGCAGCGCGTGCAGACGTAGTCGCGGGTCGGCTTGCCGTCGAGGACGAGCCGGACGCGCTGGAGGTTCGGGTTGAACCGCCGCTTCGTCGCGACCATCGAGTGCGACCGGTTGTTCCCGGACGACGGCTTCTTCCCGCAAATGGCGCAGACCCTGGACATGCGGCCGCGGAGTGTAGCACCGCGTCAAGCCGCGAAGGCTCAGGCAGTTGCGACCGCGACAGCAGGCGCCTCCAGGGATCTGCCCCGCCGCAGGCGGGGATCCGAGCCGCAGGATTCGGCTCCTGCCGAATCTCTGCTTGGCGGACAACCCAGGCCGTTGCGACCGCGACAGCGGGCGCCTTCAGGGATCTGCCCCGCCGCAGGCGGGGATCCGAGCCGCGGGATTCGGCTCCTGCCGAATCCCGCCTGGCGGGCTACCTCGCCGCGGCGGCGCGGAGGTTCGCGAACAGGTCGGCCATCTCGAGGGCGGTGCGCACGGCCTCGGCGCCCTTCTCGAAGCGCGGCTCGGCCTGGTCGGGGTGGTCGAGGGTCAGCACCCCGAACGAGACCGGGACGCCGGTCTCGATCGCCGCAAGCTGGAGCCCCGACGCGGCCTCGCCCGCGACGTAGTCGAAATGCGGCGTGTCGCCGCGGATCACGCAGCCGAGCGCGACGATGCAGGCGAAGCGCCTCGTCTTCGCGAGCGCCATCGCGGCGAGCGGGAGCTCGAAGGCGCCGGGGACGGGCATGACCGTGATCGACCCCGGCTCGACGCCCCTGCTTCCGAGCTCCTCGAGCGCAGTGTCGAGGAGGCGACCCGTGACCTCGCCGTTGAAGCGGCTCACGACGATGCCCACGGCGCGCCGCCCGCCGACGGGCTCCCCCTCGAGCACGGGGTAGCCGGGAGGGATCTCGAGCTCGCCCGGCGCGTGCTCGCGTGGCGTCTCGGCGACCTCCGGCTCCTGCTCCTGGGTCTCGCCCTGCTCCACAGGCTGCTCGCTCGGGTGCTCGACGGGCTCGGAGAGCGCTTCCGACGCCGGCGCGGCGACGGGGCCGCCGAGGGCCGCGTCGGGCTCCGGCTCGTCGGGCGACGCAGATGCGTCGGCGTCCGCGTCGGAGTCCGCCTCGGCCTCGAGCTGCTCGGGCTCGCCGGCCTCTGTCGACTCGTCGACGGAGGTTGCGGGCCAGCCTTCGAGCACGTTCTCGCTGGCGTGCTCGAGGTCGTCGCCCTCGCTCGTGCCCCACGCGCGGTCGTCGGCGGATCGCTCCCGGTCGTCCATTCGGTCGTCCTTTCTCAGATCTCGTCCGGGCCGTAGCGCTCGCCCTGGTGGTGGAGCTGGCGGCCGATCGTATGGCCCAGCTTGTCGCGCTTCGTCTCGAGGTAGCCGCGGTTGTCGTCGTTCGGCTCCACCTCGATCGGCTCCTGCGAGACCGCGGTGAGACCGTAGCCGGAGATCCCGGAGATCTTGCGCGGGTTGTTCGTCAGCACGCGGATCGTCGTGAGCCCGAGATCGGCGAGGATCTGCGATCCGATCCCGTACTCCCTCGGATCGGCCTTGAAGCCGAGCTCGAGGTTCGCCTCGACCGTGTCGAGCCCCTGCTCCTGCAGCTCGTAGGCGCGGAGCTTGTTCAGGAGGCCGATCCCCCGCCCCTCCTGTGCCAGATAGAGCAGGACCCCCATTTCCTCCTGCTCGATCCGCCGGAGGGCGCGCTCGAGCTGCGCGCCGCAGTCGCAGCGCCGCGAGTGGAACACGTCGCCGGTGAGGCATTCCGAGTGCACGCGGACGAGCACGTTCTCCGCCCCCGCCACGTCGCCCTTCACCAGAGCAACATGCTGCTTGCCCGTCAGCGTCTCGCGGTAGGCGACGGCCTGGAACTCGCCGTACTCGGTCGGGAGCCGGACCGAGACGACGCGCTCGACGAGCTTCTCCGTCCGCTTGCGGTACTCGATGAGGTCGGCGACGGTGACGAGCTTGAGCCCGTGCCGCTCGCAGTACCCGACGAGGTCCGGCACGCGGGCCATCGTCCCGTCCTCGTTCATGATCTCGCACACGACGCCGGCCGGGGAGAGGCCCGCGAGGCGCGCGAGATCGACCGCGGCCTCGGTCTGGCCCGAGCGCTGGAGGACACCGCCGGTTCGCGCCCGGAGCGGGAAGATGTGGCCGGGCGAGACGAGGTCGTGCGGCGTCGACGTCGGGTCGACCGCGACCTGGATCGTGCGCGCGCGGTCGGCCGCCGAGATGCCCGTCGACACACCGTCGCGCGCCTCGATCGTCACGGTGAACGCCGTTCCGAACTGCGCCTCGTTCTGCTCGGTCATCTGGTGGAGCCCGAGCTCGTCGCAGCGCTCGGGGGTGAGGCAGAGGCAGATCAGACCGCGGCCGTGGGTCGCCATGAAGTTCACGGCGTCCGGGGTGACGAACTGGGCGGCGATCGTCAGGTCGCCTTCGTTCTCGCGGTCCTCGTCGTCGACGACGACGACGAAATGTCCCGCGCGGATCTCGTCGATCGCCTCCTCGATGGAGGCGAAGGGGCTCGTCTCGGGCTCCGACACCGCGGTCACCGGTTCATCGTAACCCCGGCGCCACGAGCCGCTCGACGTACTTCGCGAGCACGTCGACCTCGAGGTTGACCTGCCGGCCGGGGGCGAGGTCGCGCAGCGTCGTGGCCTCCAGGGTGTGCGGCACCAGTGCAACCGCGAATGCGTCCTCGAGCAACTCGGCGACCGTGAGCGAGACGCCGTCCACCGTGATCGACCCCTTCTCGACGCAGTAGCGGAGGATCTCCGGCGGCGCCTCGACGACCACCCGGAGCCCGTCTCCTTCGGCCTCGACCGACCCGATCGCGCCGAGCCCGTCGACGTGGCCCTGGACGTAGTGGCCGCCGAGCGCATCACCCGCCCGGAGCGCGGGCTCGACGTTCACGTCGCTGCCCTCGGCGAGCCCTCCGAGGCTCGTCCGGCGGAGCGTCTCCGGGACGGTGTGGAAGCGGATGCGACCGCCGTCGACCGCCTCGGCGGTGAGGCACACGCCACCGATCGCGACGGAGTCCCCGACCGATGTCGCGGCCGCCGTCTCGGGCGCCTCGACGACGAGCGTCCTCCCCATCTCGCCGCCTTCGAGGCCGACGACGCGGCCGACCTCGCGCACGATCCCGGTGAACATGTCGCGGAGGCTACCCAGCGCGCATCCTGGCGCATGGTGTCGGACTTCGAGTCGGACGCTCTCGTCACACTTCGCGCAGCCGCCAGGAGAGCAACACGTCCTCCCCGACCCGCTCCATGTCCGGGGCGCCGAGGTCGAGCGGCTCGGGGAGCGCGGGGAGCATCGGCGGCCCGCCTCCGGCGAGCACGGGAGCCACGAAGACGAGAAGCCGGTCGACGACACCCGCCCCGAGTGCCGCGACCGCGATCGTCGGCCCGCCCTCGAGGAGGAGGGACTGCACGCCCTCCGACGCGAGGTCGGCGAGCTCGTCCGGGAGCGTGCCGCTGCGAAGCTCGAGTGGCGAGCCGTCCGGGAGCGGCCCGCGGCCGAACGCCAGGCGTCGCGGCTGGCGGTCGACGGGAACGTCCCGCGCGTCGAGCTGCGGCGCGTCCGCGCGGACGGTGCCCATCCCCACCGCCACGGCGTCGACCGCGGCGCGCAGCTCGTGGACGCGTCTCCGCGACGCTGCTCCGGTCACCCAGCGCCGGCCCGGGACGGTGACCCGGCCGTCCACGGAGACGGCGAGCTTGAGCGTCACGTGCGGACGCCGACGCGCGATCCACGTCCGCCATGCCTCGTTCTGGCGCCGCGCCTCGGGCAGGTCGAGGAGCTCCGCCTCGATCCCCGCGTCACGCAGTCGTGCGAGGCCCCCGCCGGCCTCCGGGTTCGGATCGAGGCAGCCGGCGACGACGCGGGCCACGCCCGCGGCAAGGATGCGATCGACGCAGGGAGGCGTCCGCCCGTGGTGCGTGCACGGTTCCAGCGTCACGTAGAGCGTCGCGCCGCGAGCTGCGTCCCCGGCGGCGTCGATGGCCACGACCTCCGCATGGCGGCCTCCCCACTCCTCCGTCGCGCCCTCTCCGACCGTCCGCCCGTCGGACGCGACGAGAACCGCGCCCACCGTCGGGTTGGGGTAGCCGCGGCCGGCGGCCGCCTCGGCGAGCCCGAGCGCCCGCTCGATGCTCACGCGACCGCGGCCCGAAGCCGTCGGTAGGCCTCGGCCGGGTCGGGATCCCCGAAGACCGCGTTTCCGGCGACGAAGAGCGAGGCACCGGCCCGGCGCAGCGCCGCGGCGTTCTCCTCGCCCACGCCCCCGTCGACCTGGATCGGGACGTCGACGAGCTTGGCGAGTTCCTCGATCCGCCCGAGCGCTTCCGGCATGAACGCCTGGCCCGAGTAGCCCGGGTGGATGCTCATGCAGAGCACGATCTCCGCCGCGGCGGCCTTCGCCGCGTCGGCTGCGCGGGTCGGGCTCGTCTCGGGGTTGAAGACGACCCCGACCCCGAGCCCGTGCGAGCGTGCCTCGGCGGCAACGGCCGCGGGGTCGGGTGCGACCTCGACGTGGAACGACACCGAGTCGGCGCCCGACGCCGCGAACTCGGCGAAGTGGTGCGCGGGAGCGTCCACCATGAGGTGGCAGTCGAGGACTGCGCCCGCCGCGTGGATGCCGGGCGCGATCGAGCGCAGCACCACCGGCCCCATCGTCACGGGCGGGATGAAGTGACCGTCGCCGACGTCGAAGTGGAACACCCGGCACCCGGCGGCGAGGAGCATGTCGATCTGCTCGCCCAGACGGCGGAAATCCGCGGCGTAGAGCGAGGGCGCGATCTCGGCGCCGCCGCGTATCCAGTCCGCCCACGCCACGCCGCGATCCTAGGGGACGGCCAGACGGGCCACGAAGAAGCCGCTCGTGCCATGGACGTGGGGCAGCGTCTGCACGAGCTCCGGCCGCGTGCGATGGCGGAACAGCGGCCACTCGTCGCCCAGGGACGGATCGAGAACCGCCGCCCCGTCCGCGAGCACGGCGTCGACGACCGCCTCGTTCTCCGCGGCGTTGACGGTGCACGTCGAGTACACGACCGTGCCGCCCGGGCGCACGCGGGAGAGGGCGGCGCGGAGGAGCTCGAGCTGGAGCTCGGGCAGCGGCTCCGCGCGCCAGCGGAGATCGGGACGCGAGGCGAGCACCCCGAGCCCCGAGCACGGCGCGTCGACGAGCGCGCGGTCGAAGCCGTCGAGGTCGGGAGGAAGGTCGCGGCCGTCGGCGCGGACGACGCGAACGTCGGTCGCACCCAACCGGCTCACGGTCTTCTCGAGCCGATCGGCCCGCGCCTCGTCCACCTCCACCGCCACCACCTCGCCGGCGAGCATCGTCGCCTTGCCCCCGGGCGCGGCGCAGAGATCGAGCGTCCGCTCGCCGGGGCGCGCCCCGACCGCATGGCCGACGAGCTGCGAGGCACGGCTCTGCGGCCAGACGCGACCCGCGGCGACCGCGTCCTCGTCGACCCGGTCGACGACCCACGCGCCGGGGATGTCGGGGTCTTCCCGGCCCTCGACCTCGCCTCGGACGAGCCGCACGGCCGTCTCCGGCTCGTCGTTCTGCGCCACCATCAGCCCCAGGGCGTCGTTCGGGCCGAGCTCGCGCCACCACGTCTCGGCGATCCAGTCGGGGTACGAGTGGCGAAGCGCTGCCTCGTCCGCGGTGGCCTCGGGGAGGGACGCGCAGAGAGCCCTCGCGCCGTCCGCGAGCCGGCGCAGAACCGCATTCGCGAACGGGACCGCCCGCTCGAGGCGAGCGGCTCGCACGAGCTCGACCGACTCGTTCACCGCCGCGTAGCGCGGCACGCCGTCGAGGTACGCCAGCTGGTAGCACCCGAGTCGCAGCGCAGCACGCACCGGGGGATCGAGCTTGCGCACCGGACGACTCCCGAGCGCCTCGATCGCATGGTCGAGCGCCCTCACCCGCTGGACGGTTCCGTACGCGAGCTTCCGGGCGAGGGATCGGTCCCGCTCGTCGAGCCCCGCAGACTCTGCACGGAGCGCGAGGTCGGCATACGCGCCGTCCTCGAACACGCGTCGCACCACCGCGAAGGCGGCGCGGCGCGCCGGGCTCACCTGAGCCCGCGAAGCCACGCCGCGTACTCCATCCGGCGACCGCCCTCGGGCTGCACCTCGAGCGGCTCGAACCCTCTGTCGTCTCCCACACGCGCCCGCCAGACCGTCACGCGACGTCCTTCGAGCTCCGTCCGCGCGCCGATGTGCGGGCTCAAGGCGCGGACGACCCGCACGAGCTCCTGGGCGGGCCGCTCGAGATCGAGCACGCGATCCTCGGGGCGGATCTTCTCGGCGTACGTCGGCTCTCCCTCCTGGGGGTGGAACGCAGGCGCGGGGTCGGCGAGCACGTCGTCGAGCAGACGGGCGGCGACCGCGGCCGCGTTCGCGAAGACCGCGCCGGCATCGTCGTCCGGACCGATCGGGAACGACTCCCGGGCGGCGACCGGCCCGGCGTCGAGCGCCTCGACCGTCTCGTGGATGGTGACGCCCGTCTCGACGTCGCCCGACATGATCGCCCGCTCGACCGGGGCGGCGCCGCGCCAGCGCGGAAGGAGCGACGGATGGACGTTGAGCCACGTCCGCTCGGCGAGGAGCTCTGGTGGGATCAGGAGCCCGTACGCGCACACGACGACCGTCGGGGCGCCGAGGTCGAGCCCCGGAGTGGGACGCTCCGGCTGCAGCACCGGGATGCCGAGGCGCTCGGCGACCGCCTTGGCCGGGGGCGGTGCAACGCGTCGGCCGCGCCCGGCGGGTGCGTCCGGCCGCGTCAGGAGCGTCGCGACATCGTGTCGCGCCGCGAGTCGCTCGAGCACATCGGCTCCGAGCGGCGCGGTCGCTGCGACCGCAATCCGGCTCATGGCGCTCAGGAGAGGACGAGGCGCGGGCGGAGCAGGCCGAGCGCCTCGCGCCGAGCCTCGGCGTCCGTGCGGTCGAGCATCAGCTTTCCGTCGAGGTGGTCGACCTCGTGCTGCACGACCCGGGCGCCATAGCCCTCGAGCTCGAGCGCGAGGGGCGCACCGTCGGCGTCGAGCGCCTCGATCCTGACCTTGGCCGCACGCTCGACCGGCACCCGCACCGTGCCGAGCGACAGGCATCCCTCGGTGTCGTCGTCCGTGTCCGCTCCGATAGGCGTGACGACGGGGTTGAAGAACAGGCGGTCCTCGCCCTCGAGCGTGCAGACGAAGAAGCGTCGCAGGATGCCGACCTGCGTCGCCGCGAGCCCGACGCCCTCGGCGTCGTGCATCAGCTGGATCATCCGCTCGCCCACGGCGCGAAGCTCGTCGTCGACCTCCTCGACCTCCTCGGCGCGCATCCGGAGCACCGGATCGCCGTACTGACGAATCTGGGAGAGCGCGATCTCCTTCCGAACGAGCCGCTCGGCCTCCGCCTGAGCCTCCTCGTCGCTCAGCTCGTCGTGCTCGTGCTCGTCGTCGTGCTCGTGGTCATGGTCGTGGTCAGCCACGCCGCGAGTTTAGCCGCCGGTCTCCTCGATCACGGCCTGCGTCTGGATCGTCCGCGTCGCGAGCCGGCGTCGCTCGTCGTGGACGTCGACCTGGACGACGATCGTCCGCCGGCCCACGTGGACGGGCTCGGCGCGCGCCGTCACAGCGCCGTCGCGCACGGCAGCGAGGAAGTTCGTCTTCGCCTCGATCGTCGTCGTCGTCGACCCGGGCGGCAGGTTCAGGTAGGCCAGCGTGGCAGCCGCGACGTCGGCGAGCGTCATCAGGTAGCCGCCGTGGAGGACGCCGGCCGCGGTGCAGCGCTCGGGCGCCCACGCGCCGCGGACGACCACCGCGGCGGGGCTTCCCTCGACCGCCTCGAAGCCGAGGAGCGCCGCGAGCGGCATCGCCGCGCGGATCGTCGTCGTCAGCTCGTCCTCCATGCGCATTCCTCCTAGAGCGACTGCGGGTCGACGTCGACCACCGCGTTGAGACCGTCGCGCCGCATCCCGCGGGCGGCCGCGGCCAGCAGGGTCGACGCCTGCCGGGCGACCGACCGCGGCTGCGTCGTCTTCGCGAGCAGCTGCGCGCGGTGCCGGCCACGGAGCCGCAGCACGGGCGCGGGGCCGAGGAGATCCGCCTCGGCGTCCTCGAGCCGACCTCGGAGCTCCCGCAGGGCCGCGAGCGGCGCGCCCGGCTCGGGCCCGGAGACGAGGATCGAGACGAGATGCCGGAACGGCGGGTAGGCGAGGGCCTCGCGCCGCTCCAGCTCGCCCGCGAGAAACCCCGCGACGTCGTGGTTGACGGCATGCCGGAGCGGCGTCGCGTCCGGCTGGAACGTCTGGACGACGACCCGTCCCGGCGCGTCGCGGCCGCTCCGTCCCGCGAGCTGCGTCACGAGCTGGAACGTGCGCTCCTCGGCGCGGAAGTCCGGGAGCGACAGGCCCGTGTCCGCGTCGACGACCGCGGCGAGCGCGACGCCCGGGACATGGTGGCCCTTCGCCACCATCTGCGTCCCGACGAGCACGGCCCGGTCGGCCGAGCGGAAGCGCTCGAGGACGTCGCGCACGGCGCCGGCGCGCCCCGCCACGTCGGCGTCGAGCCGGAACCGCTCGAGCTCCGGCACGCGCTTCGCGAGCTCGGCCTCGAGCCGCTGGGTGCCGGCGCCGATCCGGGCGAGCTCGACCGAGCCGCACTCGGGACAGCTGCGCGGGACGGCCTCGACCCGACCGCAGTGGTGGCAGTGGAGCGCGTCGTCCGTGTGGAGCGTCAGAGCCACGTCGCAGTTGGTGCAGCGCCGGGAGATACCGCACGCACGGCAGTGGATCGCCGGCGCGACGCCGCGCCTGTTGAGCAGGAGGATGGCGCGACCGCCGTGATCGACGAGCCCGCCGAGCTCGCGGAGCAGCGGCGCCGACAGCGGGTAGCCCGACTCGCGGCGGAGGTCGACGAGCCGCACCGACGGCATCGGGGCGCCGATCCGGGCGGGAAGAGACAGCCGTCGCAGCCGCGCCCAGGACTCCGGACGCGGGGTGGCCGAGCCGTAGACCGCGACCGCACCCTCGAGGGCGGCCCGTTTCGCGGCGACGGTGCGCGCGTCGTACCGCGGGTCGGACTCCTGCTTGTACGCCGTGTCGTGCTCCTCGTCGACGACGATCAGCCCCACGCCGCGGATCGGCGCGAACACGGCCGAGCGGGCACCGACCACGATCCGTGCGTCGCCACGCGCGATCCTGTCCCGCTCGTCGCGCCGCTCCGCCTCGCCGAGCGAGGAATGGAGGATCGCCACGCGGTCGCCGAACCTCCGGCGGAAGCGTCCCACGGTCTGCGGCGCGAGCGCGATCTCGGGCACCAGCACGATCGTCCCGAGCCCGCGCTCGAGCGCGGCGCCGCACGCCTGGAGGTAGACCTCGGTCTTGCCGCTCCCGGTGGGCCCGTCGAGCAGGACGTGCTCCCCGACCCCCTCGTCGAGCGCCGACACGATCTGCGCGACCGCTGCGCTCTGCTCGGGGGTGAGCTGCGCCGGCTCCGCCTCGCCCTCGAGCGACTCGCGCGCGACGGGCGACGGACGCTCGCCCCGCGGCGCGCGTCGCAGGGGCGCCACGAGCTCGAGCGCGCGGGCTGGCGTGGAGCCGTAGTAGTCCGCGATCCACAGCGCGAGGTCGACGAGCGTCGCGGGGATGTCGTCCACGAGACGCCCGACGACCGAGGGCTCGATCCCGGGCGGCGCCTCGACGCCGACGTCCGCGACCACCCCGCGCATGGAGCGGCGGCCGAACCGCACCGCGACGACCGCGCCCTTGCCGACTCCCTCGGGAACCTCGTACGTGAACGGCCGGACGAGCGAGCGAGTCGAGACGAGCGGGTAGACGGTCGCAAGCGGCACGGCTCGGGCCAACGTACCCGCCCACCCGGCCGGCGCCGATCGGAGGGCCGGGTAGACTCGGCGCCGATGGCGGGCCACGGGCATTCGACCGACGAATACCTCGAGGTGATCTACTTCCTCGCCTTCCCGATCGGCGAGTACCGACCAGCCGGCGAGAGCGCGATCGCGTCGCGCGTCGCCGAGATGCTCGGCGTGTCGCGCGCCTCGGCAGGCGAGATGCTCAAGCGCCTCGAGTCCGAGGGGCTCGTCGAGCGCGGCGAGCAGAAGGAGGCGATCCTGACCCCGGCCGGAATCGCGCGAGCCGAGAAGGTCGTCCGCAAGCACCGGATCATCGAGCGGTTCCTCACCGACTTCATGGGCTACACCGCCTCCGAGTCGCACGTCCATGCGGACGAGATGGGAGACACGTTCACCGAGGACATGGTCGAGCGGATGTACGAGCGGCTCGGCCGCCCCGACCGCTGCCCGCACGGGTGGCCGGTCGATCCGGAGGTCGAGCAGCGCGAGAACGTCGGGCTCGTCGCGCTCGCCGACCTCGAGCCCGGGCAGGGTGGCGAGATCGTGCGTCTCGCCGAGCACGACGGCGACCTCCTCCACTGGTTCTACGACGAGGGCTTCGTCCCCGGCTCGAGCGTCGAGATCCGCGAGGCGCAGCCGGCGGCCGGGCAGCTGAAGGTCGCGCTCGACGAGACCGACCGTGCGATCGCCGAGAAGGCAGCGCAGGGCCTGTATGTCCGCGTCGCTGCGTGACCGCGCGGCGCCTCCCGCCTTACATCGGGCTTACGTCATCCTGACGCGCCGGCAACGGGCCGCTGGTTCGCTTCATCTCCACCCGCTCTCGCAGAGGAGTACCGAAACGTGACCAGGATCATCGCACTCGCCGCGACGCTCACCGCGTTCGCCGCCCTCGCGCTCGGCGCACCCGCGCTGGCCGCCAACGACAAGCCGTCCCTCGTCGACGAGGTCGCGGCGCGCCTCGGCGTCACGCCGGACAAGCTCCGCGATGCCTTCAAGGCAGCGCTGACCGCACGCGTCGACGCCGCCGTGGCCGCCGGCCGGCTCACGCCCGAGCAGGGCGCGAAGCTCAAGCAGCGGATCGCGAACGCGCAGGGCCTCGGGATCGGCGCCCGCAAGCGGTTCGCCGACCGCCAGAAGGCATTCCGCGCGCGCATCGCCAAGGCGAAGGCCCACGCGCCGGTCGCCGACTACCTCGACCTGACGCGCGCGCAGCTCCGGACCGAGCTCGCGGGCGGGAAGTCGCTGGCGCAGATCGCCCAGGCGAAGGGCAAGAGCGTCGACGGGCTCGTGGCAGCGATGCTCGCCCCCGCGAAGGCGCGGCTCGCGAAGGCCGTCGAGAACGGCCGCCTCACACAGACCCGCTCCGACGAGATCCTCGCCCGCCTCACGGACGCCGCGAAGAAGCTCGTCCAGCGAGTCCCGACAAAGCACTAGCCGTCGAGCGGACGGGACGGCCCGTGACCGGGTCGTCCCTCCGGCGTCTAGACCGTCGCCGCGGAGGCGAGCCCCGCGGCGGCGCGGAGCGCATCCGCCTTGTCCGTGCGCTCCCAGGTGTAGTCCGCGGAGTCCGTCCGACCGAAGTGGCCGTACGCGGCGGTCTTCGTGTAGATGGGACGGCGCAGCTCGAGGTCGCGGACGATCGCTCCCGGCCGCAGGTCGAAGTGCTCGAGCACGAGCTCCGAGATCCGCGCGTTCGTGAGCCCCTCCGCCTCCGTCCCGAACGTGTCCACGAGCACGCTCATCGGGTGCGCCACGCCGATCGCGTACGCCACCTGCACCTGACAGCGGTCGGCCAGCCCGGCGGCGACGACGTTCTTCGCCACGTACCGCGCGGCGTAGGCCGCAGAGCGGTCGACCTTCGTCGGGTCCTTGCCGGAGAACGCGCCGCCGCCGTGCGGCGCGGCGCCCCCGTACGTGTCGACGATGATCTTCCGGCCGGTGAGCCCGGTGTCCCCCATCGGCCCGCCGACGACGAACTTGCCGGTCGGGTTGACGTAGAAGAAGCCGCTGGCACCGACCCGCGCCGGGTCGTACAGGTCGCGGTAGTCGGCGTGCAGGATGGGCTCGACGACGTGCTCGAGCAGGTCGGGCTTGATGAGCGTCTCCGCGTCGAGCCCGTCGCGATGCTGCGTCGACACCAGCACCCGCTCGATCTCGACGGGACGCTGGACGCCGTGCTCGTCGATCTCGTACCGCACCGTCACCTGCGTCTTGCCGTCGGGCCGCAGGTACGGGAGCACGTCGGCCTTGCGCACCGCAGCGAGCCGCTTCGCGAGCTTGTGCGCGAGCATGATCGGCAGCGGCATCAGCTCGTCGGTCTCGCGGGTCGCGTAGCCGAACATCATCCCCTGGTCGCCCGCCCCGATCCGGTCGATCGGGTCGGTGTCCCCGTGCTGCGCCTCGAACGACTCGTCGACACCCTGTGCGATGTCCGGCGACTGCTCGTCGATCGCGACCATCACGCCGCACGTCTCCGCGTCGAATCCGTACTTTGCGCGCGTGTAGCCGATCCCGGCCACCGTCGCGCGCACGATCGACCGGACGTCGACGTAGGTCTCCGTCGTCATCTCTCCCGCGACGACGACGAGGCCGGTCGTGACGAGCGTCTCGCAGGCGACCCGGCCCTGCGGGTCGTCCGTGAGGACCGCGTCGAGGACAGCGTCCGAGATCTGGTCGGCGACCTTGTCGGGATGGCCCTCGGTGACCGACTCGGACGTGAACTGGAAGGTGCGCGCGCTCATGTGCGCCGAAGCTTAACCACGTCGCACGCCTCGGCCAGGGTCTAGAGGTACCGGCGTGCCCGCCTCACCGACCGCTTCTCGCCACGGACCGGGACGACGAGCAGCGAGCCGTTGCCGGGCTCTCGGCTCGCTACTCGACGGTCGGGTCGCGCTCCATCAGCCGGGCGGCGAGCTCGGTCAGCGGAACGCCGTCGAGCACGGTGCACACGCCCTCGGTGATCGGCATCTCGACGTCGAGTCGATGCGCGAGGTCGCGGAGAACGGGCGCCGTGGTGAGGCCCTCGACCACCATCCCGATCTCGCGGGCCGCCTCGTCCGGCGTCGCGCCCTGGGCGACGAGCTCGCCGCAGCGGCGGTTCCGGCCGGACTTCGACCAGCAGGTGACGATCAGGTCGCCCATGCCCGCGAGCCCGGCGAACGTCTCCGGGCGCGCGCCGGCGACCTCGGCGAGCCGGCCCATCTCCGCAAGCCCGCGGGCGACGAGCGCCGCCTTCGCGTTGTCGCCCAGACGGAGACCGTCGGCGCCGCCGGCGGCGAGCGCGATGACGTTCTTCGCCGCCGCGCAGAGCTCGACCCCCACGAGGTCGTCGTTCACGTAGACGCGGAAGGCGCCGGAGGTGATCGCGAGCTGCACCTGGACGGCGAGCGGCACGCTCTCGCATGCGACGACCGCGGCGGCCGGAAGGCCCGCGGCGACCTCCTCGGCGATGTTCGGTCCGGAGAGCACCGCCACCGGGCGGTCGGCCACGAGCGTCGACAGCCGGTCTCCCGTCAGAGGATCGAGGCCCTTCGTGAGGCTCAGGATCGGCGCGCGCCCCGGGAGAGCCCGCACGACGTCGCCGAACGCCGCGCTCGGCACCGCGACGACGACGAGGTTCGCCTCGGCGACGGGCGCCTCGTCGACGGTCGTCGCGGAGACGCCGCCGAGGTCGACGCCGGTCAGGTAGCGCGGGTTGCGCCCCGTCTCGCGGATCGCGGCAGCCTGTTCGTCGTCCCGGCAGGCGAGCGTGACGCCGTGCCCGTGATCCGCGAGCAGGCGCGCGAACGCCGTGCCCCACGATCCCCCGCCGACCACGACGGCGTTCACTCGGAGCGCTGGAAGTCGATGGAGACCGGGACGCCCTGGAGCTCGAACCGCGCACGAAGCTCGTTCTCGACCCAGTATCCGTAGTCGCGCGTCACGAGCCGGGAGTCGTTGACGAAGATCCGCAGCCTCGGCGGCCGCGTCGCGGTCTGCGTGCCGTACAGAAGCCGGAGCCGCCGTCCGCGCTCGCCCGACGGCCCTGGGCGCGCCTCCTTGAGCTCGACCAGCGCCCGGTTGAGCACCGGCGTCGGGATGCGCGCGACGTGCTTCCCGAAAAGCGACTCCACATGGTCGAGGAGCCTCCGCAGGCCCCTCCCGGTCAGCGCCGACACGGCCACCGCCGGCGGCCGCTGGCGCAGGCGCCGGTTGAGCAGCCCGCGCGTCTGCTGGAGGTCGATGGTCGTCGTGTCCCACTTCGAGAGGACGACGAGCGTCGAGCAACCGGCCTTGCGGGCGACGTCGGCGACGGCGAGATCCTGCTCGACGATCCCCTCGGAGGCGTCGACGAGGACGAGCGCGACGTCGGCGCGCTCGGCGGCCTCGAGCGCGCGAAGCTCCGAGTAGTACTCGATTCCCTGGCGCTGCCGCCGCTTGCGCCGGAGCCCCGCCGTGTCGACCAGGACGAACGTCGTCCCGTCGCGCGTCAACACGGTGTCGATCGTGTCCCGCGTCGTCCCGGGCACGTCGGAGACGATCACGCGCTCCTCGCCGAGCAGTGCGTTCAGGAGCGAGGACTTGCCGACGTTCGGGCGGCCGAGGATCGCGACGCGGATCGCCTCGTCGCCGACGATCCCGTCCGCGCGTCCGGGCAGCTGCGCCACCACGTCGTCGAGCAGGTCGCCCGTTCCGTGCCCGTGGAGCGCCGACAGCGGGACCGGGTCGCCAAGGCCGAGCTTGTGGAACTCGACGGCGTCGAGGTCGCGCCGCGGGTCGTCGATCTTGTTCGCCAGCACGATGACCGGCTTGCCCGACGCGCGCAGAATCGCGGCCAGCTCCTCGTCGCCGGGGGTGATCCCGGCCCGCGCGTCGACGACGAAGAGGACGAGGTCGGCTTCCGCGATCGCGGCCCGTGCCTGTTCCGCGATGTGACGGCCGAACGGCCCGGTGTCCGCCTCGTCGATCCCGCCCGTGTCGACGAGGCGGAACGTGACGCCGTTCCAGTCGCACAGGAGCTCTTTGCGGTCGCGGGTCACGCCGGCGGTCTCGTGCACGACGGCGGCGCGGCTCTGCGTCAGCCGGTTGACGAGCGTCGACTTCCCGACGTTGGGGAAGCCGACGATCGCGACTGTGCCGGCGCTCGTGGGCGCGACGGCGTCGGGCACCGGTGCGTCGCTCGATCCGGGCTCCGCCTCGTCCATGACCTAGTGGTCTCGCCTGGCGGGTGGCACGCCGTCCGGCCGGCCGAGCGCGTGGACCTCGACGAGCCAGTCGAAGAGCCGCCGGATCTCCGTCTGGAGCAGCCGCCGATGCCTCCTTGTAGCCGCGCCCTCCCTTCGGCAGGCCGTCGAACGTCATCGGCTCGCCCCAGGCGATCGAGACGGCCTGGAAGCCGCCCGGCGCGGGCTTCCAGCCCTGCGAGCCGTGGATCGCGACCGGAACGATCGGCACGTCTTCCTGGAGCGCGACCATCGCCGCTCCGGGCTGGACCTGGCCGGGGACGCCCGCGTGCTGCCGCGTGCCCTCGACGAAGAGGCCGAGCGCGTGCCCCTCCGCGACGATCCGCCGCATCGTCCGCACCGCCTCGCGGTCGGACTCGCCGCGCCGCACGGGGAAGCAGCCGAAGGTGCGGATGAACGCCCCGAGCCCCGGTACCCGGTGGGCCTCGACCTTGGCCATGTAGTAGAGGATGCGTGGGCTGGAAGCGCCGAGCACGGCGGGGTCGAGCCAGGAGAAGTGGTTGGACGCGACGACGAGGCCGCCGTCCAGCGGGACGCGGTCGCGACCGTAGGCCCGCAGGCGCGAGGCGAGCGTCGCGGCCAGGCCGATCGTCGGCCGCCCGAGGGCCCAGGTGACGTCGGGCAGGCTCACCGGGCCGCCTCGACCAGGCCCGCGATCCGGTCGAGCACCTCGTCCAGTGTCAGTGCCGTGGTGTCGACCTCGACGGCGTCCTCCGCGCGATGCGTGTTGATCGCGTCGCGCTCGTCACGACGCTCCAGCTCCTGCGCGAGCTCCTCGATCTCGAGCCCGTTGCGCTCGAGATGACGGCGTCGAGCGCGGACCGCGGGGTCGGCGACGAGCCAGACCTTGACCTCGGCGTCCGGCACGACGACGACCCCGATGTCGCGCCCCTCGATCACCGAGTCGCCCGTCCGCCCGAGCTCCCGCTGCCGACCGCGCATGACCTCCCGCACCTCGGGATGTCGCGCCACAACCGGGACCGCCGCGTCGATCTCGGGCTCGCGGATGGCCTGGGTGACGTCCTCGGCCGCGATCGAGACGCTCCCGCCGGGACCGAAGGTCACGGCGTGGGTTCGGGCGAGCCTCTCGAGCGCCGGGCCGTCGTCCAGCGCCGTCCCGTCGCGGAGCGCGAGCCACGTCAGCGCGCGGTACATCGCACCCGTGTCGAGGTAGCGGAAGCCCAGCCGCGCGGCGAGAGCGCGCGCAACCGAGCTCTTGCCTGCGCCGGCCGGGCCGTCGATCGCGACGATCACTCGTCCCACCGGCTCCGTGTCCTCGCCGTCCGCCGTAGCCCGTCGACGAGCTCGAAGAACCCCGGGAAGCTCACCGCGACCGCCCCGGCGTCCTCGATCCGGACGCCGTCGCGCGAGGCGAGCCCGGCGACGGCGCCGAGCATCGCGATCCTGTGGTCACCGCGGCTCGAGATCCGGCCGCCGCGCAGGCGCGCAGGCACGCCGGTCACCGCGAGGCCGTCGTCGCGCCCACGCGCGCGGGCCCCCAGCGCACGAAGCGCGTCGACGGTCGCCTCGATCCGGTCGGTTTCCTTGGCGCGAAGCTCCTCGGCGCCGCGCAGCACGCTCTCGCCGCGCGCACATGCGGCCGCGAGCGCGAACAGCGGCAGCTCGTCGATCGCCAGCGGCACCTCCTCCGCGCTCACCGTCGTGCCGACGAGCGGCGCGGAATGGACCTCGAGATCGCCGCCCGGCTCGCCGCCGATCGCCCGGCGGTTGTAGGTCGTGATCCTCGCTCCCATGCGCTCGAGGATCTCGAGCAGACCCGTGCGCCGCGGGTTGAGGTTCACGCCGTGGAGATGGAGCTCCGAGCCGGGGACGAGCGTGGCCGCGACGACGAAGGGCGCCGCGCTCGAGAAGTCGCCCGGGACCTCGACCTCGTCGAGCGAGAGGCTCTCAGCCCGGCGGACCGTGACGCTGGTCGGGCGGACGGTGACGCTCGCGCCCGCCGCCTCGAGCATGTGCTCCGTGTGGTCGCGGGTCGGCGCGGGCTCGACGACGGTCGTCTCGCCCTCGGCGTACAGGCCGGCGAGGAGGACGGCCGACTTCACCTGCGCGCTCGCGACCGGAAGCGCGTAGTCGATCGCGCGAAGCGGCGCCCCGGCGACGGTCATCGGCAGGTGCCCGTCGGTCGTCTCCAGCTGCGCACCCATGCGGCCGAGGGGGTCGGAGATCCGGGTCATCGGGCGGCGCGACAGCGAGTCGTCGCCGCGCAGCTCGAACGTCTCCCCGGCCTGGCCGGCGAGGATCCCGGCGATCAGGCGCACGAGGGTGCCGGCGTTCGCGCAGTCGATCGCGCCGCCGGGCCCGCGGAGGCCGCGCAGGCCCTTGCCGAAGACGCGGAGCGTGTCGGTGCCGTGCTCGTAGACCTCCACGCCGAGCGCACGCACGGCCGTGATCGTCGCCTCGGTGTCGGCCGAGCGGCCGAATCCCGTGATCCGCGTCTCGCCGTCGCAGATCGCGCCGATCAGCACCGAGCGGTGCGAGATCGACTTGTCGCCCGGCACGGCGACGTGGCCGAGGAGCTTCGGAACGGGCTCGACGAGCACGGAGTCGACCGCCGTGCTCATTCGTCGATCACCGGCGCCACGACGACGCCGTAGCCCTGGCCCTCGAGCAGGTCGCGGGCGCGCTCTGCCTCGCCTGCGCCGGTGACGAGCATCGTCAGGGTCCCACCCCGCTCGGTCGAGACGTGGTCGAGCTCGAAGTCCTCGACGTTGATCCGCTCCGCGCCGAGCGCCTGGAAGATGCCCGCCAGCACGCCGGGCCGGTCGGAGATGTGGATCCGGAGGCGCTGCAGGTCGCCGGGGTCGGAGAACGCCGTCGCGAGCATGCGCCGCCGGTGCCCGCTCGCCTCGCCGATCCAGCGCGCCAGAAACCCGGCGTCGCCCGCCGCCAGCGCGCGCTCGACCTGCTCGAGCTGCCGCCGCTGCTCGCCGAGCGCCGCCGCGAGGGCCTCGCGGTTGTCGAGGAAGATGTCGACCCAGATCCGTGGGTTGGCGCCGCCGATCCGCGTCATGTCGCGCAGTGAGCCCCCGGCAGCCTGGAGCGGGTCGTGGCCGTCGATCCGCGCGGAGCCCGCCTGGTTCAGGAGGACGTTGGCGAGGACGTGCGGCAGGTGGCTCGTGACTGCGACCAGGCGGTCGTGGGCGTCGGGACCGATCGCGACCGGGCGGGCTCCGAGCGACGCGACGAGTCCGTGCACGCGTCGGAGCCGCTCGGGCGAGGTCGTCGCGGTCGGCGTCATGAACCACGTGGCGCCCTGGAACAGGTCGCCCGAGGCACGGTCGGGGCCACGCGTCTCCGCCCCGCAGATCGGATGCCCGCCGACGAAGCGCGGGTCGTCCCCGGCCGCGGCGCAGACGGGCACCTTCGTCGAGCCGACGTCCGTGACCGCGCTCCCCTCCGACGCGCGCTCGAGGACCGCGCGCACCGTCTCCGGCAGCTCACCGACGGGTGACGCCACGAGGACGACGTCGGCGTTCGCGACCGCGTCGTCGAGGCTGGCGGCCGGATCGACGGCGCCGCGCTCGGCCGCCACCGCGAGATGGTCCGGATCCGGGTCCCAACCGACCACCCTCGCCACCCCGGCGGTCCGCGCCGCGAGCGCGGCAGACGCGCCGATCAGCCCGGTGCCCACCACCGCGAGCGTCCCCACGGCCTGGGTGCTCACGCAGTCGCCCTGGGTGCGAGATCGACCCCCAACGTCATGGGGCCCGCATGAGCTCCGCGACGTTGAAGGCGAGGCCGATCGACTGACGCGCGTTGAGGCGCGGGTCGCAGAGCGTCTCGTAGCGATGGTCGAGCTGCTCCTCGAGCACCTCCTCCGAGCCGCCGAGGCACTCGGTCACGTCCTCGCCCGTGATCTCGAGATGCACGCCACCCGGCCACGAGCCGACCTCGCGGTGCGCGGCGAAGAAGCCCTCGATCTCGCGCAGCACGTCGTCGAAGCGGCGCGTCTTGTGCCCGGAGGGCGTGACGAACGTGTTGGCGTGCATCGGGTCGCAGGCCCAGAGCACCGGGATCTCCGACTCACGCACGGCGCGGACGAGCGGCGGAAGCACGTCGAGCACGCGGTCGGCGCCGAGACGGGTCACGAGCGTCAGGCGTCCCGGGATGCGATCGGGGTTGAGGCGCTCGCAGAGCGCGACCAGCTCGTCCCCGGTGGTGGCCGGGCCCACCTTCGCGCCGACGGGGTTCTCGACGCCGGTGAGGAACTCGACGTGGGCGCCGTCGAGCTGGCGGGTGCGCTCTCCCACCCAGAGGAAATGCGCCGAGCACGCGTACCAGTCGCCCGTCGTCGAGTCGCGGCGGACGAGCGGCTCCTCGTAGTCGAGGAGCAGGGCCTCGTGGCTCGTCCACACGTCCACCTCGTGGATCGACCGCTCGTCGCCGAGGTCGATGCCGATCGCCTGCATGAACCGCAGCGCGCGCCCGATCTCGTTCGCGATCCCCTCGTAGCGGCGGCCTTCGAGCGAGCTCGTGACGAACTCCTGGTTCCACGTGTGCACCTGCGTCAGGTCGGCGAAGCCGCCCTTCGTGAACGCCCGCAGGAGGTTGAGCGTGGAGACGGCCTGGTAGTAGGCCTGCACCATGCGCTCGGGGTCCGGCACGCGAGCCTCGGGCGTCGCCTCGTCGGAGTGGATCGCGTGACCGCGGAACGACGGCACCTCGACGCCGCCGATCCACTCCGTGAGCGACGAGCGCGGCTTCGTGAACTGGCCTGCGATCCGCCCGACCTTGACGACGGGCAGCGTCGCGCCGTACGTCAGGACGGCCGACATCTGGAGCAGCACCTTGAGGCGCTCGCGGATCGCGACGGCGGACACGTCGCGGAAGGACTCGGCGCAGTCGCCGGCCTGGAGGAGGAACGCGCGCCCTTCGACGGCCTCCCCGAGGGAGCGCCGAAGCGCCCGCGCCTCGCCCGCGAAGACGAGGGGGGGAAGCTGGCGGAGCCGCTCCTTGACCAACTCGACCGCGGCCGGATCCGGCCACCCCGGCTGCTGCAGAGCGGGCAGCGACCGCCACGACGACGGGGTCCAGGGGTCGGCGATCGCCATGTGGTCGAGTGTAGTGGCCGGTCGCTTTGACGCTCCGCGTGCAAGCAGCTAGAAAGAGCAGATGCCCGGGCTCGACCGACACTCGCTCTTCTGGCGCCGCACGGCGACGGGAGTCATGTGCGGCCGTCGGGCGCTCTAGCCCGTTCGGTCGCGAAGCGAGCGAAAGGGCATCGATGAGGATCTTCTCCGGCATCCAGCCGACGGGCGACAAGCACCTCGGCAACTACATCGGCGGCTTCCGCCAGTACGCGCAGACGCAGGAGCTCGGCGAGGCGTACTTCTGCATCGTCGACCTGCACTCGATCACCGTCGAGCACGACCCGCGCGACCTCCACGACCGCACGCTCGACCTGTTCGCGATGCTCATCGCGACCGGCCTCGATCCCGAGCGGTCGACCGTCTTCGCGCAGAGCCACGTCACCGCGCACGCCGAGGCGGCGTGGCTGCTCTCGGCCGTCACCTCGTACGGCCAGCTCGGTCGGATGACGCAGTTCAAGGACAAGGCCGACCGGCGGGAGTTCGTCTCGGCCGGGCTCTTCACGTACCCCGTCCTGATGGCGGGCGACATCCTCCTGTACCGGACCGACCGCGTCCCGATCGGCGACGACCAGCGCCAGCACCTCGAGCTCGCGCGCGACGTCGCCGAGCGCTTCAACACGCGCTTCGGCGAGACGTTCGTCGTGCCGGACGGGATCTACCCCGAGATCGGGGCACGGATCATGGACCTCCAGGAGCCGACGCGGAAGATGTCGACCACCGGCGGCACCGAGCAGGGAACGGTGAAGCTGCTCGACGACCCCGACGTGATCCGCAAGAAGTTCCGCTCGGCGGTGACCGACTCGGGGCGCGAGATCCGGCGCGGCGGACGACAAGCCGGGCGTGTCGAACCTCGTCGACATCCTCGCGGTCGTCGACGCAGCGCACGCCCGAGGACGTCGAGGCCGCGTACGAGGGCTCGGGCTACGGCGATCTCAAGCGCGACGTCGGCGACGCGGTCGTCGAGCTGCTCGCCCCCGTCCGCGAGCGGTACCTCGAGCTCCGCGCCGACGAGCCGGAGCTCCTGCGTCTCCTCGCGGTCGGCGCGGACAAGGCCCGCACCGCCTCGGCACCGACGATCGAGGCGATGTACGAGCGGATGGGCTTCGTGAGGCTCGGGGTGCCTCGACCGTGATCAAGACGCTCGCGATCTCGGCGGTGGTGCTCGCCGTCGCGATCGTGGGCGGCATCCTCCACTTCGCGGACGCCGAGCCGGTCGTCACGTTCGTGGTCTGCGGGATCGCGCTCGGCGGCGTGGCGTGGACGATCGGGATCGCGACCGAGTCCGTCGGCGCGCGGTTCGGCCCGGCCGTGACGGGCGCCCTTCAGTCGACGCTCGGCAACCTTCCCGAGCTCTTCATCGTGCTGTTCGCGCTGTCGGCCGGGGAGCTCGTCGTCGCGCAGTTCTCGATCCTCGGCTCGCTCTTCGCGAACGCCCTGCTCGTGCTCGGCCTCGCGATCGCCGCAGGCTCGGCGAAGCGCGCGGACGGCACGATGACGTTCGGCAAGCGCCTCCCGAACGACACCGCGACGCTCCTCCTGCTCGCGGTGTTCCTGATCTCGATCCTCGGTCTCTCCGACCAGGTCGGCGACGCCGCGAGCCACCACCAGTACGAGATCTCGGTCGTGGGGGCGGTCTGCCTGCTCGTCGTCTACGGCGCGTGGCTCTTCGGCTACCTCCGCTCCGACAAGTCGTCCGAAGCCTCGCTCTCCGAGCCGAGCCATGCGGCGCTGCCGTTCAAGCTCGCGGTGGTGCTCCTCGCCGTGTCGGGCGTCCTGGCCGCGCTCGTGTCGGACTGGTTCGTCGACGCCCTCGATCCGGCGGTCGAGGCGCTCGGGATCTCGAAGGCGTTCACGGGGCTCGTGATCGTCGCGATCGCGGGGAACGCGGTGGAGAACGTGGTCGGCGTCCAGCTGGCCTGGAAGGGCCAGAACGACCTCGCGATCTCCGTCGTGAAGAACTCGGTCGCGCAGATCGCGTGCTTCCTCTGGCCGGTGCTCGTGCTCGCCTCGTTCTTCTTCACGAACCGGCTCACGTTCGTGGTCGAGCCCGTGTACCTCGGCGCGCTCGCGCTGACGGCGATCGCCCTCTGGCAGGTGACCGGCGACGGGCGGGCCGTCCTCTTCGAGGGCCTCGCGCTGGTCAGCCTCTACGTCGTGCTCGCGACGCTCGTCTGGTTCGAGTAGCGATCAGAGCCCGACGAGACGGCGCAGGGCGCGCACCTCGTCGCGGGTCAGCTCGCGCCAGTCCCCGGGTCGGAGCCTGCCCGGCCCGAGCCCCGCGTAGCGCGCGCGGCGGAGCCGGACGACCGGGTGGCCCACCGCCTCGAGCATGCGCCGCAGCTGGCGGTTGCGGCCCTCGTGGAGCACGACCTCGATCTGCGACGGCCCGAGCCGGGTGACGCGCGCCGGCGCCGTCGGCCCGTCGTCGAGCTCGACCCCCTCGGCGAGCCGACGCAGCACGGCGTCGCCGGGCTGGCCCTGGACCTCCGCGATGTAGGCCTTCTCGACCTCGTAGCGCGGATGGGCGAGCCGGTGGGCGAGCGGGCCGTCGTTCGTCAGGATGAGGACGCCGGTCGTGTCGCGATCGAGGCGCCCGACCGGCACGACCCGGATGTCGCCGCCCACGAGGTCGACGACGGTCGGCCTGCCCTTCGGGTCGCGCGCGGTCGTGATCGTCCCCCGCGGCTTGTTGAGCAGGACGTGGCGCAGGGCCTGCTTCCCGACCTCGCGACCGTCCACGCGGACGACGCTCGACCCGCCGACGAACGTGTTGAGCTCGCCCGGCGCGCCGTCGACCGTCACCCGGCGGGCCTTGATCAGGTCGTCGGCTCCGCGACGCGACGCGACGCCGGCGCGCGCGAGATAGGCGTTGAGGCGCACCCGCCCATTCTGGCGGGGTACCCTCCGGCCGTGCCCGACCACGCCGACCTGACGCGTCGCCTGGCCGACCTCATCGTCGGGTACGGGGCCAACGTCCAGCCGGGCCAGATCGTCGCGGTGACGACGTATCCCGGCAAGGAGGAGCTCACCCGCGAGGTCACGCGCGCGTCGTACGAGCACGGCGCCCGGTGGGTCGACGTGGTGGTGTTCGACCCGCGGATCAAGCGCGAGCGGCTCCTGCACGCCGACGAGTCGACCCTCGACTACGTGCCGCAGTGGCTGATCGACCGGCTCGAGTGGCTCTCCGACGAGCATGCGGCACGCGTGACGTTGAACGGACCGGCCGACCCCGACGCGCTCGCGGGCGTCGATCCCGCCCGTGCGGGACGCGACCTGCTCCCGTACCTCCCGAACGTGGGCGACGTCGTCAACCGCGCGACCACGAACTGGTGCGTCGCCGCCGCCCCGACGCCCGGCTGGGCGAAGCTCGTCTACCCCGAGCTCGACCCGGGCGCGGCGTACGACCGGCTCTGGGACGCGATCGCCCACGTGTGCCGGCTCGACGAGCCCGACCCGGCAGCGGCGTGGCAGGAGCGTGCGCGCACGCTCACCAGCGTCGCCGGCCGCCTCACGGAGCGCCGCTTCGACGCGATCCGGCTCCACGGCCCCGGCACCGACCTGACCGTCGGCCTCTTCCCGTCGTCCACCTGGCACGCGGCCGACTTCGTGACGGTGGACGGGCTGCGCCACTTCCCCAACCTCCCGAGCGAGGAGATGTTCACGACGCCCGACCCGCTGCGCGCCGACGGCCACGTCACGGCGACCCGCCCGCTCGACGTGTACGGGGCGCTGATGGACGGGATCCGCGTCGAGTTCGAGGGCGGCCGGGCGGTGCGGATCGACGCCGACCGCGGCGCCGACACGCTCCGCTCCATCGCGGCCAAGGACGACGGCGCGCCATTCCTCGGCGAACTTGCGCTCGTCGACGGCGAGGGGCGAATCGGCCCGCTCCGCACGACCTTCTACGACACGCTGCTCGACGAGAACGCCGCGAGCCACATCGCCCTCGGGAGCGCGTACCAGCTCGGCGTCGAGTCCGACGAGGACAAGGCCCGTGTCAACACGAGCGCGATCCACGTCGACTTCATGATCGGCTCGCCCGAGCTCGACGTCGACGGCCTCACCGCGGACGGGCAGGCGGTACCGCTGCTCCGCGGCGGCGCCTGGCAGATCTGACGCCGCGCGCGGGCGGCGAGGAATGGGTCACCGAGGCAGCTCCCCCGACGCGGCGCCGCCGTCCCGCTCCTGGTCACGCTCTCCGCCGCCGCCGAGTCGTCGACATCCTCATCGCGGGCGGGGCATCAAGCCGCAGGATTCGGCTTCTGCCGAATCCTGCCTGGCGAGCAAGCTTCACACCGGCGGCTCGGGGTCGTACTGGATGTAGCGGCGCACCTCGCGCGCCCGCTCGACCGAGTGGAGCCGCGCGACGAGGTGGAGCGCCATGTCGATCCCGGCCGAGACGCCGGCCGCAGTGACGATCTCGCCGCTGTCGACGAACCGGTCGCCGGGCCGAACCTCGATCGTCGGATCCAGCTCGGCGAGCGTGTCGAGGCTCCCCCACCAGGTCGTCGCAGGGCGGTCGCGCAGGAGGCCTGCGGCGGCGAACACGAGCGCACCGGTGCAGACGCTCGTCATCAGCGTGCCGTTCTCCCGAAGCCCGCGCAGGCGGTCGAGCACCTCCTCGTCGGCGAGCTCGCGGCGCGTCCCGAAGCCGCCGGGGTAGACGAGGACGTCGATCGCGGGCGCGGTCTCCCACGTGTGGTCGGGCAGGACGCGCATCCCCTTCGCGCACGTCACCGGGTCGGCCGTCGTCGCGACGGTGAAGACCTCGACGCCGTCGTCGGGCCACTGCCTCGCCCACGCCGCGAGCACCTCCCACGGCCCGGCGAAGTCGAGCTCCTCGGCGCCGTCGAACAGCGCAACCGCGATCGTCGTCACGTTGCTCGCAGCTGGCGCCGCGGCCCCGAAGGGGACGCCTTCAGGGATCTGCCCCCGCCGCAGGCGGGGGATCCGAGCGGCGGGAATCCGCTCGGCGGATTCCCGCTCGCGAACAAGATCAGGAGGCCCGTGCCTCGGCGACGGCGAGCAGCCGCTCGCGGATCGCGTCGGTCTCGCCGCCGAGATCGTCGAGGCGCGGCAGCTCGGCGAGCGTGTCGAGCCCGAAGACGCGCTCGAAGAGCGGCGTCACGCGGTAGCGCACCGCGCCTCCCGGCCCGCTCTCGCGGCCCGCCTCGGCGACGAGGCCGCGCTCGACGAGCGAGGCGACCGCCGAGTCCGCGGCGACGCCGCGCACCCGCGCGATCTCGGGGCGCGACACCGGCCCCATGTACGCGACGATCGCGAGCGTCTCGAGCGCCGCCTGCGACAGGCCTCGCTCGACGGGCCGCTCGAACAGGCGCCCGCACGCGTCGGCCGCCTCGCGCGAGGCGCGGAACGCGTAGCCGCCCGACACGCGCTCGAGCACGATCCCGCTCCGGCCCTCGGCGTAGCGCTCGCGCAGCAGCCCGATCGCCGTCTCGATGCGCTCCACGTCGTCCTCGGTCGCGGCGATCAGCTCGTCGACGGTGAGCGGCTGCGAGGCGACGACGAGCAGCGCCTCGATCGTGCGCGCGAGGGCGTCGATGGGGGTGCCGACGATCGTGTCGGTGGAGATCAGGCGGAGCGAACGGTCCACGCGGATGTCCTTTCTGCCTCGTCACGCGAGACACGGATGGGGGCGAATGGGGCGGCCTGCGCGAGGGCGATCTCGCCGGACTTCCGCAGCTCGAGCAGTGCGAGGAACGCGACCGCCTGCTCGACCCGGGACAGGCCGGCGACCTCGCCGTCGAAGTCGAACACACGGCGGCGGCGCAGGACCGCGCGAAACCGCTCGAGGAACTGCGCGACGGGCGGGAACCGAAGGGCCATGTGCGAGAGGGACACCTTCGGCGGCGGCACCGCCAGTCCTCTCAGTGCGTCGGCGAGCTGCGCCGGATCCTGCTGCGCGAGCCGCCGCTCGGTACGCGGGGCAAGCGGCGCCGGGCCGAGGCGGAAGAAGCGCTCCCGCTCGTCCTGGAGGCGCTCCCGCAGCCAGGTCGCGGCCTCCTTCATCCGCCGGTACTCGGCGAGCCGCCGGGCGAGCTCCTCGGCGGCCTCCTCGGGCTCGAGCTCGGCGAGCTCGGCGCCCTCCTCCGGGAAGAGCTGGCGCGCCTTGATCTCGAGCAGCGCGGCGATGAGGACGAGGAACTCGCCGCACGCATCGAGGTCGATCTGGTCGCGGGCCGTGAGGTGCTCGACGAACGCGACGACGATCGACGCGATGTCGATCTCCGCAGGCTCGAGCTGATCCTTGAGGATCAGCGTCAGGAGGAGGTCGAACGGGCCCTCGAACGCGTCGAGGTCCAGCTCGAGGTCGCGAACCGCCGACGGCACGCGCTGAATCTAGCCGGGGGGTCGGACACGCTTGGCCTGCGGGACGGCCATCTTGCGAGCCGGCGCGGAGGGCTTCTCCTTCTTCCTCCCGGGCCGCGCGGGCCGGTCGCTGCGCTGCGAGAGGACGTACCAGGCCACGCCGCCGACGATGCCGATCAGCGACACCCACGCGTTCAGGCGCAGCCCGGCGATGTGGTGCGCCGGGTCGATCCTCAGCAGCTCCTCGAAGAAGCGGCCGGTGCAGTAGAGGGCGATGTACGCGGCGAACACGCCGGGCGGCCGCGGGCGGAGGCGCCGTTCGATCAGGTACACGAGCACGGCCGCCATCGCGAAGTCCCAGATCAGCTCGTAGAGAAAGGTCGGGTGGAAGGTCGTTCCCGGCGCGTACGGGAACGGCGGCGCGTCGATCTCGAGCCCCCACGGCAGGTCGGTCGGCTTGCCGAAGAGCTCCTGGTTCCACCAGTTCCCGAGGCGCCCGATTCCCTGCGCGAGCAGCAGGCCGGGCGCGAGACAGTCGGCGAGGAGCCAGACGTTCGCACCGGCGCGCTTCGCGACGATCCCGCCGACGAGACAGCCGAGCGCGATCCCGCCCCACACGCCGAGCCCGCCGCGCCAGATCGCGAACACGCCCCACCACTGGTCCGGCACCTCGTCCCAGCTCGTGGCGACGTGGTACAGGCGGGCGCCGACGATCCCGGCGGCGACCCCCCACACGGCACAGCGGAAGATGAGATCCCAGTCGCCGCCGCGGTTGACCCACCGCCGGCCGGTGACGTACGTGCACACCGCGATCGCGACGAGCAGCGTGAGCCCGTACATGTGCAGCGTGAACGGCCCGAGCTCGAGCGTGCCCGAGCCGGGCGAGGGGATCGACGCGAGGACGCTCACCGCCGGCGCATTCTGCACGATGCCGCTATGCAAGACCCTTCGCGCGGAGCTCGGCGAGCGCCGCGTCGGTCTTCTCGAGCCCGGCGAGGCCCATCCCGGCGAGGATCTCGGGCGTCTTCGTGAACTGGATCTCGCGGTAGTCGACGACCTGCAGGAGGTTCCCCCACGGGTCGCGGAGGTCGAGCGACGGCGGCCTCGAGACCTCGATCCCCGCCGCGACCGCCGCCGAGCGGACGGCCTCCTTGTCGTCGACGACGATCCCCACGTGTCGGTGAGCGTCGGGTGCGCCGCCCGTCGCCCGCATGAGCGCGACGAACTGGTCGCCCATGTCGACGAACGCCATCGCCCCGGATCGGCCCCGCAGCCGCAGCGGCCCGAACAGCTTCTCCCAGAACGCGAGCGCCTCGTCGATCGAGCCGACCTCGAGCGCGACGTGGTTCATCCCGACGAGGGCCATGCTGGGAGCGTAGAGGTCGCCGCCGGTCGGAACCGCCGAGGCTCGTGCGGTGTAGGAGACGAAACGCGAAAGGAGCAGGACCATGCGCAAGCTCGTCGTCGTCCTCGCCGTCGCCGCCGTCCTCCTCCCCGCCGCCGCGCTCGCGGGCGGGTGGGCGACCGTGCAGCTCAGCTCGACCCCAAAGGGAGCCCAGGCAGGAACGCCGTGGGTCGTGAACCTCACCGTTCTCCAGCACGGGGTGACGCCGCTCGCGGGCGTCACGCCCGAGGTGCGGATCGACCAGGGCACGGTCCGCCGTGTGTTCACCGCGCGGCCGACGGGGCGCACCGGCGTCTATCGCGCCCGCGTCGTCTTCCCGCGCGCCGGCACCTGGCGCTGGACGATCTGGGACGGCTTCAGCCGCGAGCACACGTACGCGCCCGTGCGGATCGCGCCGTCTGCCTGAGCGCCGTCGCGGCGGCATGGCCGCCGCCTTCAGGGATCTGCCCCGCCGCAGGCGGGATCCGTCGCGGACCGCTGCGATCTACACGGCGTCCGCGTGGAGGCGCTCGCCGAGGACCTGCAGCACCTTCGTGGCGATCGAGGGCATCTCCTCGATCAGCCCGCGGAACGCGCGGTCGGTGACGACGAGCAGCCGCACCGGCGAGGTCGCCGTCACGGTCGCGGTGCGGGGGACGTCCGAGACGAGCGCGATCTCGCCGATGAAGTCGCCCGCGCCGAGGTCGGTGACCTTCTTCCCGCGCTTCGTGACGGTCACCGTGCCGTTGACGACCACGAGGAACTCGCGGCCCCGCTCGCCCTCCCGGATCAGCGTCGCGCCGTCGGCCAGATCGAGCTCGTCCGCCAGCGACGCGATCCGCTGGAGCTCCGTCTTCGAGCAGCTGGCGAAGAGCGGCACGCCCCGGAGCAGGTCGACCTTCGTGTCCTTCTTGAGACGCACCGCACGATCCTACGAAGGTCGAGGGCAATGCTGCAAGTGCATTCCCCACATCGGCCCGGCCGAGGATTTACAGCTTGTTCATCCCGGTGCCCCAATTCCCGCATCTCCGGCGCGTACAACAGGAGAACCGGAGAACGCGTTTCAACGAATACGCAGGCGGAGAAGGACACAGGGAGAAGAGGGAGCCATGTCGATCGTCGACGTCACCGAGACCACCACCTTCGAGCTGGAGCGCGTCGAGCTCTGGCGCCTCGACTCGCTCGAGCGCGCGGGCTACGACGCCGAGTCGGCGGCCGTGCTCGCCACCTCGGCCGAGGTCGACCTCCACTTCGCCGTCTCGCTCCTCGAGCGCGGCTGCAGCGTGGATCTCGCGCTCCAGATCCTCCTGTAGCCGCCGCTCCCGGGCATCGGCCGCGCGCTGCGGGGATCGCGCGCTCGGTCCCTCGACGCGAGGCTCGAGGCGGCCGACCGGGCGGCACTGCGAGGCGCTCAGCCCCGGACGACGACGAGCCTGTCTGCCCCGGACTCCGCGCCCCACACCTCGCCTGGACGCCCGAGCAGCTGCCGCACGTCGGCTCCGGCGCGGAGTGGAATCCGCGTGAACTGGCCCGTCGCGGGTACGAACCGCCAGAGGCCGCTCCGACCGAAGTCGGTCAGCCAGACGACGTCCTTCTCGTCGACGTAGACCGCATAGACCTTCGCCGGCCCCGGCACGTCCCACTCGCGCCACTTCCTCGTCGTAGGGTCGTAGCGGGCGACCTTGCCGGCGTTCCACTCGCTGACCCAGATCATCCCCTTCGAGTTCGACCAGACCCGCCGCGCGCCCTGGCCGGCGGTCGGCGGTCGGATGACGGTCGCCTTGCCGGTGCGCACGTCGATCTGCGCGATGTGGCTTCCCGCGAGCGACGCGTAGAAGACCTGCCCCTTCGGGGTCGTCGTGATCCCGTACGGCCCGGGGCCCAACGGCGCGCGGAAGACGCGCATCGCGCCCGTCTTCGGGTTCAGGCGGCCGTAGATGCCGTTCTGGCCGGTGAACCACAGGATTCCGCGCTTGTCGAACGTTGCGGTGTTGAGGTTCGCGTTGCGCGCCGAGGCGGGCAGCCGGTAGCCGCGAAAGGCGGTCGTGCCGGGCTCGACCCGAACGATCGCGTTGAGCCCGCCGTCGGTCACCCACGCGGCGCCGTCAGGCCCGACGATCACTCCGTGCGGTGCCGACCCCTCCCCGAGCGGGACCTCCGTCGTCTGCCCCGTCGTCGGGTCGAGCCGTCCGAGCGTCCCCGTGGCCTGGGCCGTGTACCAGACCGTCCCGTCGGGGGCGGGCGCGACGTCGTGCGGGTGCGTTCCCGGCGGGACGGGGTACTCCTGGACGCGTGGTCCGGCCGCACCATCGGCACCCTGGACGAGGGTCGCCGCGACCGCGGCGACGAGGGCTCCGGCGAACGCACGGGAGAAACGCATCCTGCTGCTCCTTCGCAGACGAGCTACCCAAGGTACCGGGTTGCTCGCCGGCGTCCGTCTACGATCGACGGCGTGAGCGAGAGTCACCGCGTCTACTCGACCGCAGACGGTGACCTCCGCAAGGCGCGCGCCTCGGACGAGCGCGCTCGCACCGCACCGTCGACGCCGAACGACGGGATCGTCCGCGTCTCGCGTGAGACGAGCGGTCGCCGCGGCAAGACGGTGACGGTCGTTCGCGGGATCCCCGCCCGCGACCTGGCCGCAGTCGCGAGCGACCTCGAGCGCCTTTGCGGCTCGGGCGGCTCTGCAAAGGATGGGGTGATCGAGATCCAGGGCGACCATCGCGCGAAGGTCGTCCCGCGGCTCGAGGCTCAGGGCCACCGCGTGAGGCTCGCCGGCGGCTGACACGGGGCCGACCGACCCGGCGGCTGCTCATTCGAGGCCGCAGACACCCGATCGAAGCGCTCGCCGGCGAGCCGTACACTCGGCGCGTGCCCGTCGTGTGCGCCGACTGTGGATCCGAGCAGTCCGCGGAGGCGCGGTTCTGCAGCACGTGCGGCGCGGCGCTCTCCCGCACGTGCCCCGGTTGCGGCACCGAGCAGCCCGCCGCGGCCGCGTTCTGCTCGAGCTGCGGGACGGCGCTCCTCGAGGACGCGACGACACCGCGAGCGGCGGTCGCGGACGACCGACAGGAACGCCGCATCGTCACCGTCCTCTTTGCCGACCTCTCCGGCTCGACGGCGCTCGCCGAGCGGCTCGATCCCGAGGAGCTCCGCGAGCTCCAGGGCGAGCTCTTCGAGCTCGTCAACGGCGAGGTCGAGCGATACGGCGGGACGACCGAGAAGTTCGTGGGCGACGCGATCCTGGCCGTGTTCGGGATCCCGCAGGCGCACGACGACGACCCGGAGCGCGCGGTCCGCACCGCGCTCGCCGTCCACGCGCGCTTCGGCGCGTTCGCCGACAACGTCCGCGCGCGCCACCGAGCCGACGTCGGTCTGCGCATCGGCGTCAACACCGGCGACGTCGTCGCAGGCCGCGAGGCGGCCGCGCGCGGCGACCTGATGGTCAGCGGCGACGCGGTCAACGTCGCCGCCCGCCTGCAGCAGCACGCGGATCCCGGGTCGGTGCTCGTCGGCACGCGGACGCACTTCGCGACGAACAGGTCGATCGACTACGAGCGCGCGCCCGATGTCGTCGCGAAGGGGAAAGCCGACCCGGTGCCCGCATGGGTGGCGCGCGCCGCGACCGAGGAACCGGGCGCCCGGGGCGTCGCCGGTCTCTCCGCGCCGCTCATCGGCCGCGACGAGGAGCTCGACGTGCTCGGCGCCGTCGCACGACGAGTCGAGCGAGACCGTGTGCCTCAGCTCGTGTCGGTCTTCGGCCAGGCGGGGGTCGGAAAGTCCCGCCTGCTCCGCGAGCTCGTCGAGCGGCTCCCCGACACGATCGTCCTCCGCGGCCGCTGCCTTCCGTACGGCGAGGGCATCACGTACAGGCCGCTTGCCGAGGCCGCGAAGACACGCGCGGGGATCCTCGAGACCGACTCGTCCGACGCCGCGCTCGCGAAGCTTCGCGAGGCGGTCGAGCGAGATGTCCCCGATCACGCCGGGCCCGTGCTCGAGGCCCTCGCCTGGATGATCGGCCTCGCGTTGCCCGATGCGAGCGCGGTCGGCCAGGACGTGACGCCATGGCTGCACGAGGCCTGGCGCCGCTACCTCGACGCGCTCGGGCGCGACCGGCCGACGATCCTCGTCGTCGAGGACATCCACTGGGCATCCGACCAGCTGCTCGACCTGATCGAGCACGTCGCGGACACGCTCGCCGAGACGTCCGTGTTGATCGTGTGCGCGGCCCGGCCGGAGCTGCTCGAGTCGCGGACCACCTGGGGCGCCGCGAAGCAGAACGCGACCGCGCTGACGATCGGCCCGCTCGACGGTGCCGAGGCGGAGCGACTCGTGTCGGAGCTGCTCGGGCGCGGCTCGACTCCCGAGGCGGTGCGCCGGCGCGTGCTCGCGAGCACCGAGGGCAACCCGTTCTTCGTCGAGGAGATGCTCCACATGCTGATCGAGCGCGGCGCGATCGAGCGGCGCGGCGACCTGTGGCAGCCGACCGCCGGGCTGCGCGATCTCCCGGTCCCCGACTCCGTTCACGGCGTGATCGCGGCGCGCCTCGACCTCCTCGATGCGGACTCGCGCGAGGCTCTTCGGCGCTGCTCGGTCGTCGGGCGCGTGTTCTGGCCCGCGGCAGCGGACGTCCGGGACGACGTCGTCGCCGGTCTCACGCCCCGCGGGCTCGTCACCGAGCACCCGACGTCGTCGATGGCGGGCCTCCGCGAGTTCTCGTTCAAGCATGCGCTCACCCGTGACGTCGCGTACGGGTCGCTCCCGCGTCCGGAGCGTCGCGCACTGCATCGGCGGGTCGGGGAGTGGCTGCTCGAGGTCGCGCCCGACCGCGGTGTCGAGACGGCGGAGCTGGCGGCGTACCACTACGCGGAGGCGCTGGCGTACGGGGAGACGAGCCCCGCCGTCGCGCAGCGCGCGTCCGAGCTCCTCGCGACCGCCGGGCTCGCCGCCCTCCAGCGCGGGTCCTACGACGACGCGCGCCGACAGCTCGAGCGCGCGGCCGAGCTCGCAACGGACGACGACACCCGTGCCGCGGCGGAGCTTCTGCTGGGGCGCCTCGCGGCGACGATCGGCGGGCCCGACGACGCTCTCCGCCATCTCGACCTGGCGATCTCCCTGGCGAGTCCCGAGGACGTGACGCTCCTGGCAGACGCGCTCAGCTGGCGGTCGCGCGCGCTCTGGCTCTCGGCACGGTGGGACGAGGCGCTCGCCGTCGCGACCGAAGCCGTCGACACGCTCGAGGGCCAGCCCGACTCGCCCCAGCGTGCGCGGGCGCTCGCGCGACGCTCGCAGCTCGCGATGCTCCGCGGCGAGCCGAGCGCGCTCGAGCTCGCGGAGGACGCGCTCGCCGTCGCCGAGCGCGTCGGGGACGCGTTCGGCGCGGTCAACAGCCGGATCAACATCGCCTCCGCACACGCGATGAGGGGAAGCAGCACGGCGCCGGACCCCGAAGAGATCCTGGAAATCGTCGACGACGCGATCGCGATCGGGGCGGCGGAAGAGGCGTACCGCGCGCTGGCCAACTTCCTCTGGAACGCGGCAGGGCATATCCCCGTCGACGATGTCGTCCGTATCCACGAGGTAGTCGCCGGCAAGCTGACGTACCTTCCGCGGCCGCCCGCGATCGGGCCCTACGTCGAGCTGTCGCTCGCGTTGATGCAGCTCCTCCCAGCCGGCCGCTGGGACGAGGCCGACGAGATCGCCACGAGCCTCGCGAACTCGCGGACGCTCCCGACCGCTCGCTTGGTCTGGCTCGGCCTCACCGCACAGCTCGCGACGCGCCGCGGCGACCTCGCGACCGCGGAGGGGCGTCTCCGCGAGCTCCCGCTGCTGGCGCTTGCGAGCGCCGAGCCGCAGCGGATCGTCCCGATGGCGTGCGCCTTCGCTCCGTGGGCGCACCTCACTGGCAGGCGAGAGGAGCTCCGCCGCGTGGTCGCCGAGTCGATCGACGCGGTCGGCGGCCGCTGGTCGGGGGTCATCAGCGCCCTCCCGCTCGTCCGCACGCTCCACGCGGCGGGAGAGGGCGAGCTGCTCGACCGAGTGGTCGAGGCGATGGCACCGGTCGGGGGAACCGAGCTCGGCGGGAAGGCGGCGATGAGCCGCCTCGCCGGCCAGGGGCTCGTCGCTCTCCGCGAGGGCGACGCGGCGACGGCCGTCGACCTCCTGGAACGTGCCGCCGCGACCGAGCGAGCGCTCGGCTATGCGTTCGACGCGGCCGCTCTCGAGCTCGACCTGGCGGAGGCGCTCGACGCGGCGGGTGAGGGCGAGCGGGCGGCCGTCGTGCGTGGCGGGGCGGAGTCGTTCATGGCGGCGCTGGCGTGTGTCAACCCGCTCTAACGACAGACCCGCGTTTCCTGAGGGTCGCGCTCGCAGTTGATCGCCCGCCCCAGCCGTAGGCTTGGCTCGTGCAGGAACCGGCATCCCTTACCGCGTCGTCAGCGTGGCGGCCGGCGACCTCGGGCTGTCCGCCGCGAAGAACGATGACATCGAAAGGCGGTTCCCCGGACAGCAGCACTTCCGCGAGATCATCTCGATGTCGAACACGACCGACCTCCAGGCGCGGCGGCTCGGCATCCGATACCGGCCCGACCAGGGAGGGCGGCAGGAGGTGCACGCGCTCGACGGCACCGCCGTGACCGCTCGCTCGCTGATCGCGATCCTCGAGAGCTTCCAGGACGAAGAGGGGTCGGTCGCGGTGCCACCGGTGCTCGAGCGCTCCGGCGCTCCTTCTCGCGTCGGGGCCGCGTGCTGAACCGCACGCGGTGGCGGCTGTCGCCCTCGGGGGCGGTCGCAGTCGCCGCCGCGGTCGCGGTCGTCGGAATCACCTACTGGCGGAGCTGGTACGGCGTCGATCTGACCGACGAGTCGTTCTACGTCGCGTTGCCGTGGCGGTTCGCCCAGGGCGCGAGCCCGTTCGTCGACGAGACGACGGTGGCGCAGCAGGCGGCCCTGCTCGTCTCCCCTTTCGTGTGGGTCTGGCGCGAACTCGTCGGCGTGGACGGCGTCGTGCTGTACGTGCGGCACCTGCAGTTCCTGTTCTCGCTGCTCGTGGCCACGGCCGTGTTCGTCGGGTTGCGGAGCGTGCTGCGGAGCGCATCGGCGGCCCTGCTCGCATCGGTGGCGGCAGTCGCGTTCGTGCCGTTCGACATCCACAGCCTGAGCTACAACACGCTTGGCAGCGGACTGTTCACTGCCGGCTGTTTGCTGGCGTTCCGCTCACTCGCGCCGCAGTCGAGCGTCTGGTGGCTCGTCGCCGCCGGTCTGTGCCACGGGTTCGCGGTCTTCGCCTACCCGTCGCTCGCCGTAGCCGTCGTCATGGCGTTCGCAGCGCGGCTCGTCCTCGAGCCGCCGCGGTGGCGGCGCGAGATCCTGGCGTTCGGACTGCCGTCGCTCGGCGTCTTCTGCGGCGCGATGGGCGTCGTCGCGGGGAGCGCCGGTGTCCACTCCGTCGCCGAGGGGTACCGGCGATCGTCGAAGTACCTCGGCCATTCGGCGAGCGCTGGCAAGCTCGACGACGTCTTCCACCACCAGTGGACGACACTGCACTACTGGTACCTGCTCCTCCCTGCGCTCGGCCTCCTGCTCGTCGCCTGGCGATTCCGCCGGCCGCTCGCCGTGCCGCTTCTCCTCCTGCTACCGCTCCTTTGCCTGCCGGTCGCCGCCGGCCGGGCGCTCGACTCGTACACGTCGTCGCTCGAGTTCGTGTCCCACTACGGCGCGCTCGCCCTGCCGTTGCTCGTCCTCGTCTGGCCGCGGCCCGACGCCCGTCGCCTGTTCGCAGCCGTCTGGGTGCCGGCGCTCCTCGCCGGGCTCGCGACCGCATTGTCCAGCAACAACGGCGGCGTCAACTTCGGCGTCGGCTTCCTGCCGGCGATCTTCGTGACCACGGCGTTCCTCGTCTGGGCGCTCGAGGATGCGGCGGCCCCGCAACTCGCCGTCTGGCCGGCAGTCGTCGTACCGGCGCTCCTGCTCGTCCTCGGCTGGCCGGTCTACCGCGACGGACCGGTGTCGACACTGGACGCGACGGTGTCGAGCGGGCCTTTCGCGGGGCTGCACACGAGCCTGAACAAGAAGCTGTGGCTGGAGGAGATCGGCCGCGACCTGGATCGCGTCAGCCCGCACTGCCGCATCGTCTTCTTCCGCGACTTCCCGGGCGGCTATCTGCTCTCTCACTCCCGGGCAGACACGTCGAGCGCCTGGATCGCCACGATCTCGCAGGACAAGACCGACGCCTACCAGCAGACGTTCCTGCGCTACTGGCAGCGGCACGGCCTGCCCGACGTCGCCGTCCTGACTCTGCGCATCCCGTACCAGTCGCGCCGCGACGCACGCATCGAGCGCTACCGCGCGAACACGCCGCTCGTCCGGCTCTTCCGCGGACCGGACTACCGCCTGATCTCGACCCACTACAACTACCTGATGTACAAACGCCGAGACTCCGCGTGCCCGGTGCGCCCTGCGCGCTAGCCAGGCCGCTCGCGGCTGCCCTTGCATCTGCGCGATCTCGCTGTTGCGGCGCCAGGTCGCCGGCAGGGCCACGATGCGTAGAGCCGCGGGACGGCGGCTCCACGCATCAGGTTGTCCGCGCTACGTGCAGTCGATGGTGAAGTCGTCGCGCTGCACGACCACGTTCTCGTCCGCGTCGAGCGTGATGTGTGCGGTCTCGCGCACGATCAGGTTGTTGCCCGGTCCCGGACCGATCAGCCGGTACCTGTTCACGTACGTGAGCGTCGCGTGCTCGCTGTCGAGGCTCTGCGTGTAGGCGCCGTGCTCCACACCGGTCAGGCGGTAGGTGTCACCGGTGATCCTGCCGACGAGCTCGCCGTGCCGCTCGAAGAGGAACTGCCACGCGGTGTGGTTGCCGTTCACCGTTTCCGAGGCGAGGTCGTTCACATCGATCGTGCCGGTGAGCAGTTCGCCCGAGCCACCGTTCGCGCACGGGACATACCCGGCGTATGCGATCGAGAGGTGCTCGTTCGCGGTTACCCCTGCGTGCGCCGAAACGACGACGGTGAGGGAGGCTGCTGCGAGCGCAACAAGCGTCGAGATGCGCTTCTTCATGGATGTCTCCTTCCTGTCCGTTCCCCGGCGGTGCCGGAGCTGTCGACGGGCAGCAGACACCGCGTCGGTTGCAGGTTGGGTTATCCGGCGGTATATGGCCGGTAACCGCGGCACGGTGCCCGCAGGAAAGGATCGCCGGGAGGGACGTGGAGTTCTCGATTCTTGGACCGCTCGAAGCGGAAGACGGCGGGACGCGCGTCGACCTGGGCGGCGGCAAGCAAAAGGCGCTACTCGGGCTTCTGCTGCTGCAGGCCGGCCGGGTCGTGCCCATGGATCGCCTCATCGACGGGCTCTGGGGCGAGGAGGTGCCGGAGAGCGCACCCAAGATGGTGCAGATCTTCGTCTCCCAGCTTCGCAAGCAGCTCCCGCGCGAGCTGATCCGGACGCGGTCGCCGGGGTACCTGCTCGACCTCGACGGACACACCCTCGATCTGCACGCGTTCGAGGCGCTGCATGCGCGCGGCCGCGAAGCGCTCGCGGACGGCCGGGCGGAGGACGCGGCGAGAGAGCTGCGCCGAGGGCTCGACCTGTGGCACGGCGTGCCGCTCGCGGAGTTCGCGGAGCCCTTCGCCCGGCCGGAGGAAGCACGGCTTGTCGAGCAGCAGCTCGCCTGCCTCGAGGACCGCGTCGACGCCGAGCTGGCCCTCGGACGCGAGGCGGAGCTCGTGGCCGAGCTCGATGCGCTGGTCCACCGCCATCCGCTCCGGGAGCGGCCGCGAAGCCAGCTGATGCTGGCCCTCTACCGCTGCGGCCGGCACGCTGAGGCGCTGGAGGCGTTCCAGACCTTTCGCCTGACGCTCCACGACGAGCTCGGGATCGACCCGCCGCCGCGGCTCAAGGAGCTTCAACGGCGAATGCTGCAGCAGGACCCGTCGCTCGACCTCGCCTCGAGGGAGCGCACGCCGGCCGTCGACGCGCTGCCCGCCGCGGCGGCCCTCGTGCCGGCGCGGCCGCCGCCCGCGGAGTCGCGCAAGCTCGCCACGGTCGTCGTCGCGGACGTCGGGCCGATCCACGCGCCCGACGACCCGGAGGCTCAGCGCGCCGCGCAGCTCGACCGGACCCGCGCCGCCGAGCAGGAGCTCACTCGTCACGGCGCGAGCGTCGCCGGCTTCGGCGGTGGACGCGTGCTCGGCGTGTTCGGCGTCCCGACGGCGCAGGACGACGACGCGCTACGCGCGGTCACGGCGGCTGTGGCGCTCCGCTCCTCGAGCCTCGCCGCCCGCGTCGGTCTCTCGACCGGCGAGGTCGTGACCGGGGACCCGCTCGTCGCGGGCACTCCCGTCGACGAGGCCGCACGGCTCCAGGAACGGGCGAACGCTGGTGATGTCCTCGCCTCGCCGCGGACATGGCGGGCCGTCCGGCACGCGGTCGAGGCCTCGCAGCGGGAGGACGGTTGGGCGGTCGACACCGTCGATGCTCAGGCAGCGCCACTGGTCCGTCGCCTCGAAACGCCCCTCGTGGGGCGGGAACGGGAACTGCACGAGATCACCAAGTCAGTCGAGTCCGCCGTCGGAGCCGGGCGTCCCGGCCTGGTCACCGTGTTCGGCGCCCCAGGCTTGGGCAAGACACGCCTCGCGGCCGAGTGCGTCGATCGCCTGCAAGGCGTGGCGAACGCAGCCGTCACCCATTGCAAGGCCGACGGCCGCGACGACACGTACGCGCCGCTTCGCGAGCTGCTGAACGAGCTCGCCGACGGCGACCCGGCCGAATGGCTTCGCCGACGGCTGGGGACCGACGACACCCCGCGCCTGGCCGACCAGCTCGCAGTCGCCGTCGGATTCGCGAAGGGAACCGCGCAAGCCGAGGACGCCGCCCTCGCCACCCGCAGGCTGCTCGCCGGCCTCGCGGACGAGCGCCCGCTGCTCCTCGTCGTCGAAGACGTGCACTGGGCCGCACCCGCGTTCCTCGATCTCGTCGAATCGGTCGTCGAGCTTTCCCACGCCCCCATCCTGGTGCTGTGCCTGGCGCGTCCCGACCTGCTCGACCTCAGACCGCACTGGGGCGGGGGGCGCGTGAGCAGCTCGACGCTGCTGCTCGACGCGTTGCCCGCGCCGGCATCGGCGGCGCTCCTCGACCTGCTCTCCTCGGATCGACGGCTCGACGCCTCCGCACGCGCCCGCATCCTCGAGACCGCAGAAGGCAATCCGCTCTTCATCGAGCAGCTGCTCGCCGCCGAGCTCGAGGGTGACCTCGCCACGCTCCCCGACTCGATCCAGATGCTCCTGGCTGCGCGCCTCGACCGGCTCGACGAGGCCGATCGAGCCGTCATCCAGGCGGCGGCGGTGTGCGGGACGTCGTTCACGTCCGACGAGGTATCGGCGCTCGTCGGCGAGGACGTAGCGGCGTCGCTGGTGACGCTCGTCCGGCGGGAGCTCATCCGCCCCGGCGAGGCCCAGGACGTCGAGCGTGGCGGCTGGTCGTTCCGGCATGCCCTCGTGCGCGACGTCGCCTACGCCGGCGTACCGAAGTGGCGGCGCGCCCAGCTGCACGAACGTCTGGCCGAGCGCGCACTGGAGGCGGGCGTCGACGGAGACGTCTCGGCTGCGCACCACCTCTACCTGGCGTTGCGCGCGCGCCGCGAGACGGGAGAGGGCGGCGCGGCCGTCGCCCGGCTTGCACAACGGGCGGCGGTACACCTGCGCCGGGCGGGCCTCGCTGCCATCGCCCGGGATGACTGGTCGGCGGCCTCGTCGCTGCTCGCGAGAGCGTGCGAGCTCCTGCCGCGCGACGCGCACGAGCGCGTGGAGCTCCTGCCGAAGCTGGGCGAGGCGCTCGTCTGGCGCGGAGAGCGCGCGGCGGCGCGCGACGTGCTCGCGGAGGCACATGCGGTCGCGACGGAGATCGGCGACGCGCGGCTCGCAGCACGGGCACGGCTCGCAACGGCGCTCGCATTGATGTGGGGCGAGGGGCCGGTGCCGCCGGACCAGATGCTCCGCGACGTCGACCACGCCGTGCCCGTCCTCGAACGTGCCGGTGACCACGGTGCGCTCGCGATGGCCGAGCTCGTCCGGTTCTTTGCGCTCGACCGCGCCCGGCTGCCGAGCTCGGAGCAGCGGCTGTCCGTCGCGCTGGATCACGCGCGAAAGGCAAACGAACGGGAGATCGAGCACCGCGTCATGAGCTGGATGTGCATCACGCTGCCGGGGGGCAGCGTCCCGGTCGACGAGGCGATTCTCCAGGTCCAGGAGATCGCCGAGGTGTCCACCTCCGCCTACGTGTACGCATCGGCTCGCAGCGCACTCGGTCTCCTGCTCGCAGCGAGCGGCGAGTTCGAGCAGGCGCGCGCGCTCGTGGAGGAGACCCGACAGTCGCTCGAGGAGCTCGGGCTGTGGGTGTCGGCCGCGGGGCATTCGATCGCTGTCGCCGAGGTCGAGATGCTGGCCGCCGACGACCCGGCCGCCGAACGCGTGCTCAGGAAGGGCTTCGAGACCCTCGCGATGTCCCACGACGAGCTCTCGGAGGCAAACGTCGCGTGGCGATTGGGGCTACTGCTCGCGCGACAAGGGCGAAACGACGAGGCGGCGCGCTTCGCGCGCGTCGCCGAGCGCGTCCCGACGCCCGGACTGTGGGTGGACGTCTGGTGGCGAATCGTCCTCGCGCTCGTCGAGGCGGACCGCGGCGACGCAGCCGCGGCTCTACGGCTCCTCGGGGAGGCACGTGCCGGTATTGCTTCCGCGCGCGGACCGGGAAGTCGCATGGAGGCCGACGCCCTGATCGAGTGCGCCGAGGTGCTACGTAGGGTCGGCCGCCTGGACGAGGCCGCCGCGCTTGCCGGCGAGGCGGCCGGGATCGCCGAGCGGCTCGGCTACGTCGTCGCCCGCCGGCGCGCCGAGCACGCTCAGCGCGCACTGACGGCGTAACGGACGGCGCGACCGCCTCCGTTCGAAACGACGAGCAGCGGATTCGCCAGTCGTGGGTCGGCTCGCATCGTCGCCGGGACTCCGAACGTCGTCGTCCGGCCGTTGTCGGAGGTTCGCCCCGCGATCCGCCGAACGGACGGCCGGCCGCCCGCCACCTCGCTCGCCAGTTCGTAGGTCAGGGTGGCCGACACCGAGCCATGTCCGTGCGGGAAGGTGAGGGTGAGTGAATAACTGCCTGACCGCGGCAGTACCGGACGGACGTAGTGCACGGCAAGCGGTGCGACGACGGCGCTGCGCTGTGCGACGGGGCCAAGGCCGAACACGGGCTCGATCACATCGCCGTAGTCGCCCACGAGCGCGACGGCGAACCGGTGGAACGCCTGCGGGAACGGCCTCCCCGCGATCCGCGCGTACGTCGCCGCGACGGCGCCGCCTCCGTCTCCGGCGGCGGGCTCGGCGGCGAGACGCTGAAGGAGCGCGGGGAGGAAACGAGGCTGCTCTGTGTCCAGGCTTCGCCAGAGCAACTGGGAGCCGTAGCTCTGTGAGACGATGCTCCGCCCCGTCGCCGCGAACCAGCCGCGCAGCTGAAGCGTCGACACGAGGTCGTCGAGGCCCGGCGCGACCCGAGTCTCGAGCGCGGCGGCCGTCCCTTCGAGGATCCACGGCGGTGGGAGCGCAGCCGCGTCATCCGCGGGGAAGTACGAGAACTGCACGAGATGAAAGAGCTCGTGCGCCACAGTGGCGTAGACGCTCGCGAAGCTCCGCTCAGGGCTCGGATCGAGGTTGTTCGACACGACCGCAAACGCGCCGCCGGCCGCGGCAGCAGCCGGGAAGGCGATACCGAGCGTCCCCGGCATGAAGCGCGTGACGTACAGGTCGGGCCGCGCGTCAGGCCCGTCCTCGTCGGGAAGCGGCGCCAAAAACCCGCGCCGCTCGTAGTAGGCGAGCGCACGGTCGGCGGCTCGGCCGACGAGCTCGACGTAGTCGGGAACTCCGTCGGCGTCGTCATCGTTGAGCGGCGGCGCGTCGATGCCGTGCACGACGTAGTGGACAACGGCACGTTCGGACGAGTACGTGCGCTCGGGCGAGGCGTAGTCGTTGTAGACCTGGTAGCCGTTGGGGGCCATCGCCGTCTCGGCCAGGGGGACGTCGGTCGGACGTGGGCGCTCCACGGCCGCGGGCGACACGGCGGGCAGGAGCAGGAGCACGCCGAGCGCCGCCGCCGCCGCCCGCCGCCACCCGGCACGCCGGCGACGCCGCCGGACAGGGCGGCCGACGATCCGACCGGCGATCGTCTCGGCGTCGCGGCCGACACCACCGATGAAATGCGAGTTGCGCCGGGACTGGTAGGCGAGGCCGAGCACGTACAGCCCAGAGACCCGCGTCGCCCCGTGCTGCTGGACGATCTCGCCACCGCGGTCGAGCGCTCCGTCGATTCGCAGGAACGGATACGCAGGACGGAACCCCGTCGCCCACAGGACGGCGCCGAAGCCCTCGAGGTCGAGGGTGCGCGGCCCGGCGGGAAGGACGAGGGGCGCCGGGTGAGCCCCTTCCGTGCCACGCGCCAGCGGGTGCGCGTCGATGCGGCGCAACACCTTGACGAGGCGCGCGTCTGCCGCGGCGACGTTCGCGGCCAGATCGTCGGCGAAGACGGCACGGAGCCCGTCGAAGCGCTCGAGGCGGCCGGTGATCGTGATGCCGAGCCCCGCGAGGCGGTCGAGGCCGATGTCCTCACCGCCGTTCGCACCGCTCAGCGGAAACAGCGGCACGCGCTTCGCAGCCTCGACGTCAGGCAGCTCGTCGACCGCCCGGTCGAAGTCTCCGAGCACCTCGAGCCAGTCGAAGATGTCGCGGCCGCGGTACCGACGCGGCGCGCGGGAATGGCGCCCGACCGTCAGGACGACGTCGCGCCCGGCGACGGACAACTCGAGAGCAAGCTGCTGCCCCGTCGCACCGGCGCCGACGACGAGGACAGGCCCGTCGGGGAGCAGGTCGGCACGGCGGTAGTCGGCGGAGTGCAGGGAGGCGATCTCCGGCGGCGCCGGGAACGGCACATGCGGGGACGCAGCGTCGCCGGTCGCCAGCACGACACTGCGGGCGACCCAGGCGCCGCCCGTCGTCTCGACGCCGAAGGACGCGCCCCGCCGCACGATCCGCAGGACCTCGACCCCTTCGACCACCGGAGCCTCGAACGACCGTGCGTAGGCCTCGAGATGCGCAATCACGTCCGTCCGGGACACGAAACCGTCAGGATCGTTCGCGGCCCGCACGCCGGGCAGGCGATTCATCCAGTTCGGCGAGAGCAGCGTGAGCGAGTCCCAGCGCTCGTGCCAACGCTGCCCGACTCGGCCGCGCTCGAGCACGACGTGCTCGCGCCCGGCGCGAGACAGATGGTGGCTGAGCGCAAGCCCGGCCTGACCGGCGCCGACGACGAGGGTGTCGATCTCGACCGGCGAGAGACGGCGCGGCGCCCGGACGAACCGGGCGCCGCTGGTCGTCCTCACGTCTCGACCCCCACATCTACCGGGACGCCGTTCGTGACCATGTCGAAGACGGCAGAACGCGCCTTCGCCCGCTCGACCAGCTCCCGGAGCTTCTCCGGCGGGGCGTCGCCCTCGACGAGGAATGCGACCCGGATCCGATCGAAGCCGTTTCGCACCTCGTCGGAGAGCCCCAGCGCGCCGCGCACGTCCATGTCGCCCTCCAGCCTCGACTCCACGCGCGTCAGGCGTACGCCGCGCGCGGCGGCGACATAGACGAGCGATGTCGTCAGGCACGCGGCCAGCGCGTGCAGGAGAAACTCGGCCGGGTTGGGGCCGGTGTCGGTGCCGATCAGGATCGCCGGCTCACCCGCGTTGAGCTCGAACGCCTCGACGCGCGAGGTGTCCTCTCCGCCCGCGGCGTAGAAGCCCTTGATGGTCGAGCGGTTGTGCGCGCCGTCGAGCCAGCTGTTGTGCACCCGGAACTGGAACGTCCCGAGCTCCGGCTGTGCCTTGACGGCGTCAAGGGTCGCGAACAGCGTCTGCGTGTCGACGCCGTTGCGAACCGTTTCGATGGTGGTGCTCACGTGCACTCCTTCCGGTCGGCGGGCGGATCCCGCTTTCGCCAGCACGATCAGGGGGCGTGGTTGCCCCCGGGTAAGAGCCCGGTAGCAACCGGGTAAAGGAGACGAACGTGTGACCTGGCCCGAGCTGGGAACGATCGTGCGATCTCCACCAGCAGCCGCCGTCGACATTCGGCGGGGGATCGCCGTCGGAGAGGCGACGCCGGGAGAGCGCCTCCCCGCCGCGAAAGATCTCGCCGCCGTCCTCGGCGTCACCACCAACACCGTGCCGAGATGTCGTTGTCACCGACCGGTACGGCCTTTCCGGTCCGTCACCGCCGTCCAGTTCGCCAGGATCAACCGCGCTATCCTCCGGGCATGGCGACCTCGCGGAAGACGACGGACGACCCGGACTTCATCTCGGAGCTCGTAGACAAAGGCGAGGACACACTCCGACAGATCGTCGACCGCCCACGGCGGCTGGTGGACGGGGCAATTCAGGGGCTGGAAGACCGCCTCCACGACATCGCGGTGAGGCTGCGCGCTATCGATCCGCTCGAACGCCGTGTTGCCGCGATCGAGACGCGTCTCGACGCGCTCGAGGAGCCGACGAAGGCTGGGCACGTAGCGGACGACGGCTAGCCGCTCGCGCCGCCGCCGCATCAGCTCGACCTCGGATTCGCGAGGCCTGTACGAAAGGTTCTTCCCCTTCGTCTGCTTAGGCCAGGTACTCCGCGAGCCGGTCCAGTGTCTCCGTCCAGCCCGCTTGGTGCAGTTCGTATCGAGCCTGGGTCGCGAACGATCCATGATCGAGAACGAGCCTCGTTCCGCCACCATGGTCAGAGAACGAAAGCGTCACGAGTGTCTCCTGGTCGTCGGGATCGGGCTCTTCCCAAACGAACGTGTAGGCGAGGCGTCTCGGAGGATCGACTTCCGAGTACTCCCGTTCAAGTGGAACGCCTCCCCGTCCGGTGGCTGCATCGTGATGCGGTACCGCCCTCCCTCGCGAACGTCGAGGTCGACGCTGGGAGCGGTGAAACCCGCTGGCCCCCACCACCCGCCCAGTTGATCGGGCTCCGCGCATGCGGCAAACACGCGCGCCCTCGGCGCCTGCAGAACCCTTTCCAGATGAAGCGTCAGCCTCGAAGGATCGACCGTCACGCGGTGATTATCCGCCGATCAGCACAGACAAGCGGTGCGAGAGACCGCCGCCGTGCCCGAGTGTTCGGGAATGTCGCTTGAGAGCGCTGAGGTGCGAAGAAACGCGGGCTGAGTCGGGCGGGGCCGTTCTGGGACACAACCATGGGGTCACCCTGTAGCTGCCTGGTGGCTGACCATGAGGTCGCTTTTGCAGGCATTTTTGGTTTCGACCGCGCTTCCTCGTCGGCGCGCTGTTGCGCAACGCGGACCGTATCGGGCGCGATTTCGCTGTTCCGTTTCGGAGTGTTTCGGGTTCCGGAACGGAGCGGCTCGGTGGTACGGTTCGGAGTGCTTGCTGGTGCGGATCGGAGCGATGCGGTGAGAGGCATGTCCAAGGAGCTGTCGCCGCTCCGGATGGCGCTGCTCGTACTCTACGCGGGCGCACGGACGGAGCGCCAGAACGACATTGTCGGTGGAGCAAACGCGTACGAGATCGAGCTCCTGATCCGATCGCGTCTGGGCGGTGTACGCGGCTACGGGAAGACGGCGGTCTACGACAACTCGAAGCAGCTCGCGGAGCTGGAGTACCTGGAGGAGGTCACGATCGGCGAGCCGTCGAAGGCTGTGACGGCGTACAAGGTCACCCCGAAGGGGTGGGACGCGATCAGGCGGTGGATGATCACCCCGACCGAGCGTCCGCATTTGGATTCCGAGATCTTTCTCCGCGTCCGGGCGCTCGAGATGGTCCCCGCGGAGGACGCGCTGAGTTCGTTGAGCGCGCTCCGGCCGCAGCTGACGATGTGGCTGGCACGTCTGGAGGACGTGAAGGCGAAGACGAACTCCACGTCGCTCGCGTCGACGCTCGAGCTCGAGTACTTCGAGCTTGTTCTCCGAGCGCATCTGAAATGGCTGGACCAGGCAGAGAAGGCGCTCAAGAAGCGCATCAGAGAAAATCAGGCTCTCAAACGAAGAAAGGGTCAGCGCTTGCGCTGAATCCTGGCGCCCGCCGTTCCTGGGACACCCGAACGTATCCGGACGGGCAAGCGATTATCTCGGCGCGTATCCGTTGCCGCAGGGCCGCTCGAATGCCTCTGCCCGCTCCCGCTTCACCCCGGAGCGGCCGCTATCCCAACTCGCCCGCAGCGACGGCGTCGGCCCGATCGCGCTCGACCGACTCAAACCAGCGTTCGAGCGCGTCGCTCATCCGGCGGACACGGTCGGGATGCTCCGGCGCGAGATCGTCGTGCTCGAACGGGTCCGAGGCGAGGTCGAACAGGAGCGGTGCGGGCGGAGACCCTGTCGTGAACTCCGGAAGCGGCGAGGTGTCGATCGTCGCGATTCGCTCCGGTTGCCGGTAGTTGAGGGCGCGGTCGACGGCTCGGTCGGTTTCGGTCACCTGCATCAGCTCGGGTATGGCGGGCCGGACGAGCTTCCAGTCGCCGTCGCGCATCGCCGAGTTCCCCTCCACTCGGGGCGCATACCGGTTGCACTGCCAGAAGCGCTCGCGCCGGACCTCGTCCGGCGCGCCCGCCAGCACCGATCGGATGTCATCTCCGTCGAGGGAGACACGCTCCGGCAGGGCCACGCCGGCGGCCGCCGCCAGTGTCGGCAGCCAGTCGGTGAAGTGCACCATCTCGCGGGCGACAAGCCCCGCCGTCGAGCTCGGCCGGCCAGCGGACGATCGCGGGGACGCGGATCCCGCCCTCGAACACGTAGTGCTTGGCGCCGCGCCAGCCGTGGTTGTAGCGATCGAGGCTGACCCCCTGCACCTCCCCGAGGTACGGCCCGTTGTCGCTCGCGAACACGACGATCGTGTTGTCCGCCCGGCCGGTCTCCCGGAGCGCGTCGTCGATCCGGCCGACCCCGGTGTCCATCGCCTCGATCATCGCGTAGGTGAGAGCGGCACCGAGTGTCTCGCCGGCCTCGACGTAGCGGTCGACCAGGTGTTCGGGCGCCTGCATCGGGAAGTGCGGGGCGTTGTACGCGACGACGAGGAAGAACGGCTCGCGCGCATGGCGCCGGACGAACGCGACAGCATGCTCGGTCAGCACGTCGGTCAGGTAGCGACCGTCGCCTGGAACCTCCGTGCCGTTCAGGTCGAGCGCCCAATCCCAGTAGTCGGAGAGGCCGCCGAGGAAGCCGGCGAACTCCTCGAAGCCCCGCGCGTTCGGGTGAAAGCGGCGGTCGAGCGCGCCGTTGTGCCACTTGCCGACGAGGCCCGTGCGATAGCCGGCCGCGCGAAAGCAGTCGGCGATCGTCACCTCGGAGAGCGCGATTCGGTCAAGACCGCGCCCGTGGAGCGTGTCGATCGGCGCCCGTGCGCTGCGGATACCGGCCGGTCAGGAGCGCGGCGCGCGCGGGCGCGCAGACCGGCGAGCCCGAGTAGCACTGCGTGAGGCACACGCCCGCGGCGGCGAGGCGCGTCGAGGTGAGGGGTCGAGCTCCGGCCCTCGTTGAAGCAGCCCGAGGTCGCCGTACCCCATGTCGTCGGCGAGGACGACGACGACGTTCGGTCGGAGCCCGTCAGGCACGCCGCGTGCCTGCCGTCTTCCTGCGGTAGGCGGCGGGAAGCTTCGGCCGCGTTGCGATGCCGGCGCGGATCACCTCGAGCACGCGGGTTCGCTCGCTCCCCACGAGCGGAAGCCTGGGTGCCCGCACCCACTCGGCGCCGAGGCCCGTCTCCTGCAGCGCGAGCTTGATGTACTGGACGAGCTTCGGGTGCGTATCGAGATGGAGGAGCGGCATGTACCAGCGATACACCACCCGCGCGCGCTTCCAGTCGCCCTGCTGTGTCAGGTCCCAGAGGTACTGGTTCTCGTAGGGGAAGGCGAGGCCCGATCCCGGCGACCCACCCGTCGACGCCGAGCGCCGCGCTCTCGAGCGCGAGATCGTCGACGCCGACGAAGACCGCGAACCGGTCCCCAACCGTGTTGCGGATGTCGGTGATCCGACGAGTGTCCGCCGAGCTCTCCTTGATCGCAACGACGGAGTCGATCGACGCGAGCTTCGCGAACAGCGCCGGCGTCACGTCGTTGCCGTACGAGACGGGGTTGTTGTAGATCATCAGCGGCCTGTCGGTTGCCGAGGCAACCGAGCGGAAATGGGAAACGATCTCCCGGTCGTCGCCGCGGTACACCATCGCGGACATCACCATGAAGCCGTCAGCCCCGAGGCGCGTGCAGTCCCCCACGTAACGGCATGCGGCCGGCGTGCTGGTTTCCGCCACGCCGGCGAGCACGGGAACGCGCCCCGCGACGGTGGCGACGGCCATCTCGACGACCTCGCGCTTCTCCGCCGCGTCGAGTGCCTGGTTCTCGCCCAGCGAGCCGCACATCACGAGCCCGGCGACACCGGAGTCGAGAAGCACCTCCAGGTGGCGCGCCGTCGCGTCGAGGTCGAGGCTACCGTCACGGCGCATCTGGGTCGTCACGGCGGGGAACACGCCGCGCCAGTACGTCTTCGTCATCGTCACTCTCCGTCGGGTCGGTCGGCGAGGGCGACGTCGTAGATCGCCCCCGGGCGGGTGTCGAAGCAGAGGAGTCCGTCGCGATGCTCGACCTCGACGGGTGCTCCGTCGAGCGCCACGGCGAGCGGGATCGTGGACCGGACCTCGCAGCGGGCGCCTGCGACGGAGCGCAGGCGGGCGGCCACGAGCCGCCCGGCGGCCCACTCGATGTCTGCCTCGAAGCCCCCGCGGAGCCGCAGGCCCTCGACGCGGCCGGACGGCCACTCGGGCGGCAGGGCAGGAAGCAGCTCGATGCCGTCGTGCGACTGCACGAGCATCTCGCACACGGCAGCGACTGCGCCGAGGTTTCCGTCGATCTGGAAGACGGTGAGCGGGTTGGTGCCGCCCGGGGGCGAGAGGTCGAGCAGGCTCGACTCGGTGCTCTTGCGGAGGATCCCGTACAACTGCTCGTGCGCTGCTGCGCCTTCGTGGAAGCGTGCCCAGAGCAGCGAGAGCCACGCGACGCTCCAGCCGCCGATCGACCGGTCGGAAGCCTCGTCGATGCGGAGCTCGAGCGCCCGCCGTGCCGCGCGTGCGAGCTCCGGCGTGCGCCTCGGCGTGATCTGAGCGTCGGGGTAGACGGCGAAGAGATGGGAGACATGACGATGGCCCTGCTCGTACTCGACGTGGTCCTCGCGCCACTCCTGGAGCTGCCCGCGCGCGCCGACGCGCATTGCCGGCAGGTGTTGGGTGGCTGCCGCGCAGCTCGGCGCGAAAGTCCTCGTCGACCCCGAGCAGCTCGGCGGCCCGGACGCAGCGGTCGAACAGCCCCGCGATGATCTGGGTGTCCCCGGCGGGGCTCATGCAGAGGCCCGAGCGGACGCCGTTCACGTCGAGGTACTGGGCCTCGGGCGAGAGCGAGGGCCCGAACAGCAGCTCCCCGCTCTCGGGGTCCTCGACCAGGAAGTCGAGCACGAAGCGGCGCCGCCTCCTTCATCGCCGGGTAGCCGCGCTCGCGGAGGAACGCCTCGTCGAGGCTGTAGGCGTAGCTGGTCCCAGAGGTGGTGAACGAGCCAGGCCGCGCCCGCGGGCCACAGCCCGCAGAAGACGTTGTCGAGCGGGGCGGTGTCCGCCCAGAGGTCGGTGTTGTGGTGGGCGACGAAGCCACCGCAGCCGTAGTGCAGGCGTGCCGTCTCCGCGCCGGTGACGCGAAGCCGGTCGATGAGGTCGAAGAGCGGCTCGTGACACTCCGCCAGGTTCGCGACCTCGGCCGGCCAGTAGTTCATCTGCAGGTTGATGTTGATCGTGAACTTGCTGTCCCACGCGGGCTGGTAGCTGTCGTTCCAGATCCCCTGCAGGTTGGCCGGCAAGCGTGCCGGGACGGCTGGAGCCGAGCAGCAGGTAGCGCCCGAACTGGAAGTGCAGTTCGACGAGGCCAGGGTCGAGCGCCCCTGCCTTGACGCGTTCGAGGCGCACGTCCGTGGGCAGTGCCGCGAGAGCCTCGTCCGGCTGGCCGCCGAGTCGAAGTCGGACGCGCCGCATCGGCGGGCGGTGGCTCTCGACGTGGCGCGCGCGGAGTTCCGCGAAGGCCCGCGAGGCCGCGGCGTCGAGCGTGGCGCGGCACGCCCGCTCGTGGTCGTCGTGGCGGAAGTCCGTCGCCGCGGCGACGAGGATCGTGACCGCGTCCGCTCCCCGGACGGAGATGTGGTCGCCGAGCCGCACGACGGTCCCGCCCTCCGCGACGACGCGTGCGCGGGACGAGAACGCGGAGCCGCGCGCTCCGACGACGCCGCCCACCACGTGGTCGTGTCCCTCGATCCGCTCGAATGCGTCGTAGCGGCGGTAGTAGTGCGATCCGAGCTCCACCGCTCCCGTGCCCGAGGCCTCGAACCGGAGCACGACGACGTCGTCCGGGGCGCTCGCGAAGACCTCGCGCCGGAAACGGGTTCCGCCGAGCTCGTACTCCACCGCCGCGATCCCGTCGTCGAGGTCGAGCGAGCGCCGGTAGCCCGAGGCCAGCTCCTCGTGGTGCCCCCCGAACAGCAGCGTCATGTCGCCGAGAACCTGGTAGCTCGCCTGACGGTGCGGAGTCCCGAACATCGCGAGCTCCGCGAGCGTGTGCGCGTCGTCGACCTTCCCCTCCATCAGGAGTCGACGCACCTTCGGCAGCGCGGTCAACGCATCCGCGTTGTTGCGATCGTCCGGCCAGCGGGTCCAGACGGTCTCCTCGTTGAGGATGATCGTCTCCTTGTAGACGCGACCGAAGACTGTCGCGCCGAGCCGGCCGTTGCCGATCGGGAGCGCTGCGAGCCAGCGGGCCGCAGGTGTCTGGTACCAGAGGGTCGGAGCGCTCACCGGGGAACCGCCTCGAGGATGCCGGGCGCTCGCATGACCGCGGCGATCTCGTCCGGGTCGATCGGGACGAACCCCGTGAGGTTCTCGACACCGTCCGAGGTCACGGCGACGGTGTCCTCGCAGCGGATGTAGAGCCGCTCCTCCGGCACCCAGAGCATCGGGTCGACGGAGAAGACGAGGCCGGGAACGAACGACCGGTTCCGGTACTCGCCGACGTCGTGGACGGACATGCCGACCGGGTGCGAGAGGTGATAGGGGAAGTCGAGTGCTTCCCGCGCAGCCTGCTCGTACGCCGGTTTCGTGAACGCGGTCGCCGCGAGCACGGGGCGCATCGCGTCGGCGGCGCCGGCGAGAACCTCCTCCGCGGTCGTTCCTGGGCGAATCCGCGCGAGGAGCTCGACGTGGTATCGGGCGATGAACCCGTAGAGCTCGAGCTGCCACGGCTCCCATGTGCCGGCCACGGGCCAGATCCGCCCGATGTCGCTCGTGTAGTAGCGGTAATCCGGCGCAGCGTCCATGAGGACGAGCTGGCCCGTCTCGAGCGCCGAGGTCTTCGCCCCGTAGTGCCCGTGCCAGATGTTCGGGCCTGCTGCCACGATCGGCTCGTACGCCGAGCCGAACGCGCCGCCGCGCCGGAAGACGAGCTCCGCGAGCGCCCCGAGCTCGTACTCCATCACCCCGGGGGCCGTCGAGCGCATCGCCTCGAGGACCGCGAGGCCGGTCAACCGCGCCGCTTCGCGCATGACCCCGATCTCCCACGTGCTCTTCACGCAGCGGAGCCGGTCGAGGAACGGGCTCAGGTCGCGAACCTCGACCGTCGGAAGACAGGATCGGAGTGCCTCGACGAATACGGCCTCGGACGACGTTGTCGCCGCGAACGGGTCGACCAGGGACTCCGCCCTGATGTCGAGCTCCCCGTCCCGTGTGCCCCGGGGCCCCTCCGCCGGTGCAAGCGGTGTGAAGACGACCGGCGCAAGCCGGCGCGTGACGCGCCGGCCGAGCGCGGCGGGGAGCTCCTCGACCGGGCATACCTCGTCCGCGCCCGTCAGCGCGAGCGCGGCGTCCGCATCCTCGACGCAGAGGCGCCGACCGCTGCTGCGCTCGAACGCCTCGCTGCGATGCGGGAGGTAGACGACGGTTCGGGCATCGCGCGTGTCGATGCGCGAGATAGGCGTTCGGCACCTCGATCGCCGAGAGGTAGTACATGTCGTTGGATTGCCGGAAGGTCGATGCCGACGGAGGCGCGCCGCGGACGAGAATCAGCGCGGGCCCGTGCGGCTCCTTCCCGGCCGGCGCCCACCAGGCGGTCGTCGACGGGGCATGCGCGTCGGGCGCGGCCGAGCGGATCGCCTCGCAGAGTCGCTCCCGCCGTCCGCGGAGCTCGTCCGGCGGCGGAACATGCGCAGGTGTGTCGACGTCCGAAATCTGAAGCCCTGGAGAAAATCTCTTTGGAGCGCGAGTATACTACGGTGGTGTGATTCGGCCCCGCGTGCGACGGCGGGCTTTTCGGACAGGAGAGGAGCGAGATTGGCGGACGGTCGGTACGCGATGCTCGAGGCGCCGAAGCGGTTCGCGATCGGCCACGGGCCGGTGCCGGTCCCGGGATCGGGCGACGTCCTGGTGCGTGTGCACGACGTCGGCGTCTGCGGCTCTGATCTGAAGATGTGGGCGGGGACGCATGCGTTCCTGCGGCCGCCGCTCCTCGTGGGCCATGAGATATACGGCACCGTCGAGCAACTCGGCGGGGACACGAACGGCCTGGCAGTGGGGACGCCGATCGTCGTCTTCCCTCCTGTCGGCTGCGGCGCCTGCTTCCATTGCAATGCCGGCCAGCCGCAGCTCTGCGCGGACATGCGCTTCGTCGGAGGTCAGATTCCGGGCGGCCTTGCGGAGTACGTCGTCGTGCCCGCAGCGAACGCCATCCCCGTCCCGGTGGGCGTGCCCCGGAGCCAGTGCGTCCTGATCGAGCCACTCGCGGTCGGTGTCCACGCGGTCGCACGGTCGGGCGCCGTGCCGGGCGAGTCGGCAGTCGTGGTCGGCGCGGGGGCGATCGGGCTCTTCACTGCGCTGGCCGCTCGCGCCAAGGGCATCGAACGGGTCCTCGTCGGTGAGCTCTCGCCGGTGCGCCGCGCTCGCGCCGAGGCGCTCGGCCTCGAGACGTTCGATCCCTCGACGCATCCAATCGTCGACACGGTCAGGGACCGGATCCGTCCCGAGGGCGCCGACGTCGTCTTCGAGTGCGTCGGCTCGGAGGAGACGGTGGTGTCCGCGCTCGCCGCGACGCGCAACGGCGGGCGCGCGGTCATCGTGGGAAACGCGCCGCCGACCCTCCCCATCGACGGCCTGGCCTTGCAGCGGGGCGACCGCTCCCTCGTGGGCGTGCTGATGTACGACCGCGACGACCTGGTCGAGGGGATGGCGATGCTGGGCGCGGGCCTCCTCGCCGGCCTCCCGGAGGAGGACCTGGTCCAGGTCTTCAGCCTCGACGAGGTCGGGGACGCCTTCGCGGCGGCCAAGGACGGCAGCCTCCTGGGCATCCGCGCGATCGTTCGACCGTGACCTCGCTCGCCGACGCGCTGCGCGACGCGACGTTTTTCGACGTCTCGCCCGTCATCGACGAGCGCCTTCCGGTCTTCCCGGGGCACCCTCCGATCGAGATTCGGGAGGGCGAACGGACGCACGACCGCGACGGCTACTTCCTTCAGCACCTTGCGCTCGGCGAGCACGTCGGCTCGCACGTCGACGCGCCCGCCCACGCCGTCTCGCGGTTGTCGGACCGCACCATCGACCGCTTCCCCGTCGATCGGTTCATCGCCCCCTACGTGAAGTTCGACCTCTCCGCGCTCGGGCTCGGCCCCGGCGATCTCGTAGGCGCCGCGCAGCTCGCCGAGGTGGCGCGTCGCGACCGCCTCGCGCTGCGCCCGGGGGACATCGCGATCGTGCAGTTCGGCTGGGACGTTCACCTGCACCCCGAGAGCGACGACGCCGACGAGCGGGGATGGTGGATCCGGAATGCCCCGGGGCTCGACTCGGACGCGTGCGAGTTCCTCGCCGACCGGAAGGTCGTCGGCGTCGGATCGGACACCGCGACGTGCGACTGTGCCGTCGTCGACGGCGTGATCACGTCCGACGTCGGCCACTCGCGCTGGTTCCTCCCGAACGAGATCCTTCTCTTCGAAGGTCTCGTCGGCCTCGACCGGGCGCCGGCGACGGGGCTCTTCATCGGTCTTCCTCTCCGCATCCGGGGTGGGTCCGGGTCGCCCATCCGGGCGGTCCTCGTCGCGCCCTAGGAGCGAACGCGAGTGGCACCCATGGGCGAGGGCGTCGAGCTTCCCGGGGGGCGAGCGCGGCTCGCCGACGTCGCTGGGCGGCGCATGCTGAGCGTCCCGGCGACCACGGACGGCTTCGCCGGGGAGCTCGTCGACGATGGCGAGAGCCGATTCCGGCTCGTCGAGCTCACGTCCCGGGCAGCCGAGCGGATGCGACAGGTTGTGCCGGCCCTCGCGCCACGCCCGCTCGGGAAGGGGCGGTCGTCGTTCGGGTTCGGCGACCGTCTCGGGCTTGCGACACCAGGGCACGTTCGAGCCCTGCGCCTCAGCGGGACCTCGCTCGCACCGGTGCTGGCGCAGCAATCGGCCCGGGAGCTCGAGCGCACCGATCGGACCTTCCGCGACGTGCTGGACGCGGCGACCTGGGGCGCGATCGAGGCTGGCTGGACCTCTGGCTACGGCGCCGACGCCGACCACCTCCGCACCGAGACCGAGGTCATGGACGCGGTCGCCGCAGGGTTCACCACGGTCACTCTCGACCCGAGCGCACACGTTGACGCGACGGCTCCCACCGCCGCGCCGCGCGACCTCGAGCACCGCCTTCGCTCGCTTCCCTGGCCGGCGCTCGAGGACGACTGGGACGCGGTTCGCCGCCGTCACGGACGGGGCGACGTGGACGAGGTCGACGTCGCCCGCACGGCGGCGACCTACGGCCACGCCCTCGCGCACGTCGCGACGCTCTGGCGTGCGGCGGACGACGCGTCGGCGGCGACGCTCGACGTCGAGGTGTCGGTCGACGAGATCGACGTCCCGACGAGCGCGTTCGCTCACCGATTCCTCGCCACCGAGCTCGAGCGGCTCGGCGTCGGCTTCACCGCGCTCGCCCTCAGGTTCCCCGGAGCCTGGTACAAGGGAGTGGACGTCGCGGGCGATCTCGATGCGATCGCGGGCTCGACGAGGATCCACGCCAGGATCGCAGAGGAGGGCGGCTACAGGCTGAGCCTTCACTCCGGGTCCGACAAGCTCGCCGTCTATCCCATGCTCGCGGCCGCGGGCGGCACCTGGCACGTCAAGACCTCGGGCACCTCGTATCTCGAGGCGCTTCGGGTCGTCGCCACATTCGATCGGCCGCTGTTCGCGGATGTCCTCGCGCTCGCGCGGACGGCGATAGGGAGGGACCGTCGGTCGTACGCGATCGCGGAGACGGCCGGCGTGCCGGACATTTCGACGGTCGCGCCGCACGAGCTCCACTCACTCCTCGACGACCCGGACGCCCGCCAGTGCCTGCACGTCACGTTCGGCAGCGTCCTCATGGACGATCCCCTCGCGACCCGCGTTCGCACAGTCCTCGCCGTACACGGCGACGCGTATGCAGACGCGCTCGCCGTGCATTTCTCTCGCCACCTCGCGCTCCTCGCGGGTCTTGCGTGAGCGCCGTGTTCTCCCTCGATGGACGCGTCGCGCTCGTCACCGGCGGCGTCTTGACGCGACCGGCCCGAGCGCGTGGCTACGCGCTGACGGAGTAGAGCGGTTCGCCGAGGATGTCCACGTCGACCTCGATGCCGAGGCCCGGGCGCTCGGGGGCCGAGCCGATGCCGTCGTGCGACCGTGGCTCGTACCCGGCGATGTGCTCGTTCGTCCAGTCGTTCATGAACGAGACGGTGAAGAGCGTCTCGGGTGGCGTGCTGGCGGCGAGATGGGCGACGGCAGCGGTGACGAGGTCGCCGCCCCAGGCGTCCTCGATCGTGACCCGGAGACCGAGCGCGACCGCGAGATCCCGCATGAGCTTGGCCCGCGAGAGACCGCCGACCTTCGAGATCTTGAGATTGAACGCCTCGAGCGCTTTCGCCTCGTACGCCCGGAGCAGCGACTGGACGTCCCGGATGCACTCGTCGAGGATCATCGGCAGGGTCGTCCGCTGACGCACGATCAGGCATTCCTCGAGTGTCGGGCACGGCTGCTCGAAGAAGACCCGCTCGAGGCCGTCGAGCGCGCGCGCCGCCACCACGGCGTCCTGCAACCTCCAGCCGCCGTTCGCGTCCGCCACCACGATGTCCTCGGGCCCGGTCGACTCGACCACCCGCCGTGTCCGCTCCGCATCCTCGTACGGATCGGCTCCGATCTTCAGCTGGAAGCGGTGGATCCCTTCGCTCCGCCGCGCTTGAACGTAGGCGGCCATCTCCTCGGGCGTCCCGAGCGGCACGGCGAAGTAGAGGGGGAACTCGTGCACGAGTCGGCCGCCGAGCAGGTCGCACACGGGGAGCCCGACGACCCGCCCGAGCGAGTCCCAACACGCGGTGTCGATCGCGCTCTTCGCGTCGCCATGCCCCATCAGCGCCCTGTCCATCGCGGCGTTGACCGCGGCCGAGGCTCGCGACGGACAGCCCGACCACGGCGGGAGCGAGCTCCACGAGTGCGGCGCGAGCTCCCGCGCCGTGGGACGGGAGGTAGGCAGGCCCGAGTGGGCAGACCTCACCAAATCCCGTCGACGCCGCCCTCGGTCGTGACTCGGACGACCGTGCTCGGAAGCGTCTCGATCACCCGGCCGCCCGACATCACGTAGCGGCCGTGGACGTAGGTCAGGTCGTAGCCGTAGACGTCGACGCGCGAGATCCTCAACGACCGGTCTCCGGCTCGCGCCTCCGTGTGGTGGGGCTCGAGAAGGTAGTCCCAGTGATGCAGATGCTCCTGCAGTGAGGCGAGCGCAGCGTCGACATCACGGTTCTCGAGCGCGTCGACGATCCTCGTGTGCTCGGGGACGATGTCTTGCAGGTGCTCGGGGGGCTGGTTCCGGCCGAGCCGCATGAGCCGGGCAAAGCCGCGCATCTGCTCGAGCAGGCCGGCCACGATCGGGAGGTTCGCTCCCAACGCGATCAGGATGTGGAACTCCTCGTCGAGCTTGAGGAACCCCTGCTCGTCCTGCGCATCCGCCGCGCGCCGCTGGCGCATCAGGGCCAGCCGCAAGATGTCGATGTCCTCGATCGACATCTCGCTGCATGCGCTCTCGACCGCGATCTTCTCGAGTGCCTCCCGGATGCGCAGGATCTCGTTGCGGTGCGCGAGGGAGAACCCGCGCACCACGAGTTGCCGGCGCGGCCCGACCTCGAGCAGTCCCTCGGTCCGGAGGAGCTGGAGGGCCTGCCTGACAGGTGTCTTCGAGATTCCGAGCTCGTCCGCGATGGTTGCCTCGGCGAGCACCGTCCCCACCGGGATGTCACCGTGGAGGATGCCGTCGCGGACGTGCTCGTACGCCTTGTCGGTGAGGCTCGGCCGCCGTCCGTCGTTCCGCAGCGCCGACTCGACCCGGATCACGGCCCGGTCCTCCGCGGGGGGCCACCGCGATGCCTTGGTGGGCTCCGGCGCCCTCGCGCGACGTCGCGGACGTGGGCTCGACATCGTGCGTGAGTATGAACGAGGGCTCGGAACCCCGGCCCGCGGAGGATGCTGTCCCGGCCGCTCATGCCGCGGCACCCGCCCCAGTCGGGAGGGGCGCAGCGTCGGGAAGGATCCCTGCGGTGACCAGGTCGTCCCACAGCTGTGGCGGCAGCTCGCGATCGAAGTGGTCGACGTTGGCGACGAGCTCCGCCACCGAACGCACGCCAGTGAGCACCGAGACGACGGCCGGGTGCGCCAGGGCGAACTGGAGTGCGGCGGCCGGCAACGGCACGTCGTGCGACGCGCAGACCGCGGCCGCACGCCGTGCGCGGTCAAGCACCTCCGCGGGCGCCGCCACGTAGTCGAAGCGCGCCCCCGGAGCCGGATCCGCGAGGACGCCGCTGTTGAGAACCCCCCCGACGACCACGGGCACGCCCTCCCGCTCGCACAACGGCAGCAGCTCATGGAGCGCCGATTGGTCGAGCAGCGTGTATCTCCCTGCGAGCAGGACGCAATCCGGCCCGAACTCCCGCACGATGCGGGCGAGCGCCGTCGCGTCCGTCATCCCGGCCCCGATCGCCCCGACCAGTCCCTGCCCACGAAGCTCGGCGAGCGCAGGCAGCGCCTCCGCGATCGCGAGATCAAGGTGATCGTCCGGGTCGTGGACGTATGCGATGTCGACCCGCTCCAGCCCGAGACGCTCGAGGCTCTCCATCAGCGCGCGGCGGGTGGCGTCGCGACCGAAGTCGAGCACCGGCTTGAGTCCTTCCGGGACGTGCCACATGCCGTCGGGCAGCTTCTCGGGCGCGACCGCGTGCTCGCGGAGCAGTCGTCCGACCTTCGTCGAGAGCGTGAACGTGTTGCGCGGTCGCCCGGCGAGCGCCTCGCCGACCCTGCGCTCGGACGCACCGAGGCCATAGAGCGGCGCCGTGTCGAGGTAGCGGATGCCGAGATCGAGTGCGGTCCGGACGACCGCGTGCGCTTCCGTGTCCGTCACCGGGGCGAACAGCCCTCCGATCGCGGACCCTCCGAGCCCGAGGCGGGTCACGACGGGCCCGCCGGGGCCGAGCACCGAGGTCTCTGCGTGGCGCATCGTCAGACCGCCGACCGAGGGATGGACGCGATGAGGCGCTCCGTGTACGGGTGCTCCGGGCGGTCGAGCACCCGGTCGACCGGGCCTTCCTCGACCACGAGCCCGCGGTGGAGGACGTACACGCGGTCGACGACCTGCCGGACGACCGCAAGGTCGTGCGTGATGAAGAGGTACGCGAGCCCGAACTCCGCGCGCAGCGCGCGGAAGAGGTTCAGGATCTGCGCCTGGACCGAGACGTCGAGCGCCGAGACCGGCTCGTCGCAGACGATCAGCTTCGGCTCCACCGCGAGCGTGCGGGCGATCGCGACCCGCTGTCGCTCGCCGCCCGACAGCGCGGCGGGACGGCGCCGCGCATAGCCGAGCGGCAGGCCGACGCGCTCGAGCAGCTCGTCCACGCGGGAGTTGGCGCGGTCGCGCGGGAAGCCGTTGACGAGGAGCACCTCCCTGAGCGCGGCCCCGACCGTCTGGGTCGGGTCGAGTGTCGAGTACGGATCCTGGAAGACGATCTGAACCGAGCGTCGAAGCCTCCCGCGGTCCTCGCGGGACAGTCTCGCGTAGTCACTCGCGTCGACCCCGCCAAGCGTGATGGACCCGCCCGTCGGTGTCTCGAGCCCGACGAGGCAGCGCCCGAGCGTCGTCTTTCCCGAACCGGACTCCCCCACGATGCCGACCGCCTCGCCCTCTGCGACCGAGATCGAGATGTCGGCGAGTGCCGGGATGGGCGCATCCGGGAAGACCTTGCGGAGGTTGGAGATCACGACGAAGGGGACGTCGGCTCGCTCGACCGCCTCGGTGGGCTCGGCGACGGCGCGCACCTCGTTGCGCACCACGTCCATCTCGCCGCGGATTTCGGCGATTCGCAGGCAGGCCGACGACCGGTCCGGCTCCACCTCGACGAGCGGTGGCCGCGTGGCCACGCACTCCGGTCTCGTCCACCGGCAGCGACTCGCGAACGTGCACTGGCCGACCACGTCGTCTGGAGCGGGGACCGAGCCTTCGACTCCCAGAAGTGCCTGCTGACGGAACTCGGTCGCCGGTTCGGAGAGGAGCAGCCCGAGCGAGTACGGGTGGAGCGGCTCGCGCTCGATGGCGTCGGCGTCGCCGACCTCGACGAGCGACCCCGCGTAGAAGACGTAGACGCGGTCGGCGACCGAGAACGCGACCCGGAGGTCGTGCGTGATCATGATCAGCCCCATCCCGCGTGCCCGCTGCACCGACTTCAGGAGCGCGAGGATCTCGGCCTGGGTGGTCACGTCGAGCGCCGTCGAGGGCTCGTCGGCGATCAGGAGCTCCGGGTCTCCCGCAAGCGCGGCAGCGAGCCCGACCCTCTGCCGCATCCCTCCCGAGAGCTGGAACGGGTAGCGATCCGCCGCTGCCGGGTCGTGGATGCCGACCTCGACGAGCCGCCGGAGCGCCTCCTCTTTGGCGGCAGCCCTGCCGATCTTTCGGTCGTCGCGATTCCGAAGCACCTCCTCGATGTGCTTCGAGCAGCGCATGACCGGGTTCAGCATCGTGAACGGGTCCTGGAAGATCATCGAGATCCGGTTGCCGCGGAGTCGCGCTGCATCGCGTCCGCCGAGGCGCAGCGCGTCGCGGCCGTCGAGAAGCACCTCGCCGCCGGTCACCTCCACGCCGGTGGGGAGGAGCCGGATCAGCGCGCGGGCTGTCAGCGTCTTGCCACTGCCGGACTCCCCGACGATCGCGATGGTCTCCCCGCGGTGGACATCGAGCCCGACCCCGTCGACCAGCGTTCGTGGCTCCGCTCCCCCGACGTAGGCCACCCGCAGGCCACGGACGGCCAGGAGCTGGTCCTCCGCGGCCACGTCAGCGGCCCGTTCTGCCGCTGAACGAGAATCTGTCGTAGATCCAGTCGCCGATCACCGTCACCGCCGTGGCGAACAGCACGATCGCGAGACCCGGGGCCAGGACGCCTGCCGGGTTCGTGAACAGGAGCGGCCTGGTTCTCGGCGAGCATGCGCCCCCACTCGGGCACACCCGGTGAGGTGCCGAGGCCGAGATACGAGAGGCTCGAGAGAGCGACGAGGGCGAGCGCGAAGTCGAGCGCGGCGCTCGCAAACACGATCGGCGAGATGTTGCGCCAGATGTGGAAGTACATGATCCGGTGGCGGGGCACCCCCAGCGTTCGCGCCGCCTCGACATAGGGCAGGGCTCGTTGCTCCAGTGAGGCGCCGCGGATGATGCGGACGCTGCCCGCGAAGTTGAGGAGGCTCAGCACCAGCACGGCCATCCAGTACCCGCCCCCGGCGACGCCGACGATCACGATCGCGATCAGGAGGCCGGGCAGCGCGAACATGAAGTCCACGAACCGCTGGATCACCATGTCGACGGAGCCGCCCATGTAGCCCGAGAGGATTCCCAGCGAGCTCGCGAGGATCACGCCGGTGAGCGCCACGACGAGCGGGCCGGTGATCGCCGAGGGTGCGCCGGCGATGATCCGCGAGAAGATGTCCCGACCGAGTTGGTCGGTGCCGAGCCAGTGCTCCGACGACGGCGAGGCGCTCGTGTTGAGGAGATCCTGCTCGTTGGGGTCGTGGGGCATGATCCAGCGCCAGAAGAGCGCCATGAAGATGACCACCCCGACGATGGCCCAGGATGTGACGAGGAAGAACGACGGCATCCGATGGAAGCCGCTGCGCCGAAGGATGGAGCGTCGCGGCGTCGCTGTGGCGATCGCGGACATCTAGCTCGTCGCCCTCCCGAACCCGACCCTCGGGTCGATGAACGCGTAGAGGATGTCGACCGCGATGTTGATCAGGATGATCCAGACGGCGATGAACAGAAGCAGCCCCTGGATCATCGGGAAGTCGCCGTCGATCACCGAGTTGACGAGCAGCGTGCCGAGGCCCGGCAGCGAGAAGACCGTCTCGACGAGGACCGAGCCCGTGAGGAGCCCGGTGAGCAGGAGGCCGGCAGCGGTGACCACGGGGATCAGCGCGTTCCGTAGCGCGTAGCGCACCGTCACGTGCACTCCGCCTAGCCCGCGCGCGCGTGCGAAGGCGATGTAGTCCTGCTCGAACTGCTCGAGCATCGCCGCCCGAGTGAGACGCATCTCGAAGCCCATCCCGTGTAAACCGAGCACGAGCGCGGGCAGCGCCAGATGGTGCATGCGATCGAAGACCCAGCTGCCGGGGCCGTAGAGAGGGAACCAGCCGGCCTTGAAGCCGAGGAAGTAGAGGGCGAACAGCGCGAGCGCGAAAGCGGGCGTGCTCATGAAGAGCACGCTCACCGTGACGAGCAGCCGGTCGAGGGCGCGGCCGCGGTAGAGGGCGGCGAGCACGCCGAGCGGGATGCCGAGCAGCACGGCGATCGCGATGCCCGCGAGGTTGAGCGGGATGGTCACGTCCAGACGCCGCGTGATCTCGTTCAGGACCGAGTCGTTCGTCATGATCGATCGGCCGAGGTCCCCGTGCGCGACCCCGCTGATCCACGTCCAGTACTGGACCGGGACGGTGTCGTCGAGCTTGTACCGGGCCTTGATCGCCGCGATCACCGCGGGTGAGGTCGGGTGATCCTCGAGCAGCGCGGCGATGGGCCCGCCCGGCGCCGCATGGGTCATGCCGAACGCCGCGACGGTGACGATGAAGGCGAGCGGGACGAGGATCAGCAGGCGTCGCCGCACGTAGCGGGCGAGGTACTCGCGACGACCCCCGACGAGGTCCGGTACCGGAGCCGCCTCCTCGGGAGGCAGCTCCGGTACCTGGCTCTCGGCGACGTCGCCCAAACCGCGGCCTACGTCCCTACTTGGCGACCAGGTGCTGCAACCAGATCTGGTTGTAGTAGAACGGGCCGATCGACGACTTGAACTCCCAGCCCGACTTGACGGCCCACGCGCCCGGGAACATGAAGACCGGGATGTAGGGCACGTCCTCCGAGGTGACCTGCATCACCTTGAGCGCATTACGGGCCGCGACCTTGAGGTCGGAGGACTGCAGACCCTGTGCGATCAGCTTGTCGACCGCCGCATTCTTGTAGTTGGCCGAGTTCTCGTACCCCGGCTGGGCGTGGGCGCTCGTGTACAAGAGGTCGAGGTACTGCATCGGGTGCGGCGAGTCGGGCGCCTGCCCGAGCACCTGGATCCCGAGGTTCGGCTTGTGGTCGAGGATGACCTGGAACCGCTGGGGCCCAGGCATGGGGTTCAGGTTGATCGTGATGCCGATCTTGCTGGCGCCCTGCGCGAGCACCTGCGAGAGCAGGAGGCAGGCGTCGCAGCCGTTCGGCGTGTTCAGGGTCGTCGTGAACCCCTTCGGGTAGGCCGACTTCGCGAGCTCGGCCTTGGCGTCGTCGAGGCTGTACGGATACGCCTTCACCTTCTTCAGGGCTGCGTTGACCTCGGCCGCCGGCAGCAGCGCCCTTGATGAAGATGAGCGGCGGCAGACCGTTCAGCACGACGCCGCGGCTCGAGGTCAGCGCCTCGTTGATGTCGGGCTTGTTGAGCGAGTACGCGATGGCACGGCGGACGTGGACGTCCTTGAACGGGCCGTCCTCGATGTCGATGGAGAAGCCGCGCCAGCCACCCGACACGTACGTGCCGACCTTGAGGTTCGAAACCTTCAGCCACGTGGAGATGCTGTTGTTCGGCACGGCGAACGTGCCGTCGACCTGGCCGCTCTGGAGAGCGAGGAGGCGAGCCTGCTCGTCGGGGATGACCGGGAAGACGATCTTGTCCCACGGATACTTCTTGCCCTTGTAGTACGGGTTCCGGACGAGCACGACGCGCGAGTTCGGCGAGAACTCGGAGAACTTGTACGGGCCGGTGCCGATCGGCATCCCACCCGGCGTGCCGAAGTTGGCGCCCTTCGCCTTGTAGTCCTTCGCCGAGTAGACGAGTCCCGGGCTCGCGGCCGGCGTGAACTGCCAGTTGGAGTCTGGCTTCTTCAGGACGACGATGACCTGGTTGCGGCTGCTCCTGATCGAGACGACGTTGCCGAAGAAGTCGCCCATCTTGGAGCCCGTCTTCGGGTCACGGTGGACGTTCATCGAGAACGCGACGTCGGCTGCGGTGAGCGGCGACCCGTCGGAGAACTTGATGCCCTTCTTGATCGTGTACACGTACCGCGTGGGGGAAGTCGCCTTCCAGCTCTGGACGACCGCTCCCTCACCCGTCGTGGGCTGCCCGAACGTGCCGGGCGCGAGCATGTGATCCTGCACGAGCGAGAAGAACGTCGAGCCCTCCGCGGAGAAGTAGTACGCGTCGAAGAGGCTCGCGGGGTTCGTCTGGAGAGCCCACGTCAGCGTTCCTCCGACCGCACCCGCCCTCGACGGCTTCGCCAGCGCGGTGCTCGAGCCGCCGACGCTCAGCAGCAGCGCGACGAGACCCGCGAGCAGCCAGACCGCCCGCCGGCGATGAGGCACGGGCCGCCGATGGCTCTGTGTCGTGCTCTCCATCTTTCCTCCCTTTCCGTCAGGTCGATCCGTTGCAGACCACGGACGTGTCTGCAGTGCCGTTTGACACCCGATCCACATCCCAGTCGGGTGTCTCTAGATCCCGTCCAGATTCTGATGGGCAAAAAGATTTCTATCGCCGATTAGTATACTCCCGCGCGATGCTAACGGCCGATACGCGCAGCGTCAAGATCCTCGCGTGACGGCTGCGAGCAACGCTCGGCCGAACGTCGTGGTCCTCATGTCGGACACGTTTCGGCGTGACCACCTGGGCGTCGTACGGGAACGACTGGATCAGGACGCCGGCACTCGATCGACTCGCCGCCACCTCGGTCGTCTTCGACAACCACCTGATCGGCTCGTTCCCCACGATGCCGGCGCGCGCCGACCTCCTGACCGGCCGCCTCTCACTCACGTTCATGACCTGGGCGCCGCTTCCCGCAGACATCCCGACGCTCCCCGCTCTCCTGGGAGCGGAGGGGTACCTGACGATGGGCATCGTCGACACGCCGTTCTACGTCCGCAACGGGTTCGGCTACGACCGCGGCTTCCAGGACTTCCTGTGGCTACGCGGCCAGGGGGATGCCAGGCGGATGGAGGAGCGGCTCGATGCACGGGCCACGTGGAGGCACGAGTCGGATCGATGGGTCGCCCGCACCGTGACCGCCGCGGAGGAGTGGCTCGAACGGAACCACCGCGAGCGCTTCTTCCTGCTCGTCGACGTCTGGGACCCGCACGAGCCCTGGAATCCGCCCGAGTACTACACGCGTCTCTACGCCCCGGACTACGACGGGCGGGAGACGGAGACGTGCTACGACGACTGGCGCGCAGCCGGTTTGACCGAAGACGACGTACGTCTGAGCCACGCGACCTACGCGGGCGAGGTGACGATGGTGGACCGCTGGCTCGGCCGGCTCGTGGAGAAGCTCGACCTCCTCGGGATCGCCGACGACACGGTGCTCGTGTTCGTCTCGGACCATGGCTACTACTTCGGCGAGCACGGGTTCCTCGGGAAGTCGGTCTGGGATGCCGAGCTCGGCACGCAGAGCTGGTCGCCGCTCTACCGCGAGATCGTCGAGGTCCCGCTGTTCGTTCGCGTGCCCGGAGCCGTGCCGCGGCGCACGCCTGCGCTCACGACGCTCGTCGACGTGCCGGCAACGATTCTCGACCTCGTCGGCGTCGACGCGCCGCCAGGGCTCGCGGGTCGCTCGTTCGCGCCCATCCTCCGTGGGGAGACGGACGAGCATCGCGAGCTCGTCGTGAGCGGCTGGCCGCTCGAGTACCAGAAGGGGCGCATCACGATCGCGGTCGACTCGTGGCCGCGGCGCATCGCGCGTGATCAGCCGATCACCATCACCTGCCGGGGCATGTCACTCGTCGTCGGAGGCGCCGAGGACGACATCGAGCTCTATGACCTCGTGCGTGACTCGGGCGAGGAGCGAAACGTCGCGCAGGAGCGGCCCGGCGACGTCGACGCGCTTCTCCGCGAGGCGCTAGCGGAGCTGCTCGTCGTCGGCACCGCAGAGGAACTCCTCGAGCCACGACGGCGCGCGCTCGAGCGGTTCATGGCAACGGGCCGCTGAGCTCGTCCGGCGCGCACGGCACCCTTCCCACACGGCACCTCGATCGGCCTCGTCGCCGAGCACGCAGTCACCGCAGCCGCGACGGCGCGGGCGCCGCAAGGATAGAGCAGCGGTTGTGATCCATCGTTGGGTGGTCGGGCGCCAGGCACTTGCAGACTGGCACCAGCGGACCCCAGGGGCGAGGTCGGAGGATCAGAGACTCGCCGGACCGGATCCGGCGGCTGCCGCCGGATCCAGCCTCAGCGAAAGGAGGGCTCGTGAAGAGAACCCAGATGAATATATCATAGTACGATTGCCGAATCTGGGGTTGTAGCCCGTCGACCGCAAGGATCGCCTTAGGAGCGCGTGTTGACACCGCGCCGCCGCTTCGCCGAGCGGATTGCCGCGGCGGTATCGCCGATCAACGTTCGCATCGCTGCCTCGGCGACGTCGCCATCGCGGGCGGCGATACCCTCGAGAATCGCACGGTGGAGCGGCAGCGCCCGCCGCCTCGCGGTGGGCGACGAGTTCGTGTACGTGAACATCGCGCGGAAGACGGTTCGGAGGATGGACCCCAGGTGTTCGAGCAGGTCGTTGTGGCAGGCGGCGAGGATCCGGTCGTGGAAGAGCAGATCGGCGGCAAGGTACGCCGCCTGGTCCTTGACACCCGCCTCCATTGCTCTGTAGGCGTCCCGGATCGCCTCGATCTCGCCGTCGGTGGCTCTCTCGGCGGAGAGCCGCACCGCTTGAGGCTCGATGCCGATTCTCACCTCCGTGACCTGTTGGTACAGCTCGAAGTCGGCTCCTGCCTCGACTCGCCAAGCGAGCACGTCGGGATCTGCGATGTTCCACTCCGAGCGGGGCCGTACGCGCGTGCCCGTCTTCGGCTGTGCATGCACGAGACCCTTGGCGGCGAGCACGCGCACCGCCTCCCGTAGCACCGTCCGGCTGTAGCCGCCGTCGGCGTTCACCTCCTCAGTCGGCAGCGGATCGCCGGGCTGCAACTCCCCCCGCAGAATGCGCAGCCCAATCGTGTGGACGACCTCTCCGTGGATGCCGCGGCGCGGATATGTTCGGCGCTTAGTCATACGATATTTCGATCAGCCAGACATGAGTTGGGTTCACGGCGAGTGCGACATTGGCCTGGCGAATTGCGAGGTGAGCGCGTCCGGGGCCTTGGGTCTTCGATTTCATCATACGATAATGATAGTTCTGGACACCGCTTCGCGACCGTGTTACGGTCGCGCTGATCGTTCGACGCGACGAGACAAAGGAGGTTCGCGTGGAGTTCGACGAAACCGTGGGCGACGACGCCCCCAAGGTGGACGAGGAGGAACGAAGCGAACTCGTCTTGCACCGACGCAGCCTGCTGAAGCGCGTCGGCCTCGGAGCGGCGGCGCTCACGATCCCCTCGGCCGTGGTCGCGGGCCCGGCGTTCGGTGCGGTCACCGACGCGCTCGCCGCTGACAGCTTCATCAAGTCCCATCCGAACTGGAAGTTCGTTTTCGTCAATCACGTGACGACGAATCCGTTCTTCGTGCCCACGATCTACGGCGCACAGGACGCGTGCTCGCTGCTCGGTTGCAGCTACCAGTGGACCGGTTCCACCACGTCGGACATCAGCCAGATGGTCAACGCGTTCAACTCGGCGATCACGGCCAAGGCTTCCGGAATCTCGTGTTGCCTCGTGGACCTGAAGGCGTTCAATACGCCAACCAAGAACGCACTCGCGAAGGGCATCCCGGTGCTCGCCTACAACGCCGACGTACCTCCGGGTAACCCAAACGGCCGGCTCGCGTACATCGGCCAGGATCTGTATGCCTCCGGCTACGCGATGGGCCAGCGGATCGTCAACCTCGTCGGCAGCGGCGACGTCGCGCTGTTCATCGCCACCCCCGGGCAGTTGAACATCCAGCCGCGGATCGACGGTGCCACTGCGGCGATCAAGAAGTTCAGCGCCGGGAAGATCAAGACGTCGGCGATCGCCACGGGCGCGCTCCTTCCCGACGAGCTTGCGAAGATCGACGCCTACTACCTGGGCCACAAGAGCCTGAAGGGCATGTTCGCCGTCGATGCCGGCTCGACCCAGGGTGTCGGCCAGGTGATGGCGAAATACAGCCTCCAGAAAAAAGGGGTCAAGGCGGGCGGCTACGACCTCACCCCGACGACCCTGTCGCTGATCCAGTCGGGTGCGCTCGACTTCACGATCGATCAGCAGCCGTACCTGCAGGGCTGGCTTCCCGTCCTGCAGCTCTTCTTCTACAAGTACTCGTCCGGGCTCGTAGCTCCGTCCAACACAAACACGGGCATCCTCTTCGTCACGAAGGCGAACGTGAAGCCATACCTGTCGACGAAGACGCGCTACGAGGGCAGCTCCAAAGCTCAGAAATATCCTGTCTCGTAACACGTGACCCAGGCGGAGACAGCACCACGGCCTCCGGAACCGCCGCAACGCGCCAGTCTCGGCTGGCGCGTTGCCGGTGCGTTCGTCCGCCGCCGCGAGGCGAGCATCGGAGTCGTCCTACTCGGCCTCATCGTCTACTTCTCGCTGCGGACGGACGCGTTCTTCGGACGGGAGAATGCGCAGGTCATTGCGGAGTTCTCCGCGCCGATCGCGATCATCGCGGCGGGCGAGGTGATGCTCCTGATCTGCGGCGAGATCGACCTCTCAGCCGGAAACGTCTACGCGTTCTCCACCTGGATCTTCTATTTTGCGAACCACAGCTGGGGTCTTCCGATCTGGCTCGCGGTGATCATCGGCCTACTCTCGGGCTCGCTCGTCGGGCTCGTCAACGGAGTGGTCACCGTCGGCGTCGGCGTGCCCTCCTTCATCACGACACTCGGGATGATCTTTCTCTTGAACGGCTTGACGCTCATCATGTCGGGTGCGTTTCCCGTGGAGACTCCCGGGGGTCATACGTTCTTCAAGATCTTCGGCGGTGCCCCATACGCCACGGTCTACTGGGCATTCGGCGTGATCGTCGTGATGACAATCCTGCTCAACCGGACGCGCTGGGGGCTCCACACGATTGCCACCGGCGGCAACCTGATCGGGGCGAGTGAGAGCGGCGTCAACGTCAGAACGGTGAAGGTGGGGAACTTCGTGCTCTGCAGCACGCTCGCCGCGCTCGCCGGCATCCTCGAGTCGGTGCGCATCACCTCCATCCAGGCACTGCAGGGTGGCACGGCGCTCATGTTCTATGCCGTCGCGGCGGCCGTGATCGGCGGCACCTCCCTGTTCGGCGGGTCAGGCACCATCATCGGCGCCGCGCTCGGCGTGCTCGTCCTCGCCGTGCTCAACCTCGGCTTCACGCTGCAGGGGATCAGCGCCTACACGTTCGACCTCGTCCTCGGTATCGCGATCATTGCCTCGATGTCGTTCAACGTGACCCTGGAGCGCGTCCGGCAATCGGGGCGCCTCGGGAGAGTGACGTGAGCGAGGGCGCGCCGCACTCGAACCCGCTGCGGCGAGTGCTCCCGACGCGATTCGCGTCGAGCACCTGAGCAAGAGCTTTGGCGTGGTGACAGCGCTCGAGGACGTCTCGCTCCACCTCCGTCCCGGCGAGGTGCTCGGCCTGATCGGCGACAACGGCGCGGGCAAGTCGACGCTGATCAAGATCCTGACCGGCTTCCACAAGCCCGATGCCGGCCGGATGTTCGTGCACGGCGAGGAGGTGCAGCTCAAGTCGGTGACGCACGCTCGCTCGCTCGGCATCGACACCGTCTTCCAGGACCTCGCGCTCGTGCCGGGCCTGTCCGTCTTCCACAACATGTTCCTGAACCGTGAGATCACGCACAACGTCGGCCCGCTCCGCTTCCTCAACAACCGCGCGATGCGGAAGCGCTCGCGCGAGTACCTCGACGACATCGGTGTGCGCGTCGCGTCGATGGACGCGGAGGTCGCGCGGATGTCAGGGGGCCAGCGCCAGGCGATCGCGATCGCCCGCTCGACGCACTCGAACGCGAAGATCATCCTGCTCGACGAGCCCCTGGCCGCAATGGGCGCGCGCGAGGGGGCGCTGATCATCGAGCTGATCAGCGAGCTAAAGCAGCGCGGCGACGTCTCGATGATCGTGATCGCGCACAACTACGTCCACGTGTTCGAGATGTGCGACCGGGTCAACCTGCTCCGCAACGGCCGCATCACGCTCGACAAGCCGACCAACGAGACCTCGGTCGAGGAGCTGACGTCGATCGTCGCCTCCGAGTATCGGCTGGCCAAGCCCGAGTAGTCAGAGCGCTGCAACGGACCGAACGGACGCGCCGAGCTCGTTCATGAACTCGGGCGGCTCGAGTTCCGGTAGGCGGCGACGTCGTAGACGCGGCCTGGAATCAGAAGCCGTCCATCGTCCGCGTAGATGCCGCGCTCGAGCACTGCGTCGATCACGATCGCGGCACGGCTGCGCGGATCCCATAGGCCGATGGGCGAGCGTCTCGCGGGTGCGGGAAGAGCCGGCGGGAGGACGCGCTCGCTCACGGCAAAGATAATATGATAAGCCTTCTCATAGTGGTCGAATTCTCGGGAAATGAGGCGGGGATCGGGTCGTTCCACATCCACCGGCTCCAGCACGAGGGTCGGCGCTCCGTGTTCGAGGACATCCACGACCTGGCCGGGCGGGTCGACGATCCCGATCTGGACTGCGACGAGACGAGCGTCATGGTGCTGCAAGACGCCGGCCCGGTCGGCCCCTGGTATGCCCGAGTGGGGGCACTGCCGATTCCCGCGAAGCTCCCGACGCGCGGAGTCGCCGATCTGCTGCGGATCTCGGACGCCCGCATGAGTGGCACTTCCTACGGCGCCGTCGTCCTCCACGTTGCGCCCGAGTCCGCGATCGGCGGCCCGCTCGCGCTCGTCCAGGACGGGGACGTGATCCGCCTCGACATCGAGAGCCGCCAGCTCAACCTGCTCGTGGACGAGGCAGAGCTCGCTGCACGCCGCGCCGCCTGGACGCCACCGCCGCTCAAGGACGAGCGCGGCTACCGGCGGCTCCACCAGGACCACGTCCTCCAGGCGAACGAGAGCTGCGACCTCGACTTCCTCCGCGGTCGGTCCCGTGTCGTCTCCGACGCCGTTACGTGCTCATAGTGCCCGAGGTCGTCGTCGCACTCCTGACGTCGTTTCGCACAGGCAGAGCCCTCGACGAGGGAGCGCTCGCCAAGCACGTCGACTTCTCCGTCGCTGTCGAATGGGAGTCCGGTAGCTGTCGAATACGAGCTGAGGAGGTTTGGCGCATGAGAGTTCTCGTCACGGGCGCGCACGGCAAGGTCGGACGCGCGCTCGTTCCGGCGCTTCAGGCGGCGGGCCACGAGGTGCGCGCGGCTGATCTGACCCGGCCGAACTGGGATCGCCCGGACCCCGGTGAGCCGGCGGACTACTGGCAGGCAGATCTGACCGATGCGGGAGCCGTCTACGCGCTCGTCCGGGGTTGCGAGATCGTCGTCCACACCGCCGCCATCCCGCAGCCGATCCACAACCCGCCTCACGTTGTCTTCGGCAACAACATGCTAAGCACGTTCAACGTGCTGGAGGCCGCGATTGCGTGGGACGTGCACCGCCTCGTCAACTTCTCGAGCGAGACGGTGCCGGGCTTTCTCTTCGCACACCGTCCGTTCCGTCCCGACTACCTGCCGATCGACGAGGAGCATCCGATCCGGCCCCAGGATCCGTACGCGACCGCCAAATGGTTCGGCGAGCTGCTCTGTGACCGGGCCGTCGAGCGCGCGAACCTCCGCTGCACCTCGATCCGCCCGTGCTGGGTGCAGGACGAGGGGAGCTACGAGCGGAACCTCGGCCCGATCGTCCGCGATCCCTCGGTGCTGATCGAGAACTACTGCTCCTACGTCGACGTCTACGACCTCTGCGATGCGGTCCTGCTCGCGATCGAGACCGACCTGCCGGGACACGAGGTCTTCTACGTTGCGTCGCCGGACACGATCGGCGGCCATCCGCTCGTGGAGACGGTCGAGCGGTACTACGGCGCCGAGGGGATCGAGTTCCGCCCGCTCGAGCGACCCGACGCGTCGGCGATCTCGTCGGCGAAGGCGGAGCGCCTGCTAGGTTGGTCGGCGCGGCGGAGCTGGCGCGACTATCTCGATGATGAGGGAAGGAGGCGCGTGTGAAGACGCGGCAGCTCGGTTCCGGCGGGCCTCAGCTGTCGACGGTCGGCTTCGGGACGTGGGCGATCGGCGGGCCGTGGAGGTTCGGTTGGGGCGAGGTCGACGACGACGAATCGGTGGCGGCGATCAGGCACGCGATCGAACGCGGCGTCAACTGGATCGACGCGGCAGCCGTTTACGGACTCGGCCACGCGGAGGAGGTTGTCGGCGAGGCTGTGAAGCCGTTTCGTGCAGGCGAGGACGTCTACCTGTTCACGAAGTGCGGCCGCGTCTGGGACGGGTTGCCCGAGGGCGAGGTCGGGAACGACCTGCGCCCGGATTCGATCCGCCGCGAGTGCGAGGCGAGCCTGCGCAGGCTGGGCGTGGAGCGGATCGACCTCTACCAGTTCCACTGGCCCGACTGGACGACGGGGACGCCGATCGAGGAGTCCTGGGGCGTGATGGCAGAGTTGGTCGACGAGGGCAAGGTGCGGTGGATCGGCGTCTGCAACCACGACGTCGAGCAACTCGAGCGCTGCGAAGCCGTCCGCCACGTCGACTCGCTCCAGCCCCAGCTCTCGCTGCTCGCGCGCGGCGCGCGCTCGGAGCTGCTCCCCTGGGCGGACGGTCACGGCACGGGCGTGATCGCCTACTCGCCGATGGCCTCGGGGATGCTGACGGGAGCCTTCGATCACGACCGCATCGAGCGGCTGGATCCGGGTGACTGGCGCCGCGGGTCGCCCGTCTTCCAGGAACCAGCGCTCTCGGCGAACCTCGCGCTCGTCGACGGGCTTCGATCCCTTGCCGAGCGTTTGGGCATGACCGTGCCGTCCCTCGCCGTCGGCTGGGTGCTGGCGCAGCAGGGGGTGACGGGTGCGATCGTCGGCGCCCGCAGGCCCGCGCACGTCGACGGCTGGTTGGCGGCGGGAGAAGGCGATCAGGACGAAGGCGTTCTGCGACAGATCGACGAGCTGATCGCGGAGACGGGAGCGGGGACGGACGAGCGGCCGTCGCCGCCGCCGCACATGCGTGAGGCGGCGGCGTAGCCCAAATCCGACAGCGGAGCGAAACATCTCGATCCCTGCCCCTCTTCTCCCTCCTATCTTTCCCCACTCTTCACTCTCTCTCCGCCCGATCACTTTCTCCGTCGTCCACGTCTTCCCCGCCTCCCCTGCAAGATGGCCGGCCGGCTCGTTGCCTCAGCCGAGAGGAGGCTCAGCTAGCGTCACGAGCGTCGTGACGATGCTCATGACAGGGCGTCGGAATCGATGAGTGCATTTGCGGTCTTCGCGCCGGCCCGCGTCAACCTGATCGGCGAGCACACCGACTACTCGGGCGGGCTCGTGCTCCCGGTAGCCATCGATCTCGGCGTGACGGTGGCTGGACGGCAGGACGAGGAGGCGATCCGTCTACGCTCGCTTTCGTTCTCGGAGACGGTTGAGCTGGCGAACGACGGCGCAGCACGGGGGCTCGTCCCCGGCTGGGGAAGATATGTCGCCGCGGTGGCGCGGCTGCTCGGCGAGCGCGGGAGACCTCCCGTCGGCGTCGACGGGACGATTCTCTCGACGGTTCCGGTCGGGGCCGGGCTGTCGTCGTCTGCCGCTCTGGACGTCTCGGTGGCGTTCGCGCTCTGTCGGGTGGCGGGTTTCCACCTGCCTCGGCTCGAGCTCGCGAGGCTCGCTCAGGCGGCGGAGCATCTGGCGGTTGGAGTGCCGTGCGGGTTGATGGATCCGGCAACGTCATTGCTTGGCGGGCGCGGCCATGCTCTCTTGCTCGACTGCGCGACAGAAGAGCATCGGCTGGTGCCCCTCCCCACGGGACTCGCGATCGTCGTTCTCGATTCGGGCGTCCGCCGTGCGCTCGAGCACTCCGGGTACGCCACGCGGCGCGTGGAGCTCGAGCGGGCACTTGCGGTGCTGGACGGGCGACGCCCGACGTCAATGACGGTCGCAGACGCTGAAGCGGAGGCTCGCGCGGCGGGACTCGACGAGGTCGCGACCCGAAGGCTTCGTCACGTCGTCTCCGAGAACGAGCGCGTGCGTCTGTGTGTCGCTGCGCTCGAGGAACCGTGCGGTCCGGATCTCGCGACGCTCGGGATGGTCTTCCGCGATGGCCATCGCAGCCTGCGCGATGACTTCGAGGTCTCCACGCCGGAGCTCGACCTGCTCGTTGAGCTCGCCTACGCGCACGGAGCGGTGGCAGCGCGCATGACCGGAGGCGGGTTCGGCGGGTCGGTCGTCGCGCTGGCAGTTGCTGACCAAGCGACGCAGCTCGTCACGGATGTCACAGACGCCTATGTCTCCCGCTCGGGTCGCAGGGCGACGGGCTTTGTCTGCGCCTCGGCAGACGGAGCCGGTGAGGTCGAGGTGGAACGGCACGTCGCGCAATGAGCGTGCCACCCGGGTCGACTGGTTGCCGGGGATGCCCCGAGCCGGGCGTGAGGGAGACCGGGCGGAACAGAGAACGCCGTGGAAGCGCCGGCGAGAGCAGCGTAGTTCTCCGTAGCGGAGCCAAGGGCGGCAACCGAATGCCGGGCGGGATCCGACCGGGTACGCTCCCCGCACGTACGGAAAGACGAGATGCGAACTCAGAGCGCGGCATTGCGTTATTGCGTTAATACAACGGTCGGTGCGCCGGCCGCAATCGCGGCTGGCGTGGTGCTGCCCACCGGCAGCCGGGCTGGCTCGGCGAGATTGACGCGGTGATCACCATTGACGGCGTGATCACCATTGACGGCGTGATCACCGCGAAGCCGCAAGCCCGTCGCTCGATTCGCGCCACGTGCACCTCAGCGAGGTGCACGTGAACCCGCTCGCCAGGCACGAGCTCGTCCACGAGGACGGGAGACGGGTGTTCGTCTACGGCGATCTCCCGGCCGACGCACGTCTTGCCGCTGCCGCCGAGCTCGAGGTCGGGGGGATCCACCAGCGCTTCGATCTCTTCACTCGCGAATGGGTGTCGATCTCGCAGCGCGCAACGTCCGGCCGCTCGACACGCTCGAGGGGGGTGACTACGACGACGATCACAGCTGTCCGGTCTGCCCCGGCGGAATCGAGCTCCCGTTCCTCTACTCGGCGGCCGTCTTCGAGAATCGCTTTCCGACGTTCGTCGCCGATCCGCCGGCCCCGCCGCCCGTCGATCATCTGACCGCCCCTTCCCAGGGACGGTGCGAGATGGTCATCTACACCCCGCGGCACGACACGTCGTTCGGACAGCTTGCCCCCGTCGAACTCGGCCGGCTGCTGGCCCTGTGGACCGATCGCTCGCGCGAGCTGTGGGCGGACGAGCGGCACGAGTTCGTGATGATCTTCGAGAACCGCGGAGCGGTGGCGGGTGCAACCCTGGCGCATCCGCACGGCCAGATCTACGCCTTCGATCACGTGCCTCCCATAACGGCCGCGAAGGTTGAGGCGCACTCGCGCTTCCGCGCCGAGGAGATGCGCTGCCTCGGCTGCGATGTCGTCGAGCGCGAGAGCGCATCGGTTCGCGTCGTGGAGGCCAACGACAGCTTCGTCGTCGGCGTGCCGTACGCCGCTCGCTGGCCGTACGAGGTGGCGGTGCGTGCGCGGCGGCACGGCGTCTCACGCTTGCTGGACCTCACCCCCGCCGAGCAGCTCGATCTCATACGCGCGCTCCACGATGTCGCGGTACGGTACGACGCGCTGTTCCACTTCGAGTGCCCGTATCTGATGGTCGCTCAGGAAGCACCGCGCTCTCAGGGAGACTGGCACCTGGCGTTCGAGTTCTTCCCCTTCCACCGGAGCCGAACGACGATGAAGATCCGCGCGGGCGTCGAGACAGCAACGGGACTGTTCATCAACGACATCCTTCCCGAGGACGCGGCACACCGGCTCGCCGAGCTCGACGTGTCGACGCTGCCGATGGATGAGACCTGCCTCTTCGTCGCTCAGCCGGCCGAGCCTCGGATCCCGACGGCAATGTCAATGGCGAAATTCGGGGCGTGATCGATGAAAGCGCTTGGACAGTTCGAAGTCTGGCTCGTGACGGGGAGCCAGCAGCTCTACGGGGACACGGTCCTGGGCCGGGTCGCCGAGCATTCGCGAGAGGTGGCCGAGTCGCTGAACGATGCGGACGTCGTGCCGGTCCGCGTCGTTCACAAGCCCGTGGTCACCAGCGCCGACTCGATCCGCCGGCTGTGCATGGAGGCGAATGCCGACAGCGGATTGCGTCGGCGTGATGAGTTGGATGCACACCTTCTCGCCGGCGAAGATGTGGATCGCCGGGCTCGCTGCGCTGCAGAAGCCGCTCCTGCACCTCCACACCCAGTTCAACCGCGATCTTCCCTGGGGCGAGATCGACATGGACTTCATGAACCTGAACCAGTCGGCGCACGGCGACCGCGAGTTCGGGTTCATCGCAGACCCGGATGCGGCTGAAGCGCAAGATGGTCGTGGGGCACTGGCGTGACCCGTCCGTCGTCGGCCGGATCGGGACCTGGTCACGGGCCGCGTGCGGCTGGCACGAGGCGCAGACGCTCAACGTCGCCCGCTTCGGCGACAACATGCGTCACGTCGCGGTCACCGAGGGCGACAAGGTGGAGGCGCAGATTCGCTTCGGCATAGCCGTCGAACGGCTACGGCATCGGCGATCTCGTGGACGCTGTGCGCGACGTTTCGGATGCGGCGGTCGACGTGCTGGTCGACGAGTACGAGCGACCTGTACGTGCTCGTACCGGCGCTCCAGGAGGGCGGAGCTCGCCGCGAATCACTGCGGGACGCCGCGCGGATCGAGGCGGGTCTGCGCGCTTTTCTCGAGCCGGGCGGCTTCAAGGCGTTCACGGATACCTTCGAGGACCTGCACGGCCTGCCGCAACTTCCCGGCCTCGCCGTGCAGCGCCTGATGGCGGACGGGTACGGGTTCGGCGGCGAAGGCGACTGGAAGACCGCGGCGCTCGTCCGGATCGCTGAAGGTGATGAGCGCCGGGCTCGCAGGCGGCACGTCGTTCATGGAGGACTACACGTACCACCTGGCGCCGGAAGGGCCGCAGGTGCTCGGCGCGCACATGCTGGAGGTGTGCCCCTCGATCGCGTCGCCGGTCAGAAGCCCTCCTGCGAGATCCACCCGCTCTCGATCGGCGGAAGGCAAGACCCCGTTCGGCTCGTGTTCACAGCCGCGCCCGGGCCGGCCGTGGTGGTCAGCCTCATCGACCTGGGCGATCGCTTCCGTCTCGTCGCGAATGAGGTGGACGTGGTGTCCCCGACGAGGATTTGCCTCGGCTCCCCGTTGCGCGGGCAGTCTGGGAGCCGAAGCCTGACCTCGCGACAGCGGCTGAGGCTTGGCTGCTCGCCGGGGGTGCGCACCACACGAGCTTCTGCCAGTCGCTCGACATGGACGTCTTCACCGATCTTGCCGAGATCGCGGGACTCGAGCTCCTCGCGATCGACGCGGAAACGCGCATGCGCGACGTCAAGAACGAGCTTCGGTGGAACCAGGCGTATTTCCACCTGGCGCGAGGGCTGTAGGTGGCTCCGGCGGGCACAGCGTTCCACGGGCTGCGTGAGCGCGTCTTCGAGGCGAACCGTGAGATCGTCCGTGCCGGGCTCGTCATCCTCACGTTCGGCAATGCCAGCGCCGCCGATCGCGCGGCGGGGGTGATGGCGATCAAGCCGAGCGGGGTGCCCTACGAGGAGCTCGCGCCGGAGTCGATGGTGGTCGTCGACCTGGAGAGCGGCACGATCATCGATGGGGAGCACCGACCTTCGTCCGACACGCCGACGCATCTGGTCCTGTATCGGGAGTTCGAGCGGGTCGGCGGCATCGTTCACACGCATTCGCCGTTTGCGACCGCGTGGGCGCAAGCATGTCGAGAGATACCGTGCCTCGGGACGACGCACGCCGATCACTTCAACGGACCGGTGCCGGTCACACGCGCGTTGACGCCCGATGAGATCGAAGGCGAGTACGAGCAGCACACCGGCGAGGTCATCGTCGAGACGTTCACCCGCTTCGAGCTGAACCCGCTGGAGACGCCGGCGGCGCTCGTCGCCCACCATGGACCGTTCGCGTGGGGAATCGACACCGGACAGGCGATCGAGAATGCGATCGCGCTCGAAGCCGTAGCGGCGTCCGCGCACCGGACAGAGCTGCTGTGTCCCGGCGGCCCGCACCGATCGGCGCCGACTTGCTGCGCCGGCACTTCCAGCGCAAGCACGGCCCGGGCGCGTACTACGGTCAGAGTCGATGAAGGCGCTGCGCCTCCACGGCCGGGGCGACCTCCGCCTCCACGACGAGCCCGCCCCGACATCGTCCGACGGGGAGGTTCTGATCCGCGTGACCGCAGTCGGGCTCTGCGGATCCGATCGGCACTGGTTCGTCGAGGGGTCGATCGGCGACGCCGCCCTGACGCACCCGCTCGTGCTGGGACACGAGTTCGTCGGCACGATCGAGTCCGGGCCGCGCGCCGGAGAACGGGTGGCGCTCGATCCGGCCATACCGTGCTCCTGCTGCGTCGTGTGCCGCTCGGGGCAGCCGCACCTCTGCCCCGAGCTACGATTCGCCGGGCACGGCTCGACCGACGGTGCCCTGCGGACGCTGCTCCCGTGGCCGGAACGGCTCGCCCACCGGCTCCCCAGCTCGATCTCGGACCCGGAAGGCACCTTGGTCGAGCCGCTCGGGGTCGCGCTCCATGCGCTCGATCTCGGTCGAGCCGGAGTGGGGACGACCGCCGCCGTCTTCGGGTCCGGCCCGATCGGGCTGCTGCTCCTCCAAGCGCTCGGCGTCGTCGGCGCGACCACGATTCTCGCGACGGACCGTCTGTCGCACCGGGTGGCGGTCGCCGCGGCGATGGGCGCGACGCATGCGCTCGACGCGGACGAGGCGCTCGCCGGCCGGGCGCTTACAGACCGGCTGCCGCGAGGCGGCGTCGACGTCGCGTTCGAGACCGCCGGCGAGGATGATTCGCTGGCAAGCGCTATCGACGCTGTTCGACCGGGCGGGCGGATCGTCATCGTGGGCATCCCCGCCGGCGACCGCACGAGCTTCACCGCCTCGACCGCGCGCCGGAAAGGACTGACGCTGCTGCTCTGCCGACGGATGGAGGCGACAGACCTGCCCCGCGCTATCGCACTGGCCGAGACGGGTCGCGTCCAGCTCGGGCCGCTGGTCAGCGAGCGCTGCGCGCTCTCCGAGTGGCGACAGGCGTTCGATGCGCTCATTGAGCGACGCGGGCTGAAGGTGGTCGTCGAGCCGCAACGCGCGACACCAATACCCACGTGAACAGCCACAGGTACGCGATCGGCATCGACTTCGGCACGGAGTCGGGACGTGCGCTGCTCGTCGACTGTCGCCGACGGCCGCGAGCTCGCGACGGCCGTCTACCCGTACCGCAACGGCGTGATCGACGAGCACCTGCCGGCACCCGACGACGACGTCCGCCTCGAGCCGGACTGGGCGCTCCAGGATCCCGACGACTACATGCGGACGTTCCAGGACGACGGTCCCGCCGCTCCTCGCCGAGACCGGCGTCGACCCCGCCGACGTCATCGGCATCGGCATCGACTTCACCGCCTGCACGATGCTGCCGACGACCGCCGACGGGACGCCGCTCTGCGTCGCTCGACGGACTTCGGCGCGAGCCGCACGCCTGGGTGAAGCTCTGGAAGCACCACGCCGCGCAGCCCGAGGCGGACCGGATCAACGCGGTCGCGCGCGAGCGCGGGCGAGCCGTGGCTGCGACGCTACGGCGGCAAGATCTCGTCGGAGTGGTTCTTCGCCAAGGCGCTCCAGATCCTCGACGAGGCGCCCGAGGTCTATCGACGCCGCCGACCGGCTGATCGAGGCCGCCGACTGGGTCGTCTGGCAGCTGACCGGCGTCGAGACGCGCAACAGCTGCACCGCCGGCTACAAGGCGATGTGGTCGAAGCGCGACGGCTTCCCGACCGACGACGTACTTCGCCGCGCTCGACCCGCGCTTCGAGCACGTCGTCGACGAGAAGATGTCGCGCACGATCGTGCCCGATCGGCGAGCGCGCCGGCGGCCTGACCGAGCGAGGCGGCGGCGCTGGACGGGCCTGCGGCCCGGCACGGCCGTCGCGGTCGCGAACGTCGACGCGCACGTCTCGGTGCCGGCGGTCGACCGTGACCGAGCCCGGGACGCATGGTCGCGATCATGGGCACGAGCATCTGCCACATCGCTCCTGGGCGACCGAGCCCGCGACGGTCGAGGGCATGTGCGGCGTCGTCGAGGACGGCGTCGTCCCGGGCCTCTTCGGCTTCGAGGCCGGCCAGTCGGCCGTCGGCGACATCTTCGCCTGGTTCGTCGAGCACTGCGTGCCGCCCGAGTACCACGAGGCCGCGCGGCGCGCGGGACCGACGTCCACGCGGTCCTCGAGGAGGAGGCGGCGCGGCTGCGACCCGGGCGAGAGCGGGCTGCTCGCGCTCGACTGGTGGAACGGCAACCGCTCGGTCCTCGTCGACGCCGACCTGCGCGGGCTGCTCGTCGGCATGACGCTCGCGACGACGCGCGCCGGAGATCTACCGCGCGCTGATCGAGGCGACCGCCTTCGGCACGCGCGTGATCATCGACGCGTTCGAGGCGGCCGGCGTGCCCGTCGACGAGATCGTCGCCTGCGGCGGACTGCCCGAGCGGAACAAGCTGCTGATGCAGATCTACGCCGACGTCACCGGCCGCGAGTTCGCCGTCGCGGCGTCCGGCCAGACGCCGGCGCTCGGCTCGGCGATGTTCGGCGCGGTCGCGGCCGGCGCGGCGGCCGGCGGCTACGACTCGATCGTCGACGCCGTCGCGACACGATGGCGCATCTCGCGCGACGAGACGCTACCGGCCGATCGCCGGCGCACCACGCCGTCTACGACGAGCTCTACCGCGAGTACGTCCGCCTCCACGACCTGTTCGGACGCGGCGGCGACGACGTGATGAGGAGCCTCAAGACCATCCAGCTGCGGGTGGGCGAGGCCAAACGGCTCACGTAATTCGGCGCCGTGAAGACCCCACCGCATTCTGTCCCGCGGGCGCCGGCCGTGACGAGGGAGCCGTTCGGGAGGACGCTCGACGGCACTCCCGTCGACCTCTACACCCTCGCCAATCCATCCGGGATCGCGGTGTCCGTGATGACGTACGGCGCGGCGGTCCAGCAGCTCTGGGCCCCGGGTCATGACGGCCGGAGAGCGAACGTCGTCCTCGGCCTACCCACCCTCGGCGACTACATCGCGCACGGTGGCCACTATCTCGGCGCGATCGTCGGCCGCTTCGCGAATCGCATCGCCCAAGGAAGGTTCGAACTCGACGGGGCCGATCTGTCAGGTGCCGCAGAACGACGGAACGCATTCCCACCATGGAGGCACGCAGGGCTTCGACAGGCGTGTCTGGCAGGCGGCGGTCGCGCCGGGAACCAGGGATCGTGTCGGCTCGAGCTCCACTACACGAGCCCGGACGGCGAGATGGGCTATCCGGGCACGCTCGCCGTCGACGTCACGTACACGCTCTCGAACGATGACGCACTCCGAATCGACTATCGCGCCACAACCGACAGGCCGACGATCGTCAACCTGACGAACCACACGTACTGGAACCTCGCGGGCGAGGGGTCGGGCACGATCTACGATCACGTCCTGACACTCGGCGCCGCCCGCTACACGCCGGTTGACGCAGACGCTGATCCCGACCGGCGTGGTCGACCCCGTCGTCGGCACGCCACTCGACTTCACCACGCCGGCGCCGATCGGCGCGCGCATCCGGGACGCGTTCCCGCAACTGTCAATCGCACGGGGCTACGACCACAACTTCGTTCTCGACCGCGACGACTCCGCAGTCCCTCGTGCTCGCCGCCCATGTTCGCGAGCCGACGAGTGGGCGCGAGCTGGAGGTCTACACCACCGAGCCCGGACTCCAGCTCTACTCAGGAAACTTCCTCGACGGCACGCTCGCGGGTCTGAGCAGGCGGTTGTTCCGCCAGAGCGACGGCTTTGCGCTCGAGACACAACACTTCCCCGATTCGCCGAATCACCCCAACTTCCCCCTGACGATCCTCCGGCCCGACGAGGTCTTCACGTCGACGACGGTCTACCATCTGTCGGTCGGACCGCGCTAGAAGGGAACCTCGGCCCAGTTTGCGCAAGCCCCCGGCCGCGGCTGCTGGCGCCCGTCGCATCGCCCAGAGGATGATGACCGCGGTCAGGCTCCCGAAGACAAGTTCAGGCCGGAACATGATTGAATTGGAGCAGTGTAAAGCAACACTCTTCCTCGGAGCGAGAGCCACGGTGCCG
>CAWBVO010000030.1:0-114778 GCA_963792245.1 uncultured Actinomycetes bacterium
ACAGCTGGACGACGCCGGACTGGCTCGCGAGCGATAGGGAGGAGGAACGCATGCGCCGCGCCGAAGAGCAGCGCCGCCTCGGAGTTCGGGATGGAGCGGTCGCGGATCTCGACCCTGTCGCCGATGCCGCGCTCACGCGCCATGGCCTGCAGCTCGGCCGCCCCGTTGCCGACGATCGACCCGCGACGACGAGGCGCACGTCGACGTCGGCGTCGACGAGGGCGAGCGCCTCGAGTGCGATGTCGACGCCCTTGTACGGGCGGATCGCGCCGAACGTCAGGAGCAGCAGACCCGGATCCCCCTGCCGGGAGCGCTCGTCGGCGACCGCGCTCTCGGAGGGCGACTTGGCGAACTCCCACGCTTCGAAGCGTGGGTGGACGCCTCGAGCACGGGCACCGACTCGAGGCCGAGCGCGGCGAGCTCGTCGCGCTGGTGGGGAGCGTGCGTCACGATCAGGTCCGGCGTGGCGCAGCGTCGAGCCCGTCACGTGCCGGAGGCCGGGCACCGACTCATGCGGCAGGACGTTGTGGCAGATGACGACACGGGCGGTGCCTTTCGGTGCCCGCCGGAGGAAGTACCGGTACGGCGGCGACATCACGGGATGGAGCCAAGGGAGCATCATCGCGTCGGCACCGAACCCCTTCACGCGTTCGACGCCCTGCGCCACGTCCGCGGGCCGTGCCAATCGAGCATGAAGGAGATCGTCGGGAGCGGAGCGCCCGGACTCGAGGATCCTGGCCCTGCCGCGATGGAGCAGTGGCGGATACATCCGTCGCCAGCTGATCACATCGACCGGGCTCGTGGACGTCATCCCTCGGACCATGGCGCCGTTGAACTGCGCGACGCCGGAGGCGAGCGGGTAGATGGCGCCGATCACGGTCTTCCGAAGACCCGTCATGCGCGTCGCGTCCTCCCCGACCGGGCCGGAGCCGTCCGCTCGAGCGCGAGCGGATCACTCGCCTCGAACGGCAACTCGTTGAAGCGCCGGTCGTACTCCCGCGCCTCGAGTGGTACAGGACCTCCTCGAGGAGTCGGTGGCTCGTCGTGATGCCGTCCGCGATCAGGCCGGAGACGAAGAGGCCGACGGCGAGCACGAAGGTCAGCAGCGCCGCCAACAGGGCTGGGAGGTGCATCCCTCCCGACTGGTAGCCGAGCAGGAACCAGACGGTCAGCGCAGCCGAGAGCACCGTCATCGTGAGCGCCCCTCGCGCGAAGAAGGTCAGTGGGTTCGCGTGGAGCATCGTCCTGAACGCTTGGCCGCCGGTATGGCCGACGTAACGCGCGACCGATCGCGTCATCCTCGACTCGCCGCTCGTGCGCGGGAGCGCCGGGACGGCGACCTCCGTGACTGCCAGTCGAATTCGCGCCGACCGGATCAGCGTCTCGAGCGTGTACGTGTACTCGGAGATGACGCTCAGGCGAAGGAGCGCCTCACGCGAGAACGCGCGATAGCCGGAGGTAGCGTCGCTGATCGGCAGCTTCACGAGTCGGGTGAATACCCAGGAGCCGATTTGGTTGCCGCGGCGACGCACGGGAGAGATCTCGGTCGCCTCCGCGAGCGGTCGAACGCCGACCACGACGTCCGCCTCGCCCAGCAGGACCGGAGCCACGAGCCGAGGGATGTACGCCGGGTCGTGCTGACCGTCGCCGTCGAGGTGGACGACGAGATCGGCGCCCGACGCGAGCGCGGCGTCGATGCCCGTCCGGAACGCGGCGACGAGGCCCCGAGGGCTCCGGTGCCGCTCGACGTGGTCGGCCCCCGCCGCCCGCGCGACGAGCGCCGTGCCGTCCATCGAGCCGTCGTCGACGACGATCACCTCGACGTGGCGAACGTGTGGAATCTGCCGCGGGACGGCCGCCACGACCGCACCGACGCTGTCGACCTCGTTCAGCGCGGGAATCACGACCGCCAGCTTGAAGGCCGCCCATGTCCGGCCGGCTACGGAAGTGAGTGTCGGGCGACATGACCGCTAGCTGCGGTGGACGCGCTCAACGTTCTGCGCGACGTCGAGGCGATCGAGCCATGCCTCGTCGAAGCCGGGACCGCCGTTCACCGTGTCGCGCACACCGTCACGTGCATACAGGCGATCGTTGCCGACCTCGCCGACCATCGCGTCGTGACCGGCCCCGCCGTAGAGGCGATCGTTGCCGGTGCCGCCTCGGAGCACGTCGTTCCGCCTCGGCCGTGGAGCGTGTCGTTCCCGCCGCGTCCGAGCAGAACATCGTTGGCCTTGGTTCCGGACAGGGTCTCGGCGCGGCTCGTCCCCGCGTAGAACGCAGGAGGAACAACGGTCAGTCGTCCTCCGCTTCGAAGCGGACCGCGAGAGCCGCCCCGGCGACGACGGCGACAGCTGCGAGCACGACGGCGAGCGTGATTGGCGATCTCATGCTGGGCCTTTCCTCAGTAGCGCTAAACGGCCCTCCCCATATCGACTGCGACGCCCGCGGGACGCTCACCCGAACGGGTGACGTCCTTGCTCGCCCGCGATCAGTGCTCGACGAGCTCGGTCGCGAGCGACCGAGCGACTCGACGAAGTCAGCGGGTAACGGCCGGCGTCGGCCAACCGCTGTCGGCGCGGAAGAGGTCGAACACGCCTGCGTCTCGGCACTAGGGCTTCGATAGCGGGGCTCCTGCGCCGGGTAGTAGTGCGCCAGTAGTCACGTGCAAGCGATCGCGCGAACGCGCGGTTCGCGCCGAGCCGCATCGCAACCTGGGCATCCACCTGCACCGCGAGGCAGTCGGCGGTCGCCTCGTCGACGACACCTGCAAGGTGGATCGACTCGTGGCCGAGAACGTGGACAGCGACGAGCGTCGCGCCCCAGCCGTCGCATTCACCGAGAACCGGCGAGCGACCGGACGCGCCGTGGCGACAGATCTTGCTCCCCGCTCGACGGGCGCGGCCGTGAACGCCGCTAGCAGCCGACAGGTCCGCGGCGCAAGGGTCGAGTAGCCCTCCGGTCGCGCTGCCGACCCCGGCTCGCCCGCGAGCGGCGTCATTGCCCACGTCCCGGCGGCGTCGAAGTCGTCGTGGACGCCGAGCGCGCGCCACCCCCCGGGCTGGCCAGCGAACCGTTGCGCCGCTCCCGGCCAGGCTCGCGGCGACGCCGGAGAGCGCGCCTTCGATAGGCGTCACGCGGCTCGTTCCGCCGGACCACGGCAACATCCGCTCGTTGCCGGCCGACGCTTCCACGACGACGAGCAGAGCAAGCAGCAGCACGACCGAGGCCGTGAAGCGACCCGTGTTCCTCCCCCTTGTTTCCCCCGCCGGGCACCCCTGCCCGGCACAACTCAGTGTTCCACCCTCCGCCCAGATGTCAAGCCCGCCGGCGTCCGACCGCCCCGGGGCGCCGCCTAGGTCGCGGTGACGCGGAGCTGCAGGAACGCGCAGGAACGGTCGTCAGACGGGAACGGCGAGCGCCCGACCCGGGCTACCACGAAAGAGTGGCCGTCCGCATCGACAACTTCACCCGGGCGTGGACCCGGCTTGTCGGACACGACCAGTCGATAGCCCTCCGGGAAAGGCGCAAAAAGCACGTGACCGGGAGCCGCTGCCCGGTCATCGAACGCATCAACGGGCGACCCGGCGCGCACCCGGAGGTCGGCGACGGCGGCCCGCTCCTCCTCGAGCGCCTTATCCAGACGCGATCGCTCGCGTTCGGCCTCCTCGAGCTGGCGGTCGCGCTCAGCGAGTCGGCTTCGCAACTCCTCGAGCCCGCGCGTCGAGATCGCGATCGAGTTCGCGTGCTCGTCGAACCGCTCGCGGCTCTCACGGAGCGCGGCAGTGGCGTCCTCGGCGCCGCGGAGCGCCTGCAGCCGCTCGTTCTCGAGCCGCGTGAGCTCGACCTCCTTCTCGGTGAGCAGCGCGTCGCGCTCGGCGAGCTTGCTGCGCAGGTCGTCGAGCTCGCGGGTGGCGTTCGTAACCCGCCCGTCGTGTCCTCGAGCAGGTTGCGAGTCTCGCGAAGGGCGGCGGTGGCGTCTTCGCCGCGTCGCTGTGCGAGCAGCCGCTCGTTCTCGAGCCTCGTGAGCTCGAGCTTTTCTCGGTGAGCAGCGTGTCGCGCTCTGCGAGCCACTGCACGAGCGGGGACGCCCCTGCCCGGACGCGGTCAAGCTCCTTCGTCAGCTGCTCCACATCTGCGGCGATCAGTGAGAGGCTCTCGTCGCACGCGGAGAGCCTGTCAGCACGTGAGCGAAGATCAGCCACGCGAAGCACCGAGGACAGGCGCGCACTCACGGTGTTGGTATCGGCAGCTCGCAATTCGGTCTGGAGCGGCGGCGTCGGGCTCGCTGTTTGCGGGTCACGCAGAACGCCAGGGGTTGTCAGATTCGTGTCGGATCACCCGACGCGCCATTGACCCACGCCGGGCAAGTCCACTGATGAGATGGCGTGGTTCCTCGTCCCTGGCCGCCCTTGACCCACGTCGGACAATCGCGTGACGGAGCTCGACGGCTCGTTCGCCGGTCGCCACCCCTGACCGACAACAGCAACCCCGCTCGCGCGCGAAGTTGATGGCGTCGACGACGTCCGTGGCTCCGGCGCACTGCAGATCAGCGCCGGTCGGCGATCGATCGGCCCCTTCCAAATCCCGCGCGCGCTTCGACCGCCGACTGGCTCGCTGGCAGGCAGACCACCTCGGGTCGAGGGCGGCTCACGCGACCAGGGGCCGACAGCCAGGTGGGACGATCGGCCTTGCGCGGCGACGTGGCCCTGGCCGTTGACCCGAGCGGCGAGCCACGAACCCGTGGCCGGTCGCTAGACCAGGCTGCCGGTCGGCGGCGGCGTCGGCTCCGCCTGCGCGGTCGAATGGAGACGGAGCGGCGCGAGCGGCGGACGGCGGCGCCGGAAGAGGAGAGGAAGGCGCGGGCGAACGCGCCGTGAGAGCTCGGGGTCGACCAGGACCAGCTCGGGAGAGATCCTCGCGAGGTCGTCGACAAGATGACCGGTGGTGCTCGCCGCAGAGCCCATCACGTTCCCTATCGGCAGGAGCGACAGGCGAGCGAATCCCTCGAACGCGCTACGACACCGGAAGCTTCGCCTGAACGATCGCCTGCGAGGCGCGACCGGCCTGCGTGATCGGCCAGACGTACCAACGATACGTCCCCGGCGTCAGGTGCATCTCGCGGCCCTGGTAGCGCCAGGTCGATCCGAGCTCGAGCACCGGCTCCTTCGTGTCCTGCGCGAGAACCCGGTCGGCGCCCCTGAACAGCTCGACGTGATAGCCCGTCGCGCCTTCAACCGGAGCCCATGCAAACCGACGGGTCGCGGCAGGCGCTGTCGGCTTCGGTGTCTCCGCGCCGGCGGCGGGCTTCGAGCTCGTCTTCGGCTTCGTGCTCGGTCTTCGGCTTCGAACTCGTCTTCGGCTTCGTCGCCGGCTTCGGCGTCTCGACCGCCTGCTTCGACGTCGTGGCCTTCTTCGGCGTCCCCGCCTGCTTCGGCTTCGGCGTCGCCGAGGTCGCTGCTGCCTTCTTCGGGGTCGGCTTCGGCCGGCTCGTGCTCGCCTGCTTCGGCTTCGGTGTGGACTTCGAGCCCGAGGTCGCATTCGCATGCGGCGGAGCGCCGACCGCGGCCGTTCCGCGGGGGTTCCCCGCCGGATCCTGCGAGCCGCCGAAGACCTGGTAGACACCGAAGACAGTTGCCGACGCGACGGCGACGACGAGGAGGAACGCGGGCCAGCGGCGACGACTCCGACGCATCCCGCGGGCCGGGCGCGGACGCGTGCCCGCCACGGGGCGCGCCACGGGGTGCGGCATCGCGGCCTGGGCGAGAGGCGGCGGAGCGTGCCGCGCCTCGACTGCAGAGGCCCGGACCGGATCCGCCAGTGGCGGCGGGATCTCGCTGCGCGGGGGCTCGGGCGCAAGCGCGCGCGCAAGCTCGGCGTCGACAACACGCGGCATCCGCGCCTCGGACTCGGACGCCGGGGGCGCCTCGACATCGGTCCCCCTCGAATGGGTTCCGGCGCCTCGGGCGTCGAGGCCGGGGGCGCCTCGTCGACGACGGCTCCGGCTGCGACGGGCCGCGTCTCGAACGCCGGTTTCGGTGGCGGAGGCACGGCCGGCTCCTCGACGGCAGGAGGATACGACCTCGACCGGCGCCGCGAGGGCTACGGACGTGTCCGGAACGCGCGGTGTCTCGAACGGCTGCGGTGCCGGCGCACGCGGGGCATCGGAGGTCGCCGGCGGCGCGCTCGGGCCCGCGGGAGACGGGCTGTCGCCGGCCGACGAGGGCGGAATGGCACGGGGGATGACGGGAGACGCCCCGTCCTCCGCGCGACGTGCGAGGACGAGCCTTAGGCCCCGCCGCGCTGTCTCGGCCTCGAGCGCGGCAGGCTCCGGCCCGCGCTCGCGGACGAGACGCGCGAGGTCGGGATCGACGAGGACGAGCTCGGGGCTGATCCCTGCGAGATCGTCGTCCTCGTCGTCGCCGGGTGGGATGTCCGCGACGGACCTCATCCAATCGTTCATCGGCCTCGGGCGGCCTCCGCTTGACGAGCGCAGCCATCCTACCGACCCCGCCGGGACGAGTCGGCAAGCACCGCCGAAACGCCCGGCCGCGCGCTCCGTCGTCGTGCAGGCGATCCCGGGTGGTGCCGCCGCCGCCTGCTCGGGTCGGGCGGTACCGCGGCACCTGAGAGGGAGTCCTTAGCGCTGCTTCCTTCCGGATCTGACGCGGTTCGAACGCTCCCAGTGCGCGGGACCCGACCGTCAACGCCACGTATCGGTGACCCGTGCCCACGACCACCGCCCTCGGACGGCGTTCGGTCCCGCTGGAGCGGATTTCGGGTTCAGGGAACCGCTGACTCCCCACCTAGCGCGACCGGGCGACCCGACGGTAGCAGGCACGGGAGACCCTCGGAGCCCACCGGCTCGGGGCCGCTCGCCGGGTGAGGCCGAGCGAGTATCGTCACGGATGCGCCATCACTTTGGGGGAGCTAATCCGGGCGGTGATCGTGGAATGACCCTTCGCGACGTGTCAGCAGTGCGGCCGAGGCGTCGCCTGCTCCCGCGCCGCGGGCCCGGCGAGCGAGTCGGCACGTGACCGCGCTCTACCGGACGTATCGCTCGCTCGACTTCTCGCAGGTCGTCGGCCAGGAAGCCGTCGTCCGGACCCTCCGCAACGCGATCGAGAACGACCAGGTGCGTCAGGCCTACCTGTTCGCCGGTCCACGCGGGACGGGGAAGACGTCGATGGCCAGGATCCTTGCGAAGGCGCTGAACGCGGAGGGCGGCCCGAACGCCGACTTCGACCCGACGACGTCCGTGGCACGCGCGATCGCCGCGGGGACGGCCCTCGACGTCGTCGAGATGGACGCCGCGTCGCAGCGTGGGATCGACGAGGTCCGCGAGATCCGCGAGCGCGCGATGCTGCAGCCCGCAGAGGGCCGGTACAAGGTCTACATCGTCGACGAGGCCCACCAGCTGACGCCCGCCGCGTGGAATGCGCTGCTCAAGCTGATCGAGGAGCCGCCGCCGCACCTCGTGTTCGTCTTCTGCACGACCGAGCTCTCGAAGGTGATCCAGACGGTGCGGTCGCGCTGTCAGACGTTCGTCTTCCAACGGCCCCGCCTGCAGGAGATCGTGACGGTGCTACGCACGGTCTGCGAGGGCGAGGGGATCGACGCGCCGGACTCGGCCCTCTCGCTCGTCGCGCGCGGCGCGGGCGGCTCGTTCCGCGACGCGATCTCCACGCTCGACCAGCTCTCCGCCGCCACGGGGAAGAAGATCGCCGTGCAGGACGTGCTCCAACTCGGCGCCGCCGTCGAGGAGGACACGCTGTTTCGTCTCTGCGACACGATCGTGGATCGCGACGTCGCGGGTGCTCTCGTCCTCGTCGAGGAGCTCTCCGAGCGGGGCCAGGATCTCGGCCAGCTGACCCGGGAGCTCTTGGAGCATCTCCGCCACCTGCTCCTCGTCCAGCACATGGGCCACGTGCCCGACTCGCTGCCGCTCACGGAGGAGTCGCGTGACCGTCTGCGCGAGCAGGCGAACCAGCTTCCCGAGCCCACCGTCGTGCGGCTGATCGACCTTCTCGCCGTCGTCCTGGAGGACGAGCGCCAGGGCGGCGATCCGCGGTTGCCGCTCGAGCTTGCGCTGGTCAAAGTCGCCCGTCCGGAGGCGGATCTCGCACGCCAGTCGCTCGTCCATCGGGTGGAAGTGTTGGAATCCCGGGTACATGCCGGTGTTCCCGCCGCGGAGTCGTGGGGCCCCTCCCCCGTTCCCGCGCCCGCGGCGGGCCCGGCACCTGCCGACGAGGCGCCGTCGCCGGGCACCCCCTCCGCTGCCGACATCTCGTTCGAGCAGCTGCACGAGGCGTGGGCGCGGAGCGTGCTGCCGGCGGTCAGAGAGCGGTCGATCCCCGTTGCGACGCTCCTCAACGAAGCATCCCCCTCGCAGCTCGACGGCGACACGCTCACGCTTTCGTTCCGGTCCGGCTCGGGGTTCCATCGCAGCCAGATGGAGGACCCGAAGAATCTGACGGTCGTCCGCGAGGCGCTCTACGACGTGACGGGACGCAGGCTCGCGGTGGTCACTGCGATCGCCGACGAGGTCGAGGCCGACGAGTCGACCGACGAGGCGCCGATCGGCGAGCAGGGGTTGATCTCGTTGCTCGTCAGCGACCTCGACGCAACCGAAGTGGAGGACACGACATGAAGCTCGACATGAACGCGCTGATGAAGCAGGCGCAGCAGATGCAGGAGCAGATGGTGCGCGCCCAGGAGGAGGCGAAGGGCGAGGTCCGCGAGGCCTCGGCGGGCGGCGGCATGGTCACGGTGAAGGCAAACGGCGCCGGCGAGCTCGTGGAGGTCACGATCGACCCGCGCGCGGTCGACCCGGACGACCCCGAGCTGCTCGCGGACATGGTTCTCGCCGCCGCCAACGAAGCGCTCCGTGCAGCCGCGCAGGCCGTCGAGGACAAGCTGCGCGGCCAGATGCCCGACCTCGGCGCACTCGGCCTCCCCGGGATGTAGGTGCTGTTCGACGAGATCGCGCGGACGTCGACCGACGTCTCCGAGACCCGCGCTCGTTCGGCGAAGGTGGAGCGGCTCGCGGCATGCCTGCGGGAGCTTCGAGCAGACGAGGTGCGTGCGGCGGTGACCTTCCTCTCCGGCGGCCTGCCCCGGATCGGGGTCGGATGGGCGTCGCTCCGCGACCTGCCCGAGCCCACGCCGCGTGCCTCACTCGAGGTGCTCGACGTCGACGCCGCCCTCGGCCGGGTGGCTGCGTCGTCCGGCCGCGGCTCGCAGGAGACGCGGCGCGGTGAGCTCGGCTCGGTCTTCGCACTGGCGACGGAGCGAGAGCAGACGTTCCTCCGCGGCATCCTCCACGGCGAGCTCCGCCAGGGAGCGCTCGAGGGGATCATGGTCGACGCGGTGGCGCGGGCGGCCGAGGTTCCCGCGGTCGACGTTCGGCGCGCGCTCATGCTCGCGGGCGAGCTTCCCCCGTGGCGGAAGCCGCGCTGGCCGAGGGCAAGCCTGGGCTCGAGCGCTTTCGGCTCGAGGTGCTCCGACCCGTGAAGCCGATGCTCGCGCAGACGGCGGAGACAGTCACCGACGCGATGGGGCGGACCGGATCGGCTGCCGTCGAGTGGAAGCTGGACGGCGCGCGCATCCAGGTCCATCGACTCGGACGCGAGGTGCGCGCCTTCACCCGGAGCCTCGCCGACGTCACCGACCGCGTGCCCGAGGTGGCGGCCGCGGCGCTCGCGCTTCCGGTCGACGCGGTCGTCCTCGACGGCGAGGTGATCGCTCTCCGCCCCGACGGTAGACCGCATCCCTTTCAGGTCTCGATGAGCCGCTTCGGGAGCAGCCTCGACGACCGGCTCTCGGAGAGCGTGCCGCTCTCCTCGTTCTTCTTCGACTGCCTCCATCTCGACGGCGACGACCTGATCGACCGCCCCTACCGCGATCGCGTCGGTGCGCTCGACTCGGTTGTCCCGGCAGACATGCGGGTCCCGCGGTCGGAGCCGTCGACACCCGTCGAGGCGGAGCGCTTCCTCGAGGACGCGCTCGCCCACGGGCACGAAGGCGTCGTCGTGAAGGGACTCGACTCCCGCTACGAGGCCGGAAGACGAGGAGCCGCGTGGATCAAGGTCAAGCGCGCCGCCACCCTTGATCTCGTCGTCCTCGCCGCGGAGTGGGGCCACGGGCGCAGGCAGGGAAAGCTGAGCAACCTCCATCTGGGCGCCCGCGATCCGGAGAGCGGCGGCTTCGTCATGCTCGGCAAGACGTTCAAGGGCCTGACCGACGAGACCCTCGCCTGGCAGACCGACCGCCTGCTCGGGCTCGAGACCGCCCGCGAGGGCCACATCGTCCATGTACGCCCCGAGCTGGTCGTCGAGATCGCTTTCGACGGCGTGCAGGCCAGCTCGCGCTACCCCGGCGGCCTCGCGCTCCGCTTCGCCAGGGTCAAGGGCTACCGACCGGACAAGCCCGCCTCCGAGGCCGACACGGTCGACGCCGTCCGCGCACTCCACGAGCGTCAGGGCTGAGCACGGCGGCGGGCGAGGTCACGTCCGCAGCGGATGGCTAACGTGACGGCGTGCTGAGCCCCGCGGTGGACAACCTCGTCGCGCAGCTCACCCGGCTGCCGGGGATCGGCACCCGGACGGCACAGCGGCTCGCGTTCCATATCCTCGCGTCGCCCGCCGACGAGGCAAACGCCCTCGGCATCGCCATCGCGGACGTCAAGGCACGCGTCCGCCCCTGCCCGGCCTGCGGGAACCTCACCGAGGACGAGCTCTGCGGCGTGTGCGCCGACCCGCGTCGCGACCGCACGGTGATCTGCGTGGTCGAGCAGCCGGTCGACGTCCTCTCGCTCGAACGGACGCACGAGTACCGCGGCCTCTACCACGTCCTCGGCGGGGCGCTCTCGCCGCTCGACGGCGTCGAGCCCGGCGACCTGCGGATTCAGCTCCTCCTCGAGCGCGTCGATCGCGACGACGTCGACGAGATCGTCCTCGCGACGAACCCGACGATGACCGGCGAAGCGACCGCCGCGTACCTCGCCGACCGCCTCCGCGAGCGTGTGACGGTGACGCGCCTCGCGAGCGGCCTCCCTGTCGGCGGCGACCTCGAGTACGCCGACGAGGTCACGCTCGGGAGGGCGCTCGCGGGGCGCCGGCCCGCCTGACTCGCCCACGGGGACGTCAGCGCCACGCCGGAGCGTCGCGCTCCTCGGCAGGGGGTCGACACGTTCGGCTAGAAAGGAAGCCGCATGGATTCGCAACCCCGCATCGGCATCGTGGGTGCGACCGGCGCGGTCGGGACGATCACGCTCCGGCTCCTGGCCGAGCGCGGCTACGAGCACGTGCGTGCGTTCGCCTCCGCGCGCTCCGCGGGAACGGCGCTTCCGTTCGGGCGACGGCTCTCTCGTCGTCGAGGAGGCGACGCCCGAGGCGCTCGGTGCGGGCGACGTCGACCTGTTCCTCTTCTCCGTCGGGACGTCGGCGAGCCGGGAGCTCGTGCCGGTCGCGGCGGGGGCCGGAGCACTGTGCGTCGACAAGTCCTCCGCCTACCGTCTCGTCGACGGCTACCCGCTCGTCGTGCCGGAGGTCAACGGGCGCCGGGCGCTCGAGGCGCTCGAACGCGACAGGATCGTCGCGAACCCGAACTGCTGCACGATCCCGCTGACGTGCGTCCTGAAGCCCCTCCACGACGAGGCAGGGCTCGAGCGCGTGCGGGTCTCGACCTACCAGTCGGTTTCCGGCGCCGGCGCCCAGCGGATGGACGCCCTTGCGCGCGAGGCGCCCGTCGAGCACGACCTCGTCATGGACTGGGCCTGGGAAGGAGACGAGTCGGACGAGGAGTCGAAGCTCCGCGCCGAGACCCGGAAGATCCTCGAGCTCCCCGACCTTCCGATCTCCGCGACCTGCGTTCGCGTGCCGGTGATGGTCGGGCACTCCGAGGCGGTGTGGGTCGAGCTCGAGCGACCGTTGACGCCCGAGGACGCCGCAGAGCTCCTCCGCGAGGCACCGAGCGTGCGGGTGCTCGACCTGCCCTCGTTCCCGACGCCTGCCGCCGCCGCGGACATCGACGAGGTGCTCGTGGGCAGGATCCGGCGCGACACCGCGGCCGAGAACGGCCTCGCGCTCTACCTCTCGAGCGACAACCTCCGCAAGGGCGCCGCCCTGAACGCGATCCAGATCGCGGAGCTGCTGCTGGATTCGGTCGCGGCCGCCCGGGCGTAGCGGCCCGGCTCAGGGGCGGGGCACCGGGCTCGGCGCCGGCGTGAACGCCTCCTGGACGACCCGGAGCACGCGGGCACGCCGTCCTTCCTCGACCGCCACGAGACCGCCGAGCTCGAGCCGGCACAGCTCGACCCGTCCCCGCGCCCGCAGCGACACGAAGCCGAACTCGTCGAGGAAGTCGCGCGGGAACACGGTGCGATGGACGAGGAACCGCTCCTCGATCGACTCGCCTTCCGGATACCGGTAGGCGAATGCCTCGATTGCCTTCGCGCCCCGGTCGCGCGACTCTCCGATCGCCGCGAGGAGCAGCGACTTCTCGATCCACTCGGCGCCGTCGCGGACGAGGTAGGCGCAGGTCACGAGCACGGCGTCGTCCGAGGCCGGGCCCGCCGGCAGGTCGGCCGCCCGAGGGAAGAGGTGCGACGGGCCGTACTGCATCGAGCCGAGCAGGCGGCCGCCGTCGTCGAGGTAGATCGTCCCCCACTCCCCGAAGTCCTCCTCCGCGCGCTCGGTCCAGCGCGCCTTCGAGGCGGTCCTGTTCCCGCGCGACTGCCACCACACGCAGTCGCGGCACACCCCGGGCGCGGACCCGATCGTCGCGCGCGTGAGACCGGTGACCCCGCCGTGCATCACGTCCGCCGCCGCGACGCCCGCGACCACGACGTCGACGGTCACCGACGGAAGCCGCGCCGTGCGGGCGAGGTACTCGGCGACACGCGCTGCACCGCGGTCGCGACGTCGGGCGCCGCGCGCCCCAGTGCGATCGCGACGTGCAGCTCGACGCTCAGCGCGCCGTCTTCCTCGGTCACGCGGACGCCCTGGTGCCGCCGCGGCCCGTCGACCAGCTCCTGCACGCCGTCGACCTCGCGCGCCGCGTCGGCCGCGTACGACGCCAGCACCTCGTGCGAGATGACGGCATGGCCCTCCACGGCGGGCAGTCTAGTGCGCCTGGCGCAGGACGAGCTCTGTGACCTCCGGCCGCGCGAAGAACCGGAACGGGACGAAGGTCGTCCCCGTTCCGGCGACACGTGCATCACGCCGCCGTCCGTCTCGTAGAGGCCGGAGACAACGCGCGCGCGCGGATGCGCCAGCGTGATCCGCGCGACGCGGCAGGGTATGCAGATCTGCCCGGCGTGGAGATGACCGGCGAGGATGAGATCGAACGACCCGGCGGGCAGTGTCGTCGACGATCGCCCGGGAAGTGGCAGAGGAGGATCCGAAGGCGGGCGTCCGGGCATGCGAGCGTCGTGCGGGCGCGCGCGGTTCCGGTCTGTACGACTCCGGATCGACGCCGACGATCGACACGCGCTCGCCCCGGAGATCGACGGTCTCCGCCTCGTCGCGCAACAGCTGCGCCTGCTCGAGGTCTTGGAGCTCGGCGGCCCGCGAGAACGGGTCTCGCGTGACGGCGACGTCGTGGTTGCCGAGCACGACGAAGGGCCGGTCGAGCCGGGCGAGCAGCCGTCGCAGGCGCGGTCTCGCCGCGCGGGATGCGAGACGAGGTCCCCGGTGACGCAGACGAGATCCGGCCGATCGTGCGGCGACCCACGCCGCGGCACGCGCGCTCGCTCGGTTGCCGCGCGTGAAAGCGGAGCCCCGAGGTGGAAGTCCGAGAGATGGCCGATCCTGAGACCGTCGAGCGCGCCGGGAGGCCTTGGACACGGGCTTCGAGGACGCGTGTCCGCAGCCACCCGGCCTCCAGCCAGCCGTAGACGCACGGCGGCCGCGGCAACGCAGGCGAGGACGAGCAGGACGACGGGCATCACGGCACCCTAGAGCCGCGCGGCAGCCCGAGCGGCGGCTGTCGGGCCGAGGATGCCGGCTCAGGACGTCGCGGCGCTCAGGCACGCGCAACCGACCGATTGCCGGCGTCGACCGCGACGCGCGTTCCCGCGACTCCAGCGACTCGATCGACGGCCTCGATCATCCGCACGACGTCGAGCCCGAGCGCGCTCGACGAGCGCGGCGTGCGCGGCCGGTGCGGATCGACGTGGCAGAAGTCGCGCAGCTCGAGCGCGAGCGGCTCGGCCGCGTCGATCGCGCGGCGAGACGATGTCGCCGGTGCGGTAGGTCAGCTGGTACTCGCCGAACGTCTCCGGGTCGCGGGAGCATCGACGCCGGAGTCGAAGACGCGCACCGGCTCGTTGCTCGTGTCGTCGTAGACGACCATCTTCTCGCGAGCCGACGATCGTCGTCCGCCGCAGCTTGCTCGGCGCGAGCCACGAGAGCTCGACGTGCGCGATCGGCCCCGACGCGTACTCGAGATTGATGAAGGCGACGTCCGGGATCGCTCGGGCACGACGCAGCGCGCGGCTGATCGCGCTGACGTGCGCGGGCGTCTCGCTCGAGCCAGTAGCGGAGGATCGAGAAGTCGTGCGGGCCGAGGTCCCAGACGACGCTGACGTCGGGCTGGTGGAGCCCGAGGTTCACGCGGCTCGATCGAGATGAAGTAGATGCTCGCCGAGCTCGCCGCGAGTCGATCAGGTCGTGGATCGCGATCGACCGGCGGGCTGTAGAGGAACGTGTGCCCGGGCATGAGCACGAGGCCGCGCTGCGCGGCCAGCGTCGACGAGCTCGGCGGCCTCGCGCGACGACGCGGCGAGCGGCTTCTCGATGAAGACGTGCTTGCCGGCCGCGAGCGCCGCGCATGCCGAGCGGGTAGTGCGTCGAGACCGGCGTCGCGATCAGCGACCGCGTCGACCGTCGTCGTCGTCGAGCACGTCGTCGAACGTCGCGTCGTCCGGCGAACGGCCGGGTAGCGGCGGCCGACGCGCGCGAGCGCGTCCGGGTCGAGGTCGCAGACCGCGACGCAGCTCGGCCGCGTCGAGCTCGTGCAGGTTGCGGACGAGGTTCGGGCCCCAGTAGCCGAGGCCGACGACGGCGACGCGGACGCGGATCGGCTCACGCCGTCGCCCTGCCGCTGCCGGAGAAGCGCGAACGGGTGTCCGGAAGAGCAGCCGGAGGTCGAGGCCGAGCGACCAGCCGCGGGCGTAGGCGACGTCCATGTCGAGCGCCTCGCCGAACGTCGAGTGGGCGCGCGCGCGTCACCTGCCAGAGGCCGGTGATGCCCTGCGGGACGAGGAAGCGCTCGAAGTGGTGCGGCTGCGAAGTACTCGATCTCGTAGGGGATGCACGGCCGCGGGCCGACGAGCGACATGTCGCCGCGGAGGACGTTGATCAGCTGCGGCAGCTCGTCGAGGCTCGTCTTGCGCAGCCAGCGTCCGAACGGCGTGACGGCGTCGTCGCGCTCGAGCTTGTAGAGGCCGTTGCCGTTCACGGTCGCGCGTCGAGCGTCATCGATCGCTCGATGTACTCGCGGTGCTCCTCTCGTCGGTGTCGACGCGCATCGTGCGGAACTTGAGGCCGTGAACTCGCTGCATGTCCAGCCCGAGCCGCGTCTGCCGGAAGAAGACCGGGCCCGGCGAGTCGCAGCTTGATCCGCGACGCGACGAACGCGAAGAGCGGCGCCGGTGACGACGAGCAGCACGACGCGGCGCCGACGATGTCGACGCCGCGCTTCATGACGCGCGACGACCGCGAGAGCCGCGCGGGCGGGACGCCGACCAGCGGCAGCCCCTCGACCGAGTGCAGCTCGACGTGCGGGCCGACGACTCGAACAGCCGCGGGACGATGTCGACGCTGCACGTCGAGGTCGCGCAGCGAGCGGACGACGCTCGATCGTCTCGGCTGTCCGGCTCGCGCGAGAACGCGACGATCACCCGCTCGACGTCGAGCTCGGCGACGATCGCCTGGCAGGTCGCTCGAGCTCCCGAGGACGCGACGTCGTCGAGTCTCGCGCCGGCTCTCGAGCGGCTGCGCGTCGACGAAGCCGACGAGTCGATGCCGTACTCGGGATGCTGGACATCTTGCGGGCGACGAGCTGGCCGACGTCGCCGGCGCCGACGATGAGCGTGCGCATTGCGTACGCCGCTGACCGGCGGCAGTGTCCGGCAACTGCGCGGCCGGTCGTCGACGAAGACGATCGCGAGCACCCAGAACGCGACGAGCCGGCGACTGCGGCGACGCGAGCCCGGTCATCCACGACAGAGCGAGGAAGAACCACACGCCGAGGGTGACGATGCGACGACGCCGACGAGGTCGTCGATCGTCGAGTGGTCGGCACGCTCCTCGTCATGGTCGTAGAGCCCGTGGAGCTTCGCGAGAACACCCACACCGGAAGCGTCACGACGAACAGCAGGATCTCCCCGCTGGGCCGAGCGGTCGCCGTACGGTCGGGCAGGACTCCGAGCAGATCGCGAACGCCATCGCGACGCCAGGCGCGTCCGCCGCCACGAGCGCCCGCCGCACGAGCCGCCGCGCGGCGGTGCGTGCCGCAAGCTGCCGGTGCTGTCGACGATGCGGCGTCGTCTCCTCCAGCGCGGTGAGCCCGCCCGCCCAGCGGATTGGTCGATCACCCACCCTCTCCTCCTGTTCGCCCGGTTGCCCGTGCCTGGCTGCGCTGCCGTGCAACCGCCTCAACCCTCGCCATGGGCTTACTCACGGGCTGATCTCCTCCGAAGGGAGGACCTGCTGATACGCTGCTCCTTCGATCGGACCTAGTCGGTCGTTGGGAGACGAGCTCGTCGCGCCTCGGAGGCGCGCACGGCGGGAACGCCCGCGACCACTCGCCCCGGCACGACGTCCCGCGTGACGACGGCGCCGGCGCCGACCAGCGCGCCCTCGCCGATCCGGATCCCGCCGAGGATGACCGCGCCGGAGCCGATCGACGCCCCGCGCTCGACGACCGTCGGCAGGAGCTCCCAGTCGTCGTCGGTCTGCAGCGCGCCGGTCGTCGGTCGTCGCGCGCGGCAGCTTGTCGTTCACGAACATCACGCCGTGGCCGACGAAGACCTCGTCCTCGATCGTCACGCCGTCGCAGACGAACGTGTGGCTCTGGATCTTGCAGCGCGCGCCGATCGACGGCGCCGCGCTGGATCTCGACGAACGGCCCGATGCGCGTCTCGTCGCCGATCGAGCAGCCGTAGAGGTTCGTGAACGAGTGGACGACGACGCCGTCGCCGAACTCGACGTCGGCGATCAGGCGGAGCGGCGCGTCGTTCGCGGGCGCGTCAGCCACCGAACGAACCACGACGAACACCGCGTCGACGACCGCCTCGAGCTGCTCCTCGGTCATCCCCGGGAAGATCGGCAGCGACAGGCACTCGCGGCCCGAGCGCTCGGCGACCGGGAACGCGCCCGCGCGTAGCCGAGCGACGCGTACGCCGGTCAGGTGCACCGGCTGCGGGTAGTGCCGGCCGGTCGAGATGCCGCGCTCGCGGAGGTGGGTCGGCCGAGCCGCTCGGGATCGCGCGGTGCGGACGACGTAGAGGTGCCAGACGTGCGCTGTCCCGGGCGACCGGCGGCAAGCGCGAGGTCGCCGACGCCCGTCGAGCGCGTCGAGGTAGAGACGCGCCGCGCTCCGCCGCTCCTCGTTCCACGCCGTCGAGGTGCGGCAGCTTGCGCGAGAGGACGAGCGCCTGGAGCGTGTCGAGCCGGGCCGTGCAGCCGACGATCTCGTGGTGGTACTTCGCGCGCTGCCCGTGCTCGCGCAGCGCGCGCACTCGGGCCGCGAGCTCGGGTCGTCGGTCGACGAGCGCGCCGGCGTCGCCCATCGCCCCGAGGTTCTTGCCGGGATAGAAGCTGAACGCTGCGGCGGGCCCGAGGCGCCTGCGCGGCGCCCGTCGCGCACCGCGCCGTGGGCCTGGCGGCGTCCTCGACGATCGAGCCCTGTCGGTGCGGCGATCGCCAGCGAGAGCGTCCATGTCGGCGAGCTGGCCGAAGAGGTGGACGGGCATCAGGCCACCGTGCGCGGCCGACGGCGGCCCGCGGCGGCGAGATCGAGGCTGTGGTCGGCTCCGTGACGTCGACGAGGACCGGCACGCCGCCCGCCTGGCGACCGCCTTCGAGGTCGCGACGAACGTCATCGCCGGGACGATGACCTCTTCGGCGGCCTCGAGCCCGAGCGCGAGCAGGCCGAGCCGAAGCGCGTCGTGCCCACTCGCCAGGCCGACGCACTTGCGTGCCACAGGCCTCTGCGAACTCCAGCTCGAACGCCGCGACCTGCTCCCCGTTCACAAAACTCGATGACTCGAGCAGCGCTTCGAACTCCCCGGCAAAGACATCAGCGAGTGGAGCGTGGGTGCGCGCTAGATCGAGGAACGGGATACGCCCGTCGGTTTGGGGAACTGGCACGGTCATAGCCCGCATCGTAATCAGGAATCAGCCGGGCGAAACTCGCCCGCGAAGCGCCATGCTCGATCGCCACGAGACCGCAGCCGATCAGCCAGGCCGACTGTTACTACCCGGAAGACGAGTACCCGATCCCGGCTGCCCCCACGGGGACGAAGTCGCCGCCGGGCGGAGTCCCCAGGTGGATCTGCTCTCCGGTGATCGGCCATGAGCCGCCGGGGTTCCAGCAGGCCCAGCAGTTGCCCCCGGCCCACGCCGAATTGGACGAGGCGGCGACATGGTTCGGGTTCACCTTGAGCCAGAGGTCCTGGTGGTACTCCGACCACGGCGTGCAGTTCTTCCACAGCGCGTAGGCATCCGCGGTCTGATGCACGAGGTTCAGCCGTCGGTAGTCCCAGTTGTGCGGAGTAGGCCCGTTGCCGACGTCGCAAGGCTGCGTCTGGAGCGTCACGCCGTTCGAGATCAGCGTGTCGTTGTAGAGCCGGAGCTGCCCCAGGCACGCCGTACGACTGGATCGTGTCCGTGTGAACCGTTCCCACCGGATGCAGCGACTCCAGGCGGCTGTTCTCGACCTGGATGACCGAGTTGGCGCTCGTCTGGTCGGTGTGAGCGATCAGGATCGTCTGGCCGATGCCGGCGCCGTGGATCCAGACGCCCTCGATGTGGACGGTGCCGGTCTGCGCGGTACAGGGCGATCCCGTACGCCATGTCGACGCCCTGGCCACCTGAGATCGGGCTGTCGTTGCGGATCTTCCCCGCCGACGATCACGACGTTGTCGACCACCGATCAGCACGAGACCGCCCTCGGCCGTCAGCGGCGTGGAGGGGAGCTTGACGATGTAGTCATTGTTGTTGTCGAGATAGAATTCGCGGTTCTGGTTCGTGACGTCGATCGTGGTCGGGTTTGCGAGCGCGGGAGGGGCCCACTGCAGGCCGGTCCCCGTCGGCGTCGGCGAGCAGGCTGCCGTGGAGACACGATCAAGTGACGCCCGGGTCACCGAGACGTTGCCGGCCGCGTCGCGGGACTCGACCGCGAACGTGTACGACGTGCCACATGTCAGCCCACTGACCGCATACAGTGAGCGAACTCGTCTGACCCGAGCAGCGTGCCGTTCCGGTAGACCGAATACCCCCGTCACACCGACGTTGTCCGTCCCCGCAACCCACTGCAGGGTGAGTGCGGTCTGCCCTACCGTCGAAGCCCGGAGGCCGCTCGGGACGGCGGGCGGATCCGTGTCCACGCAGACCGACGTCGAGCTCGTCAGGGAGGTTCGCGTCGTGGAGACGTTGCCGGCCGCGTCGTGGGACTCGACCGCGAACGTGTACGACGTGCCACACGTCAGCCCGCTGACCGGATACGTGAGGGAGCTCGTCGTGAACCCGAGCAGCGTGCCGTTCCGGTAGACGGAGTACCCGGTCACCCGACGTTGTCGGTTGCAGCGGACCATCCGAGCGACAGGGACGTCTGGGTGATCGAGGAGGCTGCGAGGCCGGTCGGAGCGGCCGGGGGCTGCGTGTCGCCACAGGCCGTCGTCGAGACCATGACCACGGCCTGCGCCGAGCGGTTGCCCGCACCGTCGGCAGCGTCGACACCGAGCGTGTAGTTCCTGCCGCACGACAAGCCACTGACGATCCCGTTCGTCGCCGACGCGGTCGACACGCGCGTGCCGCCCTCGTAGAGGCCGTACTGGGTGACGCCGGTGTTGTCGGTGGAGGCGCTCCCCACGACAGCGCAATGCTCGTTCCCGTGCGCTGTCCGACGACGACGTTCGTCGGCACGGAGGGTGCTTGCGTATCCGTGCACGCCGCCGTCGTCGCCGTGACATTTCGCCCGCGGCGACGGTTCCCGCGGGATCGAAGGCGTCGACACCCAGCGCGTAGGGCGTCCCAGAGGCGTGGCCCGCTGAACGTCGTCGTCGTCTGGCGTGGTCAGCGACTCGGGCTCGCGCGTCGGTACTCCCCGTATCCCGCGACCGCGGTGTCGTCGGTGGACGGAGACCAGGACATCGTCAGGTTCGTGCCCGCGGCGGCGACCACACTCGAGCTCCCGGGATCGGTCGGAGGGATGCGTGTCCGTCGTGGACCCCGGGGAGGTATCGACGATAGTGACGCGGGCAACGATTCCCGGTCCCGGCTCCGGACTCGATCGTCTCGCATTTCACGCCGCCCGTGTATGACAGAAGCCGAGCTTGTAGTCGCCGGCAGGGAGATCCAGAGGCGTCTCGAACGGCGCGGACGTGTCGGTCGCGATCACGCGACCCGAAGCCCCAGAACTCGACGACTCAGGGGCAGGAGTCGTGGTCACCCGCCAGTCGGTGCCCGACTTGACGACATCGGCCGTCTCCAGCGTGCTCGACCAGCCACCCGCGGACGAGGGTGTTGTCCCCCCCCTCCCCCCCCCCCGAGCAGGCTGGGTGGTCGGGACATGAGGAGACCGCCGAGCGGTTCCCCGCCGTATCGACGGCGTCGATGCCGAACTGGTAGGTCGTGCCGCAAGTCAGGCTGTTGAACATCGCTGTGGTCTGGCTGGTCGTGTCGACACGCGTTAATCCACCATTCAGGCCATAGCCCGACACGCCGGTGTCGTCGAGGCGGCGGCCGATCCCAGTGAGACGCTCGCCGTCGTCGCGGCGCCGACACCTAGGTGTTTGGCTGAGTCGGTGATCCGGTCGGGCGGGCACTGAGACGTGGAGAAGTACGTGCTCGTGCGAGCCGACCGGTTGCCGGCCGCATCGACAGCGTCGATCCCCAACTCGTAGGATCCACCACAACTCAGACCAGAGATGGTCGCAGCTGCCTCGCTCGTCGAGGCGACCTGCAGGCCGCCCACGTATAGGCCGTAGCCGATGACGCCGAGGTTGTCGGTCGAGCTCTCCCACGACAACATGACCGACGTCTCCGTCGCAGCTGCCACCTTGACCCCAGCAGGAAGGCTCGGCGGAGTGCGATCGGGACACGCGGAGGTGGAGACGGTCGTCGTTCTCGTCGAGACCGGTTCCCCGCGAGGTCGTAGACGTCGACGCCGATCGTGTACCCGGTGCCGCACACGAGACGGGAAGGTATACCGCGTGTCGCTCGTCGTTCCTCGGAACGGCTGTCCGGATAGATACCGTAGCCCGCGACGCCGACGTTGTCCCTCGATCCCCTCCACTGCACCGTGACCGAGGAGCATCGGCGAGCGCGACGTCGATCTGACAACCGGGTTCGGAGCGAGGAATCTGTGTGGCGGCGCCTGCCGATCCTCCGGACGACACGGGTGCGGGAGCAGGAGCAGGAGCAGGAGCAGGAGCAGGAGCGGGAGCAGGAGCAGGAGCAGGAGCAGGAGCAGGAGCAGGAGCAGGAGCAGGAGCAGGAGCAGGAGCCGGAGCAGGAGCAGGAGCCGGAGCAGGAGCAGGAGCCGGAGCGCGGAGCCGGAGCCGGCGCGGGAGCAGGAGCCGGCGCGGGAGCAGGCGCGGAGGCCGCCGACACGACCTGGACACGCGCGACGATCCCGGTTTCGTCACCGGACTCGGTCGTGCGCACGTGGACGCGCCGTCCTTCGCATAGCAGAAGCCGAGCTCGTAATCGCCGGGTGCGAGATCCAAAGGCGTCTCGAACGGCGCGGTCGTGTCGGTGGCGATCACTCCGACCCGAAGCCCAGAACTGGACCTCGTCCGGCGTCGGAGTGACGCTCACCCTCCACACCGTTCCACGCGTGACAACATCCCCGGTCTTCAGGCTGCTCGACCATTCGGCTTGACCCCGGGAAGCAAATCCCGCCTGGACCACGACGGATCCGAGGACGAGCATGGCGGCGAGCACGACGAAAGGCAGCTGGCGGCGGAGCATGCCCCCGTCCATCGGGCCCCCTAAGGAAATCCTTTACCCCCTTTCGGGGTGAGGCCCTCGTGCAACTCGAGCTCGAGTCGTCGTCACCATGCAGCCCAGAGCGAGCCATGGTCCCTGAAACTGCGATTCCCCCGCGGCGGCAAGAAACCAAGACCTCCGCCAATAGGATGTTCGAAGAGCATCGGACCGATGCCGACGCGCGCCAGAGGGGGGTACGTGAATGTGCGGGATCTGCGGAGTCGTGCAGGTCGGGGGAGACCCGCGACAGGTGATCGGGTCCGAGCGCCTCGATTGGATGACCGACCTCATGACTCATCGCGGTCCGGACGATCGAGGCACGTTCAGCGAGGCCGGCGTGGCGTTCGGCGTACGCGATCTGAGCATCGTCGAGTGGAGCCAGGACATCAGCCGTGGTCGAACGAGACGGGGGACGTGTGGGCGATCCTGAACGGCGAGCTGTACAACCACGAAGAACTGCGAGCGGACCGCGAGGACGGTCACATCTTCCACAGCCGTTGGAACGGAGGTCCTACCCCACCTTTATGAACGCTATGGCGGCGCGTTTCCCACGCGGCTCCGTGGCGATTTCGGCATCGCTCTCTGGGACGGGCGCCGGAGGCGTGCAGTACTGGCTGTGATCGCGCTGGAGTAAAGCCGCTGTACTACGCGCAGGTGGACGACGTTGTTGTCTTCGCGTCGGAACTCAAGAGCCTGCTGGGCAGTGGCTCGTGGACGCGACGTTGATCCCGATGCGATCTACCTCTACTTGACGTTCGGATACGTCCCCGGCCCGCGAACTGCTCGCGGGCGTCTCCAAGCTGTTGCCCGGAGAGCAGTTGACCATCCGGGACGGACGCGTCGAACTCAGCGAGTACTGGGCGCTACCCAAGCCGTCGCCGAGCGGATCGGCTCGGCACCGAGGAATACGGCCGCCATCTCCTGGCAGAGCTAGAGGACTCCGTGCGCGTCAGGCTGATGAGCGACGTTCCCTTGGGCGCGATGCTCAGCGGGGGTCTCGACTCGAGCGTCATCGTCGCGCTGATGGCCCGGAACATGACCCGGCCCGTCAAGACGTTCTCGGTCGGCTTCATCGAGTCCTCACAGGACAACGAGCTTGCGGACGCACGCCTGATAGCGGAACGGTTTGGCACCGATCACCACGAGCTCGAGCTCTCCTTTGCGCAAGATACGGTGGACGTGGCGGAGTTGGTCTGGCATCTCGATGAGCCGATCGCGGGACGTCTCCTCACTCGGGTTTCTGGCGCTCTCGGAGTTCGCCGCACGGAGCGTGTCCGTGGCTCTTTCTGGCCAGGGCGCGGACGAGCTTCTCGGCGGCTATAAGAAGCATCGCGCAGCCGCCCTCGCCCAACGCTGGCAGGTGCTCGGGGCGTTGGGGCGCCGTTCGGCGGCCGTGGCCGCGCTCGTCGCCCCGTGCGTGCTCAAGCGCCCAGCTCGGACACTTGCGGCCGACGGCGCAGTGGAACGGCACCTCGCAATGAGCGGCCGGCTTGGACCCGGGGACACGTGAGCGTCTCTTGACGCGCTCACTCGCGGGCGCAGACGACCGAATCGTCACCGACGCACTCGCACCCTACGCCGAAGATCTGCACGATGAGCCGCTTGCAGCGAGCATGTACTTGGACAGTCGGCTCGCGCTGGTGGACGCGCTCCTCCACTATTTCGACCACACCTCGATGGCCCATTCGCTCGAGGTTCGCGTCCCCTTCCTCGATCAGCGCATCGTTGAGCCTCTGCTCGACGATTCCCAGTGACATCAAGGTGCGGCGGCTCACCACCAAACACGTTCTGAAGGTGGCGGCACGCGGTCTCGTTCCCGACAGCATTATCGACAAACACAAGGTCGGCTTCTTTCGGCACGCCGCTGACGCGTGGTTCCGATCGCAACTCGACCGCTCGATCCGGCGGTACCTGCTGCAGGACGAGCCCCACTATGCCGAGTTCCTCGACGAGACGGCCGTCCGGCAGCTCGTCGAAGAGCACGCCCGCGGTGACAAGCGAAACTCAGAACTGCTGCTTGGCGTGCTGATGCTCGAGGTGTGGTTGGCCTCATACCTCCCAAGAGCGCTCGAGCAACCGGCTGAATTAACACGTGTTCGGCCGATCTCGCCATGACTCTCGATCGTGAGGTCGAATAAACGAGGCGCGCCGCCACCGAAATCCCAGGCGAGCCGTGACGGCCTCGGTGCCCATCAGTCCGACAAGAACCCACAAGAGCGGAGCCGGACCACTGTCGAGAAAATACGTTTCGATAATGTCGATGAGCATCAGGAGTGGGACAAGTACGAGGACGGCGCGCCCGATCACACGGCGTTCAGTCTCGACAGAATGTGCTGCGCTTCGTGCACGCAGGGCTAATGCCCCCATAACGGCCAAGTACGTGAGCAGCAGCAAGATGCCGCCGCGTAGGAGAAGCGTCACATAGAGGGACTCCGCAAAATCGAAGTAGAGCCCGGGCGGCAGATTTGGCCCGTAGCCTGCCACGAAGTTACGTTCGATCACAGGTATGTATGCCGTCTTCCATAGTCTGTAACGGAATTCGATTGTCTGTGGCAGGAACGACTGATCCTCGGTGTAGTTCGTATGGGCTTCCTGCTGTACGACTCGATCCTTGATCAGCGGGCCGAAGACCCCTCCTCCGATGACCACGGCGACACAGAGCCACACGAGCATGCGGCGGCCCTGACCTGACATCAGCCCGATCAACGACGCGCCGACGAACGCGCCGAGCAATGGTGCGAAGCTTGCAGTCTGCACCAAGGCCGCGAGCGCAAACGCAAGCGTAAGCAGAAGTGTTCGTCTCCGCATCACGCGTTGTCCCGGCTCGACAAGCAGGGAGAGACCGAGCAGAACGACCAGGAGCATGTAGCCAGCGAGGTTGTGCCAATGCGGGAAGGGACCGGTGGCCCGAGGGACCTCGTTCACTGTCGACTGGTAGATGTCCGTGCCGGTCAGGGTCACGATCAACGATCTGACGCCGCCAACGTCGAACTGCTGCAGCAACGTCAGGAGCGAAACCGGCAGGCTGATAAACAGAAGAAGTCGCATGGCCCGCGCACGCTGATCCGCGCCAGGGAGTGCCGTGAGGATCGCTCGGTAGAGGAGGAGATATTGCAACGGCCCCATGAGCGTCCCGAAGTTGTCCGCAGTGAGTGCATCGCCGTGGCGGACGACGTTGATCCAGACCAGGAGCGCGGTTGCGGCAACGTAACTGAGCGCCATCCAGTCGAAGACGCCCCACCGCGGCGACCTGGTTGCCGACACGAGGATGATCCCGGCGATTCCGACGACCATCACCTCCGACAACCGAAAGCCCGGGATAGGCAGGCCACGTTGTATTCCTGAGAGGACAGGCACGAGAGCGACGAGTCCGTACGCTCCGTACGCGGGTCGGTAGAGGACGACAAGCCCGACGCCGACCGCACTGACGGCACCCAAACCGGGGAGTGGGCCGAGTGTCGCCGCGGCACCCACCACCAGCGGCGCGGTGAGCGAGGTCGCGATCAGTGTCAGCCTGCGTGGCGCGGCCACCCCGATCCCGTGCGGACGTGGCAGGCGTCCGAAATGGAGTAATCCGACCCGCATGGTGGAGCGTCCGGTCGCCATCGGCGCCCGGTCAGGGTAGACGACGCAGAGCTACCCGTGACTTGGTTTGACCGACTCGCTCAGCAGGTGGCTGCTATCACTCGGCGCGTTCCTGCAAGAGAGATCGGAGACGCTCGAGTTGTTCACGCCAGCGCCCCGACTGCAACGTGAGCGCAGCGGACGTCGCACCGACCAACTCCGCGTGGTGAGCCACCGCCCTGCGAATACCTGCTGCGATTGATGTCTGGTCGTTGTCAACCGCTACCGCATACGGGAAGAAATCGTTGAGGACCGGCGACGCGGTGACGACGAGCGGCCGACGCGCGTAAACGGCGTCATACGCGGACCTCGGCACAGCCCAGTCGAGCCACGTGGTGAGGACGACCGCAACGGATGCTCGTTCGAGTGCTGCAACGTACTCGCCGCGGTCGAGGAAGCCGAGGAACTTCACGTTTCCCGGGGCCGACTCTACGACCCTGGAATCGCAACGCCGGATGTCGCCAGTGAGCTCGAAGTCGAGATCGCTCAGTTCCCCCGCTGCCGCCAAGACCTCGTCGACCGGCTCGTCACGCGAAAGAGAGCCGAGCACGAGGATGCGAGGCCGGGCGGGCAAGGGAGCCATGGAGTCGACCACCCAGTCAGGCTCGGGCTCATGGACGACCACACCCGTACCCCCCCACGCCTCGACCTGCACAACCAGCTCGTCTGTAGTGACAAGTGTTGCCCGCGCGCGACGAACGAGCCAGGCGTGGATGCGGAGGAAGCTTGCGTGGGGACCGTCCTTGCGAAACGCGTCGGGATGACTGTCGAGGAGAAGGGGAGCGCCCGTTATCACGGCATACGGGTAGGCAAGCAGCGAAACGAACACCGGTGGGTTCGTGACGATGAGGGCCCGCGGGCGACGCACGACCAAGTACCCGAGTGTCCGAAGCGCACTCAAGAAGTAACGCACCGGCACGAGCGCACGCCGTGCAATCCGAAGATCGTAATAGCAGCGTGACTCACCCCCGATCGCAGCGGCAATTTCGCGCGATCGGCCGGCCACGGAGCTCCACGCGAAGAAGACGATGGGTCCGGACATCAGCTGCGTGGAGGTCCTGACCGGATGGTCTCTGAGCCGCGATCCGACGACGACACGCTGCCACCGATGATCGCCAGACCCCCGCGGACGGCCGTCGCGGTCGGCCTCAGCATCGCCAAGCCCATCGGTCGGTGTTGGCCTTCGGCTCGCGCGTACCGACGTGCCCAATGACAGCTGAGCGACAGGAACCCCAACTGGGCTGACGGGACGCTTGCTTCATGCTGGAAGGCTCCTGCCGGTGTGCGAGTCCCAGCGCGCAGCGTCGCTCGGATGGGACTTGCGAGGGAGATCGATGTGAGGACGATAGTAGACAGGAGGATGAGGGTGAGTAGCGTCTCCGGCGGCAGAGCGCACATTCTCTGACGAGCCATATGGACGGCTGAATGCGATGAATGACCCCGAATCCGGGACCGACGCGTCCGAGCTGAGCCGGTCAGAGGTACGAGGTCGTGCCCTGACGGGAGTGCTCTACGTCACAGCGTCCGGCGGCCTGAACCTGCTCATCGGATTCATCGGCAACTTGGCTCTCGCGCGCATGCTGACGCCCGAGGACTTCGGGGTTGTCGCTGTGGGTCTGACCGCGACACTCCTCGGCACGGCGATCAGCGACGGCGGGCTCGGCGCCGGCATGATCCGGCGTCCGGAGCCGCCAACGCGAACCGAGCTTCGGACGCTCAACGGGATCCAACTTGCGATCGCCGCGGCGGTCGTCGGCCCCATTTGTCTCGTCGCGCTGGGGTTTGGCCGTACCGGGATGATCACGGCGATCATGATCCTTTCGCTTCCGATCACGATGCTTCAGACACCGGGGCGCGTCGTACTCGCTCGTAACATGCTCTACGATCGGCAGGCTGCGGTCGACTCCGCCGGGCAGATGAGTTTCTATCTGTTCGCTGTGACAACGGTGGCGCTGGGTGCGGATGTGTGGGGTCTCGCGACCGCGACACTGGTCCGGGCCACGGTGTCCACTCTCCTCATCGCCCTTCTCAGCGTCGGATTTCTTGCACCGTCTCTGCGCGGATGGCGTGGGTTCGGTCCACTCGTCGGTTTCGGGCTCCGCTTCCAGGCAACACCGCTGCTCTACGTGCTCCGGGAACAGGGCGTGAACCTCGTCACCGCGGTGGTCGGTGGTCTCGGTGTGCTTGGTCTCTGGACGCTCGCATCACGCCTGATCCAGGTACCGATCCTCGCCTTCACGTCGCTGTACACGGTCGGGTTTCCCGCGATGTCCCGGGTCCTCGCTGGCGGCGAGGACCCAGGGCCGATCATCCTTCGGGTCGTCCGTCGCGCCTCGATCGTGGCAGCGTTCGTCTTCCCAGCCTTCGTCGCGGCCAGCCCTGCGCTCGTTCCCGCGCTCTTCGGAACGCAGTGGAGCGACGCGGCAAACGTCATCCCGTTCGTCGGGGTATCCACAGTGATCCTGGGCTCCATCTCGGTGGGTGCGTTGAGTTACCTGAACGCTGCCGGTAGACCCGGGGTCGTCGCGTTGGCCACCGCGACGTTCGGTGTTCTGTGGGTCGCCATAACCGCCTGCTTGCTCCCCTCTCTCGGAATTGAGGCGATCGGTGTCGGGAACCTCTGCGGTGCCCTTGTCGAGGCGGTGATCCTCGACAGGGCCACACGCCGTACAGCTGGGGTCGCGCCGCACCGCCCCCTCCTTCGACCGCTCGCGGTCGCGCTCTTTGCAGGAACCGCCGGCTGGACGGTTTGCGTCTCCGGCCCGCCAGCGCTCGCCATGGCGCTGGGAGCGGGAACACTCGCGTTCTTCCTGAGCGCCGCAGGTCTCGTTTTGGTCTGCAGGAGCGATCTGAGAGACACGCTTCAACTCGCGACCGGGATGCTGTCGTCCCGGTCGGCCCTTCGGAGGAAACACACCTAGGCTGGGCAGCTCCAAGATTCGATGGCAAGATCGCGTGTCATCAGAGACGATGGTCGCGCATTTCGTGCGATCGAGCCGACGCATTTCTCCTGGTGACGACGCATCGACGCCGGCGGCACGATCCCACGGTCTCGTCGGGCCCGAACCGACGCGACGTCACTGCCGTTTTCGTCCTCGCCGGGGGGTCGGCGATCCGCTACGCTTCTCGGCCGTTCGGCCGCGCGGGGGTTTGCCTTGAAGCTCGTCTACCTCTCCAACCGCCACCTGCAGCATGAGGTGTACTGGCGCAACATGACGCCGCCACTCGAGCGTGCACTCTCAGGCATCTCGGGCGTGACGGTCGTTGCTCCACCTCCGCTTCGGCGGCCGACATTTCGCGCGGATCGTCCGGCGTGGCTGGCATCGATCAGAGTCGTTCGTCAAGCGGACGCGGTCCTCTGGATGCAAATGCACCTACGACCGCCGCTTCCCATCTGGGGCCTCGCGTACGCACGTCCGCTCACGATGAGGACGGTGATCGTGCTGGACGCCTGGCGCCAACACCTCGACAACCTGGCTCTGGTCGTCGAGCGCCAGCACATCCGCCGTTGCTTCGTCTTCTACCGGCAGGCCGCGGACATGCTGGCGGACCGTTATCCACATCTTGGCTTCTCATGGCTTCCCGTGTGCGTCGATACGGGCGTGTTCCGTGATGTCGGCAAGAAGCGGGACATCGATTTCTTCTGGATCGGAAGGCGCGACAAGGCATTGCATGAAGCACTCATCGACTATTGCGCCAAGCGGGGGCTCTCGTACCGGTATTCGATGCATGAGCACGATCCTCCAACGCGCGAGGAACTCAGCGATCTCGTTTCCCGCACGCGCTACTTCATCGCGACACCACCCAATCTGACGAACCCGGAGCGCACCGGCGGCTTCGCGCCGCTCGTCCCCCGGTACCTGGAGGGACCTGCGGCGGGGGCGAGGGTCATGGGGGTTCCGTGCCTCGAGTCGGACCTCGAGCACTACCTACCCGCGGGCGGGTTCATTCGCTGCTCTCCTGACGGATCCGACCTCGCCGACGTGCTCGATGCCGCCGAATCCGACCCCGATTGGGAGGCCCAGCGCGTCAGCACGCGCGATCGGGTTGTCCGCGAGCACTCGTGGGAGCGAAGGGGACGTGAGATCTACGACGACCTCGCGAGCCTCGCATGAACCCGGCGCGGCGACTCGCGTTCGTTGTGTCGCTCTGGTTGGTGGACGCTGCGCTGACCGTCCTGGAGTCAATCCAACGCCGACGAGCGGCGCTTCGACTCCTCGCCCCTGACCGGTCTGGTCCTTCGGCTGCGACCGGCTTGACGGACGCCCGGCCGAGTCGGCATCGGTCAGCGACACGACTTTCTGAGATCCTTCGACCCCGAGGGTGTGGAGGACGGGGCGGGTCGGCGCTTGCAGACCCGGATGCTGCGGTGTGTCAACGCGCGGAGGCGCTGACGTCACGGCGCGGGGACCGGTTGGTGCCTCGGTCGATTGCCGTGCCTGGACCGGTGGCGCCATCACCGCCCAGACCGGTGCGACCCCGTACTGTTCCAGGACGCTGAGCGTTCGCCGCAACTCGGCAATCCGTGTGCCCTTCGTGACGACCAGTACGCTGACGTCCGAACGGATCGCCAGCCCCTCTCCCGCGCTGTCGCTCCCGGGAATGCCGCCCAAGCCGAGAACGATCGGTGCTTCCTGAAGGCTCGGAGACGACGATTCTGCGGTCGCAACCTTTCGGCTCGTCAGTGAGCTCACCCGGGCAAGTTCGTGGCATGCGCGAACGGCGGCGGGCTCGGCGTTCGCCGACACCGGGAGCAGGGCTATGTGCGCAGGCTCAGCGCCGGCCAATGCGATCCACCGGTCGAGCAGCGCGGCCGTCGACTCGTCCGAAGCATGCTCAAGGGACGATGTCGGACAATCGATCTCGGCGCGAAGAGTCTCGAGGTCGTCGATCCTGGGGTCGCTCCTCTCCCACGCGAGGAGGAGAACCACTCCGAGAAGAGCGCCGAGGATGGCTCCGAGAACAACTACAGATTTGGTGCCCATGGCCTGTGACGTCACCTGGCTCGGAAGTCGGACGATGGTCAGCGAGCGGGGCGCGATCTGGGCCGACACGGGTGCGGGCCCGGAAACGGACTCCGCCAGAAATCGGGCTCCCTTGAGGGCGACCGCGGGGTAGCTGTCCGAGAACAACAGTCGTACGATCGTCGTGTTGAAGTCGTTGGTCACGGAGATGTTCGACTCGACCACATCGGGATCGCGGCCGATCTTCCGCGCCAGGCTCTGTGCGATCGCCCTGTCGGCAGGAATCAGGTCGGCATAGCTCGTGGCGAGGTTCGACGCTTCGCCTGCGTTGCCCGGGCCGCCTCCACCGCCGGTCGGCGGGATGAGCAGAACGCTTTCCGCAACGTGACTAAGCGGGACGTCGCCCGTGGTTTGTGCGCGCTCGGGCAGCCGCACGATCGTCATCAAGCCAGAGTCCAGAGTGGCCGACAGCTGCTCGCCATCCGTAAGAAGCCCCGCGGCGACTTTTGCACCCCGCACGGCCTCCTTGCTGCTCGGGCCGCGAAACCTCACGCGTAGGAGCGAGGTACCCGGCTCGTTCATGACTGCGATGCGCCGCTCCACTGCCTTCTCGCTCAGGCCGAGCTTCTTGCCGATGGCAGACAGAGTGACGCCGTCGCTCGGGATCAGCTGGGCATATGTCCGCGCGAGCTTCGTCGCGCCGTCGACCCCGACGAGGGTGTCTCCCGATCCTGCCGGCACCGCAACGATGGCCTCGGCGGTGTACTTGTCCGGGAGGACAGACGCGATCGCAACAGCGATGAGCGCGCACGCCACGGCGGAGGTAGCAATCAGCCAGCCTCGTCGGCGCACCCAGGTCAAACGCATGAATCTACCCCTCCGGCGATCGGAACGTGGCTCCTAAGCCTTCACCAAGATCGAAGTATACGGACGATCCGGTGTCCTCATTCACGCCCACACTCCCTGGATCGGCACGCTCAGCGACCGGGTTGAGCTGCAACAACATGTGGCTGGCCACCCTCCTTTCTGAAGTCGACGCTCCGCCGCCACCAGCTGTTCGGGGTTTGAGTCGGCGCCCAGGGCCCGCAGACACGACACTGACAAGCGGGACGCGCGGACCGGGATCGGGGCCGAGCTCAGAAGATCCGTTCGCTGGAACTGGTGCTCGAGGTGACACCTCGCCCGCCGGTCCGCGCTCTCGCGCGCTCGAGCGCCCGAGCGTACGCAGCAACGAGACGCTCCTCCGATCGTTGCCAGGACAGGGACGCCAGTACGCGTTCACGGCCAACCCGCCCCATCCGTTCGCGACGAGCCTGATCGTCGAACAGCAACCCGATCTCGTTGGCGAAACCCTCGAGTGAACTCACGAGAGTCGCGGCGCCCTGTGCCGTTATCCGAGTCTCGTGAAGGTCGAACGCGACGATCGGCTTGCCGACAGCCATGTACTCCGCAACCTTGATGAGCGTGGACTGGTCATTCAAAGGATTCTTGGGCTCGGGTGAAATGCACACATCGCACGATGCAAGGAGCTCGACGAGGCGCTCCCTGCCGTCGACGAATCCCACGAAATCGACCGCGTCCGCTATCCCCTCCGCTGCCGCCCGCTCACGAGCGTGGGGCAGCGCCTCCCCGTCGCCGGCGAAGATGGCGTGCCAGTCGGAACGTCGTCTTCTGAGGATTCCAAGCGTCTCGATCGCCTCCAGCATGCCATCCTGTGAGCCCATCCTTCCGGCATATCCGATCAAGAACTGTCCCGCTCTCCGCAGCGCAGGGTCTCCCGGCCCAGGTCGAAAGACCGATGGGTCGGGCCCATTTCGCACGACGAAGACGTCAGCCGGCTCCCTGCGGCCACGTTCGATGGCCACCTGCCGGAACGAATCGTTCGTCGAGACCACGACGTCGGAAAGCGCAAACCCGATACGCTCGGCCGCCAGTAGGCCTCGATAACCCACGCCACGGCGACCGAACTTCGCCTCGTAGAGTTCCGGGCTCAGGTCGTGGTGGTCGAAGATGGTTGCGGCGCCGCGTTTGCGGAGCCCTCTCGCCGCGAGCAGGAGGAAGTCGGGGGGGCTGGCGGCGTGGACGACGTCGAACCGCCACTGTCGCGAGAGGGAACGAACGGTCGATGCGATTCTTCGCAAGTTGCCGACGTACTCGGCGATGTACGCGCGCGCACCACCGGCTTCGTTCGGCCCGTTGAACCGGAAGATCCGGACATCGTCGATCACCTCGGAGGCCGCACCGCCGCGTGGGCCGCGCGGACAGATCACGGCCACGTTCCAGCCCCGGTCTCGCAGAGTCCTGCACTCCGCCCAGACGCGCGGGTCCTCCGGAACCGTCGCATTCTCGACGAGAAGGAGCGTCGTTGGCACGCTGCCGATGCTAGACGAGAGCGCCCGCGAACCGAGAGGCCGGAGAAGGGCCGCGACTGTCGGTACATCCAGGCGATTGTCCTCCCTGGAGGCGACGCCCGGACGCCACTACGCTCCGTGCATGGGGAGGGAAGGGAAGGCCGGTTTCGGCCGCCTGGCGTCCGCCGGCTGGCTGATCGTGATCGCCACGCTCGTCGCCGCACAGTCGGTCGTCCACTTGTTCGTCGTTCTGCATCTCCATCGCGTGGGGACGTTGGTCGACCTGGACCGGAGCAACGGACTACCGGACATCATCTCGACAGTCGCGCTGATCTTTGCCGCCCTGGGCGCTGGCGCGGTCGCCCATCGCGAACGAGGGGTGCACCGCATGGCAGCGGGACTTCTCACATCGCTCCTTGCTGCACTGATGCTGGCAGACGCCTTCCACGACGGTGCGCACCCATCCTCCGAGAAGGGACGGTACGTGATTGCACTCGTCGCAGGCACGGCCGGATTGCTCTCGTTCGTCGCGCTCGCCGCAGCACTGCGCACCAAAGTCCTGCTGGCCGTTGCGGTTCTTGGGCTTGGGGCATCGTTCCTCGTGACCGGGCTCGACAAGTTCGACCAGGACGGTTCTGCGTGGTCGCGAGGACCCGATCGCCGAGTACCAGATCGTCGCCAAGGAGGGACTCGAGCTCCTCGGCTGGTCGCTCGTCGCGCTCGCGCTCTGGGACGAGGCGCTACGTCGCCGGAGCGTAGTGCGCGCCGCCGCTACAGCGCGAGCTTCTCGAGCACGGGCTGCATCGAGACGACGTGCCGCTTGAAGCGGAGCTCCGCATCCGTCAGGCCTGCCGCGACCCCGATCAGCTGCGAGAGATGGAGGATCGGCATCTGGAAGTCCTTCCCCGTCTGCTTCTTCAGCTTCGACTGCCAGGCGTCGAGTGAGAGGTGGCAGAGCGGGCACGGCGTGACGATCGCGTCGGCGCCCGCCTCCTTCGCCTGCTCGATCGGCTGGATGAGCTCGGCGAGCGCAGTGTCTTCACGCGCCTGGATGATCGGGAACCCGCAGCACTTGATCTTCGCCGGGTAGTCGACCGCCTCGCCGCCGCAGGCCGCGATGATCCGCTCCAGCGAGTCGGGCTTGTCGGGGTCTTCGAAGCCCATGAGCTTCGACGGCCGCAGGATCTGGCAGCCGTAGAACGGCGCGATCTTGAGCCCGCGGAGACCCTTGTGGGCGACCTCCTGCAACGTGCCGAAGCTCTCCCCCGCGACGAGCCACAGGAAATGGACGCAATCGACGTCGGTCTCGTAGCGCGGCGCGCCGACCCGCTCGAGGTTGTCGTTCACGCGCTCGCGCAGCGCCGCATCGCCGAGAAGCTGGTAGTTCGCCTGGCGCAGGTTGAGCGTGCAGACGTTGCACACCGTCATCAGCGTGTCGGCGCCCGTCGCGGCCGCGTACGCCAGGATCCTCGCATTCAGGTGGAGGTAGTAGTCCGGCTCCGCCTCGTGGATGTCCCCGGCGCCGCAGCACGTCACCGCCTCGAGCTCGATCAGCTCGTAGCCGACCTTCGGCGCGAGCGCTTGAGTCGAGGTGTCGAGCTCCTTTGCGGAAAGGCTCGCGAGACACCCCTTGTAGTAGGCGACCTGCTTCACGTGACCGGCTCCTCGTCGGGGAGATAGGGCTTCGGGAACGAGCTGCGGGTCGTCGTACGGATGGGTCGGGCCGCCTCGACCGACTCGCCGTGGTGCGCGAGATGCTGGAGTGCCTTCTCGCCCTGCACGATGCCGGCGGCGCCGTCTCGGCCCTGATCCTTCACGAGGTCGAAGAGCGCGCGGGACTCGCCCACGTGCTCGGCGACGTGCGGCGGGAAAGGCGGCGGCACCTTGCCCTTGGGCAGGAGCGACATCGCGAACTTGATCTCCTTGATCGCCTTGACGACGCCTTGTGTCTTCGGGACGAGCTCGGTCTCGCGGAGCCAGCCCGTCGTCTTGGCGGACGTGACGAACCACTTCGCATGGCGCGCGCCCATGTCGCGGTCGATCCCCGCCTTCATCGCCTCGGCGCCGAGCTTTGCGATCGCGTCGCGCGGGTCGACGCCCTTGGGGCAGCGCTCGTTGCAGAAGTAGCAGCGGGTGCAGTCCCAGATGCCGTGCTCCTCGCTGTAGCGCTCGAGGCGCTCGATCGTCGCTCCGTCCCGCGCGTCCCCGACGAACCGGAACCCCTTCGCGAGCGCGGCGGGGCCGAGGAAATCCGGATCGGACTCCATCGAGTTGCACTCCGACACGCAGCAGCCGCAGTTGATGCAGAGGGACTCCTTGTGGATCACGTCCATCCGCTCCTGCGAGACGACGTTCTCCTTCTCCGTCGCGCGGTCGAGTCGCGGCTCGAGAAACGGCTGGACCGCGCGCATCTTCTGCCAGAACGGATCCATGTCGACGACGAGGTCCTTGACGATCGGGAGGTTCCCCATCGCCGAGATCACGGGGACGTGCCCGTCAGCGACGATGTCGGCGATCCGCGCTTTGCACGCGAGCACCGCCCCGCCGTCGACGCGCATGCCGCAGGAGCCGCAGATCATCATGCGGCAGCTCTTGCGATAGGCCAGCGTGCCGTCGACCTTGTCCTTCACCGCATCCAGCGTGTCGAGGAGCGTCGCCTCGTCGGACACGTCGACCTCGTACGGGCGGAGCGCCCGGTCTCCCGTCGAGGCGTCGTAGCGCCAGATCTTCAGCTCGACCTTCACGCAGGGTCGCTTCGCTCGTCGCCGCGGGCCGCTCCGTCGGGGCACCCCAACCCACCACCCGCTGCCAATTCTATCGTCTCCGTTGCCGAAAAGAGCAACGAAAGTGTGCCAGCTCTGTGCCAAGTCCGTGTCATCAGTACGACCTCACCATCGGCTCCCACCGCGTCGTGCGCACCTCGCGGTAGGAGAGCTGCGGCGCGCCGTCGACCCACATCGTGATCGTGTGCTTCATGAAGTTCTCGTCGTCTCGGTCGGGGAAGTCCGACGGGCGCGAGTGGGCGCCGCGCGACTCCTTGCGCGCGACCCCCGCCTGGAGCATGCAGGCGCCGAGGTCGAGCAGATACCCGAGCTCGATCGCCTGGGTCAGGTCGCTGTTGAACACGGTGCCCTTGTCCTCGACGACGACACCGCGGTCGTAGCGCCGGCGGAGCTCCTCGATGATCCCGGCTTGCTTCTCCATCTTGTCCGGGTAGCGGAAGACGCCGAAGTTGTCGAGCATCGACTGGCCGAGCTCGTCGCGGATCTGCCACGGCCGCTCGCCGTGCTCCACCGCGAGCAGGCCACTCACCCAGCGCTCGGCGTCGGAGCGCGCGGCCTCCGCGTGCCCGTTGGCCGTTGGGGCGCGGCCGACCGCGTACTCCGCGGCGTGACGGCCCGCGCGTCGCCCGAAGGTGATCGTCTCCATGAGGGAGTTGCCGCCGAGACGGTTCGCGCCGTGAACGGAGACGCACGCGACCTCGCCGGCGGCGTAGAGCCCCTCGAGCGCCGTGAGCCCCCACTCGTCCGTCTCGACGCCACCCATGTGGTAATGGGCACCGGGCCGCACCGGGATCGGCGCGAAGATCGGGTCGACGCCGGCGTACGTCATCGCGAGCTCGCGCGAGCCGGGGAGCTTGTTCAGGATCTTCTCGGGACCGAGGTGCCGGAGGTCGAGCATGACCGAGCCGTTGAGACCGCGGCCGGCCTCGATCTCGGTCGTCTCCGAGCGCGAGACGACATCGCGCGAGGCGAGCTCGAGCGCGTTCGGCGCGTAGCGCTTCATGAAGCGCTCGCCGTCCTTGTTGATCAGGTAGCCGCCCTCGCCGCGACAGCCCTCGGTGATGAGGATTCCCGACGGGTACATCGTCGTCGGGTGGAACTGCATGAACTCCATGTCCTTGAGCGGGAGGCCGGCGCGAAGCGCCATCGCCATCCCGTCGCCGGTGCAGGCGTAGGCGTTCGTGGTCGCGCGGTACAGCCGCCCCGCGCCGCCGGTGGCGAGGATCGTCGCCGAGCCGGTGACGACCTTCACGCCGCCGTGGAGCAGGTCCCAGCAGACGACGCCCGTGCAATGGCCGTCGTCCTCGACGAGCCGGAAGGCGAAGTACTCCTCGAGCACGACGAGGCCCTCGTCCATGCGCTTCTGCAGCTGCTCGTACAGGACCTGGATGAGGACGTGGCCCGTGATGTCCGCCGAGTAGACGGTGCGCGGCGAGCCCGCCGCACCGAACGGGCGCTGGTCGAGCTTGCCCTCGGCGTTCCGCGAGAAGACGCAGCCCCAGCCCTCGAGCTGGTAGATGTCGCCCGGCGCCTCGCGCGTGAAGATCTCGATGGCATCCTGGTCGCCGAGGTAGTCGGAGCCCTTGACGGTGTCGAACGCATGCGTCTCGGGGTCGTCCTCCGCCTTGTTTCCGAGCGCAGCGTTGATGCCGCCCTCGGCCGCGCCCGAGTGACTGCGGGTCGGGTGCAGCTTCGAGACGACCGCAACCCGAGCGCCGGCGTCGTGGGCCTCGATCGCGGCGCGCATGCCCGCGCAGCCCGCGCCGACCACGAGCACGTCGAAGGGTCCGTCCATCGCTTGGAACCTATCGGATGCGCCCTTCCCCGGGCCTGTCCAAGGGCGCCGAGGGGTGTCGTGGCCGGATGGTTGCTCCGACCCCGGCTCGGCGCAGCCAGTTGTCCTTCTTGATCTTCTGTCAACCGTCACCGTCGCCGACGAGATGTACGGCGCGAGGCCGGCCGACGTGCGCCTGGCGACGGGCTACCCGCGGCTGGTGACCAGCGGCCCGGCCGCGGCGACCGCCGGGTCGACGTCCGACGCAAACCGCGTCTCGAAGTTCTCGCCGGAACATCGCCGCGAGCTCCTGCGCCTTGGCGTCGTAGGCCGACGCGTCGGACCACGTGGCGCGCGGGTCGAGCAGCGTCGGATCGACGCCGGGAACGGAGACGGGCACCTCGAACCCGAAGACGGGATCCACCCGATACTCGACTCCGTCGAGCGCACCGGCGAGCGCCGCATGCAGAAGGCCGCGGGTCGCCGCGATCGGCATCCGGTGCCCGACGCCGAACGGGCCGCCTGTCCAGCCGGTGTTGACGAGCCAGACGCTCGCGCCGTGGCGATCGAGCTTCTCGCCGAGCATCCGCGCGTAGACGGTGGGCGGCTGCGGCAGGAACGGTGCGCCGAAGCAGGGCGAGAACGTCGGCTGCGGCTCGGTCACGCCGAGCTCCGTCCCGGCCAGCTTCGCGGTGAACCCGGCGAGGAACCAGTACATCGCCTGGTCGCGCGAGAGTCGGGCGATCGGCGGCAGGACGGCGAACGCGTCCGCAGCGAGGAAGACGACCGAGCTCGGGTGACCTGCGCGCTTCGTCGGCAGCGCGTTCGCGATGCGCTCGAGCTTGTAGGCGGCGCGCGTGTTCTCGGTCTTCGAGTCGTCGTCGAGATCGATCACGCCCGCCTCGTCGACGGCGACGTTCTCGAGGATCGTCCCGAAGGTGCGGGTCGTCTTCCAGATCTCCGGCTCCGCCTCGGCGGAGAGCCGGATCACCTTCGCGTAGCAGCCGCCCTCGATGTTGAAGACCCCGCTCGAGCTCCAGCCGTGCTCGTCGTCCCCGATCAGCGCGCGCGCGGGGTCGGCCGAGAGCGTCGTCTTGCCGGTGCCGGAGAGCCCGAAGAAGACGGCGACGCGCCCGTCGTCGCCGACGTTGGCCGAGCAGTGCATCGGCAGCACGCCCGCCAACGGCAGCCGGTCGTTCATCAGGCTGAAGATGCCCTTCTTGATCTCGCCGGCGTAGAACGTCCCGCCGATCAGCACCTCGCTCCGGGACGGGTGCAGCACGACGAACGTGCCGGTGCGCGTGCCGTCGTCCTCGGGAACCGCCTCGACCTCGGGCGCGTGGAGCACGAGCGCGTCCACCGAGAACTGCTCGAGCTCGCGGGCCGACGGGACGATGAACATCGTCTTGGCGAAGAGCGCGTGGTACGGGCTCGCGGTCACGACTCGGACGCCGACGCGGTGGTCCGGGTTGGCGCCGGCATGGTGGTCGACGACGTAGAGGACATCCTGATCGGCGAGGTGAGCGACGACCTTCGCCCGCAGGCCGTCGAAATGCGGCTCGCCGAGGGGGTGGTTGATCTCGCCCCACCAGATCCGGTCCCGGGATCCAGGCTCGTCCACGACGAACTTGTCCTGCGGTGACCTGCCCGTGAAGCGTCCCGTGTCCACCACGAGGGCCCCGCCGTGTGCGAGGCGCCCGGCGCCGCTCGCGAGCGCGTGGGTGTAGAGCTGCGCGGTCGTGGGGTTGTGGATCACCCGTCCGCGCGGCGTGATGCCGTGCGCGTCGAGCCCCGTCCCGGTGGTCGTCGTCGTCATCGCAAGCAGTTCCTCGCCCCGCGCGGTTCGTTCCCGGTCGGGAGGGTAGTCACTCGGACGCGAGCCAGTGCGGGCCTTGCGCGTCCTCGGTCTCGCCACGATACTGAGGCGAAGGGGGAGTGGATATGAGCACGAAGGAATTGCGACCGGGCGACATGGTCCGCGTGCGGACCGCGGACGAGATCCTCGCGACGCTCGACGACGAGGGAACCGTCGAAGGCATCCCGTTCATGCCGGAGATGATCCCTCACGTCGGCAGGCACTACCGCGTGTCGAAGCGGATCGAGAAGATCTGCTGGTTCACGGCCGAGAGCTCGTCGCGGCGGCTGCCCGGAACGCTCTTCCTCGAGGACCTTCGCTGCGACGGCTCTGCCCACGGCGGCTGCCAGGCGGAATGCCGGATCTACTGGAAGGAGGCCTGGGTCGAGCGGGTCGAGGCGAACGCTCCGGAGCGGCGGAGCGACGACGGCGTCGCTCGAGCGGCTCCGTGCCTTCGTGAGCGACCGGACACGGACGACGAAGACATTCGACAAGGGCCCGGAAGAGGTCTACCGGTGCCAGATCACCGAGTCGCTCGGCGCGTCCACGCCGCTCCATCCGCGCGAGTGGGGGCAGTACGTCGCCGAGGTCCGAAACGGCAACGTCGGCATCGTGCGGTTCCTCCGCGCGTTCGTGCGGATGAACATCTGGCGGGTCGCGCACCGTCTCGGGCGCTATCCCGACCAGCCGCAGCCGCGCAGGGCCCGACCGCGTGGACGGCGAGAAGCTCGGCCTCGAGGCCGGCGACATCGTCGAGGTTCGCCCGCTGGAGGAGATCGGGACGACGCTCGACGAGAACCTCAAGCATCGCGGGCTCCGATACTCGGAGGAGATGACGCCCGCGTGCGGGAAGCGGTTCCGCGTCAAGTACCGCGTCGATCGCCTGATCGACGAGAACACCGGCCGCATGATCGAGCTGAAGAACGACTGCATCGTCCTCGACGGCTTCGTCTGCAGCGGCGACCGGTCGCCCAGCTCGCTCTTCTGCCCGCGAGAGGCCTACCCGATCTTCCGTGAGGCCTGGCTGCGCCGGGTCGAGGACGACGACTGGTCACTCCCGCTCGTCAGAGTCCACCGTAGCCGAACCCCGATCGCGGCCCCATCGGGGGCCCGTTGCGATCTGCCGATCCGGGCGGGCCTCAGCTCGGTGTCGGGACGACCTCGCCGACGTCGGCGTCGCGCGCCACGAGCGACGCGTAGCGGCCACCGAGCGCGAGAAGCTCGTCGTGCGTTCCGTGCTCGACGACGCTGCCGTGGTCGAGCACGACGATCTGGTCGGCGTCGCGCACCGTCGACAGGCGATGGGCGATGGCGATCACCGTTCGCCCCTCGGAGAGGCGCTCGAGCGCCGCCTGCACGGCCCGCTCGGTCTGCGTGTCGAGCGCGGACGTCGCCTCGTCGAGGACGAGGATCGGCGGGTTTCGGAGAATCGTCCGCGCGATCGCGATCCGCTGCTTCTCGCCGCCCGAGAACCGATACCCGCGCTCGCCGACGACCGTCTCGTAGCCCTCCGGGAGCGACGCGATGAGCCCGTGGATCTGCGCCGCGCGTGCGGCCTCCTCGACGTCGTCGTCCGTCGCCTCCGGCCGGGCGAAGCGGAGGTTCTCGCGCACCGACGCGTGGAAGAGGTAGGTCTCCTGCGAGACGACACCGACCGCCTCGGTCAGCGAGTCGAAGGTCAGCTCGCGCACGTCGACGCCGTCGATCGCCACCGTCCCCCGCGTCGCGTCGTAGAGGCGGGCGACGAGGTACGCGCACGTGGTCTTCCCCGAGCCGGTCTCCCCCACGAGCGCCGTCGTCGTCCCGGCGGGGACGGTGAACGAGACGTCCTCGAGCGTCCACGCGTCTCGCTCGTAGCCGAACCAGACGTCCTCGAACGCGACGTCGCCGCGCGGGCGCTCGATCGTCCTCTCTCCCTCCTCGATGTCGACCGGCTCGTCGAGGTACTCGAAGATCCGGTCGAAGAGCGCGAGCGAGCTCTGCACCTCGAGCTGGACGCCGAGCAGGCTGCCGATCGGGAAGAAGAGGCGCGTCTGCAGGGTGGTGAACGCGACGAGCGTGCCGATCGTGATCGCCGTCGCGCCACGGGAGATCGTCCAACCCGCGAACAGGTAGACGAGGGCCGGCATGACCGCGAACGTCGTCTGGATCGCCGCCATCATCCAGCGGCCTGTCATCCGGCTGCGCACCTCGAGCCCCGCCAGCCGCTGCGACTCCGTCTCGAACCGCTCGGCGAGATCGGCCGACCGGCCCATCGTCTTGCCCAGGAGGATCCCGGACACCGAGAGCGACTCCTGGACGATCGAGGAGACGTCCGCGAGCGACACCTGGCGCTCCGCGGTGACCTTCTTGCGCTGATCGCCGACGCGCTTCGTCAGCCACACGAAGAGCGGGAGCAGCGCGAGCGCGAACGCCGCCAGCCGCCAGTCGAGGAGCAGCATCGCGACGACGGTCGCGACGACCGTCGTCACGTTCGAGAGCACGGAGGTCGCCGTCGACGTCACGACGGTCTCGATGCCGCCGATGTCGTTCGCGATCCTGCTCTGCACCTCCCCCGTGCGCGTGCGCGTGAAGAACGCGAGCGAGAGACGCTGGAGGTGGCGGTAGACGGATGTCCGGAGGTCGTGCATGACCGCCTGCCCGACGAGGTTCGTGAGGAGCGTCGTAAACACCATGCAGACCTGGGTGATGATCGGAATGGCGATCATCCCGGCGACGAGCCAGACCAGGAGCTGCAAGTCGACGGTCGCCACGCCGTCCGCGCCGACCTGGATCGCGTTGTCGAGCACGTCGCGCAGGAGGAACGGTGGGATGACGCCCAGAGCCGCCGAGAGGAAGATCAGGCCGCAGGCTTCGGCAAGCCGCAGCTTGTACGGCGCGAGGAGCCGGACGATGCGGCGGAAGTTCGCCTTGCGGACAGCGGGGTCTTCCGGGCGCTCTACCGGCCCATTCGAGGAGCCGAAGCCGTGGAAGCGATTGCCGGGCATTCTCTCCGAACGGTAGCCGCGGGCCGCTCCCGCGCCGGGCGCGAGGGCCGGTCGTATCTGAACCTTCCCCTGGCCGACGCACTGCTCGGGTCGCAGGCAGTGCGCGGCGGTGGCTACCACGCTCGCGCGCGTGCAAAGCGGAAAGGGGCGGAGGCCCGGACAAGGCGCTCTGGGCGCGCTCAGTGCCCGGCGAGCGCGTTGACCGCCTCGCGGACGCGGGCCGTCAGGTCACGCGCCGCGGGGATCGTCGGCGCTGCCGGCTCGACGACGATCGGACGGCCGATCACGACGCGGACGTGCGCGGGTCTCGGGACGCGCGTGCCGGGCCTGAGCACGTTCGCCGCGCCGACGATCGCGACCGGGAGGAGCGGCGCGCCGGTCGTGAGCGCGAGACGTGCGGCGCCGCGTTGCCACGGCCGATCGGCCGGCCCGAGCACCGTCCCCTGCGGGAAGACCACCACCGCGGCTCCCTCGGTCAATGCCCGGCCGGCGGCCGCCACTGCTGTCAGGTCGCCGCGGGCGCGCTCGACGGGGATCCCACCGAGTTCGTCGAGGAGGCGTCCGACGAGCCGATACCGCCACAGCTCGCTCTTCGTGAGGAAGCGGAGCGGACGGTCGAGCGCCGCACCGAGGAAGAACGGGTCGGCGAGCGAGTCGTGGTTCGCCACGACCACGACCGGTCCCGCCGGGACCCCGCCGGCCCCGTCGACCTCGAGCCGCCCGAACGCTCGGACGACCGGGGAGACCGACCATTCGCAGCACGCCGTAGAGCGTCATGCCGTCCCGCAGGCTCGGACCGCGTCTGCCGTCTCCCGTGCACGGTGCGCGTATCCGGCCGGTGTGCCGTGGACGGCGTCGGCCGCGAGGAGTGACGGATCCTCATCGACCATCCGCGCCCACTCGACGAGACGGAGGTCGTCGTCAGCCGCCTCGGCGCAGGACCTCGTCGAATCCGGTCCGCTCGACGCCGGCCCGCACGATCGTCGCCCAGACGAGGCAGCGGTTCGGGCCGACGATCTCGATCGCCCGCCCCACGAGCCGGCCGAACGCCGGCTCGGATCCGTCGGCATCGTTCGTCCCGAGGCTGACGACGACCACGCGGCCGAGCCTGCCGCGCAACCGCTCGAGCTCGGCGACCCCCTCCACCGTCGATCGCCCGACGCGGTCGTGGGCGTCGATGCCCCAACCGGGGAGAGCGTCCGCGAGGTACGGCTCGATCCCGACGTTGAGCGAGTCGCCGACGAGCGTCACCGTCCCGGCCTTCTCGACCGTCGACTCTCCCCGCGTCCGCACGACGACGACGACCAGCGCGACGGCGAGGGCGGCGAGGAAGACGGTGAGGACGAGAGTGGTGCGCATCGGCAGGCGTCGCGGAGACGGGCGAGAAACGGTAGACGTGGACACGGCGGTTGCGATCGACCGGTTTCTCGCGAGCCCGGCTCTCGCCGATGCCACCCGGCGTGCGTACGCCGCGGACCTCCGCGACTTCGCGGCGTGGCTGCGCAGCCAGGACCTCTCTCTCGACGATCTGGACGTGCGCGTGCTCGCCGCGTACACGGGCGAGCTCGGCCGCGCCCGGCGCGGGCTCGCGCCCACCACGATCTCGCGCCGGCTCTCCGCCGTCCGGTCGCTGGCGCGCCACGCGCTCGGCCCAGACCGCGTTCCCGACGCCGCCCTCGCACCGCGGCGCCCGCGGCGACTTCCCGATACGCCGGCGACCAGCGACGTCGAGGCGGCGATCGACCGTGTCGGCGGAGACGAGCCGCTCGCGCTCCGGAACGCAGCCCTCGTCGAGCTCGTCTACTCGTGTGGGCTTCGCTCCGCCGAGGCGGTCGCACTCGATCTCGGCGACGTCGACCTCGATCGCGAGCACCTCCACGTGCGCGGCAAGGGGGGCAAGGAGCGCATCGTGCCGATCGGCGAGGAGGCCTCGTGGCAGGTTGCCCGCTGGCTGCGGGACGGGCGACCGTCGCTCGTGCGCGGCGCGTGCGACGCGCTCTTCCTCTCGGTGCGCGGCCGCCGGCTCGACACGAGCGTGCTTCGACGTCTCGTCCCGCATCCGCACAGCCTGCGTCACGCATACGCGACACATCTCCTCGAGGGCGGCGCCGACCTGCGCACGATCCAGGAGCTCCTCGGGCACGCCTCGCTGTCGACGACGCAGATCTACAGCCACGTGGACGCACGTCGCCTGCGACGGGTCTACGACCACGCGCACCCGAGGTCGTAGCCTCGCATCGGTCTCCGGGCGCCGCCGCTCCGTTCGCAGGAGGACGGCCGGTGCCGCCGAATCGGGTCCAGCCGCGATGAGCGCCCACGACCACGACGTCGAGAGCTTCCTGCTTCTCCTCGCGGCGCGCCGCTCGCCGCGTACCGTCGATGCGTACCGCCGCGACCTGGCGTCGTTCTCCGCGACGATCGACCACCCCGCGGCGGCCGCCACGACCGAGGAGATCGAGGCGTGGCTCGCGACGATGCGCGCCGACGGCCGAGCACCGGCGACGATCGCGCGGCGGCTCGCAGCTGTCCGGGCGTACCTGCGCCACCTCACACTCGTCGGGACGCGGGCGGACAACCCCGCGGCGGCGATCGCGGGGCCACGACGACCGCGGACCGTGCCCCGCACGCTCTCGCCCGCCGAGGCCGAGCGACTCGTCGAAGCCGCCAACGGGACGTCTCCCCGGGCGATACGCGACCGCGCGCTCGTCGAGCTCCTCTACGGGGCGGGTCTTCGGGTCTCGGAGGCTGTCGGTCTCGTCAAGGCGGCTGTCGATCTCGAGGGTCGCATCGTGCGCGTGACGGGCAAGGGCGGCAAGGAGCGGCTCGTCCCGCTCGGGCGCCCCGCTGCCGAGGCGCTCCGTCGCTACATGGCGCTCGGGCGCCCGCACCTCGACCGTCGCCACCGCGCCGACCTGTTCCTCAACGCGCGCGGCGGGGCGCTGACGCGCGCGGGGGCGTTCCTCATCCTGCGGCGTCTGGCCGATCGCGCCGGGCTCGAGCCCGGCCGCGTCCACCCGCACCTGTTGCGGCATTCGTTTGCCACCCACCTCCTCGAGGGCGGAGCCGACCTCCGGAGCGTCCAGGAGATGCTCGGGCACGCGGACGTCGGCACGACCGAGCGGTACACGCACGTCTCGGACCGCCACCGGCGCGAGGCGTACTTCCGCGCGCACCCGCATGCGCGCCGCAAGCGCGAGCGAACGCCAGACGCAGGCTAGTCAGGCGGCTCCGGACGCCTCGTCGGCCAGGGCCGTCAACCGCTCGACCGTCTCCTCGACCGGGTCGAGCAGGGTGACGTGGCCGACCTTGCGACCCGCTCTCGGGGCCTTGCCGTAGAGATGCACGCGCGAGCCGGGGAGAGCGAGCAGCTCCTCGAGCGGCGGCGCGGCTCCGATGAGGTTGACCATGACGCACGGAGCACGCGCGCCGGTCGCGCCGATCGGCAAGCCGAGGATCGCCCGCAGGTGGTTCTCGAACTGGCTCGTCTCGGCGCCGTCGATCGTCCAGTGCGCCGTGTTGTGGACACGCGGCGCGAGCTCGTTGGCGAGGAGCCGACCGCCCACCTCGAAGAGCTCGACGGCGAGCACGCCGACGTAGTCGAGCGCGTCGAGGAGCGCCGTGCAGATCGCCTCGGCCTCGGCCTGCGGCGCGTCGACAACGGGCGAGCGCGTCAACCGCAGGATCCCGTCGCGGTGGACGTTCTCGCCGACCGGCCAGAAGCGCGTCTCGCCGGTGCCGTCACGGACCCCCACGATCGAGAGCTCGCGGTCGAACGCGACGAGCTCCTCGGCGATCTCGCCGTCGTCGACCGCGCCCGCGACGTCCAGGCGGCGCTGGCCCTTGCCGTCGTATCCGAGCCGCCTCGACTTGACGAGCGCCGGAAGGCCCGTCTCGGCAAGCGTCCCGAACCGGGCGGTCGGGATCCCGAGCGAGCGGAACAGCTCCTTCTCGCGCAGCCGGTCTTGCCCCTGCTCGAGCGCGCGGGAGCCTGGCACAGCGCCGACCCCGAGGGCGGCCTCCACCGGCACGTTCTCGAACTCGTACGTCACGACATCCGCGCCGTCCGCGAGGCGGACGAGCGCATCGACGTCGTCGTACTCCCCGACGACGAGCTCACCGACCTCGCCCGCGCACGCGTCCGGCGAGGGGTCGAGAAAGCGGAAGCGGAGCCCGAGCGGCAGCCCGGCAAGCCCGAGCATCCGGCCGAGCTGCCCGCCGCCGATGCACGCGACGAGCGTCATACGCGCTCGTGGTGCTTCAACACCAGCCGACGGTCACGCGGCCGGATCGGGACCTTCCAGCACGGCCTGTGTCTGCGCATCGCGGAAACGGCGGAGCCGGTCGGCGAGGTCTGCGTCCGAGCCGGCGAGGATCGCCGCCGCGAGGAGCGCGGCGTTGACCGCGCCCGCACGGCCGATGGCAAGCGTCCCGACGGGAACCCCTGCGGGCATCTGGACGATCGAGAGGAGCGAGTCCATCCCCGAGAGCGCCTTGGACTCGACGGGGACGCCGAGCACCGGCAGGGTCGTCTTCGAGGCCGCCATCCCGGGCAGATGGGCCGCCCCGCCCGCGCCGGCGACCAGGACCCGGAGACCGCGTGACTCCGCTGACGCCGCGTAGTCGAACAGGAGGTCGGGGGTGCGGTGGGCAGACACGACGCGCTGCTCGAACGGGATTCCCAGGCCGTCGAGCGTCTCCGCCGTGTGCCGCATCGTCTCCCAGTCCGAGCGGGAGCCCATGATCACGCCGACGAGCGGATCGGTCACTTCGCGCGGGCCTTCTTCACGAGCACGCCGGCCACCGCGCGTGCAGCCTCGCGGACGTCCCGGTCGGTGTCGTCGTCCTGCGCGAGGCTCTCGAGCAGCTGGATCGTTCCCCGGTCGGGCGGGCCGTTCCGCAGGCAGACGATCGCGAGGCGGCGAACCGCAAGATTCGGGTCGCGGGCAGCGAGCTCGTTCAACGCGGGCCGGTAGCCGTTGACGTCTCCCGGATGATCCGTGGACAACGAGGTCAGCGCGATCAACGCCGACCCGCGGGCGGCGGCGCTCTCGTCCTCCAGGCCGCGCCGGAGGAGCTCGAGCTTCTGACGGAAGCGGAACTGACCGATCGCGCGGAAGGCGTGCCCGCGCACGCGGTAGTCGGCGCTCCGCGCCGCCGCTTCGAGCTCGTCGTCCCACTGTGCCCGGAGCGTCGCCATCTCGCGCTCGTTCCCCGGCTCGCGGGCGAGCGCGTCGGCCCTCGCCGCTGCCTCGACGAGATCCATCAGACGGCCGAGAGCGACCGTGCGGCCGGCCCGACGTAGCGCGCCGACGGCCGAACGAGCCGGTTGAGCCGCTTCTGCTCGAGGATGTGCGCCGACCAGCCGGCCGTGCGCGAGCAGGCGAACATCGCCGGCGCGAGCTGTGGCGGCACGTCCGCGACGTCGAGCACCACCGCCGACCAGAACTCGACGTTCGTCGCGAGCACCCGATCGGGCTTGCGCGCGTGGAGCTCGGCGAGCGCGACGCGCTCGAGCTCGTCGGCGACCTCGAACCGCGGCGAGCCGAGCTCCTGCGCCGTTCCCCGGAGGAGCCGCGCCCGCGGGTCCTCCGCGCGGTACACGCGGTGCCCGAAGCCCATCAGCCGGTCTCCGCGGTCGAGCAGATCCGTCACGAATGCCTGGACGGACGGGGCCGCCGCCGCGGCGTCGAGCATCGGCAGCACGCGTGCGGGCGCACCGCCGTGGAGCGGTCCCGAGAGGGCCCCGACCGCGGACGAGAGCGCCGCTGCGCAGTCGGCCCCGGTCGAGGCGACGATCCGCGCGGTGAACGTCGAGGCGTTGAGCCCGTGCTCCGCCGTGCAGATCCAGTAGGTATCGATCGCCTTGACGTCCTTCGGATCGGCCTCGCCGCGCCATTCGAGCAGGAACCGCTCGGCGGTCGTCTCGCCCTTCGCGACGAGTGCTGGGTCGACGCGATCGGCGTGCCCGTCGGCGAGCCGCGCGGACTGCGCGCAGACCGAGATCATCGTCGCCGAGAGACGCCGGAGGTTCTCCTTCGCCTCGTCGTCCGAGATGTCGATCAGCTTCCGGAGCTGCCACTCGCCGCCGAGGCGGGCGGTCACGGCCTGGAGGTCGGCGGGGGTCTCGCCCGTCAGGTCCGCGGCACGGTAGTCCTCGGACGGAGGCAGGCCGGGGGCGGGCGCCTCGTCGACGAGGAGGCCCCAGACGCGCTCGAACGGCACCGAGCCCACGAGCTCCTCGATGTCGACGCCGCGATACCGGAGCGCCCCGCCGTCGCGATCGGGCTCTGCGATCTCGGTCTCGAAGGCCACAACGCCCTCGAGGCCGGGGTTGAACTCCGTCATCGGCTCCCTCTCCGTCCGTGTCCGCGATCGCTCGGACGGTACCTGCGGGCCGGCGAACCGAGTGTCACTATCCTCTCGCCGTGTCGTACACGGTGACACTCGTTCCCGGCGACGGGACCGGCCCCGAGCTGACCGAGGCCGCGCGCCGGGTGCTCGAGGCGACCGGCGTCGAGTTCACGTGGGACGTCCGGCACGCGGGGGTCGACGTCATGGAGGCCGCGGGGACGCCGCTCCCGCCGGAGACGCTCGAGTCGATCAAGCGCAACGGCGTGGCGCTCAAGGGCCCCATCACCACGCCGATCGGCACGGGCTTCCGGTCGGTCAACGTCGCGCTGCGCCACGAGTTGGGCCTGTACGCCTGCGTGCGGCCCTGCAAGAGCTACCCGGGCGTGCGGTCCCGGTACGACGGCGTCGACATCGTCATCGTCCGGGAGAACACCGAGGATCTGTACGCGGGCATCGAGTTCGAGTCGGGCACGGACGACGCGCGCGCGGTGATCGACTTCCTGAACGCGCGTCAGCCGAAGCAGATCCGGGCGAGCTCGGGGATCTCGATCAAGCCCCTGAGCCCCGAGGGCTCCGAGCGGATCATCCGCTACGCCTTCGAGTACGCGCAGGCGAACGGACGCCGGCGGGTCTCGTGCATCACGAAGGCCAACATCATGAAGCACACGGACGGCCTCTTCCTCGCCGTCTTCCGCGAGGTCGCCAAGGACTTTCCGGACGTGGAGGCGTGGGAGACGCTCGTCGACGCGCTCTGCATGGGCCTCGTCCAGCGTCCCGAGGAGTTCGACGTGCTCGTGCTGCCGAACCTCTACGGCGACATCGTCAGCGACCTCACCGCAGGGCTCGTCGGCGGTCTCGGAGTCGCCCCCGGGGCCAACATCGGCACCGAGGCCGCCGTCTTCGAGGCAACCCACGGCTCTGCCCCCAAGTACACCGGCCAGAACAAGGTGAACCCGACCGCGATGATCCTCTCGGGAAAGCTGATGCTCGAGCACCTCGGCGAGCGCGAGGCCGCGGGACGTCTCGAGAGCGCCGTCGCCGCAGTGATCGCGGACGGCACGAGCGTGACGTACGACCTGAAGCCGACGCGCGACGACCCGACCGCGGTCGGGACGGCCGAGTACGCGGACGCGATCATCGAGCGGCTGCGCTGAGCGCGGCCCGCCGACACCAAGGAGAGAGACAGTGAACGGAAGGAAGAAGGTCACCGTCGTCGGTGCCGGGAACGTCGGCGCGACCTGCGCCCTGGAGCTCGCTCGGCGCGACTACGCGGACGTCGTCCTCGTCGACATCGTCCCGAACTTCGCAGCCGGCAAGGCGCTCGACATGAATCAGATGGCGTCGGTCACCGGCTACGAGCCGACGGTGGTCGGAAGCGAGGACTACGCCGCGACGAAGGGCTCGGACGTGGTCGTCGTCACGGCCGGACGCCCGCGCTCGCCGGGGATGAGCCGCGACGACCTCGTGACGACGAACGAGGCCATCGTCTCGGCGGTCACCAAGGAGGTCGTACGCCGGTCGCCGAAGAGCGTGCTCGTCGTCGTCTCCAACCCGCTCGACGCGATGTGTCACGTCGCGCACGCCGTCTCGGGGTTCCCGAAGGAGCGCGTCGTCGGCATGGCGGGGATCCTCGACACGGCGCGCTTCTCCGCGTTCATCGCCTGGGAGACCGGCTCGTCGGTGAAGGACGTGCAGGCGATGGTGCTCGGCGGCCACGGCGATCAGATGGTCCCCGTCGTGTCGGCGACCACGGTCGGCGGCGTCCCGCTCGAGCAGCTCACGACGAAGGGCAAGATCGCGAAGATGGTCGACCGAACGCGGAAGGGCGGCGGCGAGCTGGTCGGGCTCCTCGGGACGTCGGCCTGGTACGCGCCGGGCGCGGCCGCGGCGCAGATGGTCGACGCGATCTGCCTCGACCAGAAGCGCGTGCTGCCGTGCACCGCGCTGCTCGAGGGCGAGTACGGGGTCGACGGCCTCTACATGGGCGTGCCCGTCCGGCTCGGCTCGGGCGGCGTGGAGGAGATCGTGAAGCTGAAGCTGACGGCCGCGGAGAAGAAGATGCTGCGCGAGTCGGCGGCCGCCGTCCGCGAGGTCGTCGGCGTGCTCACGACCGCCGCCTGACGACCGGGTCCCGGCGCTTCATCCGTCCTTTACACCCGCCCGGGTAGCCTTCGCCGCCATGGACATGGGGCTCGAAGGACGGACGGCGATCGTCTGCGGCGCGTCGTCCGGAATGGGCCTCGCGACCGCGGAGGCGCTCGCCGCGGAGGGCGCGAACGTCGTGATGTTCGGCCGCCGGCGCGAGCTGCTCGAGCGGGAGGCCGACCGTGTCGGCGCGCTCGCGGTGCAGGGTGACCTCACGATTCCCCAGCATCTCGAGCGGCTCGTCCAGGCGACCGTCGGCGCCTTCGGCGGGGTCGACGTCCTCGTCCTGAACGGAGGTGGCCCACCGGCGGGCAAGGCGTCGACGATCAGCGCAGCGGCGGTCGAGGAGGCGGTCGCGTTGTTGCTCACGTCTCACGTCACCCTCGTCGGTCGCTGTCTCCCCCATCTACGCGAGAGCGGTCGCGGACGGATCGTGGCCATCGAGTCGTCGTCGGTGCGCGAGCCGCTCGCGAACCTCGCGCTCTCGAACGCCGTTCGGCCGGGCGTCGTCGGCTGGCTCAAGACGCTCGCGCGCGAGCTCGGCCCCGACGGGATCACGGTCAACACGATCGCGCCGGGCAGCATCGACACCGACCGTCTCCGGTCGCTCAGGGGGCCCGACGGTCCCGGTGCCGCGGAGCTCGAGAGCATTCCCCTCCGGCGTCTCGGTCAGGCGAGCGAGATAGCCGCCGTGGTGACGTTTCTCGCGTCCGACCGCGCCGCCTACGTGACCGGCGCCGTGATCCCGGTCGACGGCGGACTCACCCGCAGCCTGCTGTGAAGGCGTCCACCTCCCGCTGGCTGCTTCTCGCGGGCGGCGCGCTGCTCGCGGTCGTCGTGCTCCTCCTGGCGACGATGCCGGCGAACGACTATCTCTTCGTCCCGAACAGCGCCCACCCGATCGCGGGCAAGGTCGAAGTCGAGGGCAAGAGCGGAGCGGACGGACCGGGTGGGATCTACTACGTCGACGTGACGGTGCGCAAGGTGCGCTGGCTCGAGCGCCTGCTCCCCTTCGCGCGTCCGGACGGCGCGTCGCTCGTGCCCGCACAGGCGGTGACGGCGCCCGGTGAGTCATTCCGTCAGCGCATCGTGCAGGCGCGCGCCGAGATGAAGCACTCCGAGCAGGTCGCGGCGGCCGTCGCGCTTCGGGCCGACGGTCGCGACGTCGAGACGGTCCCGCGCGGCGTGCTCGTCGAGGCCGTCGCCCTCGACGTCCCCGCGGCGAAGTCGCTCTCCAGCGGTGACGTCATCGTCGGCGTCGACGGGCGCAAGGTGACGACCGTCGAGCAGCTGCTCCACGCGACGCGGGCGCTCGAGCCCGGCGACGAGGTCGCGCTCCGACTCCGGCAGGACGACAAGGTCGTCGAGCGGACGGTCCGCACCGTCGCCGCGCCGGACGACCCCAAGCGGGCGATCATCGGCATCAGCGTCTCGCAGGACGCGAAGATCGACCTGCCTCTCGACGTGAACATCGACCTCGGCAACGTCGGCGGCCCGTCGGCTGGCCTGCCGTTCGCGCTCCAGATCTACCAGGAGCTCGGTCACGACGTCGACCGCGGTCAGCGCGTCGCCGCTACGGGCGAGATCGAGCTCGACGGGAGCGTGGAGCCGGTCGGCGGCATCAAGCAGAAGACGTACGGTGTCCGCTCCTCCGGCGCGGACGTCTTCCTCGTGCCGGCTGGGGAAAACGCGGCGACCGCACGCCGATATGCAGGGGGCTTGCGCATCGTCCCTGTGAAGAGTTTTGAACAGGCGTTGCGCGTTCTGCGAACGCTTTCGCAGAAATAACCGTTTTGCAGGACTTTTGCCCGGAAGGGCGACAGCCGCAAAATGCGGGGAATTCGTCGCGGAAGGGGGTTGCGGCTACTCGCCGCCGCGGCAAGAATCCCCGCTGTCCATCAGGGGAATTTCGGGGTTAGGCGGCCAGAGGGGACATGAGCAAGCGAGCCATCGCGACGTGCGAGGACTGCTATTTCCGCCGCGAGGGGCTGTGCGCCCTCGCCGGGAACACACCGTGCCCGACCTTCCGGGCCGCGACCGGCAGGCTTGCTCCGCCCGTGCAGCCGCGCCTCGTCGTCCGGGCACCGCTTCCTCAGGTCGCGCACGCAGCCGGCGCATAAGATCCCAGCGTGAGCGAGGTGCCGCGCCCACCCCGCGGCGAAGGGCCGGGGGGCGAGTCCAAGGGGATCCCCTGGAGGCTCGTGTTGTGGGCGGCGATCGCACTCTACGCGCTCGCGTTCCTCCTGCTCAACGACGACAAGCAAACGGTCGACTTCGTCTTCTTCACCGTCGACACACGGCTCCCCTGGCTGATCCTGCTCAGCATGGGGCTCGGCGCCGCGCTCGCGATCATCGGCCCTCGGTGGTGGCGGAGCCGCAAGCAGCGGTAGTCGTCGAGCGGATCGGACGAGCGGCGGCGTCCTCGGCGACCGCGTCCGGAGACTCTCCTATACGAGCCCGGCGAGGATGCGGACGCCCTCGGCGATCCGGTCGGGCGGCTCGTACGAGAACGCGAGCCGCGCCGAGCTCTCACCGCCGTCGCCGGCGAAGAAGTCCGTGCCGCGGACGAACGTCACGCCGGCCTCGGTCGCGCGGTCGAGCAGCTCGGCCGCGTCGACGCCTCCGGCGAAGTCGACCCACAGGAAGTAGCCCCCCTCGGGTCGGCTCCACGTGGCGCGCCCGCTCAGCTCCTCGTCGAGTGTGCCGAGCATCGCGTTCCTCTGGGCGCCCAGGATCCCGCGGACACGCTCGAGATTGGGCTCGAATGCACCCCGGGCGTGAAGCTCGTGGACGATCGCCTGCGGGAGGAGGGGCGGCGAGATGTACGTCGAGACGGCGCGGTCGTCGAAAGCGGCCCGGAGCGCCTCGGGGACGACGAACCACCCGACCCGGAGGCCGGGCGCGACGGTCTTCGAGAACGACGACGTGAACGTCACGTGCGACCCGCCCTCGAGCGCGTGCAGCGACGGCGGCGCGACACCCTCGTAGCGCACCAGCCCGTAGGGATCGTCCTCGAGCACGTCGAGCTCGTACGTGCCGACGAGCTCGACGATCCGGCGCCGGCGCTCCTCGCCGATCGTGCGGCCGCTCGGGTTCTGGAACGTCGGGATCGTGTAGAGGAACGAGACGTCGCCGCCCCGGCGCAGCTCTGCCTCGAGCGCGTCGGGATCGAGGCCCTCGTCGTCCATCGGGATCGGGACGGTCTCGACGCCCTGCCAGCGGAGGAGCTTGAGGGGGCGGTCGTAGGTCGGCGCCTCGACGAGAACACGGCCGGGTCGACGCGCCAGCTGGGCCGCCGCGTAGAAGACGAAGCCCTGCAGACCACCGGTGGTCGCGAACACGCGCCCCGGGTCGACGCCATGGCGCTCACCGAGGAGCTGGCGCAGGGGGCCGTAGCCGCCGCCCACGCCGTACGAGAGGATCGTCGTGCCGTCGCGCTCGAGCGCCGCACGCGCGCACTCCGAAACGAGACCCGGGTCGAGGCATTCCGGCGACGGCGCGCCACGTGCGAACGAGATCGGGGTCATGCGACGAGCCTACCGAGAGGGTGGCGACCGACGCGGCTGCTATCGTACGCCGTACGGCAGGCCATCCGGTCCGCCCGTGAGATCCGCTTCGTTCGACTCCTTCCGGGCTCGAAGGTCGTAGGTCTCGAGCCGTACCACCCAACACAGGAGTCGCATGTCGCAGAACACATTCGCCGCGCTCGGCGTGAGCGCGGAGCTGGCCGTCGCCCTCGAGGCGCGCGGCATCATGAGCCCCTTCCAGATCCAGGAACGGGCGATCCCGCCGGCGCTCGCCGGCACCGACCTCCTCGCGAAGTCCCCGACGGGCTCCGGCAAGACGCTCGCCTTCGCGATCCCGCTCGTCGAGCGGTCGCCGCGCGACGACGCCCGCCCCGCGGCGCTCGTCCTCGTCCCGACCCGCGAGCTCGCGGTCCAGGTCTCCGAGGAGATCGAGTCGCTCGCAGCGGCCCGCGACCTCTCCGTCGCGACCGTGTACGGCGGAGTGCCGCTGCGCGCGCAGGCGAACCGCGCGCGCGACGCACACGTGATCGTCGCCACGCCGGGCCGCCTGCAGGACCTGCTCGACCGGCGGCTCGTCGCACTGGACGCCGTCGAGATCCTCGTCCTCGACGAGGCCGATCGGATGCTCGACATGGGCTTCAAGCCCCAGGTCGACCGGATCGTCAAGCGGCTCCCACGCGACCGCCAGACGATGTTCTTCTCCGCGACGCTCGACGGCGAGGTCGGCGAGCTGGCCCGCGCGTACACCCAGTCTCCGGCGCACATCGAAGCCGGGCTGCCGAGCGAGCACGCGCACGGGGACATCGAGCACCACTTTGTCCCCGTCACGGCCGACACGAAGGTCTCGGCCCTGGTCGAGCTCCTCGAGGCAGAGCGCGGGCTCGCTCTCGTGTTCGTCCGAACGAAGCGCGGGGCGGACAGGCTTGCGCGGAAGCTCACGCAGCAGGGCGTGAAAGCCCTCGCCATGCACGGCGACCTCTCACAGGGCCAACGCCAGCGGGCGCTCCAGCAGTTCGAGTCCGGCCGCGTGACGACCCTGATCGCGACCGACGTCGCCGCCCGCGGCCTCGACCTCGACGACGTGACCCACGTGATCAACTTCGACCCGCCCGAGGACGGGAAGGCGTACACGCACCGCGTCGGCCGCACGGGCCGGGCGGGCCGTTCCGGCACGGGCGTCACCCTCGTCCTCCCCGAGCAGCAGGCGGACATGAGCCGCGTCGCGCGGCTCAACGGCCAGCACGAGACGTTCGCGTCGACCGGGATGACGAGCGCCGCTCCCCGTCTTGTCTACTCGTCGCGCCGTCGAGGCGGTTGGGGCTCGGCCCGGACGCGCCGCCGCTAGAGGCTCACTCGAAGTAGGTGTCGTCGTGCGAGTACGGCGGGGCGCACATGCAGAGCAACCGCGCTCCGTCGTCTCCCGCAACGAGCTCGTGCCACGCGCCGGGTGGGAGCAGCACGGCGTCGCCGGCGACGACCTCACGGGACTCACCGTCGACCTCGAGCACGCCGCCGCCCGCCGTGAGGAGGTAGATCTCCTCCGTCAGCGCGTGGTAGTGGCGCTGGGTTGCCTGCCCGGGCGCAAGCGATGCCTCCGCGAGCGACTGGGCGGGCGTGTGGTGGAGCTCGCGGATCGTCGAGCCGTCCTTCGTCGTGAACGACTCGGCCTCGGTCAGGGAGCGGAGCTCCATCGTGGGATCCTATGCAGCCGCCGTACGGCGAGACCGCCGCTCAGGCCGATTCGCGCGTCAGCAGCGCCTCGATCCGCTCGAGGCGGGCGACGAGCTCCTTGCGCTCTTCGGCGTCCTGCGCGTGCTGCTCGCGCTGGAGGCGCGAGACGAAGACCGACACGACGAGCGACGTCGTAATCGGGATCGCGCTCACGCCCGCGAGCATCAGGACGGCAGCGACGAGCCGCCCGGCGGAGCTCGTCGGCACGACGTCGCCGTAGCCGACCGTCGTCACCGTCACGATGGCCCACCACAACGAGTCGCGGAGCGTTCCGATGCCCGGATCGACGGCCCACTCGATGATCGCCGCGATGACCGCAAGGCTCAGCGCGACGACGGCGACCATCCGGACGGCGCGGACGATCGTCAGCTCTCTCGATCTTGCGTTGCAGGCGTTCCTCGAGCGTCCGGCGCACGGAGAAGGAGTTCGCGCGGCGAGGCTTCACCCCTGCCGGCAAGGCGAGGTCAGCCGAGGATCTGTGACGCCTCGTCGATCGTCACCCACGCCCCCACGACCGTTCCGATCGCGAGCGCCGCCGGCACCACGACCCGACCCACGGCGGCGAGACGCCCGGAGAGGCCCAAGCGCCGCGCACCCAGGACGACGACGACCGCCGCTGCCGCGAGCACGAGCGCGATCGTGCCCGTGACTGCCGCGATCGCGAGCACGACGGGCCGCGGGCGCGTCACGTCAGGGGCGAGCCAGCGCTCGACGAGGACCACCACGACGAGCGCTGCGAGCGCGACGAACGCCGCCATCGCGAGCCACTGCGACCTGCCAGCGCTCCCGCGGCCGTGCCGACGAGGACGGTTGTCGCAACGTCGCGTGCGTCGTCTCGAAACGGCGCGCGGCCCTCGGAAGCCTCCGGCGCGATCGCCGTTCACCAAGGTCGTGCGTGCCCGCCGTCGCTCAGATGGTGAGCTCGGCCGCGAGCTGCGCGGTCTCGGTCGGCGTGGTGCCGACCCGGATCCCGCGCTCCTCGAGTGCCTTCTTCTTCGCCGCCGCCGTTCCGGAGGAGCCGGAGATGATCGCCCCCGCGTGGCCCATGGTCTTTCCGGGCGGTGCGGTGAAGCCGGCGATGTACGCCACGACGGGCTTCGACATCTCTGTCTCGATGAAGTCGGCCGCCTTCTCCTCCTCGTCGCCGCCGATCTCGCCGACCATCACGACGTACTTCGTCTCTGGGTCGGCCTCGAACTGCTCGAGGATGTCGACGAACGACGAGCCGACGATCGGGTCCCCCCCGATCCCGACGATCGTCGAGTTCCCGAGGCCCATCTGCGTCAGCTCGTGCCCGATCTGGTACGTGAGCGTCCCTGAGCGCGAGACGAGGCCGATGTCGCCTGGGGTGAAGATCTCCGCCGGGATGATCCCGACGTTCGCCTTGCCCGGGGAGAGCGCGCCCGGGCAGTTCGGCCCGAGCAGCCGAACGCCCTTGCGCTGCCGTAGGCGTGGATGCGGAGCATCTCGTGCGCGGGGACACCCTCGGTGATGGTGATCACCGTGTGCACCCCGGCGTCGACCGCCTCGAAGATCGCGTCGGCCGCGAAGGGCGCCGGGACGAAGATCATCGACGTGTTCGCGCCGTGCTCCGAGACCGCCTCGGCGACGGTGTCGAGCACGGGGACGCCCTCCACGTCCTGGCCGCCCTTCCCCGGCGTCACGCCTGCGACGAGGTTCGTGCCGTAGGCGCGGTTCCGCAGGCCGTGGAAGCGCCCCTCCGAGCCGGTGAGGCCCTGGACGACGAGCCGCGTGTCGTTGTCGACGAGGATCGCCATCAGGATCCTTTCGTTGCCCGGAGCGCGATCTTGTCGAGAGTCAGGCGCCCGTCCGCGACGCGCCCGCCGAGAAGCGCCTCGACCCGCGCTGCCTCCTCGCCCTCGCACCCCGTCCGCGCGAGCCAGGCCGCGAAGTCGAACGCATGGTCGAGCCGTAGGACGTCGACGACGTCGAGGGCTGCCTCCTCGAGGAAGAGGCGCCACTCGGCCTCGGTGTAGTTCCGGACGTGGGACGGGTCGCGCAGTGTCTCGGCCTGCTCGATCTCGTCCCCCATGAAGACGGTGTCGACGACGAGCACCCGATCCCGACTAACCCGCGCCATCTCGCGCACCGCCGCGCCGGGGTCGGCGAAGTGGTGCGCCGCCGTGCGGCACGCGACGATGTCGAAGGCGCCGTCCGCGAAGGGCAGCGACTCGGCGCGGCAGATGACGTCCGGGCGCATGCCCGGCGCGGGATCGCACGTGACGACCTCCAGCCCTGCCTCGCGCAACCGCCGTGCCACGTGGCCGCCGCCGGTGGCGACGTCGAGTGCAGTGCGAGCCCCCGCCGCCCAGGACACGAGCAGGTCGAGATCGGCTCCGTCGCGATGGGCGTCCGAGTCGACGTACCCCTGCGCTCGCTCGCTCCAGTCGACCGACGTCATGCCGCCAGCTCCACCGCGAGCTTGGCCGCCTCGAGCATCGTCGGGGAGACGCGAAGGTTCGACGGCGCCGCCTCGGCGAGGATGCTCCGCCCCTCGTCGGCGTTCGTCCCGTCGAGGCGCACGACGATCGGCAGCTCGAGCGACATCTCCTCGAGCGCCTGGAGAATGCCGCGCGCGACCTCGTCGCACCGGGTGATCCCCCCGAAGATGTTGAAGAAGATCGCCCGCACCTGAGGGTCCTGCGTGATCACCGACAGCGCGTCGACGACGCCCTGCGCGTCGCCGCCGCCGCCGAGGTCGCAGAAGTTCGCAGGCCGCCCGCCCGCGAACGTGACGACGTCGACGGTCGACATCGTCAGTCCCGCCCCGTTTCCGAGCACGCCGACCTCGCCGTCGAGCTTGACGTACGTGACGTGCTTCTCCCGGGCCAGCGCCTCGAGGGGGTCTGCCGCGTCGCGATCGCGCATCTCCGCCACGTCGGGATGACGGAAGAGCGCGTTGTCGTCGACCGTGAACTTCGAGTCGAGCGCCTTCACCTCGCCCGCCGGCGTGACGATGAGCGGGTTGATCTCGCAGAGCATGGCGTCGAAGGTGACGAACGCCTCGTGCAGCTTTCCGACGATCGATGCGATCTGCTTCTGCTCCGACGGGTCGGTCACGCCGGCGCCGTACACGAGGCGCCGCGCCTGCCACGGATGGAAGCCCTCGAGTGGGTCGACGCGGAGCTGGACGAGCGCGTCCGGGCTCTCTTCCGCCACCTGCTCGATGTCGACCCCTCCCTGCGTCGTGAACATGTAGAGCGCCCGCTTCGCGCTCCGGTCGAACGTGAGCGAGAGGTAGTACTCCTTCGCGATGTCCGAGGCTTTCTCGACCCAGAGCTTGCGGACGACGTGCCCGCGGATGTCGAGCCCGAGGATCTCCTTCGCGCGCTCCTCCGCCTCGTGCGCGTTCGCTGCGAGCTTGATCCCGCCCGCCTTGCCGCGCCCGCCGGTGAGGACCTGCGCCTTGACGACGACCTGGCCGCCGAGCACCTCGGCGGCCTGTCGCGCCTCGCCGGGGGTCGTCGCCAGGCGTCCGTCGGAGACCGGGATCCCGACCCGACGGAAGAGGTCCTTGCCCTGGTACTCGTAGAGGTCCACCCCGCGCGGGAGGCTATCGAAGACACCCCGCCCGACGCCCCGGTCCCCGGTCGCCGCCAGGTGGGTGTGCGAGCATGGCCGGGTGCCGCGCACCCTCGCCGTCCTGCTCGCGCTCGGCGCGGGCGCGCTCACGGGCGGGTGCGGCTCCGGTGGCGCCCCGCCCGTCATCCCCCGGGCCGCGCCGCCCCAGGCCGCGGAGCTCGCGTGGACGGAGCGCACCCCGGACACGGGGCCGGCGCTCGTCTTCGACGTCCGTCGCTTCGAGGTCACGAAGGACGGCTGGGAGGCCGAGGTCGGGATCGAGAACGAGACGGAGATCCCGTGGATCCTCGGCGAGGACCCCGTCGCGGTCGAGCAGTCCTTCGGGATCATGCTGTTCGCGACGGGACGGATGGACGAGCTCGATCACCGGAACCGAGACGGCGAGCTCCCGGGGCTCCGCGCCGCGCGCCGATTCGTGCCACCGCTTCCTGCCCGCCTGCCACCGGGCGCGAGTTGGCGCGGCACGATCTCGGCTCCCGGCACGCTCGCCGCCGGTCGTTGGGTTCGCGTCGCCTTCGGGCCGCTCACCGCAGTCGGCGACCCGCCGGACGGCGTGCCGCAGCGGTTCACCTGGATCACCGATCACACCTACCGGCTGCGCTCGCGGCCCTGAGCTCGGAAGCGGCGCGCCGCCCGAGCCTGCGGCTCACGTGGCGACGACGTCCGCGAGGAGCCGCTCCAGCGCAGGCTCGACCCCGAGCGCGTCCGCGAACGCCCGGTACTCGCCGGCCAGACGCCGCCGGTCACGTTCCGGGCGCGTCGTCCGTGTCGCGCGCAGGAGGACGTTCTTCGGCGTGTGCTCGAGCGGGACGAACTCGACGACCTGGACGTCGTAGCCCGCCAGCTCGAGGAGGCGCGCGCGTGCGGCGTCGGTGACCTCGGCCGCGAACCGCTCCCGGAGCGTGCCGTGACGAAGCAACGGACGCAGCACGTCGCTCGAGAGCTGACCGAGGAGCTCGTGCTGGCAGCACGGGACGGCGAGAATGGCTGCGGCGCCGGCCCGCACGGCCCGCTCGAGCGCGGCATCGGTCGCGGTGTCACAGGCGTGGAGGCTGACGACGAGATCGACGCCGTCGAGATCGGCGTGGGCGATGTCGCCGAGCGCGAAGCGGAGCCCGGTCGCGTCGAGCCGTCGCGCGAGGGCCTCGCACTCCTCGACCACCTCCGGCTTGAGGTCCAGCCCGAGCAGGTCGACCTCGCGCCCGTGGACGCGCGTGAGCAGGTCGTGGAGCGCAAAGGTCAGGTACGCGCGACCCGAGCCGAAGTCGACGACCCGGAGCCTGCCCTCCGGCAGGACGCGCACGACGTCGTCGACGAGCTCGACGAAGCGATTGACCTGCCTGAACTTCGCGCGACGCGGCGCGCGCACGCGGCCCTCGGGCGTCTGGACGCCGAGGGCGACGAGGTACGGCACGGGCCGGCCGTCCGGAAGCAGGTGCTTCTTGGCCCTGTCGTGCGCTCCAGCACCGCCGGGGCGTGTCGGCGGCTTCCGCAGGATCCGGGGCTCGCCGCGGCCGCCGGCGAGCACCTGCCAGTCTGCCTCGGGCTCGTGGAGCAGAGCCTGCCGGTAGTCCTCCCCGATCGCCGTCGCCAGCAGCCGCGCGAGGGCGCCGGCGTCGAGGTTGTCGTCCGTCGTGCGGGTCGCGTAGTGGCGCCGCACGCGCCAGCGGGCACCGGCGCGGAGCTGGACCTGGTCGACGGTGACGCGACGCGCCACGTCCGGCTCGACGGCGCGCGGCCGGCTCAGGCTCGCACCCGTCAGGCTCCCGTCGCCGAGCAGCCGGTCGACGAGCTCTGCGACGGTCATTCGTGATCGGGGTCGACGAGACAGAGGATCTGCCCGTTCGTCACCCCGAACCCCGGCGCGACCGCGAGCTCCCGCACGATGCCTCCGCGTGGGGCCACGATCTCGTTCTCCATCTTCATCGCCTCCACCACGAGGAGGAGCTGGCCCGCGACGACGCGATCGCCGTCGGCCACCGCGACCGTCAGAACGGTGCCCTGCATCGGGCTCGCGACGGCCCCGTTCACGGAGCCGTCGCGGCCGCCGCGTCCGCGTGACCGCCGGCGGCGGGCGAGCTCCGCCCACGGCGGCTCGGTCACGTGGAGGCGAACGTCGTACGCGCGGCCGTCGACCTCGACGCCGACCAGACGCGGGACCGTCGATACGGCTCCGTCCGACGTCGGCGGGACACTAGTTGCCTGATGAGAGAACGGTTCCTCGATCTGCTTCGCGCGCTTCGCCAGCTCGGGCGACTCGACCACGCCGGCGCACGTCTCGCCGGCGCGAAAGCACGGATGCTCGAGGAGCGCCCGGTGGAACCCGAGGAGCGTCGGAGTGCCCTCGATCCTGAACTCCGCGAGGGCACGGAGCATCCGGTCGATTGCGCGGGTCCGGTCGACGTCGTGGACGACGAGCTTGGCGATCATCGGGTCGTAGAGGCCGATCACCTCGTCCCCTGCCTCGACGCCCGAGTCGACGCGGACGCCGGGTCCCGCCGGGGCGCGGTAGGCGGTGATCCGCCCCGGCGCCGGGAGGAAGCCGCTCGTGACGTCCTCGGCGTTGATCCGGCATTCGATCGCGTGGCCGCGGAGGACGACGTCGCGCTGCGCAACCGAGAGCGGCTCCCCCGCGGCGATCGCAAGCTGCTCGCGGACGAGGTCGAGGCCGGTGACCGCCTCGGTCACGGTGTGCTCGACCTGGATGCGCGTGTTCATCTCCATGAAGAAGTAGTCGCCGTCTGATGTCAGGAGACCCTCGACCGTGCCGGCGGAGCGGTAGCCGGCGGCGCGGGCGGCATCGACGGCGATTTGGCCGATTCGCGCCCTGAGCGCGTCGTCGACGGCGGGCGACGGCGTCTCCTCGACGAGCTTCTGATGGCGCCGCTGGATGGTGCAGTCCCGTTCCCCGAGGTGGACGACGTTGCCGTGCGCGTCCGCGAGCACCTGGACCTCGACGTGGCGCGGATTCTCGACGTACCGCTCGACGTAGACGGCGGGGTCGGCGAAGTACCGCTCCCCCTGGCGGGTCGCGGCGTCGAACGCGCGCTCGGCCTCGTCGGGGGCCCGCACGATCTCCATTCCCTTCCCGCCACCCCCGGCCGCGGCCTTGATGATCATCGGATAGCCGATCTCGTCGCCGAGCTCCACGACGTCGTCTGCGGACTGCACGGGGTCGACCGCCCCCGGGACGATGGGCACTCCGGCGTCGCGCATCGCGCGTCGCGCCGCCGTCTTCGTCCCCATCAGCTCGATCGCGTCCGGCGGCGGCCCGACCCAGGTCAGCCCCGCCTGCTCGACCCGGCGGGCGAATTCCGCGTTCTCGGCGAGGAACCCGTAGCCGGGGTGGATCGCCTCCGCCCCCGCGCGCAGCGCCGTCTCGACGAGCACCTCGCCGCGGAGGTAGCTCTCCGCCGCGGGCCCCGGCCCGACGAGGTAGGCCTCGTCGGCGGCGCGAACGTGCGCGCTCCTCCGATCGGGCTCCGAGTAGACCGCCACGCAGCCGATCCCGAGCTCGCGGAGCGTGCGGAAGACCCGGATCACGATCTCGCCCCGGTTCGCGACCAGCACCTTCGAGAAGAGCGGCATGCCACGCGTATTCTCCCCCAACGGTGACCCTGCCCGACCAGTTGACGCTTGCGCGGGCGCTCGCGGTCCCGGTGGTGATCGTCCTCTTCGCCTGGGACTTTCCGAACCACCTGTACTGGGCGACCGGCGTCTTCGTCGTGGCCATGGCGACCGACCAGGTCGACGGGTGGCTGGCGCGGCGGCGCAATCAGACCTCGGCCTTCGGGTCGCTGCTCGACCCGATCGCGGACAAGGTGCTCGTCCTCGCGGCGCTCGTGATGCTCGTTGCGGAGGGCGTCGCGCCCGCCTGGATGATCGCCGCCATCGTTGCGCGGGAGATCGCGGTCTCCGGCCTCCGCCTCGCGGCGATCGAGCGCGGCGTCGTCATGGGCGCGCGCGACCTCGGCAAGCTGAAGACGTGGGCCCAGACCGTGGCGGCGACCCTTGCAGGGCTCCAGGCCGCGGGGGCCTGGGACGCCGACGTCGCCTGGTGGGCGCTCCTCGTCGCGACTCTCCTGACGTGGATCTCGGGTCTCGACTACGCGCGCGTGGCGCCGCGGGTGCTCCGCGGCAGCGGCTCGCCGTCGTAGCGGCGTCGCCGTCCGGGCTCAAGGGACGCCCGGCCCACCGCTTCGGCAATCCCGGCCCGCCACCACGGGCGGGCGCCCGATCCTGCCCCGGGGCCGGCCGATCCTGCGCCGAGCACGAGGCCGGCCGCAGCGACCGCGCGTGCGACGACCACCGTCTCGACGGGGTCGCCCGGGCTCGGGACGAGCTCGATCTCCATGCCAGGACGCTACGCGAGGGGGACGAGCCGCGCTGCGGTGGCCTTGAAGGAGGCGACGACGACCTCGCCCTCGCGGAGCTCGAGCCGCTCGACCGACGCCGCGCTCACCTCCGCCACGAGCTCACCGACCCGTATCCGCGCGCGGTTCCCGAGCGGCGTCACCGACGCGATCGCTCCGCGAAGGTGATTCAAGGCGGAATCGTCGGGCGCCTCCCGTGCGATCGAGACCTCCCAGGCGTGCACGGCAACGCCGACGCGCCCCTCGGCCTCGTCGGTGCTCCACGCCGAAGCGCCCGTATCCAGCACGATCTCGGTGAGACCATCCCGCCCGGCGCGCGCGATTCCCCGCAGCAGGCTGGCGCCCGTGAGGCTCGCCACGAACGCGTTCCGGGGCCGGCCGACGAGCTCGCCTGCCGATCCCTCCTGTACGACCTGCCCGTCGACGATCACCCCGATCCTGTCGGCGAGCGCGGCCGCGTCCTCGAAGTCGTGCGTCACGAGAACCGTCGGGAGGCCGAGCTCGCGCAGAAGCTCGTGGAGCTCCGAGCGGACCTCCGTCCTTGTGTGGGCGTCGAGCGCCGAGAGGGGCTCGTCGAGAAGCAGGGTCGCCGGACGCCGGGCGAGCGCACGTGCCAGGGCGACACGCTGGCGCTCGCCGCCCGAGAGCTCCCGCACGCGGGCCCGGCCGAGTGCGCCGATCCGGAAGCGGTCGAGCAGCTCGCCGACCGACGAGCCGCGTGGAGCGCCGAAGCGGACGTTCGACGAGACGTCGAGATGCGGGAACAGCGCGTACTCCTGGAACAGGTACCCGACCCTCCGGCGCTCGGGTGCGAGGTCGATCCCCCGCGTCGTGTCGAGCCACGTCTCGTCGTCGACCTCGACGACGCCGCTGTCCGGCCGCAGGAGGCCCGCGACGACCCTCAGCGTCGTGCTCTTCCCCGCGCCCGAGGGCCCGACGAGGGCGAGCGTCTCGCCGGCGTCGACCGTCAGCCCGACGTGGGCGTCGTAGGCGCGAAGGGAATGGGTGAAGTCGATGCGAAGCGCCATCTGGTGAGCAGCTTGACGGACAGCAGCACGGCGCCGCTCACGAGGACCAGCAGTGCGCTGATCGCAAGCGCGACGTCGAAGTCGAGATCGAACTGCTCGTAGACCGCGAGCGAGAGCGTCTGCGTTCGGCCCTGCAGCGATCCGGCGAACATGATCGTCGCTCCGAACTCACCGACCCCTCGCGCGAACGCGAGCGCCGCGCCGGCGCCGAGCCCGCCGGCCGCGAGAGGGAGGGCGACCCGTGCGAACACCCGCCCCGGGCCGGCGCCGAGCGTCCTCGCGGCGGCAGGGAGCGCCGGGTCGACGGACTCGAAGGCAGCGACGGCGGTGCGGACGTAGAACGGGCTCGCGACGAAGGTCACCGCCAGCACGACGGCGGTCTGGGTGAACGCGATATCGATGCCGAGCGCCTCGATCGTGCCGCCGAGGAGCCCGAGCCGGCCGAACGCAGCGAGCAGGCCGATGCCCGCAACGGCCGGCGGCAGGACGAGGGGGAGCTCGACCACGGTCACGACGACGTCGCGGAGGCGGGTGTCGCGCGTCGCGATCCAGTACGCGGCCGGTGTCCCGAAGGCGAGGATGAGGATCATCGAGACGAGGTTCGTCTTGGCGGTGACGATGAGCGCGTCCTTCGCGGCGTCGCTCCCGAGCGCCGAGACGAGCTCCCCGGGCGGCACCTGAGCGAAGATCGCGACGACCGGGAGCGCGAGGAACGCGAGGGCGACGCTCGTCATGAGAACGAGCGTCGCCTGGAAGAGGCGGCCTACGTCGATGTCTTCGGCACCGGGAGGAAGCCTGCGTTCTTCAGCGCGGTCTGGCCCTTCGCCGAGAGAAGCGCGTTGATCCATGCCTGGGCTGCGGTCTTGTTCGGCGACTTCGAGACCACCGCGATCTCGTAGCGAACGCGGGGCTGGGCCCACGCCGGAATCTTGACGACGGTCACCTGATCGCTCACCGGCCGGGCGTCCGTGACGTAGACGAACCCGGCGTCGGCCTGGCCGAGCGCGACCTTCCCCGTCACCGCCTTCACGTCCGACTCCCGGCTGACGACCTTGCTCAGCACGCCGGACAACCCCATCTTCTTCAACACCGTGAGCGTGTAGCCCCCGACCGGCACCGCAGGCCCGGCGACCACGAGCTTCACGGGCTTGCTGCGCAGGTCGTAGATCGACTTGATCCCGGCAGGGTTGGACTTCGGCACGATCAGCGCGAGGCGGTTGGCGGTGAACGTGACCGGCTTGTCGACGATCCCCGCCTTGAACAGCCGCTGCGTGTTGAGCGGCGCGGCGGACGCGAAGATGTCCGCAGGCGCACCGTTGCGGATCTGCGTCTCGAGCGCGTTGGACCCGGCGAAGCTGTAGTTCTGCACGGGGTCGAGCGCCTTGAACACCTCGGTCAGCGACGCCGCCGCGTAGATCGTGAGTGGCGGCGTGGCGGTCGAGCGGGCGCCTGCACCCGTCGCGGCCAGTGCCGCGACGACGAGCGCGAGGCCGAGCGCGAGCACACGATGTCGTGCCTGTCTCATACGCATCTCTCCTAACCGAGGTATCCCTCGAGCGCGTCGCTGGCGCTCTCGAGGTCGAGGGCGGGGGGAACGGCTCGACTCGCTCGCCGACCGAGCCGACGAGCGCACCGATCTGCTGCCCGAGGCTCGCCACGAGGCTCGCGTACAGCACGCGGTACGAGCTCTCGGAAACGGCAGCGACGGCGCTCTGGTACGCCCCGAGCGTGGGCCGGAGGACGTCGAGTCCCGTCGTGCGGGTGGCCGCGGCGGTGTCGAACGCCTTCGCGGGCCACTCGAACGCGAAGTCCTCGCTCGCCGCCGGCGTGTCACCTGCCCCGGTGATCAGATCGGAGAGGGCGCGGGCCTGGGACAGCGACGCCGCGCGCCCGCTCCTGAGCGTCCGCCGGGCGTCGGCGCCGAGCTTGTCGGCCTCGAGAGCATGCGCGTAGTAGTCCGCCGCCAGGTAGGCGGCGGCGAGCCCGAAGTTCGCGTAGGCGAGCTCGTCGTCGGTCGCAGCCTCCGCGCTGCGGGCACCCAGGCCCGCCACCACCAGGCCAGAGACCGTTGCGAGCAGGAGCGTTCTGCGGCGGACCGGGCGGTCGATACCCAGCCCGTGACGGTCGGGAACCGCGGCGCTCATACGTCGATCTCTTTCCCGAGCATCACCTCGGTCGCCTTGACGAAGACGGTGACCTGGTCGCCTTCGCCGAGGTCGAGTCGCTCGACGCTGTGGCGGGTGACCGCGGCAACGACCTCTTGACCCGCGACGTCGACGACGACCTCGGCCATCACCGAGCCGATCGTGACGCGCTTGATCACACCGGGAAGCTGGTTGCGGGTCGTGAGCTCGATGGTCGCACCTCTCTGATTTGTAGTCACAAAATGACTAGGCGAGGGTACCGGATTCGCGACGATAGGATCGAGCCCTGGCACGCCCGGCCCGCACCGCGCTGTCGCTCGTCGAATGGGTGGTGCTCGGGCTGCTCGTCGAAACCCCCGCGCACGGCTGGTCGCTCGTACGCGCGCTCCGCCCCGACGGGGAGGTCGGACGTGTGTGGAGCAGCTCGAGGCCCCTCGTCTACCGGGCACTCGAGACGCTCGACGAGCGCGGCATGATCCGTGAGACGCGGAGCGAGAGAAGCGCGAAGGGGCCGCTTCGAACGGTGTTCGCCGCGACTCCGGCGGGCCGCCGCGCAGTCCGACGCTGGCTCGCAACCCCCGTCGACCACGTCCGCGACATCCGGTCGGAGCTCATGGCGAAGCTCGTTCTCCACGACCGCGCGGGGACGTCGCCCGACGAGCTGCTCCACCACCAGGGTGCGGTGCTGGCGGATCTGGAGCAGAGCGCGCTCGACCAGGCGGTCGAGGCGTCGGGCTTCGACCGCACCCTGGCGCTCTGGCGGCTCAGTTCGACGCGCGAAGCCCGGCGATTCGTCGCGGACCTCCTCGGCGTCGGCTCCCGCGCGGCGGTCGTGTACCGGCCGATCGGGGTCGTCCGCTCGGCGTACGCAACCCTGCCGGGAATGCCCCTCCAGCCTGCCGCGGACGACCTTGGCCGAGCCCGGATCGAGGTGGATCCGCCGTATCGCGCGGCGCTCGCCGACGTCGAGGGGATCAGCCACGTCTGGGTTGTTTCCCATCTCCACCGGGTGGTCGGCTGGGAGCCACTCGTGCTCCCGTTCCTCGGAGGATCGACGCGACGCGGTGTGTTCGCGACGAGATCTCCGAGACGCCCGAACCCCATCTCGATCTCCTTGGCCCGGGTCGTCGACGTCGACGGGTCAGGGGTCGACCTCGAGGGCATCGACCTCCTCGACGACACGCCCGTCCTCGACATCAAGCCTCACGTGCCGCACTTCGACGCCGTCCCCGACGCGGAGGTTCGGATCGGCTGGTTCGAAGGACGCGCCGAGAACATCACGAGGATCCGCTCGGACGACCGCTTCGCGCTCGACCCCGAGACGGCCTCGCCCGGCGGCCGGCCGGCCGGGACGCGAGCGACCCCGCGGCGACGAGCGCGCTGACCGCCACCCGCTCCGCTGGGTCGCGGACGAAGCACCGCCGTCGAGGCCGGCACGGCCCGCCGCGCGTCTCAGGCGGGCGTGGCGACCCAGGTGGCGGCGCGATGCCCCAGTGCGGCGGCTGCACGCTCGGCCCCGTCTCGGTCGGGGAAGACGCCGTATGCGACCGGGCCCGCACCGGTCGCATCGGCGCGGATCGCGCCGAGGTCGCGGAGCTCCGGCGCGAGGGGCGAGGATGCGAGGTCGTTCGAGGGCAGGTGCCCGAGGTCGGCGGCCCGGGCGAGGCGTTCGAGCGCGCCGAGCAACGCAGCCCGTCGGTCGTCGAAGCCGACATCGCCGCGACGCGCATCGAAGGCCGCGTAGACGTCCGCCGTCGACGTCTTGACGGCACCGTGGGGTAGAGCGAGGAGCACCGCATAATCGCGAGGAAGTCCGATCGACCGAAGCGTCGTCCCGTCGTCGATCCCGAGCTGCGTGCCGTCGCGGAGGAAGAACGGCACGTCGGCGCCGAGCGAGCCGGCGAGCCGCTCGAGGACGTCGGCCTCGAGCGGCTGTTCGAGCAGACTGTTCGCCAGTGTGAGCGCGGCGGCGGCGTCGCTCGAACCTCCGCCGAGGCCGCCCGCGACCGGCACGCGCTTCTCGATGCGCGCCTCGAAGAACACCGCGCCGTCGACGGCGCGCGTCACGGCGTCGAGGGCACCTCGGACGAGCGTGTCGCCGGCGAAGCCTCCCACGCGCGTTGCGGGCGCTCGCCGAACCGCGACCATGTCTGCGAGCGAGAGTCGCTCGAGCACCGTTGCCACCTCATGCTTCCCGTCGGACCGCAACGGACCGACGACGAGCGCGAGGTTGACCTTCGCGGGCGCGTATGCCTCGACCCAGCTACTCACGCGTCGAGCGCCTCGGTGAGGCGGACGAACTCCTCGGGCTCGAGCGCCTCGGCACGGGTGTCCGGCCGCCGGCCGATCGCCTCGAGAGCTGCCACTGCGTGCTCGCGCGACGTCACGCCCGCGAGCGAGAGTGCGTTGGCGAGCGTCTTGCGCCGATGCCCGAACCCGCCGACGACAACGCGGCGAACGCGAGCGGCGTTGGCGGGAGGCGCCACCCGCTCGAACGCCACGAGCGCGGAGTCGACGTTCGGCGGCGGCCGGAACACCGTGCGCGAGACAGGGTGGAAGCCGGTCCGTCGAGCATGCAGGCGGACGAGGACGGAGACGGCCCCGTAGGCCTTCGTGCGCGGCATCGCGAAGAACCGGTCGGCGACCTCCCGCTGGACCATCACGCACCAGCTGCGAAGCGCCGGGACACCCGCGAGCGTCTCGGCGACGAGTGGCGTCGCGACGTTGTACGGCAGGTTGGCGACGAGCTTCGACGGAGGCGGACCCAGTGCTTCGATGTCGAGGGCGAGAGCGTCTCCGAACGTCAGCGAGACGTTCTCACGACCTTCGAGCGCATCCTCGAGCGAGGGCTCGAGCCCACGGTCGATCTCGATCGCGTGGACGAATCGGACGCGATCGGCGAGGAACGTCGTGAGGACACCGAGCCCCGGGCCGATCTCGAGCACGACGTCGTCGGGCTCGAGCGCCGCAAGCCGCTCGATCACGCCCAGCACGTTGCGGTCGACGAGGAAGTGCTGTCCCAGCGCCTTCTTCGGGCTCACCGGTGTCATAGCCGATCGAGCCCGAAGGCGCGGTCGGCGTTCTCGTCGATGCAGACCTCGAGAGCCGACGCGCTCTCCCCACGCTCCGCGGCGAGCGCCGCGAGCGTGTGCATCACGCTGGCCGGCTCGTTACGACGGCCGCGAAGCGGCTGCGGCGCCAGGTACGGGCTGTCGGTCTCCGCGAGGATCCTGTCGGAGGGGACGCGCGCCGCGGCGGCGCGCAGAGCTTCGGCGCGCGGGTACGTGACGTTCCCGGCGAACGACACGTAGTACCTCCGCTCGAGCGCGACGTCGAGGAGCTCGGGCTCGGAGAAGCAGTGGAGCACCACCGTCCCATCGAACGGCGCGAGCGCCGCGACCGTGTCCCGGCTGGCGGCGCGACTGTGCACGACGATCGGCAGGGCGAGCTCCTCCGCGAGCGCGAGATGCGCGTCGAAGAGGACGCGCTGCTCGACGAGGGTGTCGGCGCCGTGGTGACCGTCGAGGCCCGACTCGCCCACGGCGACCACGTGATCGTGGGCGAGGAGCTCGCGCAACTCGTCGACACGCCTCGCCTCGGACGTCGCAGCCTGGTGTGGGTCGATCCCGAGCGCTGCGACGACACCCGAGTGGTCGCCGGCGATCGCGAGCGCGGCGCGACACGACTCGATCCCTGTGCCGACGGTCACGACCCGCGTCACCCCGGCTGACCGGGCGCGGTCGAGCAGCTCGTGCGGTTCGGCGTCGCACGCGTCGAGGTGCGCGTGCGTGTCGATCACGTGGCGCGCGCCGGCTCGTCGATGCGCGGGAAGAGGGGCGCGGCCGGCTCGACACCGGTCGCCGCCGCAGTCCGCCCGTAAGCGACCCCGGCCCAGTCGAGGGTCGGCGGTTGTCCGAGCGCTGCGAGGATTTGCGCCGACGTCTCCGGGACGTAGGCGGCAAGCGCCACGGCGACGGCGCGAAGCCCGTCGACCAGGTCGTACAGAACGCGGTCGAGCTCGTCCGCGCGGCTCTCGTCCTTCGCGATCTGCCACGGCGCCGTCTCCTCGACGTGGCGGTTGAGCGCGCGCACGACCTCCCAGATCCGCTCGAGAGCGCCGGTCAGGTCGAAGACGTCGAGGCGCGCCGCGACGTCGGCGCCGAGCGGAGACAGGATCGCGGCGAGGTCGGACTCCGCCGACGGCACGTCACGAAGGTCACCACCGCGGTATCGCGCCACCATCGCCGTTGTCCGGGAGAGGAGATTGCCCAGGTCGTTGCCGAGCTCGCGCTCGTATCGCTCCCTGACGCCGTCGACGGATGCCGTCCCGTCCTGTCCGAACGAGACCGAGCGGGCGCACCAGAACCGAACGGGATCGGCGCCGTAGACGTCGACCAGCTCGAGCGGGTCGACGACGTTCCCGAGCGACTTCGAGATCTTTCGGTCGTCGAGCAGGAGATAGCCGTGGACGAAGAGCTGCCGCGGAACGTCGTAGCCGGCGGCGAGCAGCATCGCGGGCCAGTAGACGCAGTGGAAGCGCAGGATGTCCTTCGCCAGGAGGTGCCTGACCACCGGCCAGAAGCGCGGCACGAGGTCCTCGCCCGGTCGTGCGTACGTCAGCGCGCTGAGGTAGTTGACGAGCGCATCCGCCCAGACGTAGGCGACCTGATCCGGATCCCAGGGGATGGGGATGCCCCACGTCAGGCCCTCGCGGCTGATCGAGAAGTCCTGGAGCCCACCCGCGATGAACGACCGCGCCTCGTTCGCCCGGAACGACGGGAGCACGAAGTCGGGCCGCTCGTCGTAGAGCTCGAGCAGACGCTCCTGGTAGGCCGAGAGCCTGAAGAACCAGTTCCGCTCCTCGATCCATTCTGGCTCGACACCGTGCTCTGGACACTTCCCGTCCACCAGCTCGTCCTCGCTCTTGAACGCCTCGCAGCCGACGCAGTAGAGACCCGCGTAGACGTCGAGATAGATGTCCTCGCGTCCGTTGTCCCGGATTCGCTGGAGGAACTCCTGGACGAAGCGCTTGTGCCCGTCGTCGCTCGTGCGGATGAAGAAGTCCGGTGTCACGCCGAGGCGGGCGGGGAGCGCCCGCCACGCCTCGACGATCCGGTCCGCGTATGCCTGGGGCGCAAGACCCTGCTCCTCTGCCACGCGGGCGACCTTCGAGGCATGCTCGTCGACGCCGGTGAGGAGGAACGTCTCACGGCCCCGCTGCTGCTGATGACGCGCCACGATGTCCGCGGCGATGGTCGTGTACGCGTGCCCGATGTGCGGCGTGGAGTTGACGTAGTAGATCGGCGTGGTGACGTAGTACGGCTCCATCGAGGCCGATTCTACGGGCGGCCGTCCCCGCAGCCCCGAGTCCGAGAAGAGCGAAGAGCACGAGCGCGGCGACCACGCCGCTTCGCCGCCACCGCGCTTCCGTCGGGATGTTCGCCGCGATGGCGCTCGCGTCGTCCGACGGGATCCCCGCCGCCGGTGCCCGACCGGACTCGTCGATGCCCGCTCCCAGCCGCGCAGTGATCGGCGACGAACGGTCGGTCGGAGGCCCGCCAACCACGAGGCGATGCGCGTCGTCCGCGTGTGGAGTGGCCGCCGGGACCGGGGCACGAGAAGCGGCGCCGGACGGAGCTACGAGCGACGCCTCGGACTCGGCGACGCCGGTCGCCACCGGCCTCCGTGGCCCGGGCGCCGCGGCTCGCTCGGTCGACCGCGCCGCCGACACCCTACTAACCGCGGCCGTCGCCGCGTCCGCTGTCGGTCGGATGCTCCGCGAGGACATCACGCTGCCGACGGGCGCGTCGGCCCGGGACGCGACCGCCTGCGCGACGGACGCCGACGATATCGGCGACGGACGGGCCGGGATGGCGGCCGGGGTGCCGCGGACGACTCGGAACGGCGCCGCGGGCTCGGGCTCCGCCGCGGAGACGTCGCCGCCGTTCGGCCCGGCCAGGGCCGCCGTCGCGGCCGGAGCGGCCGAGGAGAGGTCGGGCGTCGCCTCGCCTGCCGGCGCGCTCCCGCTCGTCACGGTCGTCGGTGCCCCGGACGACGGAGCGGGCCGCGAGGCGACGGGCGCCTGGGACGACGGACCGGTTGGAGCCGGCCGGGCCGCAGGTGGAGACGACAACACCGGCGTCGGCATCGGAGCGACGGGAGCCGGTACGGGTGCGGCGGACTGCACCGGTGCGGGAGCCGGCGGGGACGCCGGAGCCGGTGGTGCGTGCCGCGGCGGCAGGAGGTCGAGCGGGTCGAGGTACGCCTCCGCCTGACTCGCCGACCCGCACCCCGAGGTGGACTGACGCGACCGTATGCTCCGGGTCGCCGCTCCAGCCCATCGTCCCGATCGGGCCGCCTTCGATGACGGCGTCGCCCTTCGCGACGCCGATCGACCCCAGATGGACGAGCGTCACGGCGTAGCCGTCCGGGGTGGTGATCGTGATGCCCTTGCCGTACGTCGGCAGGGAGCCGGCGAAGCTCACCGTGCCGGTGGCGGGAGCCCGTACCGACGAGCCCTCGGGCCCTGCAACGTCGATCCCGCGGTGCTGTCCCGCGGCGTATGCGTCCCCGCCGAGCGCGAACGGTCGGAGCACGTCGCCCTCCGCGGGCCATGACCAGGCCCCGGCAGAACTGCTCAGAGCGAGCGCTGCGAGACCAACCGCGCCGACGATGAGAAGACGATGCACGTGGCACCTCCTTCATTTTCTGCGCGGGCAACGCGGAGATCGAAGGGTAGCGCGGCCGTCGGACGGCGTCAATCGGAGGCGAGGGAGCGTCGGTAGAGCTCGTTCTTCGGCGCATCGACGAGCCGCGAGACCGTGTCCGCGGCGACCCGGCGGGCGGCCCCCGCGGCGACGAGCTCGCGCACCGCGGCGACCGCGTCCTCGAGGCGGGCGTCCGAGCCACCACCCGGCCCGACGACGACCGTCAGCTCCCCCTTCACCGGCCCGCGAAACCGCGCCGCGAGCTCGGACGCCGTTCCGCGCGCGGTTTCCTCGAACCGCTTGGTGAGCTCGCGGCACACAGCCACACGGCGCTCCGGGTCGACACGGGCGAGGGCGTCGAGTGCGTCGGTCAGCCGCTTCGGCGACTCGAACGCGACCGCCGCGTAGGGCCAGCCTCGCGACTCCTCCCAGAGCGCCTCGAGCTCGACCGCGCGCCGCGGTAGGAACCCGAGGAACCGGTACTGCCCGACGCCGAGCCCGCTCGCGACGAGCGCCGTCTCGACGGCGCTCGGCCCCGGGAGGACCGTCACCTCGACACCCGCGTCGAGCGCCTCCCCGATGAGGCGGCTCCCGGGATCGTTGACGCCGGGGAGGCCCGCGTCCGAGACGAGGGCATGCGTCTCGCCCGCACGAAGGCGGGGTATCAGCTCGCGTGCCTGACGGGCCTCGTTGTGGCGATGCACGCTCACCAGGCTCCGCGCGCGGATCCCGTAGCGATCGAGGAGGATCGTCGTCCGGCGCGTGTCCTCGCACAGGACGACGTCCGCGTCGCGCAACGCCTCGAGCACGCGGTGGGTGACGTCGGCGAGGTTCCCGATCGGCGTCGCGCAGACGAGGAGCGGCACTACCGCAGCCCGTCGAGGGTCTCGAAGCCGACGAGACCGGCGCCCACCAGACCGGCGTCGTCGCCGAGCGCCGCCTCGACGATCCGCAGACCGTCGTCCGCGGGTCGCAGCGCCTCGGCACGGGCGGCCTCGTCGGCGGGGCCACGCAGGAGCTCCCAGGCGGCCGTCCCGAACCCCCCTCCTACGACGACGAGGTCCGGCGCGAAGACGTTGGCGAACGAGCCGATCGCGACCCCGAGGTAATGCCCGATGCGGCCGAGTGCCGCGCACGCCGCCTCGTCGCCGCCGCGTGCCTCCTCGACGAGTCGATGGGCGTCGGCACCTTCCCCCCAGAGCGCGACCGCCGCCCGCTCGGCGGCCTCGCCGGAGGCGACCGCCTCCAGGTGGCCGTGGCCGTGGCAGTTCCCCTGACACGGGGGACCGTCGGCGGCGACGACGACGTGTCCGAGCTCGGCCCAGCCGCGGTAGAGACGTCCGTCGATCACGACGCCGCCGCCGACGCCGGTCCCGAGCGCGAGAGCGACGAGGTCCGTCGCGCCTCGGCCGGCACCCACGCGCCACTCGGCGAGCGCGATCGCGTTGCCGTCGTTCTCGACGCCGACGGGGACGCCGAAGCGATCCCTGAGGTGTCCTGCGAGGTCGAGCGAGCGCAGCGGCAGGTTGACCGCACCGAGCCCCACGCCCGTGCGCCGGTCGAGGTTCATCGGGACCCCGACGCCGATCGCCTCCGCACCCTCTGCGAGCAGCCCTTCGACGAGCGCGTCGAGCTCGGCGAGGAGCGCCGCCTGGTCTGCCGTCGGCGTCGGAACCTCGACCATCCGCCCGATACCGCCGTCGCGCGCGACCAGCCCGGCGAGCATCTTCGTCCCGCCGACATCCACCCCGATGACCAGGTCGGTCGGCACGCCGCGGCTACCATACCCGGCCTCATGCCCGCTCAGGACAAGCCGTACCGGGTCTATCGGGGCGGCAGGGTCAAGGGGCGGGTCCCGCTGACGCGCCACGGCGCGCCGTCGAAGTCGACGGGCGGTCCGACGACGCCCGCCCCGCCCACGACGCCGAAGAAGCGCCGGCGGCCTGGCCGCTGGATCGCGCTCGGCGTCGGCCTCTGCGTCGTGCTGCTCGTCGCGTGGGGGATCGGCAGCTACCTCTCTGTCGCGAGCGGCGTCCAGGCGGCGAACGACCGGGTGCCGGCCGGGGTGGAACGTCAGCTCACGAAGCGTGACGGGCTACTCGTCTCGACTCCCACCACGATCCTCGTCCTGGGAACGGACGGCGGCGACCGCACGGGACGGCAAGGAGCGAACCGCGCGGACTCGATCATGCTGCTCCGCACGGATCCGGGGAAGCGCCGTCTCGCATACCTCTCGATCCCGCGCGACCTCCAGGTCGAGATCCCCGAGGTCGGGCTCGCGAAGATCAATGCCGCGAACCAGTTCGGCGGCCCCGCGCTCGCGTTGCGCACGGTCAAGGACCTCACCGGGATCGACGTCAACCACGTCGTCTTCGTGGACTTCGACCGCTTCGAGGAGCTGATCGACGCCGTCGGCGGGATCGACGTCGATGTACCGCGTCCGATTCGCTCGAATCGCTTCGACTGCCCGTATCCGACGGCCGCGCGCTGTGCCGCATGGCAGGGCTGGCGGTTCGAGAAAGGCGTCCAGCACATGGACGGCCGCCGCGCGCTCGTCTACTCGCGGATCCGGCACAACCTGCTGCACCCCTCGGAGACGGACTTCGACCGCGCACGCCGCCAGCAGCAGGTGGTGGCCGCGGCGCTCGACAAGGTGACGGGCGCCGGGACCGCGCTCCGGCTTCCCTTCGTCGGCGGCGACCTCGTGAAGCCGCTTGCCACCGACCTGAGCGCCTGGGAGCTGATGCAGCTCGGATGGGTCTACTTCCGGGCCGACACGGGACGAGCGCTCCATTGCCGGCTCGGCGGCGACCCGGCGACCGTCGGCGGGGAGTCCGTGATCCTCGGGACGGAGGACAACGTCTCCACCGTCGCGATGTTCACCGACCGGTCCGCACCGCTCCCGCCGCCGCGCGGGCAGCCGTACGCTCCCGGATGCCTTGTCGGGAACTGAGCCTCACGCGTCGGGCTTCGAGGAGTCCGACTTCTTCGCCTCTGCCGCCGCCGCCGGCTTCTCCGATGCCGCGCCGCCCCCGTCCGTCGACGTCGCGCTCGCGTCGCCGTCCTTCGACGACTTGCGCGAGCCGCGGCCGTAGTCGGTGGCGTAGAACCCCGAGCCCTTGAAATGCACTGCGACCGGGAACAGCACCTTTTCGACCGGCCCCGCCCCGCACGTCTCGCACACGCTCACGGGAGCGTCGCTCATTCGCTGGAACACCTCGAACGTGTGCCCGTTCGGACAACGGTATTCGTAGATCGGCATCGGACGGCCAATCTACCAGCGAAGGTGGCGGAAACCCCATGACGCAAGGGATCGAGGCACGGGTCGAGACGCCGGCCGCGGCGGCCGCACGCTCGTCCGCCGGCGCCTGGGTCGTCGCGCGCTGGCTGTGGCTCGGGGTCGCGGGGGTGACGGTCGTCGCGGCCGCCTTCCTTCTCCATCAGCTGATGGCGTGGCCCCCGCACGAGGACGAGACGCTTGCGCTGTTCGTCGGCCGCGACTCTCTCCCGGGCGTCGTCGAGCACGTCACTCGCGACCGTGGCGGCGCGCCGCTCCACTTCCTCGTCGCATGGGCCGTCGCCCACCTCGGGTTCGGGCTGGGCGGCCTGAGACTCGCGTCCGCGGCGTTCGCACTGGCGAGCCTGCCTCTCGTCGCGCTGCTCGGGCGGCGTCTCGCGGGCCCGGCGGTCGCGCTCGTGGCGACGGCGATCTTCGCGTCGAGCTGGCTGTTCCTCTTCCACGGGGTCTACGGTCGGATGTACAGCCTGTTCCTGCTCTGTTCCCTCGCCTGCACGCTGGCACTGCTCGCGGCCCTCGAGCGCGGGGGGCGGGCGAGGTGGGCGCTCTGGGTGCTCGCCGCATTGCTCACCGTCGCGACCCACCCCTACGGCGTGCTCCTCCTGGGCGGCCAGGGCGCATACGTCCTGGCGATGCGACGTGACCGGCTTCGGGAGGCGGTGCTCGCAGGATGCGCGGTGCTCGTGCTCGGCACACCGTTCTGGCTCACCGACCTCGTGCTCGCCGACCGGTTCGACGTGGGCGTCGGCGGCGGCGGCGAGAGGCTCGGCGGGCCCGGCGCCGTCGCGCGGTACCTCTGGCGCTCGGCCGGGGACGCGAGCGCCGGCTGGTGGCCCGTGACGGCCGCGGTCGTGGTCGCGGCCGCGGCCGGCGTCGTCCTCCTCGGCCGCGAGGCGCGGGCGCTGGTGCTCTGCCTCGTCGGGGTGACCGTGGCCGCGTTCGTCCTCGCGCGGCTGGGCGGGTCGGCCTCCCCCGAGTCCCGGCACCTCATCTTCCTCGCGCCGCTGTTCGCGATCGCCGTCGGCACCTCCCTCGTGCACGTAGGTCGACGTCGCCCGGCCGTCGCGGCGGCTGCTCCTGGCCGCGCTCGTCGTCGCCGACGTCTCGTGGGCGTGGCACCGGACGTCGTCGCTCTTCGACTGGGAGCCGGACGCACGCCAGGCAGCGCGTGCCGAGGCGGAGAGCTGGCTCGCGGCAACGAGCCGCCCGGACGACGTCCTCTTCGGCTACGAGCCGCTCTATCTCGGCGCCTGGGAGCGAAATCGCTCGTTCCCGACGACCGTCGTGCCGCGGGCCGACGTGCGGCTCGCGCTGCAGACGCTCGAGCGCGCCGGGCGCCTCGGTCGGGGAGTCTGGGTGCTCGATGCCAGCGAGCGCAACAACATCCGCCCGCGGCTCGAGATCGAGTACCGGGTGCCTACCCCTCCCGCGCTGTTCCAGGTGAGGGTGTTCGGGCCGTTCCTCGTCGTCCGGACGGTCGAGCCCGTGGTCACGCCCAAGGCGTTCCTCTACGACGCAGCGCGCACCATGCTCGTCGGCCAGCAGCTCGGCATCGGCGACGCCGACGTCAACGTCCGGACGGCGGTGCTCGCCGAGCGCGAGCGGAGCGGCTACGGGCCTTCCCTGCGCTCCCGCTCGAGCAACTCGCGGTAGCACGGCGCGCCCTCGAACGCCGCAAGACCCGCCTGCACCGGCCGCCGCCGGCGCCGTCGAGCACGACGCAGCCCGGCCGCGACGGCGGACGCGCCGACGAGGCCTCCGAGGACGAACGAGCGCGTCCGCGCGCGACGGCCGCGTTGATCCCGCGCCTCGCCCTCCTCGGCCATGCGACGATCGTAGGGCATGCAGGTGGTCTCGCTCGGGGATCTTGCGCTCGACGTCGTGGTCCGGGTCGAGTCGGACGTCGCGCGCGATGCGGACACGCCTGCACGCGTCTCGCTGTCGGCCGGGGGCCAGGGCGCGAACGTCGCCGCGTGGGCCGCCGCGCTCGGGGCATCCGCACGTTGGGTGGGCAAGCGGGGCGGTGATGCTGCCGGCCGGCTCGCCGCAGAGGCCCTCCAGCGGCTCGGTGTGGAGCTCGTCGGGCCCGTCGAGAAGACCGGGAACGGCGTCGTCGTCTCGCTCGTCGACCCGGACGGCGCGCGGTCGATGTTCCCCGACCGCGGCGTGGCGCGCCTCCTCGAGCCGGTCGAGCTGCGTGCGCCCTGGCTCGCGTGCGACCACCTGCACGTCTCCGGCTACGCCCTCCTCGCCGAGCCCGTCGTGCGCGCCGCGGTACGCGCGATCGATCTCGCCCGCGTGAGCGGCGCGCGGATCAGCATCGACCTCTCGTCCTGGAGCGCCATCCGGGACGCGGGCGCCGAGCGCTTCCGGGCGCTCGTGGAGTCGCTCGAGCCTGACGTCGTGTTCGCGAACGAGGACGAGGACGCCGTGTTCGGGGGGCCGCTCCCCGGGGCGACGTGGATCCTGAAGCGCGGCATCGCCGGGTGCTCCTTCGACGGCGACGAGCGGGAGGCGCTCGCGGTGCCGAAGGTCGTCGACACGACGGGCGCCGGGGACGCGCTCGCGGCGGGGTGGATCCTCGGCGGCCCCGACCTGGCGCTCGAGGCGGCTGCACGCTGCGTGCAGCGGACCGGGTCGATGCCCTGAGCGCCGCGCCGGCGATCAGCGGTCGACGCGGACCTGCCGCCCGGACAGCTGGTCCTCGACGAGCCGGACGTCCGCCTCGACCATGATCCGGGCGAGCTCGTCCCAGTGCGTCGTCGCCTTCCACCCGAGCACGGCGTCGGCCTTCGCCGGTTCTCCGAGCAGGTAGTTCACCTCGGCGGGACGGTAGTAGGAAGGATCGACGGCGACCCACTCGCTGTGGTCGAGCCCTGCGACGCGGAACGACGCCTCGGCGAACTGCTCGACGGTCGCCCCGACACCGGTCGCAAGGACGACATCGTCTGGCTCGTCGACCTGGAGCATGCGCCACATCCCCTCGACGTACTCGGGCGCGTATCCCCAGTCGCGGATGCTCTCGAGGTTCCCGAGGTAGAGCTTGTCCTGGATCCCCGCCTTGATCCGCGCGACCGCGCGCGTGATCTTGCGGGTGACGAACGTCTCGCCCCGTCGCGGCGACTCGTGGTTGAAGAGGATCCCGTTGACGGCGAACATGTCGTACGCCTCGCGGTAGTTGACCGTCGCCCAGAACGCGTAGAGCTTCGCGACACCGTACGGCGACCGTGGGTGAAACGGCGTCTGCTCGCTCTGCGGCGGCGGCGTCGAGCCGTAGAGCTCCGACGTCGAGGCCTGATAGACGCGCGTGTCGATGCGCGACGCGCGCACCGCCTCGAGCAGCCGAATCGCCCCGAGCCCCGACACGTCTCCGGTGTACTCGGGCGTCTCGAAGCTCACCTTGACATGGCTCTGCGCGCCGAGGTTGTAGACCTCGTCGGGCTGGATGTCACGCAGGAGATTGACGAGCGCCGAGGCGTCTGTCAGATCGCCGTAGTGCAGGAACAGGCGGCGGCTCTCGACGTGCGGGTCCTCGTAGATCCCGTCGAGCCGCTCCGTGTTGAAGCTCGACGAGCGGCGGATGATCCCGTGCACCTCGTAGCCCTTGCCGAGCAGCAGCTCGGCGAGGTAGGAGCCGTCCTGGCCGGTGATACCGGTGATCAGCGCGCTCTTGGTCGCCACGGCGCAAGCCTACGGCAGCCATCACGTGCGCGGCGGGACGCGCGGAGCGTCGGGCGATGGGGCGCTGCGCGGTCGCGGTGAGCGTCTTGCGATCACCCCGAGCGCCCTCGACCCGCACGGTCGGGCAAACCCGACACGAAGACGACACACAGACGGCACAGCCACGTCCGACTTTCCTCGATAGCGTGACACCAGGGACACCGGGGTGCCCCTGGGGGCCGTTGGGGAGAGCGTCGGGCGCTGACGTACGGGTCGGCACCGAACGCCGGTGCGACCTCGGTGTCGGACACGGGGTCGGACACGTCCTCGGATACGAGAGCCGGCACGGAGTCGGACACGACACGGACAACGACCCGATCGCGGACCGGCGCCGAGCCTCCGCGGGGCGGCCACTAGGCTCCCCGGCGTGGAGCACCTGATCCGCGTCTCGGACGAGGTCCAGGCCGCGCTCGCCGAGGAGCGGGCGGTCGTCGCCCTGGAGACGACCCTCGTCGCGCACGGGTTCCCCGCTCCCGCGGGGATCGAGGTAGGCCTCGCGAGCGAGACGGCGGTGCGCTCGGCCGGCGCCGTCCCGGCGACGATCGGCGTCGTCGACGGGTGCGTCGTCGTGGGTCTCACGGCGGAGGAGCTCGAGCGATTCACGCCCGACGCGCGGAAGCTCGGCCCACGCGACCTGGCCGTATGCGCCGTACAGGGCGCGGTCGGCGCGACCACGGTCGGCGGCACGCTCGCGGCCGCGGCCGCCGTCGGCATCCGCTTCATGGGGACGGGCGGGCTCGGCGGCGTCCACCGCGGCTTCCCGACGCCCCCGGACGTCTCGGCCGACCTCGCGGCCTGCGCACGCGTCCCGGCGGTCGTCGTCTCGTCGGGAATCAAGTCCCTCCTCGACGTGCCGGCCACGATGGAGCTCCTCGAGACGCTCGGCATCCCCGTGCTCGGCTACCGGGTCGACACGCTCCCACTCTTCTACTCCGCCGAGGGCGGGCCGCCGGTGTCGGGTCGCGTCGAGGACGCGGGCGAGGCAGCCCGGGTCGCGGACGCGCACTGGCGGCTCGGCGGTAGCGCGATCCTCATCGGGCGGCCGCCGGACGAGAGCCTGGACGTCGCCGACCTGATCGAGGAGGTCGTCGCAGAGGCGACCGCCCGGGGTATCGTCGGCCAGGCCGTGACGCCATACGTCCTCTCCGCGCTCCACGAGCGCTCCGACGGCGAGACGCGCCGGGTCAACCGTGACCTCATCGTCGCGAACGCGGGCCTCGCAGCCGAGATCGCCGTCGCCCACGCCTCTCTCTGACGTGGCGCTGTACGACCGCGTCCGCGACCTGCCGCTCCTCGTCGAGGGGTACGCGCTCGAAGGGCACGAGTACGCCGTGCGCGAGGACTTCGTCCGGAAGACGACGGTGATCCGGCTGCTCGGGGCCGGCGACGAGGGCCTCGGCGAGGACGTGACGTACGACGGAGGGCTGCAGGACGCGCAGCAGGCCCGAGGCGCGACGCTTCCGCTCCACGGCGAGTGGACGATCGACAGCTTCTCGCGGCACCTCGAGGCGGCGGCGCTCTTCCCCGAGGCTCCCGACCGGCACGAATTCCTCGACTACCGGCGCTGGGCGTTCGAGAGCGCCGCCCTCGACCTCGCCCTCCGTCAGGCCGGACGCTCGCTCGGCGACGTCGTCGGGCGGAAGGCGCGACCCGTGACGTTCGTCGCCTCGGGCGGGCTCGGCGCACCGCCGACGACCGGCCGCCTCCGTGCGTTCCTCGGCCTCTACCCCACGCTGCGGTTCAAGCTCGACGCTCGTCCCGACTGGACCGGCGCCGTCTTTGCAGAGCTTCACGAGCTGGGATGCGTCGACTCGATCGACCTCAAGGGCCAGTACACCGGGACGGTCGTCGACAACCCGCCCGATCCTGCGCTGTACCGGCGGGTCGTCGACGCGTTCCCCGACGCCTGGATCGAGGACCCGGCGCTGACGGACGAGACGATCCCGATCCTCGAGCCGCACGCCGCGCGGATCACGTGGGATGCGCCCATCCACGCCGTCGCGGACATCGAGGCGCTCCGCTGGCCGCCGCGGACGGTCAACGTGAAGCCGTCCCGCTTCGGCTCGATCGAACGGCTCTTCGCGGCGTACGACTACTGCGAGGCCCAGGGGATCGGCGCGTACGGCGGCGGCCAGTGGGAGCTCTCCGTCGGACGGGGGCAGATCCAGCTGCTCGCCGCGCTCTTCCACCCGGACACGCCGAACGACGTCGCCCCGGGGGGCTTCAACGCACCGGAGCCGTCGCCCGGACTGCCGGTCAGCCCGATGGCGGTCCGCGGTCGCGAGACCGGGTTCCTCGCTCCCGGCTGACGTTGGAGAAGGCGGCGATCACGCCGACCCTCGTCGCCCGACTCGTCTCGGAGCAGTTCCCGCAGTGGCGCAACCTCGCCGTACGCCCCGTCGAGCTGGACGGCTGGGACAACACGACATTCCGCCTCGGTGAGTCCCTGTCGGTTCGACTTCCAAGCGCGGACGAGTACGTCGCGCAGGTGGAGAAAGAGCAGCACTGGCTTCCCCTGCTCGCGCCGCACCTGCCGGTTCCGATCCCGACCCCGATCGCACAGGGTGCTCCCGACGCGGAGTTCCCGAGGCCATGGTCGATCTACCGGTGGCTGGCCGGAGCGCACGCGACGGTGGACAACATCGTCGACCTCGACCGGTTCGCTCGCGACCTGGCCGAATTCCTCCTGGCTCTGGGTCGGATAGACGCGACCGACGGGCCGCCGGCAGGGGCGCACAGCTTCTTTCGCGGAGCCTCGCCGGCGACGTACGACGCCGAGACCCGTACGGCGATCGCCATGCTCGGCGACCGTCTCGATGTCGACTGCGCGCTCGCGATCTGGGAGCAGGCGCTCGAGTCGCGGTGGCCCGGGCCGCCGGTGTGGGTGCACGGGGACGTCACGGCGGCGAACCTGCTCGTCAGCGACGGGCGCCTCAGCTCCGTCATCGACTTCGGGTGCTGCGCGGTCGGCGACCCGTCGTGCGATCTGGCGATCGCGTGGACGTTCTTCGAGGGCGCGAGCCGGGAGATCTTCCTCGACGGCCTCCGCGCGGACGTCGGAGCCCGGCGGCGCGGCCGTGGCTGGGCACTCTGGAAAGCCCTGATCACCGTCGCGCGCTCCCGTCACGGAGAGGGAACGGCGGCGAGCCGTCGCTTCGGCTGGCGCAGGAGCGCGCGAGGCGTGCTCGACGAGGTGCTCGCCGATCGGGGATAGCCGGGCAGGTTTCCGACCGAGGTGGAAGCCGGCGGAAGTCGCGGGACGGGTTGAAACCCGTCCCGCGATCCATCATGGTCGGAAGAGACCGAGCGAGACGAAGGGGAAGCTGTGCGAACGCCACTCGCGCAAGCGTTGCAAGCATCCGTGGCCGCCGTCGCCGCCGAGGAACGGCGCACGACGCGGCGTACGCTCCTGCGTCGAGCGGGTGCCGGGGCGGTGGCCCTCGCGGCGCTCGGACGCCTCACGCCCGCGGCGCGGGCCGCCGCTTCGCCCCGGATCGTCGTCGTGGGCGCCGGCCTCGCCGGCCTCACGTGCGCCTATCGCCTGCGGCGAGCCGGCTACGTCTGTCAGGTGTTCGACGCCTCCGGCCGCGTCGGCGGCAGATGTTGGACGATTCGCGACGCGTTCGCAGACGGGCAGATTGCCGAGCACGGCGGTGAGCTGATCGATCAGGGCCACAACGCGATCCGGAACCTCTCGCAGGAGCTCCACCTCGAGCTCGACAACCTCCTCCGCGCGGAGGTGAACGGGACCGAGATGCGCGCGAGCTTCGACGGCGCGCTCTACACGCAGGCCGAGATCACCGACGACCTCAAGCGTGTGTGGCAGACGATTCACGAGGACGTGTCGGCGGCCGGGTATCCGACGCTCTTCGACAGCTCCACGCAACGCGGACGCGAGCTCGACCGACTCTCGATCGTCGACTGGATCGAGGAGTCGGTCCCGGATGGGATGCGGTCGCGCCTCGGCCGACTGCTCGACGTCGCCTACACGATCGAGTACGGGGCCGACTCATCCGAGCAGAGCGCCTTGAACCTCCTCTACCTGCTCGGCTTTGCCGGCCCGGGGCAGCTCCGCATCTTCGGCAAGTCCAACGAGAAGTACCACGTTCGCGGCGGGAACGACCAGATCCCGGCCCGGCTCGCGGAGGCACTCGCCGGGCAGATCACGACCGGGGCCGAGCTCGTCGCCATTCGGCGCACCCCGGCAGGCGCCTACACGCTCGGCTTCGACGCGGGCAGCGGGACCACGACCGTCGCGGCGGACGTGCTCGTGCTCGCGGTCCCGTTCTCCATCCTCCGCAGGTCCGTCGATCTGACGCGCGCCGGGTTCTCGGCGCGGAAGATGCTCGCCATTCGCGAGCTCGGGATGGGGACGAACTCGAAGCTCCACCTCCAGTTCGGGACGCGTCATTGGAACTCGCTCGGATCGAACGGCGAGACGTATGCCGACACCGGCTACCAGAACACGTGGGAGGTCACGCGGGCACAGTCGGGTCGCTCGGGCATCCTCGTCGACTACACCGGCGGCCGGGTAGGCGCGAGCTTCGGCTCGGGCACCCTCGACGACCGCGCCTCGCTGTTTCTGAAACAGCTCGAGCCTGTCCTTCCCGGGATCTCGGCGCGGTGGAATCGCCGCGCGACGCTCGACTACTGGCCCGGGTACGAGTGGACGCGCGGCTCGTACTCGTACTGGAAGGTGGGTCAGTACACGTCGTTCGCAGGGATCGAGGGGCGGCAGGAGGGCAACGCACACTTCTGTGGCGAGCACACGTCGGTCGACTTCCAGGGATACCTGAACGGCGCGGTCGAGACGGGAGAACGCGCGGCGGGCGAAGTGATCGCCGACCTCGGCTAGCGCGGAACCGCCGCCGACGACTCGGCAGCGCCCTCGGCCTCTCCCGGTGGGCTCACCGGGAACGTCCCGACGGCAGGAGCCTACGTCTCGAGGGCCCGCAGAAGGTCGTCGACGGGCAGCAGCGTGAGCGTCTGGAACTTCACGCTCCCCCGCGCGCCGAGCTTGAGGGAGAGATTGGCCATCGTGAGCTCGTCGGGCGCCTCGACGACGTTGACGAAGTCGTACTCGCCGAGCGCCGCCCACTGGTGGAGCACCTTGGCTCCCAGCTCCTCGACGTCGCGATTCACCTCTCGAAGACGAGCCGGGTTCGCGTTCAGGGTCTGCCTGCCCTTCTCGGTCAGCGTCGTCAGCATCAGGTACATGGGCACGCCGGTCGCCTCCTCGATCTCGGGGGCCTAGAGCCTACTCGGGAGCGTCCCGGGGCGGCGTGCCTCAGCTTCCGGCGCTGGTCGCGGCTGACGCCCACGCGCGCGACAAGGTCGACGTACACGATCGCGGCGCCGAGAAACAGCATCGGTGAGGTGACCAGGTCGGCGAGGAAGATCGCGACGCGTACCGCCGTGTCGGCCTGGTTCTGCAGCAACAGCCCGAGCGCGAGCCGGGTGAGCCCGAAGAGCAGCGCGAGCGCCGCGAACGAGCCCGCCGCGTGGACGTAGTCGGCGCGTCCGAGCTCGACCGTCCGACGGAGGGCAGCGAGCACGCCGATTCGCTCCGCCATCACGGCCGGCACGGCGTGACCGACAAGCCCGAGCCAGAGGATCGCTGCGATCACGAACCAGCCGAAGAAGAACGCGGCCGGGAGGAACGTCACGACGCCGACGAGGACCGCGATCGCCCACGTGCGGGCGGGTGGGCGGTCGCCCTGGCGGATCGCCGAGGCTGCGGCGAACGCCAGGCTGAACACGGGCGACGCGGCGGCGAGGAGCGCGACGCGCTCGACGACGGACTCGCTCGCGATGACCTGGTCGACCACGGCCACCGGCAGACCGAGCCCGAGCGCCGCGAAGAAGTGCGCCTGGTAGAGCTTGATCGCCTCCGCGATCACCTGGCCGACCGTGCGGGAGACGGGCGGCAGCGGAGGAGGCAACGGCCGGCCCTTGTTGGGATATCGCGGTCGAGCCACGGCCGAAACGTAGACGGGGCGGTAGGGTGACGTGCCTGACACCGGCGGGCGCACGAGGAGGATCGGGGAGGGACGGGGCCGACGCCACGTCCACGAGCCCGGGCGCGGGGCTGATCGCCGGGTACGACGTCGGGCCGTTCTTCGACGAGATGCTCGACGTGGACGGGCGGCCGCGACCTCATTACCGCGCGCTCTACGATCGCCTCGGCGCGCTCACCGACGAAGGGCTCGAGGAGCGGATCCGCACCGCGAACGCGTTCTTCGCGACGCAGGGCATCGGCTTCACCGTCTACGGCGACGAGGCGGGCACCGACCGGATCTTCCCCTTCGACCTGATCCCGCGCATCGTGCCGGCGGACGAGTGGGCGAAGGTCGAGCGCGGGCTCGCGCAGCGGATCACGGCGCTCAACCTCTTCCTCGGCGACCTCTACGGCGAGCAGCGGATCCTCGACGAGGGGATCGTCCCGCACGACCTCGTCTTCGCGTCGCGCAACCTGCGGCGCGAGATGATCGGCATCGCGCCGCCCGGCGGGATCTACGCGCACGTCGCGGGGATCGACCTCATCCGCGACCGCGAGGGTGAGTACATCGTGCTCGAGGACAACCTGCGCACCCCGTCGGGGGTGAGCTACATGCTCGAGAGCCGGCAGGCCCTGAAGCGGATCTTCGCTTCGCTCTTCGAGCGCTCGGGCGTGCGCGGGATCGACCACTACCCGCGCGAGCTCCACGAGACGCTGCGGTCGGTCGCCCCGCCCGGGGCGGGCGGCGACCCGTCGATCGTCCTGCTCACCCCCGGCGCCTACAACTCCGCGTACTACGAGCACTCGTTCCTCGCGCGGCAGATGGGGATCGAGCTCGTCGAGAGCCGCGACCTCGTCGTCCACCGAAACCGCGTCTTCCGGCGCACGACGAAGGGCCTCGAGCGCGTCGACGTCGTCTACCGGCGGATCGACGACGACTTCCTCGACCCGCTCGCCTTCCGCCCGGACAGCCTCCTCGGGGTCACCGGGCTCGTGAACGCGTACCGCGCCGGCAACGTGACGCTCGCGAACGCCGTCGGCACCGGGGTCGCGGACGACAAGGCCGTCTACCCCTTCGTCCCCGAGATGATCCGCTTCTACCTCGGCGAGGAGCCGATCCTGCCGAACGTGCCGACGCTCGTGGGCGGCGACGCCGACCAGCGCGAGGAAATCCTCGAGCGCATCGACGAGCTCGTCGTGAAGGCCGTCGACCAGTCGGGCGGCTACGGGATGCTCATCGGGCCTGCGGCGACGCCGGCCGAGCGCGACGAGTTCCGACGTCGGGTCGCGGCCGAGCCGCGGAACTACATCGCGCAGCCGACGATCGCCCTCTCACGCCATCCGACGTTCGTGCGCGGCGGCCTCCACGGGTGCCACGTCGACCTGAGGCCGTTCGTGCTCTCCGGCGCCGACGGCGTGCGGATCGTTCCCGGCGGGCTGACCCGAACGGCGCTCCGGGAGGGCTCCCTGGTCGTCAACTCCTCGCAGGGCGGGGGCAGCAAGGACACCTGGGTGCTCGGTGGCTGAGCGTCCGTCCTCGACGCCGCCCGTTCCGGGAGCCGTCCTCGGCCGGGGTCGGGCGGATGCTTAGCCGGGTCGCGGAGTCGCTCTACTGGACGGCCCGCTACGTGGAGAGGGCCGAGGACGTGACCCGGCTCCTCGACGTCGAGTACCACGCGCTCCTCGACGCCCACGTCTCCGACCACGGCGAGGCATGGCAGCAGCTCGTCGCGCTGCTCGGCGACACCGAGGCGTTCGCCGAGCACTTCGACGCGTTCACGGCGCACAACGTCGCCGACTGGCTGCTCTGGCACGACGGGAACCCGAACGCGGTCGCGAGCTGCATCACGGCGGCGCGGGAGAACGCCCGCTCGGTGCGCGAGCAGATCTCCGGCGAGATGTGGGAGGCGATCAACTCCCTGTTCCTCCTCGTCGGCCGCGCCAACAAGAGCACGACCGTCCGTGGCCCGCACGCGTTCTTCGAGCAGCTTCGGAACGGCGCGCACCGGTTCCAGGGGTGCGCGGACGCGACGATGACCCACGGCGAGCCGTACGAGTTCATCCAGCTCGGCCTCCACCTCGAGCGGGCATCGACGACGGTGCGCGTGGTCCGCAGCCGATACCCCGTCGCGGTCTCGCTCGCGAACGACGACCCGGCCCAGGCGCACGAGCTGATCGCGTTGCTCAAGTCGTGCAGCGCGTTCGAGGCATACGTCAAGCGCCACGGGGCGACGTTCGAGCCGTTCGACATCGCCGAATCGCTCGTCCGCTCGGAGCAGTTTCCCCGCTCGGTTCTCTACTGCCTGCGGACGTGCGCGACGTCCGTCGACCGGATCGCCCCCGAGCAGGGCGCCCCGCACCGCGTGCTCGGCCGCCTCTGCGCAGAGGTCGAGTACGGCGACGTCGACGACGTCTCCGGTCGCAGCGTCGCCGAGACGCTGGGCGGGCTCCTCGGCGGGATCTACCGGGCCGGTGACGCGTTGACGAAGGCCTTCTTCTCGAGCCGTGCCCTCCCGGCGTCGGCGATCGCGATCCAGGAGGCACAGCAGCAGCAATGTGGCTGACCGTCGAGCACGTCACCCGCTTCTCGTACGACGCACCCATCAGCGAGGCGTACACCGAGCTTCGGCTGAAGCCCTCGCACCGCGACGGCCAGCGATGCTCGTCGTTCTCGCTCGCGCTCGAGCCCCGCGGCGTGTCGGTCGCGGAGTACGTCGACCGATTCGGGAACACCGTCCACCACTTCGACGTGCTCGAGCAGCACGACCGCATCGCCGTGACCGCCCGCAGCGAGGTGTGGACGGCGCCGCGTCTCGTCGACGGGATATCGCCGACGCCGCTCGACCGGTTCGACTTCCTCGCGCCGTCGCGCTACGTCCCGCTCGACGACCTCGTCCTCGAGCTCGCCGCCGCCCCGGGGTCCGGCAAGCCGGACGCGACGGCAACGTCGCTGATGGACGCCGTGCGCTCGGCGATGACGTACGAGCGGGGGACGACCAACGTCCACACGACGGCGGCCGAGGCGCTGGCCGAGGGACGCGGTGTCTGCCAGGACTTCTCGCACGTGATGATCGGCGCGTGCCGGGCCCGCGGGATCCCCGCCCGCTACGTGAGCGGCTACCTGTACGACCCCGAGCACGGAGACCTCGGAGAGTCGCATGCGTGGGTCGACGTGCACCTCGGCGCGGAGGGCTGGCTGTCGCTCGACCCGACGCACGATGTCGAGCAGACCGAGCACTACGTCCGCGTCGGCGTGGGCCGCGACTATGCCGACGTGTCTCCGTCGCGCGGCGTCTACAAGGGCACGGCCGACGAGACGCTCGAGGTCGCCGTGGCGATCCGCGAGCCGTAGCGGCGCCTACGGCGCGGACGCGGCGGCCGCCGCGAGCAGCGGGATCGCGTGCTCGAGCGCCGCGAGCGCCTCCCCGACCGCCCAACGCGAGCGGTCGTCCTCGCCGATCTCGTTGGAGATCGCCCGCACCTCGATCGCGGGCACGCGGGCGAGCGCGGCGGCGCGCAGCACACCGAACCCCTCCATCGCCTCGACGAGCGGACCATCCGGCACCGCGGCGCCCGCACCGCCCACCGCCGCCGAGGTGTGGATCGGCGCGGTCGCCGCACCCGGCAGGGCCGCAAGAGCGGCTGCGGCGAGCCGCGGGTCGGCGTCGACGCGGTCGATGACGGGCCAGCGGGCCGAGACGTCGCAGTAGACCGCCTCGCTGCCGACGACGAGCGTCCCTACGTCGTAGCCGCGTGCCCCGGCGATGCCGACGTGGACGAGCGCCCGGACCTCACCGAGCGCGAGCGCCCGTGCGGTCGCGGCCGCCGCCTCGACCGGCCCGACGCCGCACACGAGGCCCTCGTGGCCGCAGAGCTCGCGGTCGGTCGCTGCGACGAGCAGGAGCACCGCGACACCGTACGTCACGATCGATCCGGCACGGATCCGACAGACTACGAGCGTTCGAGCGCCGTCCGACGCGATCCGAGGGAGTGCGATGCGGAAGATCCAGAGCCAGGGCGTCCACCACATCACGATCGTCGGCGCCGCCCGGCAGACCGCGATCGACTTCTGGGAGGGCCTGCTCGGCATGCCGTTCGTGTTCGAGCAGCCGAACCTCGACAACGAGTCCGAGAGCCACCTCTACTTCGACCCGGGCGACGGGCGCCTCATCACGGTCTTCACGAACGAGGAGCGGACGCCCAACCCGGGAGGCCTCACCCGCGACCCGGGCACGGTGCACCATCTCGCGTTCTCGCTCTCCCAGGCGACCTTCCACCAGGTGGTCGAGCGGCTCGACGAGCGCGGGATCCGGCATTCGGGCGTCAAGGACCGCGGCTTCATGGACTCGATCTACTTCGACGACCCGCTCGGCCTCCTGATCGAGCTCGCGTCCTACCGGTTCGACCCGCCGGCCGGGCACACGCATGCGGACGTGCTGCTCGAAGCGCACCGGCTGCGCGTCGAGCGCGGCGACTACAACATCGGCCAGGAGCACCTCGCCGACGCGATCGAGCGCCTCGTCGAGCGCTCGCAGGCGTCGCTCTCCGACGATCGCTCGCCGCGGGACCCGTACCGGTGATCCGCGTCTGCGTCGCCGGGGTCACGGGCTGGACCGGCGCCGCGGTCGCCGAGGCGATCGACGGCGCCGACGACCTCGATCTCGTCTCGGGCGTCGCACGCTCCGACCCGGGCCGCTTCTCGTCCGTCGGCGAGGCACTCGACGCGGTCGAGACGGACGTCCTCGTCGACTACACGCACGCCGAAGCGGTGCGGGACAACGTCCACGCGGCGCTCGAGCGCGGCGTCGGCGTCGTCGTCGGCTCGAGCGGCCTCTCGGCCGGGGAGTACTCGAGGATCGACGAGCTGGCGCGCGAGCGGGAAGTCGGCGTCGTGGCGGCCGGCAACTTCTCGCTCTCGGCGGCGCTCGTTCTGCGATTCGCGACCGAGGCGGCGCGCCACCTCGATACCTGGGAGGTGATCGACTATGCGAGCGCCGGCAAGGTCGACGCGCCGAGCGGGACGGCGCGCGAGCTCGCAGAGCGCCTCGACACGGTTCGCCGGCCGACGCTCGTCGTGCCGCTCGACGAGGTCATGGGGGCACGCGACGCGCGCGGCGCGACGATCGCGGGGACGCAGGTGCACTCGCTGCGGCTGCCGGGCTTCGTCGTCTCGACCGAGATCGTCTTCGCGGGCAGCGGCGAGCGGCTGACGCTGCGCCACGACGCCGGACAGACGCCTGCGCCATACGTCGCGGGGACGCTGCTCGCGATCCGCGCCGTGCCCGGTCGCGTGGGGCTCACGCGCGGCCTCGACGCCCTCCTCGCGTAGCCGACCGGCGCGTGTCGACCGTCAGCCCGCGCGCGTGATCCAGACGGGCGCGGCGATCGCGAGCCCGAGCCCGTCGAGGGCGCTCGCGGGGTTCCCGCGGACGATCGTCAGCCAGCCGCGCGGATCGACGAGGACGCCGTACTCGCCGGCGGCGAAGTCGGCGTAGGTACTGCCGCGCTTCGCGACGGTCGCGCCGGAGACCGCCTCGATCGAGAGGGTGGAGTCGCCGTCGAGCCCGGCGGCCGCGAGATCGGCGGGGCGCACGTTGAGGTGGACGTTGCCGAACCGGTTGAAGTCGATCACCTCGCAGGTGATCTTTCCCGGCTCGATCTCGGGCTCGGCCATCACCACGACCGCGAGCGACGCGGGGTCGACGCGCGTCCCGAGCTCGTCGATCTGCATGCCGGACGCGAGCGAGGCCGCGGCCGGGCACAGGGTGTCCGGCGCGCGGAAGGACTCGGCGTGCGGCTGGCGGACGACCTCGGGCGACGTGAGCTCGACGACCGCGCGAACGCCGCCGGCGGCCCCCCACGCGAGCGAGAGGAGGCCGTTGTCGGGCCCGACGAGATGGCGACCGCTCACGGTCTCGATCGCGATCTCACGATCGCGGCCGACGTTCGGGTCGACGACGGCGAGAACGACCGCGTTCTCGTGGACATACGGCATCGAGTCGGCGAGCAGGATCGCGCCGGAGGCGACCTCCAGCGGCCGCACGAGATGCGACAGGTCGACGATGGGGCAGTGCGGCGCGATGCCGCTCATCACCGAGTGGCAGAGCCCGACCCACTCGTTGCCGAGACCGAAGTCGCTCAGGAAGACGATCGGCCGGGCGGCTGGCATCGCGCGCAAGCATGCTCGGGCGAGCGGCGCGGCGCAAGGGCCGCACGACGTGGGCGGCTCCTACGCTCCGGGGCGGAGGAGCTCGGTGCAGGTGGTCTCCGCGAGCCACTGCTCGTACGCCTCGGGCGTCCAGCGACGCTCTCCGACGAGAAGCAGCCAGACGTCGGGGTGGTTGAGCGTCCACAGGACGTCGGTGGCGCGACCGACGTCGAGCCCCGCGCGCAGGGCGCCCACGTCGTCGAGCCCGCGGACGATCGCCGCCTGGTTCTCGTGGAAGTCGCGCTGGATGCGACCCCAGAGCTCGCGGATGTCGACGTCCGTCGGCGCAGCGTCCCGGATGACGGCGAAGAGCCCGTCGACGCGCTCCTTGACCTCTCGGGAGTTCCGCGCGTTGAGGAGCAGCCGCCGACGTGGATCGTGCTCGGCCAGCACCTCGAGATACCACGCCCTGTCCTGGACCGCGCGGTCCTCGCCGTCGCCGCGCAGCCGGAGGTTCCAGAGCGACCGCAACACCCCGCTCTTCGTCTCGAAGGCGACGTAGACCGTCTTCAGCGCGACCCCCGCTTCGGCGGCGATCGACGCCATCGACGTCGCGGTGAAGCCCTGCTGCACGAAAAGCCGTCCCGCCGCGTCGAGGATCTGCGCCCGTGTCGCGGCCGCCTGGGCGCGACGCTGCGGCGACTCGTATCGACGCGTCTTGCGCGAACCGGCCATTCTGTTACTCTACTCGAGAATTCATTACTCTATAAGAGTACTCAATAGAGAGGAGACACCGTGAACCCGGCAGCCATCGAGAGCACGGGCACCCGCGGGAAGGATGCCGCGACCGACGCGCGAGGCGCTCCGCATGCACCTGCACGGAATGTGGGCGAGCGTGGCCGGCGCCTGGGAGGCGAACGCCGCCTACACCGACGCACGAGGTGCGGCGGTCAGCGCGCGGATGCTCGAGCTGACGGCGCCTGGGCCCGGCGAGTGCGTGCTCGAGCTTGCATGTGGGGCAGGGGGTCCGGGCCTCGACGCCGCCGATCTCGTCGGGCCGGAGGGCGAAATCGTGCTCTCGGACGTCGCCGCCGAGATGACCGTGATCGCGGCGGCGCGAGCGACGGCGCGCGGCCTTGCCAACACGACCGCCCGAGTTCGGGACCTCGAGCGGATCGACGAGCCGGACGGCGCTTTCGACGTCGTCCTCTGCCGAGAGGGCCTGATGCTCGTCCCCGACCCCGCGCTCGCGGCGCGCGAGATCCGCCGCGTGCTGCGTCCCGGCGGGCGAGTGTCGGTCGCCGTCTGGGGCCCGCGCGAGAGGAACCCCTGGCTCGGCGTCGTCTTCGCGACCGTCGCCGACGCGTTCGGCGAGCGGGTGCCGCCGCCCGGCCTGCCGCATCCGTTCTCGCTCGACGACCCCGATCGGCTCGCACGCGTGCTCGCGAGCGCGGGCCTCGACGACGTCGCGGTCGAGGAGGTCCCGTGCCCCTACCGTGCGGCGTCGGTCGACGAGTGGTGGGAGCGGACCGCCGCGCTGGCCGGCCCGCTGGCGCGAAGGCTCGCGGCGCTTTCCGACGCGGATGCGGTGCGCTTCGGGCCCGGGCAGCCGAGGCGATCGACCGCTACGCGACGCCGGCAGGGACTCGAGATCCCCGGCGTCTCGCTGGTCGCGAGCGCGCGTCGGCGGTAGACGGCGCCTCAGGCCTCGGCGATGGGCCGGCCGACGACGAGCGCTTCCCGGAGCTCCGGCTCGAGGTCCCGGTAGCCGGCGTCGGGAAGCACGCCCAGGGCGTCGAGCGCCTTCGAGAAGAAGCATCGCGCTGCCGCGGCGAGCACGACGTCCATGATCTCGGTCTCCGTAAGCCCGAGGTCGCGAAGCGGTCGGAGGTCGGCGTCACCGATCGACGTGGCGTCGGCCACCACCCGCTCTGCGAGGTCCATCACAGCGACGTCGATCTCGTCGAGACCCGCCGCGCGCCGGTCGAGGACGATGTCGCGAACCGGCTCTCCGAATTGGCTCGCGAGCACCGAGCCGTGCGCGAGGCAGCAGTAGCTCGACCGGAGCCGCTGGGCGGCCGCCAGCGTTGCGAGCTCGTAGCGCCTCAGGTCCATCCCGGCCTTGACCGCGCCGTTCAGCTGCACCCAGGCGGCATATACCTCGGGCCGCTCGGCGAACGCCCGCTCGAAGTTCGTCGGCACCGGGATCCATTCTGACGGACGGCGGCACGGGCGTGGATGACCCCGTCAGCCGAGCTCGGCGAGCCGCCGCTCGAGGAGACGCCGCTCGGGCTCGGCGTGGACGAGCTCGAGCGCCCGGACGTACGCCTCGCGGGCCTCGTCCACCCGGTCGAGTCGGACGAGCAGGTCGGCACGCGTTGCGTGGAGATAGTGGTAGCGGTCGAGCTCGAGCGCGTCGACGGCGGCGAGCGCGGTCCCGACATCGCCCGCCTCGGCGATCGCGACCGCACGGTTCAACTCGACGACCGGCGATCCCGTGAGCCCCGAGAGCTCGCCGTACAGCTCCGCGAGCCGGGGCCAGTCAGGCGGCCGGTCGAGGTGGAGGACGGCGATCCTCGCCTGCAGGACGTACGGTCCCCGCCCTCCGAGCGCAAGGGCCGTGTCGAGGGCTCCGCGTCCAGCGGCGATGCGGTCGTCGTCCCAGAGCGAGCGGTCCTGCTCGTGGAGGAGGACGACGTCGTCGCCGTCGAACCGCGCCGCGCGTCGGGCGTCGTTCACGAACATCAGCGCGAGAAGGCCGTGCACCTCCGGCTCGTCCGGCATCAGGTCCGCGAGCGAGCGTCCGAGCCGGATCGCCTCCTCCGCGAGATCCCCTCTCCCGCCGTAGCCCTCGTTGAAGATCAGGTACACGACGGCCAGCACCGCCCCGAGACGGTCGGGGAGCAGATGCGGAGGCGGAACGCGGAAGGGGATGCCCGCCGCCTTGATCTTCCGCTTGGCGCGGACGAGGCGCTTCGCCATCGTCTCGTCCGGGACGAGGAACGCGCGCGCGATCTCCTCCGTCCCGAGTCCTCCGAGCGTCCGCAATGTGAGCGCGACCTGCGCTTCGAGCCCGAGCGCGGGGTGGCAGCAGGTGAAGAGCAGCTCGAGGCGCTCGTCGGGGATGGCGGACTCGTCCACGGAGTCGTCGGTCTGTCTCATCTCGGGCACGTCGAGGAGGCGTGTCTTCTCGAGGAGCACGCGTTCGCGGCGGATGCGGTCGATCGCGCGGTTCCGCGCGGTCGTCACCAGCCAGGCCCTCGGGCTCGCGGGGGCGCCGTCGCGCGGCCACCGCTCGGCGGCGATCGCGAACGCCTCCTGCGCGGCCTCCTCGGCGAGGTCGAAGTCGCCGAGGAAGCCGATCAGGGCGGCGAGCACTCGCGCCCACTCGTCGCGGAAGGCCTGCTCGAGCACCCTCCTAGCGCTCCACGATCGGGCGCACCTCCACGGCTCCGCCGAGGCGCGCCGCCGGGACGCGAGCGGCGAGCTCGATCGCGGCGTCGAGGTCGTCCGCTTCGAGCAGGAAGTAGCCGCCGAGGGCCTCCTTGACGGCGACGAAGGGACCGTCGGTCGTCAGCGTCGTCCCGTTCTCGACCCGCACGGTGGTGGCCAGCTCGGGGGGCTGCATCTGGACGCCGGGCGTGACGCCGGGCGTCGCGTTGATCGCCTGGTAGTCGGCGTAGACCGCCTGCTGCTCCGCTTCCGACAGCCGGCCCCACGCGTCGGCGTCGTACGGGGTGGGCGTGTCGCCCTGGTGGATCAAGAGGATGTACTGCATCTCGCTTCCTCCTCCGATGGGGTGTGGTCGCGCTCTAGACGAACGACGAGCACGTGAGAGGACACCGGTGCGGATGTCTCCCTCAGAACGACCATCACGCGTCCCGCCACTCCTGCGGGACGAGCACGACGCGGAACCCGTCAGGGTCGGCGAGGGTCACACCGTGCTTCGCCCAGTACGGGTTCGCCGGCTGGAGGGGAGCCGCACCGACGCGTGCGCACGTCGCGGCAACTGCCGCGTCACTGGCGAGGTAGAGGACGAGCAGCGACTCCGGGTGCGGCTCCGGCGGCCCGTGAGCGCCGCCCGTCGTCAGCTCGAGATGACAGCCGGTCCCGGGGACGGCGAGGAACACGCCGTCGTAGCCGTCGTGGTCGGCAAACCGGCCGATCTCCGTCAGCCCGAGGCCGTCGCGGTAGAAGCGGACGAGCTCGTCGAGGCGGTTCGTGTGTCGGGCGACCCGGAGTTGCATCTGCACCGTCCCTTGTAGCGCACCGCCGAGGATCCCTCCTGCCTCCGCACCGATGAGCGCGCGCGTTAGTCAGGTGTCGCCGGATCGGTCACGACGAGGTCGGCGTACTCGGGGTGCCGGCCGATGAACGAGCGCACGAAGGGGCAGACGGGCACGATGCCGAGTCCCCGCGAGCGGATGTCGTCGAGTGCGCCACGGACGAGCCGCGACGCGACCCCGGTGCCTTCGAGCTCCTCGTCGACCTCGGTGTGCACCAGGACGACCGCTCCGGGCTCGACGCGGTAGCGGATGATCCCGGCGACACGGCCGTCGACGAGCGCCTCGTAGCGGAGCTCCCGCGGTTCGTCCCGGACGACCGGCTCGCTCATCTCGCCACGGTCGCCTCAGCGCTCCGTCGCCGCCTGCCAGATGTTGATGTCGCTCTCTGTCGCGTGCCCGTCGACGGCGGCGAGCTCCTCGTCCGACAGCGCGGGCCCGGCGAGCGCGGCGACGTTCGCCTCGAGCTGCTCGACGCTCGAGGCCCCGACGAGTGCCGACGTGACCCGCTCGTCGCGGAGCACCCACGAGATCGCGAGCTGTGCAAGCGTCTGACCGCGTTCGGCGGCGATCCCGTCGAGTGCGCGCACCTTCGCGAGGGTCGCGTCGTCGAGCCGGTCCGGCGAGAGCGTCGTTCCGCGGCTCGCCCGCGAGCCGGCCGGGATCCCGTCGAGGTACTTGTCCGTCAGCATGCCCTGGGCGAGCGGCGAGAAGGCGATGCAGCCGATCCCCTCGTCCCCGAGCACGTCCAGCAGACCGCCCTCGATCCACCGGTTGAGCATCGAGTAGGACGGCTGGTGGATCAGCAGGGGCGTTCCGAGCCCGCGCATGATCGCGGCGGCCGTCCCGGGTCTGCTCGGCCGTGTACGACGAGATCCCTGCGTAGAGCGCCTTGCCCGAGCGGACGGCCGTGTCGAGCGCCCCGAGCGTCTCCTCGAGCGGCGTCGTCGGGTCGAAGCGATGCGAGTAGAAGATGTCGACGTAGTCGAGACCCATTCTGCGAAGGCTCTGGTCGAGGCTCGCGAGGAGGTACTTCCGCGACCCCCACTCGCCGTACGGCCCCGGCCACATGTCGTAGCCCGCCTTCGTCGAGACGACCAGCTCGTCGCGGTAGGGGCCGAGGTCGTCCCGGAGGAGCCTGCCGAACGTCTCTTCGGCCGAGCCGTACGGTGGGCCGTAGTTGTTCGCGAGGTCGAAGTGCGTGATCCCGAGATCGAACGCGCGCCGGACGATCGCACGGCTGCGCTCGAGCGGATCGACGCCGCCGAAGTTGTGCCAGAGCCCGAGCGACAGAAGCGGTAGGTCGAGCCCGCTGCGGCCGCTGCGCCGGTACCGCATCGTGTCGTAGCGATCGACGGCCGGCACGTACGTCATGGGCGCACTCCCTCCTCGCGGGTCCCGGGTGTCACGGGACGCCCGGCGGTAGGGTCAATCCAAGCACCGCGCGATGAGTTTCGCCGCGGGCGACGGTCTCCCGGGCATGAGCAAAGTGAAGGTCGACATCTCGGTCTCGGTGGACGGATACGTCGCCGGGCCGAACCAGAGCGTCGAGCACCCGCTCGGCGAGGGCGGCATGGCCCTGCACGACTGGGCGTTCGCGCTCCGCGCGTGGCGCGAGCCGCACGGCATCGAGGGCGGCCTGGTGAACGCCAGCACGGCGGTTGTCGAGGAGACGACGGCGAACGTGGGCGCCGAGATCATGGGGCGCGGGAAGTTCGGCGGAGGACCGGGCTCCTGGGGGGACGGCGCCTGGACGGGATGGTGGGGCGACGATCCACCGTTCCACATGCCCGTCTTCGTCGTCACTCATCACGAGCGCGCGCCGCTGACGCTGTCGGACACGACGTTCACGTTCGTCACCACGGGGATCGAGGACGCGCTGGCCCAGGCACGGGAGGCGGCCGAGGGCAAGGACGTCCTCGTCGGGGGCGGCGCAGACGTGGTCAACCAGTTCCTCGCGGCCGGCCTCGTCGACGAGCTCTCGCTCCACGTCGCGCCCGTGCTCCTCGGCGGCGGAGCGCGCCTCTTCGACGGCGTCGGCCCTGGTGTCGTGCTCGAGCAGGTCCGCACGGTCGACGCGCCCGGGGTGACGCACCTCACCTACCGCACGGTTCGCTGATCGACGAGCCGCCGCGCGAGGGACGGCTCGTGGGCCGACCGGCGCTCCGAGCGCATGAGGATCGACGCCGCGACGAGCACGGGGATCGCGAGGATCGGAGCGGCGACGCGGACGCCGGCGACGCTCGAGATCGCCCCGTCGACGAGGCTTGCAACCGGCCGGGCTCCGAGGAAGGCAACCGACCAGAGCGCCATGATCCGCCCGCGCTGGTCCTCCGTCACGCCGAGCTGGAGCCGCGTCGTCGCGGCCGTGTTCGAGCTCAGGTAGCCGAAGCCCGCGCACAGGACGAACACGAGCGCCAGCGGAAACCACGGGCTCACCGCCATCAACACGATCCCGCCGCCGAAGACGAAGAGCGTCGCGGCCATCTGCCGATGCGACTGGACGCCGCGCACCGCCCTCCCGAACGCCGCGATCACCGCACCAAGGCCGAAGCACCCGACGACGGCTCCCGCCCAGACCGGCGGGTACCCGAAGGCGTGGGCGATCGCGGGCGACTCCGTGTTGACCGGATCCGAGGTCATCCCGACGGCCATCACGACCAGGAGGTAGCCGCCGAGGCGCGGCTCCGCGCGGACCATGGCGAAGCTGTCGCGAAGCGAGGTCGTGCGCGCGCGCGGGACCGGGGCCGTGGAGACGAAGGCGAGCGCCACGACGAAGACGAGGAACGTCAGCGCGTTCACGAGGAAGGCCGCCGCAATCCCCAGTACGGCGATCACGAGGGCCGCGGCGGCCGGGCCGACGGCGCGCGCGATGTTGAACGTCATCGAGTTGAGCGCGATTGCGGGTGCGAGGTCCTTCGTGGGGACGAGCGAGCCGACGAGCGCCATCTGCGCCGGCGTCGCGAAGGCAGTGACGACCCCGAGCGCCGCGGCGAACGCCACGACGCCCCACGTGCTCACGCTGCCCGTCCATACGAGCGCCGCCAGCGTCCCGCTGATCGCCGCCGCGATGGCCTGTGTGAGGAGCAACAGCTTTCGCCGGTCGAACGCGTCGGCGATTCGTCCCGTCCAGGGAGCGAGCAGGAGCACCGGGCCGAACTGACACGCATTGAGGACACCGAGCATCAGCGCCGAGTGGGTCAGGCGGTAGACGAGGACCGAGGCGGCGAGATTCTGGAACCACGTGCCGCTCGCCGACGCCGCGTTCCCGATGAAGTACGGGAGGAAGTTCCGTTGTCGGACGACACTCCACGCACTCTGCGACTCGCTGGAGGTCACCACCGCATCCTGGCGGCGCGCGGGCGCCGCGTGCGACGGACCCCGCGCGGGCGAACGCCCGCGCGTCAGTCGCCGAGGACGACGTCGACGATGTGCTCGGCGATTGCCAGGCTCGACGTGGCGCCGGGCGAGGGCGCGTTCCGGACGGTCGTGACCCGCCCGACCCGGCCGATCCGGAAGTCGTCGACGAGCGAGCCGTCCGGGTCGAGCGCCTGCGCGCGGACGCCCGCGCCCGCCCGTACGAGATCGTCCGGCCGGAGCGACGGGACGTAGCGCCGCGCCTCGCGGTAGAACGCCCTGCTCGAGAGCGACCCGCGCATCTCGCGGGCGCCCATCCGCCAGTGCCGGCGCGCGAGCCGCCGAAAGCCCGGTGACCGGAGCGTCTCCGACATGTCGCCGAGCCGCACGTCCCGCCAGCGATATCCCTCGCGCGCGAGCGCCAGGACGGCGTTCGGCCCGACGTCCACGCCGCCGTTGATCCGGCGCGTGAAGTGGACTCCGAGGAAGGGGTAGGCCGGGTCCGGCACCGGGTAGACCAGGCCGCGAACGAGGTCTTCGCGTCCCGTCGCGAGTCGGTGGTACTCACCCCGGAACGGCACGATCGTGGGCTCGTGCTCGTCGCCCGCTCGCCGCGCGAGCCGGTCCGACTGCAGCCCGGCACACACGACCAGCCTGTCGAGGGCGACCTCCTCCCCACCCGCTCGCACCCGCACCTCACGGCCGGTCGCGTGGATCGCGTGTACCTCGGTCCCGACGACGACGCTGCCGCCCGCCGACACGACGTCCTCCCGGAACGCGCGGGCGACCGCCACGTAGTCGGTGATCGCCGTCGTCGGCGAGTGCAGTCCCGCGATCCCCGCCGCCTGCGGCTCGACCGCGCGGAGGTCGTCGCCGTCGAGCCACCGCGTCCCCGGCACTCCGTTCGCGTGTGCGCGTCGCTCGAGCTCGCGCAGGCGGTCGAGCTCACCCTCGTCGAGGGCCACGACGAGCTTCCCGCACTCCACGTACGGCAGCGCGCGTTCCGCGCAATACGCCCGCAGGAGGTCGACCCCGCGGCGGCAGAGGCGGGCCTTGAGCGACCCCGGCGCGTAGTAGATCCCCGCGTGGACGACGCCGCTGTTCCGCCCCGTCTGATGGGCCGCGATCTCGGGCTCCTTCTCGAGCACGGTGACCACGGCGCCGGGCCGGGCCTCGCTCAGCCGACGCGCGACGGCGAGCCCGATGATCCCTGCGCCGACCACCCCGATGCGCTCGCCGGCCACGTCCGGCGGCGTAGCCTACCCGCCTCGTGCGAGGCGGGACGGCGCACGACGCGCACGGTCGCCGCGTCAGGCGCTCGGCCGGTAGCTCAGATAGACGACGCCGTTGTCGTAGGCCTCGCTGGCGGCGAGGGACAGCGACGCCGGGGCCGCCCCGTCGGGGAAGAGGCGCGGGCCCGATCCGCGCGTGAGTGGATACACGAACAGGTGGAGCGCGTCCACGAGGCCGTCCGCCAGCATGGCCCGCACGAGGGTGCCGCTGCCGCTGACGTACAGGTCGCCGACCTCCTCCTTGAGGCTCCGGATCGAGCCCGCGTCGTAGGGGCCGATGACCCGCGAGTTGCGCCACGACGCCGTCTCGAGGGTCCCCGACACGACGTACTTCGGCGTGTCGTTGAAGAACGGCGCGCCCGGATCGTCCTCGGCTGTCCTCGACGACCACGCGGGCTCGAACATCTCGTACGTCGTGCGGCCGAGCAGGATCCCCTCGCAGTGTGCGGTCACCGCTCCGATCGCCTCGCCCATCCGCGGATGGAAGCCGTACTCGAACGTCCACGTCGGCGCATCGATGACGCCGTCGACGCTCGTGAACTCGTGCACGTGGATCTCGCCCATGTCGTCCGCCTCCTGTCGCTGATGCTGCTTGGACGCGTTCGGCGCCGCGAACTCATCGACCGGCTGATCGCTGGCCGGTCGCCGCGCCCCGAGACCATCGCCCGACGAGCCCGATCGTCGCCGGCCACGCCGGAGTCTGCGCCCCCTCGCGCCTGACGCGCGTCGTTCTCCCGCGCAAGGTCGTCGTCGGCCTGCTCCCCCTCGACGCGTCTGCCGAGGGGGAGCGGCCGTGTCGCTCGGGTGCCCTTCGACCCTGCTTACGGGAGGTAGTAGTTCGGGTTCGGCATCTTGAACACCTTGTCCGCGTAGCCCCCCTCGAGATCGCTGAACTGGTCGCCGAGGTCGGCGACGATGTCGTAGCCCTTCGACTCGATGTACGCCCGTGTCCCGGACTTGTACTGGATGGTCGGACAGGACGCCGCGGGCGTGGCGTGGATGTAGGGCCCGCAGAACTGCGGCGTGTCGAGGTAGGCCGGATACTGGCCCACCGGCGGCTTCGTGAACAGGCCGTCGGCGAAGCCGCCGTGGCCGGTGTCGAGCGGTGTGGGCAACACGTACCCTGCGTCGACCTCCGGGACGTCGTGGCCGTTGTAGGTCACGACGTCGATGTTCGGGAGCCCGGCCGCGGCGTCGTTCACCAGGTTGGCGATCGTCGCGGCGTGCTGCGAATCGCCTCGGCCGGTGATCCAGAAGATCGCATAGCCGAGCGCCTTGGCATGGCTGACCAGGTCGATCATCCCTGGCGTTGCCGGGAACATGTTCCCCGTGAACGTCGTGCCCGTCAGGCCGACGAAGTTGGCGTTCGACGCCGGGTTGAAGTCCCAGTTGCTGTAGAGCTCGTAGTTCCAGGTGGTCAGCGTCGTGTCGTCGACGTCGAGCACGATCGCCCGGTTCGAGACCTTCGACCGCGCGGAGAGCCAGTTGTCGCCTTCCTTGGCGACCGAACGAGCCTCGTTCGCGTAATTGCTGTCGAGATTCAGCGGGGTGGGCCACGTGGCGGTCGAGCCGGATCCTGCGACGGCGGTCGGCGCGCCGTAGTAGTTCTTGGCCCAGGCGCGAGCGACGTCGACGTTCGGCAGCTGCGCCTCGGACTTCGCCGTGTACGTGAGGTCCGCGGGCTGCAGACCCGCGACCGCGACCGCAGCGGCTGTCGCCAACCCTGCGATCCCAAGACCGATTGCAAGCCGCAGCGAGCGCCGCGGCGTCGCAAGACGCTTCATGGGTACCTCCTTCGTCGAATCCCCTTCCCCAAAGCGGAAACCCTACGCAACACGTGCAGGCTCCCGGTGCACCGGCGACGTCAACGGTCGATCATCCGCTGATGGGCTTCGGAGTACCTGGCGCCGTGGGCCTCGAGCTGCGCCGAGTCGATCTCGCGCAGGTCGTCCGGCGTCAGCTCGATCTCGGCCGCGGCGATGTTCTCCTCCAGGCGGTGCAGCTTCGTGGTGCCCGGGATCGGCACGATCCACGGCTTCTGGGCGAGCAGCCAGGCGAGCGCAACCTGCGCGGGCGTCGCGTTCCGCCGCTCTGCGATCCGCGTCAGCAAGTCGACGAACGCACGGTTCGCCGCGCGCGCCTCGACGTCCGTGAAACGCGGCACCGTGTTGCGGAAGTCGCCGCTCTCGAACGTCGTCGTCTCGTCGATCCGCCCCGTCAGGAAGCCCTTGCCGAGCGGACTGAACGGGACGAGCCCGATCCCGAGCTCCTCGAGCGTCGCGAGGATCGCATCCTCGGGCTCCCGCCACCAGAGCGAGTACTCGCTCTGCAGCGCGGTCACCGGCTGCACCGCGTGCGCTCGGCGGATCGTCTGCATCCCCGCCTCGGAGAGGCCGAAGTGGTCGACCTTCCCCTCCTCGATCAGCTCCCTGACCGTCCCGGCGACATCCTCGATCGGGACGTTCGGGTCGACGCGGTGCTGGTAGAGCAGGTCGATCCTGTCGGTGCGAAGCCGCCTCAGCGACTCTTCGACGCTGCGCCTGATCGTCTCCGGGCGGCTGTCGACGCCGCGGGACTCGCCCGTCGAGAGCTCGAAGCCGAACTTGGTCGCGATCACGACCTGGTCGCGGATCGGCTCGAGCGCCTCGCCGACGAGCTCCTCGTTCGTGAACGGGCCGTAGACCTGCGCCGTATCGAAGAACGTCACCCCCCGGTCGACGGCCGTCCTGAGGAGGGCGACCATCTCCCGCGGCTCCGGGAACGGCGGGAAGCTCATGCTCATGCCCATGCAGCCGAGGCCGAGCGTCGAGACCTCGAGCTTCCGTCCGAGCGTGCGTGTATCCATCTCTCCTCCTGCATTGACGACAGGTTCCGGTGGTTGAAGAACGAAGGAAGACGTGCCGCCGTTCGGGCTGGCGATCGACTCCGTCCTGCGGCCAGTCAACCTGTGCGACCTGCGTCCTGACCGACCCTGTCGATCCAGGTACCGGCAGACACCCTCAGCCTGCACCGGGCGGCGCTACGGTGCCCGCATGGACACCAGGAGCGAGCTCCGCGAGTTCTTGACGAGCCGCCGTGCAAAGCTCACTCCCGAGCAGGCAGGGCTCCGCACCTATGGCACCGGTCAGCGTCGCGTCCCGGGTTTGCGCCGCGAAGAGGTGGCGCTCCTCGCCGGGGTCAGCGTCGACTACTACACCCGTCTCGAGCGCGGCAACGCGGCCGGCGTCTCGGACACGGTGCTGGAGGCACTCGCCCGTGCCCTGCAGCTCGACGGCACCGAGCGCGACCACCTCTTCGACCTCGCACGCGCGACGCACGTCGCCGCGCCGAAACGCAGACGCCGCTCCCGGCACGACGTCAGGCCCGCGGTGCAGCACATGATCGACGCGATGACCGGCGTCCCCGCGTTCGTCCGCAACGGCCGGCTCGACATCCTCGGCGCGAACCGGCTCGGTCGCGCCCTCTACTCGGAGCACCTCGACAGCCGCGCGCAGCCGCCGAACACGGCCCGCTACGTCTTCCTCGACGTCCGCTCCACGAGCTTCTACAGGGACTGGGACCGCGTCGCCGCCGATGTCGTGGCGGTCCTGCGCGCGGAGGCGGGGCGCGACCCGTACGACCGCGAGCTCTCCGACCTGGTCGGGGAGCTGTCGACGCGCAGCGAGCTCTTCCGAACGCTCTGGGCGGCGCACGACGTGCGCACCCACGACACCGGCACGAAGCGCGTCCGGCATCCGCTCGTGGGCGAGCTCGACCTGAGCTTCGAGGCGATGGAGCTCGTCGCCGACCCCGGCCTGACGATGTTCGTCTACACCGCCGAGCCCGGCTCGAGATCCGAGCAGGCCCTGAACCTGCTCGCCAGCTGGAGCGCCACACCAGACGAGGAGACGACGGATGCAGATCACGAGGAACAGCCTCGACACGGCCACCGGGCCTAGCGACCGCTTCACGGGCACGGTCTACATCGACACGGTGGCAGTGCCGGAAGGCAGCTCGCGGCTGATGGCGAGCAACGTCCATTTCACCCCGGGCGCCCGCACCGCCTGGCACACGCATCCGAACGGTCAGACGATCTGGGTGCTGGAGGGCGTCGGCCGCTGCCAGCGGCGCGGCGGCCCGGTCGAGCTCATCCGGCCCGGCGACCGCGTCTTCTTCGAGCCCGACGAGGAGCACTGGCACGGCGCGGCCCCGAACCGCTTCATGACGCATGTCGCGATGGTCGAGGTCGACGACGCAGGCACCTCCGCCACCTGGGGCGACCACGTCAGCGACGACGAGTACGCGGCGGCGCCGGCGATCTCCGAGTAGCCCAGGGCGTGCGCGGAGCGCTCTCGCCCGAGATGGCGAGGGCGCTCGCTCAGCCGACGCGAGCCGCGAGGTGCTCGTGGACGAACTGCACGGCCATCGATCCTTCGCCGACCGCGGCCGCGCAGCGTTTCGTCGATCCGGAGCGGACGTCTCCCGCGGCGAAGATCCCGGGAACGCTCGTCTCGAGCAGGTGGTCGGCGCCCGCTGCGTCGCCGGTGAGCACGAAGCCGTCTGCAGCGCGCGCAACGGTGTGGTCGAGCCATTCCGTGCACGGTTGCGCGCCGAGGAAGAAGAAGCAGAAGGCAAACGGGAGGCGCTCGCCGCTCTTGAGCGTGACCGCTTCGAGGTGACCGTCCGTTCCGTGGATGGCGGCGATCTCGCTGCGGTCGCGGACGGCGACGCCGTACCGGTCGAGCTCGCGGACGAGATAGTCGGACATGGTCTCGTGCAGGTCGGCTCGCCGGTGGAGCAGCGTGACGAGGGCGCCGCCGCGCGAGAGCCAGACGGCGGCCTGACCGGCGGAGTTGCCGCCGCCGACCACCGCGACCCGGGAGGCGCCGCACAGCTGAGCCTCGGGCGGCCCGGCGGCGTAGAAGACGCTCACACCCTCGTAGTCGGTCAGCCCCTCGAGGGGAAGCCGCCGATAGTCGGCGCCGGTGGCGAGCACGACGGCGCGCGCTGCGATCTCGTGCTCCTCTTCGAGTCGGACGACGTGTCGTGCGTCGCCGGGCTCGAGCGAGGTCGCGCGGTACGGGGTCGCGGGTCTGGCGCCGAACTTGCGCACCTGGCTGACGGCGCGGCTCGTGAGCTCGGTGCCGCTGATCCCGGCCGGGAACCCGAGGTAGTTCTCGATCCGGCGCGACGATCCGGCCTGGCCTCCGAGCGCGGTGCTCTCGACGATCAGGGTGTCGAGCCCTTCGGAGGCGCCGTAGACGGCGGCGGCGAGGCCCGCCGGGCCCCCGCCCACGACCAGCAGATCGACCTCCTCGCGCGGCGCCAGCTCGCGACCGATCCCGAGCGCCCGCAGCAGCTCGCCTCGCGTGGCGTGCGGGAGCTCCGCACCGCCCGGCAGTCGCACGAGGGGCGGCTCGGCTCCGTCCGGGGGCGCCGCCTCGTGCCACGTGAAGGGGAGTCGGTTGGCGCGGGCGAACTCGAGCATCTGCATCGTCGGCTCGGACGAGCGGGGCCCGACGATCTCGAGGCCGATACCCTGCACCCGCTGGAGCGCCTCCCGGCGGGCGATGAACGTCGAGAGGACGACGTCGCTGAGCGGTCCGTCGTCGAACAGGAGCGCGCGGAGGGCGTCGCGGTCGACCGCCACGTACCGCAGCGGCTTCGTGACAACGGCGGTCAGGAAGACGGTCTGCCCGGAAAGCAGGTTCAGCTCGCCGAGGAAGCCGGAGTCGCCGTGGCGGACGATCTCGTTGCCGGCGGCATCGAGGATCGCGACCTCGCCCTCGCGGATGGCGATGAACGGATAGTCCGCATCGCCGACGCTGAACAGCACGTCGCCGACCCCCGCTCGCCGCTCCTCGCCGGCCGCGGCGAGCGTCGCGAGCTGCGAGGCCGAGAGCGAGGGGCTTGCCGGAGCTGCCATGGGGCGAGGGTAGCCACACGCTGTCGGTCTGGGCTCTAGGGCGGTGGTCTACCCCACTCGGCGGGCTCGTGATCTCCTCCGCGCGGCCTGTGGCGAAGCCGGCGCCGTAGCCGCCCGAGGCTCGCGCGACCGGCGATCGCGACCGCAGTGACCACCGCGGCGCCCGCCGGCGCGAGCTGGAGGACGCTCTCCTCGACGGGGATGCCCATGACGTGCGCGATGATCACTGGAAGATCTCCGTGGTGCAGTCGCCGCCCTGGAGCCGCATCTCGTGCGCCCGTGCCGGGCCGCCGGGGCGGTCGTGAAAGTCGACGAAGAAGCCCGGGTCGATCTCCATCCCGCCGTTCGGGTCGCAGTTGATCCGGAGCAGCCACGAGCGCATCTCCGGATAGAACTGGTTGTCCCAGGACGAGTACAGCGAGTTCGACACGTACAGGCGCCGGCCGTCGAACGAGAGCTGGACCATGTTCGGTCCCGCGCCGCCGTCGAGGTTGCGCGGCCCGTCGCTCGGCTTGCCGATCACGCCGCCGAGCCAGACCTGCCCGGTCAGCCTGGGCTCAGCCGGGTTCGAGACGTCGTACTGGCGCACGTCGCCGTGGAGCCAGTTGGCGAAGTAGAGGAAGCGGTCGTCCATCGAGAGGACGAGGTCGCTCATGACGCCCGGCACCGGGAAGGGCCAGCCCTCGAGCGGGACGCTCTCCACCTCGATCACCGGGTCGGCGCTCCAGCTGCCGTTCAGCCGGTGGAAGCGCCACAAGACGCTCGACAACGCCGCCCCGACGAAGCCCTCCTCGGAGTCGGGGTCGTGGAGCCACCGCACCTCGAACGGGAGGAGGCCCTTCTCGCCGAGGTCCACCGTCTGCTCGAGCGTTCGCCGCTCGAGATCCCAGAAGTGGATCCGCTGGCCGTAACGACCGCTCTCGACATCAGCGAGGTCGAACCCCTTCTCGTACGCGTTCGGCTCGCCGAACTCGGACGAGACGAGGACGTTCTTGCGCGGCTGGTACCAGAAGTCGTAGTTGAAGCGTGGTGTCTCGCCGCCGTTCTCCCAGCGGCCCTTGACCTCGAAGGTCCTGGCGTCGAGGACGGCGAAGCCGCCGGCGCCGTTACCGCCTGCGTCGCCGAGCATCGAGATGACGATGTTGTCGCCGGGCATGCAGTGCACGGTGTGCGGCCGCGTGTAGCCGGTCTTCGCGACCACCTCGTCCGGCTCGATCACCTTCTCGATGCGCGGGCGGCGCGGGTCGGTGGCCACGTCGAGGACGTGGATGCGCGACGAGCGGAACCCGGGCACGATCAGGTGCGAGCGATCGGGCCCGTGGCAGGCCGACGAGCAGCGGTTCCAGCCGAAGTGGTGCAGCTCGTCGCCGACGTTCGGCATCGGCGTCTCGTGGATCACGCGGCCGTGCTCGGCATCGACGACCGCGAGGAAATCCGGCTTCTCGACACCCGTCCCCTCGTGCAGGCACGCCAGGTAGAGGAGCTCCTCCGCCGGTGCCTGCATCGCCTCCTGCGGCGAGCTGTGGAAGGACGCGGGCGTGTCATGGGTGTGCATTCCTGCTCCTCTCGAGTGGGCGTTCGACCGGTTGCGGTGTTCGAGGCGGTTCACGAGGCGGCGCCGCGAGGCGCCCGGGGAGGCGAGCTGCGTCTCACGCGACCTCGCTCCTCCTTGCCGTTGGTGCGATCGTCGCCGCGCCGGCTTTCCCGAACCTTTCGTCGACCTTTCTAAGCTGGTGCGATGGCGCCGACAGGCGAGACGCGGATCCAGCTCTGTGGCCGGATCGTGGTCAGGCTGGAGGGGCGGCGGGTCGACGGCGCTTTGCCCGGCGCTCTGGGCCAACTGCTCTTCGCCTACCTCGTGCTCAACCGGCTTCGCCGGATCGATCGTGACGAGCTCCTCATCGCCGTCTACGGCGAGGAGGCGACGCCCGGCCACCAGGCTCGGCTCAGCGTGCTGCTCTCCAAGTTGCGCCGCATCACCGGGCCGGAGCTGCTGGTCGGGCGCGCCCAGCTCGAGCTCGCCCTTCCGCAGGACGCGTTCGTCGACCTCGAGGTGGCCCTCGACGCCTCCCACCGGGCCGAGTCCCACGTGGCGAAGGGGGAATGGGCGTCCGCCTGGGGACCGGCCAGCCTCGCCTACGACGTCGCAAGCCGGCCGCTGCTCGGAGGCCACGACCGACCCTGGCTCGACGATTGGCGGCGACGTCTCGATGACGTCCGGCTGAGCGGGCTGGAATGCCTGGCGGCGGCGAGCCTGGGGCTCGGCGGGCCGGAGCTGCCCCAGGCGGCGAACTGCGCGCGCCGCCTCATCGAGCTCGCTCCCTTCCGCGAGAGCGGCTACCGGATCCTGATGGAGGCGTTCGAGCGGAGCGGGAACGTCGCCGAGGCGCTGCGTGTCTACGACCGGCTGCGCGTCACGCTCCGAGAGGAGCTCGGAATTCCCCCCAGCTCAGCTGTGCAGGACGTCTACCGACGCATGCTCGGCGAGAGCACGACGACCGCCTAGATCTCCTCGGCCCGCGCGAGCACGTCCTCGCGGGAGACCTTTCCGACGAGGTCGGGATGGTCGGCGGCGACGTGTGCCTGGGCCTTCGTCCACAGCTCCTCGTCGTCCTTGCCCTCGATGAGCTTGCCGCACACGCAGGTGATTCGCCTGATCCCCGTCATTCTCTGCACGACGTCCTCCTCATGCCCGGGACGGCTCCGGCATCAGGCCCAGCTGCATGAGCAGGGAGACCTGGTCGTAGTAGATCTCGCCGCCGACGACTCGACCGTCGACGTCGAAATGCCACATCTCGCAGAGAGGCAGCGTCCACTCCTTGCCGGTCGCAGGGAAGGGCCCGAGCGGGCCGTCGTGCGTGCCCCGGCAGGTAAACCGCGCGACCACCGTGTCGCCGGCGTCCGTGTACCGGGCGTCGGTGACCTGGCAATCGGATGAGGCCTCGATCCATCCCTCCAGGAAGCTGTCTTTGAACTCCTGGGGTGTCCTGAACGTGATGCCCCGAGCCCGGTCGATCCAGCTGATGCTCTCCGCGTACTCCTTCACCAACGCGTCGAAGTCCCGGCGGTTGAAGGCCTCGTGCCCGGCGCGGTGGGTCTTGACGTTCTTCGATTCCATCGCTCCCTCCCTTGTCGTCGTGGAGCGATGGTCGCAGCGCGTGGTTTCCCGAACCTTTCGCCGACCTTTCGGGGCTTGGTGACGACGACGCGGACGGTCGCCCGAGCCACGATACTCGAGCGACCGTCCTGCTCTCCTGGTTCCTGCGCGAGGGCGCTTCTCGCGGGACTGCCCCCGCGCAGGAACGGCCTGCGGTCTGCTTCAGCGCGCCTGTAGCTCCGGCTGGCTCTCGTGCCAGCGGACGATCAACGCGAAGAGAATGATGATGTTGAGCGTCAGCGTGATCAGCAGCCACACCGTGTCGTTGGTGTTGCCGAGAAAGCCGAGCTGGCCGAAGATGTTGACGCTCACGAACACGATCGCCGTCCACCGCGCCCAGCTCGCGCCATTGAGCAGAGCGAGACCGACGAGCGCCAGAAGGACGCCCCAGATCAACATCATCCAGCCCCAGCCGGTGACGTCGAAGAGCAGGTAAGCCCGACGGCGTCGACGACGTAGTAGTTGTCCCGAAGAGCGCGATCAGCCCCTCGAAGACGCTGAGCCCACCGAGGATCACCATCAAGATGCCGGCAAACCCGATCCAGCCGGCCATGCTCCGTGAATTCATCGCTGCCTCCCGTGAGTTAGATGCGCTCGTCGCATCCGTTCGAAGCCCGATTCGCCGAGAGGCGGCTTCATCCTTGTTGCATCAGCGCGCACGCGCGCGCGAAGTCGACTACGCGAACGAGGAAAACGGGCGATCAGCGGCAGCGACGCCCGCGCACATGACTCGATCCACAGGCCCTGACCATTTACTTCCGGATGACGGCGATTCGCTGATCGTCATCTGCCGTTGTGCGGTGGCGCGGCGGGCAGTTGCACCGTGACGCGGAGCCCGCCGGCGGCCCGGGGGTCGAGGGTGAGGGTTCCGTCGTGCGCCTGGGTGATGCTCTTGACGATTGCCAGGCCGAGGCCGACACCTGCGTGGTCGGTGCGTATGCGTTGGGTGCCGCGAAGAAACGGCTCGGCGAGCGTGGCAACGACGTGTGGGGTGAGCTTCTCGCCGGTGTTCTCGACGGTGAGCACTGCACTGTCGGGGTGAAGGCTGGTCGTGACCCACACGGTGCCCTGTTCGGGCAGGTTGTGGACGATCGCGTTGTGCACGAGGTTCGTCGCCATCTGCAGCAGGAGGGCGGGTGAGCCGATGGTGGGGGTCGTGTCGCCGGAGGTCTCGATCGTGGCGCCGCGTTTCTCTGCGAGGGGGAGGAGCGTTTCCGTGGCTTCTTCCGCGAGGAGGGAGAGGTCGACGTGTTCTCGGGTGAAGGATCGTTGGTCGGCGCGGCTGAGCAGGAGCAGTGCTTCGGTGAGGTCGATCGCTCGGGTGTTGACGGTCTGGAGGCGGTCGACGAGCTCGCCGTTGTCGCGGTTCGGATCGTTGCGCGCGACGTCGAGCAGTGTCTGGGTGACCGCCAGCGGGGTGCGCAGCTCGTGGGAGGCGTTGGCGGCGAATCTCTGCTGTTCGGCTACGTGCGCTTCGAGCCGGGCGAGCATGGTGTCGAAGGCGTCGGCGAGCTCGCGGAACTCGTCCTGATGGCCCTCCAACTCGATCCGGTGCGAGAGTGACCCGCTCGCGGCCGTGCGTGTGGCATCTGTGATGCGCGTCAGCGGGGCGAGCATGCGCCCGGCGAGGAGCCACCCTCCCAGCAGACCGAAGACCAGCAGGAAGGCCATCACGATGGCCGCGGTCGGAGCGAAAGCGCGCAGGAGGTCGGCGTGGCTGCGCACCACGAAGATCACACCAGGGTGCACGCCACGCGAAAGGGAGAAGTACCCGACGGCGAGCAGCACGGCACCTGCGAGCATCAGGAAGCCGGCGTAGCTGAGGGTGAGCTTGAGGCGAACACTCAAGCCAGGGGCTCTATCCACGCTCTTCTCCATCAGGCCTGGTGTCTGGTTGCGTGTCGATGCGGTAGCCGACGCCGGGCACGGTGGCGATGATCCAGGGTTCGCCGAGGCGTTTGCGCAGTGCCGACACCGTAATGCGCACGGCGTTCGTGAACGGGTCCGCGTTCTCGTCCCACGCCCGTCTCAGTAGCTCCTCGGCGCTGACGACACCGCCTTCGGCGGCGACGAGAACCTCGAGCACCGCGAACTGCTTCCGGGTCAGCGCGACGTAGCGGCCGTCGCGGTAGACCTCGCGGCGGAACGGGTCCAGCCGCAGACCTGCGATCTCTCGGACGGGTGGCCGGCTGTGGGCGCGCCTGCGGTCGAGCGCTCTGAGACGGAGCACGAGCTCTCGGAGCTCGAACGGCTTCGTGAGGTAGTCGTCGGCGCCGAGCTCGAACCCCGTGGCCTTGTCGTCGAGCCGGTCGGCAGCAGTGAGCATCAGGATCGGCATGCCGCTGCCGGAGGCGACGATGCGTTCGGCGATCTCGTCGCCGGAGGGGCCGGGAACGTCTCGGTCGAGGACGGCGATGTCGTAGGCGTTGACGTTGAGCAGCTCCAGAGCAGTCTCGCCGTCACCCGCGATGTCGGCCGCGATCGCTTCCAGGCGGAGGCCGTCGCGGATGGCTTCCGCCATGTAGGGCTCGTCCTCGACGATCAACACGCGCATGCTCCGATGCTAGGGCCGGCGCATATCGTCGTCATATCGAAAACCGGATACGTGCTGGCAACGCCACGCTGCCTTGAATGGAGGCATGCCCTACCGGGAACCGGCACGAACAACGACCCGTGGGATTCGGATTCGCTGGATCCGTGTCGCCGGCCTGCTGGTCGTCGTCGCGGCGATCGCCTCAGCCCTCGGCTCCCAGTTGCTCGCGTCCTCGTCGTCGACGGCCGCATCACCCATCGACCTCCTTCCGCCCAGGACGGCTGCTTCGAGCAGCGTCGTCCTCCGCAGCGAGCGCCGTGGTCCGCTCGGCGAGGCTGACGGTGCCGTCCCCAACGGCACGACGGTCTTCGACGACGAGGTTCCGGGTGTGGCCAAGCTCGATCCGGTTCTCCTCCGTGCCCTGCGCCGGGCCGCGACGGATGCCGGGGGCGACGGGATCGAGTTCGTCGTCGATAGTGGCTGGCGTTCGCCGGAGTACCAGGAGCACCTACTCGACGAAGCGGTCTCGAAGTACGGCTCAGAAGAGCAAGCTGCCCGATGGGTGGCCACCCCCGACACGTCTGCTCACGTGTCGGGGGACGCGGTCGACATCGGGCACGTCGATGCCGCGGCGTGGCTGGCCCGGCACGGTGCGGAGTACGGGCTGTGCCAGATCTACGGCAACGAGCCCTGGCACTACGAACTGCGCCCCGAAGCCATCGATCATGGTTGCCCGCCGCATGTACGCCGACCCGACGCACGATCCGAGGATGCAGCAGTGACGACGCTCGGCCGCCGGCCGCTCCTGCGATGGTCGCCTGATCAGCATGGGCTGATCGAAGGCACTTCCGAGAACGGCACCAAGTTGATCTGCGCGCAAAGCCCGCGATTGGCGGCTTCGTGCAGAGCCCTCTGACGGACTC
>CAWBVO010000031.1:0-97225 GCA_963792245.1 uncultured Actinomycetes bacterium
GTCGACGACGTCCTGACCGCGGACGCGGTGGCGTTCCTCACCGATCTCCAGCGGGAGTTCGGGGAGCGCCGGCGCGAGCTCCTCGCGCGACGAGCCGAACGGCTCGACCGACTGGCGGGCGGCGAGCTGCCCGACTTCCTGCCCGACACTACTTCCGTCCGTGACGGAGACTGGAGCATCGCGTCGTTCCCGGGGGAGATCGCCGACCGGCGCGTCGAGATCACGGGCCCCGTCGACCGCAAGATGGTGATCAACGCCCTCAACTCGGGGGCGAAGGTCTTCATGGCCGACTTCGAGGACGCGAACGCGCCGACCTGGGAGAACTGCATCGAGGGCCAGCGCAACCTCACGGACGCGCTCGACCGGACGATCGAGCTCGACACGGGCGAGAAGCGCTACACGCTGAACGAGCAGATCGCGGTGCTGTTCGTCCGGCCGCGCGGCTGGCACCTCGACGAGCGCCACTTCGAGGTCGACGGCGCCCCGATGTCGGGCTCGCTGTTCGACTTCGGCCTCTACTTCCTGCGCAACCACGGTCGCAACGGGCGCTACTTCTACCTCCCGAAGCTCGAGTCGCATCTCGAGGCGCGGCTGTGGAACGACGTCTTCTGCTGGACGCAGGACCGGCTCGGCGTACCACGGGGGACGATCAAGGCGACCGTCCTGATCGAGACGATCCTCGCAGCCTTCGAGATGGACGAGATCCTCCACGAGCTGCGCGACCACTCGGCCGGCCTCAACGCGGGGCGCTGGGACTACATCTTCAGCGTCATCAAGAAGCTCGGCCACCGCCCCGAGTTCGTGCTCCCCGACCGCGCGGCCGTGACCATGGCCGTCCCGTTCATGCGCTCCTACTGCGAGCTGCTCGTCAAGACCTGCCACCGCCGTCGCGCGCACGCGATGGGCGGAATGGCCGCGTTCATCCCCTCCCGCCGCGACCCGGAGGTGAACGCCTTCGCCCTCGAGAAGGTCCGCGAGGACAAGGACCGGGAGGCGTCGCAGGGGTTCGACGGGACGTGGGTGGCGCATCCCGACCTCGTCGCCGTCGCCCTGGAGTCGTTCGACCGCGTGCTCGGCGACCGGCCGAACCAGATCGACCGGCGGCGCGACGACGTTCGCGTCGGCGCCGCAGACCTGCTCGACGTCGCGGCCACCCCGGGCGACATCACCGAGGACGGCCTGCGCAACAACGTCTCGGTCGGGATCCAGTACCTCGCGGCGTGGCTCCGAGGCTCGGGCGCGGTCGCGATCAACAACCTCATGGAGGACGCCGCGACCGCCGAGATCTCACGGTCGCAGATCTGGCAGTGGCTCCGCCACGACCGCATCGCGGGCGAGGACGTCCGGCGTGTCACCGACGAGGAGCTCGACAAGCTCGGTCCCGGCTTCGACGACGCGCGCGCGATCTTCGAGCGGATCGCGACGCAGCCCGAGTACGTCGAGTTCCTGACGCTCCCGGCCTACGACCGGCTCGTCACGACCGGCGCCTAGGAGGGTTTGGCGAGGAAGCGCGCGACCGCGTCGCCCGTCGCCTCGGGGTCGTCCCAGAGCACGGTGTGCCCGCCGGGGACCGGGACGCTCGTCAGGTGGGCCATGCGGGGCACCCGGTTCGGGATCCACGACCGCTCGCCGAGGACGACGAGCGTCGGGCAGGGAGGCCACGCCGGCGCGGGCGACGCCATCTCGCTCCACGCGGCGATCACGGCAGGCGGCGAGAAACGCCAGCGCCAACGCCCGTCCGCCCCCTGCTCCAGGTGCTGCGCCGCCTCGTCGACGAGGGTCTCCCGGGGCGTCGAGACCAGGGTGCCGTCACCGAGCCGCGTGTCGATGGCCTCGTCGGGCGAGCCGAACGAGACGTCGCCGCAGAGCCCCTCCGACCGGGCGGTTGCCGTCGCCGGGTCGACGTGCATTGCGGGATCGAGCAGCACCGCGCGCTCGACCCGCTCGGGGCTCCGCGCTGCGAGCTCGGCGACGAGCCTGCCGCCGAAGCTGTGGCCGATCCACGTCGCGGAGCCGACGCCGAGCGCGTCGGCCGTCTCGAGGAGATCCGCGAGATGCGTCTCTGCAGTCCAGGGCGCCTCCCACGTCGACCGGCCGTGCCCGCGCAGGTCGACCGCGACGACCCGGCGCTCGCCGAGACGCGGCGCAAGCACGGCGAAGCGCCCCTTGTGCCCCGTGACCCCGTGGACGCAGACGACGGGATCGTCCGCCCCGTCGTTCCAGGTCGTCGTCGCGAGGACGGCCATCTAGCGCAGGCCCGACCAGGGCTCGTCGGCGGAGACGTCGACGGCCGCGTAGCCGTCGCCGTCGACCGCGGGCGACAGGATCGCGAGGATCTTGGCAGCCCTCGTGCCGTCGTTGAACGTGGCGTGCACGGCGTCGGCGTCGATCACGACCGCGTCCCCCGGCCGCAGGATCGAACGCTCGCGCCCGATCCACTGCTCGATCTCGCCGTCGACGACGTAGATCACCTCTTCCTGCCCCGGGTGGTAGTGGAAGTCGTGGCACTTGCCCGGCAGGAAGGTCGCCTCGATCGCGACGATCCCGCGCAGCCCGTCCGCAGGCCCACTCATCTGCGCGAAGACACCCCATTCGAGCTCGTCGCGCCGGATGCCGGACGCGGGCCGGAAGCCGCTCATGCCTGCCCTCCCATCGGAATCTGCTTGAACCGCCTCATGTTCTCGGTCATCGCCAGCTCGGTCGGCAGCCGCTCCATCGACGACGCGCCGAAGAAGCCGACCACGCCCTCGGTTCGCGCGAGGACGTACGCAGCGTCGTCCGGCTCGGCGATCGGGCCGCCGTGGCAGAGGACGATCACCTCGGGGCTGACCTCCCGCGCCGCGTCGTGCATCGCCTGGATCAGCGGGATGCAGTCGTCGAGCGTCTTCGCGGTCTCGGCGCCGATCGAGCCGCCGGTGGTCAGCCCCATGTGCGGGACGAGCACGTCGGCGCCGGCCTCCGCCATCGCGACCGCCTCGTCCACCGTGAAGACGTACGGCGCCGTGAGCAGGTCCTTCTCGCGCGCGAGCCGGATCATGTCCACCTCGAGCCCGTAGCCCATCCCCGTCTCCTCGAGGTTCTGCCGGAACGTCCCGTCGAACAGGCCGACGGTCGGGAAGTTCTGCACGCCGCTGAAGCCGATCCGCGCGACCTCGTCGAGGAAGACGTCCATCATGCGGAACGGGTCCGTGCCACAGACGCCCGCGAGCACCGGCGTCTTCTCGACGACGGGGAGCACCTCGCGCGCCATGTCGACGACGATCGCGTTCGCGTCGCCGTAGGGCAGCATCCCCGAGAGCGACCCGCGGCCGGCCATCCGGTAGCGGCCCGAGTTGTAGATGATGATCAGGTCGGTGCCCCCGGCCTCCGCGCACTTCGCGGAGAGCCCGGTGCCGGCGCCGGCGCCGATCACCGGCGTGCCGGCGTCGATCTGGGCGCGGAGGCGCGCAAGCGCCTCGCTCCTCGTCATGCCGTCGCTCCGATCAGCTCGTGGAGACGGTTCGCCATCGCCAGCGCGAACTCCGGCGCGTTCACGTCGAGGTCGAGCTCGTGCACCTCGACCTTCGAGGCGTCGACGAGCTCGCGGAGCGTCGAGAAGAGCGCCTCGTCCGCGTCGGGATCGCTGAACACCTGGCCCTCGGTCGCGATCGACGACACGCCGCGAAGGGGCACGTAGAGCACCGTCGGGCCCGCGGCGGCGTTGAGCTTCGCGGCCACGATCCGGGCGATCTCGCGGCACTCCTCGGGCGTGGTGCGCATCAGCGTGATGGTCGGGTTGTGGACGTACAGGTTCCGGTCGCGATACCGCTCCGGGACGGAGTCCATCGGCCCGAAGTTGACCATGTCGAGCGCGCCGAGCGACACGACCTGCGGGATGCCGGCCTTCCCGGCCGACTCGAGCCGCTCCGGGACCGCCGCGAGCACCCCGCCGGCGACCTGGTCGCAGAACTCGGTCGTGGTGACGTCGAGCGACCCGACGGCGAACCCCGCCGCGAGGAGCTTCTCCATCGAGCCGCCGCCGGCCCCGGTCTGGTGGAAGACGAGCACCTCGTAGCCGAGCTCCTCGAGCCGCTCCCGCGCGACCGTCACCGCGGGCGTCGTGACCCCGAACATCGACGCCACCACGATCGGCCGCTTCTCGCCGAGCCGCGGTACGGTCGCGCCCGCCATCCCCGCGAGGGCGCCGGCAGCGTTCGCCATGATTCGCGCCGACACCTCGTTGACGCCGGCGATGTCGACGACCGAGTACATCATCGTCACGTCGACCGAGCCGACGTACGGGCTCGTGTCGCCCGAGGCGACCGTCGAGACCATCAGCTTGGGCACGCCGATCGGCAGCTCGCGCATCGCCTGCGTGACGAGTGCCGACCCCCCCGACCCGCCGAGCCCGCCGATCGCGTCGAGGCGGCCTTCGGCGTGGAGGCGCTTGACGATCTCCGCCGCGCCGCGGGCCATGGCGGCGATCGCCGCGCCGCGGTCGCCGGCAGCGGCGAGCGCGGCGACGTCGGCTCCGGCAGCGGCCGCGACGTCGTCGCGCGTCACGTCGGGCGTCGCGAGCGGCTCGCCGACGATCCCCGCGTCGACGAGCACGACCTGCGCGCCGTGCTCGCGGATCCGGTCGGCCAGGAACGCGTACTCCTTCCCCTTCGTGTCCAGGGTTCCCACGAGGACGACGGTCGTCACGGGCTCCTCCTCCGGTCAGGACGCGAGCGGCTCGACGCCGAGGAACCGGCGCTGCGCCTCGGGGTCGGTCGACAGCACGTCCGCGGTCGTTTCCGTGAAGATGCTTCCTGCAACCATCACGAGCTGACGCTCGGCGACCGCGGTGGCGACACCGAGGTTCTGCTCGATCAGAAGGATCGCGAGGCCCTCCTCCGCCAGCGTCCGCAGCACGTCGACGAGATTCTCGATGATCGCGGGGGCCAGGCCCTCGGACGGCTCGTCCATGATCAGGAGCGTCGGGCTGGTCAGCAGCGCCCGCCCGATCGCGAGCATCTGCTGCTCACCGCCCGAAAGCTGCGCGCCACCGTTGCGCTTGCGCTCCGCGAGCCGCGGGAAGAGCTCGTAGACCGCGGACACGGTCCAGCGCCGCGGCCGGTCGCCTCCCCCGGAGGCGCGGATCATCCGCAGGTGCTCGTCGACGCTCAACGAGGGGAACAGGCGCCGCCCTTGCGGGACGTAGCCGATCCCCCTCGACGCGATCCTGTTGGGCGCCTTGCCGAGGATCTCCTCGCCCGCGAACCGGATCGAGCCGTGAGCGGCCGGGGGCGTCAAGCCCATGATCGCCTGGCAGAGCGTCGTCTTGCCCATGCCGTTGCGGCCGACGACCGCGACGGACTCGCGGCCCATCTCGAACGCGACGTCCTCGAGCGCCTGGGCGCTCCCGTAGAACGCGTCGAGGCCCTCGACCGCCAGCAGCGGTGAGTCAGGCATCCGGCTGGTGCCCCGTGCCCAGATAGAGGTCGTGGACGAGCTGGTTCGCGCGGATCTCCGCCGGCGTGCCTTCGACGATCGTGCGCCCGTCGTGCATCATCGTCACGTACTCCGCGACGCGGAGCGCGACGTCCATGTCGTGCTCGATCAGGATCAGCGTGATCGAGCGGTCGAGACCGAGCAGCAGGTCGGTGAGCGCCACACGCTCGCCGCGCGAGAGCCCCGACGCCGGCTCGTCGAGCATCATCAGCTTCGGCTTCCCGGCCTGTGCCATCCCCACCTCGAGCTGGCGCTGCTCGCCGTGGGAGAGCGAGCCGACGAGCGTCGGCAGCTTCGGCGCCAGGCCCACGGCCTCGGCGAGCTCCCGTGCCTCTCCGCGGATCGCGCCGTCGCGGTGAGGCAGCACGACGGGCCGCACGTGCCCGGAGCGGATGCCGAGCAGGGCGAGATACAGGTTGTCCTCGACCGAAAGCCCGAGGAAGAGGCGTGACTTCTGGTACGTCCGTGACATCCCGAGCTTGGCCCTCGTCCGGGCCGGCGCGAACGTCGTCTCGTTCCCGAGGAACTCGATCGTCCCCGCGGTCGGCTCGATGTCGCCCGAGATCACGTTGAACAGCGTCGTCTTGCCCGCGCCGTTCGGCCCGAGGATGGCGCGGCGCTCGCCGTGCGCGACGTCGAGATCGACGTCGCGCACGGCGTGGAGGCCGCCGAACCGCCGGCCGACCCCCCGCAAGCGGAGGATCGGCTCGGCCGGCTCGGATGGTGCTGCCGAGGTCATCCCTGCTACGGGATGACCTTCGGATGCTGCGTCTTGCCGACCCACGGAAGCGAGCGCTTCACGCAGGGCGGGAAGGTCCGCCCCGGCGGGGGCGTCTTGCTCGAGAACGTTCCACCGAACGTCTGGTCGACGTTCGGGATGTAGCCAACGGTCTTGACGGCCAGCTTGCCGTTCTTCGTGTACAGCTGCTGGTAGTAGACCGGGATGATGCCCTGCCGGTTCTTGTCCAGCTTGATCGGGCCGTAGCCCGTCTGCAGCGACACCTTGCCGAGGACCTTCTGGAGCTTCTTCTGGCCACCCGAGATGTCGCCCTTCACCGCCTGCAGGCCCTTGATCAGGCCCCACGTGTTGATGAAGTAGCCGAACGTGAACGTGCTCGACGCCTGTGGTGCGGCGGCGCCGAACGGCGGGATCGTCTTGAACCACTTCCCGATGACGCGCTTCGAGTACTTCTGCGCCTCCTTGGTGGCGAGGTCGCCGGCGGTTCCTGCACCACCGGCGTAGGCGCCTGCGACGCGTGCGCTGAGCTGCTCGAACTGTCCCGGCGTCCCCCAGAAGAGGTTGCCGATGAACTTCTTGCCGTCGATCGGGCCGTGCGCCTGCTCGTATGCCTTGAGGAACGGGATCAGGCCCGCGCCCCCGACGGCGACGAAGGTTCCGTCGACGTCCGTCGGCATCTGCTGAGCGTACGAGGAGTAGTCCGTCGTGTTGAGCGGCGGGAACACCCGCTTCGTGACCTTGCCGCCCACCGCGCAGAACTCGGCGATGAAGCCCGCGGCCGACGTCCACGCGAAGCTGTAGTCGTCGGCGACCACGGCCGCCGTCTTCCATCCCAGCTTGTTGTGGGCGAGGTCGCCCAGGCCGGCGTTCCACTGCGCGCCGTCGCCGTTGAAGCGGTAGAAGTTCGGCGCCTGGACCTTGAGGGTCGTGTCCTGCGCCCCCGCGGATCCGTCGACGAACGTCTTGGTCGGATGCTGCTTCGCGTAGTTGGCGACTGCGATCGACTCGTCACCCGACAGCGGGCCGATCATGACGTCCGCACCGAGCTGCTCCATGAGCCGCTTGGTTTCCTTGATCGCGGTGTCGGCCCGGTCGTTGCTGCACCCGATGCCGACGAGCTTGACCGGATGTCCACCGATCGACCCGCCCGTCCAGCCCTTGCGCGGATCGTTCGGGTTCACCGGCTTCGCGCCGGCGTACTCGGACATCGCGGAGACGACGCCCGCGAGGTCCTGACCGTCGAACGCCCCGAACGCGCCTTCGCAGTCCGACAGGACCGCGACCTTGATCGGCGTGGCCGAGGCAGCGAAGGTGCTCGCCGCCGCCATAGCGGCTACGAGCCCGACGCCGAGGATCGGAAGCGCGAGCTTCCACCCTCGTCCCCAGAGACGACTCATGTAGTGCCCTCCTTGTGGTTGAAGCGACCTACCGAACAATGGGACGTTGTCCGAGCTGCCTTGATTGCCGCATCCTCCTTTCGCTCATACGTCCGCATCACGTGTGGGAGCCTCTGCCGCCGTCGCCGGCTGCGGCGCAGCGCCGCCTCCGAGCCCGAGGGCACCCTGCGCACGCTCCCAGATTCCCGCCAGCCCCGCCGGTGAGACGAGGACGATGGCGAGAAAGACGAGGCCGATCAGGGTGTGGAACCGCGGGCCCACGAAGTCGATCTGCCTGGAGTAGTTGTTGAGCATCACGAACACGAACGCGCCGAGCCACGCGCCCTCGAGCCGGTAGAGCCCGCCGATCACGGCGATCACGAGGACGTCGATCATCGCGCTCAGGTCGATCGACGCCGGGTCGATGTGCCCGTTCCACCAGACGAACAGCACGCCCGCGAGCGCGGCGACCACGGCCGCGAACGCGAACGCGAGCGTCCGGTGCAGCACGACGTTGTAGCCGAGCGACGCCATCCGCACGGGGTCGTCGCGGACACCCTGGAGCGTAAGCCCGAACGGCGTGCGGACGACGTAGCGCAGGAGCGCGTACACCAGCACCGACACGACGAGGGCGACGTAGTAGAGCCGGTTCGGGTGCTCGTCGACCGGGCCGATCGGGTGCGGGGCCGGGATGCCGCTGATCCCGCCGAAGCCCGAGAACGTCGTCACCTGGCCGAAGAACAGATTGGCGATCACCCCGAACGTCAGCGTGATCATCAGGAAGTAGATGCCGACACTCCGGCTTGCCAGCAGGCCGAAGAGCACCGCGACGAGGACCGTGACGGCGATCGCGAGCACGACGGCCAGCCATGGGTTCCAGCCCAGGTTGAGCCCCTTCGTGTTGCCGTTCGTGACCACGTTGCCGAGCACGAAGCCGGCGATCCCGTAGAGGGCCACCTGCGCGAGCGAGACCATCCCGCCGTACGCCGAGAGGAAGATCAGGCTCGAGGCGACGATCCCGAGGAACAGCGTCTGGGTGAGGAGCGCGCCGACCCAGTAGTCGCTGAAGATGAGCGGCGCGAGCGCGGCGAGCGCGAGCGCGCCGCCGCCGATCGCGCGGTCGACGACGGAGCGCGTCGTCACGCGGGCTTCCCGAAGAGACCGAGGGGCCGGACCGACAGCACGATGGCCAGCAGGATGAACGTGAAGATGATCGAGTAGTACGTGTAGTCGGACGGCAGATAGGCGGCGGCGAAGTTCGTCGTGAGGCCGAGCAGCAGCGACCCCACCGCCGCACCGCCGAGCGACCCCATCCCACCGATGATCACGACGACGAGCGAGTTGAGCAGCCAGTTCGAGTCGACCCCCGGCGCGAGGCTGGCGAAGGAGCCTCCCACCGCCCCGCCGAGCCCGGCGAGCGCCGAGCCGACGAAGAACGCGATCGCGAACGTCAGCTGGATGTTGATGCCGAGCGCGCTCACCATCTGGCGGTCGTCGACGCCCGCGCGGATGACCATGCCCGTCCTCGTCTTCTTGAGCCAGAGCCAGAGCGCCAGCCCGACGGCGATTGCGAGCCCGAGGATGAAGAGCCGCGTCGTCGTGTACTGCACGCCCGCGACACGCAGGTCGACGAACCTGTCGAGCGTGCCGGGCCAGGCGATGTCCTGCGCGACCCCGCCGAAATGGGCGAGCATCTGGTCGGCGAGAATGATCGCGATCGCGATCGTGATCAGCGCCTGGCGCAGCTCCTGACCCTGGTTCCAGCGGAGGAACGCCTGCTGCATCCCGAGACCCACCGCGCCGACCAGCAGCGCACCGATGAGCGTCGGCAGCACCCAGTTGCGGAGGTTCACCTGATCGCTCGTGAGGCCGAACACGGCGCCCTCGCCGACCCAGTGGCGCTGCAGCTTCAGCGCGATGTACCCGCCGAGCAGGAAGAAGGCGCCGTGCGCCATGTTGACGACGCGCATGAGGCCGAAGATGAGGGTGAAGCCGCTCGCGACGACGAAGTAGAGCCCGGCCGCGGTGACGCCGTTCAGGGTGGTGATGAGGAAGTCCTTGGGGTTGTCGACCGCCGGGCCGAACGTCGTTCCCCGCGCGAGAAACAGCACCCACACGACCATGAGCAGGACGAGCACGAGGGTCAGTCCGAGTCCCCCGTGGCGCAGGCCGCGCACAAGCGCGCGCGAGCTCACGCCGGGACCCCGACGACGGCGTCGGCGCTGCGCTTCGGACGTCTCCCGGAGCTCACGTGTGCGGCAAACTAACAGCGAATGCGGCGTGGAGGCAACGCCGAACGAGCGATAATCGATTGTTGATCGTTGGTGCGCGGCCCTACTCGAACGGGCGGACGGCGCATTCCGGCGCGCCCAGCTCCGTCGCCGCGCGCTCCGCGTTCGCCAGGTTGGCGAGCGCCCCGTTGACGATCTGGACGAACGCGACCTGGTTCCCCTGATTCTCGAGGTAGTGGTACGCGTACTCGAGCCCGTCGAGATAGAGGCCGTACTGATGCGCGAACACCGCCACGCGCGCCTTCTTCTCCTCGGGCGGCGTCAGATCGCGGGTCTGCGCGAGCAGCTCGCGCCCGATCCGCACGGTCCCCGCATAGACGACGTCGATCGGGGTTTCGCTCGGCCGGCCGAGCGCCTCGATCTCGCCGCGCGCCTGGACGCACAGGTCTGCGAGCGCGGCGGCGTAGGGGTCGCGGCCGTCTCCGTCGCCCCCGTCGTCCCGGAGCAGCACCCACGCGCCGGTCGCCGCACCGGCGACCGCGACGAGCAGTACGACCCCGAGCGCGACCGCCTTCATCGCGGGCGAGTCTAGATGCGGCTCGCGGTCGACCGACGACGGACGTCGGCGCTACCCGCGCTCCCAGGCGAGGCCCGCGGCGACCACGGTCTCGTCCACGGGTGCGACGAGCTGGAGGTTGCCGATCGCAAGGGCGGACCACCCCAGCAGGTTGACCCAGCGCAGAAACGACGAGAGCGGCAGCCGGACCTCGAGCTCGTCGGCGTCCTCGGGCGGCAAGTCGATCGCGACGCACGGGCTCACGTACAGGTCGACGTCGGGGACGAGCCGGCGCCAGTCGAGCAATGCGCGATAGCCCTCGAGGACCGCGTCGGTGGAGACCCGGTTGGCAGCCTCGAGCTTCGCCCGGATCGCCTCCCCGTACTCCTCGGCACGGCTCGGGAACGTCGCCGCGTGCGAGCGGGCCGCCTCGTGGAGGAACACCGGCCACGTGTCCGCGGGCGGCCCGGGGACCTCGGCCTCGACGACACGGGCTCCGAGCGCCTCGAGCCGGTCGACCCAGGCCTCCGCCGCATCGCTCGCCTCCGTCGCGCGTCCGTCCCCGAGGTTCGGCGCGCGGCGGAGCAATCCGACGGTACGCCCTGCCAGCTGCGGCTCGGGGACGCCCCGCCCCGCGATCACCGACCAGAGCGCCGCCACGTCGCTCACGGATCGCCCGAGGGGGCCGACGGTGTCGAAGGACGGACAGAGCGGGAAGACGCCGTCGAGCGGGACGTTCCCGTGCCGGGTCTTGAGCCCGACGATCTCGCAGGCCGCCGCGGGCAGCCTGATCGAGCAGCCGGTGTCCGTGCCGATCCCGAGGTCGCAGAGGCCACCCGCAATCGCCGCCGCGTTGCCGCTCGAGGAGCCGCCGGTGGTGAGGCCCGGCCTGACCGGGTTGTGCACGGTCCCGTACCAGTCGTTCGTGCCGAGCACTCCCCACGCGAACTCGGCGAGGTTCGCCTTGCCGACGACCGCGGCGCCCGCGGCGAGCACACGCTCGACGACGGTCGCATGGCGGGGCGGGACGTGGTCGGCGTAGACCCGCGAGCCGTACGTCGTCCGGATGCCCTCGGTGTCGATCAGATCCTTGACGAGCAGGGTCTTGCCGGCGAGCGGGCCGTCGTCGGTCGAGCGCAGTGGCTCGTCGAGCCAGGTGATGCAGGCGTTGAGCGGGTCGCCGGCGGCGTTCACGCGGGCACGAGCGCGACGGCGTCGACCTCGATCCGGGCTCCCGGGATGACGAGCGCGGAGATCTCCACGAGCGTGGACGCCGGACGCGTCGCGCCGAAGACCTCCTGGCGTACCGGGTTCACGAGCGGCCGATCGTCGATGTCGGTGAGGTAGACGGTGACCTTGACGACGTCGGCGAAGGTGCAGCCGGCCGCCGCGAGCACGTCCTGCATGTTGGCGAAGACGGCGCGGGCCTGGGCGACGACGTCGTCGCCGCCGACGAGCTGCCGTTCTGCGTCGACCGGGACGATCCCGCTGACGAACAGGAGCTCGCCCGCCCTCACCGCGTCGGTGAAGTGCGAGATCGGCTCGGCCTGGCCCGCGACCCGGTACTCGCGGCGCTCCGCCACGCTCCGACCGCTCAGGCGGTTCGAGATACGACGGCGAGTGACCGGGCGGCGTCGAGCGCCGCATCGATCGTCGCGTCGGAGGCACGGTCGCCGACGAGCACGTTCACCTGGAAGTCGCGGTCGCGGCGGGTGACGCGGCCCACGGCGCCGCGTCCAGGGAAGCAGTCGAACGTCCCGCGGCGGAGCTTCATGCCGGACAGCGGCAGGTAGCTCGAGCCTCCGACCGAGTCGCGCCAGCCGATGACGACGACCACGGCGCCGTCGGCGGGCACGCGGTACGACGACACCTGGCAGTCGCTCTCGATCGGCTTCGCGCCGTCCGTGCCGATGACGAGGAGCGTCCGCGGATCGCTCCGCGTCTCCGAGGCGGGATTCACCTTCGACCAGCCGGTGGGGAGCGTCAGCTGCGCGCCGCCCGCGCCGCGGGCGATGTCGTCGGCTGCGGCCGCCACGGCGGTCGCGGTCAGGGCCACGACGGCAGTCGCCGCAGCAAGAGCCTTGAGGTGTCGGATAGGCCGCATCACGGACTCCGCATGGTACGTGCGAAGTGCCCCGAAGGGAAGAACAACCTGCACAGATGTCGTTTTTTCTGGACCCGGGCCCCCCCGACGGTCCAGGCTCGGGCGCCGCCCGAGCGCGGCGCCCGACAGTCGTCGGCGCATCTACCCTTCGAAGTGGGCCTTGAGCGCGTCGAAGCCGCCCTGGAACACCTGACTCGCGAAGAAGCCGACCCAGTGGTCCTGCTTGTCGCGGTCGCAGTCGAAGACCGTCCACCACTCGACGAATGCCTTGCCGCCGTCGGTGACCGGGGTGACCCGGATCGTCGCCGCGTAGTTGTCGACGTCGAACGGCGTCTTCTGGAAGTCGTACGTGTACGACCGCTCGAGGTCGGAGTGTGACAGGAGCTTCTCGCGGATGTGCGTGCCGTCGGCCAGCGTGAAGCTGCGGATGACTCCGACCTGGTCGCCGGCGTTCCCGTCCTCGATCTCGCTCGTCGCCACGAGCCCGGCGTGCCACGTGGCAAGGCCGTTGAAGTCGCGGATCCGTGCCCAGACGTCTTCGGCAGGCGCCTCGATCACGGTGCTGGCGTAGGACTTCGCCATCGGTTCCTCCTCCTCGCTGCTCGTCGTGGGTCCGGGGCAAGCCTAGGGCGCCGTCGAAGACCGCGCCGCATCATCCCGCGCCCGCTCCGCCCCCCGCCTCGGAGCGGATCTCCGACAGCGTCTGCCGCGGCGTGAGCGCCTCGGGATCGACCGGGAGATGGAGGAGGGCGGCCGTCCCGGCGCCGAGGGCGCGGTCGAGCGCGTCCGGGAGGTCCGCCGTCCGCTCCACGCGCTCCGCGTACGCGCCGAACGCCTGCGCGAGCGCGACGAAGTCCGGGTTCGCGAGGTCGGTGCCGCTCGGACGACCGGGGAAGCGCCGCTCCTGGTGCATGCGGATCGTCCCGTACATCCCGTTGTCGACGACGAGCACGACGACCGGGGCACCCGCCTGGCGCGCGGTCGCGAGCTCCTGCGCGGTCATGAGGAAGTCGCCGTCGCCGGCGAGGCAGACGACGTCCCGGTCGGGATGGACGAGCTTCGCCGCGATCGCGGCGGGGAGGCCGTATCCCATCGCGCCGGAGAGCGGCGCGAGCTGCGTCCGGAAGCGCCGGAACACGTAGAAGCGATGCGCCCAGACGGTGAAGTTGCCTGCGCCGCTCGTCAGGATCGCGTCGGGCCCGAGGCGCGCGCGAAGCGCTTCCATCACCCCCGTCATCTCGACCGCGCCCGGGAGCGGCCGCGCCTCGAGCGTCGCCCGGTAGGCGGCGTGCGCCTCGGTCAGGTGCTCGTCCCGCGCGCTCGCGCCGAGGGGCTCGAGCCGCGCGAGGGACTCGGCGAACCGTGGCCCGGATGCGACGATCCCGACCGTGGGCTCGTAGACCCTGCCGATCTCGTCCGGGTCGGGGTGGACGTGGATCAGCGCGCGGCCGCCGCCCGGCGGGACGATGGTCGTGTAGCCGGCGGTCTCGATGTCGCCGAGACGCGCGCCGACGACCAGCAGCACGTCGGCGTCGCGGAGGCGGGCGCGGAGCGTCGGGTCGGCGCCGATCGCGAGATGGCCCGCATAGCACCTCGCCTCGTTGTCGACGTAGTCCTGGCAGCGCCAGGCCGCCGCGACCGGGATGCCGCTCGCCTCGCACCATGCGGCAAGGTCCTCGCCCGCCGCCGCGCTCCACGGTTGGCCGCCGACGATCGCGAGAGGACGCTCGGCGCTCTGCAGCAGCCGCCGCGCCCGCTCGAGGTCGGCGGCCGCAGGCGCTGCCTGTGCAGGCGCATAGGGCATGGCATCCGGCACGTCCGCGCATGCCGCGAGGACGTCCTCCGGGAGGGCGAGCACGACCGGGCCGGGGCGCCCCGAGGTCGCTGTCCGGAACGCGCGTGCCGTGAGCTCCGGGATGCGCTCGACCTGGTCGACCTGCGCGACCCACTTGGCGAGGGGTGCGAGCATGCGGCGGTAGTCGATCTCCTGGAAGGCCTCGCGCTCGGCATCCTGGCGCGGGATCTGCCCGACGAGGAGCAGGAGCGGCGTCGCGTCCTGGTAGGCGGTGTGGAGCGCGACCGAGGCCTGCGTCGCGCCGGGACCCCGCGTGACGAGGCAGATCCCGGGCGCGCCGGTGAGCTTCCCGGCGGCCTCCGCCATCGTCGCGGCGCCGCCTTCGTGACGGCACGTGACGTACCTGATCGGGCTGTCGCGAAGGGCGTCCAGCACGTCGATGTAGCTCTCGCCCGGCACGCCGAACGCGAGGTCGGCCCCATGCAGGGCGAGCTGGTCGACGAGGATCCTGCCGCCGCTGCGGTTCACCGCGGGAGCGCGATCGCGTGCTCGAGGAGGACCGTCGCCGTCTGCTTGGGGTCTGCGGGGTGCGGCGGATCGAGGTAGTTGATGGTGCGCTTCCCTGCCCATTCGGCAGGCAGGACGAGCACGCGGACGAACGAGGTCGCGAGGTGCGCCGAAGCCCGTGCGAGCACGGGGTCCGCCCCGCTCTCGAACCACGCGCCTCCCGGCCCGTAGAACGACGAGCGGCCCTCCGTCTCGATCTCGATCTCGCCCTGGAGGAGATAGCGGATCCCGGGCCCCGGATGCGTGTGCAGGCGGGCGACGCCGCCCAGGGGGAAGTCGACCCGGTCGCAGCGCACGACCCAGGACGCGAACGGGTCGAGCTGGACGAAGCGCGAGACGAGCGCGCCTTGCGCGTCGCCCTCGTCGTGGTCCATCTGCCAGACGAGCGCGAGACCGTCGACCGCGGAGGCGCCGAACCGCGCGCTCTCGGCGTCGACGTCGTAGACGACACGGTTGCCGCCGATCGTCTCGACGCCGGTTTCGAAGCGGTGGAGCGAGAGCCTCAATGGAAGTACTGGCCGCCGTCGATGACGATCGTCTGGCCGGTGACGAACGCCGCGCCCGGCCCCGCGAGGTAGTTGACCGCGCCGACGACGTCCTCCGGCACCTGGTCGCGCTGGATGGTGCGCGCCGCAACGGAGACGTCGCGCAGTTGCTCGACCACCTCGGGATGGTCCTTCACCCCGTCCGACATCGTGAACCCGGGCGCGACGCAGTTCACGCGGATCCCGTCGCGGCCGAGCTCGCGGGCGATCGCGCGCGTGAACGCCACGATCGCGCCCTTGCTCGTCACGTAGTGGAGCAGGAACGGGACGCCTCGGAAGGGCGTCCCGGAGGAGATGTTCACGATCGCTCCACCACCCCGCTCCCGCATCGCGGGAACCGTCGCTCGGCAGGTGAGGAACATCGACGCGACGTTGACGTCCATCACCCGACGCCACTCCTCGAGCGGGATGTCGGTGAAGGGCCGCATCGCGAGCGACGCGTAGAGCCCCGCGTTGTTGACCAGGATGTCGAGGCTCCCGCACTGCTCGATCGTCGCCGCGACCATCCCCTCTACCGCGACCTCGTCGGCGACGTCGACGGTCAGGCCGACACCGTCCCGGTAGGCGCCTGCCGCCTCCTCGGCACCGTGGATGTCCGCCACGACGATCCGGGCGCCTTCCGCGGCAAGCCCGTCGGCGATCGCCTTTCCGATCCCCTGGGAGCCGCCCGTCACGACCGCCACCTTTCCGTCGAGCTGGCTCACGAGGACGACTTCTACGCGATCGGCGAGAACGGCGTCGGGACGAGGATGCGGTTCTGCTGGGTGTGGATCAGCGGCTGGATGCGCGCGAGGAACTCCTGCCAGTCCGGACGCGCCTGGAGCGCCGCCCGGCGCGTCTCGCGCTCCGCGTGGCTCGCGTAGCTCCAGAGCGAGGTGTACGTCGAGAGCGCGCCGACATCCGTGGTGAACGCGCCGACGAACCCACCCAGAACCTCTTCTTGGATGGCGATCCCCTCGTCCGCATAGAGCCGGACGAGCTCGGGCAGCTTCCCGGTGTGCACGTGGTAGTCGCGCTGCTCGACGATCATCTGCGCCGCCTCAGCCGCCGGTCGGCGCGAGCCCGCCGACGGCCCAGTACTTGAGCTCGGTCCAGTCGTCGACCCCGAAGCTCGACCCCTCACGGCCGATGCCGGACTCCTTGACGCCACCGAAGGGCGCGACCTCGGTCGAGATCAGACCCGTGTTGACGCCGACGATGCCGTACTCGAGCGCCTCGCCGACACGCCACGTGCGAGCCAGGTCGGTCGTCATGTAGTAGGCGGCGAGCCCGTAGGGGGTCGCGTTGGCGAGCGCGACAGCCTCGTCCTCGCTCTCGAAGCGCGCGATCGCGGCCACCGGGCCGAAGGTCTCCTCCTGGCTCATCCGCATCTCCGGGTCGACGCCGGTCAGGATGGACGGCCGGTAGAACTGCCCGTCGAGCCGGTCGCCTCCGGTCACGAGCTCGGCGCCGCGGTCGAGGGCGTCGGCGACGTGCGACTCGACCTTGTCGAGCGCGGGCTCGTCGATCAGCGGGCCGACCTGGACGCCGTCGGTGAACCCGTCGGCGACCCTCAGCGACTCGACCTCGCCGGTGAAGCGCTCGAGGAACGCCTCGTAGATCCCGTCCTGCACGAGCATCCGGTTCGCCGAGATGCAGGTCTGCCCCGAGTTCCGGAACTTGCAGACGAGGGCGGCGGAGACCGCAACCTCAAGGTCGGCATCGTCGAAGACGATGAACGGGGCATTGCCGCCGAGCTCGAGCGAGACCTTCTTGACGTGATCCGCGCACTGCCTCATCAGGAGCTTTCCGACCTCCGTCGACCCGGTGAAGCCGAGCTTGCGGACGAGCGGGTTGGACGTCATCTCCCTGCCGATCGCAGGCGCGTCCTCCACGGCCCCGGTCACGACGGAGAAGACCCCTGCGGGGACGCCGGCCTCCTCGGCGAGAGCCGCGACGGCGAGCGCCGAGAGCGGCGTCTGCTCCGCGGGCTTCAGCACCATCGTGCAGCCGACGGCGAGCGCGGGGGCCGACTTGCGGGTGACCATCGCGGACGGGAAGTTCCACGGCGTGATCCCGGCCGTGACGCCGACGGGCTCGCGCGTGGCGAGGACCCGCTTGTCGGGCCAGGGCGAGGGGATGATCGTGCCGTCGAGCCGCTTGGCCTCCTCCGCGAACCACTCGTAGAAGGACAGCGCGTAGGAGATCTCCGCCCGCGCCTCCGCGAGCGGCTTGCCCTGCTCGAGCACCATCAGCGCAGCGAGCTCGTCCTCCCGCTCCGCCATCGCCGTCGCCAGCCGCAGCAGGACGCGTGCCCTGTCCTTCGCACTCCGGGCGCGCCACGCCGGCAGCGCCCGCGCCGCCGCCTCGATGGCCCGCCGCGTCTCCGCGGCACCGAGCCTCGGCACGTCCGCGATCGTGTCGCCGGTCGCGGGGTTCACGACCGCGAACGTCGCGCCGTCGTCGGCCTCGATCCAGCGACCGTCCACGAACGCCTGGGTGCGCAGCAGCTCCGGAGCGATCGCGACCACGGCGCGGACGATATCCCCGCGCGCACACCGCGTCGAACGCCGGTCAACCTCCGGCCCGGCCGTGCCGACATAGGCAGGAGTAGAGTCATGGCTTTGGAACCCGTCTTCGTGCACTTCGACGATGTTCGACCGTTCGCGCTCGCGGACGGGGTTGTCGGGCGCCCGTTGTTCGGCGCCGGTTCGATGCTGAACATGATCGAGTTCGAGCCGGGCTCCGTGGTTCCCCTGCACAGCCATCCGCACGAGCAGCTCGGGCTCGTCCTGCGCGGGATGCAGGCGCTCGTGGTCGACGGCGTGGCGCACGAGCTCGGGCCGATGGAGGGCTACGTGCTGCCGGGAGGGGTCGAGCACTCCGCGTACTGCGGGCCGGACGGCGCGCTCGTCCTGGATGTGTTCCAGCCGGTGCGCGAGGACTACCGTGACCGATGGGAGAGTGGATCCGCGTGACATTCGGGCCGGGCTGAGATGGCGCTCCTGCGCAAGCGAGCGAAGGTCGAGATCGAGCACGACGCGGGAGCGTACGCGCCGGGTTGGGACGTCCCCGACCGGTTCAACTTCGTGCGCGACGTCGTCGAGGTGCTCGGCATGAACCCACTCCGGTCGGGCCTGACCTTCGTCGATCGCGAGGGAATCGTCGATCGCAAGACCTTCCACGAGCTCGCCGGGGACGCGGCCCGTTGGGCTCACCTCCTCCGCACGCGGCTCGAGCGCGGCGATCGCGCGCTCATCGCGGTCGGGAAGGTACCGGCGTGGCACGGGGCGATGCTCGGCGCGCTGAAGAGCGGGGTCGTGGCGGTCCCGTGCCCGGACATGCTGCGCGCACGCGACCTTGCCTTCCGCATCCGCGACTCCCGCGCGCGTCTCGTCGTCGCCGACCGGTCGCTCGAGGTCGAGGTCGAGGAGATGCGCCACCAGGTGGACGAGTCCGTGTCGGTGCTGTACCTCGACGAGGCGCTCGAGGAGCTCCGCCGCTACATGCCGGTCGCCCCGACGGAGGACACGAGCGCGAGCGAGACGGCGCTCATCCTCTACACGTCCGGAACGACCAAGGACCCGCGCGGCGCCGTCCACACGCACGCGTACACGTGGGCGCAGCGCTCCCAGGCGGCGCACTGGCTCGACGCGCACGAGGGTGACGTCGTCTGGTGCACGGCCGGTACCGGTTGGTCGAAGGCGATCTGGAACTCGCTCCTCGGCCCCTGGTCGCAGGGTGCGGAGGTCGTCGTGCACGAGAGTCAGTTCGACCCCGAGGAGCGCCTGTCGCTCCTCCATCGCCTCGGCGTGACAATCCTCTGCCAGACGCCCACCGAGTACCGGATGCTCGGCAGGCTCGAGGCCCTCGGGAAGACCCATCTGCCACGCCTGCGCCACGCGGTCTCCGCCGGCGAGCCACTCAACCCGGAGGTGATCGCGGGATTCCAGGACGCGCTTGGACTGACCATCTACGACGGCTACGGCCAGACGGAGAACTCGCTCCTCGTCGCCAACACGCCCGCGGCACCTCTCCGACCGGGGTCGATGGGTCTGCCGACGCCGGGTCACGACGTCGCGGTGATCGACGAGCGCGGGCAGGTCTGCCCGCCGGGCGTCGAAGGCGACCTCGCGCTCATGGGGCGGCCCCCGACGCTCTTCGCGGGCTACTGGGAGGCGCCCGAGGAGACCGAGGCTGCGTTCCGCGACGGCTGGTACGTGACGGGCGACCGGGCGACCCGTGACGAGGACGGGCAACTGTGGTTCGCCGGTCGGGCCGACGACGTGATCGTCTCGTCGGGGTACAGGATCGGGCCCTTCGAGGTCGAGAGCGCGCTCGACGAGCATCCGGCGGTGGCGGAGAGCGCGGTCGTGGGAGTCCCCGACGCCGACCGCGGTCAGATCGTCAAGGCGTTCGTCGTCCTCCGCTCCGGGCAGGAGCCGACAACCAGGCTGGCGGACGACCTTCAGGCCCACGTCAAGGCCGTCACCGCGCCGTACAAGTACCCGCGCGAGATCGCGTTCGTCGACGAGCTGCCGCGGACCGCGAGCGGCAAGCTCCAGCGCGGTGAGCTCCGCGAGCGGCACGACGAGCTCGGCGCCGTCCCCACCAGACCGCTCGCGCTCGTGCCCGAGTCGCCGCAACCCGACGAGCCGAAGGCCCCGGTGGGGCGCACCCGCGCGTTCGGAGGACGAGGTCGAGCGCGCGCGTGCGGCCGCCGTCGCGGCCGTCGCGGCCGCGGTCGAGCGCGCCCGCCTCCAGAACGAGGAGGCGGCCGCGCGAAGGAACGCCGAACAGGCGGCCCAGCCGGTCCCGGATGGACAAGACCGCGCCGCGGCGGATGCCGCACTCCTCCAGGAGGTCGAGGAGAGCGCGCGGCGCGAGGCGGACGAGGCCGCAGAGGCGCAGGCTGCGGCCGAGGTGGCCGAGCGCGCCCGCGTCGAGACCGAAGAGCTGGCACGGGCCGAGGCCGAGGAGGCCACGCGGCGCGCCGCCGCGGAGGCGGCCGAGCGGGAACGGCACGACGCGGAGGCAGAGGCCGAGCGCGAACGCGCGGAGGCGGAAGCGGCGGAACGCGCCCGTGTCGAGGCCGAAGCCGAGGCCGCTGCGGCCGAACGAACCCGGGTCGAGGCCGAGGCGGCCGAGCGCGCCCTCGCGGAGAAAGCTGAGGAACAGTCGCGGCTCGACGCAGAGGCGGCAGCCGAACGAGAGCGCCTCGAAGCCGAACAACGCGCCCGCGCCGAAGCCGAAGCTGTCGCGGCCGCCGAACACGCCCGGCTCGAAGCAGAAGCCGCAGCCGAACGAGGAGCGCCTCGAAGCCGAACAACGCGCCCGCGCCGAAGCCGAAGCTGTCGCGGCCGCCGAACACGCCCGGCTCGAAGCAGAAGCCGCAGCCGAACGGGAACGCCTCGAAGCCGAAGCAACGCGCCCGCGCCGAGGCCGAAGCAGCAGCCGCAGCCGAACAGGCGCGGCTCGAAGCAGCCGAACGAGAGCGCCTCGAAGCCGAAGCAGCAGCCGCCGAACACGCCCGGCTCGAAGCAGAAGCCGCAGCCGAACAGGAACGCCTCGAAGCCGAACAACGCGCCCGCGCCGAAGCCGAAGCAGCAGCCGCCGAACACGCCCGGCTCGAAGCAGAAGCCGCAGCCGAACAGGAACGCCTCGAAGCCGAAGCAGCGCAGCCGCCGAACACGCCCGGCTCGAAGCAGAAGCCGCAGCCGAACAGGAACGCCTCGAAGCCGAAGCAGCCGCCGCCGAACAGGCGCGGCTCGAAGCAGAAGCCGCAGCCGAACAGGAACGCCTCGAAGCCGAAGCGGCGGCCGCGGAACAGGCGCGACTCGAAGCAGAGGCCGCAGCCGCCGAACAGGCGCGGCTCGAAGCGAGGCCGCAGCCGCCGAACAGGCGCGCCTCGAAGCAGAGGCCGCAGCCGAACGAGAACGTGCCGAGGCCGCGGAAGGTGCGCGTCGGGAGGCCGAGGTCGCTGCGGCGGCCCTTGCGACCACGCCGGAGTCGCTCGTCGACCTCGACGAGATCGAGGTCGGAGCTGCGGACATCGACGAGCAGGCCGAGTCACGGGGCGACACCCGGCGGCGCCGGCGCGAGGAGAAGGCGGCCGCCAAGCAGCGCGCCGAAGACGAAAAGCGCGAGGCCAAGGCCGCCGAAGAGCAACGCAAACGCGACGAGATCGCCGCCCGCGAAGAAGCCAAGCGCCGCGAAGCCGAAGAAAAGGAACTCGCCAAGCAGCGCGCCGAAGACGAAAAGCGCCAGGCCAAGGCCGCCGAAGAGCAACGCAAACGCGACGAGATCGCCGCCCGCGAAGAAGCCAAGCGCCGCGAAGCCGAAGAAAAGGAACTCGCCAAGCAGCGCGCCGAAGACGAAAAGCGCCAGGCCAAGGCCGCCGAAGAGCAACGCAAACGCGACGAGATCGCCGCCCGCGAAGAAGCCAAGCGCCGCGAAGCCGAAGAAAAGGAACTCGCCAAGCAGCGCGCCGAAGAGGAGCGACGACGTGCGGCCGAAGAGCGGAAGGCGGCGCGCGCTGCGGGTCTCGGCCGTCTGTTCAAGCGGGACGACGAGCACGACGAGTACGACGACTCCGAGGACGGCGAACCCGTTGCGCCGATCTCCGACATCGTCGAGCGCCTGCGCTTCTACTCGCGCGAGGTGCCGTCCGAGTCGCAGGACGGCGCGGAGGCCGGCGCCGACGAATCGGTCGGCGAAGACCTCCCCTCCAGCTCGCGGACGGACGGCGAGTAGCACAGGCCCGATTGGGCGCGGCCGGCCCCGTCGATGGCCGCGTCGGTCACACTGATGCCGTGAGCCAGGTCGTCGAAGCGCCGATCGAGGTACGGGAGCCGGAGCTCGACCACGTGCCGATCGACGATCGGCCATGGGTCGTGATCGTCTGGAACGACCCCATCAACCTCATGAGCTACGTGACGCTCGTCCTCCAGCGACTGTTCGGCTATTCGCGGACGAGGGCGACGCGGCTGATGCTGCAGGTGCACCAGGAGGGCAAGGCGGTCGTCTCCTCCGGGACGCGGGAGAAGTCGGAGCTCGACGTCTCGCGGCTGCATGCGCACGGGCTCTGGGCCACGATGCAGCAGGACTAGCCGTGCGACGGGGAATCGATCGACGCCGGGACGGCTCGTACCGGGTGCGGCTGCCGGCGGACGAGCGGGACGTCCTCGCGGCTCTGCCCGCGCAGCTCCGCGAGGCGCTCCAGGCCGGCGAGCCGACGCTCTACCGCCTCTTCCCCCCGGCGTTCGTCGAGGACGACACCGCGAACGCGGAGTACGCCCGCCTCGTCGGCGCGACGCTGCGGGACGGCAAGCTGCGGGCGCTCGAGGAACTGGAGCGAACCGCCCACGCCGAGTCGCTGACCGAGGAGGAGCTCCTCACGTGGCTCGGAGCCCTCGAGAGCCTGCGGCTCGCGCTCGGGACCCAGCTCGACGTGACCGAGGAGAGCTATGCCCCGCTCGACCTCGCCGCCCCGGACGCGCCGCGCATGGCGCTCTACCACTGGCTCTCCTGGCTCCAGGAGGAGACCGTCCAGGCGCTGTCCGAGGCGCTTCCGGAGGACGGAGACTAGGCGTCGGGCAGCACGAGGACGCGCCCGGACTCGCCGGCCAGGCTCGCCTGCACCGCCTCGTCGACACGCTCGAGTGGAAACGACGGCCCGAGCGAGGAGGCGAGGTCGAGCCTGCCCGCGCGGACGTGCTCCAGCATCGCCGGGAGAGCAACCGCCGGGTCCTCCGATCCGTACAGCGTCCCGGTGAGCCTCTTCTCCTTCCGGATGAGCTCGAAGGGATCGAGGTCGAGCCGCTCCCCCTGGGGCGGCAGGCCGACGATCACGGCGGTGCCGCCGTCCCGCGTGGAGCGGAGCGCCGTCGTGGTCGTGGCGGGGTACCCCACCGCGTCGAAGCCGTAGTCGGCGCCGTCGGGGAGCTCGGCCCGCATCACGTCGCGAAGCGCGTCCGGGACAGCGACGTGCGTGGCTCCCGCGGCACGCGCGGCATCCAGCCTGGCCTCCACGGGATCGCACACGACGATCGTCTCGGCGCCCGCGATCCGCGCGCCCTGGACGACGAACTGCCCGACACCGCCCGCCCCGATCACGAGCACGGAGGCGCCGGGCTCCACCTCTGCCGCGTACAGCACCACACCGACGCCCGTGAGCACCGCGCAGCCGAGGAGCGCCGCCTGGTCGAAGGGCACGGCCCCCGCGAGCGGCAGCGCAACCTGCTCGTCGACGACCACCCGTTCCGCGAGGCACCCGGTCGCGGTACCGCGGTAGACCGTCTCGCCGCGGTACGTCATCCCGGTCGACCCGTCCGGGAGCGTCCCGTTCGGGATGGCGGCGTTCAGGCGAGCGCACGTCGCGGGGCGCCCGCGCCGGCAGCCGGCGCACTCGCCGCACGAGGGCGCCCAGGAGAGCACGACGTCGTCTCCGGGACGGACGCGGGTCACGGCGTCGCCGACCTCCTCGACCACGCCCGCGCCCTCGTGCCCGAGCACCATCGGCGTCGGCCGCCGGAACTCGCCCTTCACCTGGTGGAGGTCGGTGCCGCAGATCCCGACGGCGGCCATCCGGACCACGACCTCGTGCGGCCGTGGCTCTGCGAGGTCGATCTCGACGACCTCGAGCGGCGTCCCGACGGCGTGGAACAGCGCGGCTCGTGTCTTCATCGCTCGCTCGCGGCAGGCCCGCGTGACGACATCACGCGGACCGCCGCGTCCGCGTCATCCTCCGAGGGCCGCCTTGACGTCGGCCCGGTTGGTGACCGTGGAGACGTTCTGGAGCGCGAAGTTGATCGAGGCGTTCTGCCAGTCCGCGTTCATCGTCGAGCAGCAGTCCTCCGGGACGACCATCGAGAACCCCTTGTCGGCGCCCGTCCGCGCGGTGTGCTCGACCGACATGTTCGTCCATGCGCCGGTGACGATCACCGTGTCGCGCCCGAGCCCGGCGAGCAGGTTCTGGAGCTTCGTTCCCTGCCACGCCGACATGCGCATCTTCTCGACGACGTAGTCGCCGTCCTGGGCCTCGAGCCCGTCGGCCGGGGCCGCCCCCCACGTCCCGCGGACAAGCGCCCCGGTGTCCTTGAGGCCCTGGAAGAGCGGCGCGTTGAGCTTCAGGCCCGGCGCGCCCTCCTCGACGATGTACCAGACGTGGATCACGGGGATCCCCTTGCCGCGGCAGAAGGCGGCGAGGTCCTGGACGTTCTCGACGACGTTCTGCTCCTTCGCGTGCTGCGGGGAGCCCGACTCGGCGAACGCCCCGCCGTCGATGATCACGTCGTTCTGCAGGTCCTGGACGACGAGCACGCAGCGTCCCGGATCGAGCGTGAAGTCCGGCATCGGTCTCCTCCTAGCGCATGTACGGCTCGCGGCGAGGGCCGACGAGCGTCGTGATCGTGTAGACGGACGTGGACGACGGGATGAACAGCGTGTGCCAGTCCGGCCCGCCCCACGTGTGGTTGCCGACGTTCTCAGGGACGAGGACGGTTCCGAGGTGCTCGCCCGCCGGGGAGACGACCCAGACGCCCTTCGGGCCGGTGACCCAGATGTTCCCGCGCTCGTCGCACTTCATCCCGTCGGGAATCCCCTCTTCGATCACGCCCGTCCCGACGCCCTCGAGGAACATCCGCCCGTTCGACAACGTGCCGTCGGCCGCCACGTCGAACACCTTGATGTGCGCCCGCGGCGTGTCGTTGACGTAGAGCAGCGACTCGTCGGGCGAGAAGCAGAGCCCGTTCGGCATGTCGAACTCGTCCTGCGCGATCGCCAGCTCGAGCTCGTCCTGGCCGCCTCCGGGCGGGATCCGGAAGACGCCCTGCCAGCCGAGCTCGCGCGCGCGCTCGATGCCGAAGCCGGGGAACCGGCCGTACCACGGGTCGGTGAAGTAGATCGTCCCGTCCGAGCGGACGGTGACGTCGTTCGGGCTGTTCAGGTACTTGCCCTCGTAGTGGAACGCGAGCGTCTCGCGCACGCCGTCGCTCCGCTCGCGCACGAGCGAGCTCGTGACGTGCTCGCAGACGAGGAGGCTGAGGTCGGGCTCGAGCGTCATCCCGTTGCACTTGAACGACGGGTTCCTGACCTCGGTGACCGCTCCTTCGAGCGTGACCTTCCGCCGGACGTCGCCCGGCATGTCGGAGAAGTACAGCACCTGCTCCTCCGGGTGCCAGATCGGCCCCTCGGTGAAAGTGAAACCGGTTGCGAGCTGCTGCACCGCGGACCCTTCCGCGACGAGCTGGTAGATCGCGTCCGACTTCGCGTCGATACCCGACACGGCGTCTCTCCTTTCGTGACAGCGTCGTCGGCCGCGACAATATCCTTGTTCGCAAGGTCTGCATCCGCAGAAGCGGATGCAGACCGCTCGGATCCCCGCCTCCGGCGGGGCAGATCCCTGAAGGCCGCCGCCTTCGGCGTCAGGCTGTCGCGGTCGCAACTGCTCTCGCCCGCCGTCAGTAGGCTCCCGCCGTGCCCGACCGCGACACCGTCGTCTTCATCCCCGCCTGGAACGAGGAGCTGAGCCTCCCCGGCGTCCTCGCGGAGCTGGCGGCCGGGCTGCCGGACATCGACGTGCTCGTGATCGACGACGGGTCGACGGATGCCACCGCCGCGGTCGCGTCGGAGCTCGGCGCGATCGTCGTCTCCTTCGGCGTGAACCGCGGCCTTCGCGCCGGGATCGCCGCGGGCTACCACGAGGCGTACGAGCGGGGCTACGCGTACTGCGGGCGGGTGGACGCGGACGGCCAGCATCCCGTCGAGGAGCTCCGGCGCCTGCTCGACCTCGTGCGCGCGGACCTGTGCGACGTCGCCGTCGGCTCGCGCTTCGCGGAGGGCGAGGGGTACGAAGCCGACCGCTACGCGCCGTCGCGGACGCGACGCTTCGGGATCGGGCTGCTCCAGAGGGCGATGCACGTCCGGCTCGGCCGGCCGTTCCACGACCCCACGAGCGGGATGGCCGCCGTGAACCGGAAGGCGATGCCGATCATGGCGCAGCCGTACGCGAGCGGGGCGCCGGAGGTCGAGGCGCTGCTGCGGCTGAAGCGGGCCGGTCTGCGGGTCGACGAGGTGGCCGTCCACATGCGCGAGCGCTCCCACGGCGAGTCGAAGCTCCAGGGCAAGAAGGCGGTGAAGCTCGTCCTGACGGTGGTCGGCACGCTGCTCTTCTTCCGCTGGCTCCGAAGTCGCCGGTCGTGACGGCGCACCGGGTCGTCGTCGTTCTCGGATACTCGGTCGGGCGCCGGGCGGAGCTGCATCCGGTGTGCGCCGCGCGGCTCGAGCGTGCGGCGGAGGTGGCGACCGGCGACGACGTCGTCGTGCTCTCGGGCTGGGCGCGCCTCCCGCACACGCACTCCGAGGCGGAGCTGATGCATGCCGCCTGGCGCGGGGCCGCTCGCGAGGTCGTCGTCGACCCGGACGCCCGCACCACGGTCGAGAACATGGCGAACGCCCTCAACGACGTCCTCCGCGTGGGCGCCCACGAGGTGCTCGTCGTCACGTCGTCGTGGCACGCCCCGCGCGCGAAGGCCGCCCTCCGCTGGCTCCTGCGCCACACGGGTGTCAAGGTGCGCTCGACCTCGCCCGCCGGGCGGTCGCGCAAGGCGTCGCTCCGGGAGCTCGCCCTCTGGCCGCTCCTCCCCTTCCAGCTCTGGGTCGCCGGGCGCAAGAGCTGGAAGATCTGACGCGCTGCCGGCGACGCGCTGCGACGGGCTCTTCGCGAGGTCCGGCGAGGCCGCGCGGCGTCAATGCTCACCACGCGGCTGTTGCCCACAGCCGACCGCTCGGAGACGATGTGGCCCGTGGAGACTCCGGAGTCCCTGGCCGCCGAGCGCGAGCCGCAGCCGCGCGGGCATTGGCCGATCTGGTCGCGGCCGCCGTTGCTCTGGGTGCGGGTCGGGTACCTGACGGCCGTCAATGCCGTCTTCAGCGCGCTCTACCGCTTCATCCGCTCCCACTACCGGCTCTGGCACTGGCTGTCCCAGCGCTCGAGCTCGCGGCTCGAGGCGCTGGGCCGGCTGCACGCGTACCTCATGTGCGCCTTGGCGAAGAAGCGCGTTCCCGCGTACGGGCGCTTCCTTGCCGACAACGGCCACGTCTTCCGGATCCTGGAGCTCGACGCGTTCCCGGAGACGACCAAGGAGAACTACGTGACGCGGTACCCGTTCGCCGAGCGCTGCCGCGACGGGCGGATCCCGATCGTGGGCACGGTCGTGGACGAGTCCGCAGGCTCCTCGGGCACGCCGTTCAACTGGCTGCGCTCGGATCGGGAGCTGCGCGACGTGCACCTGAACACCGCGAACTGGATCCGATTCACCTTCCCGACCGAGCGCCTGTTCGCGATCAATGCCTTCTCGATGGGGGCATGGGCGACGGGGACGAACATGGGCATCGCGCTCTCGCGGGTGTCGATGGTCAAGTCGACGGGCCCGGACCTCGCGAGGGTCGTCGACACGATCGAGCTCTTCGGCAACGAGTTCGACTACCTGATCACCGCCTACCCGCCGTTCCTGAAGCACGTCGTCGACGCGCTCGACGAACGCGGCTTCGACTGGACGCGCACGCGCGTCTACGGCGCGGTGGGCGGCGAGGCGATGACGGAGGCGATGCGCGACTACCTCGAGCGGCGCCTCGTCAAGGTTCGCTCCGGGTACGGCGCCTCGGACGTCCAGGTCGGGATCGCCGGCGAGACCGACCTGTCGGTGTGGGTGCGCAAGCTGCTCGTGACGCGGCAGGACGTGCGTCGATGCGCTGCTCGGCAGCGGCGAGGAGCGGATACCGATGGTGTTCCAGTACAACCCGCTCGAGAACTACATCGAGATCAACGATCGCGGTGACGCGGTCGTGACCCTCAACAACAGCTCGGTGCTCTCGCCCAAGCTCCGCTACAACGTCGGCGACGAAGGGCTCACCTTGTCGCGCCGGGACGTCCTGGAGCGACTGACCGCACTCGGTGTCCTCGAGACGCGCCAGCCACTCCCTCAGAGCTGGAGTGCGCCCTTCTTCTTCCTGTACGGCCGCCGTGACGGGACGATCTCGTACATGGGCGCGAACATCTACCCGATCGACGTCGAATACGGCCTCTACCGTGACGAGGAGCTGCCGCGGCGATCGAGAGCTTCTGCCTCGAACTCGACGAGTCTCCTGCGCTCGAGTCGAGGCCCGTGGTCCACGTCCAGCTCCGCAAGGGCGCACGCATGGACCGGCAGGTCGTCGGCCGAGCGCCTACGTCTCGGCCTCGTCGACTATCTCGCCTCGCGGAGCCGCGACTTCGCGGAGTCGCTGAAGGAGGATCCATCGGCGGGCGACATCCACCTGCTGCTCCACGAGCACGCCACCGGCCCGTTCGCCGACACCGGCGCGAAGATCAAGAACGTCTACGTCGTCCGGCGCACGTGAAGACCGATGACCTCAGCAAGGTGCCGCAGTACGGTCGTGGGAACGCGGTCTTCGTCGGGGCAACGGAGTACTCCGGGATACGCCCCCTTCTCGCGCACTGGCCGAAGTGGATCCGGCTCCGCCGCCGTCTGAAGCGCGCGCCAGGCTTCTGCGGCCACTACGTCTACTACAAGTTCCCGTTCACGTTCGGGCAGGTCGTCCTGTTCGAGGAGATGGACCAGCTGCTCCGATTCGCGCGCAACAAGCTCCACCGCGAGCTGATGGCGTGGATCGTCGAGGGCGACGGAAAGAACGCAAGGGCGGGATTCGTCCGGCTCTACGACGCCCGGCCCGGCGCCACCTACGCCAACGGTCTCTGGAGCAACGAAGGAGCGAAAGGGTACGACGAGCGCTTCACCGCTCTCAGCGACGAGAGCGAGGGCCCGTTCGTCCATCCGAGAAAGGGCGGCTGACATGGTCGAGTGCCGAACCGTGTCGAGCCGGCGCGAGCTCGACGAGTGGATCGCGTTCACGGATCGCCTCTACGCGGGGACGCCGCAGCACGTCCCGCCGCTGCGACAGCAGCTGCGCGACTTTCACGCGCGAAAGGCGCCGTACTTTCGATTCGGCGACATCGAGCTGCTGAGCATCGTGCGGGACGAGACCGTCGTCGCCCGCACGACTGCGCACACGAACACGAAGCTCGACGCGAAGCTCGCCGAGCGCCAGCTCCTCTTCGGTTTCACCGAGTTCGTCGACGAAGAGGAGGTCTTCGCCGAGCTCCTGAGGGCTCTCGAAGCTCGCGCCCGCCGGATCGGAGCCACACGGCTGTTCGGGCCCGTCAACCTCCTCCCCAACCAGTCCGGCGGCGTCGTCACGTCGGGGTACGAGGAGCGCGGGTTCGTCGACAGCCCGTACAACCACGAGTACTACCCTCGAATGTACGAGCGTCACGGCTTCGAACGGCAGTTCGAGGGCGAGACGTTCGTGCTCGAGGACCTCGGTCGGGGCGAGACGCCCGTCGAGGAGCTCTTCCCGTTCGACGAGGAGCGCATCGTGCGGGAGAAGCTCGAGATCAGGCACGCGAACAAGCGACACATGAAGCAGGAGCTCGTGTTCGTCCGCCGGATGCTGAACGAGAGCTTCGCGCAGCTCGGGTACTACACCGAGATCGACGAGGACGAGTTCGCATACCAGGTCGATGGCCTCGGCTTCCTGATCGACGAGCGAATCGCGCTCTACCTGTTCAAGGCCGGCGAGCCGGTCGCGTTCGTTCTCTGCGTCCCGGACATCTCCGGGTTCGTGCGGATGGTGAACGGCAACCTGAGCCCCCTCAACCAGATGCGCCTGCTCCTCACGCGCGGGCGCTACCGCAGCGAGGCGATCGGCGTGATTCAGGGCACGGTCCCGAGCGAGCAGGGGAAGGGCTACCTGCGCCTGCTGACCCGCGAGCTGATGCGAAACCTCCGGAGCGCCGGCTACCACACGCTGCGCGGCACATTCATCGAGCACGAGAACGTCGCGTCGTCCGCGTACGCGGACCGCCTGGGGCGTCCCGCGCACGGCATCGCGTTCTACGCCCGCGACGTCACGTGAGCGACCTGCGCGACCTGCAGCGACTCGAGACGCAGTTCTTCCGGGCGCCATCGGCGCACAACACGCAGCCCTGGATCGTCGAGTACCGGCCGGACCGGATCGAGCTCCACTTCGATCCGGCGCGTGCGTTGCCGGCGGGCGACCCGACGCGGCGTGACCTGCTCCTGTCGCTCGGCGCGCTGGCGGAGGCGGTGCTCATCACGGCCTCGTCGGTCGGTGTCGCGTTGGTGTTCGAGCCCGCCTTCGAGGCCGAAGCGCGGCGGGTCGGCACGTTTCGAGCGGCAGCTTCGCCGTACGCGACGCCGTTCACGCCAGACGACCTCGCGCGCCGCCAGACGAGCCGCGCCGAGTACGCACCGGGCCGATTGACGGGCGAGGAGCTCACGGACGCCCGCAACCAGCTGGCCGGCGGCGCAGAGCTCCACGAGCTCCCGACACGAGATCTCGTCGACCTCAATTACTCAGCCGAGCTCCACCTCTACGACTCGCCGGCGATCGTCGAGGAGCTGCGCTCGTGGCTTCGGCTGAGTCGCCGCCACCCGCGCCACGACTGGACGGGCTGAGCTACGAGTGCCTCGGGCTCGCACCCGTCGAGGCGACCGCGGTCGCAATGCTGCTGCGGCAGCGCGTGTTCCGGCTCGTCCACATGCTTCGACTGCACCGACGGTTCATCGCCGCGACGACCTCGCTGCTCGAGCGCGACGGGAGCGCGCTGGTGCTCGAGGGTCCTGCGGAGACGCCGGAACAGGTGCTCACCCACGGGCGATCCCTGCTGCGTGCCTGGCTGGCGCTCGCACGCCGCGGCCTCTACACGCATCCGCTGAGCCAGATCCTCGACTGACGAGGCGACCGAGCATCAGCTCGCGGAGCGGGTCGGCGCAGCGGCCGGGAACCGGCTGCTCAGCGTCTTCCGCGCCGGTCGCTCGGAGCCACCGCCGCGCTCGTCCCGTCGACCGGCCCGGCTCGAGGCGTGAGCTTCGGCCGCCGACCGGCGGCGCCTACGCCACTTCCGCGTGGATGCGCTGCTTCGCGTCGCGGAGCGGGCCGCCCGAGCGCTGGGCGCGGACGGCGAGGACCTCCGCGAGGATCGAGAGCGCCGTCTCCGCCTGCGTATCGGCGCCGACGTCGAGGCCGCACGGGCCCTGGATGCGCGCGAGCTTCTCCTCGCTGACCCCGGCCTCGAGCAGGCGCTCGCGGCGGCGCTCCTGGTTGCGTCGGGAGCCGAGCGCGCCGATGTAGAACGCCTCGGTGTCGAGCGCGGCGATCAGCGCCGGCTCGTCGAACTTGTCGTCGTGCGTCAGGACCACGATCGCCGTCTGGTGGTCCGGGGCGACCTCCGCGATCGCCTCGTCGGGCCACTTCGCGATCAGCCGGTCGGCGGAGGGGATCCGCTCGGGCGTGAGGAACGTTGCACGGGCGTCCGCGACGATCGCCGTCCAGCCGAGGAGCTTCGCCCCCTGCGCGAGCGTCTCGGCGGTGTCGACGGCTCCGTACACGAGCAGGCGGGGCGGCGGGCCGTACCACTCGGCGAACACCTTCCCGCCGTCCACCTCCACGATCCGGTTCCGACCGCGGCGGATGAGCTCGTCGAACTGGTCGAGAGCCGCCGCGGGAACGCCGTCGCCGATCGTCTCGCCGCCTTCGACGACGAGCGCCTTCGCCCCCGCGCCGTCACCCTCGACGACGGTGAAGAGGACGGCGCGGCCGCCGCTCTCCCGGAGCCCGGCGAGCCGCGAGACGAGCTTCACTCGACCGCCTCCACGAACACGTCGATCTCGCCGCCGCAGGGCAGCCCGACCGACCATGCGAGGTCGTCGCTGATCCCGTAGTGGAGGAGCTTCGGCTCGCCGGTCCGCATGACCTCCATCGCGTTGTCGTACACGTCGCTCTCGACGCAGCCGCCGGACACCGAGCCGCACATCTTCCCGGACTCCGACACGGCGAGGCTCGTCCCGACCGGCCGCGGCGCCGACCGGCGCGTCGCGACGACGGTCGCGACGACCACCTTCTCGCCTGCGTCGCGCCAGGCCTCGACCTCGGGCAGGATCTCCTTCACGCTGCATGCCTCCTTTCGATGCCGGCGAGCACGGCCGCCAGCTCCTCGAGACTCCTCAGATTATGCCCGGGGAGGAACCGGTCGACATATGGCAACGCGGCCCGCATGCCGCCGGCGAGTGGCTGGTACTGCGGGTTCCCCTTGAGCGGGTTGACCCACACGATCGCGTACGCGGCCCGCGCGAGCTTCGCCATCTCGCGGCCCACGAGCTCCGGGTCCTCGCGCTCCCAGCCGTCGGAGACGATCAGGACGATCGCGCCGCGCGACAGCGCGCGGCGTCCCCACGTCTCGTTGAACTCGCGCAGGGACGCTCCGATCCGCGTCCCGCTGCCCCAGTCGACGACCGCCTCGGTGCAGCGTGCCAGCGCCGCGTCGGGGTCGCGGGTCGCGAGGTCGGGCGTCAGGCGCGAGAGTCGCGTCCCGAAGGCGAACGCCTCCACCCCGCGCCCCGTGCCGACGACCGCGTGGAGGAAGAGCAGGAGCGCGCGCGCGTAGCTGTCCATCGACCCGGAGACGTCGCACAGCACGACGAGCTTGCGCGGCACCTCCTTGCGGGTCCGGAGCGGCCGGTCGAGTGGATCCCCGCCGGTGCGCAGCGACCGGCGGATCATGCGGCGGACGTCGAGCATGTCGCCGTGCGCGTCGGCCGTCCGGCGTCGTGAGTGGCGTTGCGGACGCGTGCGGGCGATCCGCGCGATCAGCTCCCGCAGGCGGCGCAGCTCGTCGCCGGTCAGCTCCGAGAAGTCCTTGTCGCGGAGGAGCTCCTGGGCCGAGGCGCCGAGCTCGAGCGGGTCGCCGGTCTCGTCCTCCTGCTCCCCTCCTCCTCGCGACGCCGGAGGCGGTCGGTGGGAGCCTGCCCGACCCTCGTCTCGACCTCCGCACCGGAGCGTGACCTGACCGGAGGCAGCACGGGCGCGCGCAGGAACCAGGCGCCGAACGCCCGGTCGAAGAGGTCGAGCTCGTCCTGTCGCGACACGAGCGTCTGACGCAGGGCGAAGTAGACGTCCTCCTGCCGGGCAAGGTCGACGGCGTCGAGCGCCCTGAGGGAGTCGGCGACCCGGCCCGGCCCGATCTCGAGCCCCGCCTCGTGCAGGACGCGGCCGAACGTCACGACGTGGCCGAGGATCGCGTCGCCCGTGGCCACTAGCCTGCCGCGGCCGCGCGGGCGGCCTCGACCAGGCGCGACAACGTCTCGTCCTGGACGGCGTCCACGTCCTCGCGGTACTTGAGCACGGAGCCGAGCGTCTGCTGGACGACCTCCGCGTCGATCTCCTTGCGTCCGAGGGCGTTCAGCGCCATGGCCCAGTCGATGGTCTCCGCGACACCCGGCGGCTTCGCGAGGTCGAGCCCGCGGAGCTCGCGCACGAACGCCGCGGCCTCGGCCGCCAGACGCTCGGAAACGCCCGGGACCCGGAGGCGCACGATCGCGATCTCCCTCTCGACCGAGGGGTGGCCGATCCAGTGGAAGAGCGCCCGGCGCTTGAGCGCGTCGTGCAGCTCGCGCGTCCGGTTGGACGTCAGGATGACGGCCGGCCGACGGCGGGCGGCGATCGTCCCGAGCTCGGGGATCGTGATCTGGAAATCGGAGAGGACCTCGAGGAGGAACGCCTCGAACTCCTCGTCCGCGCGGTCGATCTCGTCGATCAGCAGGACGACCGGCTCCTCGCTGTCGATCGCCTCCAGCAGCGGGCGGCGGATCAGGTACTCCGGGCCGAAGAGATCCTCCTCGCGCAGCGTCCCGTCCTGCGCGGCGCGGATGTGCAGGAGCTGGCGCGGGTAGTTCCACTCGTAGACCGCGTGCGCCACGTCGAGGCCCTCGTAGCACTGCAGCCGGATCAGCCGCGCACCGAGGACGCTCGCAAGCGCCTTGGCTGCCTCCGTCTTGCCGACCCCTGCCTCCCCCTCGAGCAGCACGGGCTTCGAGAGCGCGAGCGAGAGGTAGAGCGCGGTCGAGAGCCCCCGGTCGGGGAGGTAGTCGGCGAGGCGGAGCGCGTCCTCGAGTTGGTCGATGCTCTCGAACTCCACGGCGGGAGCGTAGCGAGGACGTGCCGTCAGGCAGCGTCCCGCTCGAGGAGCTCGGTGGCGAGCTCCACGGAGCGCTCGAGCGAGCCGTTCTCGACCAGCTCGCAGAACGCGTGCGACGGGTCGATCAGCTGCTCGACGCAAACCTCGAGGATGCGAAGCGCGACGAACGTCCGCGCGTCGAGCTGGACGCCGGCCTCGCGGAGCGCGACGCCGACGTGGAACGCCTCACGCGCGAGGGCATGCTCCATCGACGCGAGCGCGAAGCCGGCGGCGAGCTCGCGCTCCTGGCGCGCACGCAGCTCGTCCGGCGGAAACGGCCGAATGTCCTCTGACCCCATCACGGTGCTCCAGGGACTGAGACGTCGAAATCGGCACAACGTTGTGTGCGCGGGCGGCGTACGATCGATCCATGCGGCGGGCGGGCCGATGAGCGCGACCGGGGTGTCGGTCTCGACGCTCGCCGGCGTGCCGTTGCTGGGCGGCGCCGATGCGGAGGCCCTCGAGGCGCTCGCGACCGACGCGTCCCCGCGGCGTGTGCTCGCAGGGGAATGGCTGATCCGCGAGGGCGACGACGCCGACGACCTGTTCGTCGTCCTCCGCGGGAGGCTCCGAGCGGTCGCGGACGCCGACGGCGATCCACGAACGCTCCGCGTCCTCGGGCCCGGCGCGGCGATCGGCGAGCTAGGTCTTCTCACCGGCGCGCCCCGCTCCGCGTCCGTCCAGGCGGTGCGCGACTCGACGCTCCTCCAGCTCGGCCGCGACCGGTTCATCGAGCTGATGGAGCTCGACGGCCGCTTCGCCGCCGCAGTGGCGCGCGAGCTCGCGGCGCAGCTCCAGGCGAGCGGCGGCCTGTCCGCGCCTCCCTCCCGCCCGGCGTTGCTCGCCCTCCGGCGACTCGACCCCGGCGTGCCGCTCGCCCCGGTTGCGTCGTCGCTCGCGCACGCGCTCGCCGCGTTCGGGCCGGTCGAGGTCCTCGACGCCTCGGCGGCCGGCACCGACGCGGTCGAGCGCGCAGAGGACGAGAACGCCCATGTCCTGCTGGTCGACGAGGCAGGCGTCGGCCTGTGGAGCGACCTCTGCGCACGTCAGGCCGACCGGCAGCTGCTCGTCGCCACCGCCGACAGCCCGCCGCCGCCGACCCCGACGCCGGAGGCCGATCTCGTCCTCCTCGGCCCGTCCTCGGGCGACGCCCTCCGCGCCCTCCTCGACAGTGTCCAGCCGCGCACCCACCACCGCCTCGCGACGACCGAGCCGAGCGACCCCGGAGCCGGGCGGCTCGCGCGTCGGCTCGTCGGGCGCGCCCTGGGGGTCGTCCTCTCCGGCGGCGGCGCCCGCGGGTTCGCGCACATCGGCGCGCTCGCAGAGCTCGAGGCGGACGGGATCGAGGTCGACCGCTACGGCGGCTGCTCGATGGGCTCGTTCATTGCCGCGATGGCGGCGGCCGGCTGGAGCCCGCAGGACATCCGCGACCGCTCCCACGCCGAGCTCGTGCGGCGCTCGCCGTTCAACGACTACACGATCCCGCGCGTCGCGCTGATCCGCTCGCGCAAGGCCGCGCGGATGTTCGACCGGTTGTTCGGCGAGCTCACGATCGAGGAGCTCGCGAAACCGCTGTTCACGGTCAGCGCGGACCTCGTCACGAGTCGCCTCGTCGTCCACCGGCGCGGCAGCGTGATCGAGGCGGTGGGCGCGAGCATGTCGATTCCCGGGCTCGTCCCGCCTCTGTCCCGCAGCGGACGACTGCTCGTCGACGGTGGGGTGCTCAACAACCTGCCGATCGACGCGATGGCCGACGCGGCGGAAGGACCGATCGTCGCCGTCGACGTCGTGCGCCGTCTCGAGGCGTCCGACGAGGACGAGCCGCCGCTTCCCTCGATCATGGAGACTCTCTCCCGCGCGACCGTCCTCGGCAGCGTCGAGCGAGCCGAGCGCAACCGGGACCTCGCGTTACTCGTGATCGCACCCGAGGTGCAGGACATTCCCCTGCGGGACTTCCGGTCGCTCGACCGTGCGATCGAGGCGGGCCGGGCCGCGACGCGCGCGGCGCTCGACGCCGGCGCACGCGACGAGATCCTCGCCTCGGTGACTGCGCCGGTGACCTGAGCGCCCTCGCGACCCTCGGTCGTCGTGTAAGACTCGAGACGGACCACGACGCGAGGGAAGGGAAGGGGAGGCGGACATGCCGATGATCGAGGTGAAGCTCTACGACCGGCGCGTGACGGAGGAGTCCGTCCCGAAGATGATCGAGGCGCTCACGCAGGCGTTGGCGGACACGTCCGGCGCCGATCCGGCGCACATTCAGGTCGTCATCCAGGGCGTCGACCCGAGACACTGGGGCATCGCCGGCAAGCAACAGTCGTAGCCGCCCGGACACCCGGAGCACGTGAAACCGATAATCGATTGTTCTGCCCGTCACGCGGATAGACTCGGCACGCGAAAACCACGAGTGAAGGATGGTCAATGACGCAAGCCACTGAGGTCCTGCTCCCGACCTCGGCCGACGAAGCGGTCGCCCTGTTCGGCGACGGCTCGGGGGTGACGATCGTCGCGGGCGGCACGATCGTGCTGCCAGAGATCACGCACGGACGGATCGCACCCACGAGGGCGCTGATGCTCTCCGGCGCCGGGCTCGACACGCTGGACGCCGGGGGCCCGACGGTCACGATCGGCGCTGCGCTTCCGGTCGCGCGCCTCGCGGAGCTCGCGCAGGACGTCGAGGCGCTGGCCCGGTGCGCGCTGGGCGTCGCCGACTACGAGATCCGCCGACAGGGCACGGTCGGCGGCAACGTGTGCGCCGGCGCCGGGCGCGACGCGCCGCGGGGAGACCTGCAGGGACCGCTGCTGGCGCTCGACGCGAGCGCCCGCTCGATCGGCCCGGACGGCGAGGCGACCGAGCCACTCGCGGACTTCCTCGGCCATCGTGCCGGGAGGCTCCTGCTCGACCTGTCGTTCGAGAAGCCGGCCGCCTCGGCCTTCGCCGCGATCGAGTACCCGCACACCCACGAGTACACGGTGCTCGCGGTGACGGGCGTCCGCACCGCCGGCGGCGAGGTGCGCCTCGCGGCCACCGGTCTCGCGGATCACGGCACGCGGCTGCCCTCTGCCGAGGCGGCGGCGGGCGATCCCGACGCTGCGGGCGCCGCGGCGGTCGCAGACGTCAAGCTGGGAGACGACGCGCTGGCCTCGGCCTGGTACCGCGAGCGGACGCTCCCGGTGCTCGTGCGCCGTGTCCTGTCGAAGCTCGAGGAGGCCCGATGAAGCTCACGGTCAACGGGACGCCGCGGGAGATCGAGAGCGCGCCGCTGACGACGCTCCTCAACGTCCTGCGCGAGGAGCTCGGCGTCACCAGCCCGAAGGCGGGATGCGAGCAGGGCGGCTGCGGGGCATGCACCGTCCTCGTCGACGGTGAGCCGCAGCGCGCGTGCCTCACCCCCGTCGGCGCGATCGACGGGAGCGCGGTCACGACGGTCGAGGGGCTCGGCGCGCCGGAGTCGCTCTCGGCCCTCCAGCAGGCGTTCACGCATCACTACGCCGCGCAGTGCGGCTTCTGCACGTCGGGGATGCTCATGGCCGCCGAGGCGTACATCGCCCGCGGCGGGACCGACGACCGCGAGGCGATCCAGGAGGCTCTGGCCGGCCACGTCTGCCGTTGCACGGGCTACGTGAAGATCATCGACGCGGTCGCCGCCGCGGCGCGCGGCGACTCGTTCGACCTGACCGTGACGGCCGCCGGCACGGCAATGACGAACCTCGGAGGTGTCTCGTGAAGGCGGTCGGTGCACGGCTTCCGCGCTACGACGGCATCGAGCACGTCACGGGCCGCACGACGTATGTCGACGACGTGCGGGTGCCCGGGATGCTGTGGGTGAAGGCCCTCCGCTCGCCCGTCCACAGCGCTGCAATGAGCGGTCTCGACACGACGAAGGCCGAGGCGATGCCCGGCGTCCACGCGGTGGTGACGCACGCGGACGTCCCGCTCCTCGAGTACGGGCACCTCTCCGCGCTCGGGATCCCCGCCGACGAGCCGCTTCTCGCGAAGGACGAGGTGCGCTACAAGGGACAGCCGATCGCGCTCGTCGCGGCGGAGGACGAGGAGACCGCGCTCGCGGCGGTCGACGCGATCACGGTCGACTTCGAGGAGCGGACGCCGCTCCTCGATGTCCGCAGGGCGTTCGACGAAGATGCGCCGACGGTCCACCAGTGGGGCAACTGGTACACGCACTTCGAGGGCGAGATGGACCGTCGCCAGATCCGCAAGGGGTCGATCGACGAGGCCTTCGAGCAGGCGGACGTGATCGTGCAGGGCGTCTACCGCCCCGCCGCGATCGAGCACGTGCCGCTCGAGACGCAGGTGGCGCTCGTCGTCCCGGAGGCGAACGGGCGCCTGACGATCTACTCCTGCACGCAGGCGCTGTACTTCTCGATGGGCGTCGTCGCCGCCCACCTGCAGGTGCCGCTCAACAAGCTGAAGGTCGTCGGCGGCACCGTCGGCGGCGGGTTCGGCGGCAAGGTCGACACCGCGACCGAGACGATGTGCGCGCTCCTCGCACAGAAGTCGGGCCGCCCGGTCAAGTGGCGCTGGACGCGCGAGGAGGAGTTCCTCTGCTCCTCGACCCGGGCTCCGTGGCACATGGAGATCGCGGACGCCGTGACGAAGGACGGCTGGATCCTCGGCCGCAAGATGCTCACCCTGCACGACTCGGGGGCGTATGCGCGGTTCTCGCCGTACGGGCTCACGAAGCACTCGTTCCACCACACCGGCGCGTACACGATCCCGAACCTCTCGTTCGACGGGTTCGTCGTGTTCACGAACCGCGTCCCCACGACTGCGATGCGGGGCTTCGGGGTCACGTCGGTCTCGTTCGCCACGGAGACGCACATGAGCCGGATCGCCGACGTGCTGGGCCTCGACCCGTACGAGGTGCGGCTGAAGAACGCGAACCGCGTCGGCGACACCTCGCCGAACCGGATCGTCTACACCGACCCGTCGACGGTGTCCGTCGTCAAGGCGCTCGCCGGCGGCATGGACGTCGAGCTCGCGACCGAGTACGCGGCGATGACCCGCGACCCGCGCGAGGGAGACCTGCTGCCCGGGCACCTCGTCGGTCAGCTCGGCAACCCGGAGGACCACTAGTGGCCAAGCACACGGGCCGCGGGATCGCGGCGATCGAGTACCCCACCGGCATGAACCAGAACGGCGACCCGTCCCAGGCGTGGATCAAGGTGAAGCCGGACGGCCGCGTCGACGTCTTCGCCGGAACCTCGGACATCGGCAACGGCTCGAAGACGATCCAGTCGCAGATCGTGGCCGAGACGATCGGCGTGCCCTACGACTGGGTGACGTACGACAACTCGAACACGGACTCGTCGCCGGTCTGCACCGGCACCTTCGCGTCACGGGCCACGTTCGTCGCCGGCAAGGCGGTCGAGAAGGCAGCCGAGCGCGTTCGCGAGCGGATCCTCGACATCGCGGGCAAGGAGCTCGAGATCGACCCGTCCGACCTCGAGATCGTCGACGGCGAGGTGCTGGCAAAGGGCGCGCCGCAGAAGAAGATCGCCGTCCCGGACGTGGCCGCCGCGGCGACGTGGACGTACGGCGAGCTGATCACCGGGACGGGCGCGCAGCTGAAGCCGTTCGCGTCGATCGTCGACCCCGAGACCGGCGAGGTCGACCTTCCCCCCCACTCCGCGATCTCGTACGCGGCCTGCGCGGCCGAGGTGGAGGTCGACGACGAGACCGGCGTGGTGCGCGTGACGCGCCTCGTCCAGGTCTACGACGTCGGGCTCGCCATCAACCCCACCCTCGTCGAGGGGCAGATCGAGGGGGGCGCCGTGCAGGGCCTCGGGCTCGGCGTGCTCGAGAACTGCTACCCGTACTACCCCTCGGTCGATCACCGCGGCGGGGAGTTCGGCGCGTATCTCGCGCCGGGGTTCGAGGACCTCCCGCAGATCGACACGATCATCATCGAGAACCCCTCCTCCGACGGTCCGTACGGTGCGAAGGGGATCGGCGAGATGGCGAACAACGCGCAGCCGCCCGCGATCGCGTCGGCCGTCTACGACGCGGTCGGGGTCTGGGTCACCGAGCTGCCGATCACGCCCGAGAAGGTGCTGCGCGCGCTCGACGCCAAGCGCGCGCCGGCGCGCGCGGGCAAGACGGTGGTGTTCGACGCGGAGCTCTCGGTGAACACCGTCGCGCAGGGCGGGATCACCTTCGACGTCCCGGCGTGATGGCGGAATCGCCGTTCGGAACCCTCGCCGACCGGGAGCCCTACCCCCTGTTTCCGGGGGTCGGGCTCCAGGCGGTCGCCGGCGACCAGGTGTTCCTCGGGCGCGTGACCTACGCGCCCGGGACGACGGTCGCACGGCACAGCCACGACCACACCGAGCAGGTGATGCTGATCCTCGACGGGTCGGTCACGATGACGATCGGCGACGACACGCGCGAGATGCGCGCGGGAGACCTCTGCGTCGTCAACCGCGGCGTCGAGCACGAGCTCCACTCGGCCGACGGGGTGACGTTCATCGAGGCGCTCGGCCCCGTGCCCCTCGACCACATCCCGGACCGCGAGCGGGACCTCGTCCTCGGCGACCTCGGCGGCTCGCTCCACGTGGCCCGTTAGCGCGAAGCGGGAATCCGCGAGCGGATTCCCGCCGCTTGATCCCCGCCCACGGCGGGGGCAGATCCCTGAAGGCGGCGGCTTCGCCGCATGCCCAGGTGGCAGGCGCGTTGCCAACCGGACTAGAGTGCCCCGATGGCCACATTCGGCCTCGTGCACGGCTCCTGGCACGGCGCGTGGTGCTGGGAGAGGCTCGTCCCGGAGCTCGAGGCGCGCGGCCACCGAGCGGTCGCCGTCGACCTGCCGGTGGAAGACCCCGCCGCGGGGCTGACGCGGCACGCCGAGCTCGTCGCCGACGCACTGGCGGACGCGGAGGACGACGTGATCCTCGTCGGCCACTCACTCGCCGGGTCGACGATCCCGCTCGTGGCGCGGCATCGTCCGGTGTCTCACCTCGTGTTTCTCTGCTCTCTCGTCCCCCGCCCCGGCGGTAGCGTCACCGACCGCTGCGCGGTCGAGAGCGTGTACGTGGCCGGTTTCGTCGGCAACACGCTCCTCCGCGACGACGGCGCCTCGTACTGGCCCGATCCGAAAGAGGCGATCCGCTGCTTCTACCACGACTGCACCGCCGCGGACGCGGCGTGGGCCGTCTCCCGGTTGCGACCCCAGTCCGCGGCGCCGCGGCTCGAGCCCTGGCCCGTGGACGCGCTGCCGGACATCGAGCGAACGTCGATCCTCTGCCGGGAGGAGCGCGTCATCGACCCTTCGTGGTCGCGGCGGATGTCGCGCGACCTGCTCGGCGTCGATCCGATCGAGCTCGACGGCGGCCACTCGCCGTTCCTCTCGCGGCCGGCGGAGCTGGCGAGCGCGCTGGCGCAACTCGGCTGACCCCACGGGCGAGCCTGCGAGACTGGCAGGGGTGACGGTGCCTCCAGAGAACACGGGCGCGGTCGGCGAGATCACCTACCTCGAGGCCATCCGCTCGGCGCTCGAGGACGCGATGCGCGACGACGAGCGCGTCTTCCTCCTCGGCGAGGACATCGGCGGCCTCGGTGGGGCGTTCGGCGCCACCTCCGGGCTCCTCGACGTCTTCGGCGAGGAGCGCGTGCTCGACACCCCGATCGCCGAGGAAGGCTTCGTCGGGGCGGCGATCGGCGCCGCCTGGATGGGCGAGCGCCCCGTCGTCGAGCTGCAGTTCGCGGACTTCGTGACCTGCCCGTTCGACGTGATCGTCACGGTCGCGGCGAAGACGCACTGGCGCTCGGGCCAGCCGATCCCGCTCGTGATCCGCATGCCGACGGGCGGAGGCGTGCGCGGCGGGCCGTTCCACGCCGGTTCGCCCGAGGGCTGGTTCGTCGGGCAGCCGGGGCTCAAGGTGGTGTGCCCCGGGACGGTCGGGGACGCATACGGCCTCCTTCGCGCGGCGATCGACGACCCCGATCCCGTTCTCGTCTTCGAGCACAAGGGTCTGTACCGCCGCCTCCGCGGCCCCCGCCCTGCGCCGGGCTCGCGGACGCCGCTCTGCGTCGCCGACGTCGCCCGCACGGGAGGCGACGCGACGGTGGTGACCTACGGCTCGGGCGTCACGACCGCGCTCGCCGCCGTCGAGCGGCTCGGCGCGGACGTCGAGGTGCTCGACCTGCGCACCGTCTGGCCGGTGGACACGGCCGCGGTGCTCGGCTCGGTCGAGAAGACCTCGCGCCTCCTCGTCCTCCAGGAGGCGGCGAGGTCGACCGGCGCCGCCGGTCACGTGCTCTCGCTCGTCGCCCGCCTCGGCTTCGAGCTCCTGGACGCGCCACCCGTGCTCCACGCGCCCCCGGACACGCCGGTGCCGTTCGCGCCCGAGCTCGAGGACGCCTACCTGCCCTCGGTCGAGTCGACCGCCGCCGAGCTCGAGCGCCTTCTTGCCTACTGACCCCTGCCTCGACCTCGCCTCCGTCGACGCGCCGACGCGCATCGCGCTCTACCGGCTCGTCCTCCTCCAGCGGCTCTTCGAGGAGCGCGCGCTCGCGCTCTACCGCCAGGGACGGATCCCGGGCTCGTTCTACGACGGCCGGGGGCAGGAGGCCGTCGCCGCCGCCGCGGGACTCGCGCTCGGGCCGGACGACGTCATCTGCCCGCTGAACCGGGAGCTGGCCGCACACTTCGCACGCGGCGTCTCGGTCGCCGACGCCTTTCGCAACTTCCTCGGGAAGGGCGACTCGCCGACGCGCGGCCGCGACGGCAACATGCACTTCGGCCTGCCGGCGCGCGGCGTGTTCCCACTCGTGTCGATGCTGGGAGACCTCGCGTCGGTGACGGTGGGTGCGGCGCTCGCTTTCCGGCGACGCACCGAGCCGCGGGTGGCGCTGACGTTCCTCGGCGAGGGCGCCTTCTCGGTCGGCGACACCCACGAGGCGCTCGGCCTGGCGTCGGTGTGGCAGGTCCCGGCCGTCTTCGTCCTCCAGCGAAACCAGTTCTCGTACTCGACGCCGCTCGCCCGCCAGAGCCCGAACCCCGTCCTCGCCGAGCGGATCCGCGGCGGCTGGTCGATCCCGTGCGTCACGGTCGACGGGACGGATGCGCTGGCGGCCCTCGACGCCGTTCGCCGCGCCGTCGAGCATGCCCGCGACGGCGCCGGCCCGCAGGCGGTGGAGGCGGTGACCCTGCGGATCCACGGTCACGCCGCGCACGACGACGCGCGGTACGTGCCGGAGGAGCTGCGCGCGGCGTACGCGACGCGTGACCCGGTCGCGCGGCTGGAGGAGCGCCTCCGGCAGGACGGCGTCGGCGACGACGCGCTCGACGACGTTCGCCGCGACGCCGCGGCAGCGGTGGCAGACGGCCTCGCGGACGCCGAGCGCTCTCCCGCCCCGGACCCGGCGACGCTCGAGGACGGCGTCTGGGCGGCCCCGCCGCCGGCGTGACTTCGGGATACCGTGAAGGCGGTGACCGTCCTCGCCACGACCGCTCCCGGCGACCTCTGGGCCGCGTGGTCGTTCGACCCCCTCGTGCTCGGCGCGGCGGCCGTCGCGGTGGCCTTCTTCGCCCAGGGATGGCGGCGTCTCCACCGCCGGCGCCCCGACCTCGCGCCCGTGACCCGCTGGCCGCTGTTCCTCGCGGGCGTCGCGGTGGTCGTCGTCGGGCTCGTGTCACCGCTCGACGCCGTCGCGGAGGAGTATCTCCAGTCGGCGCACATGCTCCAGCACGTGCTCATCGCCGACCTCGGCGTCGCCTTGGCCCTCGTCGCGGTGCGCGGCCCGCTCTCGCTGTTCTTCGTCCCGCGCGACCTGCTCGCCCCGCTCGCACGGCGACGCTCGCTCCGGGCCGCGCTCTCGTTCCTGTTGCGCCCGGCGGTCGCCTTCACCCTGTGGCTCGCGGTGCTCGTCGCGTGGCACCTGCCGTTCCTCTACGACGCGGCGCTCCGTCATCCGCTCCTCCACCGGTTCGAGCACCTCTCGTTCCTCGTCGTCGGGGCGCTGGTCTGGACGATCCTGATCGACCCGGCGGGTCACGGGCGGCTCCGCACCGGCGGTCGGATCGGGCTCGCGGCGCTCCTGCTCTGGGCCGGCCAGCTGCTGGCGTACGTCTTCGTCTTCTCGTTCCACCCCTACTACGACGTGTACGCCGACCAGCCGACGCGCCTGCTCGGGCTCTCGCCCCTCGATGACCAGAAGCTCGCCGGGGTGGTGATGATGGTCGAGCAGACGGCGACGCTCGGCACCGCGCTCGTGCTCCTCGTTCTCGCGGCGCGCCGCGCACGGACGACGGCGACGATGGCGCCGGAGCCGGCCTGAGCCCGGATGCCGTCCCCCTGGTCGTTCAGCTTCGAGCCGCTCTTCGTCGTGCTGGCGGTCGTCGCCGTGGTGGCGTACGTCCGCAGCTGGCGGCGGTCGCCCGGCCCGGCGTGGCGTGCGTGGTGCTTCGGCGCGGGCGTGGGACTCGTCGTCGTGGCGCTCGACTCGCCGCTCGGGACGATCGCGGTCGAGTACCTCGTCCTCTTCCACCTGCTCCAGAACGTGATGATCTCGGACTGGGCCCCGCCGCTCCTCCTGATCGGGCTGACGCCGGGGATGCGCGCCGCGATCGCGGCGCGCGGCGGGCATGCATTCGCCTGGGTTACGAGGCCGCAGGTCGCCCTCCCGACGTGGCTCGTGGGCTGGTACGCCGTGCACCTCGGCGGGGTCTACGACGCCGCCGTCCGGAGCCCCGTGCTGCTCGCGGCGGAGCACGCCTTCCTGATCGCGATCGGGCTGCTCTTCTGGTGGCCGGTGATCTGCGACGTGCCGCGCTCGCTCGCGACCCTCACGCGGATCGGGTACGTGTTCGCGGCGTTCGTCCTGTCGGCCTTCCTCGGGCTCGCCCTCACGTTCTCGCCCCCGATCTACGACTACTACGCCGCCCGCCCCGAGCGGCTCTGGGGCATCACCGCCGAGCAGGACCAGAACCTCGGCGGAATCCTGATGTCGACCGAGCAGGCGCTCGTCTTCTTTGCGGCGATCGTCTGGCTCCTCGGGCGGCTCTTCCGCGAGGAGGCCGAGGCCGAGGAGCGGCTCGCCGCCGAGCAGCGGGCCGCGGGGCTCCGCGAGCACTAGGCTCGGATCGAGGATCGGCATCGGCGCGGCGATCACGCTCCTCACCGGTCGCAGCGCCCTCGTCTCCGGGGCGCGCCAGCTCGCCTTCGGAGCGGCGGCGTTCGCTGCGACCTACGGGATCGGCGTGGTCTTCGGCACGGCCGTCGGCTGAGCGTCACGGCTCGCGTCGCCGTTGCCCTGCGCCCCGCCCCGCAACGCGAGCTCCACCGGCGGCGCCCCCGCGACGGCGGCTCGCGCCTCGCGGGCATGGAGCAGCGTCGTCCGGACGATGAGCTTGGCCCGGGCGAAGTTGTCGAGCGCCGTGGGTACCGGCCCGACGCGCCGGCCCAGCGCGTAGCCGCCGGCGTTGCGCCCCATCGCTCGGTAGCTCTCGAGCGCATAGAGCGGGCTCATGCCGAACAGCTCGAGGTTGTCGAGCGGCTGGAGGTCGGCACGGTGGATGACCGCCGTGCCCTTCGACTGCAGACCGAGCGCGACCCCGGAGCCCGAGAGGACGGCGCCGTCGTGCGCGATGAACGCGACGTCGGCGGCCCGCCGGATCCGGACGAGACGCGGCACCGCCCCCGCATCGCGGACGCCGGCCACGATCGCCGCGACGACCTCGTCGTGCGCGAGCCCCGCGATCGTCTCGCGCAGGACGTCCCCGAAGGCAGGACCCACCGCGACCACGACCTCGGCCGGGTCGTCGCCGGGCACTGCAGGCTCCCCCTCCTCGAAGACGGCCGGAGCGTCGGCCACGGCGCCGCCGAGCCGGCGCGGGTCGACGACGTGCGGCAGCGACTGGAGCAGCTCCCAGCGCTCTCCTTCGAGCCGGTAGCCGGTCCCGGGGCCCAGGTAGAGATTCGGGTCGTTGACGGCCGACCGCACGAGCCCGTCCGGCTCGATCACGGCCGAGGTCTGGAGATAGTCGCCCGAGACGCGCTGTCGGAGCATCCCGACGACGGCCTCCGCGACGTCGTCGAACCCACGGCGGTCGAGCGCCAGCGCGACGTCGAGGGCCGTCACGCCCCGCGCGAGAAGCTCGTCCGCCGCCTCGACGTCCGCCGCGCGGTCGCGCTCGGGGAGCTGCTCGCTCGAATGCGCGGTCGCGGCCGCCTCGACCTCCGCGTCGGTCACGGGCGGCAGCCCGAGCTCGGCGAAGACCGCCTGCACCGCCCGCGCGGCCCGCTCTCGGACGCGCAGGGCCTCGTCCTCGGCGACCGGCTCGATGCCGCCGTCGACCTGCCAGTCGCGCTGGATCGTGAGCCACTCGTCGATGTCGTCGGCGTCGTAGTTCCCCCCGCCGAAGGTGTTGTCTGCACGCGGCATGACCGAGTAGCCGGAGGTGACGAAGTCGGTCCCCGGTAGGAACTGGCCCATCAGCTTCGCCGTCTTCCGGATCGGCGAGTGGGAGGCGATGGCGTCGTTCCCCGACGCGACCTCGAGGTCGAGCCAGGCTGCGAGCACGTTCTCCGCGAGGATCGCGCGGGTGCCGCCGGGCACGGAGAGGACGAGCGCGACGCACGAGATCGACCCGTTCTGGACACCCTGCGCTCCCGCGGCGCGCACGACCGAGACGCAGCGCGCCTCGAGGTAGAGCATCGACAGGCCCTGGGCGTGCCCCATGAGCGCCTCGGAGCCGGTGCCGGACGTGAACCGCACCTTGACGCCGCGGGACGCGTAGGCAGAGGCGAGGAACGCCTTCGACCACGGCGTGTCGTCCCCGTCCGCGAACACCGGCTCCGTGCCGTACACCGAGAGCGTCTCCGCGTACGTCACGAGCCCCCGGATCGCGAGCTCGAGGTTCCGTCGCTCCTCGACCGCGCATTGCGTCATCACACCGGGCCGTCCCGTCTGCGAGCCGACGAGCAGCGCCAGGGCGTTGAGAGGCGCGTAACGGGCGACGCCGACGGTCGTCTCGAGCTCGTCGAACCCGCGCCTCGCCGCCTCCGCCGCGTCCGCGGCGAGCAGGGCCGGGCTCTCCTTGAGGTTCGTCACATGGGCCTGGTTGCCCGGGTCGCGGCGGGCGCGGAGCTTCTTGAGCGCCATCATCAGCTCCACCGGGTCGAGCATCCCGACCACGCGGGCGAGCTTGGCCGGCGTCAAGCCCCGCGCGAGCCGCACGAGCTCGGCGCGCGGCACGTCGACGTCGACGAGCATCCGCGCAAGCTGCTCGCTCGGGAGCGGCATCGCCTCGCGGGCGACGTCGAGGTCGATCCCGTGGGCGACGAGGAAGCGATCGACGACGTCGAGCTCCGCGGCGTCGCGCCCGTCGAAACGGACGACGGCGCCGTCCTCGACGACGAGCTCCGGCTCGGGGTCGGACGGGCCGTCGCTCGCGACCAGCCCGAGCTCCGGCCACGGCTCGACGAGCATCTCGCGCCGCAGGTCCGTCGCCTCCCGGCGGACGAACCGCGCGCTCCGCGGCCCCTCAGACACCCCCGACCAGCCCGCGCGCCCGGTATGCCTCGGCCGCCTCGCGCACGAACGCCGCGTTGCGCGGCGCCCCCAGTCCTTCGAGCCGCTCGGCCCACGACTCGAGCTCCGCGACGGACGACCGCCCGGGTCGGAGCGCGGTGTAGACCGCGAGGAGATCGTCCTCGGGGACGCGCGTCAGCTCGGCGGCCCGCTCGAGGCCATCCGCGAGCTGGCTTCGCCCCGCCGCCCGCGCCACCCGGGCCTGGAGAGCGAGGGTCTCTGCCGTCGCGCGGACGTCGTCGCCGCGGAGCGTCCCATCACGCGCGGCGTCGAGCGTCACGGCGTCGAGCGGGAGGCCCGAAGGCGTCGCCACCAGATCGGGTCGGCGCGAGCCGAGCGGGTAGTCGGTGACCGGGTCGAAGCCCACGCTCACCCGTTAGGCTAGCCGTGCCGTGGCGCGGACGAACGACGATCGATTCGCCGGGCGCGTCGCGCTCGTCACCGGCGGCGCGAGCGGTATCGGTGCCGCGATCGCGGGACGGCTCCGATCCGAGGGTGCCCGCGTCGGCTCGATCGACATCGGCGGCACCCCGCCGGGCGGTGTCCTGGCGCTCGTCGCGGACGTCTCGGACTCGGCGCAGATCGCGGCGGCGCTCGCACGCACCGAGGCCGAGCTCGGCCCCGTCGACGTCCTCGTGTGCGCGGCCGGGATCCCGGGCGCCTCGCTCTCCACGGTGGACGTCAGCGACGAGGAGTGGCGCCGTGTCATGTCGATCGACGCGGACGGCGTCTTCTTCTGCAACCGCGCCGTCCTGCCCGGGATGGTCGAGCGCGGCTACGGCAGGATCGTCAACGTCGCGTCCATCGCCGGCAAGGAGGGCAACCCGATGGCCGCCGCCTACTCGTCGGCGAAGGCGGCGGTGATCGCGATGACGAAGGCGATCGGGAAGGACATCGCGCGCACGGGTGTCCTCGTCAACTGCATCGCCCCCGCGGTGATCGAGACGCCGATCCTCGCCGGGATGTCGGAGGAGCACGTCGACTACATGATCGAGCGGATTCCGCTGGGCCGGATGGGCTCCGCGGACGAGGTCGCCGCCCTCGCGTGCTGGCTGGCGAGCGACGAATGCACCTTCTCGACCGGAGCGACGTTCGACATCTCCGGAGGCCGGGCGGTCTACTGATGCGCCGGATCGTCCGCTGGGTGGATTCGGCAGGCCGGGTATCGGTCGGCGTCGAGCTGGACAACGAGGGGACGTTCCGGAAGCTCTCCGGGATCGAGGACCCGATGCCGTTCCTCCTCGGCGAGATGTTCACCCCCGAGGGGAGCCCGATCGCGCCGGTCGACCCGTACAGCCTGGAGCTCGACGGAGGGCGGACGCTCATCGCGCCGCTCGATCCGCCCGAGGTGTGGTGCGCGGGGGTCACGTACGAGCGCAGCCGGGACGCTCGGATGGGCGAGAGCGCGGTCCAGGACGTCTACGACCTCGTCTACGAGGCCCACCGGCCGGAGCTGTTCCTGAAGGACGCGGGGTCGCGGCGCACGGTCGGGCCGGGCGAGCCGATCGGGATCCGCGGCGACTCGACCTGGAACGTCCCCGAGCCCGAGATCGGGGTCGTGGTCGGAGAGCGCGGCAAGATCCTCGCGTACACGATCGGCAACGACATGTCGTCGCGCGAGATCGAGGGCGCGAACCCGCTCTACCTGAGCCAGGCCAAGGTCTACGCAGCCGCTTGCTCCATCGGCCCGGCGCTGTACATCCCGCCGCGCGAGCCGCAGGGATTCCAGATCATCATGCGGATCTCCGACGCGGAGGGCGAGGTCCTCTACGAGGACAAGACCTCGACGACGCTCATGGTGCGCTCCTTCGACGAGCTTGCCTCGTGGCTCGTCCGCGAGAACCCCGTGCCGCCCGGATCCGTCCTCCTGACGGGGACGGGCCTCGTCCCACCCGACTCGTTCAGCCTCGTCCCGGGCAACTGGGTCGAGATCCACGTGCCGGAGGTCGGGACGCTCGTGAACCCGGTCGCGCTGGCGACGACCCTCCTCTGAACCCGAAAGAAGGCGCAGCATGAGCGACACGCTGACCGGAGCAACCGGAAGGAACTACGTCGCCGGTGAGTGGCGCGATGCCGACACGGGCGACACGTACGAGAAGCGAAGCCCGTGGCGCCCCAGCGAGGTGACCGGCGTCTACCAGGCGTCCGGCACCGCCGACGTCGACGCCGCGGTCGCCGCCGCGCGCGACGCCTTCCCTGCGTGGGCCGCGCTTCCGGCTCCCTCCCGCGCAGCGCTCTTCCATCGGGCGGCCGACGCCGTCGACGCCCGCACGGAGCAGATCGCCGCCGACATGACGGCCGAGATGGGGAAGCCCCTGCGTGAGGCACGCATGGAGGCCGCGCGGGCCGCGACGATCCTCCGGTTCGCGGCCGGCGAGGCGTGGCGGCCGATCGGCGAGGTCTACGCCGCCTCCGTCGCGCTCCAGCGGCTGTACACCGTGCGGCGCCCGCTCGGGGTCGTGGGGCTCATCACGCCGTGGAACTTCCCGGTCGCGATCCCGGCATGGAAGCTCGCGCCGGCCCTGATCCACGGGAACACCGTCGTGCTCAAGCTCGCGTTCGACGCGCCCCGGACAGGTCTCCACCTCGCGGAGTGCTTCGCCGAGGCGGGCCTGCCGGCAGGGGTGCTGAACGTGCTCACCGGCTCCGGCTCGACGATCGGCGCCGCCCTCGTGGGGAGCCCGGACGTCCGCGCGATCTCGTTCACGGGCTCCGTCCCCGTGGGTCACGGCGTCCGCGACCGCGCGACTGCCCGCGGCGCCCGCGTCCAGCTCGAGCTCGGTGGCCAGAATCCGCTCGTCGTGATGGCGGACGCCGAGCTCGACCGCGCCGTCGAGGCCGCCTACGCCGGCGCGTTCTGGTCGGCCGGCCAGAAGTGCACCGCGACGCGACGGATCCTCGTGCAGGAGCCCGCGTACGAGGCATTTCGCGAGAAGCTCCTCGCGCGCGTCGGCGCGGGCCGCGTCGGCGACCCCGCCGACCCCGCGACCGAGGTCGGCCCGCTCGTCACGGAGCGCGCGCTCGAGGACGTGCTCGGCGCGATCGACAAGGGACGAGGCGAGGGCGGGAGCGTCGCCGCGGGCGGCGGACGCGGCGACGACGACGGCTACCTCGTGGAGCCGACCGTGTTCGAGGACGTCGGCGACGATGCCTCGCTCTCGTGCGACGAGGTCTTCGGCCCGGTCACGACCCTCTACCGCTTCGCCACGCTCGACGAGGCGCTCGAGCGCGCGAACGCCGTGCCGTTCGGGCTGGCGGCGTCGATCTTCACGCGCGACCTCCACGCTGTCCAGCGCTTCTCCGAGGAGCTCCAGGCGGGCATCCTCCATGTGAACTCGCAGACCGCGGGTGCGGACGTGCACGTCCCGTTCGGCGGGATCAAGGGATCGGGCTACGGCCCGCACGAGCAAGGACGCGCCGCGCTCGAGTTCTTCACCGAGGCGGTCACCGTGTACCAGGACGCACCGCTCGCGTGAGCGAGCGGCTCCTCGTCACCGGCGTCCTCGGCTGCCTCGGAGCCTGGGTCGCGCGGGCGGCGCTCGCCGACGGGGACGAGGTCGTGGGCTACGACCTCGGGGACGACACCTCGCGACTGCGTCTCGTGCTCGGCGAAGACACCGATCGGGTGGCGGTCGTCCGCGGCGACGTCACCGACGTCGAGGCGCTCGAACGAGTGCTCGACGAGCGCGAGATCACCCGCGTCGTCCATCTCGCCGCGCTCCAGGTGCCGTTCGTCCGCGCGAACCCGCCACTCGGGATGCGGGTCAACGTCGCGGGCACCGTGAACGTCTTCGAGGCCGTGTCGAAGAGGCTCGCCCGGATTCCCGGCGTGGCATACGCGAGCTCGGCTGCCGTCTACGGCCTGTCGGATCCCTCGCCTGCGCCCGAGTCCGGCGGCACCATGCCCGGGACGCTCTACGGCGTCTCGAAACTGGCGGACGAGGGCATGGCCCGCGTGTACGCCGCCGACGCGGGACTTCCCTCGATCGGCCTGCGACCGTACGTCGTGTACGGCCCGGGCCGCGACCAGGGAATGACGTCCGGGCCGACGATGGCGATGCTCGCGGCGGCGCGCGGCGAGCCCTACGCCATCGGGTTTGCGGGGAGGGCCCAGTACGACTACGCGCCGGACGTCGCGCGCGCGTTCGTCATGGCGGCGTCGGCTCGGCCGGCGGGCGCCTCCGTCTTCAACCCCCCCGGCGCGAGCGCCTCGGTCGAGGAGGTCGTCGCCACGATCCGAGCCGTCGTCCCCGACGCCGCGATCACGTGGGGCGGCGAGCCGCTGCCGTTCCCGCACGAGCTCGAGTCGGTCGGCTTCGAGCGCGAGGTGGGGCCGTTCCCACGCACGCCGCTCGACGTCGGGGTCGCCGCGACCATCGAGCACTTCCGCGCCACCGCCTAGCGCGTCCGTGCGGCGGAATCAGGCGTCCCCGCCGCCGTCCCTGGGGCGGAGGAGCACTCTGGCGGGCGCGCCGTCGGCTCCGTCGAGCTTGACCGGCCCGCAGAACAGCTCGTACCGCCCCGCCGCGACGCCGGTCAAGTCGAGCCCTTCCACGACGACCACCTCGGCGCCGAGGAGGATGCGGTGCGTCTCGGGCGACCCCACCGACAGGTAGTCGACCCCGACGAGCCTGACGCCCGCCGCGACGAGCAGCTCCGCGGCGTCGGGCGCGACGGAGACGAAGTCCCACGAGAAGCCGTCTCCCGACCAGAGCTCCGAGTTCCGCGTCGCGAAGACGACCCGCGTCACGTCCTCGAGATCCACGCGCGCGAGCGCCTCGGCGTCGATCGACCGCTCGACGCCGCGAAGGTCGACGACGAGCGCCGGTCCGCACAGCGCGTCGACGTCGATCGTCTCGACGCCGCCCGCCCCCTCGATGAAATGGCTCGGTGCGTCGACGTGCGTCCCGGTGTGCGTGCCGCAGCAGAGCTCCCCGACGTTCGCCACGGCGCCGTCGGCGATCGAGAGGACAGGGACGAGCGAAACGCGCGGATCGCCCTCGAAGAGATGCATGCCGGGTCGGACGAGCACGCTGACGTCCTGAATCCCTGCGACGACGCGGCGCACACCCGCATGGTAGGGCGCTTCGCGTGACCGGCGCCGCCCCGAACCGCAGATGCGCCGCGACGCCCGGCGGCTCGGCTAGCTTGGATCGCGTGAGCACGACACGGATCGTCGACGTCGCGGGTCTCCCCGGGGCGCAGGAAGCCGAGGAGCGCGCCGCGGAGATCGCGTGGCGCCTGCCGCCGGCTCTCGCACCGCTCGCGCGGATCGCATTCGACTACCGCTGGTCGTGGGACCCGGACGGGCCCGAGCTCTTCCGGGCGCTCGACCCGCACGCGTGGGAGCTCAACGCGCGCAACCCGCTCCGCCAGCTCGCCGACCTGACCCCGCACGCGGCCTCGATCGCCGCCTCCCACCGCCCGACCCTCGAGCGGATCGCGCGTCTGGCGCACGTCCTCGAGGACGACCGCGCCCGCCCCGAGATGCCGATCGAAGGCCTCGGCGGCCCGGTCGTCTTCGTCTGCGCCGAGTTCGGCGTGCACCCGTCGCTGCCGATCTACTCCGGCGGCCTGGGCGCGCTCGCGGGCGACATCCTCAAGGCCGCGAGCGACCTCGCGCTCCCCGTGATCGGCGTCGGGCTCCTCTATCGCAAGGGCTACTTCCAGCAGCGCGTCGACCGGACCGGGCTGCAGCACGAGTACTGGACCCAGATCATGCCCGACCGCCTGCCGACGGTCCAGGTGCGGGACGAGAGCGGCGCGCCGCTGACGCTCTCCTTCCCCTTCTTCGAGCGCGAGGTCGCCTTCCACGTCTGGCGCGCGGAGATCGGGCGGGTCCCCCTCTACCTGCTCGACGCCGAGCTCGAGGAGAACGACCCGGTCGACCGCTGGATCACGGCGAGGCTCTACGAGGGGAACCCGCTGACGCGCCTCGGGCAGTACGGGCTGCTCGGTCTCGGCACCGTCCGCGCGCTCCGCGCGCTCGGGATCGAGCCGGGCGTGCTGCACTTCAACGAGGGGCACCCCGCGCTCGCGGCGCTCGAGCTGGCCGCCGAGGACGTCGCGGGCGGAGCGGCCACGGAGGACGCGCTCGCCGCGGCGCGCGAGCGCTGCGTGTTCACGACGCACACTCCGGTGCCCGCCGGGAACGAGACGTACGAGACGACGTCCTTCCTCGACGCCTTCGCCGGGCTCCCCCGTCGGGTCGGGATCGACGCGGGACGGTTCCTCGACCTCTGCCGCACGCATCCGGGCGGCGACGAGTGGCCCGGCATGACGCCGCTCGCGCTACGGCTCTCGCGCCGCGCGAACGCCGTCAGCATGCGCCACGGCGAGGTGGCGCGCGAGATGTGGCGGCCTCTCTACGGCGCGGCGGCGGCCGACGAGGTTCCCATCACCCACGTCACGAACGGGGTGCACCTGCCCACGTTCCTCTCCCCGCCCATGCGGGCGCTGCTCGACCGCCACCTCGGCGACGGCTGGCTCGACCGCGCCTCCGACCCGGACGTCTGGGCACCGGTCGACGACATCCCGGACGAGGAGCTCTGGGCCGCACGCAACGAGGCCAGGCGTCTCCTCGTCGACTACGTCAAGGTCAAGTCGGTGCAGGACCGGCTCCTGCGCGGCGAGGACCCCGAGAGCGTCATGGCCGTGGCGGAGACGTTCGCCGAGGACACCCTGACGCTCGGCTTCGCGCGGCGGATCGCCACCTACAAGCGGCTGTTCCTCCTGACATACGACCCCGAGCGCGTGCGGCGCATCTTCGCCGACGGTCCGCCGCTCCAGCTCGTGGTCGCGGGTAAGGCGCATCCGCTCGACGACAACGCGAAGCAGATGCTCGTCGACGTCTTCGGGCTCTCGCAGTCGGTCGGCATCACGTCGCGCGTCGCGTTCCTCGAGAACTACGACCTCTCCGTCGCGGCGCCGATCGTGGGTGGCTGCGACGTCTGGCTCAACGTCCCTCGTCCGCCGCTCGAGGCGAGCGGGACGAGCGGGATGAAGTCCGCGGCGAACGGCGGGCTCAACCTGAGCGTGCTCGACGGCTGGTGGTTCGAGGGGTACGACGGGGGGAACGGGTGGGAGATCGACGGCGACGCTGCCCCCGGGGAGGATGACGCCGCCCAGGACGCTCGTCACGCGCACGCCCTCTACGACCTTCTGGAGCAGCAGGTGATCCCGCTGTTCCACGACCGTGACGCCGACGGCATCCCTCGCCGATGGCTCGCCATGGTCAAGCACTCTCTGCGCACGAACGGCCCGCGGTTCTCGGCGACACGGATGGTCGAGGAGTACGCCTCGCGGGTCTACCCGCCCGGGTAGCCGCCCGCCGGCGCCACTCGCGGGCGCCGCGGGAGCAGGTTGACGAACACCGTCATGAGCAGGGCGAACGCGGCGCACACCCACAGCACCGCATCGAACGACCCCGTGAAGTCGCGGACCGCGCCGAGGAGGAACGGCGAGACCGCGGCGATCGTGTACCCACCGCCGAGCATGAGCCCGACGAGCGCACCGACGCGCTCGGAGGTCGACTCGAAGTCGAGCGGGAGCGTCATCACGAGGGCGAACGCACCGCCCTGGGCGGTTCCGGCGAGGAGCGCCCAGAGGTAGGCGGCTCCCGGGAACGCGACCAGTCCGATCGCGCCGATCGCGAAGAAGAGCGTCACTCCGACGAGCCATGGGCGCCGTCCTCCGCGCCTGTCCGACAGCCACGGGATGAGGAACGAGCACGGGATCGCCCCGAGGTTCATCGCGGCGAGCAGGAGCCCCGCGGAGCTCTCGCTCCACCCGCGCTCGCCGTACGCGTCGGGGAGCCACGCGTTGAGGCCGTAGTACGACGAGCCCATCGACCCGAAGATCGCAACGAGGAGCCAGGCGGTGCGCGATCGCCAGGGCAGGCGCGGGAACAGCCGTCCCGCGCGGCGAACGTGGGTCTCGCCTCCGCGCTCGAGGATGGACCAGGCGACGGCGATGACGCAGGCGGCGAGCGAGATCGCGATCAGGGCGCCCCGCCAGCCGCCGAGAAGCGCGGCGAGCGGCACCGCGATCGCCGCCGCGACCGTCGAGCCGATCTGGATGCCCGTCGTGTACACGCCCGTCCCCGTCGCAGGCTTCTCGGGGACCGTCTCGCGGACGGCGAGCGGCGCGAGCCCGTTCCCGAGCCCCATCCCGACGCCGACGCCCCAGGTGAGGAGGACGACGAGCACTGCGGCCGGGGCGAGCGCCCGAAGCAGGCCGAACACCCCGATCAGGACGAGGCCGATCGTCATCGCCCGGCGCGTGCCGAGCCGCGCCGAGAGGTACGCGGCCACCGGCGCGAACAGCCCCATGCACAGCACCGGGATCGTCCCGAGGAGGCCGACCAGGGCATGCGACGCGCCGGTGTCCTCCTGGATCTGATCGATCAGGGGCCCGACGCCGACGATCTGCGGGCGCAGGGCGAGGGCGGCGAGGAACAGCCCGGCAAGCGCGGCGTTCCTCGACCGGTGCGTCAGCGACCCGAGGCCTTCGCGCGGCGCCGGGCGATGCGCCCGAACTCCTCGACGTGCTTTCGGGCCTCGCGGCCGGCGGCGCCGGGCTTGTCGGCGCGGATCGCGTCGAGGATCGGGACGTGCTTCTCGGCCGCGTCGCGCGGCTCCACGTACGTCCCGTAGAGCGAGATCGTGATCCGCCCTTCGACGCCGAGGGACTTCCAGCACTGCTCGAGGATCGGGTTGCCCGCGGCCTCGACCATCTCGCGGTGGAAGGCGATGTCGTGCTGGACGAGCGCGGACATGTCGCCGCGCTTCGCCGCGGCGCGCATCGCCTCGACCTCCAGCTCGAGCACCGCCACGTCGCCCGCGAGGCGCTTCGTCGCCAGCTTCGCCGCGAGCTCCTCCAGCGCGGCGCGTACCGGGTACACCTCCACGAGCTCGGCGTCGCCGAACGCGCGGACGCGCGCCCCGCGGAAGGGCTCGGACTCGACCATGCGCAGGAGCTCGAGGTCGCGCAACGCCTCCCGCACCGGCGCCTGGCTCGTCCCGAGCTCGCTCGCGATCCGCGTCTCGACCAGCCGCTCGCCGGGCTTGAGCTCGCCCCGGACGATGCGCTGGAGCAGGACATCCTTGACCTGCTCCCGGAGGACCGTTCTCTCGATCATGGGATCCCGGCCGGAGCGGCCCTAGCCCCGGCCTCCGTCCTCGGCGCGCACCGGGTTCGTGATCGAGCCGACCCCGTCGATCTCGATCGTGATCTCGTCTCCTGGCTGGAGGAGCCGCGGTGGGTTGCGGAACACGCCGACGCCGGCGGGAGTGCCGGTGAGGATCAGGTCGCCCTGCTCGAGCGTCGACGTGCGCGAGACGTAGCTCACGACCTCGTCGATGCCGAAGATGAGATTCGCGGTCGTCGAGTCCTGGACCGCCTCGCCGTTCAGGAGCGCGCGGATCCCGAGGGCGTGCGGATCGGCGATCTCCGCGGCCGGGACGAGCGGCCCGACGGGGCAGAACGTGTCCGGCGACTTGCCCCGCGTCCACTGCCCGTCGGCGAACTGCAGGTCGCGCGCGGAGACGTCGTTCGCGACGACGTAGCCGGCGACGGCCTCGAGCGCGTTCTCCTTCGAGACGTTGCGCACGGATGTGCCGATCACGACACCGAGCTCGGCCTCGTAGTCGCACTTCGTCACGATCGACGGGATCACGATCGGGTCGCCGGGGCCGATCAGCGCGGTGGTGAACTTCGCGAAGAGGAGCGGTGCGGCGGGGAGCTCGGCCCCCTGCTCCTCGGCGTGGTCCTTGTAGTTCAGTCCGACGCAGACGATCTTGCCGGGCCGCGGGATCGGAACGCTCATGGGGTGACCCTAACGCAATCATCGATGATCGATGCTTTCGAGGGACCGGCGGAAGTAGGATCGCGTCGATGCCCCTTCCGCCCGGACTGGTGGACGAGCTCGAAGGAGCGATCGGTGCAGCCCACGTGCTGACGGAGCCGGAGGACCTGGCGACCTACGAGTGCGACGGGCTCACGGGCTGGCGCGCGCAACCGGCGTGTGTCGTCCTGCCGGGCTCGGCCGACGAGGTGCGGGCGGTGCTGCGCCTCTGCGCCCGCGAGCGCGTCCCGTTCGTCGCGCGCGGTGCCGGCACCGGTCTCTCGGGCGGTGCGCTGCCCGTGGCGGAGGGGATCGTCGTCTCGGTCGCACGGATGAACCGGATCCTCGAGATCGATCTCGCGAGCGAGCGGGTCGTCGTCGAGCCGGGCGTGACGAATCTCGCGGTCACACGCGCCGTCTCGGCCGACGGGTTCTTCTACGCCCCCGACCCGTCGAGCCAGCAGGTCTGCACCATCGGCGGCAACCTCGCCGAGAACTCGGGCGGCGCGCACTGCCTGAAGCACGGGTTCACCGTGAACCACGTCACCGGGGCGAAGGTGGTCCTCCCCGACGGCGAGCTGCTCGAGCTCGGCGGCAAGGCGATGGACGGCGACAACGGGCCCGACCTCCTGGGGACGATCATCGGCTCCGAGGGCACGCTCGGGATCGCGGTCGAGGTGACGCTGCGGATCATCCGGCAGCCAGAGGTCGTCGTCACACAGCTCGCGGCGTTTCGCACGATCGAGGAGGCGGGCGATGCCGTGTCGACGATCGTCGCCACCGGGATCCTCCCGTCGGCGATGGAGATCATGGACACGCTCACCATCCAGGCTGCGGAGGAGGCGTACCACCCCGGCTACCCCGACGGCGCCGGCTCGGTGCTCCTCGTCGAGCTCGACGGTGTGGCGGCACAGGTCGAGGAGGACGTGGCTGCCGTGGACGCACTCTGCCGGGCGGCGGGGGCCTTCGAGATCCGCACGGCGTCGGATGCCGAGTCGCGCACCCTTCTCTGGCTGGGACGGAAGGGGGCGTTCGCGGCGATGGGCCGGGTCTCGCCCGACTACTACGTGCAGGACGGCGTCGTCCCCCGGACGAAGCTGCCGGCCGTCCTGCGTCGGATCGACGAGCTCTCGGCCGAGCACGGCCTCCGCGTCGGGAACGTGTTCCACGCCGGGGACGGGAACCTCCACCCGCTCGTCCTGTACGACGCGCGCATCGACGGCCAGGTCGAGCGTGCGAAGGCGCTCGCGGACGAGATCCTCGCGGCGTGCGTCGACGCGGGCGGCTCGCTCACGGGCGAGCACGGGATCGGCGTCGACAAGGCGTGTGCGATGCCGTCGATGTTCTCCGAACGAGATCTCGAGGTCTTCGAGCGCGTCCGCCGCGCCTTCGACCCGGACGGGATCGCGAACCCCGGCAAGGTCCTCCCCACGCCGCGCCTGTGCGGAGAGGTGCCCGGCCCCTACAGGGCGCACCCGCTCGAGCGTCTGGGCCTGGCGGAGCGCCTCTGATGCGGCCGGCGACGGTGGAGGAGGCGTCGGCCCTCCTCGCCGAGGCGTCGGTCGAGGGCCGTCGCGTCCGGATCGGCGGCGACGTCTCGACTGCCGGGCTCGACCGCGTCCTGGAGCACGAGGCCGGCGACCTGACCTGCACCGTCGAGGCGGGGATCCGGCTGTCGGCGCTCCGCGCGAGGCTCGCAGCGTCGGGGCAGCGGCTGTCCCTCGACCCGCCCGGCGACCCGACGGTGGGGGCATGCCTCGCCGCCCGCCTCTCGGGGCCGCTGTCCCACCGCTACGGGTCGCCGCGCGATCTCGTCCTCGGCGTGACGCTCGTGCTCGGTGACGGAACGGTCGCGAGCTCGGGCGGCAAGGTCGTGAAGAACGTCGCGGGCTACGACCTCGGAAAGCTCGTCTGCGGCTCCGAGGGCCGTCTCGCGCTGATCGCCCGCGTGTCGCTCCGCCTCCACCCGCTTCCTGCGGCAGCGGCGACTCTCGTCGTCGAGACCGGCGACCCGGCCGGCGTCGTCACGACGCTCCGACGCTCGCAGCTCCAACCCAGCGCGCTCGACGTGCTGCACCCGGGTCGGGTCGTGATCCTCTTCGAGGGCCGCGAGCGATCCGTCACGGCCCAGCTCGAGACGGCCCGCTCGCTCGTCGGCGGCGCTTCTGCGGACGACGCCGTCTGGGACGAGGCGCGCGAGCGGCAGGGGCAAGCGCTCGGCCGGATGCCGTTCGTCCCCGGCGATCTCGCGAACGTCCTCTCGACCCTCGACGAGGCGGTCGTCCGCCCCGCCGCGGGCATCGCCTACGTCCCGCATCGGGTCGGCGGCGTCCCGTCGAAGGTGACGCGGAGCGTCCACCGCGCCCTCAAGGCTCGTCTCGACCCTGGGGGCGTCCTCGCGTGATCGAGGAGCTCACCCGGGCCTGCGTCCACTGCGGCTTCTGCCTCCCGACCTGCCCCACCTACGTCCTCTGGGGCGAGGAGATGGACTCCCCGCGCGGTCGCATCCAGCTGATGGAGAAGACGGCACAGGGCACGCTCCGGCTCGTCCCGACCGTCGCCGAGCACTTCGACCGCTGCCTCGGATGCATGGCCTGCGTGAGCAGCTGCCCGTCGGGCGTCCAGTACGACAGGTTGATCGAGGAGACACGCGCCACGGTCGAGGCGCAACACGATCGGCCCCGGGCCGAACGTCTCCAGCGGCGTCTGCTCTTCGCGACCCTCCCCCACCCCCGGCGCATGCGCCTCGCGCTCCGGCTCGCACCGCTCGGACGGCGGCTGCCGAGCCCGGCCTGGGCCCGTCCGATGCTCGACCTCGCGCCCCAATGGCGCTCGACCGAGCAGCCTGCCGCCTTCACCCCTGGTGTCGAATCGACACCGGCGCCCCGCCGCGTGGGCCTCCTGACCGGTTGCGTCCAGTCGGTCGTCTTCGGCGACGTGAACGCCGCGACCGCGCGGGTCCTCGCCGCAGCGGGCTACGACGTCGTCGCGCCGCCGCAGGGCTGCTGCGGCGCGCTGTCCGCCCACGCCGGCCGCGCCGCCGAGTCGGCGCGCTTCGGCGAGAGCCTCCGCCGGAGCTTCGACGGGGTCGAGACGATCGTCGTCAACGCCTCCGGCTGCGGCTCGCACCTGAAGGACCACGGCTTCCCGGCACTCGACGTGACCGAGGCGCTCCGCGACTCCGATCTCGCAGAGCTGCATCCGCTCGAGCTGACCGTCGCCTACCAGGACTCGTGCCATCTCCGCCACGCGCAACGGCTCCCGGCCGCGTGGAAACCCGTCCTCGAGCGGATCCCCGGCATCCGTGTCGTCGAGCCCGCCGAGCAGGACATCTGCTGCGGTTCGGCGGGGATCTACAACGTCGTGCAGCCGGAGGCCGCGCGGGCCCTCGGCGACCGCAAGGCGGGGCACGTCCTGGCCGCGGCACCTGACGCGTACGCAAGCGCGAACCCCGGCTGTCTCGTCCAGGTCGCCCAGGCACTCGGGCGCGCCGGGCGGCCCCTCCCCGCGCTCCACCCGGTCGAGCTGCTCGACGCGTCGATCCGCGGTGTCAGCGCGGCGGATCTGCTCGCGCAGGCCCGGCGCTGACGGACGCCGTCAGCACCTGCTGCGGCTCGTCGCCGTCCGCGGGTGGACCCGTCCAGGTGGCAGCTCAGGACACGGCGGCTTCGACCGGCCGTAGCTCGTCGAGCCGGTCGACGTCCGCGAGCGCCGGGAAGAGCCGCGTCCAGGTGACGGCGACGGCGATCGTGACCGCGCCGCCGAGCAGCACCGCGGGCACCGCCCCGATGAGCGCGGCCGCGACACCGGACTCGAACGCGCCGAGCTCGTTGGACGCACTGATGAAGACCATCTCGACCGCGGTCACCCGGCCGCGGAGCTCGTCCGGTGTCACCAGCGGGAGGATCGTCTGGCGGAGGACGACGCTCACCATGTCGACCGCCCCGCCGACCGCAAGGGCGAGGAGCGAGAGCCACATCGTCTCCGAGAGGCCGAAGACGATCATCGTCGCCCCGTAGACGGCGACCACCGTGAGGAGCGTCCGACCCGCGCGCCGGCGAAGCGGCCGGCGCGACATGACCGCGGCGGCGCAGAGGGCGCCCACGGCGGGCGCCGCGCGGAGCACCCCGAGGCCCGCGGGGCCGACCTCCAGGATGTCCCGCGCGAACACCGGCAGCAGCGCCACCGCGCCGCCGAAGAGCACGGCGAAGAGGTCGAGCGAGATCGCCCCGAGAAGCACCGGCGTACGCCGGACGAGCCGAACGCCTCCGAGGACGCTCGCGAGGTCGGGCGAGCCCGCGCCCGCGCCGTCCCGCCCGGCCCGCATTGCGACGACGGCCGCGAGGGCGACGACCGAGAACACGGCGGACACCGCGTAGACGAGCTCCGGATGGAGCGCGAACAGCAGACCGCCGAGCGCCGGGCCGCAGATCACCGAGAGCTGGAAGGCGATCGACCGCTGCGCGAATGCCTTGACCAGGACGTCCTGCGGGACGAGCGACGGCGTGAGCGCCCGACCGGCGGGCGCGCCGAGCGCCGATGCGACCCCGGTCCCGAAGGCGAGCGCGAAGAACGGCCAGGTCTGGCCGGCGCCGGAGCGTGTCACGAGCAGGAGGCCCACCGCCACCACGGCGTCGATCGCGATCGCGGCGACGAGGATCGTGCGGCGCGGGTACCGGTCTGCCAGGTGCCCGGCGGGGAGCGCGAGCAGCGGGAGCGGGAGGAACATGGCGAGGCCGACGATCCCGAGGTCGAGCGGATCGCGGTGGATCTCGTAGACCTGCCAGCCGACCGCGACGAACGACATCTCGATCGCGAAGGCGGTCGCCACCGTCGCGCCGAGGTACAGCGCGAAGTCGCGGTGGCGGAGAGGGCTCGCCGAGGGGGTCAGGCCGCTTCCGGCGTGTCGTCGACCCCGACCGCGGCGGGCAGAAACTCGACCTCGAGGCGCTGGATCCGCGATCCGCTCGTCTCGAGCACGCGAAAGCGGAGCCGCGCGTCCGCGACCTCGTCCCCGACGTCCGCGGCGCGGCCGAGGTGGCCGAAGACGAACCCGGCGACCGTGTGGAAGTCCTCGCTGTCGATCTTCGTCCCGAACTCCTCGTTGAAGTCGTCGATCGTGAAGGACCCGTCGATCCGGACGGTCGTCTCGCTCACGCGCTCGACGGACTCGTTCGGAAGGTCGAACTCGTCCTCGATGTCGCCGACGATCTCCTCGAGCAGGTCCTCGAGCGTCACGATGCCCGCGGTCGCGCCGTACTCGTCCACGACCACGGCCATGTGCTGGCTCGTCCGCCGGAAGTCCGCGAGCAGAGCGCCGAGGTCCTTGGTCTCGGGCACGACGTACGGGGAACGCAGGAGGTCTGCCAGCGCGACGGTGTCTCCGCCCCCGTTGTGGAGCGAGGCCACCAGGTCACGCACATGGAGGATCCCGACGATCTCGTCCAGCGTCTCCCGATAGACCGGGTAGCGCGTGTACGGCGCCTCGAGCATCGCCGCCATCGCCTCCGCGGGGGCGAGGTCGATGGCGACCCCGACGACGTCGGGCCGCGGGACCATGACGTCCGCGACCTCCTTCTCGGCGAAGTCGAAGACCTTGTAGAGCATCTCGCGCTCGTCCATCTCGATCTCCCCGTGCTCGGTCGAGACCTCGAGCAGCATCTTCAGCTCCGCCTCCGAGTGCGCCTCGCCCTCCGTGAAGGTCGGGTCGATTCCGATCGCGCGCTGGGCGAGCTCGCTCGACCGCTGGAGCACCCAGATCAGCGGCTTGAACACGAAGAAGAACAGCCGCACGGGCGAAGACACTCCGAGCGCGATTCGCTCGGAGTAGCTCAGGGCGATCCCCTTGGGGACGAGCTCGCCGACCACCACGTGCAGGAACGTGATGATCAGGAACGCGAGCAGCACGGCCAGAATCGTTGCAAGCCATTTGTCGAAGAACTCGGACAGCACCCGCTCGCCGAGCGCGCCGATCGCCAGAGAGGTCAGCGTCACGCCGAGCTGCATCGCAGCGATGAAGTGCGGCGGGTCGCTCGTGATCTTGACGACGGAGCGCGCCGTGCGGCTGCCCTCGTCCGCGAGCTCCTTCATGCGCGTCCGGCGCACCGTGACCAGCGAGTACTCGCCTGCCACGAAGAACGCGTTGAGGAGGATCAGGAGGCCGACCGCGACGAGCTCGATCAGCACGCTCATCGCCGACACACCCGAGAGGTCGTGCCGACCGGGAACATGTGAGGTGCGGGTACGCCGGCGCCCTCAGCAGCGCACGTACTCGGAGGCAAGTCGTCGTCCACTACGCACCCGAAGTATAAGCGACCCCCCTGTCGTCCTCGATCCGGCGGGCGCCTCCCTCCAGCACGAGCCGCTCGAGGTGGGACAGGGTCTCCGCGACCGCGAAGCGCCGGGCCGCCGGCTTCAGGTCGTCGCCGAAGAGTGGAAACGAGACGTCGTAGCCGCTCAGCGGCTCGGGACCGAGCGCCGCGGCGGTCGCGTCGAGTCGCTCGGCGTGGTGCGCGATGAGCGCCCGTGCGCGCCGGGACGGCTCGAGGATCGGCTCGCCGTGGCCCGGCAGCGCGATTCGCGCCTCGAGCGCCGCGGCGGCCTCGAGCGCCCCCAGGTAGTCGCCGAGCGGGTCGGGTCGGCTCCGCGGCCACAGCCCGACCGTCGGCGAGATCGGATCGAGGATGTGATCGGCAGCGACGAGCACGCCGTCGCCGTGCAGCATCAGCTGGCCGTCGGCGTGGCCCGGCGCGGCCACGACCCGCCACCCGTCGACGACGTCGCCCGGATCGAGGCGCTCGGGGTCGGGGTGGTAGCGGACGAACGGCCGATACACGGACCCTTGCCCGATCAGCTCGCGCACGACGTCGTCGGGGACGCCGTTCGACGCGAACCAGTCGACGAGCACGTCGGCCCAGTCCTCGCCGCCCCAGACGAGGCTGCACTGGTCGTAGTCGAGCCTGCCCTGGGCGACCGGCGCGCCCGTCAGCTCGACGAGGTCGGCCGCTGCGCCGACGTGATCGGGGTGGAAGTGGGTGACGACGATCCGCCGCACCGGCCCGGGCAGCTCCTCGAGCTCGCGCGCCCAGCGTTCCTTCGCGTCGGGGAGCCCGAGACCGGTGTCGACGATCGTCCACCCGTCGCCCCCGGGGAGCGCGTACGCGTGGACGTGGCCGGGCCGTGTCGGGAGCGGGAGCGTGACGCGCCGGATCCCGCCGTCGATCTCGTCCATCCGGCAACCCTACGCACGGACGCCGCGCGACATGGCCACTCGAGCCATCTTGGCGAGAAACGGTGTCAGACACCGTTCGCACCGCGTCGCAGGCTCCCGGCTCAGCCGCACAGACCCGAACGCCGATGGGAACTGGGATCCGGCCCGCCGGCCTCGTGCCTGAACGGCGTCGTCGGTTGCGAGCGCATGGAAATATTGCTAATGAGACGGATAAGCGTCGCTCATGGCTGATACGGTTCGCCGCGATGGAGCGGAGCGTCGCAGAGCTCGTCGGCGAGACCGACGTCGAGACGCTGTCCGCAGCGCAGGTCGTCGACACCGTCCTCGAAGCCCTCCATCCGAACGTCGCCCTCGCCTGCTCGTTCCAGAAGGAGGAGACCGTCCTCCTCGACCTGCTCCTCGAGCGCGAGCCCAACGCACGGGTCTTCGCTCTCGACACCCATGTCCTCTTCCCGGAGACCTACGGCGTCTGGCGCGAGATCGAGCGGCGCTACGGCATCGCCGTCGAGGTCTTCGAGGGCCCGTCCCTCGGACGCCAGGCGGCGATCCACGGCGACGCGCTGTGGGAGACGAATCCCGACCTGTGCTGCTCGATCCGGAAGCTCGGCCCGCTCGGGCTCGCGCTCTCGGGGCTCGAGGGATGGATCACAGGCGTCCGCCGCGATCAGTCGGCGACGCGCGCGGAGACGCCGAAGCTCGGCTGGGACGAGCGCCACGAGCTCTGGAAGGCGAGCCCGCTCGCCGACTGGACGGATGACGACGTCTGGGCCTACATCCGCGAGCGCGACCTTCCCGTCAACCCGCTCCACGAGCGCGGATACGCGTCCATCGGGTGCACGCACTGCACGGCGCCGGGCACCGGTCGCGAGGGCCGGTGGGTCGGCGGCGCGAAGACCGAGTGCGGGCTCCACGCATGACGTACCAGGGAGAGATGACACAGCCCGCGCGCGCCACGAGCCCCCACGGCCTCGTCCACCTCTCGCACCTCGACGCGCTCGAGTCGGAGGCCATCCACATCATGCGCGAGGTCGCGGCCGAGCTCGAGCGGCCCGTGCTGCTCTTCTCCGGCGGCAAGGACTCGATCGTGCTGCTGCGGCTCGCCGAAAAGGCGTTCCGCCCCGGGCGCTTCCCGTTCCCACTGATGCACGTCGACACCGGGCACAACTTCCCCGAGGCGATCGAGTTCCGCGACCGCCGGGTGGCTGAGCTCGATGAGCGGCTGGTCGTCGCCTCCGTCCAGGAGTCGATCGACCGCGGACGCGTCGTGGAGCAGACCGGCCCCCGGGCCTCACGGAACCAGCTGCAGACCACAACCCTCCTCGACGCGATGACCGAGCACGGCTTCGACGCCGCGATCGGTGGCGCGCGCCGCGACGAGGAGCGCTCGCGTGCGAAGGAGCGGATCTTCTCGTTCCGTGACGACTTCGGTCAATGGGACCCGCGCGCGCAGCGTCCGGAGCTCTGGAACCTCTACAACGGGCGGATCCGGAAGGGCGAGCAGGTGCGTGTCTTCCCGATCTCCAACTGGACCGAGCTCGACGTCTGGCAGTACGTCGCCCGCGAGCGGCTCGAGCTTCCCGCGATCTACTTCGCGCACGAGCGGGAGGTGTTCGAACGTGACGGCATGCTCTACGCCGCCTCCGACGTCGTCGAGCGCTACCCGCACGAGGAGACGTTCGCCGAGTGGGTGCGCTTCCGCACCGTCGGCGACATGAGTTGCACCGGGGGCGTCCGCTCGAGGGCGGCAACGATCGACGAGGTCGTTCGCGAGATCGCCGCGACCCGCGTCACGGAGCGCGGCGAGACGCGGGCCGACGACAAGGTCTCGGAGGCCGCGATGGAAGACCGCAAGCGGCTCGGGTACTTCTGATGGCGCCCGACCTCGCGGAGATGCTCACCGGGGAGGCCGCCGACAGCGAGCTCCTCCGCCTCGTCACGTGCGGCTCCGTCGACGACGGGAAGTCGACGCTGATCGGTCGGCTCCTCTTCGACACGAAGCAGGTGATGTCCGACCAGTTGGAGCACGTCGAGGAGACGAGCGAGCGCCGCGGCGACGGCTACGTCAACCTCGCCCTCCTCACGGACGGCCTCCGCGCCGAGCGCGAGCAAGGGATCACCATCGACGTCGCATACCGCTCGTTCGTGACGCCGACGCGCCGGTTCCAGCTCGCCGACGCCCCGGGCCACGTGCAGTACACGCGCAACATGGTCACCGGCGCCTCGACCGCCGACGTCGCGGTCGTCCTGATCGACGCGCGCAAAGGCGTGATCGAGCAGACCCAACGGCACACGTACATCGCCTCGATGCTCGGGATCCCGCACGTCGTCTTCACCGTCAACAAGATGGACCTCGTCGAGTTCGGCGAGGGACGCTTCCGCGAGATCGAGCGTGACCTCGTAGAGCTGTCGGACCGCCTCGGCCTCCTCGACACGACGACGATCCCGATCGCGGCGCTGCCCGGCGACAACGTCGTCGACCCTTCGACGCGCATGCCCTGGTGGTCGGGCGGCACCTTCCTCGAGCGGCTGGAGGCCGTCGAGATCGCCGCCGATCGCGACGTCGCGCACCGCAGGTTCCCCGTTCAGTGGGTCGTCCGGCCGATGTCGGACGAGCACCACGACTACCGCGCCTACGCGGGTCAGGTCGCGGGCGGCGAGTGGCGCGCGGGCGACCAGGTCGTCGTGCTGCCGTCAGGGCTCCGCACCACCGTCGCCTCGGTCGAGACCCAGGACGGCCCGCTCGACGTCGCCGTGCAGGGGCACTCGGTCGTCGTCCGGCTTGCCGACGACGTGGACGTCTCCCGCGGCGACATGCTCTGCGGCCCGACCGACCAACCCGTAGCGGCGCGGTCGCTCGAGGCCGACGTCTGCTGGATGAGCGAGCGCCCGGTGCAGGTCGGGGCGCGGCTCGCCGTGAAGCACACGACGCGCTGGGCCCGGGCGATCCTCGACGAGGTGATCTCCGTGCTCGACGTCGAGACGTTCGACCGGCGCCCGGCCGAGGGCCTCGCGCTCAACGACCTGGCGCGGGTCCGCCTCAGGCTGGCCGGGCCGCTCCTCGTCGACCCCTATGCCGAGAACCGCACGACCGGTGCCTTCGTCCTCGTCGACGAGACGACGAACGAGACGGTCGGCGCCGGCATGGTGCTCGACGCGTCGGCCTGAGTCGCGCTAGTTTCGTCCGCCGAAGATGCGGAGGAAGAACAGCATCAGGTTGACGAAGTCGAGGTAGAGGCTGATCGCCCCCATCACCGCCAGCTTCTGCTTCGAGGCGCCTTCCTCGACCTCGGCGCCGACCTTCTTCACCCACCAGACGTCGTACGCGGTCAGCAGAGTGAAGAGGACCACCCCGCCGTACGTCACGGCCCAGTAGAGCGGCGAGCTCGCCCAGAAGACGTTGACGATCGACGCCGCCACGAGCCCGATCAACCCGACGAGCAGCACCATCCCGAGTCGCGAGAGGTCCCGCTTGGTGACGAAGCCCACGGCGCCCGCCCCGAGGAACGCGGCGCTCGACGCACCGAAGGCCTGCGCGATCGACGCGCTCGAGTAGTACTGGAAGACGAACGCGAGCGTCAGCCCCTGCGTGAACGTGAACGCGGCGTAGAGCGCGACGACCGAGGGCAGGGCGAGTCGCTGGAAGCCGAACGAGAGGACGAGCAGAATCCCGAGTGGCGCGAAGAGCACGACCCAGCGCAGCGCGCCGCCCGAGAGCCAGAGCTGCTCGTACAGCTCGTCGTTCGTGCCGACGTACGCGGCCGTGATGGCGCTGACGACGAGCCCGGCACCCATCCAGAGGAAGACGCGCGAGACGAACCGCGTCGTGCCGGCGGCCGTCGTGCCGGCCACCGTCGTCTCGACGGCCGTCGTCTCGAGGGTGTCCGTGCGGAGCCCGGGTGAATGCTCGGTGTCCACGGCGTGACTGTAACCGCCCGGAACCCCGGACGGTATACGAACGTGTGTTCTATACTCGGTCGATGCGGGTCGAATACCGCGAGGAGCCGTGCCGCACCGCGCTCAACCGCGTCAGGGGTATGCCGTTCGCGTGGTCGCTCAACCCGTACGCCGGCTGTGCCCATCGGTGCACGTTCTGTTACGTCCGGGCGTTCGAGGCTCGCGCAGATCGGCCCGCGGACGATCGCTACGGGCGCTCGATCCGCATCAAGGTCAACGTCGCGGGAGTGCTCCGGGCCGAGCTGGCGCGGCCCTCGTGGACGCGGGAGAGCGTCGCGGTCGGTGCGGCGACCGACCCCTATCAGCCGGCCGAGGGTCGCTACCGCCTCACCCGGGCGTGCATCCGCGAGCTCGGCGCTGCGCGAACCCCGTTCTCGCTCATCACCCGCGGCCCGATGATCCGCCGCGACGTCGACGTGCTCGTCGACGCGGCCCGACGGGCGAAGGTGCACGTGAGCTTCTCGGTGCCGACGCTCGACGAGCGGATCTGGCGCGCGACGGAGCCGGGGACGGCTCCGCCCCGGCGCCGGCTGGAGGCCGTCCGCGTCCTCGTCGATGCGGGGATCGACACGGGCGTCGCGCTCGCCCCCTTGCTGCCGGGCCTCTCGGACGACCCCGCCCTGCTCGAACCGCGTCGTCCACGAGGCCCGCGCCGCGGGCGCCAGCGGGATCTGGGCGAACGTCCTCTATCTCCGACCCGGCACCCGCGAGCACTTCCTCGAGGCGCTCGCACGGGAGTGGCCGGAGCTTCTGCCGGAGTACGAGCGCCTCTACGCGGGTCGCGCGTACCTGCCGGCGACCGCGACGGAGCCCGTCCGGGCGGCCGTGCGCGAGCTCGCGCGGGCGACCTGGCGCCCGCGACGGCCCCCGATCGAGCCGGATCCGGAGCCCGAGCAGCTGGCGTTCGCCGTCTGATCCGAGGAAGGCGTCCCCCCGCCCTCGTAGAATGCCGTCGCGTGGCGGAGAACGGGGAAATCACGGTTCTCATCGCCGACGACCACGAGGTCGTCCGCGAGGGTCTGCGGCTCGCGCTCCTGCGCTCGGCGCATATCCGCGTCGTCGGCGAGGCGCCCGACGGCGAGACCGCGGTCGCCCTCGCCGAGCGCCGCCGTCCCGACGTGGTGATCATGGATCTCCGCATGCCCCAGATGGACGGGATCGAGGCGACGGAGGAGATCGTCGCGCGCGTCCCCGACACCCGGGTGCTCGTGTTCACGGCGTACAGCGAGCGCGCCCTGCTCCAGAGAGGCCTCGAGTCGGGAGCGTTCGGCTACGTGCTCAAGGAGGCCCCCCACGAAACGCTCCTCAAGGCGATCGAGAAGGTGGCGGCCGGCGAGACGTTCGTCGACCCGGCGCTGATCCCGTCCCTCGCCACCGGGCGGGACGGCCAGGAGATCCTCACGGCGCGCGAGCGCGAGATCCTCCAGCTCCTGGCCGACGGGATGTCGAATGCCGACGTCGCGCAGCAGCTCTTCATCTCGCAGGAGACCGTGAAGAGCCACGTGCGCCACATCCTCGCCAAGCTCGAGGCGGAGACCCGCACCCAGGCGGTCGCCATCGCGCTCCGCGAGGCGATGATCGATTGAGCGACGACCACGTCGTCGCCGAGCGCCTGCTCGCGGAGCGGGCGGAGAGGCGACGAATCGCGGAGCAGCTGCACGACGGGCCCGTCCAGCACGTCGCGGCTCTGTGCCAGATGCTCGACGCCGCGGTCGCCGCGCTCGAGGACGGCGACGTGGCATCCGGCCGCCGCGTGTCCGCGCGCGCTCTCGCGGTTGCGCGGGACGCGGCGGAGGAGCTCCGCGCGATCGTCGCCGGGCTCGAGCCGGTCACGCTCCACGAGGTCGGCCTCGCCGCGGCCGTCCGCGAGGTCGCGGATCGCACCGCGGGTCGGCGCGGCGCCACGGTCGAGGTGGCGATCGCCGACGCCGAGCTCGGCGAGGGCGCGCGCTCCAGCATCTTCCAGGTGATCCGCGAGGCGCTCGACCAGGCGGTGCGACGCGGCCCGCCGACGGTGGTGGCGATCACGCTCGACCCGACGCCCGCCGGCGGCGTCGAGCTCGTCGTGTCGGACGACGCGGCGCCCGAGCGACGTCAGGCCGTGATCGACGGCCTGGCCGAACGGGCCGCGGAGCTCAACGGGACGTTCGAGGCGCGGCGCGACGGGGCGATGACGACCGTTCGCCTCGTCGTGCCGCCCTCCGCCTCACGCCTGTGATCCCGGGGAGGGATGCGCTCCCGCACCGACCTCCTTGCAGGTCCGGCACGAAGCCGGCACTCCCCGGACACGCGTTGTTCGATACAGTGACAACAGGGCGTGGGGGCGCCCCTGGGGGTGGTTGCCTGAGTGGTTGCCTTGCGCCGGCGCGCGTCGATTGGCAGCGCGACGGCGGCGGGCATCCCTCTCCGAGCGAGGGCCTCGCCCTACTCGAGGGGCTCGTTGTGCACGTCGTTGTCGTCCGCGTACTGCTGGACGAGCGGGTCGACGGCGCCCGCGCCCTCGGGGAATGCGTAGTTGATCTTGACGAACGGCTCCCACTTGTCGGGGAGCGCGTCCTCGGGAAAGATCGCCTCGACCGGGCATTCCGGCTCACAGGCCCCGCAGTCGATGCACTCCTCCGGGTCGATGATCAGCATCCGCGCGAACTCGTGGATGCAATCGACCGGGCAGACGTCGACGCACGACTTGTCTTTGATGTCGATGCAAGGCTCGGAGATGATGTACGTCATTCCGCAGGCGAGCCTACCAACGGCGCCCGAGGGCGGTTCCGGTCAAGCGTCGACCCCGACGAGCTCGTCGACGACCTGTCTGGCACGCTCCGCGAGGGCCGAGCGGACGAGCACCTGGTCGAAGCCCGCCGTGTGCGCGCGCTGGAGGCCGAGCGTGTCCGTGTGGTTCGTGAAGCCGACGATCGGCGTCTCCGGCCATGCGTCCGCAACCTCGTCCGCGTCGACCCGCGCGATGTCGCAGATGACGAGATCCGGCGGGTCGGCGCTGTCGCTCGTGACGAGACGATGCCCCGCGAGGACCCCCTCGAGCCTCGACCGGACCATGAGGTCGACCCCGACCAGCAGGATCGTCGCCATGGGCATGGTTCTACCACGGTGGGCGGCGGGAGGGTGAGCCTCGCGCGGGGAATCGAGCTGATGCGCGCCGAGCGATGGTTCGACGCGCATGAGGCGCTCGAGGACGAGTGGCGCACCGCGCCGGAGCCGGAGCGGGACTTCCTCCAGGGCCTCGTCCACGTCACGGTCGCCTGGCACCACGCCGCGAACGACAACCGGCCGGGCTGCACGCGCCAGCTCGAGAAGGCCGCGAGGCGCCTCGGGCCCTACGCCCCGGCCCACCGCGGGATCGACGTGTCCCGCGTGCTCGGCCAGGTCGAGGCGGCGTCCGCCCGGGTCGCCGAGGGCCTCCTCGACCTCCTTCCGGTCAGGCTCTGAGCGAGCGGACGGCCGTGTGGTGGGCTCAGAAGACGGGCTCGAGCCCGAGCCGCTCGAGCACGCGATTGACGTAGATCCGCAGGACGTAGAACCGGCCGAAGAAGAGGAGCAGGCCGAGGACGACCATCACGAGCCCGCCCGCGAACTGAATCGCACGGTAGTGGTCGCGGAGCCAGCGAAACGCGCCCATCGCGCGCGTGAAGAGCGCCCCTGCGAGGACGAAGGGGATCGCAAGTCCGAGCGAGTACACGGCAAGAAGGCCCGCTCCCTCGAGCGCCGTGTCGGAGGAGCCCGCGAGCACGAGAATCGCCGCCAGGACCGGCCCGATGCACGGCGCCGCGCACACCGCGAACGCGCCTCCGAGAAGGATCCGGGACCCACGCGAGCGGGCACCCTGGACGAGGCCCGCACCGACGAGACGCTCCGGCCAGGGCAGCAGGCCCATGAACGCCAGCCCGAAGACGACGAGGACGAAGCCCGCCACCTGCTCGAGCAGGAACTGGTCGCGGAAGAGGCTGGCGCCGAGCAGCGAGGCGCCGACGCCCAGGAGCACGAAGAACGCCGTGAAGCCGAGGACGAACGGGATGCTTGCGGCGACCACCCGCCTCGCGTTCCCGGGTCGCCCGAGCTCGTCGGCGGAGACGGCGGAGACCGCGGACAGGTAGCCGGGCACGAGGGGGAGGACGCAGGGCGCGAGGAAGGAGAGGAACCCCGCGAGGAGCGCGACGGGGATCTCGCTCCAGTTCATCCGTCGAACCGCTCGAGCTCGGCCTCGAGGCGGCGCTCGAGATCCGGATCGAGCGGCTCGCCGGGGTCCTCCTCCACGCGGCGCCGGCTCCAGCCCCACGCGATCGCGCCGACGCCGACCGCGCCCGCGGCGAGGATGCCGATCGGGACGAGCCACGCCAGCAGGTCGAACCCCGACTTCGGCGGCTCGGCGACCACCGCCGGTCCGAACTGGGCCACGAGCTCCGCCTTGATCTGCTTCTCCGTCGCCCCCTCGGCCAGGCGCGTGCGGATCATCTGCTTCATCCGTCGCGCGATCGGGGAGTCAGACTGGTCGAGCGTCGTCTTGCAGGTCGGGCAGACGAGCTCCGCCTCGAGGTCCGACGGGCTCGGGGCGGCCAGCGCCGCGCCCGGCGCCGCGGCGAGTAGCGCGCAGACGAGGACGAGGGCGAGACGGGCGGCCGTCACGACGAGTCGCCGAGCGCAAGTGCGACCCCACGCTCGAAGGCGTCACGGTTCCGCTCGATGTCGACCGCGCCCTCGATCCGCTCGCCGACGAGCTTCCCGGTGCGGTCGACGAAGAACGTCTCGGGGAACCCGCGGACGCCCCACTTGCCGACCGTGGAGCCCTTCCCGTCGTAGACGACCGGATACGACAGGCCGTACCGCTTCATGAAGCGGCGTGCGTCCTGCCGGAAGTCGTTGACGTCGACGCCGAGCACCACGAGCCCCTGGTCACGGTAGCGTGCGTACGTCTTCTGCAGCACCGGCGCCTCGTCCCGACACGGGACGCACCACGAGGCCCAGAAGTTGACGACGACGGCCTTCCCCTTCAGGTCGTCGACGCCGAGCTCTCCGTCGCGGTCGAGGCGGTCGAGCGTGAACGCGGGCGCATGGACGAGCTTCCCCTGTGCGAGCTCGTCGGCCGCCCCCGTGTCGTTGCCGAACGCGACCTTCCAGATCAGGAGTCCGAGCATCGCCGCGACGCCGACGAGCGCCACGACCTGCGCCACGCGCTGGATCCGGCCGGCCCCCGCCTCCGAGCTCACGCCGGGACGATGAACACGGGCGTCCCCACGTCGACCTGCTTGAACAGCCACTCGACCTGCGGGATCAGCATCCGGATGCAGCCGTGCGAGGCCGAGTAGCCGATCGACGCGGCGTCCGGCGTCCCGTGGATGCCGACGTAGGGCGACGAGATGCCCATCCAGCGCGTGCCGAGCGGGTTGCCCGGGCCCGGCGGGATCGGCTCGGCGCCCTCGGCCCAGGCGGAGTCCTCCGGCGGGTACCACCACGGGTTGCGCTGCATCGTGACGATCTCGAACTTGCCGATGGGCGTCGGGTACGACGACTGACCCGTCGCGACGCGGAACGACCGCTTCAGCTTGTCACCGTCGAAGTACAGAAGCTGGTTCGACGCGCGCTTGATCACGATCACCTTGCCGAGATCGGCCTCGGTCACCTTCGGCCGGAGCTCCTGGAACGGCAGCTCGAACGCGCTCTCGTGCTTGCGGAGCGCGAGCGCGAGCTTCTGAGCGGCCACGACCTTCATGAGCCGCCGACCCGGGCTCGACGGGTGCGCCACGGGGGTGAAGTTCTTCAGCGTGAGCGACGCGTCGACCGGTTCGCGGTCGGTCTGCTTCGCGATGCCGGCGAGGAAGCGGTGCAGCTTCGGGTTGGCGACGTCGATCCGGAGCGGCACCTGGTACCCCTCGCGCCGCACGCCCACCGCGGTCTTCACGGCTTTGCCGACGTACGCCGCAGCGCCGAGGTCGTCGGGTGTGACACGCAGCTTGCGCGTCGGCGACACGACGAGCGTGATCGGCTTCCCGAACCGCTTGGCCACGAGCTGGCGCGCCTCGCCGGTCGTCAGCCCTCCGACGAGGAGACCACCGATGGTGACGCCCGGCTGGATCAGACGGGGCACCCGCACCTGGGACGAGCGCGACGGGATCGTCGGCGTCGTCGCGGTCGCAGGCGGCTCGGTCGTCGTCGGCGGCGGGCTCGTGGTGGTGGACGGCGTCGTCTCGTCCGCCGCGGCGATCGGCGCGAGCAGGACGAAAAGCACGACTGAGCAGGGCAGAACAGCGGCTGTTGCCAGTCGGCGCATCCGCCTGAGTGTATCCAGGCCCCCGGAGGGAAGAATGAACGATCTGTTATGTGCGGATCGCCGCGAAGATCCGAGGATCGTTCGTGATGACGCCGGCGGCACCGGCCGCGACGACGCGCTCGAGGTCGTCGGGATCGTCGACCGTCCAGGCGAGGACGGGGGCGCCGAGCGCGCGCGCGGCCGCGACCGCACGCGGGGTGACGAGCGCATGCTGGAGCATCACGGCGGTCGCGCCCGCGCTGCGGGCGAGCCGCGGGAGGCGGGCCGGCATTGCCGCGCGGAGCCCCGCGAGGCCCGCGCGCAGGACGGGCTGGAGCACCGGCCGCCGGGAGACGCCGTACCGGTCCTCCGGGTAGGTGACGGCGATCCGCACCGTCGGCGCATACCGCGCGACGGCATGAAGGCTCGGCGCGTGCGTCGACGAGACGACCGTCCGTCGCTCGAGCCCGAAGCGCCTGAGCGCAGCGGCGAGCTCGTCGAGGCGCGTCGCCAGCTTCAGGTCGACGTGCAGCCCGACGCCCGGCGCCTCGTCGACGAAGAACGCCAGAGCCTCGTCCAGGGTCGGAAGGCTCGGCGCGACCTCGCGGAGCTCGGCGAGCGTGCGATCACGCACGGTGCCGGTCGCGGCGCCGTGACTCACCTCGTCGAGCCTGTCGGAGTGTGCGAGGACGAGCGGGCCGCCCCGGAGGTCGATCACGTCGAACTCGATCAGATCGACGCCGTAGGCGTGCGCCGCGCGAAAGGCCTGGATCGTGTTCTCGGGGGCGAGCGCGGCCGCGCCCCGGTGACCGATCCGCAGCACCGAGCCGTTGCGCCGCTCGAGCTCGATCACGCGAGCCTTCGCCGCGCCGCCCGGAGCCACCACCACGCGAGCGGCGCCAGCAGGAGCGCCTGCAGGACGGTGATCGCCGCCGCCAGCCGGGAGACGTCCTGCCAGAACTGCTCCGGATAGAGGCGGATGAGCGTGTCGGCGTCGTTGAAGCGCCAGGTGTCGCCGGAGAAGAACACCTCGTGGAAGCGAACGAAGAAGCCGTCGAAGCCGAGCAGGATCAGCGGGATGGCGAGCAGCGCGACGGCAAGGGTCGCGAGCGCGCCGGCGAGCAGCCCGAGCGGGACGACGGTGCGGAGGGACGTCCGCGCGAGCGCGAGCGCCAGCACGGCGAGCACGACGACCGCGACGAGCTGGGCCCGCAGCGCATGGCCGAAGAGGGTGCGGACGTCCCGCATGTGGGAGAGCTCGCGGGCGCCGAACGCGGGCGAGCCGCTCGGCAGCGTCGCTCGCTCGAGCAGCACCATCCCCTCCGACCCGGGCCGGATCGAGCGGAGCCCGATCAGAGCAAGTGCCTCCCGCTGCTCGTCGGTGAGCCCGTACCGATCGGGCGGGAACCCGTCGCGTCCGAGCTCGAGGCGGACGAACGTCCCCGTCGCGAGCACGCGTAGCGCGGTGACGACGAGGATCGGCGTGACCGTCACGGCGATCGCCGCGACGAGCACCGCGGCGACGATCCCGACCCACGCGGGGCGCCCGCGCGCCGGCACTAGAGACCGAACAGGCGCCCGACCTCTCGCCAGGTCGTCAGCGCGAGGAAGACGCACACGGCGAGGAGCACGACGAGGACGACCCAGAACCGCGCTCCGGCGCGCTTCGAGCGCCGACGCTGCTCGATCCTGGCCTTGCGACGGGCACGGTGGACGAGGTACGAGCGGCGGACGGCATCCGGGTCGGCCGCGGGGCTCTCGGAGGCGAGCTCGTCCGCAACCGCCTCCCGCGGCGCCTCCCGAAGGTCCTCGGCCACCGTCGAAGCATACGACCGCGACGCGGGGGCCGGTTCTCCGAGATACTCTCACGCGTGTCGATGAGGGAACGACGTTTCGACCCCGGCCTGCTGGGGCTCGGCGACGGGCTCGGCGTCGTCGCCGGAGTGGTCCTTGCGGTCTCGTCGTTCACCGGGTGGTACACCGGCGAGGGCGAAGGCGTCACGATCTCGGTGCTCGGCTGGAACACCGGCGTGCTGGGCAAGCTCGTGCTCTTCGCCGGCCTCGCGGTCGTCGTCGTGCTCCTCCTGCGCGAGCTCGGGGTCGAGCCTCCGGCCGCGCTCCCGCAGAGCCTCCTCACCATCGCGCTCGGCGCCCTCGCGACGATCTTCGTGCTCGTTCGCGTGATCTCGGTCCCGGACGACTTCTTCTTCGCCCACCGCGGCGTCGGGCTCTGGATCAGCCTCGCCGCTGCGCTCGCGGTCATCGTGGCGGGCCTGCTGCAGGCGTCCGAGGAGATGTAGCCGGCGCGACGCTACGGCGCGGGCTGCTGCGGAAGCGGCTCGAGGGTTCGGACAACGGTCTGCGTGCCGCCCGGGACGGGGCGGTCGTCGAGCGCCAGGCCGAGCGCGACCCCGAGCGCGAACACAAGCACCGCGCAGACCACGAGCGCCGCCACGCGCGGCCACAGGCGACGCTTCCGCGGCGGCCGGCGCCGGACGGCCGAGACGGGGCCCACGCTCACGGCGCGTAGTCCAGGGCCTGCCGGCTGTAGACATGGAAGGCGGCATCGGCCACCACGCTCGCCGTCCGGGGCCAGTCGCGCGAGGGCGCACGCTCCTCGATCACCTCGCGGAGCCAGCGCTCCGAGTCGGAGTACACGGCGACGAGCTCGGCGAGCGTGAACGTCGACCCGACGCGCCGGCGAAGCTCCTCGAGCACGGCGTCGCGCTGGGCGTGAAGCATCTCGGCGCGCGCCTCCAGGGCCTCGTCCTCGAAGCGGCGGTGGCCGTCGTGCCACTCCTGGCGCGCCGCGGGAACGGTCGTCATCGGCGCGATGCTAGAGGCTGCAGCAGCGAGGCGGCCATCTGTCGGGCACCTCGTCGAGCATCGCCTCGCCGAGCCGGTAGCCGGGGCAGGCCATCGCGAAGGCGACGTGCGCGTGGAGGCACTTCAGCCGGCTCGGATTGCCCGAGCCGCCGATGCCGAGCTCGAGCGAGGCGCCCCCGTCCGCCCCGACATCGCCCGCCGCGAGCTCACGCCGGATCCGCGCCTGCTCGGCCGTCGCGCGCTCGAGGTCGTCGCGAAGATCGTCGTCTCTCGCGACGGCAGCGCTCCAGCGCTCGACGCCCGCGGCCGCCTCGAGGCGGGAGACGGCGGCGACGAGATGCCGGCACGTGAGGTAGTACGTGGTGGGGAACGGCTCGCCGTCCGCGGCGTACGGATCCTGCTCGGTCACCGCCGGGAGCCCCCACGGGCACCGCGCGACGACGCGGCGGAAGGTGCGTGGCTCGCGACCGAGCTGGCGCGCGACGACGGCCCGATCGTCCATCCCGTGACGGTACCCGCGCGGCCGGTGTCAGCGGGCGTGCGCCCGTCGCCACTCGGCCGTGCCCTTCACGATGAAGAGGTGCTCGCCGGGACGGACGTAGCCGATGCTGCGCGCCGCCCGCGCGAGCTCGTCGAGGCTCGTGGTGCGTGCAAGTCGGGCGGTCACGCGTGCGCGCTCGGCGCGGAGCGCGGTGACCTCGGCGCGGCGCTGGTCGAGCTGGTCCTTGGTCTCCAGATAGGTCGTGATCGGCCGGACGTAGAGAAACCCGACGACGCCGAGCACGACCAGCGGGAGCAGCCAGCGAGGTGCTCTCCGCCTCTGGCGCCCGCCCTTCTCCCGCTTCGCCTTCCGCGCCACGGGTCACCTTTCGCCGCCCGCAGGACGGCCCCTCTCGGCCGGGCGTGGGCCGACTACGCCGCGTCGACCTTGATGACGTTCGTCCCGCCGGGGATGTTGACGGCGGTGCCCGCCGTGATCACGAGGCGCTCCCCCGGGAGGACGATGCCCGAGTCGCGGGCGGCCTCGATCGACCGCGTCCAGAGATCCTCGACGTCGGTCGTCTCCGAGATCTCGAGCGGCGTCACTCCCCACTCGAGCGCCATGTGACGGAGCGACTCCATCTTGTGCGTCAGCGCGAGGATCGCCCGCTGGGGTCGCAGGCGCGCGACGGCCGACGCCGTCCGGCCGGTGAACGTCGGCACGAGGATCGCCTTCGCGGAGAGCGCCTCCGCCACGTCGCACGCGGCGTTCGACATCGCCTGGTCGATCGTCGGCTCGTCGCTCGCCCGCGGCGTCTCGTGCCGGTAGTCGAGGTGCGGCTCGACGGCGAGCGCGATCCGGTCCATCACCGCGACCGCTTCGACGGGGTACGCGCCGACGGCCGTCTCGCCGGAGAGCATGATCGCCGAGGTGCCGTCGAGGATCGCGTTCGCGATGTCGGAGGCCTCCGCGCGCGTCGGCTCCGGGGAGGAGATCATCGACTCGAGCATCTGTGTGGCGGTGATCACGGGCTTTGCGCGCTCGAGCGCGTGCACGATGATCCGCTTCTGCAGGAGCGGCACCTCCGCGGCGCCGATCTCGACCCCGAGGTCGCCGCGGGCGACCATCACGCCGTGCGCCTCACCGAGGATCTCGTCGAGCGCGGCGACTGCCTCCGCCTTCTCGATCTTCGCGATCACCCACGCCTGCGAGCCGCTGGCCTCGATCAGGGTCCGGAGCGCCTTGACGTCGGACGCCGACCGAACGAACGAGAGCGCGACGTAGTCGACTCCGAACTCGAGCGCCGCGTCGAGGTCGTCGAGGTCCTTGCGCGTGAGTGACGGGATCGGCAGCGGGATGCCGGGCAGGTTGACGCCCTTGTGGGCCTTGACGACGCCGCCGACGACCACGGTGCACCGCGCGCGGCCCCGCTCCACGGCGTCGACGCGCAACCGGACGAGCCCGTCGTCGATGAGCACGTCGTTGCCGGGCTGCAGGACGGAGCCGAGCACCGCGGGGCTGACGGGGATGTCGTCGACCTGCGCGGCATCCTCGCCCGCGATCACGATCGAGTCGCCGTTCGTGAGCTCGATCTCCTGGTCGATGTCGCCCACGCGGAGCTTCGGCCCCTGGAGGTCGGCGATCAGGGCGATCGGCCGGCCCGCGGCCGCCTCCGCGTCGCGGACGAGCTGCGCGGTGCGCGCATGGTCGTCGCGCGAGCCGTGCGAGAAGTTGAGGCGCGCGCCGTCCGTCCCGGCCTCGATCAGCTTCGCGAGAGTCTCCGGCGTGCCCGATGCGGGGCCGATGGTCGCGACGATCTTCGTGCGGCGGGTGTGCCCGGTCACGGCGTCAGCCTAGTCGCCGTCGCCCGAATGCCCGGCGCGCGGGAACGCCGACCAGCCCGGGTACACGGCCTCGTCGCCCAGCTCCTCCTCGATCCGCAGGAGCTGGTTGTACTTCGCGACGCGGTCGGAGCGGGTCGGCGCGCCGGTCTTGATCTGACCGGCGTTGGTCGCGACCGCGAGATCGGCGATCGTCGCATCCTCGGTCTCGCCGGAGCGGTGCGAGATGACCGCCCGGTAACCGCTGCGGTGGGCGAGCTCGACTGCGTCGAGGGTCTCGGTGAGCGTCCCGATCTGGTTCACCTTGACGAGGATCGCGTTGCCGACGCGCTCGGCGATCCCGCGGCGGAGGAAGTCGACGTTGGTCACGAAGAGATCGTCGCCGACGAGTTGGAGCCGTCCGCCCAGACGGTCGGTGAGCGTCTGCCACCCCGCCCAGTCCGACTCTCCCAACCCGTCCTCGAGCGAGACGATCGGGAACCGCTCGCAGAGGTCGGCCCAGAGGTCGATCATCCCGTTCGTGTCGAGCGTCCCGCCCTGGCGCTCGAGGTGGTACGCACCGTCCCGGTGGAGCTCGCTCGTGGCCGGGTCGAGCGCGAGCGCCACCCGGTCGCGGTGGCCGGCGCGCTCGGCCGCCTCGAGGATCGCCTCGCAGGCATCGTAGGCCGAGTCCAGGTCGGGCGCGAAGCCGCCCTCGTCGCCGACCGCGGTCGACAGGCCGCGCTCCCCGAGCAGGCGCTTCAGCTCGTGGTAGGTCTCCGTCCCGATCCGCATCGCCTCCGAGAACGTCTCCGCCCCGGCGGGGACGAGCATGAACTCCTGGAAGTCCAGGGAGTTCTGCGCGTGGGCGCCACCGTTGACGACGTTCATCAGCGGCACGGGCAGCACGTGCGCGTTCGTCCCGCCGATCCAGCGGTAGAGCGGGACGCCGGCGTCCGCCGCCGCCGCCTTGGCCACCGCCAGCGACGTCCCGAGGAGCGCGTTCGCGCCGAGCCGTGCCTTCGTCGCCGTGCCGTCGAGCTCGACGAGCACGCGGTCGACGGCCCGCTGGTCGCCCGCGTCGAGGCCCAAGAGCGCATCGGCGATCTCTCCGTCCACGTGCGACACCGCGCGCGAGACTCCCTTACCGTGCCACGCCTCGCCGCCGTCGCGGAGCTCGACGGCCTCGTGCTCCCCGGTCGAGGCCCCCGACGGGACCGCGGCGCTCCCGAACGCGCCGGACTCGAGCCCGACCTCGACCTCGACCGTCGGGTTTCCCCGCGAGTCGAGCACCTGTCTTCCGTGGACGTGGACGATCGTCATCAGGCTTCGCTTCCGCGGCGGAACACTAGACGGAGCGTTGCGCCGCCGTCCCGGTGGAGGCGCGCCCGAGCGCTGCCTTCGCCCGCTCGTACCATCGCTCCTTGGCGTCGAGGTCGAGCTCGACCCACGTCTCCCCCGCCTCCGCCGCGAGACGCTCGGCGAGCTCGATGCGCGCGCGGGAGCGGCGGGTCGCGGCCCGGAGCGCGAGCTCCGGATCAACGTTCAGGAAGCGTGCAAGGTTGACGACGCTGAACAGGACGTCCCCCAGCTCAGCTTCGACGCGCGCGTCCGGCTCCGTCTCCGCTGCGGGCCGCCCCGCCCGCTCGATCTCTGCGGCGAGCTCGTCGAGCTCCTCCCGGAGCTTGGCCGCGGGCCCGTCGAGGCTGGGCCAGTCGTATCCGGCGGCTGCGGCCCGGCGCTGCACCTTGCGCGCGAGGAGCAGCGCGGGAAGCGACTCGGGGACGTCATGGAAGATCCCGCTACGGCCCTCCTGCTCGGTCTTGATCGCCTCCCACCGCGTGCGCACGCGGCCCGGCGTGCGGGCATCGGCGTCAGCGAAGACGTGCGGGTGGCGCCGCACGAGCTTCTCGTGCACGTTCCGCGCGACGCTGTCGATGTCGCCGTCTCCCTGCTCCTCGAGCAGCAGGGAGAGGAAGTAGACCTGGAAGAGGAGGTCTCCGAGCTCGTCGTGGAGCTTCGCCGGATCGTCGGCGAACGCCGCGTCCGCGACCTCGTAGGCCTCCTCGACGGTGTGCGGGACGATCGTCCGCGCCGTCTGCTCGCGATCCCAGGGGCACTCGGCCCGGAGGCGCCGGGTCAGATCACGAAGATCGCGAAGGGGCCCGTCCGCGCCCACGCGCCGGACGTTACCCGCCGGAGGTGGTGGTCTCGCCGGTGGTCGTCGAGGTGTCGGGCGGCTCGAACCCGACCGCGTACTGGACCTTGCCCTTGTACTCCTTCTCGACGTTCGCGACCCAGTCGTTGACCGCGTCGTTCTTCTTCTGCGAGACGAGCTGCGTGCGGATCTGGTCCTGCACCTGGCTGAGCGGCGTCACCGACCCCGCCTTGACCGCGGCGAGCGGCTGGATGATGTGGTAGCCGAACTGGGTCTTGACAGGCTCTGACACCTCGTTCGTCTCGAGCGAGAACGCCGCCTTGTCGAACGGGGCGACCGTCTGGCCCTTGGAGACCGTGAGCTTGCCGCCCTGGTCCTTGGAGCCGGGGTCGAGGGAGTTCGCCTTCGCGAGTGCCGCGAAGTCGCCGCCGGACACGAGCTCGGCGCGGATCCGGTCGGCCTCGGCCTTCGTCTTCACGAGGATGTGCCGGACGGCGCGCGACTCCGGAACGGAGTAGTTCGCCTTGTTCTTCGCGTAGTACGACTTGACGTCGGCGTCGGTGACCTTCGCGGCGGCCGTGACCTTGTCGTAGATCCCCTCGGTGAGCAGCTGCGAGCGGAGCTCCTCGCGGAGCGTGGCCTCGGTGTAGCCCTGCGCCTTGAGACCCTGCACGAACTTCGCCTGGTTGTCGCTGAAGTACTGCTTGCGCACCTGGTCGACCTTCTTCGCGATCTGCGTGTCCTTGACCTGGATGCCGAGCTTCTCGGCCTCGCTCGCGTACTCCTGGCGCTGGACGAGGTAGGCGACCGCCTGGGTCTGCAGCGTCTGGTACTCGGAGGTGCCCGCCTTCGGGAAGCTGCGCTTCTGCGCCGCGTACGACAGCTTCGCGCGAGTGAGGAGCTCGTCGAGCGAGGCGCGCGTGATCGTGGAGCCGTCGACGACGGCGACCGCGTTCGTGGGAACCTCGTCGGAGCCGCCGCATCCTGCAGCGACGAGGGTGACGGCGGCCAGTGCGGCGGCGGCGAGTGCGAGCGAGCGCTTCATCGAGTCCTCTTTGTAGGCGACGTGCGGTTACGGGCGGGTTACGAGGTGTACGGGAATCGTTCGGGCTCGGGCCTGTTGCGAGTCTCCGCCGCGCGTCAGGCGGCCCGGCGAGCGGCAACGATAGCACCGGCCAAAGCGAGCGCTCCGTCGAGGCCGTCGGCCCGGATCGCGACCTCCTGGCGGGCGGATGTGTAGACGGCGGTCTCGGCGATCGCGCGCAGCGCACGGAGCTCGCTCGCCGCCAGCCCGACCGGACCGACGGTCGCGCGACCGCCCCGGAAGACGAGGTAGTCGGCCCCCACGAGCGCGAGCGCGAGCTTCGCCTCCTGGATGCGGAAGAGGTTCTCGACCGGCTCCGGCAGCGGCCCGTAGCGATCCTCGGTCGCCGCGCGGAGCTCCCGGAGCTCGTCGTCGTGCTCGGCGAGGGCGATCCGGCGGTGGAGGTCGATCTTGAGCGCCTCGGCCTGGACGTAGGTGGCCGGGATGTAGGCGTCGACGCGCGCGTCGACCCGCACGGGCCGGACGGCCATCCGCGCCTGGCCGGTGAGCTCCGCGACGGCCTCGTTCAGCATCTCGACGTAGAGCTCGAAGCCGAGCGCGGCGACGTGGCCCGACTGCTCGGCACCGAGCAGGTCGCCGGCGCCCCGGATCTCGAGGTCGCGCATCGCGATCTGGAATCCCGCGCCGAGCTCCGTGTGGTCGGCGAGCGTCGCGAGTCGTGCGCGGGCCTCGGCGGTCAGCTCCGAGGTGTCCGGGTAGAAGAGGTACGCGTGGGCCGTCACGTCGGAGCGGCCGACCCGGCCGCGGATCTGGTAGAGCTGCGCGAGCCCGAGTGCGTCGGCGCGCTCCACGATCAACGTGTTGGCCTGCGGGATGTCGAGCCCGGACTCGATGATCGTCGTCGAGACCAGCACGTCGGCGTCACCGGCGAGGAAGGCGTGCATCCGCTCCTCGAGCTCGCGTTCGGCCATCTGGCCGTGCGCGACGAGGAACCGGAGCTCCGGACACAGCTGTCGGAGCCTCTCGGCCGCCTCGTCGATCGACTCGACGCGGTTGTGGAGGTAGAAGGACTGCCCTTCCCGGGCGTGCTCGCGCTCGAGCGCCAGGCGCACGAGCTCGTCGTCGTACTCCCCGACGATCGTCCGGATCGGACGCCGCCCCTCGGGCGGGGTCTCGATGATCGAGATGTCGCGCAAGCCGGAAAGCGACATGTGGAGCGTCCGGGGGATCGGCGTCGCGGAGAGAGCGAGCACGTCGACCTCGAGCCGCAGCGCCCGCAGGAGCTCCTTCTGGGCGACGCCGAAGCGCTGCTCCTCGTCCACGATCACGAGCCCCAGCTGCTTCGGGATGACGTCGCGCGAGAGAATCCGGTGCGTCCCGACGAGCACCTCGACCTTCCCCGCGCCGAACTCCCCCAGCACAGCCTTCACCTCCGACGGCTTCCGGAAGCGCGACACCATCTCGACCCGCACCGGGAAGTCGCGGTAGCGCTCGCGGAAGGTGTTCCAGTGCTGCTCGGCGAGGATCGTCGTCGGGCAGAGGACGAGCACCTGGCGGCCGTTGACGGCGACGGCGAACGCCGCGCGGACGGCGACCTCGGTCTTCCCGAACCCGACGTCGCCGCACACCAGCCGATCCATCGGGCGCGGCGACTCGAGATCCTCGCGCACGGCCTCGATCGCCCGTTGCTGGTCGTCCGTCTCCCGGTAGGGGAACGACGCCTCGAGGCGCTCGATCCAGTCACTCGAGAGGTCGTTCGGAATGCCTTCGGCCCGCTGACGCTGGGCGTAGAGCTGCAGCAGCTCCCCCGCCAACTCGCGTACGGCGTTCCGCGCCCGCGCCTTGAGGTTCTGCCAGGCCTTGCCGCCGAGCTTCGAGAGGCTCGGCGCGGTGGCGTCCGCGCCGATGTACTTCGACAGCTTGCCGAGCTGCTCGTGAGGGACGTAGAGCCGGTCCTCGCCACGGAAGGCGAGGTGGAGGTAGTCGCGCGTGACTCCCGCGACCTCCTTCGTCTCGAAGCCCAGGAGCTTCCCGATGCCGTGGTCCTCGTGGACGACGTGGTCGCCCACCCGGAGGTCGGCGAAGCTCGCGAGCGCCCGGCCCAGGCGCCGGTCGGCCCGCGGCGGTCGCTTGCGGAACACCTGCGTGTCGGGCAGGAGCACGAGACCGAGCTCGCGCCAGACGAACCCCCGTCGCGCGGGCGCGACCGCGAAGCGCAGCTCCGGCTCGGCGCCGAGCATCTCGCCCGACGCAAGCAACGGAGCCTCGACCTTTCGCAAGAGCGCCGCCTGCCGCTCGGCTTCGCCCCGATGCGCGAACGCGACGACGACGCGGTTGCCGGAGCGGACGAACGCAGCGAGGTCGTTCTCGGCCTCCGCGAGCCCGCGCGCGGCGACAGCGGGTCGCTGCGCTTCGAACGCGTGCGGCTGCCCCTGCGGGAACGGGTCGAGCTCGGTCGTCCCGTCGAGCGCGAGCGGGGCGAGCCCCTCCTCCTCGGCGACGCGGCGCACCTCGTCGGGCTGCCAGACGACGTCCGGAGCACGACCGATGGGCGGGACGAGGTCGGTCGGGACCCGCGCGAGTACCGGTCCGTCCTCGTCGTCTCCCAGGTCGGGCTCGACGAGGTCGGCCCGCCGTTCGGCCGCCGGGTAGACGGCGACGTCGTCTGCGGGGTGAAGCGCGCGCTGGGTGAAGGGCGAGAAGGCACGCACCTGCTCGATCTCGTCGCCGAACAGCTCGACGCGGAGCGGTTCACGCCCCGTGGAGGGGAAGACGTCGACGATCCCGCCGCGCACGGCGAACTGCCCGCGCTCGTCCACCCGATCGACACGCTCGTACCCCGCAAGGGCGAGCGCTGCGGCGAGGCCGTCGGTTCCCGGCTCGTCGCCGACCCGCAGCTCCACGACGGCCGGACGCGCAGCCGCGGGTGGGAGCCCTTCCGAAAGGGCTGCGACGGACGTGCAGACGAGGCCCCCGGCGTCGAGGACGTGAAGCGCGCGATACCGCTCGCCCACGAGATGGGCGGGCGGAGCGAGGCCGGACTCGTACGAGACGCCACGACTCGGGAGGAACGCGACCTGGTTCGCATCGCCGAACCAGCCCGCTCCGTCGGCCGCGTCGCGTGCTGCTGCGTCGTCGGGGAGCAGCACGAGCAGTGGGCGCCCGACCTCCTCGTGGAGCGCCGCGAGAATCAGCGGGAGCACGGGCTCGGACACCCGGGCGCGTGTCGGGAGCATCCGGACGAAGGTGGCGAAGCGCTCGTGCCGGCGGAGCTCGTCGACGAAGGCGGCGAGCGGCGCGGCTCGCAGCGTGCGCGTGTGGGTGGAGGCCGGGTCCATGCGTTCGGCGGGGATCGCGCCCCGCGGGGCCATCGTACTCGCCGGTGGCCGGCGCTCCCGACGTCATCGGCGGGGTGGGCGCAGCGCGAACGACGGGGTGACGCAGCGCGAACGGCGACGGGAACGAGCACGTGAACAACCACCCCCAGGGGCTCCCCCGTGCCCTGCTTTCACGCTATCGGCGAGGCTGTCACACGTTGGCGCCGTCTGTGTGCCGAAATCGTCACGCCAAGCCACGCGTGGGAACCGGCGGTGGCGAAGACCGAGGCGAAGTGACGGCGATGGGACGCCGTCGCGACGCCTCAGTTGAAGCGGCGCTGCGTCTCCTCGAGCCCCTCGCCGGCGAGCGCCTCGACCGCGTCCGAGGCGCGCTCCACGAGCGCGTCGGCGTCGTCCTCGGGCGCGAACGCCGAGAGCACGTAGTCCGCCACGGGCCGGGGATCGCCGCGACCCGGTCGACCGATGCCGACGCGGAGGCGGAGAAAGTCCTGCGAGCCGAGCCGCTGCGCGATCGAGCGGAGGCCGTTGTGGCCCGCCAGCCCCCCTCCGAGCCGGGCCTGGAGCCGACCGGTCTCGAGGTCGACGTCGTCGTGGACGACGATCACGCGCGCGCTCGGAAGCTTGAAGAAGGCCGCGGCGGCCTGGATCGAGGCCCCCGACTCGTTCATGTACGTCTCGGGCTTGAGCAGCGCGAGTCTCGTGCCGGCGACGCGTACGTCCCCGAGCCTGCCGCGGAACTTGCCCTTGAACGATCCCCCATGCCGCCGCGCGAGCTCGTCGACGACCATCCAGCCGACGTTGTGCCGGTCACGTGCGTGCTCGGGGCCGGGGTTGCCGAGCCCGGCGACGAGGAGGTCCATCGTTGCGCCCACCTCTCCCCGGCGGAAGAGGCGTCGCGTCACTCCGCGTCGCTGGCTGTGTCCTCGTCCGAGGCCTCGGCTGCAGCGCCGCCCTCGGCCTCCTCGCCCTCGGCGCCTTCCGCCTCTTCCTCGAGGTCCGCGATCCCGCGCGGGACGGAGCAGGTTGCCAGGACGAGCTGTGGATCGTCGAGGAAGGTGACGCCTTCGATCGGCGCGAGGTCCTCGACGCGCACCGTCCCGCCCACCTCGAGTGCCGAGATATCGGCCTCGACGTGCTCGGGGATGCCTGTGGGGAGCGCCTCGACCTGGAGCTCGCGCGTGACCTGCTGCACCGACCCGCCCTGCTTCGAGCCGGGCGACTCGCCGATCAGCTGGACGGTCACCGTGGCCTGGATCGGACGATCGAGGCGAACCTCGTGGAAGTCGACGTGCGTCAGCGTGCCGCGGATCGGGTGCCGCTGGAAGTCCTTGAGAACTGCGTGGTGCGGGGTCGTCTGCCCCTCGATGACGACGTCGACGATCGCGTGGAGCCCCGAGGAGCCCGTCAGCGCGGTGCGAAGCTTCCGCTCCTCGACGACGATCGCGCGCGCATGACCCTTCCCGTACAGCACGCCGGGAATGAGGCCCTCCTTGCGGAGGCGGCGGACGCGACGCGAGCCGACCTGGTCGGCGTCGCGTTCGGCAACCTCGAGAGTGACGCGCTCGCTCGACATCGGCGTGCCATGGTAGCGGAGGTCGGGCAGTAGGATCGCCGGGTGACAGGCGGCGGCTCATTCGATCTCGTCCTCGACGACGGGCGACGGCTCGAAGGGTGGGCCGGCGCGGGGACGTCGGCCGAGGCGGTCCTGCTGCACGTGGGCACGCCGTCCGCGGGCGTGCCGTTCGAGCCCTGGGTCGCCGCCACAGCGCGGCGCGGCCTCCGGTTCGTGACCTACTCACGACCCGGGTACGCGGGGTCGACCCGCCAGGCGGGACGGTCGGTCGCCGATTGCGCCTCGGACGTGGCCGCCATCGCCGGGGCGCTCGGTCTGGAGCGCCTGCAGGTCGTCGGTTGGTCGGGTGGCGGCCCGCATGCGCTCGCCTGCGCGGCCCTGCTTCCCGGGCTCGTCGGATCGGCTGCGACGATCGCCGGGGTCGCCCCCTGGGGCGCGGCCGGTCTCGACTGGCTGGACGGCATGGCCGACGAGAATCGCCAGGAGTTCGGCGCAGCTCTGGAAGGGAGCGCGGCACTCGAGCCGTTCCTCGAGACAGCGTCCCAGGGCATGCGCGAGCAGCGCGCCGACACGATCGTCGACGCGCTCGGCGGGCTCGTGACCGAGGTCGACCGCCGGGCGCTCGACGGCCCGCTTGCCGGCTACCTCGCCACGTCGTTGAACGAGGCGCTCTCCACAGGGATCTGGGGCTGGCACGACGACGACCTCGCCTTTGCCCGCGACTGGGGCTTCCCGCTCGAGCGAATCTCGGTGCCGGTCACCGTATGGCAGGGGCGTCGCGACGCGATGGTCCCCTACGCGCACGGCGCGTGGCTCGGGGCAACAGGTCCCGGGCGCCCGAGCGCGGCTCTTCGAGGACGAGGGGCACCTCTCCCTCACGCTCCGGTTCGACGAGATCGTCGACGAGCTCGTCGGAACCGTCTGACTCAGACGGTCATGAGGCGGCCTGCGGCGTCGAACGCCTCGGGCACCAGGGCCGCGGGGAGCCGGTCGACCTCGTCGCGAAAGAGGGTGAAGACGACCATGTCGCGCGGGGCCCCGTCAGGGCCCGACGGGAGGCGACGCCGGAGCGTGCCTTCCTCCGTGAAGCCGAGAGAGCGGGGCACACGGAGGCTACGTTGGTTGGCGGGGTCGATCCGGATCTCCACGCGGTCGACCCCGCAGACGCGGAACGCGACGGTCGTCAACGCCGCCGTCGCCTCCCGCGCGAGCCCGGCGCCCACACGAGACGAACGGAGCCAGTACCCGATCTCGAGCGCCTCGGGCCCGATCCGGGTGTGGAGCCCGGTTCCGCCGACCACCTCCGACTCGTCGCGGTCGAACAGGCCGTAGACGAAGTCCTGCCCGAGATCGAACATCCCCCGAAACCGGCGAAGAAGCTCGACCTTCTCGTCGAGCGGCGTCGGCTCGTCGTGCGCCCACGGCATCCACGGCCGGAGATGCTCGAGGCTGGAGCCGAGCGCGTCCGCGAGCAACGGTGCGTCGCGCGGTTCCCAGCAGCGGATCGTCAGCCGCTCGGTGTGCATGCGATACGGCGGCGGGATGCGGGTCTCGGCGGTGCTCAACGCTCCTACGCTACGCGGCGCGCCCGTCCTCGGACCACTCGACGCGGTCACGTTCGCATCCCTCCCTCCGCGCGATCGGCGCGCAGACCCCTGTCCTGTCGACAGAATCGGAGCATGGCTGACTCCCCCCGCATCCGGATCGAGTACTGCGTCCCGTGCAGCGCAAGGCCCTACGCGACGAATCTCGTCGCGCGACTGCTCGAAGAGCACGAGAACGACGTCGCCGCAGTCGACGTCGTGATGGGCGACAAGGGGATCTTCGACGTGCACGTCGACGACGTGCTGGTGTTCACGAAATCGATGATCGGCCGCTACCCCGAGCCCGACGACGTCCTCCCGCTCGTCCGCGCACAGCTCGCCTCGTAGGCGCTGCTGGGGCCCGCCCTTCCGTCAGGGCTCGCGCGGGTCGGCTCGCTCCGCCACCTCGGCCGCCTCGCCGCGCTTGCGGACGACCTCGAAGCGATCCGTGCGATGGACGACCGTCTCGATCGTCGGGTCGGCATGCCCGTGTGCCACGACGAAGAGGATGGAATCCGCACGGATCGCCTCGTACTCCTCGTGCCGCAGGGTGAGCCGTTGCGCGCAGTCCTCGTCGGCGCACTCGCAGACGACGATCAACGCCGACGCCGCCGCAGGCGTGAGCTCCTCGAGTCGCTCGTTGAGCTGCCGGAAGAACGCCTCGTTCGCGGCAAGCCGTTCCTCCCGGGCCGACATGTGGCGCAGTCAACCAGACGAGGCGCGACGCCGCGGGTCGCGAGGCTGCAAGGGCTCCGGTCAGCGGCACGCTCGCGCACAGTGCGATCCCGTTCCTGGCAGCCTCTTCGATCGGAAGCCGGTGAGCGATCTCTCGCTCATCCGGATACGTCAGAGACGGCCCACTTGAACGCTGCCCCCGTTCAGAGTTGGATTCGGCATGGCGTGCCGGGGGGCGCGTCGGGAAGAAGGGTGCGGCGGTGTTGTATTGCGTCGAATGCGGCTGCTGTAGCGGCGAGCTCGGCCAGGGCTGGGTCGCGTTCCGCTGCGACGACCCCGACGAAACCGAGCCACCGGCGCTCGCCTTGTACTGCCCACCTTGCGCGGCGGCAGAGTTCGGCTACCGGCCCGACGCAGCCGCAAAATACGTCTGCGCGTGGGAAGCCCTGCCGAGCGTCCCTGAGGACGGACTGGTCTAGCAGCGTCACGCCCGCCCCGTCCGCCGCAACACCGTCTCCCGCGACAACCCAGGTACTCCGCGAGCTCACGGGTCGCGAGAAGCAGATCGGTCACCCGCCCGCCCTCGAGTGTGGGATGCTGACAGCCGGCGGGGAGAGGTAACGCGCTGGACAAGCCTGTCGAGGCTCGTGCGATCGAGGGTGGACGGGCTCGTCGAGCGCGCCCCATCGGCGCCGGGGGGCCATCCCCCACGACCCGGCGTTTACCGGGGCGCGCTCAGCGAATGCCACACAATGCGCCCTTGTGACACCGAACACAAGGGGCATGCTGAATCCGTGTTGCACGCCCCAGTCCTCGATGCGATCAGCCGGGACGTTTCACGCCCGCCCGGAAAGGGAAATCGCGTTGCACGTAAAGCGCCCGCCGGGGGCTGCGTGGGGAGGTTTCCGGCGGGCATTGGCATTCCTCAGGGCGGAACAGGAGGCGGCGTTGTGAACCGATGGCTCTCCGGTGAATGGGCTGTCCAGCGAACCAGTGCCAGGACGCGCCGAACGCTCCACTACTGGGCGACCGTGCTGTGGCTCACCGCCGGCACCGTCGTCTGGGTGATCCTGCGCGACGTGCTCTGGTTCGTCGGCTTCATGTCCCTGTACGCGATCTGGATCACCCACCTCGCCGGCTGGGCCGCAGAAACACCGGTCGAAGAGGAAGCACCAGTCGAAGAGGCAGAAGCGACGACCACCGCGCCGGAACCAGCCGCGACATCCCAGGAAGCCGCCGCGTAGCGCGAGTGAAGGTCTGGACTCCTTCTCGACCAACGGGGGGCGCCGAATCCGACCGGGTCTGCGACGCTGACCACATGAGCCTGTTGCTGAGACGCTGGCGTCACAAGTACTCCCCGGCCGCCCGTCGCGGACGCGAAGCCGCCCGCAAGTTGACGGCGCACCTCGAGTACACCGCCTGGGTGGCAGAGCAACGGGCGCTGACGCAGCGCGTCGACGGGACGGCCGCAGAGAAGCGGTAGCGCGTCGCCCGAGCCGGGAACCGACGGCAGGGTGCTCGAGTCGCCAGCCCGTCACAACCCGCCGCCCGTCTGCCGCTCCCGGCGCCGCTCAGCCTTCAGACGCTCCTTCTCCCCGTACTCCTCGGGGTGAAGCCGCCTGTGCGCGGCGTCCTTGCACCCGAGCACACCACCAGCTGCCGGCCTGCCAGAGGCTCGGCCACGGTGGCGGCCACCATTCTCACACCGCAGAGGCGTATGATCGATGTACGCAACAGCTCCTCCTCTCGCCCTGACCTCTCCCGGCCACCGCGCCTGGGTGAGCGAGAGGGGAGTCATGACGCAGTTCCAGCTCGTCTTCCGATACCCCGACGGTGACTGGTCCCAGATCCGCAAGTGCAACACGGACGGCGAACCCCACATCAACGGCGAGCTCATGTGAGGGAAGTAGATCATCGTTGACGGGCACACGTACGTCATCAAGGACGTCGAATGGGTCTGTAGCAGCGACGACATCGGCGACTCGATGAAGCGCTTCCTATGCACGCCCGCTGTCGACGCGACTGATGAAGCATCCGACACGCCCTGAACAGCGTTCACCCCCGCCTGCTCCGCCAACGCGCCCGCTCACACCGCCCGCTCCTCGGCGTAGCCCTCCGCGAACGCGAACGCCCGCGTGCAGCCTCCCCGTCACCCGATCCTCGAGTTCCGTGTTTCCTCGTTCGTCCCCCGGTTTCCACCTGGCGTGCTCCGGCCCGAATCCGATCGCGGGCCTTCCCCTTCAACGTGGCGTAGGTCCCGCCGCTCGCGCGGAGCCGCGAGTCGGGGTTCGCCGGTGAAGATCCGGGTAGAGAAACGGCCGCGGGCTCCGCGCCCGCGCCGTCGACTCTCGGGTTTCACGGAGGGCGAGCCGGTCGCCCGCCCTCCGCGCTTCTCGTCTAGGCGGGGCAGTTGGCGGGAGCCGTAGCGTCGGTCTTTCTCGGGGCGCCGGTCGGCAGCAACTGCACCGCGATCGTCTCCGCGGGGTCGGCCGTCTCGTTGCGGAGCATGTGCACATCGTCGCCGCCCGGGTCGACGAATCCGGTGCCCGCGCCGTAGGTCTGCGGCGAACAGCCAGGGTCGTCGCCCGTGTAGTTCGTGACGGTCCCGCTGACCACGAGGATCAGGCTCGGACCTGGATGCGAGTGCCAGCCGCTGGTCGCTCCGGGCGAGAACTTGTTGTCGACGACGTAGACGTCCGAGCGTCCGTGCGTTTTGAGCGATGCGGACCAGTGATCGGGAAGCGTCTTGCCATCTTCCACGGTTCGGAGCGTGAGCGCGTGGCCCTTGAGATCGATCTCGTCGAAGGTCGACTTCACGAATGTTGTCGCCGGTGACGTCGCGAGGACGTTGGCGGCGTAGACGCAGACGAGCGACGACACTGAGCAGAAGAGCCCCTGTCCATTTCGACTTCATCACTCCTCCTTTTGGATGGCTCGCGATGGGCCTACTGGCCGCTCGCCTTTCAGGTCCCGGTTTGTGGCAGGGACGCCATGAGGCGCGCTTGAGGAGTGCTGGAGCGTCTCTTGAGCAGCCGCTTGGAGCGGCGATGGAGCGGTGCTACGGTCGGGCGGCGTAGCCAACCGTCGGAGGGTGGCGTGGAGTTTCGGGTGCTCGGGCCGTTCGAGGTCGTCGACGAGGAACTCGAGGTCGTTCCGCTCGGCGCCGCCAAGGAACGAGCGCTGCTCGCATTGCTCGTACTCCACGCCGATGAGGTTGTGTCGTCCGAGCGAATGATCGACGAGCTCTGGGGCGAGCGGCCGCCCGAGTCGGCCGCGAACGTCCTTCACACGTACATCTCGCACCTGCGCCGCACGCTCGAACCGGGACGGCGCCGCGGCGTGGACGGGCTGATCGTCACCCGTCCGCCCGGCTATCTTCTGCGTCTCGAACCGGGACAGCTCGACCTGCATCGATTCGAGGAGCTCGTCCAGGAGGCGCGCTCCACTGCCGACCCGGCCCAGGCGCTCATGACGCTGAACGAGGCGCTCGCGCTCTGGCGCGGGCCGCCGCTGCAGGAGTTCACGTTCGACGGCTTCGCGCAAGCCGAGATCTCCCGGATCGAAGAGCTGCATCTCGCGGCGGTCGAGCGGCGGATCGAGCTCGAGCTCGCGCTCGGCCGAGACGGCGACCGTGTCGCCGAGCTCGAGGCGCTTGTCGCGGCAGCATCCCCTACGCGAGCGGCTGCTGGGACAGCTGATGCTCGCTCTCTACCGCGCTGGACGGCAGGCCGAGGCGCTCGAGGTCTACCGCACCACCCGTCGCCGCTTCGCCGACGAGCTCGGGATCGAGCCCGGCACGGAGCTGCAAGAGCTCCATCGAGCGATCCTGAACCACGACGCGTCGCTCGATGCTCGCGCGCCGCATGTCGGCGCTGATGGCGCACGGCGTCGCCGACGGATCGGCGCACCGGTCTTGCTGCCCGCGCTGGCCGGCGTCATCGCAGCCGCGGTGGCAATCCCGATCTTCGCCTTCGGCCAGGCAGGCGACGGCAAGTCGGTCGAGGTCGCGACGGGCGACTCGGTCGGCTTCGTCGACGTCCAGACGAACCAACTCGTCGCAGACGTCCCGGTCGGCACGACGCCGACGGCGGTGATATCCGCCGCCGGCGCGATCTGGGTGACGAACACCTCCGACGGAACCGTCGACCGGATCGACCCGGGGACGCACACGATCCGGCAGACGGTGTCGGTGGGGAACGGCCCGAGCGGAATCGCCTTCGGAGACGGCTCGATCTGGGTCACCAACGGGCTGTCCGGCACCGTCTCGCGAATCTCTCCCGGAACCAATCGCGTCGTCGAGACGATCAAGGTCGGCAACGGACCGGCCGGCATCGTCTATGCCAGCGGCTCGATCTGGGTCGCGAACACGGGCGACGACACGATCACGAGGATCGACCCCGAGAGCGGCCGGCCCACCAAGACCCTGAACGTCGCCGCGACCGAGCTCGCCTTCGGCGCCGGCACGCTCTGGGCCAGCCAGAGGACGGCCAATCGGGTCGCGCGCATCGATCCGGAGACGGGCGACGTGCAGTCGATCGCAGTCGGCAACGGGCCCACGGGCATCGCGTTCGGTAGCCGCAGCGCCTGGGTGGCCAACAGCCTGGACGGGACGCTCGCGCGAATCGATCCCGAGACCAGCTCGGTCGCCGACGTCGATTCCGGTGGGGAACGGCCCGACGGCCGTGGCGGCCGACTCCAGCGGCGTCTGGGTGAGCAACGCGTACGACGGGACGGTCGTGCGGGTCGATCCGCGGACGAGCCAGGTGGCCGGACGGCTCGACATCGGGAACCGGCCACAGGGGATAGGGGTGTCGGAAGGCGAGGCGCTGGTGAGCATCGGCGAGTCCGACGCCGCTCACCGCGGCGGCGCCCTGATCGTGCGGAACCCCGCCATCGTCGAGTCGATCGACACCGCTCTCGCCGGCAGCACGACCGAGTGGATGCTCCTGCGCATGACGAACGACGGCCTCGTCGCGTTCGACGAGACCAGCGGGCTCGCTGGGGCGCAGCTCGTACCCGATCTGGCCGTCTCGCTCCCGACACCGACGAACGGCGGGAAGACCTACGTCTTCCATCTGCGACCGGGCATCCGCTACTCGACCGGGGGAACGGTCAGGCCGTCCGACGTCCGCGCCACCTTCGAGCGCGACTTCGAAGCCGGTGGTGCCCCCTACGCCGGCGGCATCGTCGGCGCGTCCCGCTGCATAGAACGCCCAAGGCGCTGCGATCTCTCCGACGGGATCGTCGCGAACGACGCAGCGCGGACGGTGACGTTCCATCTCGTCGCAGCCGACCCGAACTTCCTGTACAAGCTCGCGCTTCCGAACGCCTTCGTCCTGCCCGCGGGCACACCGCTGCGTGACAGCGGCACGCATCCGCTGCCCGCGACGGGGCCGTATGTGATCGCGAGCTACCGGCCGCAACACTCGCTCAGGTTCGTCCGGAATACGTCGTTCCATGAGTGGTCGAAGGCGGCTCAGCCCGACGGCTATCCGAACCAGATCCTCTTCGAGATGGTCGATACGCCGGACCAGGCGGTGAAGGACGTGATCGACGGCCGGGCGGATGCCTTTGGCAGCATCGGAGGGCTTCCGTCTCCAGACCTGCTCGAGCAGATCCAGACCCGGTTCGCGGATCGGGTGCGCTCGAACCCATATCAGCGGGTCTTCGCCCTCTTCCTGAACACCCGCGTTCGTCCGTTCGACAGCCTCGACGCGCGCAGAGCGCTGAACTACGCAGCCGACCGGGCGGCGGCGGTGAGCGTTGCCGGCGGCCGCGACGCTGCCGAGGCGACATGTCAGATCCTTCCTCCTCACTTCCCGGGCTACCGGCCCTACTGCCCCTACTCCAAGGGCGCCTCCGCCGACGGACGGTGGAAGGCGCCCGACCTCGCCAGAGCGCGCGCCCTCGTCAACGCGTCGGGCACGCGTGGGATGAAGGTCACGTTCTGGTCCTGGGCGCCAGCGGCGGACTTCGGCGTGTACGCGGTGAAGCTGCTCAGGTCGCTCGGGTATCGAGCGTCGCTGAAAGTCCTCAGCCGCACGGGATACTTCTCCGTCGTCAACGATCCACGGACGAGAGCGCAGATCGGCTTCATGCCGTGGACGTCGGACTACCCGGCCCCGTCAGGGTTCTTCGACCCGCTGCTGACCTGCGCGTCACGCGTCCAGGGCCCGGCGAACGCGAACCCAGCCGGGTTCTGCGACCCGCGCATCGACCGGGAGATCAGCGACGCCATGACCACACGGGCCACGAATCCCGACGCCGCGCGCGGCCTGTGGGAACGCATCGACCGACAGACGGTCGACGAGGCGCCGTGGGTGCCGCTCGTCAGCCCGAAGATCGTCAACGTGCTCTCCAAGCGCGTCGGCAACTTCCAGTACAACCCGATGTGGTCGATGCTCATCGACCAGCTCTGGGTCCGGT
>CAWBVO010000032.1:0-34574 GCA_963792245.1 uncultured Actinomycetes bacterium
CGCCGCTGGATGTCCGCTGGGTACGGTCGTAGGACGCTCGACGAGAGATCGTTGGCCGCGGCCCCTTGGCGCGCAAAATCCGGCTCCGCTACTTGGCCGTAGGTAGGTCTGGAGTCTCTCGACAGAGAGGAGAGGAGTCATGCACGGGTTCGTGCTCCGAGCAACGCTCATCGCCGCGGTCTTCTCACTGGCACTTGGTGCCGACGCGGCGGCGCCAAGTGCGGCACCGCCGGGCGGCGTGTTTACGGTCACGCCGCTTGTGTCCGACGTCCCGGGCGCGGCTGCGACGTTGGATCCACACCTCGTCAATGCCTGGGGGCTTGCGCGCAGCGCGACCAGTCCCTGGTGGGTGGCCGACAACGGCACGGACGAGTCGACGCTCTACCCGGTGGTAGGGACGAATCTGGGGACCAATTCGCTCGTCGTCGACGTCGCCGGTGGCCCGACCGGTGTCGTGTTCGCGGGCATCGCAGACAACTTCCCGGTCGCGACCGACACGGATCCGACGCCGGGGCGCGCGAGCTTTGTCTTTGACAGTGAGGACGGGCAGGTTCGCGCGTGGAGAGGCGGCTCTACCGCGTTCGTCACGGCTCGAGGAGGGCCTGGTGCGATCTACAAGGGACTCGCGATCGCGGTGCCCTCACCAGGACAACCGCTGCTCTACGCCGCGGACTTCCACAACGCGCGGGTCGACGTCTTCAACGGCGCATGGCAGAACGTCACCCAGCCGGGCTCGTTCGTCGACCCGATGCTTCCCGACGACTACGCGCCGTTCGGGATCCAGACGATCGGGACACGCATCTTCGTCTCGTACGCAAAACAGGACGAGGATGCCGAGGACGAGATCGCAGGCCAGGGCCGCGGGTTCGTCGACGCGTACGACCTCGCCGGCAACCTGCTCACGCGCGTCGCGCAGCACGGCCAACTCGATGCGCCGTGGGGGCTCGCGCTCGCACCGGACACCTTCGGCCGTTACGCAGGCGATCTGCTGGTGGGCAACTTTGGCAACGGCGAGATCAATGCTTATGCCGAAACACCGGCCGGATTCGAGCATCGCGGCACGCTGAGGAGCAGCGACGGGCAGAAGCTCGCGATCGACGGGCTGTGGGCACTCGAGTTCGGCAACGCCGGCTCGAACGGCACGCCCGACACGCTGTTCTTCACCGCAGGCCCAGACGACGAGTCCCACGGGCTCTTCGGCACGATCACGGGCGGCTGAGAGCGCACGCTCACGGACGTCCTGGCCGGTCCGCCCGCCGAGGCCGCCACCGTCGGCGGCCCAGCGGGCGGACCGGCGCAATCTCCGCTCTGGCCCAACTCACGCCGTCTGACCAGGGCCCACCGTGATCGCCTCGCCGAGCGGGAGCTTGGCTGAGCGGCTTGAACTGGGCGAGGGCCGAGTTGGTGGCTCGGCCCTCGCCGGTGATCGAGAAGTTCGGGGGCCCTCGATATGGGAAGCGCCCCTCGCTCGGAATGTCCTTGAACGAGAGGACGCCACTTGCACCCGCGAAGTCGCCAGTGCCCCGCGAGCACGCACCGACCGGCACCGCGCGGCCGCGACTAGCGCAGATGCCGGGTGAGATCTGCCGCGGTTTGCGGGCTCGGTGCGAATGCGAGTGGGAGGAGCGCGGAGAGCGTGGCCGCGCCGCCGAGAAGAAAGAGGGAGCGGTAGCTTCCGGTCGCGGCGATCGTCAGTCCGACCAGTGGAACCGCGAGCGCTGAGGCGACGGCGCGGAGTGAGTAGTAGAGGGCGGTGTAGCCGCCGGACTCGCCTTGGGGGATGAGCGAAGCGAAGAGCGAGAACGCGAGCGTCGAGATGAGGCCAAAGCCGGCGGCTGCCGAGCCGCACGCCACCGAGACCCAGACCAGGCTCGTGGAGGCTGCGGCGGCCAGGAAGCCTACGCCCATGAGCGCGACGCCGAGTGCCAGGAACGGCTTGTGCAGGCGCGGGTTGCGGACGAAGCCTGCCGCGATCATGGCAGCGCCGGCGCCGAGCGCGAAGGCGGCGAGCCAGAGCGAGGCGAGCCCCGGTTCGAGTCCGAGCACCGATTTGGCGTAGAGAAGGAAGAAGACCGGCAGCGCCGCGTACCCCATCACCCACAGGCTCTCCGCGGCCAAGAGCGACCGCACGCCGGGGCGAACCAGGGCGGTGGCGTAGAAGCGAAGCGGCGGCGAGGCTCGCCGCTGAGTCTCGCTGGGAGCGGTCACCGGCAACCATCGCAGCGTCGGCCAGGCGAGCACGAGCATCCCCACGGCGGCAAGGACGAACGGCGCCCACAAGGCCACTTCGGTGAGGAGGCCACCGAGGGCGAGCCCGATCAGGCCACCCGTCAGCGCGGCGACCTCCTGGGCGCCGTTCCCTTGCGCGTACTGCTCGCCCTCGAAGCAGTCGTGCACGAGCGCGCGATGCGCCGTCGTGACCACGTTCACGCCGACGTAGGCGACCGTCCCGGCGAGCGTGAGCAGGAGAAACGAGCTGCTATAGCCAAGTGCGACGGCAGTCAGGCCACATGCGGCGAGCACGCTCCCGCCGGCAATGAACGGCCGTCGGCCGTGGCGCGGGGTATAGCGCCGATCGCTCCACCGCCCGACCAGGAGCGGCACGGCGAAGCCCGCCGCCGAATTCACCATCATGGCCGACCCGATCAACGCCGGCGCATCCCTGATCTCCGCGAGCAGCAGCGGCAGGTAGGTCGTGGTTACCGTTCGCACGAGGCCGGCGCCGACTGCGGTCGAAGCGAAGACGAGCAGGTAGGCCAAGCTGCGCCGAGGACGAAGCGGGAGCGGAAGAACGCTCGGCAGCCGAGTCGCGACGAGCGGATCGCTAGAGACGGCACACCTCGAGCGAGCCGGACCTGTACACAAAGACCCTGCCGGCTGGCTGCCCCGCCCGTTCGCAACCGAGCTCCGAACGCAAAGCCGGCGCCACGCACGGGCATCTCGCCCTCGAGCTCATCGGAGAACCACTGACCCGCGATGGCTCGCCGCTCCTCAGGGTGAGCGTGAAGTCGTCTTTCCCTCTCAACGGAGTCCTCATTCTGCTCGACGAGGGCATCTCGAGCGCGCGAGGAGCCCCATACGGGCCAAGGCCACGTGCCGGCATCTAGTAGGTGATGCTGACGACGCTCACGATCGCTTCATCCGGTCGGGAGCAGCCGTGGCGGCTAGAACAGCGAGGCGGGTGGCGCAACACACCTCCGAGTCGGGGGGCGCGTGGGATCGCTGATGGATCTGACGGGCGCGCCGGCGTGCCCCGCGACCAGGCCCAGCATGATCCTCATGGCGAGGGGTGGGTACCTGGCCCCGCGTGCGCGCGCGTGCGCGCGAAAGAAACGAGGTAGGCGTTCGCCCCCGCGAGCCCGACGAGGCCGCGCGTGACGACGATCGTAAGGGGGGCGGGTAACAGCGCCACGAAGCGGGTGGCTCGACTCGCATGGCGTCGGAGGTCGCCGGCGAACGCCGATGGCTAGAGCGTCGCGCCGCGTGTCAGATGGAGGTCAGATCGTGATCGAGATTCAGGCGACCTCGGCGGGGGCGCATGCTGTGCTCGGATGGCCGCGCGGGTCCCCTCGACGTCGAAGCAGGCGTACTGGTTGTCGTGCATCAGCCGCCGCGCGACGTCGATCGCCTCCCGCTCGGTCAGGTCGCCCTCGGCGACCTCGGCTTCGAGGCGCGCTGCAGGCCGCGGCGCGCCTGGATCGAGTAGGCGAGGCGGCGGTTGGCCAGCAGGTGTCGCCGCCGAAGCCGAAGAGCTTGTTGCTCGGGACGGCGTGCAGGAAGCGGCGCACGAAGTCGGCCGAGCTGTAGGGATCGATCGACCAGGCCCAGCAGAGATCGACCCAGACGTTCGGGTAGTGCTTGGCGATCGCGACGAGCTCGTCGCTGTACGGATAGGCGATGTGCATCAGCACGAAGCGCGCCTCCGGGTAGCGGGCGAGCAGCGGGCAGAGATTGCCGGCCCGGACCCAGTCGATCGGCATGTTGCCCGGTGCCGGCGTGGTGGCCGGTGTGGAGCTTGAACGGCAGGTTGTGCTCGATCGCAAGCTCGACGCCGCGCGCCCAGCACCAGTCGCCCAGGGCAAGCCGGGTCGCCTCCTCCACCTCGCCGCCGGCCAGCACCACCGCCAGCGCGCGCGCCGCCTCCTCGTCCGACCGCTCCTCCCAGCGCAGGGTGCGCTTGTAGGCGTGCTGCGCCTTGACGGCGATCGCGCAGGGCCGTAGCGCTGGAAGAGCGCCGCCATCGCCTCGCGCAGGTCTTCAAGGCGTGGAAACCTCGATGCCGGTCTCCTGCTGGATGCTCCTCGACCTTCACGATCGCCGCTGGCGAAGTTCGCCCAGGAGAGGTCGTAGAGGAAGAAGTCCGGCCCGGACTCATCGGGCTTGCACGCCCAGCGGAAGTCGTCGATCTGCACGTGGTCGAGACCGGCGACCTCGCGCAGCAGCCGCAGCCGCTCGCCCGGCCGCCGCAGCTCCTCCAGCTTCCGCTGCGCAGCCTCGAGGCCCTCCGCCGTGAGCGAGTCGAGGCCATACACCTCGCGGGCGATCAGCCGAACCGCCTCACCGTAGCCCGTGTACTGCGTTGCCTCCCACGCCGTCACGGATGCCCGCGAAGCGAGACTCGATGTCGCCGGCGGCCGGATCGAAGAGCCGCTGAATCGCCTCCGTCCGTGGCGCCCGCAACCTCGAGATCGCTCGGCACGTAGTTCAGGAAGAGATCCTGGAGGATGTCGGGAGCGGCGTCGCCCCATCCCGGCTGGCCCGCCTCCCGCATCTCCTCGATCAGCCTCGCGTTGTCGCCCGCCCACTGCTCCTCGGGAAGGAGATGCTCGTGCGTGTCCACAAGGGCAAGCGAGCTGATCTCGAGACCAAGATCGGTCTGCGTCTCCACCGATGACTCCCTTCGCTGAGCGCGTCTCGCCCACCTATGGATTCCGGGCCGCCCGGTCGACCGGGTGCCACCACTCCGCTGCCTGACGAAGCTTCCCACCGACCACCCATTACGACGCCCGAACGGGGCAGCCTCCCCAGAGCGCGATCCTCGCGCGCGTGATCGAGGCTTCGGCTACCTCGGCAAGCGGCTCGCACCAACGTCTCGCGGCTATTCGGCTCCAATCGGATCAACTCGAAGGACGATATGGACCGCTTACAGACTCGACATCGTTCGACGCGGTCTTGCGGGCAGGCTTCCTGGCGTGGCGGCCTGATCGACGGGATCATCGGGCTCCTGGCGCGACGGCGGGATGGCCGTGTACGGCGGGTTCAAGGACGTGTGGCTAGTGACCGGTCGTGGAGAAGTGCATGTAGTCCTGGGTCTGCCCGGACCAGTCGCCGCCCCAACCCCAGCCGACAGAACGAAACGCGCGGACGACGGCGGGCGTGACCATACCCCTGCGCAGCCGTGACCGGTCCATGAACCGCGACCGGTGAGCGTCCCGGGTGCGCCCGCATCCGACGTACGGATTCTCGACGGGGTTCAGGTCGATCGCGTGGCCGTAGGCGTGGTTCGACCACGAGCCGTTGCCCGTCCCGCCGGTGCATGGGGACGGAACCGCCTGACGGCACTCGAACGACCCGCTGACGTCGCCGTCGGCGGGTCGGGCGCGCTCGGGTCCGTACATCGCCTGGACGCTCAGGTGTCGGATCGGGAAGCGGAGCTCATAGAGCCGTCGGAACACGGTCTCGAGCGGTGCGGCGACGTCGCGGTTTACGACGAGCTGGCCCGTATGGGCTCGGCCGTCGAAGCCCCAGTGCCGGACGGTGAGCAGCCGGAGCTGCGAGAGCGGGACGGGGCAGTCCGGCCGCCAGAAGCCGCTTTCGAGCGTCGACGCGAGGGGCGCGGGCAAGGGTCGCACCGCCGCGGCCGCGGCGTGCGGCTGGAGCGCGACGAGCAGAAGCGGCAGGGCGAGGATCCGCAACACGGCGCCGGGGCCAGAGTTACGCCTCGGCCGGCTGCTCGTCAAGTGCAGATGTCATCGACGTGAGCGGATCAGCGCGGCGCCCGGTGCTGCGCGATGGCCGAGATCAGCATGATGCGTGCGAGAGGGTGGGGGTACTGTCGCCCCCGGTCTCCGCGCGCGTGCGCGCGAGAGGAAGGTGGTGGCCGTTCGCGCAGACCAGGCCCCCGCGGTCACCGTGAGGATCGCGAGAGGGTGGGGTACCGTGGGCGACCCTCGGTCTCGGGTGTGCGCGCGTGCGCGCGATAGCGAGTGGTAGGCGTTCGGAACGGGTGCCCGCTGAAGGTCTGCGGTCTCCCGCCCGGGACGCCAGCGGGGCGACCAGTACCTCTGCGAGAAGCCAATGCGTGTTCTTCGCTCGAGGGGACGAAGAAGCCCGTTGTTGCGGCACTCGTCCCGGAAGAGACCCGGCTCTCGCCAACGAAGAGATCGAGCTCGTACCCGGACCGGGTTTTCCGCGCGGCTCGCGCATCCGTCTCAGTGACATTCCCGGACGCTGGCGCAGGAGATGGTCGTTCTCTCACGATGTGAACGCGCCGGTCCCGTCGCTGCGTCGCGCCTGTCCGAAGCCGCAGGGGTCCTTACGAAATACTCACGTCTGAGGCGCAGGGTGCGTGCGATCAGGCAGACGCGCGCAGCGGCAGCGCTCCACGGAAAGGGGATGACCCGAGATGCGCAGGCTGACGTTCCTAGCAGTTGGGCTTGTGGTGCTCGCGACAGCTGGGCTGGCGGTCGCAAGGGGCTTGGAAGCGACGAAGAGCATCAAGTCGGTTGCTGGCACCTTCACGGCAGCGACGGTCAGCCGATCGGCAAGGCGACGAGCTGCACGCGTCCGACGGTAAGACCCTGGTGACGGCCAAGGCGCGCTACAGCGGTGTCGCGGCGGGAGACGGGAACCTTGCCGGGGCAATCACGTTCGAGGCGCGGATTGTCGCCAACGCGACAGACAACATCGGTGTTGTCGACGGCAAGCTCCGCATCCACGTCGCCTCGGGAGGGGAGACGACAGCGAAGTTCACCGGAGTGTTCGCGAGCGGCAAGCTCGTCGGCTTCGCGACCGGACACACCCAAGACCCGCACGCCAAGCTGTTCGCCAACTTCTCGTCCGGTTTCGCGCCTGCAACGGGGTTCACCGGAGGCAAGATCGGTGCCACCGACGGAGGCTCGGCGGTCGAGGTCGGGCCGGGGAAGTGCGCTCCGAAGCACGGCGCTGCCGCCCCGGAGGCGAAGAAGGATCACGGCAAGAAGGGCAAGGACGACGAGAACGGCAACGACGACGAGAAGCACTAGACGAAGCGCCAACGGTCGTCGGTCCCCGGACGCGGGTCACACTGCATCGTCGCGGGCGCGTCCGGGGACATTCCCTCACGCACGCCGAGCCGATGGGTGTGGCGACCGAACCGCTCAAGATCCAGTGCCTTGGAAACGTGCTCGCCCCGACGAGTTGGTGCTCCGAGCGCGTCCCCGACCGCATTGCCGATGTACGCGGCCGGGCCGCCCGCCTAGGCGCGGTACAGCGAGCATGAAACAATCGTGACGAGGACGGGAAGATTGCAGTGCGGTCGACCGTCTCGTAGGAAGTGCCGCTCTTTCCCTGCGCGGCACAACTGAGGAAGGGAGGCCCTCCATGGAGGGAACCGGGTTGAGCGCCACAGCGATGCTCACACCCACGGACGCCGGGGGACGTCCGGACGCGGCCACCATCACGATGGCACGCGAGGAGATCGAGGAAGCATTGGCTTCCAACGAGCCGCTGGAGCTCGTCTTGACAGTCGACCGAGGAGCCGGCAGCCCGCAGGACGTGCGGGTCGGCTGGCAGCGCACCGATCTCGAGACGGTGCTCGCCGGCACGGATGCCGGTGGGATCATGTTCTCGTTCGACCGCGCTGAGCTCTACCGAGCGCTCGAGCACCCGGACTTCGAGGGGCACGGCATCCGCGAGATGGTGCTCCTCACCGTCGCTGCCGCGTCCGCCTCGGCGGCGCTGGCGGCGTCGACCGCATCCGGCCAGGTCCTGGACGGAGACGGCGGGGGGACTTCGGTAACTGCCGTTCAGCCGGGAGATCCGGGGACGATCCCGTACCTGAGCCAGGGGGTCGGCGTCGACCAAAGCCAGTTCCAGGGCGACCCGTCGACCACCGGCGCGCAGGCCGAGCCCGCAACAACGATCCCGTACCTGAGCCAGGGGATCGGCGTCGACCAGAGCCAGTTCCAGGGCGACCCGTCGACCACCGGCACGCAGGCCGAGCCCGCAACAACGATCCCGTACCTGAGCCAGGGGATCGGCGTCGACCAAAGCCAGTTCCAGGGCGACCCGTCGACCACCGGCACGCAGGCCGAGCCCGCAACAACGATCCCGTACCTGAGCCAGGGGATCGGCGTCGACCAAAGCCAGTTCCAGGGCGACCCGTCGACCACCGGCACGCAGGCCGAGCCCGCAACAACGATCCCGTACCTGAGCCAGGGGGTCGGCGTCGACCAAAGCCAGTTCCAGGGCGACCCGTCGACCACCGGCACGCAGGCCGAGCCCGCAACAACGATCCCGTACCTGAGCCAGGGGATCGGCGTCGACCAAAGCCAGTTCCAGGGCGACCCGTCGACCGAGTCCGAGCCGGTCGTCGCAGACTCCGGCTCGAGCCTCGAGCTGCCGTCCGTCGACCCGGGCACGGCCGCCGCGATCGGCGGCCTTGCAGGCGCGAGCCTGCTCATCGTCGGCGCCGCCTTCGCTGCCCGCCGGCGCACGACGCCCGTCTAGCTCCATCGTCCGCGGAGGGCCGCTGTGCCGGCGACCCTCCGCGTACACGACGCTCCATCGAGCTGCATGGCCCGGATGGCGCGGCGGACGGCGGTGACGGGTGGCGGAGCCCGCATGACGTCTCAGCAAGCGGGCGTCGTTTCCCCACGAAGTCCGCGACGGGCGACCTCCTTTTTGCGTCCCAGCAAGGGGTCGACCGCCGACCTCCTGGGACGCGACCATGAGCAGGTTGTCCGTGTCGAGTCCCCGTACTCCCGGTCATGGTTAAGGGTGGCTGGCGACGACCTCGGCTGTCGGGCACTACGTCAACGACCCCTGCGCGCCGGCCATCCAACTACTGGGCGTGTCCAGGCCGCCCAGCGCCACCGGCGGTCTTGCGGAGCGGCCCTAGAAGAGCTGGTTCTCGCCGCCGAAGATCGCCGAGACGGAGTCGTCGGCGAAGACGTTCATGATCGTCTCGGCGAGGAGCGGCGCGACCGTCAGGACGGTGAGGTTCTCGGGGCGTTCGCGCGGGTCGATCGGGACGGTGTCGGTCACGACGATCCCCGTGATCTCCTCGGCGCCTGCAAGGCGCTCGAGCCCTTCGCGGTTCAGGAGGGCGTGCGTCACGTAGATCCAGACCTCGCGCGCGCCGTGTGCCCGGAGGGCGCGCGCGCCGGCGATGAGGGTGCCGCCGGTCGTCGTCACATCGTCGCCGACGATGCAGATCTTGTCGTGGACGCGGCCCGTGACCTCGGTCACCGAGACCTGGTCGGGCCCGAGGCGCGTCTTGTGCATCACCGCGAAATCGGCGTCGAGCATCTCGGCGAAGCGCACGGCGACCTTCGCGCGGCCCGCGTCCGGCGCAACCGAGACGACGCCGTCCCCGTGGAAGCCGAGGTCGCGGAAGTGGCGCGCGAAGAGCTGCTGCGCGGTCATGTGGTCGACGGGGATGGTGAAGAAGCCCTGGATCTGACCGGCGTGCAGGTCCATCGTCAGGATCCGGTCGACGCCCGCGAGCTGGAGCGCGTCGGCGACGAGCCGGCCCGAGATCGGCTCGCGCGGCTTCGCCTTCCTGTCCTGCCGCGAGTACGGGAACCAGGGGATCACGGCGGTGATCCGCTTCGCCGAGGCGAGCCGCGCCGCCTGGATCATGAGCAGCAGCTCCCAGAGGTGCTTGTCGACGGGCGGTGAGCCCGTCTGGACGAGGAACACGTCCGCCCCGCGGATCGACTCGCAGTAGCGGCAGTACGTCTCGTCGTTCGGGAACGTCTTGAGCTCGATCTCACCGAGGTCGACGCCGAGCCGCTCGGCGATCCGCTCGGCGAGATCCGTGTGCGAGCGCCCCGAGAAGACCATCAGGCGCTTCTGCGGCGTCAGCGGCAGGGCGTGGCCGGGCTTCATCGCCGGCTCCGCAGGAACCTGCTCGAGGCCGGGCAGCGCCTGCTCAATCGTCCCGATTTCCACCGCGGCCCTCCTTGACCTCCTGGCGCGGCGCGAAGCCCACGAGCGCGTTCGCCGGGACGTCGTCGGTTACGACCGTACCCGGCGCCGTCCACGCATCGTCTCCCAGGGTGACCGGAGCAACGAACATAGTGTCCACTGCGACCTTGACGTCACGCCCGATCCTCGTGCGCGACTTGCCCCGCTCGGGGTGGTGGGAGAGGTTCGCGGTGATCGAGCCCGCCCCGACGTTCGTCCCCGCGCCGATGTCGGCGTCGCCCATGTACGACAGGTGCGGCACCTTGGCGCCCTCCCCGACAACGGTGTTCTTGAGCTCCACGAACGTGCCTGCCTTCGCCGAATCCTCGAGCACGGTGCCGGGGCGAAGGTAACAGAACGGTCCCACGAGCGAGCCCGGACCGATCGCCGCGTCGATGGCCACGACGTGGGGCCCGACGGAGGCGCCCGCGGCCACCGTCGTGGCGCCGCGCAGGACGGTGAAGGGATGCACGACGGAGTCGGCCTCGAGGGCCACCGTCGGCTCGATCCAGGTCGAGGCAGGGTCGACGATCGTGACCCCATCGAGCATGTGGGCGACGTTGATCCGGTCCCGGAGCGCCGCTGTCGCGACGGCGAGCTCGACCCTCGTGTTGACGCCCTCGGCTTCCGCGGGATCGTCGGCGCCGTGGACGCCGACCGCCCCGCCCCCCTCGACGATTCCGCGCACCGCGTCGGTGAGGTACAGCTCCCCCTGGGCGTTCGCGGGAGTCAGCGCGTCGATCGCGGGCCAGAGCGCACCCGCGCGGAACACGTAGATCGAGGAGTTCGCCTCGCGGATCGCGAGCTGCGCGGGCGTGGCGTCGGACGCCTCGACGATCGACACGAGCGCGCCGTCGGCGTCCCGCACGATCCTTCCGTAGCTGCGGACGTCGTCGGGCACGAAGGAGAGGACGGTCGCGTCCGCCCCGCCGCTTCGGTGGGAGTGGAGCAGCCCCTCCAGGAGCGTCGAGGTGAGGAGCGGCGTGTCCCCCGAGAGGACGAGGACCTCGTCTGCGTCCACGAGCGCCTCGCGGGCCGCGCGGACCGCGTCGCCGGTTCCGAGCGGCCGTTCCTGCACGGCGACGTCCACGCCGTCGAACGCGGAGGCGGTCTCCGGGGAGGCGACGACGACGAGCCGTGCCGGGTCGAGCGGGCGAGCGGCCTCGACGACCCAGTCGACCATGCGCCGCCCGAGGATCGGGTGCAGGTGCTTCGGGAGCGCGGAGCGCATACGCGTCCCGAGCCCTCCGGCCATCACGACTGCGGCGAGTCTCGTCGGCATCACGGTGAACGGTGGCTGGGGCGCCAGGATTCGAACCTGGGATCACGGGACCAAAACCCGTTGCCTTACCACTTGGCCACGCCCCAGAGCAGGGACGGCAGTCTACCCCGACCGGCAGTCGGGACAGCCGGGTGGCAGCCGTCAGCGCCGGTCGAGAAGGAGCGCCGCGAGCGCGAGCGCGGCGAGCAGCACGACCGCAACGACGGCGAGCACGACGACGAGCCCGGCGAGCACGGGGACGAGCACGACGAGGAGCTGCGAGACGGCGGCGGTCCACGTGACGACGCGCACGTCCGCGCTCGCGTGCTCCCTGCCCCACGCGGCGTAGACGGCAAGCGCCGCGACCGCAAAGAGGACGGCGAGCCACCACGGGATGACGCCCACGAGCACGAGGACGCCCTCGAGCGCCGCGATCGCGAGCGCGACCTTGTAGCGGTTGTGCCGCAGGCGTCGCCCGGTGCGGGTCTCGCCCTGCTCGATCAGGATCTGGCTCGCCATGCGTTGAAGGTACCAGCCGCCCGAGGATCGCCCGAAGCGGGCGGACGACGCCTTGGCGGCAGACGATCGCATGTGAATCGCTTATCTACTTCATTGGAATTCCTTATGCTATACCTTCCCGGTCGACAAGGCCGGGAGACGTCGCGGCCCATTCGGACATCTGACGAAGGAGCGCTATGCAACGGAAGAGGTTTGCCTGGATCTCGGTCGCCGTAGCGGCGTTCGCGACGACCGTCGCGGGCGCAGCGATGGCCGCCAGCACGAGCTCGAAAGACGTGACCCTGAACCTCGTCGCGTACTCGACGCCGCGGCCTGTCCTGACGAAGCTGATCGACGAGTTCCGCAAGACGCCGCAGGGGTCTGGGGTCACCATCCGCGCGTCGTACGGCCCCTCCTCCGCCCAGGGTCAGGCCGTCGCCAACGGACTGCCCGCCGACGGCGTGATCCTGAACACCGGGAACGACATCAACAACCTCGTCGACAAGGGCCTGATCAACAGGAACTGGGACAAGCAGAGCTACAACGGCGTCGTCTGGAACTCGGTCGTCGTGTTCGGCCTGCGTGATGGGAACCCCAAGAAGATCAAGGGCTGGAACGATCTGCTCAGGCCCGGCGTCCAGGTCGTGACGGTCAACCCGTTCACGGGCGGGATCGCCAAGTGGAACATCCTCTCCGCGTACGTCGCGCAGCGCCGGCTGGGGAAGACCGACAAGCAGGCGATCGCGTACCTCGCGAAGTTCTACAAGAACAACGTGGTCTCACAGGACTCTTCGGGGTCGAACGCCACCAACACATTCCTCTCGGGCAAGGGCGACGTCCTGCTGACGTTCGAGAGCGAAGCGATCAACGGCAAGATCCCGTACGTGATCCCGCGACAGACGATGCTCATCGACGTCTATATCGCCGGTCTGCAGAACAGCCAACACAAGGACGAGTGGAACGCGTTCTCGCGGTTCCTGAAGACGTACCCGGCGCAGAAGATCCTCGCCGAGAACGGGTACCGACCGGTGAACAAGCAGGCGCTCACCGAGGCGGGGAACAGGTTCCCGGTCCGCCCCGGGCAGACGACGATCACGAGCAAGCTGCTCGGCGGATGGCGCGCGGTCGACAAGAAGTGGTTCGACCCGAACAAGAGCATCATGCAGCAGATCGAGCAGTCGCTCGGCGTGCCGACCAGCTAGCAGCGTGTCGACGAGCACGGTCAGAGAGGCGCCAGGCCTTCCTGCGCCCTCCGCTCGCCGCAGGGGGGGAGCCTCGTCGGCTCTCTCCCTGGAGGTGGGCTTCGTCACCTCGTTCCTCCTGATCATCGTCGTGCTGCCGATCGCTGCGGTCGTCTCGAAGGCGACCGACCTCGGCTGGTCGGGCTTCTGGCAGGTCGTCTCGTCCCCGGAGGCAGTCTCCGCTCTGAAGCTCACGCTGCTCATCTCGACGCTCGCAGTGCTCACCACGGCCGTCTTCGGGACGATCATCGCGTGGGTACTCGTGCGGGACTCCTTCGCCGGCAAGTCCGTTGTCAACGCGATCATCGACCTGCCGTTCGCGCTGCCGACGATCGTCGCCGGACTCGTGATCATGGCCCTCTATGGCCCCCAAACGCCGATCGACTTCACGGTCGGTGGTCACCACTTCGACGCCAATGTCACGTTCACACGTGGTGCGATCTACGTCGCCTTGCTGTTCGTCACGCTTCCGTTCGTCGTCCGATCGGTGCAGCCCGTCCTCATGGAGCTCGACACCGAGCTCGAGGAGGCCGCGCGCTCGCTCGGGGCGAGCGAGTTCGCCACGTTCCGACGCGTCGTACTGCCGAGCATCCTCCCTGGGATCCTGTCGGGCGTCGCGATGGCGTTCGCGCGTGCAGTCGGCGAGATCGGCGCGATCGTTCTCATCGCAGGCAACCTCCCCTTCAAGACCGAGGTGGCCTCGATCTACCTCTTCCATCGGATCTCTCAGGACCCGGAGGGTTCGGCCGCCGTCGCCGTGGTGCTCCTCCTGATCTCGTTCGCCGTTCTGCTCGGGATCGGTGCGCTCCGCTGGCACGTCACGAGGCACGAGCGTGGGTAGGCTCTCGCTCCGCTTCGCCGCGCTCGGCTACCTGACACTCATCCTCATCGGGCCGCTCGTGATGATGGTGTGGCGCACGGCTGAGGATGTGGACGGCGCCTGGGCGGCGATCAGCGACCCCGACACGCTCTCCGCGTTCAAGCTCACGCTCATGGTCACGGCCATCGCCGTCGTGGTCAACACGGTCTTCGGGATCGTCTGCGCACTCGTGATCGTCCGCGGTGACATCCGCGGAAGGGGCTTTCTCAACGCCTTCGTCGACCTGCCGCTCTCGCTCTCGCCCGTGATCGTCGGGTTCTCGCTCCTCGCGCTCTACGGCCTCGATGGCTGGCTCGGCTGGTTCCAGCGCAACGGCTACGAGATCCTCTTCGCCACGCCGTCGATCGTGCTCGCGACGATCTTCGTGACGTTGCCGTTCGTCGTGCGGGAGGTCGTGCCGACGCTCCGCGAGATCGGAACCGAGCAGGAACAGGCAGCCGAGACGCTCGGGGCGTCGGGCTGGCAGACGTTCTGGCGAATCACGCTGCCGTGCATCCGCTGGGCGGTCATCTACGGCGTCGTGCTGACCGCCGCGCGCGGGATCGGCGAGTTCGGGGCGGTCGCGGTCGTGTCGGGGAACTTCGCCGGCGAGACGCAGACGGCGACGCTCCGCGTCGAGGACGCCTACCAGTTCGCCTATGGCAACTACGCGCCTGCCTACGGCATCTCCTTCGTGCTCGCGGCAACAGCGGTCATCATCCTCGTCGCCATGATCCTCCTCCAACCGAAGGAGTCCAGACACTGATGTCGATCTCCATCCGACGCATCACGAAGCGTTTTGACGACTTCGTCGCGCTCGATGACGTCTCCGTGGAGGTCGCGCGGGGATCGCTCACCGCGCTCCTCGGGCCGAGCGGCAGCGGCAAGTCGACACTGCTGCGCATCGTCGCCGGGCTCGAGTCCGCCGATGAGGGCACGGTCTTCATCGACGAGAAGAACGTGACGGGGCGTCCGCCGCAGGAGCGCGGGGTCGGCTTCGTCTTCCAGCACTACGCCGCGTTCAAGCACATGACGGTCTACGACAACGTCGCGTTCGGCCTGAAGATCCGCAAGCGTCCAAAGGCGGAGATCGCCGAGCGGGTGGCCCAGCTCCTGAAGCTCGTGCAGCTCGAGGGGCTCGCCAAGCGCTATCCGTCGCAGCTGTCCGGCGGGCAGCGGCAGCGCATGGGGCTCGCGCGCGCGCTCGCCATCGACCCGACGGTGCTCCTCCTCGACGAGCCGTTCGGCGCCCTCGACGCGCGTGTCCGCGCCGAGCTGCGGGAGTGGCTGCGCCGTCTCCACGACGAGACCCACACGACGACGGTGATCGTCACGCACGACCAGGAGGAGGCGATGGAGGTCGCCGACAACGTCGCCGTGATGAGCAACGGCCGCATCGAGCAGGTGGGCGCGCCGCGCGAGGTGTACGAGGAGCCCGCGAACGAGTTCGTGATGACGTTCGTCGGCCAGGCGCACCGGGTCGGGGACGGCTTCGTCCGGCCCCACGACCTCGAGGTGACCCTCGAGCCGAACGGCTCGACGAGAGAGGTGATGATCGACCGCGTCGTGCACCTCGGGTTCAACGTTCGAGTCGACCTGGTGGACGGCGACGGGGCGCGGCTCTCCGTCCAGACCACCCGTGACCGGGCCGAGCTCCTCGAGCTCGTGGCCGGCCAGATCATCTACGTCAGGCCGACGCGGCACACGACGTTCACCTGAGCGATCGCCTCAGTCGGCGTCGCCGCGACTCACGATGTCCGCGAGGGTCGTCTCCTCCAGCACGCCGCGCATCGCGGCGCGCAGGTCGATCCACACCGCTGCGAGCGCTCGTGCGACTCCCTCGTAGCGGACGTCGTCGGGGCGGACGCCCCGAACGGTGGCGATCGGCCCCTCCACCGCGCGGATCACGTCTGCGAGGGTGATCTCGCCGGCCGGCCGCCCGAGCGCGTAGCCGCCGTCGACGCCGCGCCGGCTCGTGACGAGCTCCGCGTGCCGCAGATCGATGAGGATGCTCTCGAGGAACTTCTGGGGGATGCCCTGGGCCGTCGCGAGCTGCTCGCCCTTGACGAGCCCGCCCGCGGCCGCCAGCTCGAGCATCGCGCGGAGCGCGTAGTCGACCTTCGCGGAGACGCGCACGCGGAAACCGTACGCGAGGAGCGATCGTCACTCCGTGTCGCCTGCCCGCATGGTTGACTCCCCGGCCCGGACGCGAGATCGTCACGCCGTGGACTACCTGCGGCGGTACGCCGAGCTCGCGGTGCGGGTCGGCGCGAACCTGCAGCCGGGACAGAAGCTCGGGCTGATCGGCGAGCCCGAGCATGCGTCGCTCCTGCGGGCGCTCGCCGAGGCGGGCTGGGCGGCAGGAGCCGGCGACGTCGAGTGCCTGTACCTCGACGACCACGTTCGCCGCCTGCACGCGATCAACGCGCCCGAGGAGCTGCTCGACCGGACACCGGCGTGGGTCGAGACGGCCGCGCTCGGCTTCGAGGGTGCCGCTACGGTGGTCACGCTCGGCGACGCCGACCCCGGGCTCTTCGCGGATGTCGAGCAATCGCGCGCCGCGAAGGCGTGGCCGAGCAGGTACCGCGAGATCATGCACGACCAGACGCTCCGCCTCGCGATGGCGTGGACCGTGATCGCCTGCCCGACGGAGGGCTGGGCGCGGAGCCTCTTCGGCGAGCCCGACGTCGAGCGGCTCTGGGAGGAGATCGCCGTCGTGAGCCGCCTCGACCTCGAGGATCCGGTAGCGGCCTGGCAGGCGCACGTGGCACGTCTGCGGGATCGGGCGCGCCAGCTCGACGAGCGCCACTTCGCCACGCTTCATTTCCGCGGGCCCGGGACGGATCTCCGGGTCGGCCTCCTCGAGCGCGCGCATTGGCTCTCCGCCTCGTCGCAGACGTCCTGGGGCCAGGAGATCGTGGTCAACCTCCCGACCGAGGAGGTCTTCACCACCCCCGACCGTTCGCGCACCGAGGGCCGTGTGCGACTCACCGCTCCGCTGCACTGGTACGGCTCGCCGGTGGAGGGCGGCTGGCTGCGCTTCGCCGACGGCGAGGTCGTGGAGGCCGGTGCGGCGGAGGGCGAGGCGTTCCTCCAGACGAAGCTCGCCGCAGACGACGGCGCGCGCAGGCTCGGCGAGGTCGCTCTGGTCGACGTCGAATCGGCGGTCGGAAAGCGCGGCCTCGTGTTCCTGAACAACCTGCTCGACGAGAACCAGTCGTCGCACATCGCGATCGGCAGCGGCTACACGGACCCGGTCCCGGGATCGGCCTCGCTCGACGCGCCCGGGCGACTCGCAGCCGGGATCAACGTGTCGTCGATCCACATCGACCTGATGATCGGCGGGCCCGAGGTCGACGTCGAGGGCATCGCCCGAGACGGCACGCGCGCGCCGGTCCTCGAGCAGGGTCACTGGGTCCTCGCGCCGGTCTAGCCGCGGAGGTCACGCCGCTCGAACGCGACGACGGCGACAGAGAGGAGCACCGTCGTCACCAGCACCAGCACGGCCAGTCCGGCGGCGTCGATCCCGTTCGCGATCGGGTCGCCGCCCTCGTAGTAGTGGAACAGCGTCAGGTAGCGGAGCCACGACGTCGCGTCGGACACCGGCGCGATGCCGTTGACGAGGTACATGACCAGCGTGATGCCGGCGGCCACCCCCGCTGCGAGGCCGCGCTGACCCGTCCCGGCGCCGAGGGCGAGCGCGAGCGCGCCGACCGCGAGCCCGAACGCGAGCAGGTGGAGCGATGCAGCGGCGAGATGCGCGGTGGCAACGCCGCCGCCCGCGATCGCGACCGCGATCCGCAGCCCGACGAGCACCGCCACGGACAGCGCGCCGAGCAGGAGCGCGATCGCGGCCGCCTTGGCGAGGAGCAGCCGCCGCCGCGGCACCGGCTTCGCGAGCACGAGCGCGAAGACGTGGCCCTCCTCCTCGCCCGCGGTCGTCGCGGTGGCGCTCGTGATCGCGATCACGGCGAAGACGACCGGTCCGTACACCGCCATGATCTCGGCGCGGAGCCAGCCCTGGATCGTTGCCAGGTCGCCCCCGCCGATGAAGTCGCCGATCTCCTTCGGGATCTCGACGTCGGCGATCGAGTCGCCGAGCGACGGATAGAGCGACCCGACGAGCGCCGTCAGCGCCACCAGCCCGAGCGCGGCGGACGCCACGGCCCGTGCGCGGAACCGCAGCTCGAGGCCGAGGATCGCGGCGCTCACCGCTCGTCACCCCGGTAGTAGCGCAGGAAGACCTCCTCGAGGTCGCCCTCGTGCACGCGGATGTCCAGCACCTCGTGCCGCGCGAGTGCCTTCACGATCGCGTCCACCGGTCCTTCGAACGCGATCCGCAGCCGGCGGCCGTCGAGCTCGGTCTCGTGGACGCCGGGAAGCCGCCGGATGTCGTCGATCGCGGGAGGATCGGCGAGCTCGACCTCCCAGCGGCGGACGGCCTGCGCGCGGAGGCGCGCGAGCTCGTCGACGACGACGAGCCGGCCGGCGCGCAGGATGGCGACGCGGTCCGCCACACGATCGACCTCGGAGAGCGTGTGCGACGAGAGGAGCACCGTTCGGCCGGCGTCGCGCACCTCCCCGAGCAGCTCGTGGAAGCTGCGCTGGACGAGCGGGTCGAGCCCCGTGATCGGCTCGTCGAGGATCAGGAGCTCCGGGTCGTGCATGAACGCCTGGATCAGCCCGAGCTTCTGGCGGTTTCCGCTCGACAGCTCCCGCACGGGCCGGTCGAGGTCGGCGGCGAACCGATCCGCGAGCTCCGCGATGCGGGCCGGCGCCACGCCGCCCTGGAGCCGCGCCAGATGGCGGAGTGCCGCCGCTCCCGTGAGCTGTGGGTAGAGCCCGAAGTCGCCCGCGAGGTAGCCGACCCTGCGGCGCACGGCGAGCCCGTCGCGGGCGACGTCCAGACCGAGCATCCGAGCGCTTCCCGACGTGGGCCGGATCAGGCCGAGCAGGAGCCGCATGGTGGTGCTCTTGCCGGCGCCGTTCGGGCCGAGGAAGCCGAGGATCTCGCCGCTCCGCACCTCGAGGTCGAGCTCGAACAGCCCGCGACCGGATCCGTAGTCCTTGCTCAGCCTCTGCGTGACGAGCGCCGGTCCGGGGCTCACAGCGGGATGTTGCCGTGCTTGCGCTTCGGGCCTGGCTCCCGCTTCGTGAGCGTGGCCTCGAGGGCGCGGATCAGGTACGGCCGCGTGCGGCGCGGCTCGATCACGTCGTCGACATACCCGCGCTCGGCCGCGGAGTACGGGTTGGCGAAGCGCTCCTTGTAGTCCGCGATCAGCTCCGCGCGCCGCTCCTCGGCGTCGTCCGCGCCGGCGAGCTCGTGCCGGAAGACGATGTTCACCGCCCCGTCGGGCCCCATCACGGCCACCTCGGCGGTCGGCCATGCGACGTTGACGTCGGCGCGGATGTGCTTGGAGCTCATCACGTCGTAGGCGCCGCCGTACGCCTTGCGGGTGATCACCGTGAGCTTCGGCACCGTCGCCTCGGCGTACGCATAGAGGAGCTTCGCTCCGTGCCGGATGATCCCGCCCCACTCCTGCGCCGTGCCGGGGAGGAAGCCCGGGACGTCGACGAGCGTCACGAGCGGCACGTTGAACGCGTCGCACGTGCGCACGAACCGGGCCGCCTTCACGGAAGCATCGATGTCGAGCACGCCTGCGAGCGCCGACGGCTGGTTGCCGACGATGCCGACGGCGTGGCCGCCGAGCCGTGCGAAGCCGCAGACGATGTTCCCGGCATGCAGCTGCTGGATCTCGAGGAACGCGCCGTCGTCGACGACCGCTTCGATCACGCGCTTCATGTCGTACGGCTTGTTCGGCGAGTCGGGGATCAGCCCGTCGAGCTCGGGCGACTCGCGGTCGACCGGGTCGGTCGGCGGTGCGTACGGCGCGGTCTCGAGGTTGTTCTGGGGGAGGAACGTCAGCAGGTAGCGGGCGTCGTCGATGCATGCCTGCTCGTCCGGGGCGACCAGGTGCGCGACACCTGACCGGGTGGCGTGCGCGCTCGCGCCGCCGAGCTCCTCGAAGCTCACCTCCTCGCCCGTGACCGTCTTCACGACGTCGGGGCCCGTGATGAACATGTACGACGTGCCCTCCGTCATCAGCACGAAGTCGGTGATCGCGGGCGAGTAGACCGCCCCGCCGGCGCACGGCCCCATGATCAGGGAGATCTGCGGGACGACGCCGGACGCCTGGACGTTGCGCCAGAAGATCTCGGCATAGCCGGCGAGCGAGACGACGCCTTCCTGGATGCGCGCGCCGCCCGAGTCGTTGATCCCGACGACGGGGCACCCCACGCGTACCGCCATGTCCATCACCTTGCAGACCTTCTCGGCGAAGACCTCGCTGAGCGAGCCGCCGAACACCGTGAAGTCCTGGCTGAAGACGCAGACCGGGCGCCCGAAGACCGTGCCGTAGCCCGTCACGACCGCGTCGCCCCACGGCCGGTTCTCGTCCATCCCGAACTCGGTCTCTCGGTGGCGGACGAAGCGGTCGAGCTCGACGAACGAGCCCGGGTCGAGCAGGAGATCGACCCGCTCGCGCGCAAGCAGCTTGCCTCGCTCGTGCTGGCGGGCGACGGCCTTCTCCGCGCCGCCGTGCCGGGCGGCCTCGCTCAGCTCCCGGAGCCAGGCGAGCTTCTCCTCCGTCGTCTCGTGCCGCGGCGACATCGCCGTGAGCCTAACGAGCGCTCAGCCGCGCGGAGGAGCCCACGGGCCGACCCCGCCGAGCCGCTCGACCGCGATCCGCATCACCACGCCGGGGGGAGGATCGGGCATCGGCGGGAACGTCACGTCAGGTCCGAGGTAGCGGTACGCGAGCTCCTGGAGGAGCTCGGGAGCGCCGCCCTCCGTGACCCGGGCGCGGCCGTGCACGACGAGGTACTGGAGCAGCCCCGGAGGCTGGATCTCGGTTCCCTCGATCGAGAGCGACACGCGCGGATCGCGGCGCACGTTCCGGATCTTCTGCTGCGTCCCGGACAGGTGGGCCGAGACGATGTCGTCGCCGTCGAGGCCGACCCACACGCACGAGACCTGCGGTGATCCGTCCCGGCTCAGGGTCACGAGATGAGCCAGGCGACCGGACTCGATCATGGCGCGGGCACTGTCCGGGAGCTCCACCTCGACAAGCCTACGCCGGAGCCCGGTCTCGGGCGCGACGGGCGGTGATAGCGTCGGCGCGTGGGCGACCCGCTCGACCGGTCGGCGACGTGGCCGTACGAGAACGGCGAGCCGGGGCGCTTCTCGTACGCCCGAGCCGACCATCCGACCGGCGTCGCCTGCGAGGAGGCGCTCGGCGCGCTCGACGGCGGCCACGCGCTGCTCTACCCCTCGGGGATGGGCGCGGTGACGACGGTCGTCCTCACGCTGCTCCGCGCGGGCGGGACGATCGCTGTCGCCGAGGGGGCGTACTACGGCCACCGCGTGCTCTTCGACCACCTCGCGCCGTGGGGCCTTCACGTCGTGGAGTTCGACCAGACGGGCCCTGCCTCCCGACGAGGCCGACCTGATCCTCGTCGAGGCGCCGGCGAATCCGCTCCTGACGATGCCCGACCTCGCGGCAGCAGTCGCCCACCCGGCGCCGGTCGTGTGCGACGCGACGGTGGCCACACCGCTTCGGCTCCGGCCCCTCGACGAGGGCTGCGACGTCGTCCTGCACTCGGCGACGAAGATCCTCGCCGGCCACGACGATGTCCTCGCCGGCGTCACGGTCACCCGCGACGCGGAGCTCCGCGACCGGCTCCACCTGACGAGGCGCCTCGCGGGGATCGTCGCATCGGCCGACACCGCGTGGCTCGTGCGGCGCGGGCTCGGAACCCTCGCGCTGCGGCTCGACCGGCAGGAGGCAACCGCCAGGCTCGTGGCCGACCGCCTCGCCGACCATCCCGCCGTGGCAACCGTGCGCTACCCGGGCTTCTCGTTCCTGCTCTCGTTCGACGTCGCGGACGGCGAGGCTGCCGGGCGGGTCGAGCGAGGGGTGCGCGTGATCGAGAACGCGACGAGCCTCGGCGGGATCCACTCCAAGCTCGAGGCACGGCATCGCTGGGAGGGCGACAGGATCCCGACCGGGCTCCTGCGGCTCTCGGTCGGCCTCGAGGAGCCCGACGAGCTCTGGGCCGACCTCGACGCGGCCCTCGCCGCCGTCTAGCACTGCCGCCGCGAAGCCGGTTCAGTCGCTCGTCCGCGCCCTGAAGCGTCGCAACGCGGCTGACATAGTACGCCTACTACCAGTACACTGTACGGCATGTCAAGGCGAAGGGTCTCTCCGACAGGGCGAGAGGCGAGGCGTCCGGATCGTCGCTCGGCGATGTCCGAGTCGCTCGAGGTCTGGACGCGCCCCGAGCGGGGGCGCCGGCGCCCGCGCTACACGCGCGACGAGATCGCCGCAGCCGCGATCCGCGTCGCGGACGCGGAAGGCTTCGACGAGCTCTCCATGCGCCGCCTCGCGTCGGAGCTCGGGGCGGGGACGATGACGCTCTATCACTACGTGCGCACGAAGGACGAGCTGCTCGCGCTCGTCCACGACGCGGTCATGGCCGAGCTGCTCGTGCCGATGGACGAGCTGCCGGCGGACTGGCGTGAGGCCCTCACGGCGATCGCCCACCGCTCACGCGACGCTCTCCGGCGGCACCCGTGGGTGCTCGACATCCACGACGATCCCGCGCCGGGACCGAACGGCATCCGTCACTGGGACCAGTCGATGCAGGCAGTGTCGTCGCTCGACCTCACGATCGGCGAGCGCTTCGAGCTCGTCTCCGCGATCGACGAGTACGTCTTCGGCTTCTGCCAGCACGAGCGGCTGAACAGCCCGGACGGCGACGAGCCGCCGGGGCCGGAGCTCGACGCGATGCGCGACTACATCGATGCGCTCGTCACCACAGGCGACTACCCGGCGATCGCGGCGATCGCGGACGATCCGGGTCTCGAGGGGGCATGGACCGAGATGCAGCGCCAGATGGCCGACCCCGACCGGTTCGGGCGCAACCTCGCCCGCCTTCTGGACGGCTTCGAGGCGGAGCTGCGCCGAACGACCCGACGGGGCCGCCGGGGCTAGCCGGGCATCGAGCAGGCCGACAGCCGCGTCGACTGGCGGGCGAGCCGTACAGTGGATCCGACCCAGCGAGCCGAAGGGAGCGGAGCATGAGCGGAGCAACGGAGAAGGCGATCCTCGCCGGTGGATGCTTCTGGGGGATGCAGGATCTCTTCCGGAAGCGGCCCGGCGTTCTCTCGACCCGGGTGGGCTACGCGGGCGGCGACGTTCCGAACGCGACCTACCGCAATCACGGCACGCACGCCGAGGCGATCGAGATCGTCTTCGATCCCGAGCAGACGTCGTATCGCGAGCTCCTCGAGTTCTTCTTCCAGATCCACGACCCGACGACCGTGAACCGCCAGGGCAACGACGTGGGAACGAGCTACCGCTCGGCGATCCTCTACGTCGACGACGAGCAGCGGCATGTCGCCGAGGACACGATCGCAGCCGTCGACTCGTCAGGGCTGTGGCCGGGGAAGGTCGTGACGGAGGTGGTGCCGGCGGGGCCGTTCTGGGAGGCCGAGCCCGAGCATCAGGACTACCTCGAGCGGTACCCGAACGGCTACACCTGCCACTTCGTGCGACCGGCGTGGGCCCTGCCCACCGGGGTCGAGACAAGGGCGGGGTAGGCCGCGAGCGGAGAGCTCGCCGCGCAGCCCAGCGGCTCCTGCGGGCTCGGCGCCGACGGCGTGGCCGGCAGCGGCGTCGTCGACTGCGCGACCGGCGCGCTAGCCCCCGACGCCGCGGCCCGAGCCGCCGGAGCCGCTCGTCAGCCGCTGGGCGACCCACACCGGGATCGCCGAGACGACGATCACGACGAGCGCGATCACGTTGACGATCGGCAGGTTCTGGCCCTGGCGGATGAAGCCGAAGAGGAGCAGCGGCAGCGTGTTCTGCGCGCCCGCGGTGAAGTAGGTGACGACGATCTCGTCCCACGAGAGCGCGAACGCGAGGAGGCCGCCGGCGACGAGTGCGGTGCCGACGGTCGGCAGCGTCACGTAGCGGAACGTCTGGAATCCGTTCGCACCGAGGTCGGCCGAGGCCTCGAAGAACGACCCCGACGTCCGTCGTAGCCGCGCCAGCATGTTGTTGTAGACGACCACGACGCAGAAGGTCGCGTGCCCGATGACGATCGTCCAGATCGAGAAGCTCACGCCCCAGAGGACGAAGAACGAGTTGAGCGCGAGGCCGGTGATGATCCCCGGCAGCGCGATCGGCAGCACGAACAGGAACGAGATCGAGTCACGTCCGAAGAAGCGCGAGCGCGAGAGGCCGAACGCCGCGAGCGACCCGAGCACGAGCGCGACGGCCGTCGCGAGGAGCCCGGCTCGAAGCGACAACCAGAGAGCCGTCCGCACCTCGTCGTCGTTCCACGCCTCGGTGAACCACTTCGTCGTGAACCCGGGGATCGGCCAGCTCTGGATGTTCGAGGAGTTGAAGGCGTACAGGGCCATGATCGCGAGCGGGATCCAGAGGAACGCGACGATGAGCACCCCCCACGCCCACAGCCCGATGCGCGTCGCGCGGGTCTCCATCAGAGCGACTCGAACGCGCCGAGGCGCTTCATGAGGACGAGGTAGACGGCCATGATCGCGAGCGGGACGGTGGCGAACGCGGCGGCGAACGGTGCGTTGTTCGCGAGCCCGAGGTTCTCGAACACGACGGTGCCGATCAGCGACGAGCCCGGGCCGCCGACGAGCGACGGCGCGATGTAGTCGCCGAGCGTCAGGGAGAACGTGAAGATCGAGCCGGCGGCGAGGCCGGGAACGGCGAGCGGAAGGATGACGCGCCGGAGCGTCGTCGGCCCGTGCGCGCCGAGATCTGCGGACGCTTCGAGGTAGGACTGGGGCACGCGCTCGAGCGCCGCATACACCGGCAGCACCATGAACGGGAACCAGATGTAGGTGAACACGACCCACATCGCCCAGTTCGTGTACGCGATGTTCAGGTCGGGAAGGCCGACGAGGTTCAGGGCCCAGTTGAGCGCGCCGTCCGGGTTCAGGATGAGCCGCCAGGAGTAGACGCGGACGAGGTAGCTGACCCACAACGGCAAGACCGTGGCGACGAGCAGGATCACCCGCAGGCGCGGGCCGGCCACTCGGACCATGAAGTAGGCGTACGGGAAGGCCAGCACCATGCACGTCAGCGTCACGGCGGTCGCCATCACGAGCGTGCGCAGGATGATCGTCGGGTAGGGCGCGTCCGCGATCGCGCGGAAGTTGTCGAGGTTCCAGGAGTGGATGACCTTCCCCGTGAACGAGTCGGTCGTCCAGAAGCCCTGGATCAGAAGCGCGAGAAGGGCCGCGACGTAGACGAACAGGAAGGCCGCGACCGGCGCCGAGATCTGCCCGAGCGTCTTGAGCCGCGGCCGGCGCCACGAGAAGCGCGACAGGGAGCGGAGGGCTCCCCCCGTCGGGGAGCCCTCCGTCAGCCGTGCAGGGTCGGCCGCCAACCGACCGCCGTCAGCCCTTGACCTGCGTCCAGGCCGTGGTCCAGGCCCGCAGGTCCATGCAGTTCTTCTGCCCGTTGCCGCAGTCGGTCACGGGCGTCTTCCAGAACTTGATCGAGCGGTAGTACGCCTCCGGCTTGTTGGCGGAGTACCGCGCGCACGAGCCCTTGTCGATCAGGTCCATCGCCTTGCACGCCTTCTTGTTGACCGGCGTCTCGCCGAAGTAGATCGCCTGCTGGGCCTGCGGCTTCGGCTGGGTGATGTACTGCATCCACCGGTAGGCGCAGTTCGGGTGCTTCGCCTTCGTGGAGAGCATGTACGAGTCTGCCCACCCGGTCGCGCCCTCCCTCGGGATGACCGCGGCGACCGGCACCTTCGCCGCGTGCGAGCGTGTTGACCTGGTACGGCCACGAGGCGCCGATCGTCGACCCGCCGTTCTTGAACAGGTCGATCTGGTCGGAGGCGAGGGCCCAGTACTTCTTGATCAGCGGCCGCTGCGCCTTGAGCAGCACGACGGCCGCGTCGAGCTGCGCCTTCGTCAGCTCGTACGGATCCTTGATCCCGAGCGCAGGCTTCGTCTTCGAGAGATAGAGCGCCGCGTCCGCGATCTGGATCGGGTTGTCCGGGATCGTGATCTTGCCCTTGTTGGCGCGCGAGTAGATCGAGCTCCAGCTCGTGGGCCGCTTCGGGAACGACTTCGTGTTGTACATCAGCACGTTCGGGCCGAACTGGATCGAGATCCCGTAGTGCTTCCCGTCCACCGTGTTGTGCGGCGGCGACTGGAACGCCTTGTAGAAGTCCTTGTAGGCCGGGATGAGGTTGACGTTCACCTCGGCGACCGCGCCGGCATAGATCAGGCGCAGGCTCGCGTCGCCCGACGCCGAGACGACGTCGTACTGCCCTCCGCCGCCGGAGGTCATCAGGTTGAACATGTCGTTCGAGCTGCCCGCGTACTTCGCGGACACCTTGCACCCCGTCAGCTTCTCGAACGGGGCCACCCACTGCTTCTCGGCGTAGCCCTCCCACACGATCATCGTCAGCGCGCCCTCGCCCTTGCCGACGGACGTCGGGACGGCATTCCCCTTCGACACGCCCGCCGCGGGGACTGCGAGCGCCGCGACGAGCGCCGCGAACGCCACGTGCACGAAGCGAATCCGCTTCACGTTGCCTCCTCCTCGATTGCGAACTCCACGTCCGGCTGCCAGTGGAGCCGGACCCGCCTGCCCTCCATGCGATCGATGTCCTCGGATCTGGTCTCGAGATTCTGCTGGACCACGGTCAGCTCGCCACCGCCGTCGAGCGAGACGACGAACTTCGTCGACGGCCCGAGGTACGCGGTGGCGCGAACCGTGCCCGGCTCTCCCTGCTCCGCCTCGAGCGGGAGGAGCCTGATCTTCTCCGGGCGCACGGTGAAGGTCCGTCCGTCCCGCCGGAGGATGTTCGACGTCCCGATGAAGCCGGCGACGAACGCCGTCGCCGGATGCTCGTACATCTCGCCCGGCGTTCCCACCTGCTCGATGCGGCCGCGGTTGAAGACGGCGATCCGATCGCTCATCGTGAGCGCCTCTTCCTGATCGTGGGTGACGTAGACGAACGTCATGCCGAGCTCCTGCTGGAGCTGCTTGAGCTCGATCTGGAGCTCCTGACGCAGCTTCAGATCGAGGGCGCCGAGCGGCTCGTCGAGCAGGAGCGCCCGCGGCGTGTTCACGATCGCCCGCGCGAGCGCGACACGCTGGCGCTGACCGCCGGAGAGCTGACCAGGCTTGCGTCCGCCGAAGCCGTCGAGCCGCACGAGGGAGAGCACCTCGCTCGCCCGGCTGCGGCGCTCCGCCTTTGCCAGCTTCCGCACCCGGAGGCCGTACTCGACGTTCTGCTGCACCGTCATGTGGGGGAACAGCGCGTAGTCCTGGAAGACCGTGTTCACGGGGCGGTCGAACGGCGGGCGGCCGGACACGTCGACCCCCGCGAGCTCGATCCGACCCTCGTCCGGCCGCTCGAACCCCGCGATCATGCGGAGCGTCGTCGTCTTGCCGGAGCCGGACGGGCCGAGCATGGTGAAGAACTCCCCGCGCGCGACGTCCAGGTCGACGCCGTCCACGGCCGCGACGTCCCCGTACCGCTTCCGAACGCCGACGACGCGGATGTCGATGTCGGCGGTAGCGCTACCCATCGACTGCCGCGAGCGACTCCTCGAGCAAGGCCAGGCCCTCTTCCAGCTCCTCGTCCGCAATGGTCAGGGCGGGAAGGAGCCGGATGACGTTCCCGTAGAGGCCGCAGGCAAGGAGGAGCAGGCCGCGCTCGAAGGCCGCATCGACGATCGCCTTGGCGCGATCGGGCGTCCGCTCGGCGAGCTCGAACGCGATCATCGGACCGAGCCCGCGCACGTCACCGATCGACGGATGCGCGGCCGCGAGCGCGTCGAGCCGTGCGCGCAGCGCCTCGCCAAGCCGTGTGGCGCCCTCGAGGAACTCGGGCTCGCGCACCGCCTCGAGCACGGCGATGGCGGCCGCGCACGAGAGCGGGTTGCCGCCGAACGTCCCGCCGAGGCCGCCGGGCGGGACGGCGTCCATCAGCTCCGCGCGGCCGGTGACGGCGGCCAGCGGGAGACCGCCTCCGATCGACTTGCCGGAGACGAGCAGGTCGGGCTCGACGCCGTCGTAGTGGTCGATCGCCCACATCTTCCCCGTGCGGCCCACGCCCGACTGCACCTCGTCGTCCACGTAGAGGATCCCGTGCTCCGCGCACACCTCGGCGAGGCGCCGGGGGAAGTCCGCCGTCATGGGCACGAACCCGCCCTCGCCCTGGACCGGCTCGAGCAGCACGCACGCCACCGTCTCGGGGTCGACCTCGGACTTGAAGAGCTTCTCGAGCCCGGCGATCGCGTCGTCCGTCGACACGCCCCGATACGGGTAGGGGGCCGGCGCGCGGTAGACCTCCGGCGCGAACGGGCCGAACCCGGCCTTGTACGGGTGCACCTTGCTCGTCATCGTCATCGTCAGGAGCGTGCGCCCGTGGAACGCGTTGTCGAACACGATGACGGCCGGCCGTCCGGTCGCTGCGCGCGCGATCTTGACGGCGTTCTCGTTCGCCTCCGCGCCGGAGTTGACGAGGATCGACTTCTGCTGCGCTCCAGCGCAGGGCGAGAGCTCCGCAAGCAGGCGGCAGGTGTCGACGTACGGCTCGTAGATGCCCACCATGAAGCACTGGTGGAGGTACTCGTCGACCTGCCGGTGCACCGCGTCGACGACCGGCGCGAACCGGTGACCGGTGTTCTGGCAGCCGATGCCGCCGGCGAAGTCGACGAAGACGCGGCCGTCGACGTCCGTCACCCGCGCCCCGTCCGCGCTCGCGACGACCAGCCGCGGCGTCGAGACACCGGCGCTGACGTACCGTGCCCGCTCCGCGAGCACCCGATCGTGCGTGAGCGGCTCGGTCGCCTGCATGGGCGCGAGTATGCACGATCGCGGACACGCCACGCAACGCGCGGCAGCCGCGTCGAATCGCCACGCATTGCGCATCGGAACCGCCGCGCGGCGAGGGCCCCACAGACCAGGCGGAGAGCGGCGTCACGGCCGGCGGCCTGCGCCCGGGGCGGGTGCGGTTTGCCACACCACACGTTCCCGGGACGTCTGACACGATACGCCCATGGACAAGAGCGTGACGATCCTCGTCGTCGACGATCACCCGAGCTTCCGACGATGTGCGCGCGCGCTTCTCGAGGCGGACGGGTTCGCGGTCGTCGGTGAGGCCGAGGACGGTGCCGGCGCGCTGGCGGAGATCGGGCGCCTACAGCCCGACGTCGTCCTGCTCGACGTCCAGCTCCCCGACATGGACGGCTTCGCGGTGCTCGAGCAGCTGGGGCCGGACACACCGCAGGTCGTCCTCGTCTCGAGCCGTGAGGCATCCGACTACAACGGCCTGATCGGCGCGAGCGGCGCGCGCGGCTTCATTGCGAAAGCCGAGCTCACGGGCGCCGCTGTTCGTCTGCTCCTACGGTGACCCGACGCCGCCTGGCCGCCGCCGTCGGCCTGGGCGCGATGCTCTACGGCGGCGCGATCTACCTCGTTGCGACCGCCGAGCTCGGGGAGCCCCGCGCGCTGATCGCGATGATCACCGTCGCGGGCCTCATCTTCACCGTCGTCGGCACGATCGCCGCGCTCCAGCGGCCCGACAACCGAACCGGTGCCCAGATGCTCGCAGTCGGGCTCCTCTGGTCGGTGGGCGCCCTCCAGCTCGCCGAGCGGCCTTTCTGGTTCACGCTCGGGTACGTCCTCTCGGGTGTCGCCTTCGTGGCCTTCGCCCACCTGATCCTCTCGTACCCGACCGGGCGGCTCCATCCGGGGGACGAATGGCTCGTGTGGATCGTCCTCGCGCTCGTGACGCTCGGCCCGCTCGCCGTCTCGCTCGTCGACCCGACCCCCATCCCGGGGTGCGACGACTGTCCGCAGAGCGCGTTCCTCGTGACCGACCGCCCCGGGCTGGCCCAGGCCGTCGGCGTCGCGTTCGGGCTCCTTGCCGCGTCGGTCGCGGCCGCCGTCTTCGTCCGGCTCGTCCGACGGTTCCGCGCCGCCTCGCCCCCGCTGCGCCGCGTGATCGGCCCCGTCTACTTCTTCACCCTGATCGCGCTCGTCGGCCTCGTGACGGCCAACCTCGTGTGGACGTTCGACGCGGGCGCCGGCTTCGCGATCGAGCTCGCGGCGCTCGGCGCCCTGGCCCTGATGCCGATCGCCTTCCTCGCCGGCATCCTTCGCACGCGGCTCCAGCGGGCCGGGATCGCCGACCTGGTGATCGCCCTCGGCAACGGGCGCCCGCTGCGCGACGCGCTCGCCGACGCGCTCGGTGATCCGTCGCTCCAGCTCGCGTACTGGTCGTCGCAGCGCCAGGCCTGGGTCGACGACGAGGGGCGCACGCTGAAGGACCCCATCGCCCGCGGCGCACACGCGGCGACCTTCGTCGAGCAGGGAGGCCGGCCGGTGGCGGCGCTCCTCCACGACCGGAGCCTCGCCGACCAGCGGGGGCTCGTCGACGCCGTGGCGGCGACCGCGTCCCTCGCCTTCGAGAAGGAGCGGCTGCAGGCGGAGCTGCGCGCGCAGTACCGCTTCCTGGAGACGATCATCGACACCGCCCCGAGCCTCCTCTCGGTCGTCGACACCGAGGGCCGGATACGGAACTTCAACCGCGCCGTCGAGGTCGCGAGCGGCCTGCGCGATCGGGCCCGGATCGAGGGCAGGTACTTCTGGGAGATCTTCATCGACCCCGTCGAGCGGGAGGCGATGATCCAGCGCTTCCACGACGCGTCGCCGGCGTTCCCCGCGTCCGAGTACGAGAACGTCTTCACGGACGCGCTCGGCAACGAACGGGTGATCGCCTGGAAGACGGCGCCCCTCGTCGACCAGAACGGGGACGTCGTCCGGATCGTGGCCGGGGGCATCGACATCACCGACCGCAAGCGCCGCGAGCTCGAGCTGCAGCGCCAGTGGGACTTCGCGACGACGGTCGCCAACACGATCCCGAGCTTCATCGTCATCACCGACCACGACGCAGTGGTCGTGGAGGAAGGCGCGAACCGCGCCTTCTGCGACGCGTTCGGCCGCACCGAGGAGGAGCTCGAGGGCACGTCATTCCTGGAGCTCGTCGCGCGGGACGACGAGTTTGCCGCGCGGATGGCGATCGCCGGTGCCGCGAACGGCGTGCCGCAGGCGGAGCGCGAGTCGTGCTGGCTCACGCTGGACGGGAGGGAGCGCACGGTTGCCTGGACCGCGACGCCGATCACCGACCCCTCGGGCAATGCGCGCGTGCTCGTCTCGGGGGCGGACATCACCGACCGCAAGCGCCAGGAGGCCGAGGTCAGGGCGTCGCGGAGCCGTATCGTCGCCGCAACGGACGCGGCGCGCCGGCGCCTCGAGCGCAACCTCCACGACGGGGCGCAGCAACGGCTCGCCGCGCTCTCCCTCTCCCTCCGCCTCGCGGAGTCGCGACTGCCGGAGGAGGCCGCCGAGGCGAGGGAGATCCTCGTTGCCGCGCGCGCGGAGCTGACGCAGGCACTCGAGGAGCTGCGCGAGCTCGCCCGCGGCCTCCATCCGAACGTCCTCACGGACCGCGGGCTCGGGCCGGCGCTCGAGGCGCTCGTCCTCCGCTCGCCGATCCCGGTCGAGATCGACGTGCCCGACGAGCGGTTCCCACCGGCGATCGAGGCGGCCGCGTACTACGTCACGGCCGAGGCGCTCGCGAACGTCGCGAAGTACGCCGAGGCGTCGGTCGCGGAGGTTCGCATCGCCGAGGAGGACGACGGCGCGATCGTGATCGAGGTCGTCGATGACGGCGTCGGCGGCGCCGACCCCGCTCGCGGCTCCGGGCTCGAAGGACTCGTGGACCGCGTCGAGTCGCTCGACGGCGCGTTCTCGGTCGAGAGCCCGGCGGGGGGCGGAACGCGCGTCCGCGCGACGATCCCGACCTCCCCGCGCGTGCTGCCGCTCTGAGCCGTTGAGCCTGCCGGAGCATCCGTAGACTCCACCCGCATGAGCCAGCTGCCGACCGGGACGGTGACCTTCCTCTTCGCCGACGTCGAGGGATCGACGAAGCTCGTCCAGAGTGTCGGCTCCTCCTACCCGGGCCTGATCGCGGACGTCAGGCGTCTGCTCCGCGAGGAGATCGCCGCAAACCGGGGCGCCGAGGTCGACGCGACCGGCGACGAGCTCTCGGCGGTCTTCGAGGGTGTCGAGGCGGCGCTGCAAACCGCGCTCGCGGGCCAGGGCCGGATCCGCGACCACGACTGGCCGGACAGCGCCGGAGTGAAGGTCCGCATGGGCCTCCACACGGGCGTTCCGCAGCTCGGCGAAGAGGGCTACACGGGACTCGACGTGATCCGTGCCTCCCGCATCGCGGCGGCCGGCCACGGCGGCCAGATCCTCCTCTCGTCCACCGCCGCTCCGTTCGTCACGGGGGTGGAGACCCGTGACCTCGGCACGCACCGCCTCCAGGGCCTCCCCGACCCCGAGCGCATCCTCCAGGTGATCGCCGATGGGCTTCCGCGCGACTTCCCGCCTCTGAGAGGGACGGTCTCGCAGCTTGGCGATGCCCGACGCGTGGTGCTCGCCGACGACTCCGTCCTCCTACGCGAAGGCGTGGCCCGGCTGCTCGAAGAGGCCGGCTTCGAGGTCGTGGCCCAGTCGGGCACGGCCGAGGACCTGCTGCGCCACGTCGCGATGCACAAGCCCGACGTCGCGATCGTCGACATCCGCATGCCGCCGACCCACACCGACGAGGGCCTCCGCGCGGCGCGCGAGATCCGCGAGCGCCATCCGGACGTCGGAGTTCTCCTCCTCTCCCAGTACGTCGAGCCGGGCTATGCGATGGCGTTGCTCGAGACGAGCGCCGAGGGCGTCGGCTACCTCCTGAAGGACCGGGTCGCGGACCTCGAGCAGTTCGGCACGGCGGTGCGTCGGGTCGCAGACGGTGGGTCGGCGCTCGACCCGGCCGTCGTGAGCGAGCTCGTCGGGCGCAAGCGCCGCGACGACCCGCTCGAGCAGCTGACGGCGCGCGAGCGCGAGGTGCTGGAGCTGATGGCCGAGGGTCGCTCCAACCAGGCGATCGCCGAGCGCCTCTTCGTCACGCTCCGAGCGGTCGAGAAGCACGTCACGAGCATCTTCACGAAGCTCGGGCTCCCGGCCTCGACCGATGACCACCGTCGCGTCCTTGCCGTGCTCGCGTTCCTGCGGGGCTAGCGTCCCGGCGGCGCGACGTAGGGTTTTCCGCACCCCCGGATACCGGATTGCCCCCTCCCTGAGGGGGGTATGGAGGTGCACCATCGAGACATGGTTCGCGCCTCGCTCTCCCGCTCTCATTCCGGCCTCCGCGAGGTGGCCGGACTCGCGCTGCTCTACGCCCTGTACGAGGTCATCCGTGGCGCGGGCACCGAGAACGTCCAGGCAGCGATGCGGCATACCGACGACATCGTCGCGGTCGAGAAGGCGCTCGGCGTTTACGTCGAGCGCGGCATCCAGCAGGCGGCCGAGACGATCCCGTACGTCCCCGCGCTGCTCGGGCTCCTCTACATCACGCTGCACTTCGCGGGGACCGCGGTCGCGCTCACGTGGATCCATCGCGCGCACCCCGATCGGTTCCCGCTGATCCGGACGACGTTCGTGATCGCAACGGCGATCGCGCTCGTCGGCTACGTCCTCTTCCCCGCCGCCCCGCCGCGCCTCGCCGGTCTCGGGTTCGCCGACACGGTCACGCACTCGACCGGACTCGACCTCAGCTCGGACATGCTCGGGGCGCTCTACAACCCGTTTGCCGCCGTCCCGAGCCTCCACTTCGGGTATGCGCTCATCGTCGGCGTGTCACTCGCGACGATCGCCCGCCACCGGGTGGTGCGGGTGCTCGGCGCGCTGTATCCGCCCGCGATGCTGCTGATCATCGTCGCGACCGGGAACCACTTCTTCGTCGACGCCGCGCTCGGCGGCCTGGCGGTCGTCGTCGGCTGGCTCGTCGCGCGGATGCTCGTCGAGGAGCCCACCACCGCCCCGCGCAGGCATACGCCGCGGGTCGCGGCGGGCGCCGGCCGGGCCTGAGGCGCGGGAGCCCGACCCGAGACGGCAGAGGATGCGGGACGGCCGCCCGACACGGCCGTCCCGCGGTCTCAGGCGGCGAGCTCCTGTTCCGCGCGCAGCCAGTGCGCCGTCGGATCACCTGGCTCGCCGCGCTCCCACAGGTGGTAGGCCGCCGTCGCGATCGCCTCGTGCGGCGGGCCGGGTGCCTCGACCGAAGCACGCTTGCGCGTCGGCTTCGTTGCCGATTTCGCGGCTGCCTCCTTCTTGGTCGTGCGCGCACGAGTGGGGCGCGCTTTCTCCTGCGCCATGCAGTCTCCTTCGTGGAGAGGGACCGGGTTGCGAGTGGCAGGCCCCGTCGCGCGCCGCCCCGCACGCACAGGATGCCAGCCTCGGCGGATGCTCGCCAGGTCGGCGACTACGATCGTGGTAGGCCGGAGTAGCTCAGCTGGTCAGAGCACCTGTCTTGTAAACAGGGGGTCGACGGTTCGAATCCGTCCTCCGGCTTAACGAAA
>CAWBVO010000033.1:0-109225 GCA_963792245.1 uncultured Actinomycetes bacterium
GTAACGCGACGCCGAGAGGCTTCTTATCCATCGGTGGTGTCAGACGACCCCGACTACGCGAGTCGGCGATCACGATCCCGTCTGTGTATCCGCCCGACATGGGGCCTGGTGCCGGGGAGGTGGAAGACTCAAGCGTCGTAGGCTTTGAGCGTGGTGACATGTCCGAGTTGCGGGCGGGAAAACCCTGAAGGGGCTCGCTTCTGCAACGAGTGCGCGAGCCCGCTGCAGGACCACGACCGGGCGGTCGGCGAGGAGCGAAAGGTGGTGACCGTTCTCTTCGTGGACCTGGTCGGCTTCACCGCGCGGGCCGAGACGCTCGACCCGGAGGACGTCCGTGCGCTGCTCGCGCCCTTCCACGCCCGTATTCGATCGGAGCTCGAGCGCTTCGGAGGGACGGTCGAGAAGTTCATCGGCGATGCGGTGATGGCGCTCTTCGGCGCGCCGGTCGCGCACGAGGACGATCCCGAGCGGGCGGTGCGGGCGGCGCTTGCGATCCGCGACTGGGCCGTCGAGCAAGGCGACGACGCTGCAGGTGCGGATCGCGGTCAACACCGGCGAGGCGCTCGTCACGCTGGGCGCGCGTGCCGAGCGAGGGCGAGGCGATGGCGGCCGGGGACGTCGTCAACACGGCGGCGCGTCTGCAGGCGGCGGCCCCGCTGAACGGCGTCCTGGTCGGCGAGCAGACCTACCGCGCGACCGCGCACGCGATCGACTACCGCGAGGCGGAGCCGGTCGTCGGCAAGGGCAAGAGCGAGCCGATCCGCGCCTGGGAGGCGCTCCAGGCCCGCTCGCGCTTCGGCGTCGACGTCTCCCAGCGGGCGGACGCTCCGCTCGTCGGCCGCGGCCGGGAGCTCGACCTGCTCGTCTCGACGCTCGGGCGCGTCCGTGAGGAGCGCTCGCCGCAGCTGGTGACGCTGGTCGGCGTGCCCGGCATCGGCAAGAGCCGCCTCGTCTCCGAGCTCCTGCGCGCAGTCGAGGAAGGAGCCGAGCTCGTCCGCTGGCGGCAGGGTCGCTCGCTTCCCTACGGCGACGGCGTGACCTTCTGGGCGCTGGCGGAGATCGTCAAGGCCGAGGCGGGCATCCTCGAGAGCGACACCGCCGAGCAGGCCGGTGAGAAGCTGGCCCGCGCGGTCGGTCAGTCCGGCGTCGAGGCATCGGAGGCGCAGTGGGTCGAGCGCCACCTGCGTCCGCTCGCCGGTTCGGCCGAGGCTGGGCTCGCGAGCGCCGGAGGAGGGCGTTCGCCGCCTGGCGCCGTTACCTCGAGGCGTTGGCCGAGCAGCGGCCGACTGGTGCTCGTGTTCGAGGATCTGCACTGGGCGGACGATGCGACTGCTCGACTTCGTCGACCAGCTCGTCGAGCGCGCCGGCGGCGTCCCGCTGCTCGTGCTCGGCACCGCGCGCCCCGAGCTCTTGCAACGCCGGCCCGGATGGGGCGGCGGCAAGCCGAACGCGCTCGACGATCTCGCTGTCGCCGCTCTCCGACCGACGAGACCGGTCGGCTCGCTCCAGTCGCTGCTCGAGCGGCCGGAGCTCGACGCGCAGATGCAGGAAGAGCTGCTCGCCCGCGCCGGCGGCAACCCGCTCTACGCCGAGCAGTTCGCGCGGAGCCTGCTCGAGCGGGGCGAGCGTCCTCGAGGTGCCGGAGACCGTGCAGGGAATCATCGCCGCCCGGCTCGACGCGCTTTCGGAGGAGGAGAAGCGGCTGCTGCAGGACGCGGCGGTCGTCGGCAAGGTCTTCTGGCTCGGGCGCGGTCGAGGCCGTCGACGGGGTCACGCGCTGGCAGGCCGAGGAGCTGCTGCACGCGCTCGAGCGCAAGGAGTTCGTCCAGAGGTCTCGCACGCTCGTCGGTTGCGAGCCGAGAGCGAGTACGCGTTCCGCCACGTGCTCATCCGCGACGTCGCCTACGGCCAGATCCCGCGTGCGGCGCGATCGCAGAAGCATCAGCGCGCGGCCGCGTGGATCGAGTCGCTCGGACGGCCCGAGGAGCAGGCCGAGATGCTCGCCCACCACTACCTGCAGGCGCTCGAGCTGGCGGAGGCGGCCGGGCTCGATGCGGCCGCGCTGGACGAGCCGGCCCGGCATGCGCTGCGCGACGCCGGCGACCGGGCCGCGACGCTCTACGCGTCCGAGGCGGCGGAGCGCTTCTACGACGCCGCGCTTCGGTTGTGGCCGGAGGACGATCCGGAGCGGGCCCAGCTCCTCTACCGCCGATCCGTGCCTCGCGGGCAGAGAGCGGCGGCGGCGATCCCGAGCGGCTGGCGGAGGCCCGGGATGCCCTGCTCGCCGCCGGCGACAACGGGAAGGCCGCCGAGGCGGAGATGCTCATCTCGACCAGCGTTCTGGATGCAGGGCCGGCGCGAGCCTGCCGATGAGCATGCCGAGCGCGCGATGGCTCTACTCGCCGACGCGCCGCCGAGTCGATCGGTCGTCTGGGTCCTCCAGAGGCTGGCGAGCCGAGCCTCGCTCGCGCGGCCAGCATGAGCGAGCGCTCGAGCTCGCCACGCAGGCACGCGCTCTGGCAGAGCAGCTGGGCTGGGAAGCACGGCCTGAGCGAGGCGCTCGAGCCTGCTCGGGCTGGCACGGCTGAACCTGGGCGACCGGCGGCGGGCTCGAGGACATCGAGCAGAGCATCGAGGTCGCGCACCGCCGCCGGCGCGTTCGACGCGTTGGCTCGCGGCTACAACGCTCTGGCGGTCGCCCAGCAGATGCTCGGCGACCTCGACGCCGGCTTCGCAGCGCGGCTCGAGGGAGAGCGAGTCGCCGAGCGGATCGGCTCGCCTGGCGTGATCGCGCTGGTTCAAGGGCGTGTTGGTCGACCACCGCTACCGGCGCGGCGAGTGGGACGAGGCGCTGCGGGCCGCCGATGAGTTCATCGCCGAGATCGAGGCAGGATCGCCGCACTACAGCTCCTTCCAGGTCTACGCGGTCCGTGCCGAGATGCGCTCGGCCAGGGGCGACTCGGCCGGGGCGATCAGGGACGCGGAGCGCGCGCTCGCTGCCGGCCGAGCCCTCGACGACCCGCAGGCCCTGTTCTTCGTCCTCGCGGGCTGCACGCACGTCTTCGTCCTCGAGTCGGAGAACGACCGGGCCGTCGCGCTCGCACGCGAGCTCCTGGACGCACTGGGCCGCGGCGTCGGGTTGCAGTTCGCCGTCATCAACCTCCCCGCGTTCGTTTCCGCGCTCGCCACGCTCGATCTGGTGCCGGAGCTCGTTGGTGCGCTCGCCGGGCAGCTCGAGACCCCGTGGACGGAGGCAGCGCGCGCCTATGCGCAGGGCGATTTCGCGGCCGCCGCCGAGATCCTGCACCGAACGGGCTCGAGGCCGGAGGAGGCGGAAGCCCGCCTCCGCGGCAGCGGAGCAACTCGTCGCCGCGGGTCGCCCCGCGGAGGCCGACCAGCAGCTCCAGCAGGCGCTCGCGTTCTATCGCTCGGTCAGCGCAACGCGCTTCGTGCGCGAGTGCGAGGCGCTGCTCGCAGCCTCGCCCGCGCGTGATTGACCAACGGGCGAGCCGCCGGTTCGATCCCGGCGATGGGCCTGATCCGGGTCTTCGTCTCGCGCCCACGCGAAGGACTCAGGGGCATCGAGCAGCAGTGATCTGACAAGCGTCTGACATGGGCTCGCGATGCTTCCATCCATCAGCCATCCCGCGCGACCCCCGATTCGACGAGTCGGAGACGCACCTCACCCGACCCCCTCACCCTCCTCCCTCACCCTCCTCCCTCCCTCCTCCCTCGCCATCGTCGTTGCAGTGGGGCCTGGTCGTGGGGTCTGGTCATGGGGATCGGAACGGCCCAAGGCATTTCCCACCCGGCCGCCGCTAGGAGGAAACCACCATCGACCGCGACTCTGCGCGGGCTTGGCGCCACCAGACGAGCTCGTAGGTGTGAAGCGCGAGCCAGATGACGGTGACGATGGCGAGCGCGGTGAGCGCTGAGACCCTTGTCGCGAGGGGAAGCGCGACGAGGAAGGCGACAGCTGCGAGAAAGCGCCCCCGGCTCACCCTGAGGCGCCGTTCGACTCGTATCCGGATCACCGAATAGGTCAGTAGGTAGAGGGCGGAGCCGCCGCAGAGCGCAAACGCCGCGACGGAGTCGAGTTCGTCGCCGACGTGCCGCACGATCGTCTTCATCGCGAATGCGAAAAGCACGATTCCGACGATCATCGGAAAGTGCGCGTACGAGTAGATGTCGCGGGCGAACACCACGCGGTCCTCACCCGGGAGTTCCTCGAGCAGCCGCTCGCCGCGGATCGCGAAGAAGTCGAAATACGCCAGCCAGAATGCGGTGGCGACGAGGAGCCCGAGGATCGACGCGGCCACCTCGCCCGCGCCGATGTCGATCCCTTTCAGGCCGATCCCGATCGAGATGAACGCCTCGCCCAGCGCGATGATCACGACGAGGCCGTGACGCTCGGCGAGGTGCGCCGGATGTAGGTGCCAGCCCGTCGTACCGCTCAGCACCCCGCCGACGTACGTCACCGCGAGCGCCGCGAGCCAAAGCCACGTGCTCGCGCCGTCTGTGAACCCGGCGACGAGGATCAGCGTTGCGCCGATCAGCGTCCACGGCACGAGGCGGAGGACAGCTCGGCGGAGATCGGGGTGTCCGCGTGCTGCGAGCGTGGAGAGCGCTCCGTGCATCACGCAGACGACGAGAAAGGCGCATCCGAACAGCACGCCCTCGTCCTCGAACACCCCCGGCACCGCGAGCGCCGCGAGGAACATCGCGATCAGTACGACGAGCAACAAGACGCCGACCGCGCCCTCCTCGGGGTCAACGATGTTCGTCAACCACGCATACGCAGTCCATGCCCACCAGAGCGCGGCCAGGACGAGGACGCCATGGCCGATCCCCGAAAACGTCGGGTCATCCGAGAGCAACGTCGCAACCTGAGTGATCGCGAACACGAACACGAGATCGAAGAACAACTCGCGCGGCGTGACGCTGTGCGCGTGGTCAACGGCCGCAACCGGCATGCCCGCGACCCTACCCCCGGGCCTACCTCTTCAAGAGCCCAACTCCGCGGCTGCGAGGCGAGCACTTCCTTCATCGTGGTCCACGGCCATCAGGCGACCGATGACGCGTGCCCGGATCGTCCGGTCTGACAACAACCCGCCGCGACAGTCGAACCGCTTCTGTGAGCGACGAGCTGACCGCGCCCGGCGAGTGGGGAGCCGCTCCGCAGCACGTCGTTCGATGCCTGATCGACGGGCCGTGCGATCAGAGCCGTTTGTCACATCGTGACAACCGCAGTCTTGGCTAACGTGGGGCTCGCCGTTCGACCCCAGCGCCGCGGCTGCACTAGGTCAGGCGAGGAGGAGAGACGATGCGCTCGCTGACCGCGCCCGATCACGTCGTGCATAACACTGTCGTCCTCGAGGACCTTCGTCTTGCGTACGTCCCGGTGCCGAAGGGTGGCAGCACGTCCATCCTCGGTGCTCTCGCAGAGCTCGCGGGACTGGGTCTGCACGATCGCATGCAGTCGCGTAAGCTCGAAGCGACCCGCGACCTGACGCTTCACGACGGGTCGTTGTGGAACTCAGCGCAGCGGCTCAAGGAACGACCCGCGCCGGAACGCGAGTGGATCCTCGAATCGGACGAGTGGTTCAGGTTCACGGTCGTGCGCGAGCCGGCTCGTCGCATCTGGTCCGCGTGGGTGTCGAAAGTGCTCGTGCGAGAACCGCGGTTCATCCTCAGGTTTGGCGACGAATGGTTCCCGCCTGTGCCCTCCAGTGCGACCGATGTCGTCGACTCGTTCCGCGCGTTCGTCACCGCCCTCCCCGACCAGCCGAGCTGGCATGACCCTCACTGGTCGGGCCAGGCTGCTCTCGCCGGTATCCCTGAGATCGAATACGACCACGTCGGTCGGCTCGAGTCCCTCGACCGAACGGAATCCGACCTTCGTCACTATGTCGGTCAACACGGCGGCAGCCTCCCGGTGTTCGGTGCCTACAACGGGTCGCTGCTTCCGTTTTCGCCCGCGGTGTTCGATCGGACGACTCAGGACGCATGCCTGCGCCTGACCGCGCACGACTGCACGACACTCGGCTACGAACCCGTTCAGTACTCCGGTGGCGAACCCGATGAGCGGTGGCTCCTCGCTGTCGAGGCGAGCATTCCCGCAGTTCGCGCCTTGATCGATCGACACGAGCGTCTGCTGGACCTGTGGCGCATGCAGGCGAACGGCGACCCCGAATCAGACTGGAAGAAGAAAGGCGTTGGCACGCCCAATCACGGGGTTTTTCACCCCACGCCGCGCAGCATCAGGCTAGCCGGCTGACCTCGCCCACGATCCACTCGCCGGCCTCGTCCAGGTCAGCGAACCCCAAATGGCGTTTTGGTTTCGCCAGCGCCGACAACGCGGCGCGGACCACAACCCCGTGCTCGGTCACGCCGAGACTCTCGTCTGCGCCAGCGTTCAAGAATGACGCCTGGCCCCACCGTCCAGGATGAGACGGCGAACAGCAGCGACGACTCCCCGGCCGACGGCATCCAGGGTGACCACGCCGACCAACAAGAGTGCGAGCACCACCAGGGGGGCGCCGCCCTCACGGTCGCCGTGAGCCCGTGCGATCACAATTCCGACAACACCGACCAGAAGTGCAACGGTGAAGAACACTCGGCCGGGCTGGGAGAGCCGAAGCCGGTGACCGAGCCATCTCCAATAGCTTCGGAGTCTCGCCACGCGTGAAGTCTAGGTCAGAGGAACGAGTGGCACCTTGGGCCAGCGTCCGGGAAGGTTCCTTGAGCTAGTCGATGTCGAGCGAAGACGACAGGTCGCGGTATGCGTCGACCTGGGCGAGCAGTTCGTTTGCCTTCCGCTCGACGGTCGCGACCGCATCGGCGCCTGCGACCCAGCGGAGCGGTGGATCCTGCTGGTCGACGATGGTGAGCAGGGCCGTCGCGAGCTTGGCGGGCCAAGAGGCTACTAGGCGGCGGAGGCTGGCTTGCCCCAGCGTGCGGGTTCCCTCAGCCGCGGCTGCGTGGTGCAGCGATTGGCTTTGTCTCAGGTGGCGCGCCGGGTGTCCGGGGTGGGGTTTTGCGCAGGGGAGGGCTCGCTAGCCGGGGACGTTCGGAGCGATCCGAATCAGACACTTGCCGAGATTCTCGCCGCGGTACAGCCCCGCGATCGAACCCGGTGCCTGCTCGAGTCCATCGAGGATGTCCTCTCGATAGCGGATCTGTCCGTCGCGCACCCAGTTCTCGAGTTCCCGCAGTGCCTCGGGATGGCGCTGGACATGGTCAAAGATCAGGAAACCCTGCATTCGCGCGCGTTTGACGAGAAGGTGACGCTCGACCCGTGGTCCTTCGGGTGGCGGATCCCAGCTCGCGATGGACGCCGTGCCGCAGATGACCACCCGTGCTCCGATATTGAGACGTCGCATGACGGAGTCGCTGATCGAACCGGCCGTGTTGTCGAAATAGACGTCGACGCCTTCTGGGCAGGCAGCATCGAGTGCTGCCTCGAAATCGTCAGCCTTGTAATCCACCGCAGAGTCGTAGCGGAAGTCCTCGCGACACACACGCACCTTGTCGGGCCCACCGGCAATGCCGACGGTACGGCACCCCTTGATCTTGGCGATCTGGCCGACGCATGACCCGACCGCTCCCGCTGCAGTCGATACGACCACAGTCTCGCCCGTCCTGGGCTGACCGACCTCGAGCAAGGCGAAATAGGCCGTCAGACCATTGAGGCCGAGGACGCCAAGCGATGTCGAGATCGGCAAACCCGAGCCGTCGACCTTGCGCTCGATCGCCTCGGCGGCCACGACAGCGAAGTCCTGCCAGCCGAACATGCCAAGCACGCAGTCACCTGCTTGGAAGTCGGCACTTCGAGACTCTTCGACGCGCCCGACTGCACCCGAGCGCATGACCGCACCAAGCGCTACAGGCTCGGAGTAGTTGGCGACCGCGCCGACCCAGCCGCGCATCGCGGGATCCACGGACAGGTAGATGTTGCGCACCAGAACCTGGCCATCCGAGGGGTCGGGCACAGGCGCCTCGACGATCTCGAAGTGCTCCGCCTGGGGAATGCCGGACGGCCTCGACTTCAGTCTGACCTGCCGGTTCACTCGTTGGTGCATCGCTGGTACCCCCGGTGCACTCTAGTGCTCGCGTCGTACCGCGCTGTAACGCCGGACCCATAAGAAGGCGTGACACGCTGCGCTTGCCTCGAGCGACGGCTCGTCTCGATGCGCCAGTGTGCGGGAATGACGCCTGAGCTAACCCCGCACAATGAGAATGCGAACAACACCGACGACTCCGCGGCCGACGGCATCGAGGGCGACCACGCCGGCGAAATCATCTGCGGGAAAGAGATTCGAAGGATCGCGTCGGAACACGCCGCGACCGTACCCGGATAGGCCACGCACGTCTGCGCAGGTGTGCGGAACGTCGCTTGAAGAGTCCTTCGGCTATGGATCGGTGCGCTCGACGGCGAAAAGCTGGTGCGCGCCTTCGAGTCCCTTGAGCTCTACCTCGCGACTGTCGGTGAACTGGACACCCGAGTTAGCGACGAGCTCTCGAACCAGATTCGACACAAGAACCTCACCGCCGAGCGCCTGGCTAGCCACGCGCGCTGCGTAATGAACGGTGGTGCCGAAGAAGCGGTCCGCTTCCTGGATCGCATCGCCCGTGTGAATGCCGATCCTGATCCGGATCGGCGGAGAGTCATCCGCAAACGCCGTGGACATCTCGTGCTGGATCGCCTGCGCGCACGCGACTGCGCGTCGCGCGCTCGAAAACGCAAGCATCGAACCGTCACCCTGCGTTTCTACGACCGTGCCGCCGTGATCTCCCGTGACGTCGCGGATGACCGTTTCGTGGCGTCGGAGGACATCGCGCCAAGCGTGGTCGCCAAGGCGCGAGGTGAGGACGGTCGAGTCGACGATGTCTGTGAAGACGATCGTCACGGTCCCGTCAACCGCGAGGGTGGCAAACAGATCTGGTCGCTCGCGCGCGATCGCTCGTTCAAGTGCCCCGAGGCTGACCGTGAGTTCCCTGCCGAAGAGATCGACGTTCCCTCTCGGCATTGACCAGTGGATTTGCACTGCTTTCCATTCACCGCGCTCGAGATGGAAGACATACGTGGCGCGAGACTCGGCCACTTGATCGTCCCAGCTGATCTTCTCTTTGACGCTCGCCCAGCCGACGGTTCCTTCTTCCCAGGCTTCGATCTCGGTACCGACGACCGCGAACGTGTCGAGTTCGTCGAGTTGGCGTGCCCAGATAGCGCGGGCCTGGGAACCGTGGAACCACTCCTCGGGATCGGTTCCGATCATCAGAGCGCCCGGAAGGTCCGAGACCCGTTCGAGGCTCGACTCGGAATCGCGCTCCGATATCGCTTGCATCCATCGTTCAACGATCCGCCGGATCTCCTCAGAGGGCTCCACTCCGCGAAGTCTCGTCCGAAGCATCCCGTCGCGCAACGCGAGCGGCTCGCTCATCCAAGCGTCTCCGCCTCAAGCTCACTCGCATGTGCGAGCGTACTGTCGCTTGGGACCATCGTCAGGGATAGACACAACTCTGTAGACACAGGACCGATCCTGACGCGCCCGCAGTTCCGAGCTGGACAACACGCCGCCCTGACGGTAGACCGCTCCTGTGAGCGAGGAGCCGCTGGCCGCCCGCGAGCTGCTCCAACCGCCCTTCCGCACAGCCCGGCCTCAGGCCGCGCGAGCTCGAACGGTGGCTCGAGGCCGAGGGGTTCGCAGAGGTTCGTGACGGCCGGGTGATCGTGACCCCGGAGGCGCGGTCGCTGGTCGAGCTGCTCCGGGTCTGGGCCTCAGGACTCCGGGTCGTACATGATCTCGCGTACCTCTTGGGCACATCGGCAGGACTCGGCGATCTTGGCCGCCCAGGCGAGCGCCTCCTCGCGTGAGGCGACTTCGATGATCGAGAAGCCGCCGACCACGGCCTTGGTCTCCGGGAGGGGGCCGTCAGCGACCGACCCGTCGGTCGACACGATGCTCGCCTGCTGACGCAGGACCCCGCCGCCGAAGATCCAAGCGCCCGCCTGCTTGATCTCCCGGACCACCGCGCGCGACGCCTCACCGACCGTCGGCCAGTCCTCCTCGGGGATGTGATCCATCGATCCGTCGTCGAACGAGATCAGGTACCGCGGCATGTTCGAGTCTCCCTGTCTGTGTTGCTCCCGGTGTGTGAACTCTTAGACCGGGGGGTCGTGTCATCCTCATCGCTGTTCGAGCGGGAAGGCAGCCGCTGGCCCGACACCGAACGCGACACCTTCCGCCATCGCATCTGGGAACGAGCCCGCCACGCCAGCGTCGGCCACCCCATCGTCATCCACGAACCCGGCCAAGAGAGCGTCGTCGAGTTGCGGCAACCGGGTATCAGTCGCGTCGAATACTCCAACTTCGCCGGCGCCATCCCCGACGTTCGCTGAACGGACATCAGCAGCCCGGCCACGGCTACGACGCCAGGTCCACCTCAACCCGCGTCGACCGTCCGACGCATCACGGTGTGGTTCTTGCCCTTCGGTCGGACGTAGCTGAAGCCGGCACGTTCGTAGAGGGCGCGGGTGCTGTTGTAGAGGAACGAGTTGCCGACCCGGCGGCCGTCGGAGAGATCCTGGGGTAGCCCTCGACCACCCCGCCGCCGGCCTGCGCGATGAGGTCGAGGGCGCCGTGGAGGGCGATCGAGGTCAAACCCTTCCTGCGGTAGTCGCGGTCGATGAAGATGCACGTCAACCGGTAGTCGGGTGGCGGGGCGCCGGCGGACTCGTAGTCCTTGCGGTGATGTGGCGCGTGGTCGCAACGCACCGGAGAGACCTCGAGAGGGTGGGGCGGTGCTTGATCTACTGCGCCGGCGTTCACACCCCGTGTCGGCAGCTCACCTAGACGAAGACTGCCGAGTGGCATCGTCATGCCGACGTTCCAGACGCCCGCGTCGACGATCTCGTGGATCTGCAGATCGCCGGCGAGGCTGCAGAGGACGTAGGCGTCCTCGCGGCTCAAGCCGTGCTCCTCGACGAGCCACGTGATCATGTTGCGAACCGCCGTCCGCGCCCCTTCCATCAGATCGGCGTCGATCCCCATCGTGCCCGTAGTACGGGCCCGGAGCAACTCGACGGCGCGGGGCACATGGAACGCCGGCCCGGGGATCGTGCGCTTGCGCACGTGCAAACGCAGAGCGTCGCCTGCATCGCGCATTCGATGGCGCTGACGCAGACCTCGCCGTCGCCCTGCGCCGCGTGGGCGTCCCCGCAGGAGAAGAGCGCGCCCGTCGCACCAGATCGGCAGCCACAGCGTCGAGCCGGCGACCAGGTGGCGGCAGTCGACGTTGCCGCCGCCCCGGTGCGGAGGGAACGGGCGAGAACGGGCCCGGCTCGTCCGTGCGGCACGCCCATCGTCCCGAGGAAGGGCTGCAGCGGCACCTCGACGCCCGGGGCGACGGTCGCGCGTCGATCCGTCCGCGGAGGTCGAAGATCTTCAGGAACGGCTCCGGGAAAGTCATCGGCGAGCAGACCGAGCTCGGGAATGACGGTCGTCCAGCCCCACGGCGCCCGGGGTGCAGCTCGAGGATCTCGACCTCGAGCGTGTCGCCGCGAGCGGCGCCTGCGACGTGGACCGGACCGGCAAGGTTGTAGATCGTGTCGAAGTCCCAGACCACGTCTGCGACCGTCGAGGTCTCCGTCACCTGCCCCTCGCCGGTGATCGGAAGGTCGAAGTGGACGACATCGCCCGACTCGATCGTCACCACAGGCTCGCGGCTCGCGTCCCAGTCGTGATGGATCTGGCTCGCGTCCACGGTGTGCTCACGGCTCATAGGGGTTCCTCCTCCCGCTGACGGGCAGAGCTCGGTTTGCGCGTCCGAGTCTACGGGGGCGCAACAGTGCACTCGGGATTTCCTTGGTGTCGCTTTCTCGAGGCGTTACGATCGCACTGCGCACTGACATGTCTCGTCCACGCCGCCGGCGTGGACGCCATGTCATCGACCCGCAAGCTAGGAGACGATATGAGTCGGGTACCAAGGATTCTCGTCGCTGCTGCCGTGGTCGCGCTGTTGGCGGCTGCCGCCGGGTACGCGAGCAGCACCTCGCCGAAGCAGCGCGATTCGAGTGTGGCGGTGCAGGCGCACCGCGGTGGGACGCTGAAGCTCCTGGCGAAGTCCGCCGGCGGAACGCTCGATCCTCAGGTCAACTACACCCTCCAGTACTGGCAGCTGTACCAGGCGGCGTACGACGGCCTGCTCGCCTTCACCAAGGCAGGCGGCAACGCCGCGTTCGTCGTCGTGCCCGACATCGCGACAGCGCTGCCGGCTCCGACGAACGGCGGCAAGACCTATGTCTTCAAGATCCGCAAGGGGATCAAGTTCTCGAACGGCAAGGAGGTCACGCCGGCGGACGTCGTCGCCTCCTTCCAGCGGATCTTCAAGGTCAAGAGCCCGACGTCCGGCAGCTTCTACGCCGGCATCGTCGGCGCGGACGCCTGTCTCAAGCAGCCGGCGACCTGCACGCTGAAGGGGGGCGTCACGGCGAACAACGCGGCCGGGACGGTGACGATCAACCTCACGGCGCCTGACCCCGAGTTCAAGTACAAGCTCGCCGTCCCTCACGCCGCGATCGTGCCGGCCAGCAGCCCATCCACCGACGCCGGAACCAAGCCCCTGCCGGGCACGGGCGCCTACTACTTCGCGTCGTACAACCCGAACAAGCAGCTGGTCATGAAGCGCAACCCGTACTTCAAGCAGTGGTCGAAGCTGGCGCAGCCGGCTGGGTATCCGGACGAGATCACCCAGTCCTTCGGTCTGACGACCGAGGCGCAGATCACCGCGATCGAGAACGGTCAGGCCGACTGGACGCTCGAGGCGCCGCCGGCCGACCGCCTCGGCGAGATCGGCACGAAGTACGCCGACCAGGTGCATGTCAACACGCTGACGGCGTTCTGGTACGTGCCCATGAACACGAATCTGCCGCCGTTCAACAACGTCAAGGCACGGCAGGCCGTCAACTATGCGATCGACCGTAACGCCGCCGTGAAGATCTTCGGCGGTCCCCGGCTCGCGACGCCGTCGTGCCAGGTGCTTGCCGCCCGGCTTCCCCGGCCATCGCGACTACTGCCCGTACACGAAGAACCCGGGCACCAAGTGGTCGGCGCCAGACCTCGCCAAGGCCAAGCAACTCGTCAAGGAGTCGGGCACGGCCGGTCAGAAGGTCGCCGTCGTGACACCGGACGACGAGGTCAACAAGGCGATGGGGGTCTACCTCCAGAGCGTGCTCAATCAGATCGGCTACAAGGCGACGGTGAAGCCGATCTCCCAGAACATCTCCTTCACCTACGTGCAGAACACGAAGAACAAGGTGCAGATCAACACCCAGCAGTGGTACCAGGACTACCCCGCAGCGTCGGACTTCCTCTACATCCTCTTCGGCTGCGAGTCCTTCCACCCTGGGAGCGACTCCAGCATCAACATCGCCGGCTTCTGCGACAAGAAGATCAACGCGCAGATGCACAAGGCGCTCACGCTCGGGTCCACGAACGAGGACGCCGCCAACGCGCTCTGGGCGAAGATCGACAAGCAGGTGACCGACGCGTCGCCGATGGCGACGCTGTTCACGCCGAAGCACATCGACTTCGTCTCGAAGCGGGTCGGCAACTTCACGTTCAGCAAGCAGTTCTACTGGCTCGTCGACCAGTCATGGGTCCAGTAGGAATCGTCGTGAGGGCCGGGCTCGAGTCCGGCCCTCACCTGCACGGCCGTCGATGAGCGACGCCCTCGTGGGCGTGGCGCCCGCCACGACGCCCGCGTCGAGCCTCGGCAGGCGCCAGCCCCTGGGCGCTTGCCCGCCGCCGGCTGGCGCGCAACAAGGTCGCGATGGCGATGCTCGCCGTGCTCGCCGTGATCGTCGCTCCTCTGCCTCGCGGCGCCGCTCTACGCCCAGCACATCGCCCATACCGACCCCTTCCAGCTCGAACCTCGACGGAACGACGGTCGTGGACGGGAAGACCGTGCCGGTGATGCAGCCGGAGTCGGGAGGGCTCGGGCTCGGCGTGACGCCGATCGGCCCGACCTGGGATCCGGAGCACTACTTCCTCGGCGCCGACAACCAGGGGCGCGACGTCGCGGCCCGCCTGCTGTACGGGGGCCGCAACTCGCTGCTGATCGGCGTCGCCGCAGCACTCATCACCTGCCTGCTCGGCACGCTGATCGGCCTCGCTGCGGGCTTCTTCGGAGGAGCCGTCGACGGCGTGCTGTCGCGGCTCCTCGACGTCGTCTGGGCGTTCCCGGTGTACCTGTTCGCGATCTGCCTGTCGACCGTCCTGCTGACCAACAGCCTCGACGTGGGGCCGTACACCCTCGAGGCGGGGAGCCTCGTGCTGCCGATCGTGATCATCGGGATCGTCTACGTCCCTTACGTCGGGCGGTCGGTGCGCGGGCGAGGTGCTCTCGCTCCGCCAGCGGGAGTTCATGGAGGCCGCGGTCGGGCTCGGCGCGTCGTCATGGCGCCTGCTCTGGAGCGAGCTCCTCCCGAACGTGATCACGACGGTGATCGTCCTTCTTCCCGCTGATGGTCGCCCTCGCGATGCTCACCGAGGCGGCGCTGTCGTTCCTCTCGATCGGCGTGCAGCCGCCCGACTGCCAGCTGGGGGACGATCATCCTGGACGGTCAGGGACTGTTGTACACCCGGCCCGCGGTAGCCCTCGCTCCGGGGATCGCGATCGTGGTCACGGTGCTCGCGTTGAACGTCCTCGGCGACGCGGTTCGGGATGCGCTCGATCCTCGGGCGAAGCACAAGACGGGCGCGTGATGCTCCGCTTCGTCGCCAGGCGGATGGTGTCCATGGTGCTCGTGATGTTCGCGATCAGCGTGCTCGTGTTCCTCATCTTCTTCGCGACTCCCGGCGTCGACCCGGCAGCACGCATCGCCGGGCGCAACGCGGATCAGCGCGACGCTGCGCGCGGTCCGCCACGACTTCGGGCTCGACAGGCCCATGCCCGTCCAGTACGCGTTGCTGATGAAGAAGCTCTTCATCACGCGCGACCTCACGTCGTACATCAACCGTGGCGCGAAGGTGATCCCGCAGGTCGAGGAGGCCGCGCCCGTGACGCTGTCGCTCGTACTCGGCGCCTCCCTCATCTGGGTTCTGACGAGCATCGTCATGGGAGTCCTGGCCGCCGTCTTCCGCGGCTCGTCGATCGATGTGCTCCTGATGGTCGTCGGCTTGATCGGGATCTCGATGCCCGTCTTCTGGCTCGGCGAGGTCGTCAATCTCCTCAGCCAGAGCCGCTTCCACGACACGTTCCTCTTCTCGTGGGTGCCTCCGCTCGGCTATACGCCGCTGACGCAGTCGCCATTCGGATGGTTCAAGTCCCTTCTTCTGCCGTGGCTGACGCTCGCCGTGCTCTACGCCGGGATCTATGCGCGGATCCTCCGCTCGTCGATGATCGAGGCGCAGGAGCAGGATTACGTGCGGACGGCGTACGCAAAGGGGTTGACCGAGCGCCGCGTCGTGGTGCGCCACTCGCTCAGGATGTCGCTCATCGCCTACTTCTCGCTCTTCGGCCTCGACTTCGGCGCCCTCGTCGGCGGCGCCGCCCTGTTGACGGAGGTCGTCTTCGGTCTACACGGGATCGGGAAGCTGACCTACGACTCGCTCCAGAACTTCGACCTTCCCGTGATCATGGCGTGCGTGATGTACGCGGCCTTCTTCGTCGTCGTAGCCAACGCGATGGTGGATCTCCTGTACGCGTGGCTCGACCCGCGGGTGCGTATTGCCTGAAGACACCGGCACACCGCTGCTCGAGCTCCGTAACCTCCGCATCTCCTTCGGGACCGAGGACGGTGTCGTGCAGGCAGTCGACGACCTCTCGCTGACGGTTCCGGTCGGGGGAGTACTCGGTATCGTCGGCGAGTCCGGGTCCGGCAAGACGGTCTCGATGCTTGCCGTGATGCGGCTGATCAGGGATCCCAACGCGGTCGTCGAGGGCCAGGTGCTCTACCGCGGCCGCGACCTGATGAAGCTCCCCAAGGGCGAGATGCGGTCGGTTCGCGGCCGTGAGATCGCGATGATCTTCCAGGACCCGATGACCGCGCTGACGCCCGTCTACACCGTCGGCTGGCAGATCGAGGAGCAGCTGCGCGCTCACCAGACGATGACCCACCGACAGGCGCGGGCACGGACCGTCGACCTGCTGGCCGAGGTCGGCATCTCGAACGCAGATCGGCGCGCGGACGACTATCCGCATCAGTTCTCGGGTGGGATGCGCCAGCGGGTGATGATCGCGATGGCGCTCTCCTGCAACCCGTCGCTCCTGATCGCAGACGAGCCGACGACAGCGCTCGATGTCACCATCCAGGCGCAGATCCTGGAGCTCATGAAGCGGCTCCAGCGCGACCACGGCTCGTCGATCGTCCTGATCACGCACGACATGGGCGTCGTCGCCGAGCTTGCCGAGCGGGTGGTCGTGATGTACGCCGGGCGCGTCGTCGAGGAGGCGCCGAAGACGCAGCTCTTCCGCGACCCGCAGCACCCGTACACGTGGGGCCTTCTCGGGTCGATGCCGCGACCGGATCGGCCTCGTGTCCGGCGCCTCGCCGCGATCCCGGGCGCGCCGCCGTCGCTGCTCGCGCCCCCCGAAGGCTGCCGTTTCGAGCCGCGCTGTCCGCATCGCTTCGACGCGCTGTCTGACAACTCCGGCGCTCCTCGAGCGTGTGTCGCCGGGGCGAAAGGACGCCTGTCACCGCGACCCCGCCACGCGGGCGGCGCTCCGAGCGGCCTCGCTCGGCGACGCCGGAGAGCGGCGCGAAAGCGCATGACCGCCCCAGTGCTCCTCCAGACCGTGGACGTCGTCAAGCATTTTCCTGTTCGTTCCCGCTCGCGCCGCGGTGAGCAGAGCGGCTTCGTGCACGCGGTCGACGGCGTCTCGCTCGAAGTGCGGAAGGGCGAAACCCTCGGGGTCGTCGGCGAGTCGGGATGTGGCAAGTCCACGCTCGGCCGGCTCCTCGTGCGCCTCCACGAGCCCACCAGCGGAACGGTGGTCTTCGACGGTGTCGACATCTCGAAGCTCTCGCGCAGGCAGCTCAGGCCGTTGCGCGGCGAGATGCAGATGATCTTTCAGGATCCGTACGCGTCGCTGAACCCGCGCAAGCGCGTCATCCAGATCGTCGGCGACCCCCTTGCACATCCACCGCGTCGGCTCGACGGCGGAGATCCGGGAACGAGTGCTGCACCTGCTCGACGTCGTCGGCCTCTCGCCGCATCACATCAACAGGTTCCCGCACGAGTTCTCCGGCGGCCAGCGCCAACGCATCGGGGTGGCGCGCGCTCTCGCCCTCAATCCGCAGTTGATCGTCGCGGACGAGCCCGTCTCCGCACTCGACGTATCGATTCAGGCGCAGGTCGTCAATCTGCTCGACGATCTCCAGGACGAGTTCGGTCTCACGTACGTGTTCATCGCCCACGATCTCGGGGTCATCCGGCACGTCTCGGATCGGATAGCCGTCATGTACCTCGGTTTGGTCGTCGAGATCTCGCCGGCCGACCCGCTCTACGCGCAACCGATCCACCCCTATACGGAGGCGCTCATCTCGGCGATCCCGGCGATCGACGCGGACGACGAGACGGGTCCGCGTCGGGCTCGAATCGTGCTCGAGGGTGAGGTTCCGAGTCCGATCGATCCGCCTGCCGGCTGCCGTTTCCACCCCCGGTGCAGATACGCAACAGAGATCTGCCGTTCGGTACCACCGCCGCTGGCCGACTACGGCGATGGGCGCTTTGCCGCTTGCCACCACCCACTCGGCAGCCCGGTACCCGTCGGGCGTGTCGAGAACAGCACCACGGAAGGAGGATGACATGACCGAACGCGAGGGACGGATGGCCTGGGACGGACACGAGACGTGGTACCGGGTGGTTGGCGACCTGGAATCGAATGCGTCGCGTCCCGGTCGTCGTCTGTCACGGCGGCCCGGGGGCGGCGCACGACTACTGCGAGGCGATCGCAGACCTCAACCGCTTCGGCCGGGCGTGTGTCCTGTACGACCAGATCGGGTGCGGCAAGAGCCAGCATCTTCCGGACGCTCCTGCGGGCTTCTGGACGCCGCAGCTCTTCAAGGACGAGCTGGATGAGCTGACGCGTCACCTCGGGATCGCCGACCGTTATGCGGTCGTCGGCCAGTCGTGGGGCGGGATGCTCGCGATGGAGCACGCGCTCGATCATCCGGCCGGCCTGCGGGGCATCGTCGTCGCGGACTCGCCGGCGAGCATGACGCTGTGGGTCTCTGAAGCGAACCGCCTCAGAGAGGATCTGCCACCCGACGTGCAGAGCGTGTTGACCGAGCACGAGGAGGCCGGGACGACCGACGACCCCGAGTACGAGACCGCCGTCAGGGTGTTCTACGATCGCCACCTCTGCCGCGTGCCGTGGCCCGACGGGCTCCAGCGCAGCTTCGATCAGATGGCCACTGACCCGACGGTCTACCATACGATGAACGGGCCGAGCGAGTTCCACGTGATCGGGTCGTTGAAAGGGTGGGACATCACCGACCGATTGCGTGAGATCTCCACGCCGACGCTGCTCGCCTCGGGTCGCCACGACGAGGCGACTCCATTGATCGTCGGGGAGATCCACAAACGCATTCCCGGTGCCGAGTGGACGATCTTCGAGCAGTCGAGCCACCTTCCGCACATCGAGGAGCCCGAGCTCTTCCTCGAGCGGGTGGAGCGTTTCCTCCAGACGATCGACTGACGCTAGGCGTCCCCCTAGCGCGTGCCCGTCCACCCGGCGCCGCGTGCCGCCCTGCTACCCGCCCGCGAGCTCGTCCAGGACGCGCGTGAGCCGTGGGCGGTCGAGCGCTCTCCGAAGGCGAGAACACGTCCCACCCCGATCATCATCGCGAGGGGGGTGGATACCTGGCCCCCATTTCGCGTGTGCGCGTGTGCGTGTGCGCGAGGAAGAGGTAGGCGTTCGGGTCGTCCGTCCTGCCGGCTCTTCGTGGAGTAGCAGTGTCGACTGCGCGTCGGGCGGGAAGGTGGCGAGGCGACGCCGCAGATCGTCGGTCAGATTCCACGAGCGCATCCCCGGCGCCCAGTGGACGATCTTCGAGCAGTCGAGTCACATGCCGCACGTCGAGGAGCCGGAGGCGTTCCTCCGCCGCGTCGAGGACTTCCTGCTGACGATCGACTGATCGAGCGGCGGTTCGTCTACGCGGCTTGCCCCTCCTCGGCCTCCACTACGCGGCTGACGCACCAGGTGAACGTCTCGAATCCGGGCGGATCCGGAGCCTCCGGAGGCTCCTTGGCCTCCGCGGCCTTGACGGCTACGGACACGCCGATCAGGCGAACCGTGTCACCCACCGCCACGGTGTATGAGTCCTTAGGCCCCGTTACTGTTCCTTTGAACGACCCGCTTGTGAGGTTATTACTGGTGCTCAGGGTGAAACGCTCCGCCTGCCCGACCATCGGGTTCGTCATTGCGGCGGCGTGGCCCTCGGGGATGACCAGGATGCGAATGATCACATCGCCGATCACTTCGGAGTGGGTGTCGAACGTTCCGGTCACCTTGAGTGAGGTGTCTGAAATGAATTCGGCCTTTTTGAAGTTGGGTCCCATGGAACCACCATCCTTCCGAGCCGCAACAGCTCATGGAAATCGAATTCGAGGAGGGCCCCGACACCTCGCCGCGATCGTCTCACGTTTGCTGCAATACCGCTAGGTCCGCCCGCGTCCGCTCAGCGGCGACCTGGTTGCCCTTCTCCTCGTAGAGAGCAAGGCCCCTCGCAGCAGCTGTGCGTGCTTCGTCCAAGCGGCCCGCTCGCCGATGGACATCGGCGAGATCGACGAGAGCATCAGCGTGGGTGTTGAGGAAGTCGGTGGACTCGCTGATCGACACAGCCTCCCGCGCGAGGTCTTCGGCATCGTCGACGCGCCCCTGCCGTGCCATCACCTTCGCCCGCACTCTTCGCCAGACGACCTGCGTCAGGAGGTCCTCCCTCGCGGCGAGCTGCTCGCTGATCTCCGTGAGCGGGCCGGCGTCCTCGTCGCGTCCCTGCAGGTAGAGCGCCTCGGCCAGATACGCCGCCGCGGTCGGGCGGAATGCCCTGTCGCCCATTTTCTCAAGCGCAAGGTATCCGGCGCGGAGGCGCCCTTCTGCTGCGTCGAGATTGCCGGCCAGGAGCTCGACGATCCCGTCGAGATCCCAAGCCGAGGAGTATCGGGTCTGCCCGAGCTCCTCGAAGATCCTGTTTGCCTCGGCGAGCAGCCTCCGGGCGAGCTCGAAGCGGCCCACCATCGCGTGGAGCCCGGCGAGCGACCGAATCGCCCAGGCCTCGGAGCCGGGGTTGCCGACCACCTCGGCGCGAATCTCCTCACAACGTCGGACCCCTTCGTCCACCGGTGTCGGCCCGAAGAACATCGACGACGCGACCCAGGACAGGATCTCGTTTCGCTCGTCCTCGTCGCCCGCACGACGTGCATGTTCTGCCGCCTTTTCCCAGGCCTCGGCTGCCGCCGCGGCGCGCGCCATGTTCCACTGGATCAACGCCTCGAGCTTCCGGGCTCTGCTCAGGCCGTGCTCGTCGCGACAGGTCTCGAAGACGGGAAGGACGGCTTCGACCACGCGCGTTCCCTCCTCGGTTGCTCCTTCGTCGACCCGCAACAGCTGCAGGAACTGCTGCTGAACCAGCGCGTGGGAATCGGCCCGATCGTCCTCGGCCGAAGCGGCGAGCTGTCGTGCCTCCGCAAGGACGGGCTCGGCATCGCTCCACGAGCCTGCCTCGATCAGCGCAGCCCCGAGCTCCGGGAGAACCGCTGCACGTCTCGGTGCGTCGAGGGACAAGAGATCCGCGGCCCGCTCGAGCAGGCCGATCGCGGCGGGAAGGTCACCCCGCGCCAGCGCCCTTCGACCTGCCGACTCGAGCCGCTCCGCCGATCTGGTCGCGAGCGTGGCCGTGTGTGTGTCGATCGAGCGGATCGCGGCGCTGCATCGATACGCCTGCTCCAGGTGGTAGCCGACGATCTCCTCGAACTCGCGCAGTCTCTCCCCGGCCGTGCGCTCGAGCCACCCGGCGAAGCGCTCGTGCAGGTCGGCGGCGATGCCCTTCGACAGCGACCGGTACGCGGCATCGCGGATCAGAGCGTGCCGGAACCGGTACGCCTCGTCGCCCGGGAAGTCGGCGAAGTCGGGCCGGATCACGTCCCGGCGGACAAGATCCATCAGATTGAGCTCAAGGGTCGGCGCGAACGAATCGGGAGTGAGATCGCTCACCGCGCCACGGTGGAACACCGTCCCCTCGACGGAGGCCGCGGTGACGATCGCCCACTGGTCGGCAGGCAGTCCCTCGACCCGGGCGGCGAGCAGCGCCTGGATCGACGAGGGGACCGGAAGGTCGGAGAGGTCGGACGACACGACCCAGTGGTCGTCCTCCCTCGTCAGTAGCTGGTCGTCGACGAGCATCGCCACCATCTCCTCGGCGAAGAGCGCGTTCCCCTCCGCGGCCCCGGCAATTCGAGACTCCGCTTCCGCAGGGAGTGGTGCACGGCCGAGCAGGTTCGAGATCAACTGCCGGCACTCTTCGTCGCTGAGCGGCTCGAGCAGGATCGACGTGGCGTTCAGCTTGCCGGCGGCCCAGTCGGGACGTGTATCGAGCAGCTCGGGTCGACTGATGCAGAGCAGCAGGATGGGGACATCGCGCGAGAAAGCCGCGACGTGCTCGATCAGGTCGAGGAACGTCGGCTGCGCCCAGTGCACGTCGTCGAACACGACCACCAGCGGCCTGCTCCTCGCGAGCGCCTCGAAGAGCTTCCGCACCGCCCAGAAGGTCTCGTCGCTCGTTCCTCCTACGGGGCCGCCGAGTCCCAGCGCCTCGGCGATGCGCTCGGCGATCAGCTCTGCCTTCTCCTCCCCGACGAGTTGCGTGGCGATCACCAGCGACTGCTCACCCGGATCCTGGCCCTCCGCCCGCGCCACATCCTTCACGACCTCGGCGAGCGCCCAGTACGTGATGCCTTCGCCGTAAGGCAGACAGCGTCCCCGCAGCACCGTCGCCTCGGTGCCGAGTAATTCGAGGAACTCCTGCACAAGTCGCGACTTGCCCACGCCGGCGCCGCCCAGGACCGTTAGCAGGCGGCAGGCCCGATCGCTGACCGCATCCTCGAACACGCTCTGCAGCGCCCGGCGCTGCCGCTCTCGCCCGACGAACGGCGAGTCGAACCGGCGGACATGCCCGGGGGCGTGCGCGACGACCGCGTGCAGACTGATGCCGTCGACGGCCTCTCCGTGCTTCACGGTCCGACTGGCACCACGCTCGACCAGGACAGCGTCTCTCACGAGCACGTGAGTCGCCTCGCCGATCAGGATCTCGCTCGACTCCGCCGCCTCCTCAAGGCGCTTGGCGACGTTGACCGCCTTACCCGTGACGAAGAGGTGCCCCTGCGAGTGGTCGCCGGCGATCACCTCGCCGGTGTTCACGCCGATCCGGGCGGCAAGCCGGACGCCCCACGAACGCTCGAGCTCGTCGTTGAGCGTGGCCAGCGTCTCGCGCATCTCGACCGCGGCCCGAACCGCCCGCAGGGCATCGTCCTCGTGCACTACCGGGACGCCGAAGACGGCCATGACGGCGTCACCGATGTACTTCTCGACGATGCCCCCATGACGCTCGACGGCGTCTTGCATCGCACCGAAGTAGACCGCCAACAGATTCCTATGCGCCTCCGGATCGAGCTGCCGGCTCAGCCGTGACGAGTCAACCAGGTCGGAGAAGACGATGGTGACGGTCTTGCGCACATCTGGCAGCCTGCGTCGCTCGACCGTCGATTCCGACTCCGAGGAGACCTCCGGGACGCCCGGCTCGGGCTCGATTGGCGCGCCGCTCACGCCCCCAGAGACTACTCCGCGGTCCACGCGTCCAATTGCGTCGTGCCAATTCGACGAGTGGCCTCTCGGATGCGCGTCAGCAGCGAAGGAGGCCTTGGAGCGCCTCTCGATCTAGGTCCGGGCGAGCTCGGGTCGTCGGCGACCCCCAAGGCCGCGAAGAGCCACGCCGAAGGAAGCGCGTCGATCGGGCATATCAGACGCTTTGGCGCGCCCTGCGCGACATTGCCAAGAAGCATCCCAACGCCGTTGACGGTTAAGGGAGCGCGCATACGCGTGCCATGTTGGGGCCTGGCGCGAGCCGACCGGCCTGCGCCAAGCAACGCCTTCCCCCTTCGTGCCTCCGCTGTTGACGCTGTGACAACAAAGCCCCCGCGCGGCTGACCGCCGGGGGCGCGGCACCAGGAGGCTTGGTTGTCCTGATGCAGAACGAGCGTACTACGCGACGCCGCGTACTAATCGCCCCGAACCTCGCGCGCTACTCAGAAGAGTCGATTCGGGCGAAGCTCGACGCCAGATCCGCCCAAAGTGGCGTTTAACTGGCGTCTGAATAGACGTTTAGAGTATCACCGGCAGTCCGCAATCCTGCATTAACACAGGGATTGAGGGGAAGCGGGCGATGGGGCTCGAACCCACGACCCTCAGCTTGGGAAGCTGATGCTCTACCAACTGAGCTACGCCCGCGAGGCCTGCATCCTAGCCGCTGACGTCGCCCCGCCACGCCGCTCCCGACGGCGCGAGGCCGCGTGTATCTTGGACCCGCGGTCTGAGCGAATATCGGGGTGCCCTGGAGCACTCGCCGCCCGTTCGTGCCGGACGACAGGAGGCGCGCGCACGGCAACTGACACCGCGAAGTTGTTCGACGACGCCGAGCGACATCGGGTGAAGTGACCGCCCACCGCCGTCGCCGTCCGACGGCGACGCCATCGTCTCCGGGCGCACCAGGGCGAGCCCGGAGCGCCGTCCCATCTCTCACCGTGAAGGAGATTCGTGGCGCAGGAGGACAAGGTTCAGATGACAGGCTCGATCGTCGAGGCGTTCCGCGGCGGCATGTACAGGGTCGAGCTCGACAACGGCCATGAGACGCTCGGCTACGTGAGCGGCAAGATGCGCCGCTACCGCATCCGGATCAACCCGGGCGACCGCGTGACCGTGGAGCTCTCTCCGTACGACCTGACGCGTGGCCGGATCACGTTCCGCGAGCGCTGACGCCCCCGACGGGGTAGAGGGTCGTCGCAGTCAGGGCATGAATGCCGAGGCTGCGCGCTCGGCTCCGCGGCGACTCACGGAACCCTCACACACGGCCCGTAGCCTCCGTCTCCCGATGCGCCTGCTTGCCCTTGCCACGCTTGCGTCGGCGCTGGCCGTTGGCCTCGCCTGGGGGACCGCGCCGCAGGGTCGTGCGGCCCCGACGCGGACGGTGGCCTCCGCGGACGTGTTCCAGGGGCTCGGCACCTGGATCGACGTCTACGACACCTCGCTCTATGCATCGCCGAACGCGGTCGCGGCGCGCCTGGCCGGGCGTGGCGTCCGGACGGCCTGGGTCGAGACCGCGAACGACCGCTCGACCACTGACGTCGTCGACCCCACCGGGCTCGGCCGATTCGTGGACGCGCTGCATGCGCGTGGGATCCGCGTCGTCGGCTGGTACCTCCCGGGTCACGACAACCATGTCCGAGACCTGCGGCGGGCGCGGGCGCTGCTCGGGCTCCGCACGCCGCAGGGGAGCGGCTTCGACGGCATCGCGCTCGACGTCGAGTCGCTGCGGAACCCGAACGTGAAGCAGCGCACGACCCGCCTGCTCGATCTGCTCGCGCACGTCCGCGCGGAGTCGAGCGGACGGCCGGTGGCCGCGATCACGTACCCGCCCCGTGCGCTCGAGCGGCACCTGACGTGGTGGCCCGGCTTTCCGTGGGCGCAGATCGCGGCGCAGGTCGACGCGTTCGCGCCGATGCTCTACACCGGCGGCGGCTTCAAGGGCTACGACGCGACCTACGGCTACGTCGCCCGCTCGCTCCGGCTGCTTCGCGCGGCGGTCGGCTCGACCGTGGCCGTCCACGCCGCCGGCGGGGTTGCGAACCGGATGACCGCCGACGAGCTGCGGGCCTTCGACGACGCGGTGCTCGACGATGGGACCGTGACGGGCTGGAGTCTCTACGACCTCCAGACCACAACGCCCGCCGGCTGGGCCGCGATGGCGCGCCTTTCCGCATCCCTCGGCTAGGAGGGCGCGGAGGGCCAGGCCTCGCGGAGGCGCTCGCGCGTTGCGAGCAGGTGCTCGGGCACGACCTTGACGTCCGCGAGAACCGGCATGAAGTTCGTGTCCCCCGCCCAGCGGGGCACGACGTGCTCGTGGAGGTGCCCGGCGATCGACCCGCCTGCGACGTGGCCGAGGTTCCAGCCGACGTTGAAGGCGTCCGGCCCGTAGACGCCGCGCAGGACCTCGAGCGACGTCGTCGTCAGGACGTGGATCTCGGCGGCCTCGTCGGGCTCGAGCGCTCCGAGCTCTCCCACGTGGCGGAGCGGCGCAACCATCACGTGGCCGGAGGAGTACGGGAACTTGTTCAGGAGCACGAATGCGTGGTCGCCGCGGGCGACGAGCAGGCTCGCGTCGCCCAGCTCCCCGGCGGCCTCCGCGCAGAACACGCATCCGTCCTGACTGCCGGCCTCGGCCACGTACTCGAGGCGCCACGGCGCCCAGATCGGCCTCGTCACCCCCTCATCCTTGCAGGCCGCGCTCCGAGCCATGACCGACGGCATGCTCGTCGCGCACGCGGCGTCGCGTCTCCCCGAACCGGATCACCTCGTAGACGACGAGGGCGCAGACGACGGCGACCACGAGTGCGAGCGTGAGCAGCGCGGGTACCTCCCTGGCCACGGGGAAGAGCGCGAGCACGGCGACCGCACCCACGAGCCGCTGCGTGCTCAGGGAGCCGACGAGCCGCCACCGGAAGCCGACATGCGCGAGGAGGTAGAGCGCGACGCCACCGACGAGTGCTGCGGCCGGAACCACGTGCAGCGGATCGCCGACGTGCGCGAGCGTCGTCTTCAGCCCGAGAGCCGCGAGCACGATTCCCGCCACCATCGGGAAGTGGAGCAGCGAGTAGGCGTCCCGCGCGAGCTCGTTCTGCTCGCGTCCGGGCGCCGCAGACGACAGGCGCCGCTCGGCGAGCCAGGCGATCACGTCGAAGTAGAGCCACCAGAGCGCCGCTGCGAGCGCGACTCCGAGTGTGGCCGCGGCGACCACCGACGCGTCGACCACGGCCTCCGACCCGACGCCGATCGCGACGATCGACTCGCCGAGGGCGATCAGGATGATCAGCCCGTGCCGCTCGGCGAAGTGCGCCGGCATCAGGCGCCAGCCCTCCGCCCAGAAGAGGAACGGCGCGCCGACGTCGAGGAGGAGCGCGACGCACCAGAGCGTTCCCTGGAGCGCGCCGTCGGTCGTCGAAGCTGCGAGGAGCAGGCCGACGCCGACGGCCGTGCTGGCCGCAAGGCCCGTGACGGACCGCCGCAGGCCCGGATCGTCGCGGCTCGCGATCGTGAACAGCCAGATGTGCGCCACCCGGACGATCCCGTAGGCGCACGCGAAGGCAAACGCGTCGTTTCCGAACGCGTCCGGCACCGACAGCGCAGCGACGAGGAACGCCGCCATCGCGGCGAACATGGCGAGCCGGACGGTTCCCTCCTCCGGATCGACGACGCTCGTGAGCCAGGCGTAGCCGCCCCACGACCACCAGAGGACGGCGAGCACGAGCAGGCCGCGGCCGAGTCCCTGCCACGTCGGGTCGGTGGCCATGAGGGCGGTGCACTGGGTCAGTGCGAGGACGAAGACGAGGTCGAAGAAGAGCTCGAGCGCGGTGACCCGCTCTTCCTCGCGGCGGACGGCAGTCACACGCGGCGTGCGGGGATGCGCCTCCATCGGCGCGATCCTCGCATGCGGGGCGCCTCCGGGAGTATCCTCGCGAGCTGCTGCGGCGCATTCCCGGAACCAGGGAGAGTTGTGGCGTATCCGTTCGTCGAGAGCCCGAACAAGACACCGACGTCCGGACGGGAGATCGACGTGGTCGTCGTCCACACGATGGAGATCGCGGAGCGGCCGGACGCGGCAGCGATCTGCGCCCGGTGGTTCGCGACGCCGGCGTCCCAGGTCTCGGCGCACTTCTGCGTCGACGCCGCCAGGGTGATCCAGTGCGTTCGGGAGAAGGACGTCGCCTGGCACGCGCGCGGTGGAAACGCCGCGTCGGTGGGGGTGGAGCTCGCCGGCTTTGCGCGTCAGACCGCGAAGGAGTGGGACGACTCGTACTCGACGGCGGTGCTGAGCCGTGCATCAGCGGTCGTCGCGGATGTGTGCGGACGACGCCGGATCCCCGTCCGCTGGCTCTCGCCGGACGACCTCCTGGCCGGCCGACGCGGGATCACCGGTCACGCGGAGGTGAGCAAGGCCTACCGAAAGAGCGACCACTGGGATCCCGGGCCAGGGTTCCCCGTCCAGTCGTTCCTCGACCGGGTGCGCCGCGCGCAGGCCGCGGAGGCGTAGGCGGAGCCGCCCATCGGGCCCGTCAGCGGGCGAGCGTCACCTTGGCGAGGCCGTGCGGCGCGTCGGCGTCGAGGCCACGGGAGCGGGCGAGCGCCGCGGCGAACAGCTGCCCCGGCATCACGGAGAGCAGGGGGGAGAGCAGCGCGACTCTCGGCGTCGGAACCGGCACGCGGTACGCGGCCTCCTCGATCATGCGCGCCGCCGTCCCGCTCGCGACGAGTGTCGCGCCCATCTCCCGGATGCGCGCAGCGGCCTCCTGGACGGGTGCGAGCGTGCCGTCGTCGGACGCGATCGCCCACACGGGGAAGAGCGGGTCGAGGGCGGCCACGGGCCCGTGTGCGAGATCGGTGGCCGTCAGCGGCTCCGCCGCGACACGGCAGGTCTCGAGCAGCTTGAGCGCGATCTCGCGGGCGGTCGAGAACTCGACGCCGCGGCCGATCACGAACATCCGGCCCGTGTAGGCGAACGGGACTGCGAGCGAGGCGGTTGCCCGCTCGAGCTCCGGGAGGCCGGCCTCGGCGAGGTCTGCGACCTCGCGGATGCCGTCCGCGACCTCGCTGCCGCGGCCCGCGACGTGCGCTGCGAGGAGCGCCAGCGTCGCCAGCGTGTTGGTGTACGTCTTCGTCGCCGCGACCGCGAGCTCGGGCTCGGCCGAGAGCGGGATCGTCGCGTCGGCGGCGAGCGCGAGCTCCGAGGACGGGTCGTTCGTCACCGCGATGGTGAACGCACCGGTCGAGCGCGCGCCCCGGAGGTACTCGACCACGTCGGGCGTGCGTCCGGACTGCGAGAGACCGATCACCGTCGAGCCAGACATGTCGAGCGGCGTCCCGTAGTGGACGGTCAGGGTGATCGTGTCCCGCATGGCGGTCCAGCGCGGCAGCAGGCCGAAGGCGTACACGCCGAACGACGCGGCGTTGTCGGACGATCCGTGGCCCACGATGCGGACGAGGCGGGCGTCCCGCTCCCGGACGGTCGCGGCGACGCGCGCGATCTCGCCGTCGTGCTCGAGCAGCCGCCGCAGGGCAGCCGGCTGCTCGCGGATCTCCGTCGCGAAGCGCCTGCCCGGCTCGATGCCGTCTTCAGCCTGCGACACGCGTCTCGCCTCCGACGAGGGTGCGGACGACCTCGAGCGCGTCGTCGAGGACGACGATGTCCGCGCGCCCTCCGGGCGCGAGCCGTCCGAGCGCCCGCTCGCCGAGGACGCGCGCAGGGATGCTCGTCGCAGCCTCGAGCGCCCGCTCGAGGGGCACGTCGACCGCCACGAGGTTCCGGACTGCCTCGATCATCGTCAGCGCGCTGCCGGCGAGGACGCCGTCGCCGCTCCGCACGACGTCGTCCGCGACCACGATCTCGATCTCGCCGAGCGCGTAGGTCCCGTCGCCGAGGCCTGCGCCGGCGATCGCGTCGGTCACGAGCGACAGCCGCCCCGCGCCGACGCGCCACAGGAGACGCACGACGTCGGGGTCGAGGTGGACGCCGTCGACGATCGCCTGGAGCACGACGTCTGGCCGGATCAGGGCGGCGCCGACGACGCCGGGATCGCGATGCGCGAGGGGCCGCATGGCGTTGAAGACATGGGTCACGGCTCGCACGCCGCGGTCGAACGCGGCGTGCGCCTCGGACGCGGTCGCGTTCGTGTGGCCGAGCGAGACGACGACTCCCCTGGCATGCAGGAGATCGACGAGGTCGAGCGCGCCGGGAAGCTCCGGCGCGAGCGTCACGAGCCGGACAGGCCCGGCCGCAAGGAGGCGCTCGAGCAGCGCCGGGTCGGGATCGCGCCGAGCGGCGAGTCGGTGTGTCCCGAGCCGGGCGGGGGAGAGGAACGGCCCTTCCAGGTGCACGCCCAGGATGCGAGGGCCGGCGGCATGCTCCGGGATCGAGGCGAGCGCGGCGACGAGATCGCGCTCCTCTGACGTGATCAGCGTCGGCAGGTAGGCCGTGACGCCCGTCTCGAGAAGCGCTTCGCCGGCCGTCGCGAACCCGTCGGCGTCCGCGCCGAGGAAGTCGACGCCCGCAAAGCCGTTCACCTGGAGATCGACGAACCCCGGGACGGCGATTCCGCGACCGTCACCGTCGAGACCGACGGCTTGCACGAGGCTGCCGTCGATCGCGACGTCTCCCGGGACGAGGCGGCCGTCCACGAGGGCTGCCTCGACGCCGAGCCTCACGGCGTCAGCGCCTTGCGAACGATGCCGCCGGCGTCCTCGAGCCTCGTTCGCGCGGTCGCGGCGTCCGTCGCGGCGAGCAGCATCACGATCGCGACCTTCGCGTCGCCCCCGGCCGCGTCGAGCGTTGCGTCGACCTCCTGCGGCGTCGCGCCCGTGGCGAGCGCCACGATCCGCCGCACGCGGGCCCGGAGCTTCTCGTTCGTCGCGACGACGTCGACCATCAGGTTGCCGAATGTCTTGCCGATGCGGATCATCGACACCGTCGAGATCGTGTTCAGCACGAGCTTCTGGGCGGTCCCCGCCTTGAGGCGTGTCGAGCCCGAGAGAACCTCTGCGCCGACGACGACCGTGATCTCGTGGTCTGCGAGCGTGCCGAGCGGCGAGCCGCCGACACAGACGACCGCCACGGTCAGCGCGCCGACACGTTGCGCCTCGTCGAGCGCCGCGAGGACGTAGGGCGTGCGGCCGCTGGCGCTGATGCCGACGACCGCGTCGGCGTCGGTGACGGCGAGAGCGCGTAGCTCCGCAGCGCCGCTCTCCGCGTCGTCTTCGGCGTGCTCCTGCGCGACCGCTGTCCCACTCGCTCCCCCGGCGAGGAGCGCGACGACGCGGCCCGGCTCGAGACCGAAGGTCGACTGGCACTCGATCGCGTCGACGAGCGCCAGCCGGCCGGACGTGCCCGCGCCGACGTAGACGATGCGACCGCCCGCGGCGAGTCGTGCCGCGGTGGCGTCGATCGCAGCGGCGAGGGGGCGACGCGCTCGGTCGACGGCGGCCGGCACACCCGCGTCGGCCTCCGCCATCAGGCGGACGAGCTCCTCCGTCGAGCGAAGGTCGAGGTCCGCGCCCTCCGCGTCCCACCCCTCGGTCGCGAGCTCGTCCAGCCCGGGGTCGTTGCGGAGCGTCGCCATGTGTGCCAGTCTATGCACGCCGTGGTAGAGTGGTCAAGACCAATGTCGCGCCGAACGCTGTCGATTGGTACTGAAAGGGACGCCTAGGCATGGCGACGATCGACCTCGACCGGGTCACGAAGGTGTACGGAAACGGCTTCGTCGCCGTCCACGACGTGAGCCTCTCGATCGCGGACGGCGAGTTCATCGTCCTCGTCGGGCCCTCCGGCTGCGGCAAGTCGACGCTTTTGCGCATGGTGGCAGGGCTCGAGGAGGTGACCGCGGGCGCGGTGCGGATCGACGACGTCGACGTGACCGACCTCGCACCCCGCCACCGGGACATCGCGATGGTGTTCCAGAGCTACGCCCTCTACCCCCACATGACGGTGCGTGAGAACATGGGGTACGGCCTCAAGGTCCGGCGCGCGCCGAAGGGAGAGGCGCGGCGGCGCGTGGAGGAGGTCGCGGCGATGCTCGGCCTCCGCGATCTCCTCGAGCGCAAGCCGGCGCAGCTCTCCGGCGGGCAGCGGCAGCGCGTCGCGATGGGACGAGCGATCGTGCGCGAGCCGCGCGCGTTTCTGATGGACGAGCCGCTTTCGAATCTCGACGCGAAGCTCCGCGTCGGGATGCGCGCGTCGCTCGCAGAGCTCCACGGGCGGCTCGGGGTGACGACGATCTACGTGACGCACGATCAGACCGAGGCGATGACGCTCGGCCAGCGCGTGGCCGTGATGCGCGACGGCCGGATCGTCCAGGTCGACCGCCCCCAGGAGCTCTACAACCGGCCCCGCGACCTCTTCGTCGCAGCGTTCATCGGCTCTCCGTCCATGAACCTCGTCGAGGCGACGGTCGAGAGCGGCGCCGTGCGTTTCGGCGGCCTGACGATCCCGCTCGATCCGGCGCGCAGGCCGGCGCGGGACGGGCGCGTCGTCCTCGGTGCTCGGCCCGAGGCCTTCGAGGACGCGGTCTTCGCCGATCCGGCGCTCCCGCGGATCGAAGTCCACGTCGATGTGCTCGAGCAGCTCGGCGCCGACACGCACGCGTTCTTCCGGATCGATGCCCGGCGCCCCGAGGTCGACCTCGGCACCACCGACGACGACGCCGCGTTGCTCGCGGAACAGACGACGCTGTTCACGGCGAGGGTCGACCCCCGCTCCGCGGCGAGACAGGGCATGGACGCCCAGCTCGCGGTCGATCCCGGCGCGTTCCACTTCTTCGACGCCGAGACCGGGGAGGCCCTCCTCGGCGGGGACACGGACGCCGCCGAGATCGAGCAGGTTCCGGTGGGATCGACGGAGAACTGGTCTTGACCAACATAAGGGCGAAAGGGACATGAAACGCACCGAGACGAAGCAGAGCGAGACGCGGAGCCAGGTGCTCGACCTGATCGAGCAGCTCGGCGTGGGGGAGGCGATCCCCTCGGAGCGCCAGCTCTCGGGCACGTTCGGCGTGTCCCGGCTGACCGTGAGGGCGGCACTCGACGAGCTCGTGCGTGAAGGGCTTCTCGTACGCCGTCACGGCAGCGGCACGTTCGTGAGCGAGCCGAAGATTGCGCAGGAGCTGACCATGACGTCCTTCACGGAGGACATGCGGCGCCGCGGGATGACGCCTGCGTCGCGGACACTCGACCTGCGGATCGCGCCGGCGGGAGCCCACCTGGGCCGACTTCTCCACGTCTCCCCGTCCGAGCCCGTGGTGATCATCGACCGGCTGCGCCTCGCCGACCGGGAGACGATGGCGATCGAGACACTGCACGTCCGCGAGGCCCTCGTGCCGAATCTGTCGGCCCGCGACCTCGAGCGCCAGTCCTTCTACGAGATCCTCCTCGGCCGGTACGGGATCGACATCGTCGGCGGATTGCAGACGATCGAGCCGACCGTCACGAACGAGGTCGAGTCGGAGGCGCTCGGCGTCCCGCTCCATTCGCCGGCGTTCCTCTTCGAGCGCACGACACGGTCGCAGAGCGGCGAGATCGTCGAGTACGTCCGCTCGATCTACCGCGGTGACCGCTACAAGCTCGTGACCGAGCTCAACCGGTCGCTCCGGGACACCCGCAACGGCGCTGTCACCTGACCGCGTCACCCTGCGTGGTCAGTACCAACGTCGCAAAGTACGCGCAGTACGGCGCGTTGGCTGGCAAAGTGGTCTTGACAACTCTCTGACCCTGTGCAACTGTTCCGAATCGTGGCCAAGTGGTACAAGCCAGTAGGCGGGCTCCGGCGTCACGCACCTGTCGGCCACCGGGATCCTGTGAGCCGCTCCGCCTCTCGATGCGCTTGGGAGAATCGCCCATGAGAGCACGCATCATCGGCGCCGTCGTTCTCGTCGGCGCCGCCCTCGCAGTGGTCGCGTCGACCGCCTCCGGCGGGACGCAGGCGGCCAACAGCATCACCGTCTGGCTGCAGACGGACGCCCAGGCGACGAACTGGGAGCCGATCGTGAAGGCGGCCAACGCCGCGTTCCAGAAGGATCACCCAGGCGTTGCGGTCAACGTCCAGTACCAGACCTGGGGGAACCACCTCCAGAAGCTCGACGCGTCGCTCGCGGGGGGAAGCGCCCCGGACGTGCTCGAGATGGGCAACACCGAGATGACGAAGTACATGGCGGCCGGCGCGTTCCAGGACCTGACGTCCGACAAGGCGTCGATCCCGAACTCGAGCACATGGCTCGACGGGCTCGCGGCCTCCGGGCGCTACGGCGGGAAGCTCTACGGTGTCCCGTACTACGCCGGCTCGCGCGTCATCACCTACCGCACCGACCTGTTCAAGAAGGCCGGGCTCAAGGTGCCGACGAGTCTCGCGCAGTTCGCGGCGAACGCGAAGAAGCTGGCGGCCCAGAACAAGCAGAAGGGCTTCTCGCCGGTCTACATCGCCGGCGAGGACTGGTACGTGGCGATGAGCTTCGTCTACGACTTCGGTGGGTCGATCGCCACACAGGTGAGCGGGAAGTGGAAGGGCACGCTCGCATCGCCGCGCTCGATCGCGGGGCTGACCGCGTTCAAGAACTTCTGGACGACCGCCTCGCGGGCACGGAAGACGGCGGACGAGAACACCCCGCCGGGCTATGACGTCTACAAGCAGGGCCTCGCCGCGTCGATGACCGGCCAGGCGTGGTACAGCTGCTGCGTCGGTGACCAGTTCAAGACGGTCACCGCACAGTTCGTGATGCCGAGCCACGTGAAGGGGCAGCCGATGCCCGGCTTCCTCGGCGGGTCCGACCTCGCGGTGCCGGTCGGCGGGAACAAGGCGCTCGGCGTCGACTGGATCAAGGCGTACACCAGCACGGCGTCGATGACCGCGCTCCGCGCGATCGGCAACATCCCGAACACGACGTCGCTGCTCGGGAACACGGTCAACGAGCGGGCGGCGAGGAAGAGCTGGTTCGTGCCCACGGCGAAGAACTGGGTCAACGTGGAGAACGGCAACATCCTCCGCAACATGCTCGCCCAGATCCTCCAGGGCCGGCTCACGGTCAAGCAGGCGGCGCAGTCCGCCAGCGACAACATCACCTCGGTGCTCAACGGCTGAGCGGTGGTCGTGCGGGGCGTGGATCAGCGGTGACACCTGATCCCGCCCCGCACGGCGCCGCGGCCGTCGTCGAAGCGGCGCCGCTCCCCACCGTCAGGCGGCGCCCCTTCACCCTCCAGGCGCTCGGCCGCGGCGCCGTCCCGTACCTCCTCGTTGCGCCGGTCGTCGTCGCGATCGTCGCGATCCTCGGGTATCCGCTCTTCAAGCTCGTCACGCTGTCCTTCCAGGAGTACGGGCTCCCGCAGCTGATCCAGCGCCACGGCGAATGGGTCGGCCTCGCGAACTACCGCTCGGTGCTCTCCGACCCGGTGTTCTGGGACACGCTCGTCCGGACGCTCGTGTTCACCGCCGCGAACGTCCTTCTGACGATGGTGCTCGGCACGCTGATCGCGCTGCTCCTCGTACGGCTGTCGACGCCGGTCCGGATCCTCCTCATGACGGGGCTCGTGCTCGTCTGGTCGATGCCGGCGGTGGTCGCGGTGCAGGTGTGGTTCTGGATCACGAACTACCAGAACGGCGTCCTCAACTACGTCCTCACCGAGATGCACGTGGGCGACTTCTTCCAGCACGACTGGTACTCATCCCCGTTCTCGCAGCTCGCGATGGTGACGGCCCTGATCGTCTGGGGCGCGATCCCCTTCGTGACCGTGTCCGTCTACGCAGGGCTCGCGCAGGTTCCTCGCGAGCTGGTCGAGGCGGCCCAGATCGACGGCGCAAGCCCGCTCCGCGTCTTCCGCGACGTCACCTTCCCGATCCTCAAGCCGATCCTGCTGATCCTCACGAGCCTGTCGATCATCTGGGACTTCGGCGTCTTCACGCAGCCGTACCTCCTGATCGGCGCGTCCCACGTCGACGCGTCGAACTACCTCATGGGCGTCTACGTCTACATCGAGGGCTATGCGCATTCCGAGTTCGGGCGCGGCGCGGCGATCTCGATCCTGATGCTGCTGATCGTGGCGGTGATGAGCGTGTTCTACGTCCGGCGGATGGTGCGTATGGAGGAGACGGGATGACGACGGTGCCCAGCGAGCGCCGCGGTCCGCGCGCGCGCCGGACGAAACTCCTGCGCCGTCGGGCGTGGGACCTGGTCGGCCTCGCGCTCTTCGCCGTGCTCGTGTTCCCCGTGTTCTGGATGATCTCCACGGCGTTCAAGCCCGACGACGAGATCAACAGCCTCACGCCGACCTGGTTCTCCTCGTCGCCGACGCTGCAGCACTTCCGGGACGCGATGGCCCGGCCGTTCTTCTGGGACACGGTGAAGAACAGCCTGATCGTCGTCAGCGTCTCGGTGCTCGCGTCGATGGTGCTGGCGTTCGTGGCGGCCGTCGCCCTCGCGAAGTACCGCTTCACGGGCCGCAAGGTCTTCATCGTCCTGATGATCGGCATTCTGATGCTGCCCGCCGTCGGCCTCGTGATCCCGCTCTACGTCGTCCTGGCGCGATACCACCTCACGAACACGTTGACCGGCGTGATCCTCACGTACCTGACGTTCGTGCTGCCGTTCGCGGTCTGGACGCTCCGCGGGTTCGTGCTCGGGGTACCCAAGGAGCTCGAGGAGGCCGCCATGGTCGACGGCTCGAGCCGGTTCGGCGCGTTCGTGCGGATCCTGCTTCCCCTCGTCGCGCCCGGCCTCGTCGCGACGTCGGTGTTCGCGTTCATCACCACGTGGAACGAGTACATCTTCGCGAGCGTGATCCTCACCGATCAGTCCAACCACACGCTCACCGTGTGGCTCTCCTACTTCTACGGCACGAGCAGGCAGACGGACTGGGGCGGGCTGATGGCGGCGTCGACGTTGACCGCGATCCCCGTGATCGTCTTCTTCCTGCTCGTCCAGCGGAAGATCATGTTCGGCCTCACGTCCGGCGCGGTACGTGGCTGAGCGGCCGCCGACGCTTCCCGCGATCATCCCGAAGCCGCTCGCCGTCGTGCCCGGGAGCGGGACGTTCGAGCTGACGCGTGCGGCGCGGATCGTGGTCACGACCCTCGATCCCGACGCGCGCCGCGCCGCCCGCCTCCTCGCCTTCCACCTCCGACCGGCCACGGGCTTCCGGCTGCCGGTGAGCGCGGCCCGCCCGCCCGCCGGCGGCGACGTCGTCGTCTCCCTCCGCCCCGGTGACAGCGCCCTCGGGCAGGAGGGATACCGGCTGACGGTCGCGCCGGCACTCGTGACGCTCGCCGCGCGCACGTCGACCGGGCTCGTCCGCGGCGTCCAGACGCTGAGGCAGCTCCTGCCCGATGCGATCGAGGCGTCGAGGAGACGACCGGGCCCGTGGCAGATCCCCGTCGTCACCGTCCACGACCGGCCGCGGTTCGCCTGGCGAGGGATGATGCTCGACGTCGCGCGCCACTTCTTCGGCGTCCGCGAGCTCGAGCGCCTGATCGACCTCCTCGCGCTCCACAAGCTCAACCGCCTGCATCTCCACCTGTCCGACGACCAGGGTTGGCGCCTCGCCATCGCAGCGCGACCGCGGCTGACCCGGGTCGGCGGGCGAACCGCCGTCGGCGGCGGGAACGGCGGCTACTACACCCAGCGCGACTACCGTCGTCTCGTCTCCTACGCGGCGGAGCGCCACGTCGATGTCGTGCCCGAGATCGACATGCCGGGACACGTGAACGCCGCACTCGCGTCGTACGGCGAGCTCGCGTGCGACGGGAGGGCCGCCCCGCCGTACACGGGCATCGAGGTGGGCTTCAGCTCGCTCTGCATCCGGAGGGAGGAGACCTACGCCTTCGTCGACGACGTCCTCGGCGAGGTCGCGGCGCTGACGCCCGGGCCGTACCTGCACATCGGGGGCGACGAGCCGCTGTCGACCGACCCCGTCGACTACCGCTTCTTCGTGGAGCGCGTGCAACGGCTCGTCCGCGCCCGCGGGAAGCGGATGCTCGGCTGGGAGGAGATCGCGCGCGCGTCGCTCCTGCGCACCACGCTGGTGCAGCATTGGCACGACCCCGAGCTCGCCCGGCTGGCGGTGCGCCAGGGAGCGAAGCTCGTGCTCTCGCCCGCGACGCGGCGCATACCTCGACATGAAGTACACGCGGTCGTCCGAGCTCGGGCTCGTGTGGGCCGGGACGACGAGCGTCCGCAAGGCGTACGAATGGGACCCGGCCACCCTGATCGACGGCGTCGGCGAGCGGGACGTCCACGGCGTGGAGGCGCCCCTCTGGTCGGAGACGATCGAGACGCGCAAGGGCCTCGACCACCTGGCCTTCCCCCGGCTCCTCGGCGTGGCGGAGATCGGCTGGTCGCGTGCGGACGGGCGCTCGTGGCGCGACTACCGAACACGTCTCGGCGCGTACGGCCCTCGGCTCGACGCGCTCGGCGTGGGTTTCCACCGGGCGCCCGAGGTGCCGTGGGCGGAGCCGGTCAGCGGCGGCCGGTGATCGAGCCAAGGCCGGTGTTCAGCGCGGCGTCAGGGCACGCGCCCCAGTAGCCGCGGCCGGCGTCGCGCGCATCGTCCACGGCGTCCAGCAGCTCCGCCGCGTGCGCACCGCGCTCGTTCCGGAAGAAGTACGGCGACGCAGCGCCGCGGCGGACGAGCTCGACGTTGACGTTCTCGTCTCCGACGAAGACGTAGCGGAGCAGGCGCCCGTAGCGGTCACGGTCGTCGAGCGCCGGGTCACCTGCCAACCGCACGCGCGTGCCCTTCGGCGTGAGGGCGATCAGGGCCTGGAGCGCGGGGCGGCCGTAGCAGTCGGTCTCGAGCTCCGGCGCGTCGATCTGGACGAGCCGCACCTTCGTACCGTTCGTGAGCGTCAGCGTGTCGCCGTCGTTGACCCACTCGACGACCCCGGACGCGGCGGCCGCCTGCGGGGCGCCGTCGTCCGTCGTCGTCGAGCCGCGACATCCCGCTGCGAGAAGCGCGGCAACCGCGAGAGCGAGGGCTCCTAGGCGCTCGGCACCCACACGAGCCGCGTCTCGACCACCCGCACGTCCGTCGCCTCGAGACGGATGGTCAGCGTGTCGATCTCGTCCGCCGTCCCCCTCCACCGCTCGTCGATCTCGGCGACCTCGTCCAGGATCTCCTGCTCCAGGTCGGTGAGGTCGTCCGTCGTGCGCTCGACCTTCGCCTCGGCCGTCTCCCGTCGCTCCGACGTCCGGGTCGTCATCCCGCGTCTCGACGCGGCGCCGCCCACCGCGCTCGCCATCGAGCGGGCGCTGCGCCTTCCGCCGAAAAGCGCTCCGAGCACCGCACCGGCGCCGGCGATCAGCTCGTTCGCCTGGCGGGTCCGCGTGTCGGTGTCGAGCTCCTCGACCCGTCGTTGCGCCTGCGCCAGCGCGGCGCTCAACCGGTCGCGCTTCGCCTCGAGCCGGTCGCGGATCTTGGCCGCCTCCACATCGGCCCGCTCCTGCGCGGCGGCGTCGCATCGCACCGCGAAGTCCTCCGGCGACTCGCCGGGCCGTGAGACGAGCTTCAGCGTGCGGTTGCGCTGCAACTCGAGCGGCCGCCGCTCGACGAGGGTTCGCTGGATGTCCTTCGCGGTCTGGGCGAAGAACCGCGACTCCGCGACGGGCGCCTGGGGGAGGACGAACGTGACGCCCGGTGGCGGGCTCGCCGCGAAGTCCCTGTCGTCGTAGTCGACCTGCGTCTCGCTCCCGAGGTCGAGACCGCCGTCGAGCGGGCCGTACACCGCCTCGAACTCCTCCTGCTCGTCGACGTTCGCGGCGCTGTCGTCGTAGCGAAGCGAGACGCGCGCCGCGAGGAACGCGCGCAGCCTCGTCGACCCGGCGGTCGCGCCGACCGCCGAGCTCCACGCCGCGGCGGGCTCGAGGTAGGAGACAGCGACGCCGGCCGCAACAGGTGGCGGGATCGGCGTCTCGTCCTCGGCGAGCGCCGGGACGGCCGGCGCCGTAAGGGAAGGTCCCGGGGCGGGCGTCGCGCGGGCGGGCTCGGTGGCGGTCGCCGACGGCGCCGATGCGGGCGCCGTCGCCGGCCTCAGCCGCTCGATCTGCTCCTTCGTGAGCGGCCCGCAGAGGTACGACATCGCCCAGCGTGTCGCGAGCAGCCGCGGCGAGGACGCCTTTGCCGACACGAGCAGGAACTGGCGCTTCCCGAGACCGCCGATCGCCCTGTCGAGCTCGGCGACGTCGGTCGACCCGGCGGCGGAGCGCAGACCTTCCAGCACGCGCGCCTTGTCGTTCTCGGTCTGTAGGCGGCCGACCAGCCAGGTGCCGGCGTTCGACATCGCCTTGTAGTCGAGGTCGACGGGGTTCTGCGTCGAGAGCACGAGGCCGAGGCCGAAGGCGCGACCCTGCTTGAAGATCGTGAGGATCGGCTTCTTCGGCGGCGGCGCGGCGCTCGGCGGCACGTAGCCGAACACCTCGTCCATGTAGACGAGCGCCCGGAGGTCGGGCGTGCCCTCCTGCGCGCGCATCCATGTCACGAGCTTCGAGAAGACGAGCGTGACGACGAACTGCCGCTCCTCCTCCGAGAGGTGCGCGAGGTACACGACCGCGCAGCGCGCCTTTCCGTCGTCGGTGAAGAGGAGCCGTTGCGGGTCGAGCGGCTCGCCCTCGGCCCATGCGGCGAAGGTCGGCGAGGCGACGAGCCCGTTCAGGGTGAACGCGAGCTTCGTCCGGTCGGCCGGCGGGAAGAACTGGTCGATCTCGAACACCCCGAGCTTGCGGATCGGCGGGCTCTGGATCTCGCCGATCAGCGTGCCGAGGTCGAGATCGCGGCGGGCGCGCCACGCATTCTCGATCAGATTCGAGAGCAGGACGTGCTCGCGGCTCGAGAGCGGGTCGGCGGCGATCCCGACGAGCGCGAGGAGGCTCGTGACCGTTCCCTCGATCTCGTCGCGGAGCGCCTCGGCGTCGGTGTCCCACGAGAGCGGCGGCGCGTTCAGCGAGCCAACCACGTTGAGGGGCGCGCCCGCGGTCGAGCCGGGCGTGTAGATCGTCACGTCGCCCGCGTCGCGGAGCGCCTGGAGCCGGTCGGGCCCGATCCCGTTCGCTGCGAGCCCCTCGCGCCAGACGGTCGCCTGCTTCGCGGCGTAGTCGTCGGCGGAGAGGCCTGCGGCCTGCGCGTCCGCTTCGCTCACCCAGGGGCGGAAGCTCGCGGGCTCGAGGTCCGGAAAGACGAGCGCGAGGTTCGTCATGTCGCCCTTCGGGTCGAGGACGAGCGTCGGGATCCCCGCCAGGCGCGCTTCCTCGAGGAGCACGACCGCGAGCCCGGTCTTCCCCGACCCCGTCATCCCCGTCACGACCCCGTGGGTCGTCAGGTCGCTCGACCCGACGACCACCTCGTCGGCGCCGGGCTTGCCCGTCGCCGGGTCGATCGCGTAGCCGATGTGGAACGTGCCCCGGTCGGCCATCGCCGGGAGTCTAGAGTCGTCGTCGTGCTCGAATCGTTGAGAGTCGGCCCGGGGACGGGGGCCCGGATCGCGGAGCGCGACCCCGACGACAGGCTGGGGCTCGACAAGCACGTGGGCGAGAAGCGACTCGTGGCGCTCGTCGAGCAGATCGACGCGCTCCAGTACCGTCTCAGCGCCGAGAGCCGCCACAGCGTCCTGCTCGTCCTCCAGGGCCTCGACGCCTCGGGCAAAGACGGTGTCGTCCGCCGCGTCTTCGAGGGCGTCAACCCGACGGGCGTGACAGTCACGTCGTTCAAGGCGCCGGTCGGGGCGGAGCTTCTGCACGACTACCTGTGGCGCATCCACGCCGCGCTCCCACGGCGCGGCACGATCGGCGTCTTCAACCGCTCGCACTACGAGGACGTCGTGGCCGTGCGCATGCGCGAGCTCGCGCCGGAGGACGTCTGGCGGCGCCGGTACGAGCACATCCGCTCCTTCGAGCGGATGCTCGTCGAGGAGGGGACGACGATCCTCAAGGTGTTCTTGAACGTCTCCCGCGACGAGCAGCGGGCCCGTCTCCAGGAGCGGATCGACGACTCCGAGAAGCGGTGGAAGTTCCGGCGCGAAGACCTCCTCGTGCGCGAGCGCTTCGACGACTGGCGTGCCGCGTGGGACGAGGCCGTGACCGAGACGTCGACGGAGTGGGCTCCCTGGCACGTCGTCCCGGCCGACCGGAACTGGCTCAAGGCGCTCGCGGTCGCCGAGCTCGTCGCGGCCGCGCTCGTCGCCCTCGACCCGCAGCTCCCCGCGTCCGAGGACGGCATCGACGGCCTGACGGTCGTCTAGCGACGTCGCCTAAGAGGGGGAGCCGCGACGTCGGAATCGCCGCCGTGGATTCCGACGCCGCGGTGGGGAGGAGGGACCTAGAGCAGGATCTTCGTGGCGAGATGGGGCGGGCAACCGCGCCGCACGAGGTCGACGGCGTCGTGCAGATCGACTTCCACGTTCGCCGCGAGGACGGCCGCTGCGTCGAGGTCGTAGCCGGTCCTGCAGAGCGCGTCGAATCGCCACGCGAGGACCTCGGCTGCCTCGTCGACCTGGAGCCCTTCGAACTGTGCCGCCGTCATTCCCTGCCCCCTCTCGAGAGGGTCGTCCGCTGTTGGAGACCCTCGATTGCCATGGCTGTAACGTCGTCCAACCCGCGCCGGAGGACTTCCCCCGCGGGGCGAGATATGCCTAGCCCTTCGGCTGGGGGGCGGGATTGACGTCGACATCGACGAGCTCGTGCTCGACGACCCCGTCTGGTCCGGGGTGGCGGAAGCCGGCGGCGGGTTCGCGCGCTGGCGCGGGGCCCGATCCACCTCGTATCCTGCGCCCGTTGCGCGTCTGAGGGACAGGCGTGGGGGAGGAGGCGGTGGTCGACCTGATCGCCGTGCTCCGCGCTGCCGGCTACGAGTCGACCGCGCGGAAGCTGGCAGATCCCCTGACCTGGGGTCGGTCGAGCCGGTCGCTGACTGCGCTCGACCGGGAGTGCCTTCTGCGCGTTCTCGGCGGCCGCCCGCGCCCTCGGCGAGCTCCGGGCGTCGCTTCGCACCAGCCTCGACGAGCCACCCGGCATCGAGCTCCGGGGCGTCGAGTGCGAGTGCATCAGCGTCCGGCGCCGGGTTGGGTCGCCGTCAGCGTCGAGGATCCCGAGGGGCTCGATCCGACCGGGGTCGCCACCTACTGCCCGCCGTTCGCCGCGCTCCTCGTCGAGGACTCGCCGCGTGGCGGGGTCTACACCTGAGTGTTCGAGATCCGGTAGCCGCCGTGGGCGGCACGCGCGACTAGCGCCGACACTCAGATCGGTGTCCCGAGACGACCTCGCGCTGGTCTAGGACACGCCGTTCAGCGCGACCCGCCGCAGCCTGCGACTCGAAAGGCGGATCCGGTCGACAAGAGCCGCAGTCGAGCGGTGTACGACAGCTTCCACGTCGTCGCCGACGCGCACCTCCCCCGGTCGAAGCACCTCCGCGCACACTCCGAGGCACGCCTCTCCGTCGACCGGGTCGCGCCTGTCGACCAGCTCGCGAAGGACGTTCCGGTCGCGGCGACCCGTATCGGGGTTGGCAGACGGGACGGCACACCGGGGCATCGGGTCCGTGATGCGCAGTATTGCCTCCCCGACGCGGACGCGTCGGTTGCGCCACTGCTCTTCCTCGAAGGCCTCGAGGCTGTCCACCTCGAGCAGCATGCGGAAGCGGCGACCGTCACCGTCGATGACGCCGAGCGACGCCTGGGAGACGAGGGTCGCCGGCCGCAAGTCGGTCGCCCACCCCGCGTCGTCGCGCTCGACGAGCGTCAACTGACGGCCGACCAGGTCGGAGAGCGCGCCCGCCCAGGGGCCCTCGACCACGTGACCGCGCACCCTGCGGCCGTAGATGACGACCGCCGTCGAGGGGCCGCGCACGACCTCGCCCTCGACGATGGCCCCGTCTGGGAGGGTCATCGCGAGTCGTCGCGCGGTGGAATCCCACGTCGCCCCCACAAGCACGAGCGTGGTGTCGCGGCTGCCGTTGTAGATCCGACCGAGGTCGTCGACGAGGAGAAACCGCCGGTCCTCGGTCGCTCCGTGTGGTTCGAGACGGATCGCGTCGGGGTGGTGCAGCCGAAGGCTCTTCACCGGTGCGACGTTGATCCGGGCGACGCGTGGCGATTGCACCAACCGCGACCTACCCTTCCGAACGCCGCGCGACGAACAGCAAGATCTCTCTCGCGACGTTGGTGGAGCGACATCCCTTCCGGCCCACGGACGCGCACCCTCTCACGGCGACGGGTGCCGGACTACCCCAGCCGGCACCGAGGCCGGACAAGATCCTCGCTAACTGCGAAGAAACCGCACTTCCGAGGCGCCTGCGCGATGGGTCAGGGCTTGGAAGACGATTCGGCAGCGCGACAATCCGGCAGACGGCGCGGGCATTCACCGGCGCGTCGTTACTCGGGCGGGGAGGCCAACCATGATTCGCAAGGCGCTGGAGCCGGCGTGACCGACGTTTCCGATCTTTCCGTCCCGGCTGCCGCTAGCCCGGTCTGAAGCGAATACACAGGGGACAAACGACGATGAGCGTGGAACCCGACTGAGATAGAGGAGTTGCACGGGCGTGTCCTGGGGATCATCGGCGCGTACGGGATGGGAGACTCCATCGACCTCCGGAAGCTGTACCTCAAGACCGCCCCCGCCACCCCGCCGCCGGAACCTGTGCGCGTGCCCGACGTGAGCCACATCAGCGACGGGGTCGTGGCACGTCGCGCATTGGGCATGGAGACGACAGCGTCACGAGACGTTTGAAGGGCAACTCGAACATCTCCTAACGGCCGAGCCGGACGTACACGAAAGACCCTCGAGGGCCTGGCGGAAACGTAGGCCCTCGGCACATGCGGCGTGTTTGTGTTGTCTGGTCCGTCACCGAACGCCGCGTACGTTGCCGACGGGGCGCGCACGAGCGGATTGGCCTTCATCAAGCCGTAACGCCGTGCTCCTGCGGTCCCGGTGTGGTGTTGCAGGCCGAGAACAGGCTCTAAACCGAATGAAAGCTCAGAGCCAGCGCTTCCAACGGAAGAAGCCGACCATCCCGACGAGCGTCGCGAGAAGGCCGGCAAGGATCACCCAGAACGCGACCCTCGTCGCCTCGCCCGGGTACACGACGTTCATCCCGAAGATGCCGGTGAGCAGCGTCAACGGCAGCATCGTGACGCTGATCAGCGTCAGCAGGCGGAGGACGTCGTTCTGGCGGTGCGAGATCACCGACTCGTTCGTCTGCTCGAGCGCCTCGACGACCTCCTTGTAGTTGTCGAGCTGGTCCCAGATCCGCTCGACTGCGTCGTTGATGTCGTCGAAGTACAGCTCGAGCTCCTCGGGCAGGAACCGGTTGATGCGCCGCTCGAGGACGCGCAGCGTGGAGCGCTCAGGCTTGATCACCTTGCGGTACGAGATGATCTCCTGCTTGACGTTCGAGATGTCGCGGACGACGTCTTCCGCCGCGCCGGCGAACATCTCGTCCTCGATCCGGTCGAGCTTGTGTCCGATCTTGTCGAGGATCGGAAAGCAGTAGTCGAACAGGTCGTCGAGGACCTCGTAGAGCAGGCGCCCCGAGCCCTTCGCGAACAGCTGCCCACGGAACGCGACGTCCGAGTCGCAGCGGGCGAACAGGCGGGTGACGGGGAGGAGCTCGCGGTTCGGGATCGTGACGAGGTAGTCCTGTCCGATGAACACGTCGAGCTCCGCGCCGTTCAGCCGCTGGACGGTCTTGTCGAACACCGGGAAGTGGAGGACCGCGAAGAGGTACTGGTCGTCCTCGTAGTCGTCGACCTTCGGGCGCTGCCGCTTCGAGACGATGTCCTCGACGTCCAGGGGATGCCATCCGAACCGCTCGGCGAGCGCCTGCGACGTCTCGAGGTCGGGCGCGACCGCGTTGACCCAGGTGAGCCCGGCGGCAGCGAGCTCAGCGACCTGAGGCGCGCGCGCGACGTCGTCCGCGCCGGTGCGCGGCCGGGTGCTCCTGCGGATGCGTGGCAGGCTCGGCACGGGGACTGAGCGGATCGTCGGTCGCTGGCACCATGTTCGGCATTCTAGTCGCGCCGCCTGCAGGTGGCACGCCCATTCCGCGCGGGGCTAGACGGCCTGGGCGACGGGCGTGCGGCGGATCGCCCTCGGAATCGACGGCTCGAGCACGACCGAGAGCACCGCGCCGAGCGCGCAGAGCACGGCCCACACGAGCCAGGTGCCGATGGGGCTCACCGAGAGCAGGAAGGCGCCAATGGCCGGGCCTGCCGCGAAGCCGACCTGCCACGAGAGTGCCGACAGCGCCATGTAGCGGCCGAGGAGGCGCGGCTCGGCGAGGTCACTGACGAGCGGCGCCTGAACGGTGCCGTGGATGCACTCCCCGAGCCCGAACACGGCCATCACGACGGCGAGCAGCACCGCTGCGTGCACGCCGTCGGTCGTGCCCCCCACGATCGAGACCGCGATCCAGCACCCGGACCAGAGGACGCCGAGGAGGGCGAGCATCCGCATCCGGCGGTGGCCCTCGGCGAGCCGCGCGATGGGGAGCTGCGCGAGCACGATGACGACCGTGTTGACGAAGAAGATCACGCCGATCGCGTCCTCCGTCACCCCGACCTCGTTCTTGGCGAACACCGGAAGGAGTTCGAACCCCGACATCCCGGCGAAGACGAAGAGCGCGTTCAGCCCGACGAACGCCACGAACACGCGGTGCCGGAGGACGTCCCGGTACGTCCCCGCGCCCGCGCTCTGCTCTTTCGACGTCGCGCGGACGTCGGGCACGGCGATCAGGACGACTCCGAGGTAGACGACGAACGTGACGGCGTCCAGCGCGAAAAGGGCCAGGAACGTCCCGGGCCGCGCAGTGTCGGCAATCAACCCGCCGACGAGCGCCCCGATCCCGATGCCGAGGTTCATCATCACGCGCTGCATCGCAAACGTCGCGTGGCGGCGGTCGGGCGGCGAGAGCGCGGCGAGCATCGTCGACTGGGCGGGCCAGAAGAATCCGTTGCCGAGGCCGGTCACGGTGGCCGCGACGAACCCCTGCCACGGCGCGTGGACGAGCGCGAACGACCCGTAGCCGACGGCGAGGATCACGAGCGACCCCGCGAGGACGCGTCGGCCACCGTGACGGTCGACGAGCGATCCCGCGACGGGACCGGCAACGACGCTCACGAGAGCGTTCGTCCCGACGACGAGCCCCGCCGCACCCAGTCCGATGCCCCGGACGTTGTGGAGGTAGATCAGGAGGAACGGGATCAGCATGCCGTTCCCGAAGGCGCTGACGAGGCCGCCTACCTGCAGCGTCTGGACGGAGCGGGGGAGCCGTGGATCGAGACTGCCCAGGAACCGGAGCACGGCCGGACAGTAGCCCTCGCCCCGTCGGCGCACGGACCCGCCGCCGAACCGAAGTGTGCCAACTCTGTGCCGATCGGGCGTCGGCCCTTTCGCCTGAAATGGCAACGCGCTATCAGGAAGGAGGTCCATTGTTCCCTCCCCGATCGGAGCCCTCATGCATCGAGCTCTTGCCGTTCTCCTGTTCGCTGCTCGTGGCCGCCGCGGGCGCGTTGTCCATCCCTACCGCCCGAGGCGCCTCGCCCGACGTCGTCGTCAGCCAGGTCTTCGCGGGTGGCGGGAACGCCGGCGCGCCCTTCGCCAGCGACTTCGTCGAGCTGTTCAACCGCGGGTCGACGGCTCGGTGGACGTCAGCGGCTGGACGGTCCAGTACGCGTCCGCCACGGGCACGACGTGGCAGGTCACCTCGCTGGCGGGCTCGATCGCGCCGGGTCGGCACTACCTCGTCCAGCTTGCGTCCGGTGGCACCGTCGGCGCCGCGCTGCCGACCCCCGACGCAACGGGCACGTCGAACCTCGCCGTCTCGGGCGGGAAGGTGGCGGTCGTGCGCGCCGCGGCCGCCCTCACCTGCGGCGCGACCGCGGGAAGCTGCTCCTCGGCCGCCTCCCTCGCCGACCTCGTCGGGTACGGCGCGGCGACCGACTACGAGGGCGGCGCGCCGGCGCCGGCGATCGACAACACCACCGCGGCGACGCGTGGCTCGAGCGGCTGCGCCGACACCGACGCGAACGCGAGCGACTTCACGGCCGAGGCGGCTGCGCCGAGGAACACCGCGAGCGCGGTCGCGACGTGCGGCACGATGCCGCCCCCGACGGGCGGCGTCTCGCAGGGTGCGACGGTCGACGTGGACGTCCAGTCGGTGTTGTCGATCGCCCTCGAGCGACCCGCGGTCAGCTTCGGGAACGCCGCGACCGGAAGCACACCGCCACCGGTCTCGGAGCGCCTGACGGTGACGAGCAACGGCGCTGCCGGCTACTCCGTGACCGTTCACCGATCGGCGTTCGCCCCGGCGGACCTTCCGCTCGGCATCGCCGGCACCGCTCCGAGCGGGGGCGTGATCGGTGGGTCGCTCGCCGGCGGTGCGACCGCCGCGATCCCGATCGCTCCTGCCGCCGACCTCCTCGTCGGCTCGACCACGGCACAGAGCGCCGCCGCCGGAGACGTCTGGGACACGCGGCTCGGATTCGTGTCGCCGCTTCCGGTCGTGCCTGCCGGCAGGTACACGGCGACCGTGACCTTCACGGTGATCGGTCGATGACCCGCGTCACGTGCCTCGTGCTCGCCGCCGCCCTGGTGCCCGCGGCGGCGGCGGGCGCGGGCGGGGGAGGAGACACCGACCTCGCCCGGCCGCCGCTCGGGCTGACGGCCGCGCCGGCGCACGTCTCGCTGGACGGAACGGGCTCCGCGAGCGTCCGAATCTCGAACCCCGGAAACGGCCCGGTCTCCGTCGATCTCGCCCGGGCGGGGTTCGCGCTCGATCTTCGCGGAGCACCGAAGATCGTCGCGCACGGTGCTCGGCGCGCCGCGACCTCGTGGTTGACCCTGCGGCCGGCCCGATTCGTGCTTCTGGCCGGCGCGACCCGCGCGGTAGCGCTCAGCGCGCGCGTTCCGGCGGGGGCCGAGCCGGGCGATCACGACGCGCTGGTGCTTGGTCACCACCCGCCCTGTGCGCCGCGCGGCGGTGGCCCTCAGGATGCGGATCGGGGTGGTGGTCGTCGTCCGTGCACCGGGACGTGTGGTCAGACGGTTGACGATCGGTCCTCTGCAGGCCCATCGAGCTCATGGGCCCCGCGTGCTCGAGCTGACGGTCGTCAACCGTGGAAACGTGACCGAGACGCTGTCGCGTGGTCGGCTGCGGCTCGTGCTCCGTCGAGGCCGACGGCAGACGACCCTCTCCTTCGAGCCGCGCGACCTCCGTCCCGGGACGCGCGGCGTTGCCCAGATCCGCTATCGCGGCCCGCTGCACGGGTGGGTGACGGCGCGTGTCCGTCTCCGGGCCGTGTCGGGAGACGCGGCGGTGACGCGGGCGTACCGGGTCAGGCTGTGAGCGCGGGTCAGGGCAGCGTGCGGCGCGGATCGGTCAGGTGCCCGGTTCGAGCCCCGCCGCTGTGATCGCCGAGACGGCAAGCCGCTCGTCGTCTGCGCCGGGGAGCCCGCTCACACCGACCGCGCCGACGCGGCGGCCGTCGGCGACGGCGGCCACCCCGCCGTGGAAGAACGAGAACTGCGGATCGAAGCTCGCCAGCTCGGTGGGCGCGTCGCGGACCTTCTCGGCAAGGGCGCGGGTCGAGGGCGCGTCGCTGCGCGCGGCGGTATAGGCCTTCCGGCGCGCGTTCTCGAGCGTGTCGCGGGCGGCTCCGTCCATTGCGAGGCAGGCGACGAGCTCACCGTGGTCGTCGACGACGGCGATCGACACGGGCTGCGCGGTGCTCTCGAGCACGGCGCGGATCGCAGCGAGTGCCTGTGCGTGGGTCACGGAGCGTTCATACCACGTCGATCGCCCGCGCTCCGCGGCGGCTCGCAACGGCAACGAGTCAGCGTCGGTTCGGTGCGCCTGCGGTTGCGCAACGTTTGGCGCCCGGCGGCTCGGCGCATCACCGAGGGATGACCGACGACGCGCGCCTTCCTCCGACACCGAGGCCTCCCATCCCCGGGCCCGACCCGACTCCGTCACCCGACCCGAGACCACCCGAAGAGCCGGACACGACGCCTCCGCCCGCGATCTGAGGCGCGGCCGCCGCCGTCGACTCGTCCGGCTGGGTCGCGTCGTGCTCGAGACGTGCCCGCCGGGCTCGGCTGAGGCGCGTCGGTTAGACGAACGGACAGGATTGACTCCCCGCCAGGGCAGCGTCCTCCCCCGGCCACCGGTCGATGAACCACATATGGCATTCGTCTTGAAACGATGGCGCTGGAAGCTGTCGCCCGCCGCGCGGCGGGCACGCGCGAAGCACGCCCAGCTCGTAGCCGGGCTGCCGAGCGCGAAGCGCGCCACCTAGCCCGCACTTCTCACGCGGCCCGGTGTGCCGTCGGCACGACGGTTCCGCTCGCGGTTCGCGCTAGGCGGCGGTGGAGCGCCGAAACAGCTTGGCGATCCACGCGCCCGCACCGATCACGGTTGCGAGGGCAAGTGCGATCGCGTTCGTCTGCATGCAGGTGCGGCAGGTGTTGCAGCAGGCGGTGGCCATCGGTGCGTGCTCCCCGACCTTGGCCGCGGCTTGGTTGAGGCGGCCGGTTGCGATGGTCCGCATGCTGTGAGGATAGTTCGTCGCGGCGGACGGGGTGACTGCTCGGCTACGGCGGGAGGCTGTCGACGTAGCGCCTGCACTCGGCTTCGCTGTCGAACTGGGGGAAGTTGCGCCAGCCCCCGTCCTCGCACTCCGCGATCGCGGTCGGAGAGTTCGGCTTGGGCATGGCGCGGGTGGGCGGCGGCTCGAACGGGCCCGCCGGCGTCGGTGTGTTCGTGGACTGGAAGCGTCCCTGGATCGCGGCTCCGACGAACACGGCTGCCACGAGGCAGACGACCGCGATCCCGGCGAGGACGACGGCGTATTCGGCCATCGTGTGCCCAGAGTCCGATGTCTGCCTCCCCCGAGCCACAGCAGAATGCGATTACCGCAGGGCGGCGACCGCCAAACACCCGGCTTACGACACGATCGAACGAGAGTCATCCAGGCCGTCGTGGACACGCCCAAACGTGCTGGGGGACTACCGATGTTGGTGCGGCGGGGCGTGGTGAAGGCTTCGGCGGCCTGCTGCTTCTTGCAGTCGGCGGTCGCCTTCGAACTCGGACGGGTCGTCGTCGTCCCTTCCTGGCGTCTGCGTCGCCGTGGGTTGCGCCGGTCACTCCTGCGAGGGATGGCGTCCCCCTTCTGGGTTACTACGTTGAGAAGAGATATTCCGCGGTGCAGTGGCGTGCCGGATCGCGTTTTCGAACGAGTGGAGGGGAGCAAGATGGCGGACGCGGAAGCCCCCGTCGAGAGGCAAGAGCTAGGCGAGAGGCTCCTGGGGCTCATTGGCGGCTACCGAATGGGCGTCGCACTCAACGCCCAAGACCTGTTCACGAAGACCACGCCGGAGTCTCCGCCGCCGGCCCCGGTCATCGCGGCCGACAGGCGCCAAATCCTCACTGCATAGCCGTCTCTGACGGAGGCAACGCCAACGTTCCTCCTTCGGCGGCCAGCGATCACAAGCGTCTCGACTCACGCACTCCCGCGTGGGGGTCGCACTTCGCGCAGCGGATCACACCCGACGAGAGGAACCTCCCGTCGGGAAAGCCACACCGCGGACACGCAGCCGCGACGCGCGGCACCTCCGGGTTTTGGCCAGTCGGCACAACGTTGGAGCGCCCCACTTCACGCAGACGAGCGAAAGGCCCGCGATGCGGGCCCTTCGAGTGTTCGTACCAGTCTGCGGCGACCCGCTTCGAGTCACCGGGCAGTCTCGGCGACCTCGGCGAGCGAGCCGGTGCGCTTGTAGTACAGGGAGCCGCGTCGGCGGCGCAGCCCGTGCGGTGAGAACTGCGGTGTGGAGCGTTGCGATCTTGCGGATTCGGCCTAAGGTGGGTGTGGGTGCCGCGGTTGGGGAACCGCGGGGGCAATCGATCGAGGGGGGGCGGCCGTGAACCGGGAGACGGTGGCGTGGGAAGCCATGCCCGATGTGGGCGATGCTTCTCCAAGATATGGGGATGAGACTGGCTGGCGGGCCTTTCTGGGTTCATGGAAGTGGGCTGCGATCCTCTTGGTCGGATGCGTCGGCGGCCTGATCGCGATCTTGCTCGCAAACCCCTTCGCGTCAGCAAGCGCCTCTGAACGCATCTCGGCCAGGCTTAGCCAGCCGGCGGCTTGCGTTGAGGTTCGTGCAGCTCAGGCGGCCGATGAGCACACAACCATCTACAGGTGCACGGTTGGCTCGAAACGGCAGGGGCTCACGCAGTGTTTCGCGATCTCTGGCCATGACATCAATCAGTTCATCGGAAACCGTAAGCTGCGCTGCTAGCCGGCTGGTTCCCGGCGGTGAAGCACGTCGCCGCTTACTTCAATTGGTTGCGAGTAAGTCCGCATCGGGATGCCCCTTCCCGGTCGTGGGGCAGGTGTCGTGACCGGCGCCGCCTGATCCTCCGTCGCGATTCTCAGACCGGCGCCCGGTGCCCGGCGCGGCGCAAGACAGCCCGGGATTACGCCGGTCGTCAGACCGCGACCGCCTGCCAGATCCCGCGGCCCACATGCACCTCGACCAACCCGCCAGCAGCGCCTCCGTCCCCATGAACGGGAACGGCGGCGCCGTCCCGGAGTCGCCGTATCGGTGGTCACGTCGTTGGAATGAGGCGCCGCCGGTGCACTGCAATGCTCGTGCCGGCTGGCAGAAGATGGTCGCGACGGTGGCGCGAGACCCGAACAGAGCCTCAGCGTCGAGGCGCCCGACCCAAAAACGCGACGTTCCAGCCCTTCCAGGGCCTGATCGCCGTTGCGACACCCTACGCCGCCCGCGCGACGAGATCACCCGGTACGAGGGGGGACGCTGCGCGAGAGAGACTCGCACTGAGGGATACGAGTCTCTCGCGCAGCGATCGCGAGCCCGCCGCAGGCCCCGCCTGCGGCAGGGGTGTGCCGCTACTACCCCCTTCCAAGGTGGGCGACGAAGGATGCCACCTTGGTGCCGCGAGGTACCTCGGCACCGGGCTCGCATGCACCACGGTAGGTGTGGACGGCGCGGCCGGACAGGACACGATCGGGTCAATTCCGGCCCTCTGTTGCAGGCGATACACAAGCTCTGTCGCGGGTGGCAACGACGGCGGAGAGGCCGCCTCCTAGGCTCGCCGCATGGTCGAAGGTCGAGAAGGAGGCGGGACATGAACAACATGGCCAGCACGAGGATGTTGCTGTCGATCGCGGCGCTCGCCGCTTTAGCGGCGCTGTTTGGCGGTGGGGCGAACGCGAAGGGGCTGGACGAGGGAGGTTCTGCCGGTGGGGCGCCGGCGGTCACGACGGTGAAGCCCGGCATGATTCCGTACCTCAGCCACGGAATCGGCGTTGACGAGACCCAGTTCGCAACGCCGACCTCGCCCGGGTTCACCGGCGCGCACGCTGGGATCGAGACTCGCGTTTTTTGGTCAGGGGCCACGGGCGACGCACTGAAGGTCGATCGGGCCGTCGCTGCGGCCAACGAGGCGTACGACACGTATCGCGACAAGACGGCGATCGCGGCCCGCCAGGCCCTCTTCACGGGTCAGCAGCCGTCGGTCGGCCTCACCGGCGACTCGGCGCCGACGAGGCGTCCCGGGACGGTCACGCTGCCGACCGCGTCGTCTGCCAGTGACGGCGTCGATTGGTCATCGTTCGGGCTCGGGGCAGCCATGGCGGCGCTGCTCACCGTCGGCATCGCGGGTGTCGTGCTGACGACCAGGCGCCGCGGCGGTGTCGCTCTCCCGTAGCGACCGTTCGACACGGGAACCGAGGCGGGGCGGATCCGCAAGGACACCGCCCCGTTTCGCCGCTCCGCAGAGGCTTCAGAGCCCTTCGCGCTGCCGCCAGACGTGCTCCTGCAAGCAGTGTCGCCTGCGATGAGCGACCGTCTTGCGGTCATCGCGGAGCGCGCCCCGGCGACTGGGGGAGTATGGGGAATGTCGCCATGAGTGGGACGCGCTCGACAAGCCCGCTGCGTCCAATTCTCCCCCCATCCCCACTTGGAGCCGCGGGCTTGTCCAACGCGCCGTGGCATCAGGAAGGGCGCCCTCACCGCGCGCCCTTCCTGATCGAGACGATTCTGAAAGGACTTGCCCCTCAGCAGTTCAATGTCGTCCTGATCTCGTTCGCGTCGGAGATCAAGGTTGCTGCGGTCGTTGTTGGGATGGACTTGCCACTTTGAGCTGTCACCTGCGAGATGAACGCTGCGAGCGTCGCGCAGGTGTTGCCCACATCATCGTTGGCGAAGTACGACTCGGCCCGGCTCATCTTGTCGGCCGCGCCCCACCGTGCCGCGCCGTCCTCGTCGACCTCGGCCCTCCGCTCGTCGAGGAGCTCGGCTGTGGATGCTTCTTCCACGCTTCGAGGAACCGGCGGTAGCCCGGCATCTTCCAGTCCTCGCCGAGGATTCGGTCGACCTCGTTGCGGTCGCCGTCCACGTCGTCAGGTTAGGCAAGATCCCGAGGGCCGCACCCGGGGGCCGCACAGAATCGCAAACGAGCCCAAATCGCTCGACGAACCCACGGCTTCAAGCCGTTCCTGGGCGGCATCAGCCGCTCAATGCGCCCGGCAGGAATCGACCTGCGAGGATTCATGCGGGTTTGCGGGTAGTCGTGCACCACCCGGGCACCCACGCCAATCGGGTTGGCCGCCATCGTCCTAGGCTGGTGCGAGTTGCCGTCGAGCGACTCGTCGAGGAGCGACCCCTCAGTGAGAGCCTTCCTCCATCAGGTCGACGTTGTCGATCCGAACGGAATCCATCACTACCCCGGCCTTTACGAGTTCGGGACGCAGATCGGGATTGCTCACTGCCCCCTCAGCCGCCTCCCTAGATTCGTAGGTTTCCTCAAGGATCACCAATCCTGGATCGTGCTGCCCTCGCCAGATGCGATATGTCTGGACCGCGGCACTGAGCGGCATCTCGAAGACGCGGTCGTACTCGATCTTCCATGCGTCGTAGTCGGCGACCCGGTGGTGGATCATGACGGTGACTCCAGTCCGATAGGGGGGCGATTCTAACCCCGGCGTCGCACGGTGACCGCGAATCGAGTGCGGCTAGCCGATCAACGCGGTGTAGTCCAACTCGGACGGCTCGACGAGGACGTGGGCGTACGTGTCGAGCGTCATCGAGCCGCGAGCATGGCCGACATAGGCCGAGACTCGCGGGATCGGCGTGCCGCGCAACACCAACAGCGAAATCCGCCGGTGCCGGAGATCGTGCGGCGACCAGTGCGGCGTCGGTGGCCTTGCAGGCGCGCGTGATCGCCGTACGGAGCCTCGCGTCCTCAAGGTCGGGGAACACCCCCCTGCGATCCGTCGCCGCAGCATCGAGCAGCTCGAGCGCACGACCTCGGAGCCGCAGTGGGTGAAGGATGTGCGCAAGCGGATCGAGACGAACAAGCAGGATCCGGAGGTCAGGGTGAAAGGTGTGCTCGTCGAGCCGGGGAAGCCGTCGAGCGGCCGCACGATCGACCTCCACCCTGAAGCTCCCGCGAGGTTCGAGATCCGGCTGCTCGGCCAGACGTCCCAGCGGATCATCGAGGAGGTCAACTGGATGGCACCCGACCGCCTCGAAACCGGCGGACATCTCTACAGCCACTACGCGAACCGGCTGGCCTCGTCGCGCGTCTGCCTGGTCACCGAGCCGGGCGGCGGCTCGTTACACGGGCCTCACTCTCTGAGGCTCGTCCCAGCCGAGCTCCCCGACTTTCTTCGGAGAGGCGACTTCGTCGAGGCCGGCTGCTGGCACAGCTATCCGAATGACAACGGGCAGCCGTCGGAAGCCGACCTCTCGGCGTGGGCGGGCGCCAGCTTCATCGGGTGCGAACGCTCCCATTACGCCGCGATCATCACGACCCCGTCGCCGGGTGACGGTTCGGGGCCGGTGCTGCACGGCTGGACGATGTCGATGGACAGCTACGGCCGGCACTTCCGGTGCCATCGAGGATTTCTACCTCGTGCCTTCGGAGGACTCGCTCGACGATGACGGCGAGCCGATACTGCGTCTTCAGCGAGGAGCTCGACGCTGTCACGTTCGTCGATGCCGAGGAACTCTCCGTTCTCAGGCGGAGAGGCATCCAAACGCTCGACCGCCTTCCAGCCTGACGGTGCCGCCCGACGAGGCGTGACCATTCGAGCGCCCAGCAGGCCGCCCGGCGCCTACAACCCGCGCATCAGCAGGCCGCGCTCCGCGAGAACCGCGGCGATCTGAGCGACGTCCGCCAGCGACGGGCTCCCCTCGGCCAGGTAGCGCACCAGGTACTTCAGCTGGGCCGGTAGCCGAGCGATAGAGGCCGGCGCGACGTGGGTCGTGAATAATGCGCGGGCACGCGTATAAGGGCGCGCGTCGTCGAGATCGAAGGAGACGCATGAGACGCCTGCTGGCGATGGCTGTGGTGGTGGTCGGCCTGGTGTGGGTCGTTCCGGGCGGCGCGATCACCGGTGGGACGCCGGACGGCGAGAACCACCCGTACGTCGCGTTCGTCCGAAACACAGAGTTCGCGTGCACGGCCGCGGCGATCTCACCGACCGTGCTTGTGACGGCGGCCCACTGCTTCACGTTCCCGCAAGACCACGTCTGGGTGACGTTCAACACCAACCGCCGGTTGGTTTCGTTCCCCGCCGGGTTCCTAACGGGCACGTGGTTTGCGCACCCCGAGTTCTGCCAGATGGAAGGCTGCGGTCACGGGCTCGTCGGGTTCGATAGTCACGACGTCGCCGTCATCGTCCTCGACGTGCCGGTGATGCTGCCTCGCTATGCGCAGCTCCCCTCGCTCGGGCAGGCGGACACCCTGCCCAACGGGTCGCAGGTCGACATCGTCGGCTACGGCGTCGAAGACTTCGTCATCGGCGGCGGCAAGCCCACCCCCGCGACGACAAGCGGGCTTCGCAACATCGCTCCGGCGGACATCATCCCCGGCGGTAACGGGTCAATCCGCGACGAGTACCTGAAGCTCTCCGCGAACCAGTCGCAGGACAAGGGTGGCGCATGCTTCGGCGACTCGGGCGGGCCGAATCTCCTTGCGGGCACCGACACGATCCTGGCGATCAACTCGTTTGTCGGCAATGGCTGCAAGGGCGTGACGTACTCGAACCGCGTGGACATCGACTACGCGCTGGCTTTCATCAACGGCTTCCTCGACGACTAGACCCGGCGTCCTGCGGACGGTTCGCCTTCGCTGTCCTCACCGAAGATCACCCGGAGCTCGGTCGTGGCCTGGGGATTGCTCGCCGGTTCGGCGTCGCTGACTTGGGTGAGGAGGGGGAGTGGATCGTGGGGAAGGTGGGTAGGCTGAGTCCAGCCTGGGCGCACTGGCTGACAGCGGTCTAAACGTCTAGGAGCGCCGGCTTAGCGAGACGCTGCGCGAGAGAGGCTCGCACGTGGGGTACGAGCCTCTCGCGCAGCGATCGCGAGCCCGCCACAGGCCCGGCCTGCGGCAGGGGTGTGCCGCCAAGTACCCCCTTTCCAAGGTGGTACGAAGGATCCACCTTGGTGCCAGGCGAGGTACTTCGGCACCGGGCTCGCATACACCACGGTGGCCCGGATGTACGGCGTCCGCCGCGATGTGTGGTTGACGACGTCGTGAACGATCCCTAGGAGACGCTGGGCGTCGAGGTCGTTTCGTTCGAGCACCTCGTCGACGAGGGTGCCGTGCACATGCGCCCTATCGGCGCGGGGCAATCAGCGGCCCGAGGAGTTGGCGCAGTCTGCGGGCGACGCTGCTGCAGGAGCATGTCTGGCGGCGGCCCGAAGGGCTCTAGGGCGAATCGCGCTTGAACTCGACTGTTGGCGGAGGGACAATCACGCGGCGAGGCGACCCACTCCAAGGGGGTGAGTGTGAAGTAGACACAGCGCGTCTTTCGCAGAACCTCGGAATGAGCACCAGGGGAGGCTTCATGCGACGTCTGATTCTGCTCGCGCTAGCGGTCACTGCGGCCGTGGCACTCCTGCCGACCGCTTCGGTGGCGGACAGCGCGACACACTCGTACCTGCTGGTGATGGAGGAACCCAATCTCGGTGTGGCGGCAAACGGCGATCAAATCGCCATCACCGGCGAAGGTGAGTTTTCGGTCAACCCGGACTCGGTCGACGCCGCAGGCACGTTCACGCACACGGACAGCAGCGGGAACGTCATGGCGACGGGCACCTGGACTGCAACGGGTCTCATCGAATACCAGTCGTATGGGTGCGGCGAGGTGTTCGGAATGACGATTGACCCGAACTTGTGCGGCGGGGCTGTGAAGATGCGTGTCACGCTGACGCCCGACGGAACGAGCCTGCAGCTGCCAGGGATCCTGACCGTTCTCTGCGTCATCGGCACCCACGCACCGCAGAGCATCCTTGGGCCGCGAACCGAAGGTGTCACGCTCAACGTCCCAGGCATCGTCAACTTCAACCACGGTGCGGGCGGCGAGAACGTCTACATCCAGCTCAGCTAGCCGCTGATCGGCTGAACGCCCGATTCGAGGATCTCCCTCGCCCGGCCGGTCGAGCCGGGCGGGGGCATCCCACCCCTGTCGCAGGCGGGGCCTGTGGCGGGCTCGCGATCGCTGCGCGAGAGACCGTCCTGCCGACGAGTCCCTCGCGCAGCGTTCCTCGTCTGGCGCTCGTAGACCTTTCGACGGTTAGTCGTGTCGGGGTCAGACTCAGGTCTGACCCCGACACCCGCCCTCTGTTTCGAGCAAGCCGAACCTAGTTGTTCGCCGGGCCGTGATCGTCAAGCTGGCCGCGGATCACTCCCGGCGGGCATCCCCCCGGGGCGGCGGTGTGGACGTTGACGTAGTAGTTGCCCGGGTTCGCCCGGATCGCCGCCACCAGGGCGGGATTCGAGAAGCTGCCTTCAGCGACGATGCCGTTCTCCTCGCCCGGCGTCGGCGGCAGCGCCTGGACGATGGGGCCGGCTACGTCGTCGGGGGCGATGTGGATGTGTGCCGCGATGATGTCCCCCGGCAGGTTGTTCGCCACGATCTTGTACTCGACAGTGCCGTCCACGTCGTTCTTGACGTGGAACGTCGCGACTCCGCGCGCTGCGTTGGTGGCGAGGGCGCAGTGGGGCACCTCCTCATCGGCGCTGAGCACCGCGACGAAGGTGGTAGCCGGCGGCGCGCCCGCGAAAGCAACTGCTGCCGCCACGACGAGAGCGACGGGCACGACGAAGAAGACGATGCCGACCTTCTTCATATCCTCCCCTTTCTCTACGTTCTGCCTCGGCCGAGTCTAAGCGCAAACACCACGCGCCGCGTGGCTATACAGGTCTGGGGGCGGCATTACCGCACTGGACGTGACCCCACCAGCTCAGGTCGTGGCACCACCGGTGGGCACTAGCTAGTCGACCCCGGCGAGCCGACTGAGGTCGCCGACAACGGAGTAGCCTCGAACCCGTGCCGCAGTCGTTGCCGAGAGCGTTCCGTGCCAAGCAGCAGGCCGAGGACGAACGGAAGCTCGAGAAGATCCTCGCGCAGACCGCGAAGCTGGAGCCGTCGGACGCGACGGGTGCGACCTCGGGCGGGGACGAGTCGCGCCTCAGAGGGCTGCCGGCGATCGGCAGGGGGTGTGAGGGGCGCGATCGCCGGATCAGTGCCCGGCGCGGGGCTCAAGTAGCCGCCGCTGCTGCGCCCATTCTGCGCCCAAACGACCGGAAACTTGGCCGCGAGTCCGCGCTAAGTCCACAAACGTCACTCGGCCGACACCGGATTCGGGTTTCGGATGTCAGGTACCACAGTCGGCGGTCTTGAAAAGTCGCCCGAGGGCTTGTTGGGCTCGCTTGCTGCCGACCTGGTCGTTGAGCGTCATCGAGTTCACGAGAATGACGATTTGCCGCTTGCCGTCCTCGCTGTTGAGGGCGAGTGTTACGTAGGCGGCGATCGCTCCGTCGTGGCCCCAGAGGTCAGGGCCGCCGCAAAGTGATGGATTCTGGAGGAGCCCGAGGCCGGCACCGTCCGTGGTCGCTTTCATCGCTTGCAAAAGGTCGGGCGGGAGGAGTCGCCCGCCGAGGAGAGCGCGATAGAAGCGCGCAATGTCGCTCGCGGTCGACACGATCCCACCGGCCGTCCACGCGTACGAGGGGCTGACGAGGGTTACGTCCTGCAGCTGGTTCTTGCCTTGCACCAGGTAGCCATGCGCGTGCGCGCCTGCAATGCGCTGCGAGGTCGCTAGCAGAGTCGAGCGAAGCCCGAGTGGCCCGAAGATGCGCTTACGAAGTTGCGCCTTCATCGTGTCCTTAGTGGCGGCCTCGACGATGAGGCCGAGCACGATGTAGTTCGTGTTCGAGTACGAGACCTTCGCGCCCGGCGCAAACAGCGCCGGATGCGAGGTGCTGACCGCCACCAGCTTCGGCGGCGTCCAGACGTAGCCGAAGTTCCCGCTCAGGTAGGGCTTCACGACCCTCTGGTCGTTCAGAAAGTCGAAGAGGCCGCTTTGATGGCTGAGCAGCTGGCGAATCGTGATGTTGTCGCCGTTTGGAACCATGCCGGGGAGCCAGTGCTCGACGCTGTCGTCGAGCGAGAGCTTCCCCTCGCCGACCAGCTGGAGGACGACGGTGGCGACGAACGACTTCGTGACGCTCCCGATCCGGAAACGATCACCGACTCGCATCGGCGTCTTCTTCTCCAGGTTGGAATAGCCGCCCGCCAGCTGCACCGTGCGACCCTCACGACGGACGAGTACCACGACCCCAGGAACTCCTTCGGCGACAAGAGCCTTCACGTCCTTTTGCAGCGCCGGGGCGAGGCTGGCTCCTGAAGCCGGGGCTGCGGCGGAGTTGGCAGCGAGCAGGAGTGCCAATACGACGCTCGCGGCGAGCCCTCGCACGATCAGTAGACCAACATTGACACGCATGCTCTGCTCCTTCGATCGGGGACTCAAGGGGCTGCTGCCCTTTCACTTCCAACCCGACCGACTATTTGGAGCCGGAGAGATCGCCCCGCCGAGTTCTGGGGCAGGGACACACTTACCATACCACTGCTCTCGCCGTAAGGACGTCGGCCATGTGACATCCTCGCGCCGGCAACGGCGCACGAGGAGGCGAGCATGGAATCAGGCAGTCAGGCGAGCGCGTATCCCGTCCAGCTGTCGGTCGAGTATCCCGATCGTGATCTTGATCGGGGGACGACGGCGTTCAGGTTGATCTGGGCGATCCCGATTCTGATCCTGGTGGCGACCATCCAGGGCGACCCCGCGGCAGGTTGGGAGACACAGGGACATGGCAGCTCGGTCGCGCTCAGTGGCACAGCCCTGCTCTTCGTGCCTCCGCTCTTGATGATCCTCTTCCGCCAGAAGTACCCGCGCTGGTGGTTCGACTGGAACCTCGAGCTGATGCGGTTCGTGAATCGCGTTTGCGTCTACGTCGGACTGATGGACGACCGGTATCCCTCGACGGACGAGCAGCAGTCGGTGCTGCTCGAGTTCCCCTATCCGGACGCCAAGAACGGCCTGAACCGTTGGCTGCCGATCGTGAAGTGGGCGCTCGCGATCCCGCACTTCATCGTGCTGTTCTTCCTCTCGATCGGAGCCTTCTTCGCGGTGGTGATCGCGTGGTTCGCGATTCTCTTCACCGGCCGGTACCCGCGCGGCCTGTTCGACTTCGTGCTCGGTGTCCTGCGCTGGTGGAACCGCGTGATCGCATACGCCTTCGTGCTGGTGACCGACGAGTACCCGCCGTTCCGGCTGGGCGCCTGACCGACACCGGATATGGGGGCGCTCAACCTCGTGTCGCGACGTAGAGGCGGCGGTCGGCGAGGACGCTGGCGGCGGTCGCGTGGCCGGTCATCGAAGGTCTGCTCCTTCGGTCGTGGGCGGGCCGGGTCATGCCGGCGCCGCCCGATTCTTACCCAGGTTCGCCTACTCCCGATGTATGCACCGATGTATGCACACTTGCGCCGAACTGGCACAAATCGCACACCTGACCCACGGTTTCAAGCCGTTCCCGCATGCCTAAACCCGTCTAATGCGCCCGGCAGGAATCGAACCTGCGACCTCGCGCTCCGGAGGCGCGCGCTCTATCCCCTGAGCTACGGGCGCGGGGACGCCTCAGTGTAGACGAGCCGACGCGGGCGTCTCGCACCGCACGGGGCTGACGCCCCGCGATCTGCCCGACACCGTGTTGTCACGATCCGGGCAGCGCACTACGCTCGATGCCGTGATGCTCGGCGACGTCAACTCGACGTACACCGACATCGTCGAGCTCGTCTTCTCCTCGACGATCGCGGCGAAGGCATGGCTGGCGACCGGGGCGATCGTGCTCGCGGTCGTGCAGGTGCTGACGGCGTCGCGCATGTGGGGTCGGCTCCAGCGCGTCGTGCCGCTCTCGTTCCCGACCGCCAAGCGAGTGCACCGCTGGTCCGGACGGATCGCGCTTCTCCTCACGCTGCCGGTGTTCTTCCACTGCGTCACGATGCTCGGCTGGAAGACGCCGAGCCTCCGCGTGTCGGTTCACGTGGTCGCCGGCTCGTTCGTCTACGGCGTGGTCGCAGCCAAGCTGCTCGTGATCCGCTGGAAGGGCTATCCCCACTGGGTGCTGCCGGTGCTCGGCGGGTCGCTCGCCACGATCCTCGCGGTTCTGTGGCTCACCTCGGCGCTCTGGTACTTCACGAACGTGCGGTTCGGGTTCTGATGACGCGGCGGCAGCTCGCGCCACCGCTCGCTCTCGTCGCCGTGACGCTCGCGACCGTCTGCCTCGCGGTCTGGCATCCGTTCTCGGCCTCGGCTGTGGTGAGCGGGGCCGCAGCGGCGACCGGCGACGCGACGCGCGGGCGCCAGGTGTTCGCCACGACGTGCGCCGGCTGTCACGGTGCCGACGCAACCGGTGGGGTCGGGCCTTCGCTCCACGGCATCGGCTTGACCGCGGCGGAGGTCGAGGCGGTCATCGCCTCCGGCCGCGGGATCATGCCGCCCGGGCTCGCCACCGGACAGCGCAGCGGCGGACGTGGCGGCGTACGTCGCTTCCCTGCCGGAATAGCGACTACGCTCGTCGGGTCGATGGAGGTGCGCGCCGAGATCGTCCGCCTGTACCTCGCCGAGACGTTCGTCATCAGCCGCGAGACGCAGGACTGGGCGGACGTCGTCCACGTCACCATCGCGCACGACGGGGTCGAGGGACGGGGCGAGGCGGCGCCGATCGAGCGCTACGGGGAGACAGCCGACTCGGCGCTGGCATTCGTCGAGCGCTACGCGAGCCTGGTGGGTGACGACCCGTTCGCACTCGAGCAGGTCGGGGCGCGCACTCGCGGAGATCGAGGGGGAGCAGGCCGCGAAGAGCGCCGTCGACGCTGCGCTCCACGACCTTCAGGGCAAGCTGCTCGGCGCACCCGTCAACCGGCTCCTGGGCTTGCCGCGCGGCGGTCCCCCGACGTCGTGGACGGTCTGGCTCGGCGATCCCGACGACATGGCCCGACGGGCACACCTCGCCGCCCCGCGCTTTCGCCGGCTCAAGCTGAAGCTCGGTGGCGGCGACGGGCTCGACGTCGAGCGCGTCCGCGCGGTCCGCGCCGTCACCGACCTGCCGCTCATGGTCGATGTGAACGAGTGGTGGACGTACGACGAGGCCCTCGACGCGTGCGGTGAGCTCGAGGCGCTGGGTGTCGAATACGTCGAGCAGCCGCTGCGCGAAGGAGATTCCGCGGGTGCGGAGCTGCGCCGCCGCGTCCCCCTCCCGATCTACGTGGACGAGGACTGCCACACGCTCGCCGACGTGGTCGCATGTCGCGAGGTGGCGCACGGCATCAACGTGAAGCTTGCGAAGTCGGGCGGCATCCGTGAGGCGATCCGGATGGTGCACGCCGCCCGGGCCCTCGGCCTCGGCGTGATGCTCGGCTGCATGGTCGAGTCGGGGCTCGGGATCGCCGCGGGCTGCGCCGTCGCACCGCTCTGCGATCACGTCGACCTCGACGGGAACCTGCTGCTGGCGCACGACCCCGTGCCCGGGCCCGCGTTCGTCGACGGCGTGCAGGTCCCGTCGGAGGAGCCGGGTCTTGGCTGCGGGTGAGCGGACGGTGATCCTCGCCGAGGGATTCTCGGGCGACCCGCACTACGGCAAGACGATGCGCGGCGTGCTGCGCTACCGGCGGGACGACGTGGTCGTGATCGTCGACTCCAGCCGAGCCGGCGAGACCGAGGCCGGCGTCCCGATCGTTGCGGATGTGGACAGCGCGCTCTCGTTCGGCCCCGAGGTGGCGATCGTGGGAGTCGCGACGCAGGGTGGGCGGTTCCCGCCGGCGTGGCGTGCCATCCTGAGGCGCTCGATCGACGCAGGGCTCTCGATCGAGAACGGCCTGCACGAGATGCTCGGCGACGACCTCGAGCTCCGACCGCTCGCCGACGTGGCGGGCGTCGAGCTCCGCGATCTCCGCCGGCCGCCGCCAGGACTGGACGTCGCGACGGGCGCGAACCTCGAGGTCGACGCGCAGATCGTGCTCACCGTCGGCTCCGACTGCGCAATCGGAAAGATGACGGTGTCGCTCGAGCTCGACCGTGTCGCACGCGAGCGCGGTCATCCGTCCGTCTTCGTGCCGACCGGCCAGACCGGAATCGCCATCGCGGGGTGGGGGATCGCCGTCGACGCCGTCGTCGCCGACTTCGTCTCGGGCGCCGCCGAGCAGCTCGTGGTCGAAGGTCGGAGGCGGGGAGGCGAGCTGCTGTGGGTCGAGGGTCAGGGCTCGCTCGTCCACCCCTGCTACTCGGGCGTGACGCTCGGGCTGTACCACGGTGCCGTCCCGCATGCGCTCGTGCTCTGCCACCGGGCTGGCGCGACCGAGATCGAGGGCTCGCCGGGCCACCCGATCCCGCCGTTGCGCGAACTGGTCGAGCTCTACCAGCGGATGGCCCTCCCGCGGCGGCCATCGCGCGTGGTCGCCCTCGCGTTGAACACCGTCGGGATGGACGACGGCACTGCCCGTCGGGCGATCGAGGCGGCCTCGGACGAGACCGGGCTGCCCGCAGCCGACCCGGTGCGCGAGGGCGCCGACGGGTTGCTCGACGCAGTCCTGGCGGCGCTCGCGTGATCGTGTAGCATCCCGAGCCGTTCCGGGTGGGACCGGCGCGGCGACGACGGACGAGGGGGGTCTGCGGCAGGTGGGGTGGTCGAGGGGGGACGTGCGCGGCCGTGTCCTGGCCGTCATCGTGACGATCGCGCTCTCGTCGGCCGGCGCGGCCGGCGCGGCGGACGTCGGCGCCAACGACGACACGGGCAAGTTCGCCTCCGACGGCGGCGCGGCCTTCTACACCGCGATGGCAGACCTGGGACTGCGGCAAACGGTCGTCACCGTGCGCTGGCAGCCGAGCGACCCGCTCGCGCTCGCCCAGCGGCCTCTTCTCGACCTGACCGTGGCCGCGGCACGTGCGGCCGGGCTCAGGGTGGTGTTCGCGACGTACCCGTACCCGCCGCGCGAGCTCGAGGCCGGGCGTCCACGGCCGGAGGACTACGGCGCGTGGCTCCAGGAGCTCGCACGCCGCTACCCGGACGTGCGCCAGTTCGTCGTCGGGAACGAGCCGAACCAGCCTGCTTTCTGGCGCCCGCAGTTCCGCGGCAACCGGCAGGCGTCCGCCGCCGCGTTCGGCCCGTTCCTCGCCGCGGGGTACGACGCCCTGAAGGAGGTCGACCCGACGATCACGGTCGTCGGCGTGGGCCTCTCGCCGCGTGGCAACGACCGTCCCGCCGCACGGAGCAACGTGTCCACGTCGCCGGTGCGCTTCCTGGCTGCGCTCGGTGCCTGGTATCGCGCGAGCGGGCGGTCGCGCCCGTTGATGGACGGCCTCAGCTTCCACCCCTATCCCAACGTTGCCACCGACCCTCTCGACCGCGGGTACGCGTGGCCGAACGCCGGCTTCGTCAATCTCGATCGGATCAAGCAGGCAGTGTGGGACGCGTTCTCGGGCACGCCCCAGCCGACGACGCTGGACGGGCTCCGCCTGTACCTCGACGAGGTCGGTTGGCAGGTGGACACGAGCGGGGCGGAGGGGTACCTGGGCACGGAGAACGTCCGCGTCACCGACGAGGCGTCGCAGGCCGCGATCTACGGCGAGCTGCTCCGCCGCGCGGCGTGCGACCCCGACATCGCCCAGGTGAACGTCTTCGGCTTCCGCGACGACGCGCTGCGCTCCGGGTTCCAGGCGGGGCTCAATCGCGTGGACGGCACGCCACGGCCGTCCGCCGACGCCGTCCGCGCGGTAGTCGCGATGCCGGGCTGCACGACCGCCCCGACGCTCTGGCGTCCCGCACGAACGGTGCTCGGCGCGAAGCGACCCGTCGTGCGGGTGACGGCGGGCGCGATCGCGGTGGAGCTCACGGCGGGCGAGGCGGCGTCCGCACATGTGTGCCTCCTCGCCGGGGCCTACACGCGTTCGAGCGCCGATCGCGTCCTGGGAGGGAGGTCCGGCGGGGCGACACGCTGTCGCTCGACGCCGGTCGTCCAGGCTCGGAGGACGACGCTGTGGCTCGCGCGGCCCGCTGGATCGTCGACCGTCGCGGTGAGGCTCGAGGCGGTGGCGAACCCGGTTCGGGCGACGATCGCGGTGCGACCCGTGCGCTGAGCTCAGCGTCGTGGAGGGACGCCGCAGCCGTCCTTGACACCGAACATACGTTCTGTCACACTGACGAACACATGTTCGCCTCATCGCTTCTCGTTCGGATCCTGCTCGTCGCAGTCGGCGTCCTGCTTCTCTGGGCCCTCTTCGCGGGCGAGTCCGGGGCCGGCGGGCCCGAGCACACCTACCGCGTCAAGCCAGGGGACACGCTCTGGTCGATTGCGGAGCGGCGCTTCGCGGGCGACCCTCGCGAGGGTGTCTGGAAGATGCGCGAGCGCAACGGGCTGGCGTCCGCGACGATCGCGCCCGGTCAGACGCTCGTCCTGCCGTTCTAGGCGGGTCGGTGTGCTGCGAGGCGGCGCCTTCGGCGATGCCCGCATGCGTCCGTGTGCGTGACATCGGCCGCTGGTGGCGCCTGCGCGCGTCGCGCGTCGCTTCCTTCTGTCGGCCCCGTCGGGGGGCTCCCGTCACGGACGGCACGACCACCCCCGGGCACCGAGAGTGTGCGGGTGTGTGCCGCGTTCACGGGCCCGTCAGTGCGTGCGCGATGACCAGGATGGTCGCGCGGAGCCTCGAGCGGCCGCGACCGCCGATCCGGAGCGAGCCTGCGTCGCCGTGACGTTACGACCGGGTTGCCGATCGCCGAGCCGGAGAAAGACCGCCTCCGCGACCTACGATCTGCTTGCCGACGAGCCGGGCTGGGAAAGACCGCCGTCGGCGCGGCGTTACGATCGGCTCCCGTGGACCTCGAGCTCGTCTTCCTGGGGACCGCCGCGTCCGCGCCGACCGCTGCGCGCGGGACGGCGTCGACGCTCATTCGGCGCGGCGGCGATCGGGTTCTCGTCGACTGCGGCGAGGGCACGCAGCGGCAGCTGCTCCGCTCCGACGTAGGTCTGGTCGATCTCGAGCACATCTTCCTCACGCATCTCCACGCCGATCACGTGCTCGGCCTGCCGGGGATGCTGAAGACGTTCGGGCTCCGTGGCCGCGAGGTCCCGGTCACGGTCTACGGCCCGCGCGGGACGCGAGCCCTCCTCGGTGCGCTCGGTGTCGTCGTGGGTCGCGTCGCGTACCCGCTGGAGATCCGTGACCTCGGTCCGGGCGAGGTCATCGGGCGCGACGGCTACCGGATCGAGACGTTCGCCGTACGGCACGGCACGCCCGCCGTCGGCTATGCACTGCGGGAGGACGAGCGGCCGGGCCGGTTCGACGCGGCCGCGGCGGACGCTCTCGGAGTGCCGGACGGGCCCGAGCGAGGGGCGCTCCAGCGCGGCGAGGCCGTCACGCTGGCCGACGGCCGCACCATCGAGGCGGCGGATGTGGTCGGCGAGGCGCGCCGGGGTCGGGTGATCGTGCTGACCGGCGACACCGCGCCGGCCGCGTCGGTCGTGGAGGCAGCCGCGGGTGCAGACGTCCTGGTGCACGAGGCGACGTTCCTCGCGGAAGAACGAATGCGGGCGCGTGAGACAGCGCATTCGACCGCCGGAGAGGCGGCGCTCGTCGCGCGGGAGGCGCAGGTCGGCCTCCTCGTGCTGACGCACCTCTCGGCGCGCTACCCGCCGGGCGAGGTGGCGGACGAGGCCCGACAGCTCTTCCCGCAGACCGTCGTGCCGCGGGACTTCGATCTCCTGAGCGTGCCGTTTCCCGAGCGGGGGGAGCCAGAGCTCGTCGCCCGGGGCGGGAGGCGCGGTCGTGCGGCCGAGGATCGCTCCACGGAGGATGTAGGGTCACGGGCATGACCGAGCTCGTCCAGGTCGCGGTCGCCGGGAGCGTCGACGAAGCCGAGGAGCTCCAGGCCCTCCTCACGCAAGCCGGCATCGACGCCACCCTCGAGGGAGCGGTGGCGGAGCATCCGGAGGAGCACGGCGACGTCCCGGTGCGTCTGCTCGTCGCGGCGGACGCCCTCGACGCCGCGCGGGACGCGATCGAGGCGCTCACCGAGCCCGACGATCAGCTCCCGGGCTGAGTCACGGCCGCGGTGTGAAAAAGATCGCGGTCGACCCCGCGTAGCCGGGGTTCACCAGCTCGAAGACACAGACGTCCGTTCCGTCCGCGTACGGCGGCGTCGGGATGCGGTGCGTGACCGCCTGCCCGTTCGCCGTGACGAGCGTCTGGACGTCGATCCCGGCGATCCTCGCCTCGATCGGATCTCCCGACTTCCCGAGGATCGTGATGCCCAGCGTCCCCGGCCGGCAACCGTAGACCGTGACCCTTGCCGTGCCCGTGAAGTCTCCGTTCGGGAGGAACCCCTCGGTGCGGAGCTGGACGCGAACCGGCCGGTCGGCGCGCCACGCGGCGAGCCCGTAGGCCTCGCTGTCGCCCGCCTGACGCTCGGCGACCTTCTCGCCGACAATCGACACCGTCGAGGGCGCCACGACGATCGGGCGATCGAGCGGCGCGCCGCTCGCGGTGCGCAGCACGCCCTCCGAGTCGATCCCGACCGATTCGACGACGGGCGGGAACGGCGCAGTCGCCGGGGCGAGTCGGACGACGTCGCGGATCGCACGGTTCCAGAAGATCGTGCGGGCGGTCGCCGTCCAGAGCCGGTCGCCGGTGTCGAGCAGCGTGGCGTCGTGGAGACCTGCATCGTCGAGCCACTCGGGCGCAGCGGAACCGACGGCGACGCGTTGCTCGTGCGCCGATGCGTCGGCGATCCGGCGTCCCGAGTCGAAGGTCAAGAGCCCGAGCCCGAGCGCGACGGCCACCGCCGCGACCCAGGCGAACCGGCGCGGCGGGACGAGGAACAGGACACCCGCCGCCACGACTCCGGCGACGAGCGCTGCTCGTGCGGTTGTGTCCCCGAGCGCGGTGAGCACGGCGGGGGTCGGGGCGTTCGGGAGCGTCTCGGGCGACGCGAGCTGGCCGATCGGGACGAAGGCGGCGCCGGCGATCATCGCCGCCCAGACGGGAACCGCGAGCCAGAGGGCACGTGGTGCGCCACGCGCGATCCAGGTGCACAGGCCGATCGCCAGGAGCGGCAGGAGTGAGATGAGGTACCGCTCGGCGACCGAGCCGACGAACGTCGCGGCGAAGAGCCCGACCTGGACGACCAAGAGGAACGCGTACGCGACGCTCGTCGAGACGAACGCGCGTAGGGCCGGATCGGTGTCGTGCCGCGCCAGCACGACCCACGTGAGCGCGGCCAAGGCGAGGACCGTGACCCCGAGCCCGATCACGGAGACGTCGAACGCATGCCACGCGATCTCGGCGAAGCGGTCGCCGGAGACGCCGCTCGCCTGTCCCACAGGCGTGTACGCGCCGAGCAGCCGTCGTGTGGAGAGCTCCCCACCTGTGGCGAGGATGGCTCCGCCGACGATGACCGTCGCCGCCGCGGCCAGCGCCCCGAACCACAGAAGAGGCCGGAGTCTCCTGCCGTCTCGTGCGGCGACCGAGTCGACGACGGCGGCGAGGAGGAACGCAGGGAGGAGCACCAGCGCCTGGAGGCGCACCGCTGCGGCGGCGGTGGCCCACGCGACGAAGACGCCGTAGCGCCACATCGTGGGCTCCTCGAGCGCCCGTGCGAGCATGAGCAGGGCCACGGTGACGACCGTCAGCGTCAACGGCTCGGTCATGAGGAACCCGGCGTAGTGGAGCGCGGGGGCCACGAGCACGAGCGCTGCCGCCGCGACCGCCCACCACGGCGACGCGAGGCGGCGTCCCCACACGTAGGTCGGCACGGCGACGAGCGACATCGCGAGCGCCTGGAGCACGCGCGCCCACTGGACGCCGTCCGCAAGGTCGTTGAGGGCCGTGAGGGGCGCGCCGATCAACGCCGGCGTGAGAAGGCTGTAGTACGGCGAGGCGAAGGTCCGCAGGGTCAGCGTCCCGTGCGACCAGAGGCCCTCGCCCAGCATCCCGTAGACCATCTCGTCGGGCGCGATCCAGGGCGTCGTGAACGCCTGCGCCGCGGCGAAGCGGATCACGGTCGACGCCACGACGAGGCCGGCGACGGCGAGCGCGGGGCGCGAGATGAGAGGGCCGAGCGCGGAGCGGCCCGTGGCCGTCTCCGAGCCGGTCACCCAGGCATCCTCGCGTCTTCGCGTGTGCAAGGTGTGAAGACGCGATCCGCGCCGGCCGCGTGGGAGGGGGCGGGGTCCGACGGGACGCCCCGCTAGACTCGCGGTCGACCCTTTAAGCCGGTCCAGCGAGGCCGGAAAGGAGCGAGGCGATGCCCACCGACTCACCTGCGCGCGACCGCGCGCGCGAGATTCTCGACGCGGACGCGCTGGCGCGGACGCTCGCGCGCCTGGCGCACGAGCTGATCGAGCGGAACGACGAGCTTCCGCGCCTCGCACTCGTCGGCATCCACACCCGCGGCGTGCCTCTCGCGCAGCGGCTGCGCGGACTCGTCGCCGAACGGAGCGGCGTCGAGCCGGACCTCGGGTCGGTCGACATCTCGTTCCATCGCGACGACGTTCTCGTCCGCGGTCGGTCGGCGCCGCGCCATGCGCATCCCGTCGTCCGCGGCACGGAACTCGGCTTCTCGCTCGAGGGTCGGACGTGCGTGCTCGTCGACGACGTCCTCTTCACCGGGCGGACGATCCGCGCGGCCATCGAGGCCCTGCTCGACTACGGACGGCCCGATCGCGTCCAGCTCGCCGTGCTCGTCGACCGCGGCCACCGCGAGCTCCCGATCCGCCCGGACTACGTGGGGAAGAACCTGCCGACGTCGCTCGACGAGCGCGTCCGCGTCGAGCTCGAGGAGATCGACGGGCGCGATCGCGTGGTACTCGAGCTCGGAGCCGGGAGCAGCGATGACTGAGTCGAGCCGGCGGCACCTCCTCGCGGTCTCCGACCTGACCGCCGACGACGCTCTGCGGATCCTCGACACCGCCCGCGCGCTCGAGCGCTCGCTCGACCGGGAGATGAAGAAGCTGCCGACCCTCCGCGGCCGACTCGTCGTCAACCTCTTCTACGAGTCGTCGACGCGCACCCTTTCGAGCTTCGAGCTCGCCGCGAAGCGGCTGTCGGCGGACACGATGGTGCTCCGTGCCAGCGGCTCGTCCGTCGACAAGGGCGAGTCGCTGCGCGACACGGCGCTGACGCTCGCCGCGTACGACCCCGACGTCATCGTGATCCGTCACCCGCACATCGGTGCCCCGCAGCTCGTCGCCGGTGCAACGGCGGCCCACGTCGTGAACGCGGGCGACGGCAAACACCAGCACCCGACGCAGGCGCTCCTCGACCTCCACACGATCCGCGAGGCGCTGGGGAGGCTCGAAGGCGTCACGGTCGCGATCGTCGGCGACGTCCTTCATTCGCGGGTCGCCCGCTCGCTCGTCGAGGCTCTCCTCCTCGTCGGTGCCGAGCCGGTCCTCGTCGGGCCGCCGACCCTTCTCCCCCGCGGGATCGAGGCGCTCGGCGCGAGCGTGAGCCATACCGTCGACGCCGTCGCGGACGCCGAGGTCGTGTACGTCCTGCGGATGCAGGCAGAGCGGATGGAGGCGGCATACGTCCCGTCGCTGCGCGAGTACACGGAGCTCTACGGCATCACGCCGGAGCGCGTCGGAGCCGGTCAGGTCGTGATGCACCCCGGGCCCATGAACCGCGGCGTCGAGATCGACCCGCGCGTCGCGGATTCGGGCGCGTCGCTCGTCACGACGCAGGTGCGCTCGGGGCTCGTCGTGCGGATGGCCGTCCTGTACGACCTGCTCACGGCGCCTGGCCCGACGCTGGTCCTGCCCGCCGTCGCGGAGATCGCGTGATGCTCGCCTGTCGGGGCGGGCGAGGCGACACGCTGACGGTCCGGGCACGACTCGTCGATCCTGGCCTCGGGATCGACGGGCCGGCGGTCGTGACCGTCGAGGACGGCGTCGTGACCGCCGTCGAGCGTGCGTCCTCGGCCCCGGGATCGCTGGTCGTGGCACCGGCGTTCGTCGACCCGCACGTCCACCTTCGCACTCCGGGCCGCGAGGACGAGGAGACGATCGCGTCGGGCACCGAGGCCGCGGCGGCAGGCGGCTACTGCGCGATCGTCGCGATGCCCAACACCGACCCGGTCGTCGACACGCCGGCCGTGCTGCAGGCGCTCGTGGAGCAGGCGCACGCGGAAGCGGTCGTCCCCACCGGCTTCACCGCGGCGATCTCGAAGGGCCAGCGCGGCGAGGAACTGACCGAGATGGCCGCGCTCGCGGCTGCCGGGGCGCTCGCGTTCACCGACGACGGCAGACCGGTTGAGTCGGCCGGGCTCATGCGGCGGGCCCTTGCATACAGCGCGGTCGCCGCCCGGCCGCTGGCGCTGCACTGCGAGGAGCGGACGTTGTCCGCCGGCGGGCAGATGCACGAGGGCGCCGTCGCCGCGGAACTCGGGCTCGCAGGCTGGCCGTCGGTGGCCGAGAGCCTGATGGTCGCGCGGGACCTCGCGCTCGCGGCGTACGAGGCGCGTCCCGTCCACCTCCAGCACCTGTCGGCGCGCGAGTCGGTCGACGCCGTTCGCCGGGCCCGCGCAAGTGGCGTCCGCGTGAGCGCAGAGGCCACTCCGCATCACCTCTGCGCGACCGACGAGATCGTGCGTACCCTCGACGCCAACGTGAAGATGAACCCGCCGCTTCGCACCGAGGACCACCGCCGCGCGCTCGTCGAGGGCCTGCTCGACGGCACGATCGACTGCGTCGCGACCGACCACGCCCCCCACGCGCGCCACGAGAAGGACGTGCCGTTCGAGGAGGCGCCGTTCGGGGTCACCGGCCTCGAGACGGCGTTCGGCGCGCTGAACACCTATCTCGTCCGGACCGGCGAGGTTCCTCTGCCGACGCTGCTCGAGCGCCTGTCGGCCGGGCCTGCTCGGGCGCTCGGACTGCCCGTTCCCCGCGTCGCCGTCGGCGAGCGGGCCAACCTCGTCCTGCTCGACCTCGACGCGGAGTGGACGGTACGCGAGGAGCGCTTCCGCTCGCGCTCGGCGAACTCCTGGCTCCTCGGGCGGGCGCTCGTCGGCGCGGTCGTGAAGACGGTCGCCGACGGCAGGGTGGTGCACGCCGCGTGAGCGCCGCACCGCAGGGGTACCTCCTGCTCGAGGACGGCACGGCCTTCCCGGGCCGGTCGGTCGCGGCCGAGGGGGCGGTGTTCGGCGAGGCCGTGTTCACGACCGGGATGACGGGCTACCAGGAGACGGTCACCGATCCGAGCTACGCGGGGCAGCTCGTCTGCTTCACGGCGCCGATGGTCGGCAACTACGGCGTCGCCGAGTCGCGGCTCGAGTCCGAGACTCCGCACGCGCGGGCGGTGCTGATGCGCCGCCTCGGCGGGGAGGACTGGGCCCTGTGGCTCGCCGAGCGCGGGATCGTGGCCCTCGACGAGATCGACACGCGGGCGCTCACGCTGCGTCTGCGCGCGGGCGGCGCGATGCGCGGTGTCGTCGTCGCCGACGAGAGGACGATTCCCGTCGCCGACGCGCTCGACCGGGTGCGGGCGCAGCCGCTCATGGAGGGGCAGGCGCTGGTCGCCGACGTCTCCACGCCGGCGCCGTACCGGTTCAACGACGAGGGCGATGTCGGCGTGGCCGTGCTCGACTACGGCCTCAAGCGCTCGATCCTGCGCCGGCTGGCGTCCGCCGGGGCAGCCGTCACGGTCTACCCGCACGTCTGCGATCCAGACGACCTCGCCTCGCACGACGGCGTGCTCCTCTCGAACGGCCCGGGCGACCCGGCGCCGCTCGTGGAGGAGACGAGGGTCGTCCGCGAGACGCTCGGACGCGTGCCGGTGCTCGGGATCTGCCTCGGCCACCAGCTGATGGGGCTTGCAACCGGCCACGAGACGACGAAGCTGCCGTTCGGCCATCGCGGCGCGAACCACCCGGTCGTCGACCGCCGGACCGGGCGCGTCCTCGTGACGAGCCAGAACCACGGCTTCGCAGTCGTCCCGTCGGAGCGCGCCGAGGCGACCCACGTGTCCCTGTACGACGGGACCGTCGAGGGGTTCGACTTCCCCGAGCTGCGTGCGGCGTCCGTCCAGTTCCATCCCGAGGCCGGGCCGGGACCGCACGACGCATGGCCCATCCTCGAGCGCTGGGTCGAAGGACTTCGCCGCTGATGCCGGCGAGACGCGACCTCCGCTCGATCTGCGTGATCGGGTCGGGCCCGATCGTGATCGGCCAGGCGTGCGAGTTCGACTACGCCGGTTGCCAGGCGCTCAAGGTGCTCCGCGAGGACGGGTACCGCACGATCGTCGTCAACTCGAATCCGGCGACGATCATGACCGACCCGGGCTTCGCCGACCGGACGTACATCGAGCCGCTCGACCTCGAGAGCGTCGCGGACGTCCTCCGTCGCGAGCGGCCGGACGCCCTGCTTCCGACCCTCGGCGGCCAGACCGCGCTCAACCTGGCGGTCGAGCTCGACGCCGCCGGCGTCCTGGACGAGCTCGGCGTCGAGCTCCTCGGCGCGCGGATCGACGTGATCAAGCGTGCCGAGGATCGCGAGCTGTTCCGCGACGCGGTGCAGAGCTGCGGGCTGGCCGTCCCGACCTCGCAGATCGTCGAGTCGCTGGACGATGTCGCCGGTGCGCCGCTTCCGGCCGTCGTCCGGCCGGCGTTCACCCTCGGTGGCCACGGCGGCGGGTTCGCCGACGACATCGACGCGCTCTACCGCCAGGTCGAACGGGGTCTGGCCGAGAGCCCGATCGGGCAGGTGCTCGTCGAGGAGTCGATCCGCGGCTGGGACGAGTTCGAGCTCGAGGTGATCCGCGACCGCGCCGACAACGTCGTGATCGTCTGCTCGATCGAGAACCTCGACCCGATGGGCGTCCACACCGGCGACTCGGTCACCGTGGCGCCGCAGATGACGCTCTCCGACGAGGCGTACCAGGAGCTCCGCGACGCCGCGGCCGCCGTCGTCCGCGCGGTCGGGGTCGAGACCGGCGGCTCGAACATCCAGTTCGCCCGCGACCGCGAGAGCGGGCTGATCCGCGTGATCGAGATGAACCCGCGCGTGTCGCGCTCGTCGGCGCTCGCCTCGAAGGCGACGGGCTACCCGATCGCGAAGGTCGCGGCCAAGCTCGCGGTCGGCTACACGCTGGACGAGATCCCGAACGACCTGACGAAGACGACGCCTGCGAGCTTCGAGCCCACCCTCGACTACGTCGTCGTCAAGTTCCCGCGCTTCGCGTTCGAGAAGTTCCCGGGAGCCGACCCGACGCTCGGCACGCAGATGAAGTCGGTCGGCGAGGCGATGGGGATCGGACGGACGTTCGCCGAGGCGTTCCTCAAGGCGTTCGGCTCACGCGAGCTCGACCCGGGCTCGCCGACGCCCTGGGCGACCATCGACGACCTGCCGGAAGGCCTCCATCCCTGGTTCGTCGAGCAGCTGGAGGCGGCGAAGCGGGAGCTTCGCACCGGTGACATCCGCCGCGCCAAGCGCGCAGGCTGGGGCGACGACTCGATCGGGGCCGCGTGGGGGACGTCGGGCGACGATGTCCGGCGCACGCGCTACGCCCGCGGGATCAAGCCGGCGTACCGGCGCGTCGACTCGTGCGGCGGCGAGGTGGAGGCGGCGTCGAACTACCTGTACTCCACCTGGGGCGAGGAGGACGAAGGCCCGCCCGCGTCGTCCAAGCCGCGGGTCGTGATCCTCGGCTCGGGGCCGAACCGCATCGGACAGGGGATCGAGTTCGACTACTGCTGCGTCCACGCGGTGCAGACGTTCCGCTCGCTCGGCTACGAGGCGGTGATGGTCAACTGCAACCCGGAGACCGTCTCCACCGACTACGACACCTCCGACCGGCTCTACTTCGAGCCCCTGTCGCCGGAGGAGGTGCTCGCCGTCCTCGACCGGGAGCGGCCCGTGGGGGTCGTGACGCAGTTCGGCGGCCAGACGCCGCTCCGGCTCGCGCGGCACATCGAGGCCGGCGGCTACCGGATCCTCGGCACGCCGCACGCGGCGATCGACCTCGCAGAGGATCGCGAGCAGTTCGGTGCGCTGTCGCGCGAGCTCGGCGTGCGCTGCCCGCCGTGGGCGACCGTCGAGGGCGTCGACGAGGCGCTCGCCGCCGCGCGCGAGATCGGCTACCCGGTGCTCGTGCGGCCCTCCTACGTCCTCGGCGGGCGCGCGATGCGGATCTGCGACGGCGAGGACGACCTCCGCTCCGCGATGGCCGCCGTGAGCGGCTCGGTGCTGATCGATCGCTTCGTCGAGAACGCGATCGAGATCGACGTCGACGCGCTCTGCGACGGCACGGACGTGTTCGTCGGCGCGGTGATGCAGCACGTCGAGGAGGCCGGGGTGCACTCGGGCGACTCCTCGTGCGTCCTGCCGGCACAGTCCCTGACACTCGCGAACGCCCTCGAGGTGGAGCACGTCGTCAGGCGCCTCGGGCCCGCGCTCGGGGTCGTCGGCCTACTCAACGTCCAGCTTGCGATCGCAGACCAGACCGTCTACGTGCTCGAGGCGAACCCGCGCGCGTCGCGGACGGTGCCGTTCGCGAGCAAGGCGACCGGGATCAACCTCGTCGAGGCCGCCTGCCGCCTCGCGCACGGGGACACGCTCGCCGACCTCGGGCTGACACCGCCGCGCCCGACCGAGGTGAGCGTCAAGGCGGCGGTGCTGCCGTTCGCGCGGTTCCCCGGCGCCGACCCGGTGCTCGGTCCGGAGATGCGCTCGACGGGCGAGGTGATGGCGACGGCATCCGACCTCCCGACCGCCTTCGCGAAGGCCGAGCGGGCCGCGGGCCGGCCGCTGCCGACGTCGGGCACCGCCTTCCTGTCGGTACGCGACGGCGACAAGGCGAGCGTCGCGCCGATCGCTGCGGCACTTGCCGGGCTCGGCTTCGACCTCGTGGCAACGAGCGGCACCGCCCGGACCCTCCGGGCGGCGGGCCTCGAGGTCGAGGAGGTTGGAAAGGTCGCGGACGCGGCGGAGGGCGACGCGACCGTCGTCGACCTGATCCGCGAGCATCGCTGCAACCTCGTCGTCAACACGCCCCAGGGCTCGGGCGCCCGCGCGGACGGCTATCTGATCCGCGAGGCCGCGCTCGTCGCGCGACTGCCTTGCATCACGACCATCTCGGGAGCGGCCGCCGCCGTGCATGCGATCGCGAATGCGCGGGCCGAGGCCACGCTCTCCCTGCAGGAGCGCATCGGGGTGGGCGCATGACACGCGTGTTGAAACGACACGAGCCCACCCTCGACTGACGACGTGCGCACCGAACGTCTCGCGGTACGCGGCAACGAGGCGGTGGGGCCCTACGCGCTCGTCCGGCTGGCGCGCGGCGGGCTCGACCCAGGGCGGCCCGGCCAGTTCTTCATGCTCGAGGCGCCCGGATGCGTCCTGCCGCGCCCGTTCAGCCTCTGTCTCGCCCCGGCGGGCGAGCTCGCGTTCCTCGTCGATCCGGTCGGGCGCGGGACACGCGCGATCGCCGCGCTCGCCCGCTCTGACGCGATCCGGGTGACCGGGCCGCTCGGCAACGGCTTCGACCTCGCGGTGCGGCGGCCGCTCCTCGTCGGCGGCGGCATCGGCGTCGCTCCCTTCCCGTATCTCTCCCAGGCACTCGGCGGGCCGCCCGCGCTGCTCGGCTTCCGGACGGCACACCATGCCGAGGCGGCGTCGCTCGTCCCGAACGCCGAGGTCGTGCTCGACCCGACGCTCGTCACCGAGGCGCTTCCGGACGACCCGGGCGACGTGCTCGCGTGCGGTCCCGAGCCGATGCTCGACGCCCTCGCGCGCGTCGTCCCCGGCGCCCAGCTGGCGCGCGAGGCGCCGATGGCGTGCGGGTACGGGGCGTGCTACGGGTGCGTTGTCCCGCGTTTGGGCGGATACGTCCGGCTCTGCATCGAAGGCCCCGTCGTGATGGCGAACGGGACCGGGGAGGGGGCGTAGCGCCGTGGACATTCCCATCCTCAACGCCTCCGGTTGTCTCGATCCGCTCGCGGCACCCGACGTCGCGCGAACGCTCGACGTCGTCGTCACGAAGACGATCACGCCGGAGCCGCGCGCGGGCAACCCACCCGTCCGCATCGCCGAGACCGAGCACGGGATGATCAACTCGATCGGACTGCAAGGGCCCGGCATCGAGGCGTTCGTCGAGGACTCGCTCCCGCGGCTCGCGCAGCTGGGCGTCCCCGTCTGGGTCTCGGTCGGAGGGTTCGCAGCCTCCGACTACGCCCGCTGCTGCGCCGCGCTCGACGGCGACGACCGCGTCGCGGCGATCGAGCTGAACCTCTCGTGCCCCAACGTCGAGGAGGCACCGGAGACGGCAGCCGAGCTCGTCGCCGCCGCCCGGGCGGCCACGTCGACGCCGCTCTACGCCAAGCTCTCGCCGGCGCAATGGGACATCGCCGCGTCCGCCCGGAAGGTCGTGGCGGCAGGGGCCGACGGGCTCTCGCTCGTGAACACCATCCGCGGCCTCGCCTTCGACCCCGCGACCCTGCGGCCGCGGCTCGCGCGCGGTGTCGGCGGGTACTCGGGACCGGGCCTCAGGCCGATCGCGCTCGCGTGCGTCCACGCCTGCGCAGCGGCGGTCGACGTGCCGATCGTGGGGATGGGCGGCGTCTGGTCGGGACGCGACGCGCTCGAGCTCCTCGCGGCCGGAGCGAGCGCGGTCGCGCTCGGGACGGTGCTCTTCGCCGACCCGGATGCACCCGACCGGATCCGGCGCGAGCTCGCGGCGGAACGCGCCGCCTTGGGGACCGAACAGGCTCCGACCCGTGCGCGGAGACTGTTGTCGCACTAGCAAAATACCTGCAAAGAGGAGAAAACGGTACTGCTTGATTCACGGTCAGAGCTTGCTAGACTCGCGCCTCAATGGTCACGTCGAAGACGCACGCCCAGGCACCCGCCCGGTCTCTCGACCAGCGGATGGAAGCCCTCCAACGTGCGAACGACATCCGCGTCCGGCGAGCCCAGCTCAAGAAGGACCTGAAGGACGGGGGCGTCCAGATCGAGTCGATCCTGCTCGACCCGCCGGAGTACGTCTCGACCGCGAAGGTCTTCGACATGCTGATGGCCGTCCCGAAGTTCGGCCGGGTGAAGGCGGCCCGGCTGCTGAACCAGTGCCGCATCAGCCAGTCGAAGACGGTCGGCGGCCTCTCCGAGCGCCAGCGCGCCGAGCTCGTCAATCTGTTCAACCATCGGTGATCTCCGGCCTCGCCGGCGGAGACACGACGTCCCGCCGTTGGGAGACGTGAACCCGGTCTTCGTCGTCACCGGGCCCTCGGGGGCCGGCAAGGGGACGCTGATCCGCGGCCTTCTGGAACGGCTGCCGCAGCTGGAAGTGGCGATCTCTGCGACGACCCGCCCGATGCGCGCGGGGGAGGAGGACGGGCGCGAGTACCGCTTCCTCGGCGACGACGAGTTCACGGCCCTCGTCGAAGACGGCGAGTTCCTGGAATGGGTCGAATACGTGTCGCACAAGCGCTACGGCACGCTGCGATCGGAGATCGAGAGGATCGCCGATCACGGCCGCGTCTGCGTGCTCGAGCTCGAGCTCGACGGCGCCCTCCGCGTGCAGGAGGATGTGCCGGGCGCATGCACGATCTTCATCGCCGCCGACGTCGACGAGCTCGAACGCCGCTTGCGCGAGCGGGCGACCGAGTCGACCGGCGAGATCGAGGACCGGATCACGCTCGCCCGGTACCAGCTCGAGCAGGCGCACCGGTTCCGCTACATGGTGCGAAACGACGACGTGACCCGTGCCGGCGAGGTGCTGGCGGCGATCGTCGAACGGGAGATGATCCTCGCAGGTACCATGGCGCGACGATGATCGAGCCCCGCATCGACAAGCTCCTCGCCCACACCGCCACCGACGTGGACCCGCCGTCGCGGTACGCGCTCGTGATCATGGCGGCGAAGCGGGCCCGGCAGATCAACAACTACCACCACCAGCTCGGAGAGGGTCTCGGGCTGGAGGACGCACCTCCGCCGCTCGTCGAGTCCCGCTCGAAGAACTACCTGACGATGGCGATGGAGGAGATCTCCCGCGGCAAGCTGAAGTTCGAGTACGACGCTCCCGCGTCGTAGCGAACCCCTCAGACGCGGGCACAATGGGCCCGTGGCGCGGATCGTCGTCGGAGTGACCGGAGGCATCGCCGCCTACAAGGCGTGCGAGCTCGTGCGCCTCCTCGTCCGCGCCGGCCACGACGTGACGCCGGTCACGACGCGTGGCGCGGAGCGGTTCGTCGCGGCGGACGCGCTCTGGGCGCTGGCGCGGAAAGCCGAGCCCGCCGATCCGTACCCCCATCTGGCCGACGCCGACCTCCTCGTCGTCGCGCCGCTGAGCGCCAACACGCTTGCGCGGCTCGCCCACGGGCTCGCCGACGATCTGCTCACCGAGACCGCGCTGGCGCACCGCGGGCCGCTGCTCGTCGCCCCCGCCATGAACACGGCGATGTGGGAGCACCCGGCGACGCAGGCGAACCTGGCGCTTCTCCTCGAGCGCGGGGTCGAGACCGTCGGCCCCGATCACGGCGAGCTCGCCGAGGGCCTGGTCGGCGTCGGGCGGATGGCCGAGCCGGGGGAGATCGCGGAGCGGGTCGAGGCACTGCTCGGGACAGGCCCGGAGGGGCCTCTCGCGGGATGCACTGTGCTCGTCACCGCGGGAGGAACACGGGAGCCACTCGACAGCGTCCGCTTCGTCGGGAACCGCTCGTCGGGGAGGATGGGGGTCGCACTCGCCCAGGCAGCCCACGACCGCGGCGCAGACGTGACCCTGATCGCCGCGAACCTCCTCGTCTCCACTCCGGCGGGGATCGACGTCGTGCAGGCACCGACCGCCGCCGACCTCCGCCGCGAGGCGCTCGCGCGCGGCGATTCGGATGTGGTCCTCATGGCCGCGGCGGTCTCCGACTACCGACCGGCCGAGACGGTCGACGGCAAGCGCCCGAAGAGCGCCGAGCCGTGGACGGTCGACCTCGTGCCGACCGCGGACGTCGCGCGCGCGCTCGGGGCCGCCCGTCGGGACGGCCAGATACTCGTCGCGTTCGGAGCGGAGAGCGGTGAGGCGGGGCTCGACCGCAAGCGGCAGATGCTGAGCGACAAGAACGTCGACCTCGTCGTCTACAACGACGTGGGTCGCGAGGACATCGGCTTCGACAGCGACGACAACGAGGTGGTGCTCGTCGCCCGGGACGGCGAGCGTGTCGTGCCGAAGGCGTCCAAGGCCGCGATCGCGCACGAGATCCTCGACGAGGTCGAGCGCCTGCTCGAAGGGCGGGCGTGACCGAGAGCGCCGAGCTCGAGCCGGTCCTGACCGAGCCGAGTGCGGCCGCCGACATGGCGGCGCGCATCGTCGACAACCTCGGCACCGCGGTCCACGCGACGTCGGAGACGCTGCGGCTTCCGCTTCTTTGCCTGCTCGCGGAGGGCCACGTCCTTGTGGAGGACGTTCCCGGGGTCGGCAAGACCGTGCTCGCGAAGGCACTCGCGCGCTCGCTCGACCTGACGTTCCACCGCGTCCAGTTCACCCCCGACCTGCTCCCCGCGGACGTGACCGGTGTCAACGTGTTCGACCGTCAGTCGGGCGCTTTCCGCTTCCGACCCGGCCCGGTGTTCGCGAACGTCGTTCTCGTCGACGAGATCAACCGGGCGTCGCCGAAGACGCAGTCCGCCCTCCTCGAGGCGATGCAGGAGGGGCAGGTCACCGTCGACGGTGCGACGCACCTCCTCGTCCGCCCGTTCCTCGTGGTCGCGACCCAGAACCCCGTGGAGTACGAAGGGACGTACCCGCTTCCCGAGGCGCAGCTCGACCGGTTCGCCGTGCGGATGACGATCGGGTACCCGCCGCAAGCCGACGAAGCGCGGATGCTCGCCGAGCAGACCACGGAGCCACCCCTCGACCAGCTCCTACCGGTCGCCGGCCATGCCGAGCTCGTCGCGGCGATCGACGCGACGCGGCGGGTGCACGTGGAGGAGTCCGTCAACCGGTTCGTCGTCGCGCTCCTGCGCCACACCCGGGCAAGCGACCGGCTCGCGCTCGGAGGCAGCCCACGCTCCGGGATCGCCCTGCTCCGCCTCGCCAAGGCGCGCGCGCTCGTCGAGCGGCGCGACTTCGTCGTGCCGGAGGACGTCGTCTCGCTCGCCGGGCCCGTGCTCGCGCATCGACTGATCCTCGCGCCGGAGGCGCGGGCGACGGGCGTCACGGTCGAGGAGGTCGTCGCGGAGGCGCTCGACGCGACGCCGACGCCGGTATGAGCCGGCTCCAGGGCACGGGTGCGCTGGCGGCCTGTGTCGTCGCCGGCGCCTGGCTCGTCGGCTCGACTGCGCTCGCCGTGCTCGGCATCGGACTGGTGCTCGCGGCGCTCGGAGCGCATCTCTGGCGGCGGGTCGTGGTCGGAGGGGTCGCCGTCGAGCGGCTCCCGGTCGACACCGCGCCGGTCGAGGGGGAGCAGCTCGTCCTCGAGGCGGCGGTCTACGGCCGTCGGTGGCCGGCCGGACGGCTCGTCTGGCGCGAGCGCGTGGGGGACGTGTACCACGAGGCCCCCGTCCGGACGACGGGCCGCGCCCGGGTCGTCGTCGATGACATGCCGCGCGGCCGCTACGTGCTCGACGACGGAACCCTGCTCATGAGCGACCCACTCGGCCTCGAGCGCGTGGTCGTCCCGGTCGACCGGGCGTCCGTCGTGAGCGTCCGCCCGCGTGTCCCGGAGCTCGCCACGCTGTTCACCGACACCGGCACCTGGGGAGACGGCGGTCGGCGTGCCTTTGTCCGCCGTCCGAGCGGGCTCGAGCCGCACGGCGTGCGCGAGTACGTGGAGGGCGAGCCGCTGCGGGCGGTCCACTGGGCGACCTCGGCCCGGCGCGGCGATCTCATGGTGCGGGAGCTCGAGGACGCGCCCCGCGAGAGCATCGCCGTCGTCCTCGACGTCGACGCCGACGGTTGCGCCGGGCCGCGCGGGGCGTCGAGCCTCGACGACGCCGTCCGCGCCGCGGCGGGCATCGTCCGGGCGCACGCGCTGCGGTCGCGCCGCGTGCTCCTCGTCGTCGGGGCGCCGACGCCGGTCGTGCACCGCATCAGGACCCCGGGCCGCGACTGGGAGCTCGCGCTCGACGCGCTCGCCGCCGTCGAACCCGCAGCCCGGACCCCGCTCCGGTCGCTCGTCGCGCCGGGGAGCGTCGTCGGGGCCGTGCCCGAGCTCGTCGTCGTGACGAGCAGGCCGGACGTCGTGGCCGACGCGCTCGTCGCCCGTGCGGCCGTTGGACGGCCCACCGCGCTCGTGGCGCTCGATGCTCCGACGTACGCCGGCCGGGCACCGGCGAGGACGTCGCACGTCCTGCTCCGGCTCGCCGGCGCCGGAGTGGGGCTTGCGGTCGTGCGTCGTGGCGCAGAGCTCGCCGAGGCGCTCGGGGGCCTTCGGGTGAGGGCCGTTGGCTGAGCGGGTGTCTTTCCGGGCCGTGCTTGCGGCGGCGCCGCCGGTTGCCGTCGTGCTCTATGCCTGGTCGCTTCTCGAGGCGCCCGTGGCGTGGGGCGCGTTTCTCGTCGCAGGTTTCCTGGCGCTGCTGGCGGCGGTTCTGCGGGACGCGCAGTGGCGCCTCGCGGCGGGCGTCGTCGGCAGCGTCCTCGCCGTCGTCGCCGCTTTCGACACGTGGCCTCACCGCGGAGCGCGCGACGCGTGGGACGGTCTCCGCGACGCGCCCGCCGTGCAGGCGCCGTTCGATCCCGTTCGCTTCGGGACGCTTCACGGGCTCGTCGTCCTCGTCGCGTTCTGCCTTGCACTGCTCGTCGCTCTCGGCGCGGCGTCCGGCAGGCCGCGGGTCGTCGGAGCGGCGGTGGCCCTCGGGGTCGGCTTCCCCGCGGTTCTCCTCGAGGACGGACACGCCCTCTCGCTGGGCCTCCTCGCGCTCGCGTCGCTCTTGTGGGCGTCGGTCGTCCTCGGGGCGGGTGACGCCCGGCGAGGCGTCGTCGGCGTCACGCTCGCCGCCGTGCTCCTCGTCGTGTCCGGAAGCGCCGCAATGGCCGGGCTCGCGCCCGGCGGAGGCCGGGTCGACTGGCGGGGGTGGGACCCGTTCGCAGGCGGCGGCGCGGGGAACGTGCGCTTCCTCTGGAACGCGAGCTACGCGGGCATCGACTTTCCGGTCAGACCCACGGTGATGCTCCGGATCCGGGCGCCGGCGCGAGCGGAGTACTGGCGGATGTCGACCCTCGAGACCTTCACCGACGATCGCTGGATCGAGCATCTCTACCCCGAGGCGCTCTCGCAGGCAAGCCGGCGGCTGCCACCGGACGCGCTCGCGCCGCAGCGCGATGCGCGCCCGGGGAGCTGGCTTCGGCAGGAGGTGACGGTCGTGGGGCTCGACGACCCTCGCATCCCCGCCGCGACCGAGCCCGCGCGCATCGACGGGGCGGCCGTCGGGCGCGTCGCGTTCATGCAGGGCGGTGTGATGCTCGCCCACGCCTCGCTGCGGAGCGGCGACGAGTACACCGTGTGGAGCTACGCGCCCCGGCCGACGCCGCGCGCCCTGGCCGCCTCGCCGCCTCGCTACCCGGACGCGGTGGATCGCTACGTCCGGCTCGAGTCCGCGCGCTTCCCGTGGTTCGACGCCCACGGACGCGTCGCGGAGGTGGACCGCATCTTCCGCGAGGAGCGGTCTCTCGCGCTCCGCGCGTACCGCCCGCTCTGGGAGCAGGCCCGCAGGCTGACGGCGCAGGCACGTTCGCCCTACGAGGCGACGCTCGTGCTCGAGCGCTGGTTTCGCGACCGCGGCGGCTTCCGCTACGAGGAGCATCCGCCGGCATCCACCCGCAACCCGCCGCTCGTGGATTTCGTCGAGGTCACGCGTGCGGGCTACTGCCAGCACTACGCCGGCGCCATGGCCCTCATGCTGCGAACGCTCGGCATCCCGGCGCGCGTGGCCGTCGGCTTCACGGCCGGCACGTGGAAGGGCGGGGTCTGGACTGTCACCGACCAACAGGCCCACGCGTGGGTCGAGGCGTGGTTCGCGGGGTACGGCTGGCTCGCGTTCGACCCGACGCCGGGCCGGGGGACGCTCTCTGCGATCTACACGCTCGCGTCGGACTCCGCCGACGCGGTGCGGGCGCTCGGAACGGGCCGCTTCCTCGACTTCACCGCACAGCCGCCGACGGCGGCGGGGGGCGCCTCGGCACCTGCCGCGACGCCGCCGCCTGCGGACGCGGGTGCCCCGTGGTGGCTGGTGTTGCTCGCGGTGGCCCCGTTCGCGATCGGGCTCGGCATCGTCGGCGCGAAGCGGGCGCGGCGTGCGCGCAGGCTTCGCCGGGACGACCCGCGCCGGCTTGCCGCAGGCGTGCGCGCGGAGCTCGTCGACGCCCTGGTCGACCGCGGTGCGGTCGTCGCACCGGACGCGACGCCGTCCGAGCTCGGCCGCACGGCCGAGGGCGTGCTCCGGCTCCCGGCGGTCTCGCTCGCCGAGGCGCTCGCCGAGGCGCGGTACGGCCCGCCGTCGCGCGCCCGCTCCGCGGCCGAGCGCGCGCGTGGAGAGCTCCTGCGGATGCTCCGGGCAGCAGCCGAACGTGAAGCGCCGAGACGGCGCCTGCGCGCTGCGCTCTCGCTGCGATCGCTTCGCGCCGAGGGTGGTCGATGAGCGAGGCCTACGACCTCTACCAGCAGGGTCTCGGTCATCTTCGGAGCGGCATGCCCGCTCAGGCCACCGTCGCGCTCGAGAAGGCAAAGCGGCTCGAGCCGGAGAAGGCATCGATCCGCGAGGCGCTCGGGATCGCGTACTTCCGCATCAGGCGCTGGCCCGAGGCGGAGGCCGAGTTCCGCAAGGTTCTCGACCTCTCGCCGGCCGACGACTACGCGCACTACGCGCTCGGCCGTGCCCTCCGCAACCAGGGTCGCCGTCAGGAGGCGGAGAGGCACCTGAAGCTCGCCCGATCGCTCCGACCGGCGCGCAGGTCGGAGCTCGACTAGGAGTCCTCCAGATCGGCCACGAGCGACGCATAGCGGCGGAAGCGGTGTGCTGCGCCGGCCGCGAACGCACGGCGGTACTCGTCGCTCGTCACCTCGTCGAGCGTTGCGGCGTACGCCTCGCGGATCTCGAGCAGGCGGTCGGCGATCGCGTCGACGACGAGCTGGTAGTCGCCGTATGCCTCCTCCGCCGTGTCGCGGCCCGCCGCGTTCCAGCGCGATTCCGCCTCGTCGGCCTCGTGGAGGAGGTCGGCGTCGTCCTCGGCGAAGAGCGCGAGCTGGCGCTCGACGACCTCGTCGAGCGGGCCGCGTCGCCGGAGCCTCACACGAGCTCCTCGTAGAGCGCGAGATGCGCCTCCGCGGCCGCGTCCCAGGTCAGCGTCTCGCGGGCGCTGCCGGCGCCGTCCCGCGCGGCGCCGAGCGCCTCCGGGTCGTCGAGCAGCTCGCGGAGCGCCGCGGCCAGGCCCTCGACGTCGCCGGCGGGGACAACCCGGCCCGCGCCGAACCGGCCGACGACCTCACCGAGTCCGCCCACGTCGTAGACGACGGCGGGGACGCCCGCGCCGAGCGCCTGCAGGAGCGCGCCCGACTGGTCGAGCTCGGCGCGGTACGGGAACACGGCGACGGTCGCTTCGGACAGCGCCTGCTCCAACTCCTCGCGGCCGAGGTAGCCGAGCCGCCAGTCCACGCGGTCGCCCGCCGACCGGCGGAGATCGTCGAGCGGGATGCGAGGGTCGCCGGCCACGAGAAGGCGCGCCTGGGGGACGGCGAGCGTCGCGCGTACCGCGTCCTCGACGCCCTTGTACGGCCGGATCACGCCGGGCGCGAGGACCGTCCGGCCGTCGTCGGCGCGCGGCGGGTCGCTCGCGAACACGGGGTGGGGGATGACGCGGAGCTTCCGGGCGTCGACGCCGAACGCCTCCAGTGCCTCGCGCCCTCGCGCGGAGTGGACGACGATGCGATCGAAGCGCGCGAAGAGGCGCTGCCAGAGACCGTGCCGCCGGGCGGTCCGCCGCGGGACGAGGTCGTGGGCCGTGAAGACGAGGGGCCGTGAGGTGCGAAGGAGCGCGACGTCGAGCTCGGGCGCGGCGAGCCACTGAAGATGGAGGACGTCGGACGGCCGCCGGAGCAGCCGCCGCATTTCGACGGGATGCTCTACGACCCGCGCCAGCCGCCGGACGGCATCCCGCCGGATGCCGCTCGACCGCGGGTAGAAGCTCTCGGCGAGCGTGTAGCCGTCCGCCGCCGGGCGCGCCCCGAAGCGGAAGGGCGCCGTGACGAGCTCGACCCGCGCGCCCGCCCGCGCCAGCGCGGAGGCCAGCTCGTGGTCGTACGGCGGCGTGAATGCGGGTGGATCGGCGAGGACGACGTGCATCGGCGCAGAGCGACGACGGTACCCGTAGCCTCGGCGGGCGGAACCATGAGGCTCGTCGTCCGTACCTGGAACGTGTTCCACGGCAACGCCGACCCGCCGCGGCGTACGGGGTACCTGCGGCGGATGATCGACCTCGTCACCGCGGACGGCCCGGACGTCGTCTGCCTCCAGGAGCTTCCGGTCTGGGCGCTGCCGCGTCTCGACGACTGGTCGGGTATGCGCCGCTTCGACGCCGTCACCCGGCCCCCGCTCTGGCCGGGGCCTCTGTCGAAGTGGGTCACGCGGTCGCACCAGGGCTTCTTCCGCTCCGGGCTCTCCGGCCAGGCGAACGCGATCCTGGTCGCGCCGCGGCACGCGACGACCGACCTCGGTCACCTGCGGATCTCGGAGCACGGGCGGGAGCGGCGGATCGTGCACGCCGTTCGGATCGCCGGAGGCACCGGGATCACGGTCGCCAACCTGCACGCGTCGAACGACCACTCGCACCCGGAGGTGCCCCGCGGCGAGGTGGCCCGGGCGGCGACGTTCGCGGAGCGGGCCGCAGCCTGGGGCGACGTGGTCGTGCTCGCAGGGGACTTCAACATCGGCGACCCGGAGCTGCGCGGCTACTCGTCTCCCACCGACGGGATCGACCACGTCCTCGTGCGCGGCGCGCGCGTCGGCTCGGTTGCCGCGTGGGCGGAGGACCGGCGGCTGCACAATGGCGTCGTGCTCTCCGACCACCCCATCGTCGAAGTGTCCGTCGAGACGGTGCAGGCGTGACGTTCGAGGAGGCGCGCGGGCTCTTCCCGGTCCTCGAGACGGTGGCGTACCTGAACGCCGGGACGTTCGGCCCGCTCGCCCGACCTGTCGTGGATGCGCTCGTCGGCGCCGTCGAGAGCGACGCCCGCGTCGGCCGGAGCGGCCACGCGTACTTCGAGGAGACGCTTGCGCTCCGCGCCGAGATGCGGCAGGCCTTCGCGGAGCTCGTCGCGGCCGGGCCCGAGCAGGTTGCGCTCACGAGCTCGACGACCGAGGGCTGCGCGATCGTGCTCCGCGGGCTCGGCCTCGCGCCCGCGGACGAGGTGGTGACGACGACCGACGAGCACTTCGGGCTCCTCGGCCCGATCGCGGCGTCGCCGGCCCTCGCCGTCGTCGTCCCACCGGAGCCGGACGCGATTCTCGCGGCGGTCACGCCGCGGACGCGGTTGATCGCGACCTCGTCCGTGCTCTGGACGACCGGCGCCGTGCTCCCGCTGGCCGACATCAGGGAACGGAGCGGCGTGCCTGTCCTCGCCGACGGGGCCCAGTCCGTCGGGGCAGTGCCGACCACCATGGAGGGTGTCGACTTCCTCACCATCTCCGGTCAGAAGTGGCTCTGCGGACCGGACGCGACGGGGGCGCTCGTCGTGCGCGAGCCCGACCTGCTGGAGGTCGTCTCACCGAGCTACTTCGGCCAGGTTCGTCACGACCCCGACGGCGTCTTCGAGCGGCAGCCGGACGCACGGCGCTTCGAGACGGGCTGGTGGTCGCAGGGAATGCTGCGTGGGATGCGCGCGGCGATCGAGCTGCGGCCAGGCTGGTGGTTCGACCGCTCGACCGCGGCAGCGGCGCGGTGCCGCGAGCTCCTCGCGTCGCGGGTCGAGGTCGTCACACCGGCCTCCGCCTCGACGCTCGTCAGCTTCCGGCCCGAGGAGGAGCCCGCAGCGATCGTCGCACGCGCCCACGAGGCCGGCGTGCACGTCCGTGAGATCCCCGGCCGGGGGCTCGTGCGGATCTCGTGCGGCTGGTGGACGAGCGACGAGGACCTCGACCGGCTCGTCTCCTGCCTCGAGGGCTGACCGCGGTCAGGCGACGGCGTCGGCGGCGCTGCGGAGCCCGAGCTCGGCGGCGATCGGCTGGAGAGCCACGATGACGTTCGCGATGTGCTCGTCGAGCTCGATGCCGAGGAGCTCGGCGCCCGCGTAGACCTCGTCTCGGTGCACCCCCGCCGCGAAGGACGGCTGCTTGAGCTTCTTCCGCACCGACTTGGGCTCCAGGCCGTCGAGGCCCGTCGGTCGAACGAGACCGCACGCGTGGACGAAGCCCGACAGCTCGTCGCACGCGAAGAGCGTCCGCTCGAGCAGCGTCTCGCGCGGGAGCTCGAGGTGCTCCGCGTGCGAGAGCACGGCGCGGATGACGACCTCCGGGTAGCCCTCCTCGCGGAGAATCGGCGCGCCATCCTGGGGATGCCGGTCGAGCGTGGGGTGGATCTCGTAGTCGAAGTCGTGCAGGAGGGCGACGCAGCTCCAGAGCTCCTCGTCCTCTCCAAAACGGCGTGCGTAGCCGCGGACCGACGCCTCGACCGCGAGAGCGTGCCGCAGCAGCGACTCGCTCTGCGTGTAGCGCGTCAGCGTCGTCCAGGCTCTCTCGCGGGTGACCTCCACGGAGCCGGGTACGATACCGCCCCGCTATGCAGTCGTTCGTGATCGAGGGCGGACGTCCGCTGTCGGGGACCGTTCGCGCAGCAGGCAACAAGAACGGGGCTCTCCCGATCCTCGCGGCGACGGTGCTTGCGTCGGGACCCGTCTTGCTCGAGAACGTCCCGCGGATCCGCGACGTCGAGACGATGGTCAGGATCCTCGCCGACCTCGGTGCCGAGGCCGAGTGGACCGGGCCGAACGAGGTCACTGTCGACGCGACCCACGTGGCGAAGACGGAGCTCGACCCCGATCTGGGCCGCGAGATCCGCGCGTCCTTCCTCCTCGCCGGTCCGCTCCTCGCGCGGTTCGGCCGTGCGACGGTGCCGCCGCCCGGTGGCGACGTCATCGGCCGCCGCCGGCTCGACACCCACATCCATGCGTTCATGGAGCTCGGCGTCGAGGTCGAGCTGAACGGCGCGTACGACCTGCGGGCCGACCGGCTCCGAGGCAAGCGGATGTTCCTCGACGAGGCGTCCGTGATGGCCACCGAGAACGCCGTCATGGCCGCCGTCATGGCCGAGGGGGAGACGATCGTCGGTCATGCGGCCTGCGAGCCGCACATCCAGGACCTCTGCCACTTCCTCGTCGCCCTCGGTGCGCAGATCGACGGGATCGGCTCGAACATGCTCCGGATCACCGGCGTCGACGAGCTGCGTGGCGGCGCGCACCGCATCCGCCCCGAGCACGTGGAGGTCGCGAGCTTCGCGGCGCTCGCCGCGGCGACAGGCGGCGACGTGACAATCGAGGACGTCGAGCCCGACGACCTCATCTCGATCGTCCCCGCCTTCCGCAAGCTGGGGATCGCTCTCGAGGTGGGGGAGTCATCGGTGCGCGTCCCGCCGGGCCAGGAGCTCCACGTCGTCGACGACCTCGGCGACCAGATACCGAAGATCGAGAGCGGGATCTGGCCCGCCTTTCCGGCAGACCTCACGTCGATCGCCGTCGTCGCCGCTACGCAGGCGCGCGGAACGGTGCTCGTCTTCGAGAAGATGTTCGAGAGCCGCCTGTTCTTCGTCGACAAGCTCGTCTCGATGGGTGCTCGGATCATCCTCTGCGACCCGCACCGCGTCGTCGTCACCGGCCCGGCCAGGCTCTACGGCCAGCGTCTCGAGAGCCCGGACATCCGCGCGGGGATGGCCATGGTCATCGCGGCGCTCTGCGCCGAGGGCGAGTCGAGCATCGGCAACATCGGCCAGATCGACCGCGGCTACGAGCGAATCGACGAGCGCCTCCGCGCGTTGGGCGCGTCGATCGAGCGCCGGGACCTGTGAGCGGCGCCCGCATCAGCGACGGCACGGGCGCCGCGAACGTCGCCACCGGCGTGCCCGTGCTCGACCATCTGCTCGCCGAGCTTGCGCGTGCGGCCGGCTTCGACCTCGCCCTCGAGATCGACCCGGACGACCCCGAGGCCGAGGTCGATGCCGCCGGGACGGCCCTCGGGCGCGCCGTCGCGCCGCGCCTCGAGCCCGGTGCACACGGCGAGGCGACGATGCCCGCCGACGAGGCGCTCGCGACGGTGGTGGTCGAACGCTCCGACCGCCCGCTCGTCGCCTCGAACGCCGAGCTGAAGGGAGCCGGGGGGCTCGGCACCGACCTCGCCGCCCGGTTTCTCGGGCGGCTCGCCGACGAAGCGGGGCTGACGATCCACGTCCGGCTGATCGAAGGCGAGGACACGGGCCACGCGCTGGCTGCGATCTTCAAGGCGCTCGGCGTCGCCCTCGCGCGGGCGGGTCGCGGACGCACCTGACGAAGGGAGAGACCGTGGAGAAGCACGTCATTCGCACGGAGAACGCGCCCGCCCCGTTCCAGGGCGCCCCGTACAACCAGGCGATCGTCGCGGGTGACCTCGTGTTCGTCGCCGGGCAGCTCGGCCTCCGACCCGGCGACACGGGGATCGAAGGGGACGTCGCGACGCAGACCGGGCAGGCGTTGTCGAACCTCGCGGCGATCCTCCAGGCGGCCGGGAGCTCGATGGAGAACCTCGTGAAGACGAGCGTCTTCCTCGTCGACCTCGCGGACTTCCAGGCGATGAACGAGGTCTACGCCTCCCGTGTCGGCGACCGCCCTCCGGCGCGCTCGACGTTCGAGGTCGCTGCGCTTCCCTCCGGCGCGCGCGTGGAGATCGAGGCCGTCGCGCACCTGTAGCGCCGCGCCCTTCGAGCCTCACCGCGCCGTGCCCACCGAGATCCGCCGCTACGTCCGCTCGCTCGGGATCGACGCCTACGTCGTCGGCGGGGCGGTGCGCGACGAGCTCCTCGGGATCCCGCACTCGGACGAGGACTTCCTCGTGCCGGGCGTCGACCAGACGGGTCTCCGGGCGGCGCTCGAGCCGCACGGCCGCGTCGAGGACATGGAGGTCCACGGCCAGCTCGTCGGCGTTCGCTTCTACCCCCGCGACCGCGCGATCCGGGCGCTCGCCCCGTCGGGCATCGAGCTGACGCCGCCGCGCCGGGAGCGAAGCGTCGGGCCGGGTCACCGTGACTTCGAGATCGTCGCCGACGCGTCGGTGTCGATCGCGGACGACATGGGGCGGCGCGACTTCACCGTGAACGCCATGGCCCGCCGACTCGAGACGGGCGAGCTCGTCGACCCGTTCGGCGGTCTGGCGCACCTCGAGCGGCGCGAGCTGCACACCGTCGGACCTGACAGCTTTCGGGAGGACCCGCTGCGCATCCTCCGCGGGCTGCGCCTTCTCTCGCAGCTCTCCTTCACGGTCACGCCCGACACGCTCGCGCAGATGCGCGCGGAGGCGGGCGGGCTTCGGCACGTGTCGGCGGAGCGCATCGGCGGCGGCCTCGAGTCGGACGGGATGGGGGAGCTGTCGAAGCTCCTCCTCGGAGCCCGGCCCGGAGAGGCGCTCGGCCTCGCGCGGGACACAGGTGTCCTCGTCGAGGTGATCCCGGAGTACGGCCCGGTGATCGGCTACGACCTCGGGTCGTCGCGACAGCCTGGAACGCTCGACGCGCATCTGTTCGAGGTGGTCCAGCAGACCGCCGAGCTCGGCGCCGAGCTCAGCGTTCGCCTCTGCGCGCTCCTCCACGATCTCGGCAAGCCGGGGCTCGTCGGGCCCGGCGGCACCGGCCACGAGCGGATCGGGGCCCGGATCGCCGGACGCGTGCTCCGGCGCCTCCGCTACCCGAACGTCCTCCGCGACGAGGTGCGCCGCCTCGTCGTCGGGCATGCCTTCGACCTCGACGGGCCGATCGACGGGGTCTTCGCGCGCAGGTTCCTCGCGTCGCACGGGCTCGATCGCGCGCGCCGCCTTCTGCTCCACAAGCGCGCCGACCTGAACGTGAAGCGCGTCGAGGCGTGGGAGCTCGACCACCTCGCCGAGCTGGAGCGGCTGCTCGAGGCGGAGCGGGACAGCCCGTACCGACTCGCCGACCTTGCGGTCGACGGGCGAGACCTCATCGAGCTCGGCTACCGCGAGGGACCGGCGATCGGCGCCGCGCTCGCGCGCCTGCTCGACGAGGTGATCGACGATCCGGCGGCGAACGAGCGCGGGCACCTACTCGCCGAGGCGGGCGAATGGCGTCGCTGAGCGCCGCGGCCGTCCGCGAGCGCTACCTCCGCGTGCGCGAGCAGGCCGGCCCGGACGTGACCGTCGTGGCCGCGACGAAGTACGTTCCGCTCCCCGAGCTCGGGACGCTCGTCGAGGCCGGGGTGGAGGTGGTCGGCGAAAACCGCGCACAGGATCTCGTCGCGAAGCACGCCGTCTACGGCGACGCCTTCCGCTGGCACTTCATCGGGCACCTCCAGTCGAACAAGGCGCGTGCAGTCGACTCGATCTGCGAGCTGGTCCACTCGGTCGACACGGAGTCGACCGCCCGGAGGCTCACGGTCCCGGCGCTCCTGGAGGTCAACCTCTCCGGCGAGGCCACGAAGGCGGGCGTGGCGCCCGACGCGATCGGCGGATGGCTGGAACGCTTTCCCGGGATTCGCGGCCTCATGACGATGCCGCCGCTGGCCGACGACCCGGAGGCCTCGCGGCCCTGGTTCCGTCGGCTTGCGGCGCTCGCGACCGCGCACGGCCTCGGCGAGCTCTCGATGGGGACATCGCAGGACTGGCGGGTCGCCGTCGAGGAGGGAGCGACGCTGATCCGGGTGGGCTCGACGCTCTTCCGCTAGCCGCGCCGACCGGGCGTGTTCGTCGTCACGAGGGGCTACGATCCCGCCTGCATGGGCCTCGGCGACGTCTGGAACCGCACGCTCGTCTACTTCGGCATCGCCGAGGACGAGGAGTGGGACGACGAGGAGCTGACGACGACGGGCGAGGAGCTCGAGCGCACCTACCGCCGGCGGGAGCGCGCCAACGTCCGCCGCCTCCCGCGCCCTGAAACAGATGCCTGGTCGGAGGGCGACAGCGTGTCCGAGCCGGAGTCGGCCGCCGCGCCGCCGAGGACCTCGTCCCGCCGCACGCGGCTCCGCGGGGTCGACACGGCCTCGTCGCAGGTCCGGGTCCACCTCGTCCTACCGCGGAGCTTCAACGACGCGCAGCAGATCGCCGACCGCTTCAAGGACTCGGTGCCTGTGATCCTGAACCTCCAGTCTGCGGACACCGAGCTGTCGAAGCGGCTGATCGACTTCGCGAGCGGGCTCACGTACGCGCTCGACGGCAGCATGCAGCGCGTCGCCGACAAGGTGTTCCTCCTCACACCGCGCAACGTCGAGGTCTCCGCCGAGGAGCGGGCTCGCGCCCTGGATCCCGCAGGCGGCTTCTTCAACCAGGCCTGATTCCCGCGGCATCGCGCCGGAGGAACCTCCGGCACCAGCCAGAATCCCGGGACCATGGGCGATGCGGGCGCCGGCTCGATGCTGCTGGCCGACACGGCAACGTCCGTGCAGCATTTCGTGTCCGTCTTCGTCGACGTCTACGTCCTGCTGATCTTCGCGTACATCATCGCCTCGTGGGTGCCCGCGGGCGGATCGCCGACGCTCGAGCGCCTGCGGCAGTTCCTGTACGACGTGTGCGAGCCGTATCTGCGGATCTTCCGCCGGTTCATCCCACCGCTCGGCCCGCTCGACGTGTCACCGATCGTCGCCGTGGTCGCGCTGCTGTTGCTGGGGCGCGTCGTGAACATTCTGATCGGCAGAATTCTGTGAGCAAGGAGGAGTGATGTCCCTGACACCAGTGGAAGTCCGACACCTCGAGCTGCGCCGCGGCCTTTTCGGGTACCGGCGTTCGAGTGTCGAGAAGGCGGTCGACGAGGTCGCCGACAGTTTCGAGGCCGTCTGGCGCGAGCGGGCGGAGCTCGGCGAGCGCGTCCACACGCTCGAGACCGAGGTTGCCCGCCACGTGGAGCTCGAGACGCTGCTGCGCTCGACCCTCGTCTCGGCGGAGCGCGCGGCGCAGGACACGAAGCAGCGGGCGCAGCGCGAGGCCGACGTCATCGTCCAGGAGGCGAACGCCGAGGCACGCCGGATCGTCCGCGATGCGATCGCCGCAAAGGAGCAGCTGCTCGCCGAGGTGCACCGCATCCGCGCGATGCTCGGCGCGGCTCTCGGGCTCGTGTCGGAGGACGCGTCGGACGACGCCGCGCCGGCGCCGAAAGAGGACCCTGGCTCCGCTCCGACCGGGATCCAGCTGGCGGGATAGGAGGGTTTTGGCGAGACGGCCCCGTTCACACGGTGCCGGGCTCCGCGGGAACATGGCGACTGTTTCGCCAGACCCTCCCAGACGCACGCGCGGGCGACCGCGGCGCACACCACTATCCTTGTCGCGTGACCTCGATCGACCTCACAGCCGTCCGGGCCGTGACCACGAACGCGCGGCTCCGCCTCCGGGTGGCGCCCGGCGCGCGTCGCAACGAGGTCGTCGGGCGTCTCGGCGACGTCTGGAAGCTGCGGGTCTGCTCCGCCCCGGAGCGCGGCGCGGCGAACAGCGACGTCGTGGCGCTCCTCGCCGAGGTGCTCGACGTGGACGCGCGCGCCCTTCGGATCGTGGCCGGTCAGGCCTCGCGCGACAAGGTCGTCGCCGTCGACGGCGTCTCGCTCGACGAGGCGGAGCGCAGGCTTGCGTCAGGAGGCCGGACATGACCACGAGCCTCGACGCACGCCGCGCCGAGCTGCTCGAGCTGCGCGAGCGCATCCTTCGGGCGGCGCACGACATCGTCGAGGACGACACGGACGAGGGGGAGCTGTCGAACGCCGCCGGCGACCAGCACCTCGCCGACCACGCCAGCGACATGCTCGACCGCGAGGTGGACGAGTCATTGGACGAGAACGCCGAGGTGATCGTCCACGAGATCGACGCCGCGCTCGAGCGGATCGACGCCGGAACGTACGGCACGTGCACCCGCTGCGGGAAGCCAATTCCCGAAGAGCGCCTCGCGGCGGTTCCCTACGCCGTCCTTTGCGTCACGTGCAAGCGCGACGAGGAGCGCGGGTGAGCGAGCCCGCGCGCGCCGACGCGCCCCGGGCGCAGCTCGAGGTTCGCGTCGGCTCCGCGACGAACGCGTTGCAGCCCGTCCCGGGCGCTGCGCGGTCGCTCGCGGCGGGTCCGACCCAGTGGCTCGGTCTCGCGATCGTCGCCGTCGCCGCGGTCTGCGCCGACCAGCTCACGAAGGCCATCGTCTCTACGAGGCTCGGGCTCGGCGGGGCCGTCGACGTCGCCGGGCCGTTCACGATCCACCACGTCCGCAACACGGGCATCGCGTTCGGGCTGTTCGCGGACTCGACGTCGGTCGTGATCGGCCTCACCGGGGTCGCCATCGGCGCCCTCGTCGTGTTCTTCGCCCGCTCGGGACGCCGTCACCCGCTGCTGCCGGTCGCCGTGGGGCTCGTGCTCGGTGGAAGCCTCTCGAACCTCGTCGACCGCCTGCGGCTCGGGTACGTGACGGACTTCCTCGACCTCGACTACTGGCCCGCCTTCAACCTCGCGGACACGTTCATCGTGGTCGGCGTGGGCCTTCTGTTCCTCTCGTTCGTGGCGGCCGACCGCACGAGCGCCGCCGTTGGCACCTCACCGCTTTCGCGTTCCTGACGCGGACGCGGGTCGGCGGCTCGATGCCGTCCTCGCCGACCGGCCGGAGATCGGCACGCGGGTCCTCGCGGAGCGCCTGGTTGCCTCCGGGGCGGTTCTCGTGGACGGGCGCTCCGAGCTCAAGAGCCATCGACTGACCGGTGGCGAGGATGTCTGCATCGAGCTGCCCGCGGCGCAGGAGCTCCGGCCGATCGAGCTCGGTCTCGCCGTGGTGTACGACGACGAGCACCTTCTCGTCGTCGACAAGCCGGCCGGGCTCGTCGTGCATCCATCGGGCCAGGACGATCGGGCGACTCTCGCGCACGGGCTTCTCGCGCTCGGTGCGGGCGGCGGCGACCCCGAGCGACCGGGGATCGTCCACCGACTCGACCGCGACACATCGGGCCTCCTCGTCGTCGCGCGCTCGGACAAGGCGCACGCGCGGTTGACGGACGCGATCCGCGAGCGGCGCGTCGAGCGGCGGTACCTGGCGCTCGTCCTCGGAGAGCCCCGGTCGCGTACCGGCCGGATCGAGGCGCCGATCGGCCGTGACCGCCGCGACCGGACGCGCCACTCCCTCGACACCGCGACGCCGCGCGATGCGGTCACCTGGTTCGAGGTCCTCGAGCGGATCGGACGGCGGGCACTGCTCGAGGCGCGGCTGGAGACCGGGCGGACACACCAGATCCGCGTTCACCTCCAGGCGGTCGAGCTGCCGGTCAGCGGTGACTCGACATACGGCGTCGCCGGCGACCTCGGGCTCGATCGGCAGTTCCTCCACGCGCATCGTCTCCGCTTCGAGCACCCGTTCACCGGTGCGGACGTCGACCTCTCCTCGCCGCTCCCCGCCGACCTTGCCGGGGCGCTCGAGCAGGCCCGCACCGCGTAGTCGCTACGATTCCCCGGTTCAGACCTGCCGACCCGGCGTGCCTCCGGACGGGGGTGCCGGCGCCTTGCCGCCCGGTTCCGTCCGCGCTCGCCGGCGCACCGATACTCAACCGAGAGGACAGACATGGCAGTCGTCTCCATGAAGGAGCTGCTGGAGGCCGGTGTGCACTTCGGCCACCAGACGCGCCGCTGGAACCCGAAGATGAAGCGATTCATCTTCGACGAGCGCGGCGGCATCTACATCATCGACCTCCAGCAGACGCAGGCGCTGCTCCAGGAGGCCCACGACTTCGCCCGGAACGTCTCCGAGCGCGGCGGCTCGATCCTGTTCGTCGGGACGAAGAAGCAGTCGCAGGAGGCGATCGTGCGCGAGGCGACTCGCGTCGGCCAGCCCTACGTCGCGCACCGTTGGCTCGGCGGCCTGCTGACGAACTGGCGGACGATCGCCGACCGGATCGCCTACCTGCAGGAGCTCCGGCGCCTGAAGGAGGAGGGTCAGCTCGACCTGCTCCCCGCGAAGGAGCGGATCGCGATGGGCGCCGAGCTCGAGAAGCTCGAGGCGAACCTCGGCGGCGTCTCGACGATGAAGCGCCAGCCGGACGCCGTGTTCATCGTCGACCTCCGCAAGGAGCAGCTCGCCCTTCGGGAGGCGTCGCGCCTCGGCCTGCCGGTGATCGCGCTCGTCGACACGAACTGCGACCCGGACGACGTGACGTACGTCGTGCCGGGGAACGACGACGCGATCCGCTCGTGCTCGCTCGTGACGCGCGCGATCGCGGACGGGATCGAGGCCGGCAAGACAAAGGTCACCGAGGCCGAGCTGACAGCGGCGCCGGTCGCGGTACCCGCGGCCCAGCCGGAGGAGTCGGCGGATGCCGAGCCAGGGGACACCGCCGTGACGGCGGAGCCCGAGGTCGCCGCGGCCGCGGACGTCGCCGCCGAGGCGGAGGAGTCGGATGTCGCCGCGGCGCCGGAGGAGCCGGTCGCGGTGGAGAACGGGGCGCAGGCGTGAGCGGCGTGACGGAGGTCGGCGCGGCGCTCGTCAAGGAGCTCCGCGAGCAGACGGGCGCCGGGATGATGGACTGCAAGCGCGCGCTCGTCGAGACGGGCGGTGACCTCGAGGCGGCGCGGACGCTCCTGCGGGAGAAGGGGATGGCAGCGGCCGGCAAGCGCGCCGACCGCGCCACCACCGAGGGCCTCGTCGGCGTGATCGTCGGGCCGGCGACGGCGTCGATCGTCGGCCTCGGCTGTGAGACGGAGCCCGTCTCGAGGAACGACGCGTTCCAGGCATTCGGCGAGAGGATCCTTCGCGCCGTGCACGCGGACGGCCCGTCGGTCGTCGACGGCTTCGAGGGGGAGCGGGCGGACTTGATCGCCCAGCTCCGCGAGAACATCGTGATCGTCGGTGCGGAGCGGCTCGAGGGCGGGACCCTCGCCGCGTACGTGCACCCTCCGGCGAACAAGATCGGGGTCCTCGTCCAGCTCGAGGGTGGCACCGAGGAGCTCGCCCGCCAGGTCGCAATGCACGTCTCGTTCGCCGCGCCGACATACACGAGCCGGGGTGACGTCCCCGCCGACGTCGTCGCGGCCGAGCGCCAGATCTATCTCAACTCCGACGAGGTCGCCTCGAAGCCGGAGCAGGCGCGTGAGAAGATCGTGGACGGCATGCTCGCCAAGCGCTTCTTCGCGGCCGCGCCGGGTGGTGTCCTGCTGGAGCAGGCCTGGATCCACGATGCGGCCAAGACCGTCGGAGCCGCGCTCGAGGACGCGGGAGCGAGCGTCTCCGCTTTCGTCCGCGTCTCGGTCGCGGGCTCGTGAGCACGACGCCCGAGGAGCTCGCGGAGTCGCCCGCCGAGGTCAATCCTGCGTTCAGCCGGGCCCTGCTCAAGCTCTCGGGCGAGAGCCTCATGGGCGCCCGCGAGTACGGCGTGGATCCGCGGACGGTCGCGTCCGTCGCACGCGAAGTGCTCGCCGTGCAGGCCGGTGGCACGGAGATCGCGGTCGTCGTGGGCGGCGGGAACTTCTATCGCGGCATGAGCGCCGCGGCGGAGGGCATGGACCGCGCGACCGCGGACTACGCCGGCATGCTCGCGACGGTGCTGAACGCACTGGCCCTCCAGGACGCGCTCGAGCGCCTGGGCGCGCAGACGCGGGTCCAGTCGGCGGTCACCGTGTCGGAGGTGGCCGAGCCGTACATCCGCCGGCGCGCGATCCGTCACCTCGAGAAGGGGCGGGTCGTGATCTTCGCCGCAGGCACCGGGAACCCGTTCTTCACGACCGACACCGCAGCGGCCCTCCGCGCGCTCGAGATCGGCGCCGAGGCGATCCTCATGGGCAAGAACGGCGTCGCAGGCGTTTTCGACGGAGATCCGCGGCTCGATCCGGAGGCGCGGCTCATCCCGAGGCTGACCCACCTCGAGGCGATCGAGCGCGGCCTCAAGGTGATGGACACGACGGCGCTCTCGCTGTGCATGGACAACCACGTGCCGATCTACGTGTTCGAGCTCGCCGAGGGGAATATCGTCCGGGTGGCGTCCGGCGAGCGGATCGGCACGATCGTCGCGACACCGGTGGACGACGCGGGATGACGGCACGGGAGAGGGAGGCCTAGTGGCAGCGATCGAGGAGTTCCTGGCGGACTGCGTACGGCGGATGGACGTCTCGATCGAGCACACGCGCACGGAGTTCAACTCCGTCCGCACCGGTCGTGCCTCGACCGCGCTGCTCGACCGCATCTCGATCGACTACTACGGTGCGCCGACGCCGCTCTCGAACATGGCGACGATCAGCGCGCCCGAGGCGCGCCTGCTGTCGGTGCAGCCCTACGACGCGACGCAGATCAAGGCGATCGAGAAGGCGATCATGGAGTCAGACCTGGGGCTGACGCCGTCGAACGACGGCAAGCTCATCCGGCTCCCGATCCCCGCGCTCACGGAGGAGCGGCGCAAGGAGCTCGTCAAGCTCGTGCGCCGGTACGCGGAGGACGGCAAGGTGGCGATCCGGAACGTCCGGCGCGACGTGATGCGCCATCTGGAGGAGCTCGTCCGGAACGGCGACGTGGGCGACGACGAGGAGCGCCGCGCCGAGACGCAGGTGCAGAAGCTCACCGACGACCACGTGAAGCAGATCGATGAGCTCCTGAAGCACAAGGAAGCCGAGATAATGGAGGTCTGATCGCGCCGCGATCGGACCCCCTGACGACCGTGCCCACCGACCTCGACGGCGGTTCCCCACGCGCTGCGCGCGAGGCGCGCGTCGTCGCCATCATCATGGACGGCAACGGCCGCTGGGCCGAGTCCCACGGGCTGTCCGTCGCCGAGGGTCACCGAGCCGGTGCGCGGGCGCTGCGCCGGGTGGTCGAGGCGTCGATCGACCTGGGGATCGAGACGCTCGTCGTCTACGCGTTCTCGACGGAGAACTGGTCGCGGCCGACCGACGAGGTCGCCGACCTGATGGTGCTGCTCTCGGAGACGATCGACGAGGAGCTCCCCGACCTCGCGAAGCAGGGCGTCCGCACCCGCTTCCTCGGCCGGCGCGACCGGATCGAGCCGTGGCTGGAAGGCAAGATGACGGCGCTCGAAGCGGAGACGGCGCACCTCGACACCCTGGCCCTCTGGATCGCGTTCGACTACGGCGGGCGCGCGGAGATCGTCGAGGCGGCGCGGCGGCTGGTCGAGGACGGCGTCGCCGCCGACGACGTCGACGAGGCCGCTCTCACCGATCGCCTCTACGCCCCCGAGCTTGCCAAGATCGACCTTCTGATCCGTGCCTCCGGCGAGCTGCGAATCTCGAATTTCCTCCTCTGGGAGACCGCCTACGCCGAGCTCGTGTTCACGGAGACGCTCTGGCCGGACTTCGACGTGGACGACCTGCGCGCCGCCGTCGAGGCCTACGCGGCGCGGCAGCGGCGCTTCGGGGCGCGAACGGCCTCGTGAGCCCGTTTCTCTCGCGGCTCGTCGTCGCGGCGGTACTGCTCCCGCTCGTCCTCGGCATCGTGTGGCTCGGCGGCTGGTGGCTCTTCGGTCTCGCAATCGTCGGAGGGCTCCTGGCGCTCCACGAGCTGTTCGCGATGTCGCGTGGGCTCCGTCCAATCGTGCTCGGGGGGTATGTCGGCGTGGCGCTGACGCTGCTCGGCGCGCAGCTCGGCGGGCAGACGTGGGTGCTCCCGGGGATGCTCGCGACCGTCCCCGCGGCACTGCTCGTCTTCTTCGTCTCGAGCGGCCGCCAGCACGCCGTCGCGGGATTCGCGGTGACGATCATGGGCGTCGTCTGGGTCGGCGGCGGGCTCGCCTACCTGATGCTGCTGCGCGACATCCCGGAGAACGGCCGGTTGCTGATCTTCGTCGCGCTGTTGACGGTCTTCGCCGACGACACGGCTGCGTACTTCGTCGGACGCGCGATCGGTCGTCACCGGATGGCCCCCGTGATCTCGCCCGGCAAGTCGTGGGAGGGGTTCGTCGGCGGTACCGTCGCCGCAGTTGCGGTCTCGTTCTTCGCGCTCTACGACCAGGACGTCGTGACGAACGGCGAGTCGCTGCTGCTGGGCCTCGTCGTGGGCCTCGCCGCGACGCTCGGCGACCTGTTCGAGTCCGCGGTCAAGCGGGATCTCGGCGTCAAGGACTCGGGACGGCTGCTCGCAGGTCACGGCGGTGTGCTCGATCGCGTCGACTCGCTCCTCTGGGCGGGCCCCGCGGCATACGTCGCGCTCCTGGCGCTCACCTGAGCGGCTGAACCGGACCTTCACGGGCCGTCAGGCATCCTTGCGGCGTGAAACGCGTCGCGATCCTCGGCGCGACCGGGTCGATCGGCCGTCAGGCCCTCGACGTCGTCGGCACACATCCCGACCTCGAGGTCTGCGCGCTCATGTCGGGGTCGGCTTCGCTCGAGAAGCTCGCGGCCGAGCACGAGGTCGACCACGTCCAGGTCGGCGGCGACCCGGTGGCCCTCCTCGAGCGGTGCGAGCCGGATGTCGTCTTGAACGCGATCGTCGGGTTCGCCGGCGTCCGCGCGACGCTCTGGGCCCTGGAGCACGGCGTCACGCTCGCGCTCGCGAACAAGGAGAGCCTCGTTGCCGCGGGCAGGCTCGCACTCGCCGCGCACGAGCGGGGTGGGGGCCTGCTCCTGCCGGTCGACAGCGAGCACTCGGCCGTCCATCAGTGCCTCGAGGGACGTGACCGCGCGACCGTCGCCGGAGTCGTCCTGACGGCGTCCGGGGGGCCGTTTCGAGGTCGTGCCCGCGAGGAACTCGCCGACGTGACCGCCGAGCAGGCTCTCGCACACCCGACATGGAGGATGGGGCCGAAGATCACCATCGACTCCGCGACCCTCGCCAACAAGGGCCTGGAGCTGATCGAGGCTCACTGGCTCTTCGGGATTCCGTACGACGCCATCGAGGTCGTGGTGCATCCGACCTCGGTCGTGCACGCGCTCGTCCGGCTTCGCGACGGCGCGCTCCTCGCGCACCTCGGGCTTCCCGACATGCGCGTTCCGATCTCGTACGCGCTGACGTACCCCACGCGCGCGTCGACACCGGTGCCGCCGCTACCGCTCGAGGGCCTCGCGCTCGAGTTCGAGGCGGTCGACGACCACGCCTTCCCGCTGCTCGGTCTGGCACGCGCAGCGGGCGAGCGAGGCGGCACGGCGCCGTGCGCCTACAACGCGGCGAACGAGGTGGCCGTCGCCGCCTTCCTCGAGGGCCGGATCGCCTTCCTCGACATCGGCGCGGTGGTCGAGGAGACGCTGTCCCGCGTCGACGGTGCCGCCGCGCGCGACCTCGACGACCTCGTCGCCGCCGACGCCGAGGCACGCCGGCTGGCCACGCGGGAGCTGCAGCCCGCATGACCATCTTCGTCGCGATCGTCGGCCTCGGCCTGCTGATCCTGATCCACGAGCTCGGTCACTTCGTCGTCTCGCTCGTCCTCGGAATGCGGCCGCGACGGTTCTACATCGGGTTCCCGCCCGCAATCGTGAAGCGCACACACAACGGGATCGAGTACGGCATCGGCGCGATCCCGCTCGGCGGCTTCGTCAAGATCCCCGGGATGCACCGTCCCTCGCCCGGGGACGTCGACATGGGGCTTGGGCGCATTCTCTCGGAGGCGCCGTGGCTCGAGGGGCCGGCGGCGCGCCTGCGCGGCGCTCTCGCCGAGGGCGATCACGACGCCGCCCGCGATTCGATCCGCGTCATGCGCGAGCTCGCCGCGGAGCACACCATGACGCCGAACGTCGACGCCTCGGTACAGAGGGCGCTGGACGACCTCGATGACGCACTCGGAGTGGACGCCTACTGGCGGGCTCCGACGTGGAAGCGGGTCGCCGCGATCGCCGCCGGCCCTGCGGCGAACATCGTCCTCGCCCTGCTTCTCTTCACGGGGCTGTTCATGACCTCGGCCGGAAAGACGACGACCACCGTCCAGGCGGTCTCGTCCGGCACGCCCGCAGCCTCCGCCGGCCTCCGGGCGGGGGACCGGATCGTCTCGATCGACGGCGTCGTGGTCGCGCCCGAGGACATCTCGCACCTCATCTCGGGCTCGGACGGTAAGAAGCTCACGGTCGTCGTCGTGCGCGACGGGGAGCGTGTGGCGCTGCCCCCGACCTCGGCCAGGCAAACCGACGGCGCCTATCGGCTCGGGTTCATGCTCTCGGGCAAGCCCTTGCCGCCGCACAAGGCCGTCGGCGAGGCGTTCAGCCTCACGGGACAGGTGACGCGCGACATCGGCGCCTCCCTCGGCCGGCTCGTGACGGGCTCTGGTCGCGACCAGATCTCGAGCCCCGTCGGCATCGTCCAGGGATCCTCGGAAGCAGCCAAGCAGGGCACCGAGAGCTTCCTGTTCGTCCTCGGGCTCATCTCGCTCTCGATCGCCCTTCTGAACCTCCTGCCGCTCCTCCCGCTGGACGGAGGCCACATCGTCTTCGCCGTTGCGGAGGGAATCCGCGGCCGTGCGGTGCGCCGCGAGGTCTACGAACGGGTCTCGGTGGTCGGCATCGGCCTCGTTCTGCTGCTGTTCGTGATCGGCCTCTCGAACGACATCGGACGCCTTTCCTAGCCGAACGCGGCGTCGACGCGAAGCGCGTCCTCGAGCCGGCGACGGTACTCGGTACGCGAGACCCGGACGGCGCCGAGAGTTGTGAGGTGCTGCGTGAGCCACTGCACGTCGAGCACGCGCCGCTCGGGATGTCCGGCCGCGCGGAGGAGCTCGACGAGACCGAGGAACGCGGCCTTCGAGGCGTCGGTGCGCACGTGGAACATGGACTCCGCGGCAAAGAGCCCGCCGATCCCGACGCCGTACAGCCCACCCGCCAGGCCATCCTCGTCCCACGCCTCCACCGAGTGGGCCCAACCGAGCGCATGCAGCCGCGTGTACGCGGCGACCATGTCGGAGTCGATCCAGCTCGTGGGGTCGCCGGGGCGGGCGCACGCAGCGACGACGAAGGCGAACGCGGTGTCGACGCGGATCTCGTAGCGCCGCCGCGCCCGGCGGAGCGACCGCGACGGCACGAACGGCTCGAGCGGGACGACGGCGCGTTCAGCCGGCGAGAACCAGCCGACCCGGTCGTCGAGCGGCATGGGGAACAGCCCCAGCCGGTACGCGGAGAGGAGCGTGCCCGGCTCGAGGTCGGCGCCGGCCGCCCAGAGGTCGTCGGGGTGGTCGTCAGGCGGCGCGACGAGCTGCCACGGAGTGGGAGGAGGGTCGACCGGCGGCACGCCGCCATGGTGCACGCCGGTCGCGGGCGAGCGGGCCGGTGTCCCTCGTCGACTTCGGTACCGGCGCCGCTACGCTGACCCCGATGGCGAGCGCGCACGGGATCACGGTCGGCGGCGTCCCGATCGGCGGCGGCGCCCCGGTCGTCGTCCAGTCGATGACCCTGACGAAGACGCACGACGTCGAGGCGACGACGGCGCAGATCGCGGCGCTCGCGTCCGCCGGCTGCGAGATCGTCCGCGTCGCCGTCCCGAAGGTCGAGGACGCGGACGCGCTCCCGCTCATCGTCCGGCTCTCGCCGATCCCGGTGATCGCGGACATCCACTTCAACGCGTCGCTCGCGCTCAAGGCGATCGATGCAGGCGTCCAGGCGGTCCGGATCAACCCCGGAAACATCGGCGGCCCCGACAAGACCGAGCAGGTCGTCAGGGCGGCAAAGCGCGCGGGGGTCCCGATGCGCATCGGCGCGAACGCCGGGTCGCTCCCCAGGCATCTGGAGGAGCTTGCGCGCCGAGACACTGCCGAGGCGCTCGTCGTCGAGGCCCTGGAGCAGGTCGAGATCCTCGAACGGCTCGACTACCGCGACTTCAAGATCTCCGTCAAGGCCTCGCACGTGCCGACCATGATCCGCGCCTACCGGATGCTCTCCGACCGCGTCCCGTACCCGCTCCATCTCGGTGTGACCGAGGCAGGGACGCCGTTCGCCGGTTCGATCAAGAGCGCCGTCGGGATGGGATCGCTGCTCATGGACGGGATCGGCGACACGATGCGGGTCTCGCTCACGGCAGACCCGGTCAGGGAGGTCGAGGTCGCCTGGGAGATCCTGAAGGCGCTCGGCCTGCGCGAGCGCGGCCCGGTGATGATCGCGTGCCCATCATGCGGCCGCGACAACGTCGGCGTCGAGAGCCTCGCCGTCGTCGTCGAGGAGCGGCTGCGCGAGTACCCGCAGGCATTCGAGGTGGCGGTGATGGGCTGCGCGGTGAACGGACCGGGGGAGGCCGGGGACGCGGACTTCGGAATCGCCGGCGGACGCGACGTCGGCTTCGTCTACGCACACGGCAAGGTTCTGAAGAAGGTCGCCTCGGACGTCCTGATCGACGAGCTGTTCCACGAGATCGACCACTGGATCGAGGCGGGAATGCCGCGGCCGAGGCGGCTCAAGATGGCGAAGCCGGCGGCTCTTGCGATGGCGGAGGCGAGCCTGATCCCGCTCGGCTCTGTCGCCTCCGACTGATCGTCGCCCGACGCGGATTGAGGTTCCGCCGTCACGGGCCGATACTTCTCGTCATGCGGCGCATCCTTCCCGTCCTCGGGCTTTTCGCCGTCGTCGCGCTCGTCGCCGGGTGCGCGGGCGCCAAGACGAGCGCCTCCGAGATCCCGGAGTCGGCGTCGCTCGCCCCGGCGGACGCGCTCGCCTACGTCACGGCGATCACCGACGACGGCTCGAACCAGTGGACGAACGCCGCCGAGGTGCTCGAGCGGATCACGGGCGCGCGGGACGCCCTCTCGACTGCAGTCGATTCGGCCCTCGGCGAGCAGGGACTCGACTGGAGCACCGATGTCGCGCCTGCGCTCGGCCCCGAGGTCGTGGTCGTCCTGACGGCGGGCAAGCAAGCCGTCGTCCTCGTCCAACCCGAGGACGAGGCAAAGCTCGACGCGCTGCTCGAGAAGTCCGGCACGCAGGCAGCGCGCGCCACGGTCGACGGGTGGGACGCGCTCGCCCAGAGCCAGGGAGCGCTCGACGCATACCGGGCGGCGCTCGCGAAGGGGACGCTCGAGGGCGTGGACGCATTCACGCGGGGGATGAAGGCGCTTCCGAGCGAGGCGCTCGCGCGCGCCTGGGTCGACACCGCGCGCCTCTCCAAGGACGTCGGGCAGGTGTTCGCGCAGGCTCCGCCCGATCTCGACCTCGGGCTCGACTGGCTCGCTGCGTCCGTCTCCGCGGAGGACGACGGGATGCTCGTCACGCTCGCGCTGCGGACGCCCGGCGGCGCCGATACACGCTACGAGCCGGTGCTCTTCGAGCGCGTGCCCGCGGATGCGGTCGCCGCGCTCTCCTTCGGCGGTACGCAGGAGCTGCTCGACCGGGTCGAAGGCGGTGTCGACCTCGATGCCGTGTCCGGCGCGGTCGAGAAGGCCACGGGAATCTCGCTGAGAGGGCTGACCGAGTCGCTGAGCGGCGAGGGCGTCGTCTATGTGCGCGGGAGCGATGGCGACAGGCCGGAGGTGACCGTGGCGCTCCGTCCGCCCGACCCGTCGAAGACGTGGTCGACGGTCGACCAGATCGCCCGGCGCGTGGCCGAGCAGGCAAAGACGACGATCACGGTTCGGACGGAGAACGGCGTGGAGGTCCGGGGCCTGACCCTCGAGGGCCAGACGGTCTCGTTCGCGCGCCTCGACGACACGATCGTTGCGACCACCGGCGCGGACGGGATCCGCCTCTTCCTCGCGAACGGGCCGAAGCTCGTGGACAGCGAGGGCTACGAGAAGGCGGTCGAAGCGGTCGACATGGGCGATCGCACGCGTGGATTCCTCTATGTCGACGTCGACGGTCTCGTCCCCGTGCTCGAGGCGGCGCTCGGCCAGTCCGTGCCGACGAACGTGCGCGACGCCGTGGTCTCGATCGACTCGGTCATCCTCGAAGCGAGTGGTGCAGGCGACGTCACGACGGTCAGCGGCTTCGTCCGGGCCAACGGCTGAGCCTCCGCGCGCTCTCGTCTAGATTTCCGCGGATGGTGCAGCGCCAGTCGACGCTCTTCCTCCCGACCCTGCGCGAGGACCCGGCGGACGCGGAGGCGGTGTCACACAAGCTGCTCGTCCGCGCAGGGCTGATCCGCCAGGTCGGCGCCGGTCTCTGGACCTACCTACCGGCCGGGTGGCGCGTGAACGCGAAGATCGTCCGGATCGTCCGCGAGGAGATGGACGCGATCGGGGGCCAGGAGATGTCGATGCCCGTCATCAACCCCGGCGAGCTGTGGGAGATGACGGGACGCATCAGGATCCCCGAGCTCTTCAGGCTGACCGATCGCGCCGAGCGCCCGCTCGTGCTCGCCCTGACGCACGAGGAGACCATCACGTTCCACGCGCGCGAGCTGCGCTCGTACCGCGACCTGCCGAAGATCCTCTACCACTTCCAGACGAAAGGGCGGGACGAGCCCCGGCCGCGCGGCGGCCTCCTGCGGGTGCGCGAGTTCGTGATGAAGGACGCCTACTCGTTCGACCGGGACGAGGAAGGGCTCGATGTTGCGTTCCGTGCGCACGCGAGGGCCTATGAGCGGATCTTCGAGCGCTGCGGGCTCGACGTCGTCGGCGTCGAGGCGGAGTCCGGGATGATGGGCGGCAGCGAGTCGTTCGACTACCTCGCGCCGTCCGGCTCGGGCGAAAACACGCTCGTCACGTGCGAGCGCGGCGACTACGCCGCCGACCTCGAGATCGCGCACGGGGTGCCGCGCGCGCCGTCGTTCCCCGAGCGGCTGGATGCGCCTGCCGAGGTCGAGACGCCCGGTATCGAGACGTGCGAGGCCCTCGCCGACTTCCTCGGCATCGACCTGGCGGCAACGTCGAAGGCGATGCCTGTCGTCACGGACGGCAAGGTCGTGCTCGCGCTCGTCCGCGGCGACGACCGGCTGGACGAGGCGAAGCTCGCCTCGGTGCTGGGTGGCGACGTACGACCCGCACAGGTCGACGAGATCGTCGCGGCGTTCGGCGCCGAGCCCGGCTCTCTCGGGCCCGTCGGCTTTGCCGGCGAGGTCGTCGTCGACGAGACGCTTCGGGAGGGACAGTTCGTGGCCGGAGCGAACCGGACGGGCTACCACCTCCGGGGCGTCGAGCGCGGCAGGGACTTCGACGGGAGGCTCGCGGATATCCGACTCGCACGGGAGGGCGATCGCTGTCCCCGCTGCGGTGGCGCACTCTCGTTTCGCACCGCCATCGAGGTGGGTCACATCTTCAAGCTCGGCACGCACTACTCCGTTCCGCTCGACGCGACGTATCTCGACGAGCAGTCGGTCGAGCGGCCGATCGTGATGGGGAGCTACGGGATCGGGCCCGGCCGCGTCCTCGCCGCCCTGGTCGAGCAGGGCCACGACGAGCGCGGGATCCTCTGGCCTTCCTCGGTCGCCCCGTACGACGTCCACCTGCTCTCCCTGGCCGGCGGTTCGGACGACGTCGCCGTTCTCGCGGCAGACCTCGCCGACGAGCTCTCGCAGGCCGGTCGGGACGTCCTGCTCGACGACCGCGATGCGCGGCCGGGGGAGAAGTTCGCCGATGCCGACCTGCTCGGCGCCCCGTTGCGGGTGACGGTCGGCAGGAAGTCCCTCGACGACGGGGCGGTCGACGTCCGGCGTCGCAGTGACGCGGAGGACGCGCGCGTGCCGCGCGCGTCTGTGATTGACTGGGCGGCGGAGGACTGATGGCGGCAAAGAAACGCACGTACGCGAACGAGCCACTCGGGCCCGCGATCGAGAAGCTGATGGCCGAGACGGGCGTGACCTACCGCGCCCTCGCCGAGAAGTCCGGGCTCTCCGCCGGGTACCTCAATCACATCGTCCACGGCAACCGCCGCGTTCCCTCCACCGACGTGATCTCGAGAATCGGGAAGGCGCTCGGCGTGAAGCCGGACTACTTCCGCGAGGTCCGCGTGCGCATCATCATCGGCAAGCTCGAAGAGACGCCCGCGCTCGTCGATCGGCTCTACAAGCGCCTCTCC
>CAWBVO010000034.1:0-42067 GCA_963792245.1 uncultured Actinomycetes bacterium
CCCTCCAAGTCGAAGCTCGCGATGTGACCCACGACTCGACCGTCGATCTCGACGACCCTGTTCGTCGTAGACACGTCGCTCCTCAGCCGCGCCCACCGCCAGTCGAAGGCGGCTCGATCGGTCTGATCCGGCGAAGTGAACGCGGCCATCCCATTCGCGTCGGCATTCCTCCAGTGCTCGAACAGCACGCCGAGATCACGATCTTCGATCGCGAAGGACAAGCTGTCCCGAGCCCTCCCGCACGGCCGCTAACTCTAACTGCCGCTACTCGGATGACTGTGAGTGGCGCACGCCAGGCCGCTACCGATTGCTCAGCATGGATCAATAGGGCAGAAATCACTCGCGATCCGCCGTCGGGCTAGGCTCCGGGTCGTGTCTGAGATGACGATCCGCGCGCGGGGCGCGCTGTTCTTCGCCAACCTCGCCGAGGTCAAGCTGATGCGGAGGCGTCGGGCGAGAAGATGTCGATCGTCGAGATCTCCGCTCCACCGGGAGACATGCCGCCGCTCCACGTCCACCGAGTGGACGACGAAGCGTGGGTTGTCCTTGATGGCGAGGTGAGCTTCTTCGCCGGGAGCAACGACCCCATCCGCGTCGCGGCCGGCGGCGCGGCGTTGGGGCGAAAGGGCGTGGCGCATACGTATCGCGTCGAATCACATGAGCCGGCGCGTATCCTCGCAATCTGCACACCGGGCGACTTCGCGGCCTTTGTGATCGCCGCGAGCCAGCCCGTGGACCGTGCCGAGTTGCCCCCGCCCCCGCCTGGACCGCCGACCGAGGCCGAGGTTACCGCGGTCACGGCACTCGCGGCCGAGCACGGCATCGAGCTTCTCGGCCTGCCCGGCGCGTTGCCGGGCGACGCGGCCTGCTCACTGACACATCTCCGCGGTCGGGCACTACGTCAACGACGCCTGCGCCCCGGCCATCCAACGACTCGGCGTGGGATGCATAGGGCCAGTGTCCTTCTGCACCGTCACACGGGACCAGGGGTCCAGGGCCTCTGGACCCGAATCTTCGAGAGGCCCGCGATGCCCCGAACGACCCCGCGCTTCATTCGGAGCGAGCGTCGCCGCGACTAGCCAACTCAGGACGTCGACCGCGTCGCGCCGTCGAGGGGCAGGGAGGGCCGCAACCTATATTGCAGTCGGTGCGATTCGGTCTGCGAGCGCCCTGAGCACTTTGCGGTGAATGGACGGGGACTCGTCGAGCAGAGCGGCGAATCCCTTGCGTGTTGCGCGTAGTGCCGTGACGTCGGACGTTGTCCGTACCGTGGCCGTTCGCGGCAGGGTTGGTAAGGAGCGCAATCTCGCCTGCGAAATCGCCTGCGCTGAGTGTGCCGATGTGGGGTTTGCCCTTGCGGACCTCGGCTGAGCCCGCGACGAGGATCACGAAGCTTTCTCCGGGTCCACCTTCGCGCATGAGCACTTCACCCTCGGGGATTTCGACCTGCGTTGTGATGGCCGCGACGCGAGCGAGTTCTGCCGAGAGAGCCTTGGAACAGCGGAACGCTGGAAATGAGCTTCACCTTCTGATCCCTTCTAACGATCATGGCGCCGAACTCAAGGCCCGCCTGCAACGTTTCTCAAGGGCGCCTGGTTTCCCTCACCCGGTTGTCCCGTGCCAGCCCAAGACCAGGCCCCGTGCGATGACGATTGCGTGCTCGTTCGCCTACAAGCCCGCCGGCACCAGCAACGACGTGTTCGGCTGCGAGATCGCACGACGGGGACTCGTCACCGAGGTGTCGGTCTTGTCGCCGGATCGCCAACCGGCCGAGCCCGCCAAGGTGATGACGCTGCACCCGACCGAGCCGACGCCGACCGTCATCCGTCGCAGCCCCGCACCGGTCGCCCGACGCATCCACCGGACGACGAGCTAGACGAACTCAGACGCCGCATCGACTGGAACCCTGACGCGCCCCTCGAACTGATCCTCGAGAACATGAAGGCCGAACTTCAGCCGAGCAGCCGATGGCGCTGACAGCCGATCGCGGTCGGGGGTTCAAACGCTACCAGCGGCCCTCGCACTCCTTGTATCCATCCCGTGACCGGACAGCGCGAGCCGGGCAGCAGCGGCTATGAAGACCGGCCCGCACTTCCCCCGAAAGCGACACGACGTGATTGTCCATCAGAAGTCGCGGTCGCTCTCGCGGCACCTGTTCCCTCCGGCTCGGTTCCAAACCAGCGCCCCGCCTCATCCCTTTATCCATGCCGTTTTTAGGCCAGACAACAGCGCCGACCCCCGCAAGCAGAAATCTCTCTCCACTTTGAATCGCCGCCGATCCAGGCGTGGCACCACGTCTCGCGGCTACGGGTCGGTGCATCAGGCGACTCGCGATGCATGGCGGTTGGTGGTGGCCGGGGGATCGTGTCGGTGTGCCAGATGCGGCAGCCGATCTCGCCTACCGAGGGGTGGGATCTCGACCATCGAGATGATCGCCGGGGCTATTTAGGCCCCTCGCATCGCGCCTTCAATCGCTCGACCTCGAAGTCTCGGCGGCGGTCACGGGAGTGGTGATCGCCTCGCTGCGGCTCGACCTACACGTGCCCCGACAGCGTGCTAGTCGTCGTCGGAGTCGGTGGGAATCTCGAATGCGGTAACGCGACGGTCTTGAGCGACCGAAATCTCGATGTGCTCGATGGCGCCGTAGGGCAGGAAGATGATCTTGTCCTCACGTGTGTAGAGCGTCGTTCCGGTGTCGTGGAGGTCATGCGTTGGATGTCAAAGTCCCGGCCACCGACCGTCGAAATGACGACCCTGAGGGGAGAAGATTCCCGCTCGTCGCTGAGCCTCTGAAGCTTCTGCGGGAATTCCCGTCGAAAGAAGTCGCGGTCAAACACAGTCCAGGCACGTTAGAGCTAGCAGAGCGGTACCTCGAGGGTCAAGGAGAGGCTGCGCAGAGACTCGTTGGGGATCGAGTCTCTCGCGCAGTAACAGCGAGCCTGCCGCAGGCCCCGCCTGCGGCAGGGGTGTGCCAAGTACCCCCAAGGAATTGACCCCGACCTGGACGACGACGGCGAGTGGGATCGAGCCGGGCTCAGGCCGCCGACGACGCACTCGCCGTCGTCGTCGAGTCCGGGCCTAGCAGGGCGTGACGGGGACATTCGCCACAGGACGCATCAACCAAGACCGCCGCCAAGTCTCGGTGACCAGGCGCCGATGGCCGCCACCTGCTGCAACGCCTGCCGAACCTGCGTCCAGACCAACGCGATCGCTCTCGGCCTCGCAGCCGTGATCGGCGCGGGCGCCTGGATCAGCAGACTGTTCCGGCGCTCGTCACCCGTCTAGTCAACGGCGCGCTTGTTCTCCAAGCTCGATGAGCATTGTCTGAGCTGAGTCAGCTGAGCGCGCGCCGGCCGACGGCGGTCTAGACGTCTACGAGCGCCAGACGAGGAAACGCTGCGCAGAGACTCGCGCGTGGGGTACGAGTCTCTCGCGCAGCGATCGCCGAGCCCCGCGACCTGGGGCGTGGGAACCCCCAGCGCGGGGCGGCTGCGGAGACCAGGGGGCGGCCTCCGATCTGGCAAGGCGCGGGCTCTAGCTACTCCTTTGGCGTCCTGTGACCGCACTGACAGTTTCACGGACGCTGGCGCGAGGCCCGAACAGAGCCTCAGCGTCAAGGCGCTCGATTCAAGCCCGACGTTCCGGCCCCGCTGGAGCCTGATCGCCGTTGCACACGGTACGCCGCCCGAGCGACGAGATCAACCCGGTACGAAGGAAACGCTGCGCGAGAGAACTCGCACTGAGGGACACGAGTCTCTCGCGCAGCGATCGCGAGCCCGCGCCGCACGCCTGCGGCAAGCCGCCGAATCCCCCGCGAAGGTGGTACGAAGGATCCACCTTGGTGCCACGGGTACTCCGGCACCAGGCTCGCATAGGCCACGGTAGGTGCGGTCGGCGGGGGCGGATAGGACACGATTGGGTCAATCCCCGACGGAACGCCGCCGCCTGATTTCGCTCAGCAGCACGCCTTGCAGTTCCTCGAGGCCGGCGGGCGGATCGTCGAGCACTGCGAGGATGTTCTTGCGATCCTGCGTGTCGAGCGTGGCGGTCGACCTCCCGCTTACCGCCGCTTTCAGAAGCGCCTGCGCAGTGTGTTGCGCACCGTTGCGTTGCAGCCTCTGCGCGAGTTCAACGACGAGGTCGTCGCTCAGGGACACCCCGGCAAGCCACACACCTCGAGGTTAGCTGCGGGTGTGCGGGCGCCCGGGGGCTAGGCCCGGGGCCAGGCGGCTAGCTGAACTGAGCCCCGGAATCGGCGCCACGGCATTTCCCCCGCCGCAGGCCGGCCGCCCAATTCCGAGGCTCTACCTGGGTAGATGCTTGCGAGCAGCGAAACTTGCGCGGTACGGACGAAGTTCCCTCGAACGAGGGCGACGTGCTCCCGGTCGAACAGGGCCGTCGGCGCCATCCGCATCCACTAGCTGGAGCCGCGGTAGCGCCACCGGTAGCGCCACGGGGTGCCCATTTCCGGTCATCCCCGACACGCATGACCCGCATGGTTGAGCCAAACCCGTGCAGCCATGCGGCCCGGAATGGGCGCACCTGGGATCGAACCAGGGACCTCTCGCGTGTGAAGCGAGCGCTCTCCCGCTGAGCTATGCGCCCGGGAGAGGGAGAAGGCTACCCGACGGCCGGGCGGCGGTCAGCGTGTCGGATTGCCGCCGGAGCGCGTCCCTCAGGGCAGCACCCAGACGTCGTCCTCGATGATCGGGACCTCCGCGCCGCCTTGCTCGACCCCGAGCACCGTCACTTCGGGGCCGCCGATCATGAAGTCCGTGTGGACGACCGAGTCGTTGTAGCCGCGCTCGGCGAGCTCGTCGTCGGTCATGTCCTCGCCGCCGTCGAGAGCCGCCTTGATGCCCTGCCCCCAGGCGATGTGGCACGCGGCGTTCTCGTCGAACAGCGTGTCGTAGAAGACGATCCCCGTCTTACGCACGCGCGAGTCGCCGTCGACGAGAGCGACCTCGCCCAGGAAGCTCGCGCCCTCGTCGGTCGCCATCTCCTCGCGCACGGCGTCGGCGCCGGTCTCGGCCCGCACGTCGACGACGCGGCCGTCCTCGATGCGCAGGTCGAGGCCGCGGACGATGGTGCCGCGGAGGGAGAGCGGGAACGTCGAGCGAACCGTCCCGTCCACGCGGAGGCGGTGCGGCGTCGTGAAGACCTCCTCGGTGGGGACGTTGACGATGTGCGGAATGCCGTCGGCCGTCTCCTCGGCGCCGGTCAGCCAGCGGTGCCCGTCGCAGAGCCCCACGCGAAGGTCGGTGCCTGGACCGGCGAACCGGAGCGCGGCGAATGCCCGCTCGTCGAGCGACGCGGCGCGCCGGCGAAGGCGGGCGATGTGGTCGCGCCAGGCGGTGCCGGGGTCGGGCTCGTCCAGCCGTGACGCGGTGATCACCGCGTCCCACAGGCGCTCGACATCGGGCTCGCCGAAGACCGTGCGCGCCCACCCGTCGTTCGGATAGCCGATGATCGTCCACTGGACGAGACGCCTGTTCGTCGCGTCGAGGAGCTTCTCGGTGGCGAGCCGGGCGCGGGCCCGCTGCGCGCGGCGCTGATCGAGGTCTGCGAGGAGCTCCGGCTCCGCGTCGCCCGTGATGGCGATGGTCGCGCCGCGCGTCTCGACGAGGTGGTCGATGAGCGCAAGTGTCCACGGGGGCGTCCACTCGAGCGAGTCGTCGGGCGCGTACTCGACGCGGGCGCGCTTGAGGTGGTCGTCGCGATAGAGGACCTCGACGAACCGTGCGCCGCGTTCATATGCCACCCGCCCGATGGCCCGGACCAGTGGCAAGTGCTCCGGGTCTGCCGCTACCCGCAGGAACTGCCCGGGCTGGAGGTTGACTGCGACCTCGACCGCAAGGCGTGCATACCTGTCGAGCCGCTCGTCAGGCGTCACAGAAGGAAACCCTATTCACTATTCGCGAAGCTGTCGATCGTAGGATCGCCGCCGAAGGCGCCGTGGTAGCGTCCGCGCGATGCCGGTCGCAGCCATCACGGGCCTCGGGAAGACGGTGCTGCTGATCGTCGCCATCACCTTCATCCTCTGGTCGCTCGTGACCGCAATCTCTGTGCCCAAGCGCAGTCCCGGGTTCCCGAAGCGGCTCGACGCGTACATCCTCGTCTCGGCGCTGCTCTTCGTCGCGCAGATGAGTGCGGTCGTCTGGGTGACGAGCACCCAGGAGGTCGAGGAGGCGCACGCCGCGGAGGGCGGTGGAGGAACGGGAGAGGGAACCACCACCGGCGCGGAGCCGTCAGGTGACGCGGCGGCGGGCAAGCAGGTATTCGAGACCGCGGGCTGCGTCGCCTGTCATACGCTCGCCGACGCCGGCTCGACCGGCACGGTCGGGCCGAATCTCGACGAGGCGAAGCCCCCGGCGAGCCTCGTCGTAGAGCGCGTCACGCACGGCATGGGCGCCATGCCGCCATTCAAGGGCCAGCTCACCGAGAAGCAGATCCAGGACGTCGCGGCGTACGTCTCGTCGGTCGCCGGCACGTCGTAAGGATTCCGTTCGGGACCGTTCGGGCCGCGACCCGAGCGGGAAGGCTTGTCGTGTTGTCGATCTGGTTCGTGCCCGCACGGACCACGACGAGAGGGGAGTCATGAGACGACTCATCACGACAGCCGCAGCGATTGCGCTCGGGAGTCTCTTCATCGTCCCGACGGCGCTCGCCGCCACGGCGACGCCCTTCGGGGGCGCGACGACGTCGGGCGGGGTCCTGCACCTCGTCTCCGACACGGGCGACGCCGGTGCGGCGAACGACTTCTCGGGCGCGTCCTTTGCCGGGACGGGCGTCACGACGTTTGCGAGCCTCACGACGCTGTCGACCGAGTTCGACGTCACCGACGACGGTTGCGCCGGCGGCTCACCGCGGTTCCAGATCCGCGTGCAGACGCCGTCGGGCGAGAAGAACGTCTTCGTCTACCTCGGTCCCGCGCCGTCGTTCACCGGGTGCTCGCAAGATGTGTGGATCGCCTCCGGGAACCTGATCGGCGCAACCGACGGGCGATACGACACGAGCCAGGTGCAGGCCGGTACCCAGGTGTCGACGTACGCGCAGGCGCTTGCGCTCGTCGGGACGTACCCGGTGACGGGCATCTCGATCGTGGTGGATTCCGGCTGGGCCTTCGCCGACAAGGAGCAGACGGTGGACGTGCGCAACGTCCGGATCAACGCCTCGACATTCTTCGCGCCCGAGGGGCCGAAGCCGCCTGGGACGGAGACGATGGGGCCCGGCCAGGCGTGCAAGAAGCTCCGGGCCGAGATGGGCGCCGATGCGTTCCGTGCCGCGTACGGTACGAACCGGAACGGCGCCAATGCATTCGGCAAGTGCGTGTCGAAGATGGCGCGGGCGAAGGGCGACGCGGCTCGGGCAGCCGCAGTCGTCCGGATCGTGGATACGGCGACGCGTTGCGCCGCGCGGGCTACCACCTCGCACGGCGACGACGACCATGGCAAGGGCCATGGCAAGGGCCATGGCAAGGGCCACGGCAAGGGCCACGGCAAGGGCCACGGCAAGGGCGCCCAGATGACGCTCGCCGAGTGCCTGCGGAAGGCGGTCTGAGCCGTCTCGGTATCGCGTCGACGACGCATCCGAGCCGCAGCGAAAGGGGCCCCGACGGGCCCCTTTCGCGGGCACGGAGAGGGCGGGATTTGAACCCGCGACGCAGCTTTCACCACGTACGCGATTTCCAGTCGCGCTCCTTAGACCGCTCGGACACCTCTCCGAGAGCGACAAGCCTAGCCTCTGCCCGGCGAACCTCCGGGTCGGGGAACGAGCGGCGATAGCGTAGACGGGTGCTCGCCGCGTCGACTCCGAGCAGGCTCGAGACCGGTGCCGACGTGCGCTTCACGGGGCCGGCGAGCGCGGTCGCGGTGGTCTGCGTCAACGGGGGCCAGGCATCGGAGGTGCCGGGCACCTGGAGCGCGTCGATCGAGTGGCTGGTCGCACGTCTGGCGCAACGCTTCACCGACGTCCGCTTCGTCGAGGTGCGGTATCGGGTCAAGTCGTGGAAGCGGCTCGACTGGTGCGTCGAGGACGCACGCGCGGCGATCGATGCAGCAGGTGCCGAACGCGTTCTCCTCGTCGGGTTCTCGATGGGCGGCGCCGTCTCCGTGCGCGCGGCGGCGCATCCCGCGGTGACCGGCGTCCTCGGCCTCGCGCCGTGGCTCCCCGACCAGCTCGACCTCACGGCCGCTCGAAGGCCGCCGCCTGGACGTCGTGCACGGTGCGCTCGACCGCTGGCTTCCCGGGATTCCCGGGGTCAGCCCGTCCATCTCCCGGAGGGGCTTCGAGCGGGCGAGGGCGCTCGGCGTCGACGGCACGTACACCTTGATCCCGGGGGCGCTGCACGGGATCGCGCTGCGGGGCAGGGGCGGGAGGCTGGTCCCGCTCCCACGCGCGGGGCGCTGGATCGAGCTCGCCGCGAGCCGTGTCGCGCACGTCCGCGGCTAGCGCCGCTCGCCGCCGACGAACGCAGCGTGGACCGGGTAGTCCTCGACCCGCTCCGGCTCGGGGAGCCCGTGGCGCTGCCGGAGCGTGGCGAACGCGCCGGTCGAGAACGACTCGAAGGCCTCTCGCGTCGGGCACGTGTCGACGATGACGATCCCGTCGGGCGCCCGGAGGCACAGGTGCGCCTGCATCGCGGCGGCGGGGATCTCGGCCGTGATCGCGTCGTAACTGCGCAGGAGGGCGTCCGGGTCGCCGCGGAACCTCCAGATGGAGGCGTGCATCAGCGGGGCCTCCAGCCGACCGCGTCCTCGAGCTGCGCTGCGAGCGAGAGCAGGACATCCTCCCGCCCTGGTGGGCCGACCAGCTGGACACCGACGGGAATGCCGTCGCTCGTCTCGTGGAGCGGGAGGGAGATCGCGGGCTGGCCGGTGACGTTCCAGAGCCGTACGAGCGCGCTGAAACGGACGGCGTCGTCGGTGACGCCGAACCGAGCTTCGATCCCACCGGCGGGCGCCGGGAGACGCGTGAGCGTCGGCGTGAGGAGGACGGTGTCGCCCCAGTCCGTGAGGATGCGGCGGGCGAGCGCCCAGAGCCGCTCCCCGGCCTCGAGATACTCGACGAGAGAGACGGGGTCGGACTCCGCGAGCCACGCGCGGGTCGCGGGCTCGAGCCCATCCGGGTCGAGCGGACGGCCGTGGAGTCGCTCGACCACGTGAAGGAGGTGTTGAAGCGTCCCGGTCGCGAAGGTCGCCCACGCCGATGGAAACGTTGCGTCGTCCCAGCTCGGCGTGTCCTCGACCACCTCGTGACCGAGGGCCTCGATTGCTGCGGCGGCGTACGTCGCCGCTGCGCGTGGCTCGTCGTCCACCGGGATGTCGAGGGGCGCGGTCAGCACGACGCGAACAGTGACGCCCCGGGCCTCGCCGCGACACGCCTCGGCGAACGACCGCGGCGGCTCGCCGATCCAGCGGCGGTCGCCGGGCTCGTAGCCGCACATCGCGTCGAGGGCGACCGCGGTGTCGAGCACGGTGCGGGTGAGCACACCGTCGCAGGCGAGACCGGCACCGACGTCGCCGAGGTCGGGGCCGATCGAGACGCGCCCCGCGCTGGGCTTGAGCCCCACGAGCCCGCAACACGACGCCGGTATCCGGATCGACCCGCCGAGGTCGCTGCCGTCCGCGAGCGCGACCATGCCCGAAGCGACCGCCGCTGCGCTGCCGCCCGACGAGCCTCCGCTCGAGAGGTCGGTGCGCCAGGGGTTCCGGGTGAGGCCGTAGCGGGCGTTCTCGGTCGTCGGGCGGAGGCCCAGCTCGGGGGTATTGGTCTTGCCGATCACCACGGCCCCCGCCTCGCGCAGGCGCCGGACGTGTGCCGTGTCGTGATCCGCCGTCCAGTCCCCGAAGGCGCGGCTGCCCTCCGTCGTCGGCAGATCCTCGGTCGCCGAGAGCAGATCCTTGAGCCCGACCGGAACGCCGGCGAGCGGCCGCGGATCGCCCGGACGGACGGCTTCCGCCTCGGCCAGCGCGCGATCCGCGCAGAGCGCGACGAACGCGTTCAGCTCGGGGTTCAGCCGCGCGACGGTGGAGAGCGAGGCCTCGACCAGCTCCCGCGCCGAGACAGCGCCGGCACGGACGGCGCCCGCCTGCTCGACGGCGCTCAGCCGCAGGACATCGACCGGTGCGTCGGTGTCGAGTGCCGTCGCCGCTCTGCTCGCTCGCTCCATGTCCGAACGAGTGTCGTCCGGCCCGGGCCCAGCGCGCATCGGTGCCGGTACCCAAATGCAGACGCGGCGCTACGTATGCCGCTCAGACGAGCCCGTTGCCGATCGCCCAGGCCGTCGCCGCTGCCCGCGCAGTACGACCGGACACGCCGATCTTCCCGTACAGGTTCTCGACGTGGCGCTCGACGGTGCGCACGCTCAGGACGAGCTCGGCGGCGATCGCCGGATTCCCGAGCCCTCGCGCCAGGAGGCGGAGGACCTCGAGCTCCCGCGCCGTCAGAAGCGACCGGCCGGGCGGCGCCGGTGGGGGCACGGGTGCGCCGAGCGAGGCCAGCGCCCGGCGCGCCCTCGTCTCGGCGGCCTCGGCGTCCGCCGAGTGGCCGAGCGACCGGTGCGCCTCCGCGAGCGCAAGCCACGCCTGCGCGGCCTCGTAGCGGCCCCCGCACTCGCCGTAGATGTCGGCCGCGTCCTCGAGCGCGGCGACGGACGACTCGAGACGCCCGCGCGCAAGGAGCGCGGACGCGCGGAGCGGTCGCGTGCCCGCGGAGATGGCGATGTGCTCGAGCTCGGTGGTCGCGCGCTCGGCGCCGTCTGGCTCCCCGAGCCGGAGCCGGGCCTGGACGAGGAGCTCGAGCGCTGTGACGCGCGCGAATGGATCGTCGCCTCCGATGCGACGCAAGAAGCGTTCGGCCTCCTGGACAGACGCACGCGCATCGCCGCGGTCGAGCAGGAGCGCCGCGCGCAGGAGGGGCGCGAGGCGATGCTCGCCCGCCTCGGCGAGAAGCGCCTCGGCCTGGTCGGGGCGACCCTGCCGACGGCGGAGCTCGGCCAATCGGACGAGCCCGTCCGCGACCTTGCGCGGCACGCCGCCCAGGTCGCGGCACGCCGCGTTCAGCGTGTCCTCGGCCTCGCGCCACTCGCCGCGCCAGAGCAGGAGGTCGGCGTAGTGCGTCCGGCAGGTGGCGAACATCTCCGCGTCCGCGTAGCGCTCCGAGATCTCCTCGACGCGCCGGCACCATTCCCCTGCCCGCTCCAGGTCTCGGACACGCTGGCAGGCGTCGATCAGGTGGCAGCAGATCACCTCCACGACGCGGACGCTCTCGACCTCGCCCGCCACCGCGGCGGTCGTCGCAGCATCGAGCCGTCGCATTCCCATCGCGACCTGGCCGAGGGCGACGAGGGCGAGGCCCTCGAGGGCGATGCAGACCATCTCGTAGTCGACGGAGGAGACCTCGCGGGCCGCGGCTGCGCCGACCAGGGCGAGGTCGCGTGCGGTCGCCGGATCGTGGTCGCCGTTCAGCGCGCGGTTGCCGCGGAGATACGCGGAGACGGCGTGCTCGGGGCTCGCCGGGAGTCGCTCGAGCAGATCGACGGCGCGCTCCAGCCAGCCGTTCGCCTCCGCGGCGCCGCGGAACTGACCGGCGTCGAACGTGAGCTCGATGGCAAGGCGCGCGGCCGCCGCGTCGTCGCCGGCGCCGCGTGCGAGGCGGTATGCGCGCTCGTGCGCCGGGAGCGCGGCAGCGCCGTCCATCTGCCACCGTGCCGCGACTCCGAGGCCCTCGAGCGCGTCGACCGACTCCCGCTGGTCGAGCGCCGCCTCGAAGTGCGTGCGCGCCTCGGCCCACGCGGCTCGGAGGAGGGCCGCGCGGCCGGCTGCGAGCGAGCTCTCGGCCGGATCGCCCACGGCGTCCAGTCTACGATCGTGGGCGCGGCGGTCGGCGCGGCTCAGCGGATGAATGCACGGATGCGGTCGAAGCGGCGCGCCGCCAGGTCGTCGCGGCGGACCCACACGAAGAGCCGTGTTCGCGGTTCCGAGGTCGACTCCGAGATCGTCGTCGTTCGAGAGCTGGAAGAGGAGCCGCCAGTCGGCGGCGCACGCCTCGAGGTCGCCGTGGAGCGCGTGGGCGTACGGCTCCGCGTCGAGGTCGACGCCGTGCGAGACGAGCTGCGCGTCGAAGTCCATGCCTGCGGCGAACGCGTCGGGATGGCCGAGGAGGCGGTGCAGAGCGTGGTAGCCGATCGTCCGCTCCTCGAGCTCGACCCCCTGCGCAGCGGCGAGCTGCTCGCGAAGCTCGACCCACAGCTCGGTGTCCTCCGGGTCGACAGCGAGCGACGCGGGGGAGGCCGGCAGCGTGAGCTCACCCGACCGCGCGACCGGGACGAACGGCAGGTCGCCGCCCCGCTCGCGGTAGGGCGTCTCGCCGTCGACGTAGAGGACGCGGCACGCGCCCGCGTCTTCGGGGCGGAGGCCCGACGGCACCCGGTCGAGCGCGAAGAAGACCAGCAGCGCCCCGCGCGCAGGAAGCGCCGTCGGCGGCAGGTCCTCGAGCCCGATGCGCCCGACGAACGCGAGCTCCTCGCCGTCCCAGGTCGGCCACTCGACCGGCGTGCCCGGGCCCCCGCCGAGCCATGAGCCTCCGTCGACACCGGGGGTGAGGCGGACGCTCGCCTGCGCGAGCGACGCAGCCTCCTCGGCCCAGGCCTCGCGACCGAGCGCGGCGCAGAGCTCTCGCAGGTCGTCGATCGTCGCGAGGCGCAGCGTCGGTTTCGCCGGCAGCGCGGGGAGCCATGCCGCGGGATCGTCTTCCTCGTCCGGCCCACCGGCACGGCGCACCGCGTCGTCCGCGGCGCGGCGGAACGACTCGACTTCGCTCGCGGCGCGGGTGGCACCGCGAAGCAACTCGCGGAAGAACGCTCGCCGATCGTGGCCGCCGGTGCTCACCACGCGCCGATCCGGCTGTGCTACCCGTCGATCGAGGCGTCGAGCGCCGTGAGCTCGGCGGCGGCGCCGCCGACGATCGAGGGTCCGTGTCCGAAGACGATCGTGTCGGGCTCGAGCGCCGCGAGCGCAGTGACAGCGGCACGCGCGTCCGCGGCGTCGGCCGTGTGCTCGGGCGCGGAGCCGCTCACGCCGCTGCCGTCGCGGTTGTTGAGCGCGTCTCCTGCGATGAGGATCCGGCCGTCGCGCAGGAAGAGCGAGACGTGGCCCTGCGTGTGGCCGTGCGTGTCGTGCGTCTCGATGCCGCCGTGGAGCGGCAGCGTCTCTCCCGGCTCGAAGCGGACGTCGACGCTTCCACGGCGCTGGGCGTCGCCGCGACGGCCCGGGGCGAGTCCCTCGATCACGTCCGCCTCGTGAGTCGGCGCCCAGACGGTCGCGCCGGTCGCCTCGACGAGGGCCTCGAGCCCGCCCACATGATCGCCGTCGGCGTGCGTGATCACGATGTCCGTCACATCGTCCGCGGTGCGCCCGATCTCCGCCACGGCGGCGAGGATCGCCGTCTCGCTTCCGGGGACTCCCGTGTCGACGACGACGAGACCGTCGCCGACGAGGATCGTCGGGCCGCCCACGATCTCGGGCAGGTGGTAGACGGTGTCGGCGATGGTCTCCATGTCGCTCCGCTCGTCGTCGAGCCTACCCCGTCGGCGGTCTCAATTGCTCCACACGACCTCGATTCGCCTCTCGAGCCCCGGCAGGGGCAGCGCGCTCGCCTCGGCCTCGATCGCGTTGCGGTCGGCGCCCGCGAGGCGCGTCCAGGGCTCGATCCGGACGGTGTGCTGCGCGCGCCGCCACGTCCCGCGGATCTCGCCGCGGACGAGAAGCGCGCCGGGCCACACGCGGGACGTCCAGAGCAGCGATCGCCGATCCGGCTCGGGGACGAGAAGCCCGCGCTCCGCTCCGTCGAGCAGGAAGTAGGCATCGCCGCTCGGCAGGAGGCGCGCCGCTGCCGGCGCGGCGGCCCCGGCGGCGCGCATGGCCGGCTCGTCGGCGGCGAGCATGAGCTCGTCGCCGAGCGGTGATCGAACAGGCAGCAGCTCCCGTTCGAGCGAGGCGAACGCGGTGGCAGCCGCGCGCCGCGAGATGCCCGCCCAGCGGGCAAACCCGTCGGCCGTCGTCGGCCCGAACACGTGCAGATGGCGCCGGGCGAGCTCCCGGCGCGCGTCGGCGGGGTCGATGTCGGCCTTGGCAACCGTCCAGATCGTCGGCGCCCGCGCGCCCTCCCACCGGATCGCCACCGTGCCGGTCGTCGCGGCGTACCTGATCGAGTTTCCGATGCCGAGGGCCCGTGCGGCCTCGCGGTCGGTCATGCGCGCGCCGCCGAGGACGAGGCGCAGCCGCTCGGCCGTGTGCTCGGCGCGCGCGCGGCCCTTTGCGTCCTCGGGCAGCCGCCCGAGCGAGAACAGCGCGAAGTCGCGTTTCGGGACGACGTACGTGCTGTAGCGGGGGCCCCAGAGCTGCGCGAGGGCGGGGTCCTCCCAGGTCGACGGCCCCACTCCCTCGATCCGCGCGTGGAGCGAGAGCAGCGCGGCCCGCGGCATGCTGTCCTGCAACCCGGCCCACGCCGCCCGCCGCAACGACCCGGGACTCTTGGCCACCCGCTCGTCGAGGCCGCCGACCGCGCGCCGGTGGGCCAGGATCTGCCGTCGGTTGAGCCGGAGTCTCGCGTTCATCGAGCCTTCGAAGAGCCTAGTGGGGCTTGTCCGGCCGTACGTCGGTCGGCGCCTGGCGGACGGCCGCGCCGCGAGTGTGTCGGGCGCGGCCGTGCGCAGGGGGTGGGTGTTAGCTCTCGAAGGGGATTGCGACGAGCCGTCGGGTGGAGACGCCGGCGAGGGGGTCTTCGCCCGGTTTGGTGGCGCGGATGAACAGCGTCAGCTGCTGCTGCTGGTTGCTGGCGGGGAAGTTGGCGTCGCGGCGGAAGACGAGGGTTGCGGTGCCGTCGTCGCCGGTGAGTTCTTCGTCGGGGATGGTGAACTGGTTGTACGGGCACTGCGGTCACGTAGACGCTGGCGCCCTTGATGTCGATGCCGCTGCAGGTGCTGCCGACACGGACCTTGAGGGTGAACGTCTGCGTCTGCTCGTTGATCGGCCCCGAGAGGACGTCGAACGCCTCGATCTGGGTGCGTGCGGGTGGTGCGAGGTCGGCGATCGGGGCGGTCTTCAGGCTCTTGTTGGTCGGGCAGCCGTTCGGCCCGGGTGCCAACGTCGCGGCCATCCCGACCGCGGCCACGACCACCAGCGTCAGCGCGGCGACAGCAGCGATCACCAGACGCCAAGCGTTGCCGGCGGGCCTGAACCGTGGATGCCAAGGAAACCGTTCCATGGAGTCCTCCTCAGTTGTCTGGGCACTTGCCTCCTTCGCCGCCGGCGAAGGTACTTCCCCCATCGAGCACGTGGGGGTCTGCCGCAGGCGGCGACCCTAGCACGTCGTCGCCTGGAGTCGCTCTGCGCGGCCGAGTCGCCCGCATGTCCAGCCACGTCCTCGTGGCCGTCCGTTTGGCGGTCGCGAGCCTCTTTCAATCGACCGCCGATCCCGCGTGCTGCGGGATCTCGAGCCCGGGTTGAAGCGGAGGGGGAGGGATTTGAACCCTCGAAGAGCTTGCACCCTTAACGGTTTTCGAGACCGCCCCGTTCGACCGCTCCGGCACCCCTCCGAGCGCGACCAAGCGTAGCGGCGGACGACAACGCGTAGCGGCGGACACGGGTTGGGACCGCGACAGCGGGCGCCTTCAGGTATCTGCCCGCGCCGCAGGCGCGGGGATCGAGCGGCGGGGATCCGCTCCTGCGGATTCCCGCTTCGCGCCGAACCTCGCGCCGGGGTTTGCGACCGCGACAGCGGGCGCCTTCAGGGATCTGCCCCGCCGCAGGGCGGGGATCAGCGGCGGGGATCCGCTCCTGCGGATTCCCGCTTCGCGGGGAAAGCCAGCGGAGAAGGAGGGATTCGAACCCTCGAGGCAGGGATTACCCCACCTAACGCCTTAGCAGGGCGCCGCCTTCAGCCACTCGGCCACTTCTCCGGGTCGAGAGAGGATATCGGCCGGGTCGGGGGTTGGAAGGAGGGGGCGCGTGGGGAACCACGGGTGTACGAGAGACCGAAGGCACGACCGTCGGTCATTGGCCTCCCGGGTACGACGGGGTTGCGACCGCGACAGCGGGCGCCTTCAGGGATCTGCCCCCGCCGCAGGTGGGGGATCAGCGGCGGGGATCCGCTTCTGCGGATTCCCGCTTCGCGGAAAGAACCGGCGTGACGTCAGTCGTGGATGCGGGCGATGAGCTCGCTCCGCTTCACGACCTTGACCTCGATCCCGCTCAGGCGCACCTCGAACCCCGCCTCGCGCGGGTAGAGGACCTTGTCGCCGGGCTCGACGCCCGTCACGTCCGTCCCGATCGCGGTGACGATGCCCGTGCGGCACGCGGCCGCCTGCGCCGCCGACGCCGGCAGGATCAGGCCCGCGCGCGTCTCCGTCTCGTCCGCAACCGGCTGGATGACGAGGTACTCGTCGAGCGGCTCGAGCGAGACGTCCACACGGCTCGGGTCCTGCACCATGCCGGAACGATAGCCCTCGGCAGCTCGAAGTCCGTGTCGACGCAGTTGCGGCGGCGAAGCCGCCGCCTTCAGGGATGTGCCCCGCCGAAGGCGCGGATCAAGCCGCAGGATTCCGCACCCGGCGGAATCCTGCCTGGCGAGCTGACTACAGCCGGCCCGCGGCGACGATGCGTTGGAGGAACTGGCGGGTCCGCTCCTCCCGCGGCGCGCCGAAGAGCTGGTCGGGTGGCCCCTCCTCGAGGATCCGGCCCGCATCCAGGAAGCAGACGCGGTGGGCGACGTCGCGTGCGAACCCCATCTCGTGGGTCGCGATCAGCATGGTCATCCCGCCGTCGGCGAGCTCGCGGATGACGTCGAGCACCTCGGCGACGAGCTCGGGGTCGAGGGCGCTCGTCACCTCGTCGAGCAGGAGCAGCCGGGGCTGCATCGCGAGCGCCCGCGCAATCGCGACGCGCTGCTGCTGACCGCCCGAAAGGCGGTCGGGGTACTCGTCCCGCTTGTCTGCCAGCCCGAACCGCTCGAGCAGCCGGCCGGCGTCCGCGTCGGCCTCCGCGCGCGACAGCCCGCGGGCCTTTCTCGGCCCGAGCGTGACGTTCTCGCGCACGGTCATGTGCGGGAAGAGGTTGTACGACTGGAAGACGATGCCGATGCTCCTGCGCACCCGGTCGACGTCGACCCCGCGTGCCGTGATCTCCTCACCGTCGACGAGGATGCGGCCCGCGGCGATCGGCTCGAGCAGGTTGACGCAGCGCAGGAGCGTCGACTTCCCCGACCCGGAGGCGCCGATCAGGCAGACGACCTCGTGCTCGGCCAGCGTGAGGTCGATCCCGCGGAGCACCTCGAGCTTGCCGAACGACTTGTGGACACCCTCGATCCGGAGCGCCTCCGACGCACTCCGACCGAAGTCGGACACAGCTGGCGTCTCGGCGGTCATGCGAGTCTCCCCGCCTGCTGGCGGCTCCGGTCGCGGGCGACGAGCCAGTCGGTGAAGCGCGCGAGGGGGATCGTGATCGCGACGAAGAGGGTCGCGGCGACGAGGTACGGCGTGCCGTTGAAGGTCGCCGACTGGTCGATCTGCGCCTGCTTGAACGCCTCGACGACACCGAGCGTGCCGACGAGCGCCGTGTCCTTCTGCAGCCCGATGAAGTCGTTGAGCAGCGGCGGGATGACGCGCCGCACGGCCTGCGGGAGCACCACGAACCGGAGCGCCTGGCCGTGGGAGAGCCCGAGCGAGCGCGCGGCCGCGGCCTGGCTCGGGTGGACGGACTCGATCCCGGAGCGGTAGACCTCGGAGACGTAGGCCGTGTACACGAGCACGAGCGCGACGACCGCCCAGAAGAACTGCGAGATCGGCACCCACGAGAGCCCGAGCGCCGGCATCCCGAACCCGAGGATCGAGATCACGAGGATGGTCGGGATGCCGCGGAAGAGATCGGCGTAGACGATCGCGAGCGCGCGGAGCGGGAAGAAGACCGGGCCCGGCAGCGAGCGGAGCACGGCGACGAAGAGCGCCGCGGGCAGGATGAGGAGCTCCGCCGTGCAGAACAGCTTCACGTTCAGCCAGAACGCGTCGAGGATCTCGGGGAAGCTCTCCCGGTAGATCGTCCCGTCGAGGAAGTACGCCTTGAACGCGCCCCAGCCGGGCGAGCTCACGACGACCACGACGACGACCGCGACGAACACGGCCGTCGAGAGAAGGGCGATGGCGACCGTCCGCGCCTCCTTCGAGACGCGGACGGTGCCGCCGCCCAGGATCCGGGAGCTCCGGTTCCCGTCCAGGCGCGACTACTTGATGTCCGGCGCGCCGGCGCGCGCCAGGTACGTCGTCTGGAGCTGCTTGATCGTGCCGTTCAGCCAGAGGCGCGCGAGCGCCCTGTTCACGCACCTCGTGAGCGAGTTGCCCTTCTCCAGCACCATCCCGAAGTGCTCCTTCGTGCCCCGGGTGGGCAGCTTGCCGACGATCACGCCGTCGGAGACCTGGACGGCGGTGACGTAGAAGGCCGTCGGCAGGTCGACGACGATGCCGTCGATCTGGCCGTTCTTCAGCGCCTGTACCGCCGCGTCGTTCGTGTCGTAGACGAGGGGCTTCGACGAGGGCTTGATGTACTTCGTGATGTACGTGTAGCTCGTCGTTCCGACCTGCGCGCCGAGCTTGAACGGCTTGAGGCCGGCGATCGACTTGACCTTCGCGATCGGCTTGCCCTTGCGGCCGACGACCGCCTGGTTGACGAAGTAGTAGCTCCTCGAGAAATCGGCCGCCTTTGCGCGCTCGGGCGTGTACGAGACCTGCGTGATGTAGACGTCGAACGGCTTCTTGCCGGGGCGGAACGAGTTGTTGAAGGGGACGACCGTCCACTTCACCTGAGCCTTCGTGAAGCCGAGCTCCTTGGCGACCGCGTACGCGACCGCCGACTCGTAGCCCTTCCCGCTGTACGGATCGGAGACCTTCCAGGGCTTCGTCTTCTCCGCGCCGCCGAACCACGGTGGGAAGGCCGGGTTGTCGGCGCCGACCGTGAGTGTGCCGTCCTCGACGAGGTTCAGGGAGCCGACGGCGCAGCCCGGGATCGCCGCCGGGGCCGTCCGCGCCGCGGTCGCCGTCGCGGCGAGGGCGAGCACTGCGGCCGCTGCGAGGCCGAGGCTCGGGATGAGCAGTTTCCGCATGGATCGTTCTCCTCCGAAGGGTTGGACTCGCGGCGTGGGGCCGCCGGCCCCACGCGAGACTTCAGTTCGGGAAGCGTACCCGGCCGCGGTTCATTCCTCGGCCTTCCTCGCACGTGAGGGCTGAACCCTCGGCGGCTCGCCGGGCATCTTCGGGAAGTTGGGCGGGTACGGCGCCTCGCCGACTCCCGCCGCCTCCTCGCGCTCGACCCATTCGAGCAGCACCTCGAGGTCCGAGACGACGTCGTCGATCCCTTCCTGGACGTCACCGAGCCGCGCGAAGCGCTCCGGCATCGAGACGAGCGTGAAGTCCTCGGTCTCGACGTCGGGCAGCTCCTCCCACGTGACGGGGGCCGAGACCGTGGCGTCGGGCCGCGGCCTCACCGAGTAGGCCGAGGCGATCGTGCGGTCGCGCGCGTTCTGGTTGTAGTCGATGAAGACCTTCTCGCCCCGCTCCTCCTTCCACCATGCAGTCGTGACGAGGTCGGGGGCGCGGCGCTCGACCTCCCGTGCGAACGCGAGCGCGCACCTGCGGACGACGGGAAACTCCCAGCGCGGCTCGATCCTGAACGGCGATGTGGATGCCGCGGTTCCCCGACGTCTTCGGCCAGCCGGTGAAGCCGATCTCGTCCAGCGTCTCCTGGACGACCGCGGCGACACGCTTCCCGTCTGCGAAGGTCGTGCCCGGCTGCGGGTCGACGTCGATGCGCAGCTCGTCGGGACGGTCGACGTCCGTTCGCCGGGACGGCCAGGGGTGGAAGTCGATCACGGCGAGGTTCGCGCCCCAGATCACCTGCGCGACCTCGGTCACGCAGAGCTCGTCGGCGTGGCGGCCCGAGGGAAACGTGACGCGGGCGACCTCGACCCACTCGGGGCGCTTCTCGGGGACGCGCTTCTGGTAGATCTGCTCGCCGGCGATGCCGTCGGGAAAGCGCCGCAGCTGGGTCGGCCGCTCGCGCAGGGCGCGCACAATGCCGTCTCCAACGGCGAGGTAGTAGTCGACGAGGTCGCGCTTCGTGTGCCCGGCCTCGGGGAACAGCACCTTGTCGGGGTTCGTGACCTTGACGGTCCGGCTGCCGACTTCGAGCTCGACGAAGGGCGACGCCACGCCCGGACCCTAGCCCGTCTCCCATCCGGCGACGCCCGCATGGGCGGCACTGCTACCCGGTGCGGAGGAGCGCGTCGACCGCTCGGGGCCGCCGCGTCGCGCGCGGGTCGGAGCTCACGCCACGTGCATTGCGCGGGGTCCTTGTCCGGCCTGAGCCGCAGGAGCTTCGTCCCGTGCCGGAAACGGTGCCCCTGCACCTTGTCGTAGCGCACCTCGACGACCACCTCGGGCCGCACGGGCGCCTCCTCGAGCTCTCCGCCGCCCCAGCGGTTCGGCTCGGAGAAGCGCCGCTCCGGGGCGTCTTGGAGCAACGGCAGCACGGCGGCGGCGATCTCGTCGTGGCGCGCGGGTGCCACCGCGGCCGAGCCGACGTAGTCGAGCGAGCCGTCGTCGTCCCAGAGCCCGAGGAGGAGCGTGGCGATCCGGCGGTCGTCGCCGCCCTTCCAGCGGAGGCCCGCCACGACGCAGTCGGCGGTCTTCTCCGGCTTGACCTTCACGACCGCGGAGCGCTCGCCGGCGCGGTACGGCTCGTCGCGGCGCTTTGCGATCACCCCGTCGAGGCCGATCGCCTCGAACGCCTCGAGCCACTCGAGCGCCTCCGGCCGCGCCAGGGTGTACGGCGAGAGGACGAGGCCGGACGCGACGTCCTCGAGGGCCGCCCGCCGATCGGCGAGCGGCGCGCGCCAGTGCTCGACCCCGTCCCAGACGAGCACGTCGAAGGCGACGAAGCTCGCAGGGATCTCCGCGGACAGCTTGCGAACCCGGCTCTCCGCAGGGTGGAGCCTCGTCTGCATCGCGTCGAAGTCGAGGACGCCGTCGCGGACGATCACGATCTCGCCGTCGAGGCACGAGCGGGGCGGGAGCAGCTCGCCGAGCGGCACGAGCTCGGGGAAGTAGCGGAGGAGCGGCCTCGCGTTCCGCGACCAGAGGCGAAGCTCGCCGGAGGCGTTCTCGAGGAGGCCGCGGAAGCCGTCCCACTTCGGCTCGTACTGCCACTCGTCGCCGTCCGGGAGCTCACGCACGAGCTCGGCTTCCATCGGGGGGAACGGGATTGCGGCATCGAGGTCGGCGGGCCGCTCGACGGGCTCGCTCGACCGGCTCCGGCGGGGACGTGCCATCGGGGACACCGTACCGCCGAGTAGTCTCCGAGCCGCATGCGACGCGTCGTCATCACCGGCCTCGGCGCCGTCACGCCGATCGGGCTCGACGCCCCGTCGAGCTGGGATGCGGCGGTGTCGGGGCGGAGTGGCATCGGCTGGATCGAGGCCTTCGACGCGTCGGAGTACCCGGTGCGGATCGCGGCCGAGGTGCGCGGCTTCGACCCCGGAGAGCTCGTGCCGCCCAAGGAAGCGCGCCGGATGGACCGCAACGTCCTTCTCGCCGTCGCCGCAGCGCAGGAGGCGTGGGACGATGCGGGGCTCGACGGCGTGGACCCGTCGCGCGTCGGGATCCTCGTCGGATCGGCGATCGGCGGGATCGCGACGATCATCGAGCAGCAGCAGGTGTTCGCCGACCGCGGCCCGGACCGGGTCTCACCGTTCTTCATCCCGTCCGTCCTGGTCGACACGGCCAGCGGGCAGATCGCGATCCAGCTCGGCCTCAAGGGCCAGAACTTCGCGCCGGTGTCCGCCTGCGCGACGGGCTCGACGGCGATCGGCGAGGCGGCGGCGTCCATCCGCCGCGACCAGGCGGACGTCGTGCTGGCCGGCGGCACCGAGGCGCCCATCATTCCCCTCATCCTCGCCGGCTTCTGCGCGATGCGCGGGCTCGTCGCCGAGGAGGAGGATCCCACGCTCGCGTCACGGCCGTTCGACGCGACGCGTGCGGGATTCGTCATGGGGGAGGGGGCCTGCATCCTCGTGCTCGAGGAGCTCGAGGCGGCGCGCGCCCGCGGGGCGACGATCTACGCCGAGGTGCTCGGCTACGGCGCATCGAACGACGCGCATCACCTCGCGCAGCCGGAGCCGGAGGCGACCGGCGTCGCGGCGATGATCGCCGGTGCGCTGGACGCGGCCGGGCGTCGCGCCCGAGCGCGTCGGGTACGTCAACGCCCACGGCACGTCCACGCCGCTCGGCGACCTGGCCGAGACGCGCGCGCTGAAGCAGGTCTTCGGCGACCACGCGTACCGGCTCGCCGTCTCGTCGACGAAGTCCGTGACGGGCACTGCTTCGGATCGGCGGGTGCAGTCGAGGCGATGATGTGCGCGCTCGCCCTCCACCACGGCGTCCTCCCGCCGACGATCAACTACCGGAACCCGGACCCGGAGTGCGACCTCGACTACGTGCCCAACGAGGCGCGCCGGGTCGAGGTCGACGTCGCGCTGTCGAACGCGATGGGCCTCGGCGGCCACAACGCCTGCGTCCTGCTGGGCCGGGCCGACTGAGGGTTTCCGGATCCCTCGAAGGAGGGATCGCGCGACTCCGAAAGGGTTAGACCCTCGACAGTCGCGGTTCCGCAGACAGAATGGAGAGAGTGGCGGTCGACCCAGAGGCATTGGCAGACGCGCGGGCATCGTCGGTGCCCGGAGCGACCGCATGTCGTCATTGCGGGGCGCCACTCTCGCTGACGGTCGTCGACCTCGGGAAGTCGCCCCTCTGTCAGACCGTCCTGACGGACGAGCAGCTCGAGCAGGCCGAGGCCTTCTACCCCCTGCACGTCCGCGCGTGCGAGCGGTGCTGGCTCGTGCAGATCCCCCAGTTCGTCCCGCCTGAGGACATCTTCACGGAGTACGCGTACTTCTCGGCCTACTCCGACTCGTGGGTCGAGCACGCCCGGCGCTACGTCGACGCGATGACCGAGCGCCTCGCGCTCGGGCCGGACAGCCTCGTCGTCGAGGTCGCCTCGAACGACGGCTACCTCCTGCAGCACTTCCTGCCGAAGGGCGTCCCGGTGCTCGGCATCGAGCCGGCGCTGAATGTCGCGGACGCGGCCGTCGCGCTCGGGGTGGAGACGGTGACGGAGTTCTTCGGCGCCGACCTGGGACGCAAGCTCGCAGAGGAGCGCCGGAAGGCCGACCTCGTGCTCGGCAACAACGTCCTGGCGCAGGTCCCTGACATCAACGACTTCGTCGAGGGTGTCGCGGCGCTGCTCGCACCCGGTGGGACGGCGACGTTCGAGTTCCCGCACCTCGCGAAGCTCGTCGAGCACCTGGAGTACGACACGATCTATCACGAGCACTTCTCGTACTTCTCGCTCCACTCGATCCGCTCGATCTTCGGGGCCCAGGGTCTCGACCTCGTCGATGTGGAGGAGCTCCCGAGCCACGGCGGGTCGCTTCGGGTCTTCCTCCGCCACGCGGGTACGGGCGTCGAGCCGAGCGCGGCCGTCACCGAGCTCCTCGACCGCGAGGACGTCCAGGGGATGCGCGACCCGGCGACGTACCGCCGGTTCGCGGAGGGCGTGCGCGAGTCGAAGCGGGCGCTCCTCGAGCTCCTGATCGGGCTCCGGCGCGACGGGAAGCAGGTCGTCGGCTACGGCGCGCCGGGCAAGGGCAACACGCTTCTCAACTACTGCGGGATCCGCACGGACTTCCTCGACTACACGGTCGACCGGAACCCGTACAAGCAGGGCAAGCACACGCCGGGAACGCACATCCCGATCCATACCCCCGAGCGGATCGCGGAGACCAAGCCGGACGTCATCGTGATCCTGCCGTGGAACCTCGCGCGCGAGATCAGCGAGCAGCTCGCCTACACCGCGGAGTGGGGAGCACGGCTGGTCGTGCCGGTCCCGACCGCCACGATGTTCGCGCCGGGCGAGATGCCGGGACTCGGCGGTGCGTCGTGAAGGTCGTCATCTTCTGCGGCGGCCTCGGAGTCCGGATGGGCGAGGCGACCCAGCGCATCCCGAAGCCGATGATCCTCATCGGCAACCGGCCGATCCTCTGGCACATCATGCGCTACTACGCGGCGTGGGGGCACACGGAGTTCGTTCTCTGCCTCGGCTACAAGGGCGACGTCATCCGCGAGTACTTCCTCAACTACAACGAGGCGCTCTTCAACGACTTCGTCCTCGAGGGGCACGGCGCCGACGCCCGCATCGAGCTGCTCGAGCGCGACGTCGGGCGCTGGAGGATCACCTTCGTCGACACCGGCATGCAGTCGACGATCGGGGAGCGGCTCAAGGCGGTCGAGGGTCACCTGAACGGCGACGAGATGTTCTTCGCGACGTACGGCGACGGTCTCACCGACGCGCCGCTCGACCTCATGCTCGACGCATTCCGGGGGTCGGGGAAGCTGATCCAGTTCCTGTCGGTGCGGCCGCAGTTCAACGCGCACCGCGTCATCACGGCCGACGACGGGACGGTGATGTCCGTCGAGGACATGAGCCTCTCGGACGTGCGGATCAACGGGGGCTTCTTCACGTGCCGCCGAGAGCTCCTCGACTGGATCGAGCCGGGCGACGAGCTGGTCGAGGAGACCTTCGCCAAGCTGATCCCGCGAGGCGAGGTCATCGCGTACCCGTACGAGGGGTTCTTCGGCCCGATGGACACGATCAAGGACCGCCAGCGTCTGGAAGGGCTCCACGAGTCGGGCCGCGCGCCGTGGCGGCTCGTCGGAGACGTCCGCGGACGCGGCGAGGCCCGCCTGATGCTCGCCCTCTCACCGCGCAGCGGCGAGGCGCCGGTTCGGCCGGGTGCTCGCGATCGGCTGTCACGCCGACGACATCGAGATCGGTTGCGGTGGGACGCTGCTGGCGCTCGTGCGCAGCCGTCCCGACGTCGCGGTCACCTGGGTCGTGCTCGGCGCGGAGGGCGACCGCGAGGCCGAGGCACGGGCCAGCGCCGAGGCGTTCCTCGCGCAGGCAGGATCGCGCCGAGGTGGTCGTCCTGGGCTTCAAGGACGCCTACATGCCGTACCACGGAGCCGAGGTGAAGGACGCCTTCGAGGATCTGAAGCGCGTCGATCCGGATCTCGTCCTCACGCACACGCGCGACCGACCTGCATCAGGACCACCGGCTCGCCTGCGAGCTCACGTGGAACACGTTCCGCGATCACCTGATCCTCGAGTACGAGGTCCCGAAGTGGGACGGCGACCTCGGTCGTCCCAACCTCTACGTGCCTCTCGAGGAGGAGCGTCGCCGAGCGAGAAGCTCGACCTCCTGCTCCGCCACTTCCCGAGCCAGTCGGGGAAGCACTGGTACGACACGGAGACGTTCCGGGGGCTGATGCGATTGCGGGGCCTCGAATGTGCGGCTCCGTCGCGCTACGCCGAGGCGTTCAACGCTCCGAAGCTGGTGATGGCGCCGTGACCGACCGGATGCGCGTCCTCGTCACCGGCAGCCACGGGTACATCGGCTCCGTCCTCGCGCCGGAGCTCGCAGACGGCCGGGCACGACGTCACCGGCCTCGACACGTGCTTCTACGAGGGATGCGACTTCGGACGCGACCTCGCGTCGAGTCCCGACGGTGCGCCGCGACGTCCGCGACGTCACGCCGTCGGACCTCGACGGGTTCGACGCGGTCGTCCATCTCGCGGCGCTCTCGAACGACCCGATCGGCGATCTCAACGAGCAGTGGACCTACGACATCAACCTCGACGCGACGCTCCGCGTCGCCCGCGCGGCGAAGGAGGCGGGCGTGCGGCCGGTTCGTCTTCGCGTCGTCGTGCTCGATGTACGGCGCATCGGGCGGCGACGACCTCGCTCGACGAGGACGCGCCGCTGCGCCCGCTGACCGCCTACGCGGAGTCGAAGGTGCGGGCGGAGGAGGGCGCTCGCCGGGCTCGGCGACGACGACTTCGTCGTCGGTGTCGATGCGGAACGCGACGGTCTACGGCGTCTCGCCGCGACTGCGGCTCGACATCGTCCTCAACAACCTCGCCGGCTGGGCGCACACGACCGGGCGCATCCGGCTGCTCTCGCGACGGCACGTCGTGGCGGCCGCTCATCCACGTCCGCGACCTCTCGCGCGTCGCCGCTCGCGATGCTCGAGGCGCCGGAGCGAGCTCGTGCGCGGCGAGGCGTTCAACGTCGGCTCGGCGGAGCAGAACTACCTGATCCGCGACCTCGCCGAGGTCGTGCGGGACGTGATGCCCGGGTGCGAGGTGACGTTCGCCGAGGGAGCCGGCGCCGGACCCGCGGAGTTACCGCGTGGACTTCGGGAAGGTTCGAGCGGGCGTTCACCGATCTGACGTTCGAGTGGACGGCGCGGCGCGGGGCGGTCGAGCTCGCCGACGCGTACCGCGCAGCTGGACTGACGCGCGAGGACTTCGACGGTGACCGGTTCGTCCGCCTGCGGAGGATCAAACACCTTCTCGACGACGGCGTGCTCGACGGGGAGTTGCGCCGGGTCGTTTCGAAGACCTGAGCTACGGGTCGAGAAGCGACTCGAACGCGCGGACATCCGCCGTGACCCCGGCATCGACCAGGGAGCGCCGCGACTTCCTCGACGTAGACGGCGTTCATGACTACGACGTGCCGCGGCTCGAGCGCCGATACGTCCTGCGGGCCGAGTATCGAGCGAGACGTCCCGGGGAGGTACAGGCCTCGCTTGACCGGATTGCCGTCGACGACGCCGGCGATCGCGTCGTCGACGTCCGCGAGCGCGAGTACCGCGAGGGCCTTCCCCCCGCCTGCCAGAGAAGCACCGGTCCGTCGCCCGCGAGCGCCCCGAGGGCGTCGTGTGAACGCGCGATCCGCTCGGTCGCCAGACAGCCGAAGGCGCGCGCAGCAGCCACCGTCTCGCGGGCGCGACGATCGTGCCGCCGCGGCGCGGCCGGCACCGCGTCGACGAGAAGGTACTGGCCGTCGAACGCCGAGCGCATCCGCTCCACATGGAGTCCACCGCGACCGAGGATTTCTTCGAGGCTCGTCCTCGTGAAGTACGAGCAGTGCTCGTAGTAGACGTCCCAGAACGCGCCGTCGCGGAAGACCCGCTGGGCGTCAGGGACCTCGATCAGTACGGGTGCATGCGGATGACGCGCGGCCCAGCCACGAAGAAGCCCGACGAATGCCGCGACGTCTGCGACATGCTCGAGTGTGTGTCGGCAGACGAGAGCGCTTCCTGGGAGCGTGGCGTGGGCAGGGTCGAGCCGCTCTGCGAGAAGCGTCACGACCGCGTCGCTGCTGGGTGTGCATGCGGGGTCGATGCCGATGCCGCGTGCACCGGTCAGCGCGCACATCGTCCGAAGGAAGGTCGCGTCGGGCCCGCATCCGACCTCCACGATCTCCCGCCCTCGGAGCTCGTGACGGTCGACCCACTCCCGTGCGAGTGCATCGGTGAACGCGCGGCTCGTGGGGGAGCATGCCTGGGTCTCCACACAGCGCGGCGAGTACTCGACGAGCTCATCATCGTGATCTGCGTTGAACACGAGCCCACACGTCTCGCACGCGACGAGCAGAAACGAAGCGCGCGGAATCGAAAGCGCCTCCTCCGCGGTCGCCGGAAAGAGCGCCGCATTCACCGGGACAGCTGGCCAGTGGAGGATCCGAGCGAGCGATGTCCCGCCGCATGACCGGCACGTCGCGCGTTCCCTCGCCTCCGTCACGCGCGCGTAACGGCGCCGTCGATGCCGGCCGGTGAGTCGAGTGTCACATCCGCCATCGTGAGCACCTCCGCCGATGGGGGAAAGTGCCGATTCGGGTACGCGATCACGCGCATCCCGGCCGCGTGCGCCGCGCGGATCCCGCTGGCGGAGTCCTCGACGGCGGCGCACAGCGCGGGCTCGACGCCCAGGCGACGCGCCGCCTCGAGGTAGACGTCCGGCGCCGGCTTGCCGCGCCCGACCTCCTCGGACGACACCGTGACCTCGAACAGCGATCGTCAGCTCGAGCTCGCGCAGCACGGCGTCGATCAGCTCGCGGTTCGAGGACGACGCGAGCGCGAGTCGGAAGCCTTCGGCCGCGAGTCGGCGGACAGCATCGACGGCGCCGGGGACGATGGGCAGCTCGGTCTCGTAGCGCGCGAGCATCCGCCGGACGACCTCGGCGTTGATCACGTCCGGTGGCTCTTGCAGCCCGACCGACCTCGTGGAGGTAGCGCGACCACTCGTGCGAGCTCATGCCCATCATCGCCTGCTGCGCCTCGGGCGTGTAGCGGCCGCCCCACTCCTCAGTCAGCTCCTCGCGGACCTCGTCCCAGAGGTGCTCGGTGTCGACGAGGACGCCGTCCATGTCGAAGACGACGGCCACGATTGGTTCGGGGGTGGGCACGAGCCGGATCGTACGGGGATCAGAGCGGGGTGTGGTCGTCGACGACGATCGTAGAGTCAGGCTCCAGACGCAGGCGAAATCATCGAGAACGTGGCAGTCGCAGGACGGGAGTACGGCCACGTAGACATCGAGCACCGACGACCCAGGTAGTAGCCGACCTCCACGCAGCATGGGGCGAGCGGCAACGACTGGAACGGGCGTTGGCCCGGTGTGGAAAAGCTGTGACGGGCGAATGGATCAACTTCGGCTCGCCGTCGAGCAATCGTCCCGGCCGCCTCCGTCGGAACTGGCTACGTGTCACTCGGATATCAGGAGCCTCACCGCTCAGATTCCCGCCGGCCCTTCGGGTCGCGTCGGCTGGGAGGCGGCAATTCTGGAAACAACCGAGCCCGGCGCAAGCCGAGTTGGACTTCGACCTCGCTAGACTCGATGTGTGTTGGCGCCCAAGTCGAGGCGGCGGTTTCTGAGGCGGCCACGGATGTCGTGGCTGGCCGTCGTCGTCGCGGCGGCGCTCGTGGCGGTTTTCGTCGACGATTCGTCTGCAACCTTCCCGCACCGCCTCGTACGGGTGCCCCCTATTCCTCCTTCGGCAATGCTTTATTGGCCCGCGCCGCCCCTCTCCCATCCGACGACGATTGCGGTGACGAACGACAATCCCCGGGTGTACCTCAAACCGGACAAGGACTACATACTCCAGCTGCCGGCCACGCCGGTGACGGCGGAGGGAGGGGTGTGGGTCGTCGGCGGACGAAACGTTGTCATGGTCGGCGGCGAGATCTTCAACGATTCGCCGATCACCGACGGTATGGTGGCCGACCTTGCATACGGGCTCTACCTCAGGGACCAGACGGGAACCGTGTACTTGGAGGGCCTCTGGATCCACGGCCGTGGGATCGGGCAGGCAATCGTTCTGTCTGAGGCCAAGGGGGCGACCGTTCAGCTTCAGCACTCCCGCCTAGAGCCGCTCCACCCCGTCGGGTTCGTACACACCGACGGAATCCAGAGCTGGGCCGGACCGCTTCGGCTGCGGCTGTTCGATGTGACGATCGTTACGGCCGGTGTAGGCCTCCAGACGCAACCGCACCAGTACGAGCCGGAGACGATCGACACCTGGGAATACCGTTCTGTGAACATTCGGCAAACGACGGCTGCGGCGTATGCGCTCTGGAAAGAGCCGGCGGCGGGCGGCTGGTGGCGCGAGATACACGACGATCTCTGGGTCAAGAATCTTGGCTACCTCGCGTGGCCCGACGTCGCCCACTGGAACCCTGGTGGGCGCGGAAAAGTCGAAGGCACCAAGCTCCATCTGGGGGTGCCGCCTGGAGGAGACTTCGTGCCGGAGGGAAGCGTGGGCCTTGGGTACACGTCGCCCGGTGACCCTCGCGGCGCATGGCCTCGGCTTGTCAGGTGATCACCGCGCCGACCAGTTCGTAGACTGCCGAGTTCCTCTGCACCTTCCCCAGGTCAAGTCGTAGCCACGAGTTCACGCGCGGACAGCTCGCGGCCGGAGGGCGCTCCTTCGACCGAGACGATCGAGCAACTCCCCGAAACGGTCCGCGTCCGCTACCGAGCGTATGACGCGGTTCGGGCCTCAAAGGGGCTTGCAGCGGGTATCCGACCCGTAGACCGCGCGCTGCTGCTCGACGAGCTTCCCGTCCAGCGCGGCGTCGTAGGGGGTCGGGGCCCCTTCCCACGTCACGTCGGGGAGGACGCCGGGGCCGACGACCGTCGCGCGGTAGCGCTGGCCCTTGCCGGCCGGTCGGCGGCCGACGGCCGGGTACCCGGGGTACGGCTCGTGCGGGTAGAGGCCGTAGCAGAACGCGCCGGTGCCCCGGTGCGTGAGGAAGCTGTTCTCGCGCTTCCAGCCGGGGCCGTAGGCGGAGTCGAAGGTGTCGAGGTAGACGTTGCGTCCGAAGCTGTCGGTCGGCGATCCCTTCGTGGTCGAGGTGAAGCCGTACACCGGCTGGCCGAGCCAGGTGAGACGGCCGAAGAGATGGTCGAAGTGCGTGCTGTAGGCCCAGTTCGTCCAGATCTCGAGCTGCGGGAGGTCGCCCGTCCAGTGGCTCAGCCGGAGCTCCCAGGTCGCCTGGAGAGGCTTCCAGGGGTCGAGCCCGAGGTTCGGGAGCCCGCGCTGCCACGCCTGGAGGGCCCAGTGGCTCCCGTCCGGCATGGTGCAACCGGTCACGAACCACGCGAGCTGCGGGCCCGCGTACCGCCGGCACGCGTTGACGAAGCCGCGGGCGAGCGTCCTGCGATACGTGCCCCAGCCACCCGAGTAGTCGACGTGGAAGGCGACCTGCCCCTGCTCGAGCGACGGATGGCGGGCGTTGATCGCGCCCCACGCGAGGACCGTCCACTGCTTGCCCTTGGCGCGATAGCCGACGAGCGCCCGGCCCTTCGCGTCGACGCGCAGCGTGACGTCCTTGGCGTCGCGCGCGATCAGCTGCGACGCCTGCGAGCCCGCCGGCACACAGAGGGCGGTGACGAGGGCCACAATGAGTACGACGCGCCGCATCGACGGCTGGATCGGCAGCACGGGCGGAAGGATAGAGCCCTGGCGGGAGTGATTCGCCGCCAACCTCTTGCCGCCGAGGGCGTCTACATGTGGGTGAGGGCGAGATCGCACGGAACCGGCGGACAACCCCGTAGGGGCGGACCGGTGCCCGGCGTCGCGCGCTCCAGCTCGGCGGCGGCGTGAACGTCCTTGCGTCCTTCGTCGACGCTCTCGACTCGGCGTCGGAGCGGCTCGGCCAGCTCGACGGCCGGTTCCTGCTCCTCGCGCTGGCGCTCCACCTCTCGACTCTCGGGCTCCGTGCCCTTGCCTGGCGCGGCGTGCTCCTCGCCGCCTATCCGGGGCGAAGGATCTCCGCGGTCTCGGTCGGGACGGCCTACGCAGCGGGCGTGGCGCTGAATGCGTTCATGCCGGCACGAGGAGGCGAGCTCGCGAAAGTCCTGATCGCGCGAACGCGGATCTCCGGCTCGACGGTGCCGACGCTCGCCGCCTCGCTCACCGTCGTGCTCGTCACCGACGGGCTGATCGGCCTCGTTCTCGTCTGCTGCCTGTGGGCGTTCGGCGTCCTGCCCGCGCTCCCTGCCGTGCCCGGGGCGGGGCCTCTGGTGCTCGCCGGCGTGGCCGTGGCTCTGGCCTCCGCCGCGGCGGCGATCGGCCACCGCCTTCGCCCCGACGCGGTGCGGAAGCTGCTCGGGCGGGCCGGCCAGGGGATCAGCGTCCTCCGTCAGCCACGTCGGTACGCCCGCACCGTCCTTCCGTTCCAGCTAGCAGCCTGGGCGGGTCGGATCGGCGTCGTCTACCTCGTACTCGCCGCCTTCGGCATCCACGCCGGCCTCGCGACCGCTGCCCTGGTGGTGGTGCTGAACGGCGCCGCGACGCTCGTGCCCATCCCCGGAGGAGCAGGCACGCAGCAGGTGCTCGCTACCTACGCGCTGCAGGGGGCGGTGTCTGCGGGGACTGCGATCTCGTTCTCGCTCGGGATGCAGGTGTGCGTGACTGGCGTCAACGTGGCCGCCGGCACGGTTGCGCTGATGGTGCTGTTCCGGACCGCGCGTCCGGTGGGCGCCGTCCGGAGCGCCCGTGCGCTCGTCGCGCAGCGCGTCGAGCTGTCCCGGTAGCGCCTCTGCGCCGCGAAGCAGACGTACCTGCTCGCTTGCGCGAGTGAAGTAACGTTGCTATAGATTGTGAAGTGTTGACTCATCGGGAGCGGCCGAGGGACCTGGCCCACTGACGCCGCCGCAGCCGGGGAGTAGCCGAGAGGCAGCTCCTGCCGGGTGCGACATCCAGCCGCGAGCCGCCGTCCGGACGGTGAGCGGACAGATGAGAGGACACCGCGACCGCTTTCCCGGTGGTGGCACCCGATGTTCCGGGCACCGAGCGAGGAGGCGGATGAGCGTTCCAAGCACACGACCGCAGCCCGAGGCCCCGACGATGGAGCTGGTGCTGAAGCGCAACCCCGTCGAGCGCCTCAAGCGCGAGAAGGGGCCGCTCGGGATGCTCGACGAGCTCCCGGCCCTGATCGCCGCCGGCTATGCCGACGTCGCCGAGGAGGACGTCGTGCGCCTCAAGTGGTGGGGGCTCTACCACGACAAGCCCAAGGTCGGGACGTTCATGCTCCGGATCAAGCTCGCTGCGGGGCGGCTGACCGCGCCCCAGCTCCGTGCGATCGGGCAGCTCTCGCTCGACCGCGGCAAGGGCGAGGCCGAGCTGACCACCCGCCAGAACGTCCAGCTGCACCACCTGCGGCTCGACGCGCTGCCCGAGGTGTTCGAGCGGCTGCATGCCGCGGGGCTCACGAGCCTCGGCGGCTGCGGGGACACGGTGCGCGCGATCACGGGCTGCCCGGCCGTCGGGATCGCGGAGGACGAGCTCTTCGACGTGACGCCCGTGCTCGACGAAGCGCACGCCTTTTTCACGGGCAACCCCGACTACGTCGACCTCCCCCGGAAGCACAAGATCTCGATCTCGGCCTGCGCCACGCGCTGCAACGCGCCGGAGATCAACTGCATCTCGCTCGTCGGAGTGCTGCGCGACGGGGAGCCCGGCTTCTGCGTCCTCGTCGGCGGCGGGCTGTCGTCCGTGCCGCGCATCGCCCGCGACCTCGGCGTGTTCGTCCGCCCGGACGAGGCGATGCCGGTGCTGCGGGCGATCCTCGACACGTGGCGCGACGATCTCCGCTGGCGCGTCTCGCGCGTGAAGTCGCGGATGAAGTTCATGGTCGACGCGCTCGGGCCGGAGGGCGTCCGGGCCGAGGTCGAGCAGCGCCTCGGCTATGCGCTGCCGTCCTTCGCGCTGCCGCCGATCGACGTCGAACCGGACGACCACCTAGGCGTGCGTACGCAGAGCAACGGGCGCCGGAGCATCGGCGTCCCGGTGCACGTCGGGCTCCTCGGCGGCTCCCGGCTCGTCGCGCTCGGCGATCTCCTCGAGCCGCTGGGCGCGGAGGCGCGCATCACGCGCCAGCAGAACCTCGTGCTCGCCGACGTCCCGGCCGCCGAGGCCGACGCCGTCGTGGCGGCGCTCCGCGACCTCGAGCTCCCGCTCGAGCTCAACGGGCTGCGCGGGAACGGGATCGCCTGCACGGGCGAGCCGCATTGCAACTACTCGGTGACCGAGACGAAGACGCGCCTCGACACGCTCGTCACCGGCCTCGAGGAGCGCTTCGGCGACGCGGTCGCGCCGCTGCGGCTGCACCTGGACGGGTGCCCGCACGCGTGCGCGCAGCACTGGGTCGGCGACATCGGCTTCCAGGGCACGACCGCCCGCGACGAGCAGGGGCAGCGCGGCCAGGCCTTCGACGTCTACCTCCGCGGCGCCCTCGGGCCGCGGGCCGCGATCGCCCGGCCGGTCTTCCGGCGGGTGCCGACGCAGGACCTCGACGGGCTCGTCCATGGCCTCGTCGGCGGCTGGCTCGACGGCAGGGCGGACGGCGAGACGATGCGAGCCTTTCTCGACAGGACGACGGACGACGAGCTCGGCCACCTGGTCGGGCGCGAGCCGGCGCGGAGCCGGAGAGAGGAGGCGGCCGCGTGAGCACCACGGAGCTGCTGGACGACCTCGAGGCCGGGGAGCTCTCGGTCGAGTTCGAGGGGCTCGAGCCGTGGGAGGTGCTCGAGTGGGCGATGGAGCGGTTCGGCGACCGCCTGGCCCTCTCGACCGCGTTCCAGGACGGCGACGTCGCCCTGATCGACATGGCGCACCGGATCGACCCGTCCGTGCGGGTGTTCTCGATCGACACGGGCCGGCTGCCCCAGGAGACGCACGACCTCGTGGAGGCGCTGCGCGAGCGCTACCCCGGGGCTCCGGCTCGAGCTCCTGTCGCCCGACGGGCCGCAGCTCCAGCGCCTCGTCGATCGCCACGGGCCGAACCTGTTCCGCCGGTCGGTCGAGCAACGGCTTCTGTGCTGCAACGTCCGCAAGGTCCAGCCGCTCAACCGCGCCCTCGCCGACCTCGACTGCTGGGTGACCGGGCTCCGCCGTGACCAGTGGGCATCGCGCACCGACATCCGGAAGGTCGAGATCGACCACGACCACGACGCGATCGTGAAGCTCAACCCGCTCGCGGAGTGGACGCACGACGAGGTGTGGGACTACCTGCGCGAGAACGAGGTTCCGACCCACGCCCTCTACGAGCGCGGCTACACGTCGATCGGTTGCGTGCCGTGCACGCGCGCGATCGCCCCGGGCGAGCCGACCCGCGCGGGCCGGTGGTGGTGGGAGACCGACGCGCCGAAGGAGTGCGGGATGCACTGCTCGATCGAAACCGGCGGGTTCGAGCACGAGCTGCATGCGATCCTCGGCGACGAGGCGCACGCGTGACCGCGGTGCTCCTGAAGGGCGAGGAGGTGGAGGTCGCGCGCGCCGAGGTCGAGGCCGTCCGTGCCGCGGTGGGCGAGAGCGACTACGCGGAGCTCCTCGACGAGCTCCTCGCGACGCTCGACACGGGTGCGGCGGTCGAGGGCCGCCACTCCGACGAGCTCGACCGCCTGCTGACGCTCGCCCTCCAGTCGGGACGCGTCCGTGCGCTCTACGGGCCGGGCGGCGAACAGGCCGCGCTGCGCGCGTACCGCAAGCTTCCGAGCGGCTCGCAGCTCGCCGAGACGACGAGCGCCGTCAACGAGGCCCTCGTCTCGCTCCACGGCCGCCGGATCGACAGGCTCTCGGTGACGGCGGTCGGCCCCGGGGCCTTCACGCTCTCCGTCACGACCGACGACGGCCCGCAGCTGACGGTGCGGCTCGACCGGCAGGGGACGAGGATCGCGAGCGTCGAGCTGTGACGGCTGCCGCGCAGGAGAAGCGCTACTACATGGCCTGCCTCGACCTCGAGGGTCGCGACGTGCTCGTCGTCGGCGCCGGCTCGGTGGCGCTCGAGAAGATCGAGGGGCTGCTCGAGGTCGGCGCCCGGGTCACCGTCGTCGCCCCCGCCGTCTCGGAGCCCGTCCAGGCGCTCGCTCGCGCGGGTCGCATCGCGCTCCACCGCGGCGTCTATCGCGCCCAGGATCTCGACGGCAGGTTCCTCGTGGTGGCCGCGACCTCGACGACGTCCGTCAACGAGCAGGTGTACGCCGACGCGGATGCGCGCGGGATGCTCTGCAACGTCGTCGACGTGCCGGAGCTCTGCAGCTTCATCCTCCCCGCCGTCCACCGGGCCGACCCGATCGCCGTGGCGATCTCCACCGGGGGCGCGTCGCCCGCCCTCGCGCAGCGGATCCGCGACGACGTCGCCCGCTCGATCACGCACGAGCATGCCCGTCTCGCGCGCGAGCTGCGCGAGCTCCGCCCCTGGGCCAAGAGCCACCTCCCCACCTACGAGGCGCGTCGCGACTTCTTCCGCGAGCTCGTGGAGGAGCGCCTCGGATGACGGTCACGCTCGTCGGCGCAGGCCCCGGCGACCCGGGTCTGATCACCGTGCGCGGCCTGGAGCGGCTCAGGGCCTGCGACGCGGTGGTCTACGACCGTCTCGTCGCGCCGGAGCTCGTCGACGAGGCGCCGGCCGACGCCCTGCGCATCGCGCGGGAGAATCTCTCGCAGGCCGAGGTCGACGAGCTGCTCGTCCGGCTCGGGCGGGAAGGGCTCGACGTCGTGCGGCTCAAGGGTGGCGACCCGTACGTCTTCGGCAGGGGCGGGGAGGAGGCCATCGCCTTGATCGAGGCCGACATCCCCGTCGAGGTCGTGCCGGGCATCTCCTCGGTCGCTGCCGTCCCCGCCGCGGCGGGGATCCCGGTGACCCACCGCGGCGTCTCCGACCGCGTCACGATCGCAACGGGACACGCGGCCGACGGCTCGCCGCCCGACTACGACGCGCTCGCGGCTGCGGAGGGGACGCTCGTGCTGTTCATGGGCCTCGCGCGGCTCCGCGAGCTTGCCGACGGCCTCGTCCGCGCGGGGAGGTCCCCCGACACGCCCGCAGCGGTGGTGTCACGCGGCACGTTGCCCGACCAGGAGGTCGCGACCGCGACGCTGGACACGATCGCCGACGCTGCCGCGGGGCTCCCGGGGCCGGCCCTCGTCGTCGTCGGGGACGTCGTCGGGCTCGCTCCGCGGCTCCGCCGCCGCAGCCCGGCGGCCCTGCTCGCCTAGGGCGGGCCGGCGTCGAGGACGCGGCGGATGCCGCGCACGGCCTGCCGGATGCGGTGCTCGTTCTCGACGAGCGCGAAGCGCACGTAGCCCTCGCCGCCGGGGCCGAAGCCGGCACCGGGCGAGACCGCGACCTTTCCCTCGCGGGCGAGGTGCTCGGCGAAGGCGAGCGACCCCATCCCGGCGAAGCGCTCGGGCACGGGCGCCCAGGCGAACATCGTTCCCCGCGGCCGCGGGAACGACCAGCCCGCCCGGTCGAGGCCTTCGCAGAGCGCGTCGCGGCGGGAGCGGTAGACCTCGCACACCTCGACGGGCGTCTCCGGCGCCTCGTTCAGCGCGGTGATCGCGGCGATCTGGATGGGCTGGAACGTGCCGTAGTCGAGCCAGCTCTTGAGCCGCGCGAGCGCGCCGCAGACCTCGGCGTTCCCGACGAGGAAGCCGACGCGCCAGCCTGCCATCGAGAACGACTTCGTCAGCGTGTAGAGCTCGACCGCGACGTCCCGCGCGCCGGGCACCTGCAGGATCGAAGGCGGCTCGTGGCCGTCGAAGGCGAGGTCGGCGTAGGCGAAGTCGTGGACCACGATCATCTCGCGCTCGCGTGCGAACTCGACCGCATGCGCCATGAAGTCGAGCTCCACGGTGGCGGTCGTCGGGTTGTGCGGGAACGAGAGCAGCAGCACCCGCGGCCGCGGCGACGCGCGCGCGTACGCGTCGGCGAGGTTGGCGACGAGATCCTCGTCCGGAGCCATCGCGACCTGGAAGACGCTGGCGCCCGCGAGGATCGGCGCATGGATGTGGATCGGATAGCTCGGCGCGGGCACGAGCGCGGCGTCGCCCGGCTCGACGAGCGCCCACATCAGGTGGACGAGCCCTTCCTTCGCGCCCATCGTCGCGACGACCTCGGTCTCCGGGTCGAGCTCGACGCCGAACCGGCGACGATAGAGGTCGGCGCACGCGGCCCGGAGCTTGGGGATGCCCTTCGACGCGGAGTAGCGGTGGTTGTGCGGCTTGGCGGCCGCCTCCTGGAGCTTGGCGACGGCGACCTCCGGGGAGGGAAGGTCGGGGTTCCCGAAGCCGAGGTCGACCACGTCCTCGCCGGCCCGACGGAGCTCGAGCGTCAGCTCCCGGATCACGGCGAAGACGTAGGGCGGCAGGCCGTCGAGGCGGCGGAACGTGTGCGTCATCGGGCGGCCTCCAGCGTCAGCTCGAGCGTCCCGCAACCCTCGACCTCGACCGCGACGGGCCCCGGGGGAACCTCGACGACGACCGCGACGGGGGCGACGAGAAGGTCGCCGACTCGGAGCGTCGTGTTCTCCGCCGCGAAGCTCCGAGCCGCCTCCCAGTCGAATCCGGCCGCGCGCGCCTCGGCGGCCCCGCCGGCGCCGGCCGCGTGGACGGTCGGGGCGGGCGGCGCCTCGTCCATCGTCGTGAACCACGGCCCGAGGACGATGCCGAAGTCGCGATCCTTCGGTGGTGCGAGCGCCGGCGCGCGCAGTCGCGCGACGGGTGAGACCGCCTTCACGGCGTCGAGGCCGACGAGGCCGGCGAGCCCCGCGTCGAGCGCGACCGCAGAGCCCTTCGGGGCCTTGATGCTGCTCCCGGGGCCAACGACCGCCGCCGGGTTCGCGAACTCGAAGGCCCCGTCGGGGTCGAACACGCGGACGGACGGCGGCGTGGGGAGGGGAGAGAGAAGCCGGACGTCGGCGAGCGGGTACCGGGCATGGTCGCGCGCCGACCCACCGCCCGTGAACAGGTGCTGGAGCGTCTGGGCGGCGAGATGCACGACCTCGTCCCCCTCGACGCGGCCGACCCAGCCGCGTTCCATCGGCATCGAGATCGGGTGGAACATGCAGAGCCTCACGCACGGAGCCTATGTACGGGCGCCTCGTCAGGCGGCTGCGTGCCGCGGCGTAATGCCCCACGTGCTCGTCACCGACTGGCCGGGCTCGAGGCGGATCACGGCCTCGCCCGTGCGGAACGCGTTCGGCGGGCAGGTCATCGGCTCCACCGCGAGGCTCCGCCGTGCGACGTCGGGCAGTGGGTCGCCCGTGAAGAGCATCAGGTACCCGTACTGCTCGTCGGTCCACAGGGTCACGCCGGCGTCGTCCGCCTCGGTCGTCAGCTCGACGCGGGCGCGACCGTCGTCGCCGCGCTCGAGGTCGGTGAAGCAGCTGTCGAGCCGCGTCGCGCCGATCGGTCTCGGCCGGCGGAAGTCGTACTCCGTCCCCGCGACCGGCGACCTCCCCGTCGGAAGGCCCCGCTCGTCGGACGAGAGGACCGTGGCGCCGGGGGCGCGCAGGACGAGCGAGTCGATCTGCTCCGTGCCGAGCGTGAGATAGGGATGCGCGCCGGAGCCGTACGGGCAGGGATCGGCCCCGACGTTCGTCGCAGCCGTCGTGACCGTGAGGCCGGAGTCGGAGAGCGTGTACTCGATGCGGAGCGCGAGGGAGAACGGGTAGCCGGGCCGCGGATGGATCAGGTGCTCCATCACGACGGACTCCGGCGCGCGTCGCCGGGCCGTCCAGGCCGCCCAGCGGACGAGGCCGTGGATCGCGGCGTTCTCCGAAAGGTCGTCGATCGGCGCCTGGTGGCGGCGCCCGTCGAACTCGTAGCTTCCGTCCTCCAGGCGGTTGGGCCAGGGGATCAGCACCTGCCCGCGACCCGACCGGGACATCTCGTCGGGGCCGTAGCCGTCGAGGACCGCGCGTCCGCCGGCCGAGTACGTCCGCAACCCGCCTCCCACCTCGACGACGACCGCGCGCTGGTCGCCGTACGCGATCTCGACCTGCTCGCCGGACGGCGCGGTCATCGCGCTCCCGATCCGGGGAGCGCCACGGAGGGCGCGCTCGACCGACGGCCGGCGACGACGAACGACCAGCCGAACATCGCGATCGCCACGATCGCCGCCAGCGCGTAGACGGTCGACAGCTCGACCCCTGCATCCCGAAGCGGCCCCACGCCGAACGCGGCGATGCCGTACCCGAGCTGGTAGAAGGCGATCACGCCGCCCGCCGCGGCCGCCGCGTAGGCCGAGAGCTCTCTCTGGCCGAAGCTGATCGTCAGCGGCAGGAGCGCCGAGCACCCGAGCCCGGCGAGGGCGAACGCGGCGATGCCGAACGCGGGCTGATCGTCCGGGAGCAGTGCGACGAGCACGAAGGCGCCCGCAAGGACGAGCGGGAGCACGTGGTACGTCAGCCGGGAGGGGAACCACGCCTCGATCGCGGCGAAGAGGATCCGGCCCAGCGTGACCATCCCCCAGAACGCCGTGAGCGCGAGCGACGCCGCCGTGGTCGACGAGCCGAGGTCGGTCATGTCGAGCTGGGCCCAGTTGCCGTTGACCGTCTCGCAGATGCCGTAGAGGACGGCAAACCCCGCGTAGACCCAGAACCGGCTCGGAATCCCCCGCGGCGCCTGCGAGGGCGTCGCGCGGGCGGCGCGGGCCTCGAGCGGCAGGCGCACGCTGACGAGCACGAGCACGGCAAGGAGGATCGCCGAGGCCAGCGGCAGGCCCCACCATGCGCCGAGCCCGTCGAAGATCGCGACGAACACCGGGGCGAGCACCGTGCCGAAGCCGAGGAGGGCGTTCAGCACGAGGACGGCGCGGTCGGGGGCGTCCGGATGGAAGTCCGCGGTCAGCGTGTTCAGCACGGGAACCGTGAGGCCGAAGCCTGCCCCGAGGGTCGCGGTGGCGAGGAGGAGCAGCGGGTACGCGCCCGAGTCGCCCGCCACGGCGGCGCTGGCGAGGAGCAGGGTCATCGAGGCGAGGCCGGCGCAGAGGCCGGCCAGGTAGACCCGCTTCGTGCCGAATCGGCCCGCGAGGCTCGCCCCGAGCAGCGCTGCCACGATCGCCGTGACGACCTGCGGGCAGGAAGAGCGCCCCGTACTGGCTCGAGGACAGGTCGTACTCGTCCGGGTTGGTGAGGATCGTGCTCGCCGCGGGGAACGTGACGAGCGCGATGCCCTGCACGACGCCGGCGGCGTTGACGACCCTCGTCTCGGCTGACGTCGCCATCGTCCGCCGAGGCGTCGTTACCGCAGCCGCTCGAGGAGGTGGTCGCCGACGCGGAGCGAGTTCGCCATCGCAGTGAGGGCCGGGTTCACGGCGCCGATGCTCGGGAAGACGCTCGTGTCGACGACGTACAGGTTGTCGAGCTCGTGCGCCTTGCAGTTCACGTCGAGCACGGACGCTGTCGGGTCGGTGCCGAATCGGGCGGTGCCGGCCTGGTGCGCGCAGCCGGCGATCGGAACGTCGTTCTTCATGTAGGCGAAGCGGTGGATCAAGTGGCCCGGGTTCATGTCCAACTGCCCGAGCATCGACTTGACCTTGTCGTAGAGCCGCTTCTTCGCTTCCAGGTTCGTCTCCGCGTAGGTCAGCTTGATGTTGCCGTCAGGCTCGAGGGTGACCCGGTTGTCGGCCTGTGGCAGATCCTCGGTCGAGAGCCAGAAGTCGATCGCATGCCGCGCCATCCGCTCCAGCGTCCAGTCCGGAGCCAGCTTCGTGTCGCGCGGTCGCTCGCCGCGGAACATCGGAGCCGTCGACTTGCCGACCATCTGCACGTTGCCCATCGGGTACTCGAAGTCGTCTGCGCCGAAGTAGAAGTCGTTGAGCGCCAGCGTCTTCTGGAACACGGTCGTGTTCTCCTCGCGCGAGAGAGCAAGGACGGCCGTCGAGTCGTGGAACATGTAGTTGCGGCCGACCTGATCCGAGCCGTTGGCGAGGCCGTTCGGGTGCTTGTCGCTCGCCGACTGCAACAGCAGCTTGGCCGTGTTGGCGGCACCGCAGGCGACGACGACGACGTCGCCCGAGAACCGCTCCTCGGCCCCGTCCCGCTCGACGACCACCTCGGTGACCGCGGTGCCCGGCTCGTTCGTGACGAGCCTCGTGACCCTCGCGTTCGTCAGGAGCGTGACGTTCGGGTGCTCGAGCGCCGGCCGCACGCCGAGCACCTCGGCGTCCGACTTCGCATGGACGAGGCACGGGAAGCCGTCGCAGGTCGCGCAGCGGATGCAGGTCGAGAACGGCGGGTTGGACTCGTCGAGCATGATCCCGCACGGCGCGTGGAACGGCCGGTAGCCCGGCTGCCGCGAGGTCGTCGGCGAGCTGCTGGATCCGCGGCTCGTGCGACACGGCGGGATGCGGGTAGGGCGCGCTCGAAGGAGGCTCGGTCGGGTCCTCTCCCCGCGCGCCATGGACGTGGTAGTGCTGCTCCGCGAGCGTGTAGTACGGCTCCAGCTCGTCGTAGGCGATCGGCCACGCCGGCGAGGTGCCGTCGTGATGCTGCAGCTCGCCGAAGTCCTCCTTGCGAAGCCGGTACAGCGCAGCGCCGTACATCTTCGTCGCTCCACCGACGAAGTAGTGGACACCGGGCTGGAAGGGCTTGCCGCTCGCGTCGTACCAGGTGTCCGCCGAGACGTAGCGGTTGTCCACGAACACGTCCTGGTCCGACCAGTTCTGCGGCTCGCGCGGCAGCCAGTCGCCGCGCTCCAGAAGGAGGATGCGCTTCCCGGATGGGGCGAGGTGGCGGGCGAGCGTGCCGCCGCCTGCGCCGGTCCCGATGATGATCACGT
>CAWBVO010000035.1:0-161249 GCA_963792245.1 uncultured Actinomycetes bacterium
CCCGGTCTGCGCGGTGCGTGAACACGCGGTTCATGCGCGTCGGAGAGCTTCGTTCGCTGCCGTGCATGTTCCTCTCGGTACGGCGGCCCGGCAGTCGCCTACCTAGGGCGCGAACCAGTGCCCTCTCTCTACTACCTCTTCCGGGACGCGCCCCAGCGGCGCGCGGCGCTTCAGCTCGAGCCAGGCTCGGCGGCCCGCTACGTACTCCACGGGTTGGATCAGCTCGTCGAGCGCGGATACATCGTCCGCCACAACCTCGAGCGACGCAGCCGGCGGCATCGGCGAGGCCGGCGGGTGCGGCGCTGAAGCGCGTCCTCGGGGCACGGAGGATACGGCGGCGACTTCGCCGGTGCTCTCGTCGCTCCGCCCGCTCAACCGGGCCGACGTCGTGTTCTCGACGGTCGACACCGTAGGCATCCCGCTGATGCTCCTCGCGCGGGCGCGTGCCGTCCGCACGCCGTTCGTGTACGTCGCGATCGGTCTACCCGAGCGGCTCGCCCGGCTCGCGTCCCCACGGATGGAGAGGCTGTACGCGTCGGCCTGGAAAGCAGCCGCGATGCTCACCTACAGCGACCGCGAGGCCGAGGCGCCAGGGATTGGACGTCCCAACACGGCGTCGATGTCCCCGTCGAGTTCGTGCCGTTCGGGGTGGACGTCGAGGCGTTCCGGCCGACCAGCGGGCAGCCGGACATCGACGTCGTGTCGGTCGGGGCCGATCCTCACCGCGACTTCGATGTGCTGGCCACGGTCGCCCGGACGTTGCCCGACACGAGCTTCCTCGTCGTCACCACTGCCGATCGCGCTCCGTCGCTGGAGAACCGGCCGGACAATCTCACGGTCAGACCGACCTGCCGTTCGACAGATGCGAAGTCGGATGAACGCGGGCGCGTCATTGCGCTCCCTGTGCGTGAGAACACCTATTCAGGTGCGACGACTGTCCTGCTCCAGGCGATGGCCTCGCCAAGCCGGTCGTGGTGACCCGGACGGCGGCGATCGCGACCGGGTACGGGCTCGTGGACGGCGGCAATGTGCGGCTCGCGGCGCCGGGCGACCGGGCAGCCTTCGCCCGCGCGCTCGTAGATCTCTTGACCCACGACGAGCATGCACGCGTCCTGGGGCTGGAGGCGCGTCGATCGGTCGAGGTGGCGTTTACGTGGCAACGCTACGTCGAACAGCTCCGGCAGGCGTTGATCCGTGCGGCCGTCGGACGGCCGCGTCACGGGGGTCGGCTCGAGTGACACATCGTCACGTCACAGGCGAGCCGCGTCCCACCCTGGATACGCCGCGCGTCCCCGTGACCCCACGTTCGGGACGACCGCCGCGCCGCATCCGAGTCGGCGCGTGAGTGAATCGTCCGGGAGCCCGCGTAGCCTGCTGCACCGGCGCGCGGGCGTCGCATCGATGTTCAAATCTGGCACAGCGCGAGTCGGGGACGTACGGCGGAAGCGCTGGGAAGCGACGGCGATCGCAAGCGTGCTTGCGGGCGGAGTCTTTCTGGCAGCGCTGCGTGTCAAGCCTCAGGTCTGGGGCGACGAGGGCGTCTGGTTGAGCATGGCCGCGAGGCTGCTCGACGGCGACCGGCTGTATGTTGACGTCTTCGACAACAAAGATCCGTTCTTCTTCTACAGCTACGCCGCTGCACTTTGGGCTGCGGGAGTGCGAGGGCCGTTCGCCCTGGAGGTCGTTTGGCTGGCCGTCGCAACCTTCGGGTTGGCTCTCGCGCTACGCTCGCTGGGCGCCGGAGTGGGCGCGATGCTCGCCGGTGCGCTCGTCTACCCGTTTGCGCTGACTGCAGCCTGGTACACGCCGGGCGCGACCATGGTGCCGGCGCTCGCTCTCGCCCCCGTCGCGCTCTGGCTCTGGGCGCGTGGGTCGACGTTCGCTGCCGGCGGGGTGGTGATCGTATCGGCCCTGTTCAAGCTCAACCTCGGCCTCGTCGTCGCGGCGCCGCTGATCGCGCTCCTGGTACTCGGCAGTGATGAGCAGTCTCGCCGTCGGCGTGCGCTCCACGCCGCGGGTGGTGCGCTCGTCACGTTGGCCGCCGCATCGCTCGTCCTGGCTGTCCGCGGCGAGTTGCGACCGTACCTGGCGCTGATCGACTACAACTTCCACTACTCCGACGCGGCCGTCCACGGAGGCGGGGTGCGTGCGCACTTGGACGTGGTCCGGGAGTTCTTCGCCGCCTCGGGCAAGTGGCAGCTCCCAGCGGCGGAACTCGCCGCCGTGCTGCTGCTCGTCGTCACCGTCGTCGGATGGGTACGGCTCGGCCGGACCTTCGAGAGGATCTCCGCGATCGCCGTTGCAACACTCGGCGCCGCCTTGGTCACTCTCGCACTGACGGCGATCTTCGGCGTGCACCTGCAGATGCTCTCCTATCCGCTGGCCCTCGGCGCGGCAACCCTCGTCCTCGGCATGGAGGGGATCGCGAGACCGCTCGGCGCGATCACCGCAGCGGTCTGCGTCGTGTTTGCGCTCTGGTCGTCGCTCAAGCTCGAGGATCTCTCGAATCTCACGATGCATACGTGGACGACCAAGCCGCCGAGCACGCCCGGACTCACGCTCGAGTCTGCACGACGGCAGGCCGTCCCTGGTGCGGGGCGCGTGACCTATGCAGTGCTCGGCCGGAACACGGAGGACGGCCACGCGGCGTATGTCGACAGCGAGATGGACCTGAGCTGCCGCTACTTCCACCAGTATCCGTTCTACCGACAGGGGCAGCTCGAGGAGACGATGGACTGTCTCCGTCGAGAACGCCCGACGCTCGTCCTCGTGACGACGAGCCTCTACGATCCGATGCCCGGCGAGCCGGAGTGGGCGTCGTTCGTCTCCAACGCGCGTGCACTTCTCGCATCCCGCTACCAGCTGGTGAAGGAGGCCGGGATGTCTCAGGTGTGGAAGCGGCGGTGAGCGAAGCACCAGAGGACGCCGGGGGAGGACAGGCGCGACAGGCGGAGAACCGCCCGGTGGTGCGCCCAGGAACCCCGAGGCCTCGAGGCACGCGGCGAGCTCGTCGGCGGCGCAGTTGCCCACGGATCGGTTTCGACACAGAGCGCGTCGATCCCCTCCCGGGCCGAGACGTCCGGCCCGGGGATGGTCGGGCACTCCTCGCCCTCGACGTTGATCTTCACGATCACACGGCTGCGCCGCGGTCGAGACCGCGTCGGGAGAGCGGTTCGAGCGCTCCACGTCCGTCTCGACGGAGACCTTGTGCTTCGCGAACCCGTCCGGAGGACGGAGGCCCGACCCCACGACGCCTCGATCATGTGGTCGAGCACGACGAGCGCGAGCGACGCCGAGCCGCCGCCGACGTCGTCGCGGGAGAGGTCGACGGTCGCGTCTCCGAGCGGTAGCGCGCACGCCGGGCGTGGACGCATAACGGCGAGCGACCTCGATCCCAAGAAGTGCCGCGCGGGGCCGGCCGCGGTGGCGGACGGCTCTGGAGAGACGGCTGGCCGAGGGCATCGGGCGCCGCGCGACGTTAGCGTGTCGCCGTGGAGGCAAGGGGCATCGCGCGCGTGGTACGCCGGACGGGGCGCTCCGTCGCCCGGCGGGTAGGCACGGAGGTGGACGTGCTGCGCACCCGTCGCGGCCGCGCAGACCTCGCGCTCTTCCACGAGTTCGCGTCGCCGCCCGCGGGCGGCGGGCACCAGTTCGTCCGTGCGCTCGTTCGCGAGCTCGAGTCTCGCGGCCTGACGGTCGAGGTGAACTGCATCTCGGGCGAGACGCCCGCCTGCCTCTTCAACTCGTTCAACTTCGACGTCGCGCGCCTGCGGCGGTTCGCGGAACGCGGCGCGCGGATGGTGCACCGCGTCGACGGCCCGATCGGCGTCTACCGAGGGTTCGACGACGGGACAGACACGTGGATCGCAACGGTGAACGCCGAACTCGCGGCCGCGACGATCCTCCAGTCGAAGTTCTCGCTCGAGAAGCACCGCGAGCTCGGGCTCGAGCTCCGCGACCCGGTGGTCATCCCGAACGCCGTGGATCCGGCGATCTTCCATCCTCCGGCGAGCCGCGAGCCGCTCGAGGGGCGGAGGGTCAGGCTGGTCGGCGACGAGCTGGTCGGACAACCCCCGCAAGGGCGGTGAGACCCTCGCCTGGCTCGACCGCAACCTCGACCCCGCGCGCTTCGAGCTGACGTTCGCCGGGCGCGCGCCGGCGCCGTTCGAGCGCGTCCACGTCGTCGGCCCGCTCGGCTCGGACGGCGCTCGCGGCGCTCCTGCGCACCCAGGACGTCTACCTCGCGCCGAGCTGCGACGATCCCTGCTCCAACGCGCTCCTCGAGGCGCTCGCGTGCGGTTTGCCTGCGGCCTATCGCGACAGCGGCGGGCATCCCGAGCTCGTCGGCGAGGGGGGCCTGCCCTTCCGGGCGGACGACGAGCTCGGCGACGTGCTCGACCGGCTCGTCGTCGAGCTCGACCGGCGTCGGGCGTCGATCTCGACCCGTCCGATCGCATGGGTGGCGGACCGCTACCTCGAGGTCCTCGGCCTGAGCGGCGCCGCCTAGAATCCCGCGACCGTGCAGAAGCACGTTGCCCCGAGGAATCCGCGGACTCGCCTTTCGCATCGGCAAGCAGCTCGACCGCGCCGCCGTCTCGCGCGCCAACGACGTGCTCTACCTGTCGGACGCGTGGACCGACACGACGTGGCTCGGCGCGCAGGCGCTCAAGAACCCCCTCGACCTCTGGGTCTACCAGGAGATCATGGTCGAGACGCAACCCGAGCTCGTCGTCGAGACCGGCACGTACCGCGGCGGGAGCGCGTTCTACCTCGCCTCGATCTGCGAGCTGCTCGGGGCCGGGGAGGTCGTCTCGATCGACATCGAGCCGCTGCGTGAGGACTACCCCGAGCACCCGCGGATCACGTACCTGGGCGGACGGTCGTCGACCGACCCCGACGTCGTCGCCGACGTTCGTGCCCGGGCGGAAGGGAGGCGGACGCTCGTGATCCTCGACTCGGACCATTCGCAGGCGCACGTCGAGGCCGAGCTCGCCGAGTACGCCCGGCTCGTCCCGTCGGCGGCTACGTGATCGTCGAGGACTCGAACATCGGCCAGATCCGCAAGGACCTGCTGCCGGGCCCGCTCGAGGCGATCGAGGCATATCTCGCGCGGACGGACGAGTTCGAGATCGACCGCGCGCGCGAGAAGTTCCTGATCACGCAGAACCCGAGCGGCTATCTGCGGCGCGTGCGCTAGTCGGGGCAGGCGTTCCGCTGTAGCTGCGCGTTCGACGACGCTTCGCCGACGACCCGCACCGGGCCGCCGACGTGCCAGAGCACGAGACCGGCTGCAGTCCCCTCGGCGACGCGGCGGCCGGCGAGCTCGATGCCGGGCTGCGTGAAGACGTAGTCCGCGCGCAGCGGGTGCCCGGTCGAGAGCTCGAGCACGCCCGATGGTGCAACGTCGACGCGCTCGATCGGGAGGCCGTCCGGGATCGAGTCGCCGACGTAACGCGGCGCGATCGACCGTCGAGTTGAAGAACTCGGTCAGGTAGAGCGCGTGCCGCTCGAGGGCGGAGCCGCAAGCCGTGTCCGCGTAGAGCTTCGTCACCGTGGCGTCCTTCGCGACCCGATCGTCGATCCAGGCGCGTTCGAAGCCGCCCGCGAAGACGAGGTCCTCCGGCGCCCCGACCATCCGCTCCCACGCGAAGTACGACATGGCAGCGAAGGTGGCGGCCACCGCCACGGGCAGGGCGATCCGGGCGATCCTCCGCGGCAGGAGGACCGTTGCAGCTACGAGCCCGAGGACGAAGACCCCGAGGGCGATGCGACCCGACGCCGGCCCCGGTCCTGCGAGCTCCGCCGCGACACGCTCCCACAGCGCGCCCGGGACGGTATCGATCCCCGCCTCGTTCGCAAGCTGGCCGAACGGCAGGATCAGCGGGAGCGCCACAGCCGCGACGACCCCGATCGCGGTCGCGAGGAGCGGGCGCGGCAGGCCTGAGTCGAGCCAGACGACGAGGACGATCAGCCACAGCGGGAGGAGGTAGAACCCATAGCGGTCGTGAAGCCGGTCGAAGCCCTACGGGCTACTCGCGAACGCGGCGACCACGAGGAGCCCGGAGACGTTCGCCGCTGCGAACAGCGCCACGAATGCGGCCGCGGGGCGGGATCCGGCTCTCCCGACGCGTGCCAGCGTCCAGAGCACGATCGGCGCGACCGCGACCGGAACCACGGCGAGGTAGACCGCGAAGTCCCCGAGGTGGTAGACGAACCATCTCCCGACGTCGAGGGGGTCGTAGCCGCGCCATAGCACCGCGTAGGCGCCGAACGAGCTCGATGCGGCCGCGCCCGAGGCGAGCCTCGCACCGAAGGCGACCATGCCGAGCACGAGCGGCAACGCCGTCGGCCAGAAGCGGAGTAGGTCGGCCCGCGTCCGCGGCCTCGTCCACGGCGCAATCAGCCAGAGGATGGCCGAGTGCCCCGATCCACGTCGCGTACAGGACCCCGTACTGGGGTCGCGTGAGGAACGCGGCGGCGACCGCCGCGAGGACGGCGAACTGGCGGAGTATGCTCGGCCGCTCCAGCGCGATCGCGATCGCGTAGAGGGCCCAGGCCGTGGTCAGGTACGAGAGAGATTCGGTCATCACGGTCCCGACCGAGATCGCCGACGGGATCGCGACGGACAGCCCTGCCGCGACCACGGCCCACCAGGCGGAGACGAGCCGCCGCGCCAGGAGGTACACGGGCACGGCCGTCAGGGCGAAGCACAACGCGTTCGCGACCTTGAACCAGTCGTACGCCGCGTCGACGCTCCCCGCGAGGCGAATGATCGCCGCGAGCATCACCGGGAAAAGGGGGCCGAAGCCGAAGTGCTCACCGCGGAGCGTGAGGCCGTCGCCCGCGGCGAGCGAGGACGCGCCCATCGTGTAGAGCTCTTCGTCAGGGTGGACACGCGGCCCGTCGACACCCGTCGTCAGCAGCGCGTAGAGGAGGAACGCGCCCACGACGATCGTGCCGAGCACGACCACCGGCCGCGGCTCTCGGCCGGCGCGTCCGGGACGTCCGGCTCGGCCGCGAGCCGTGTCGAAGGACGATGCCGTCTCGAGCTCCGTTGCCACGCTCGGGCGATGGTAGATGGTGGATCGGCAATCGGGCCTGCGCGGACGGTGTCCGAGAACGCTCCGGACACCCTGGTCGGCACCATCACGAACCGCAGTCGACGGCCGATCGACAGCAGCCACGCGCGCCGTGGACGCCCTCCCGTCCCGGCGCCGCTATCCTCGCGACCCGTGTCGATGAACGTCGCGGGACACGCGCGCCGCCTTGCTGCGCCGGTCGGCCGGCCGCTCCGGCAGGCGGCGGTCGGACTGAGGACGCGTGACTGGGCGCCGCACTCGCGCCTGTTCCTCGAGCAGGAAGCTGCTGAGTGGGTGCTCTCCTACGAGGCGCGGCAGCTCGGTCGCACGGCCGCCGCGCTCGGAATCGAGCTCGGGCCGCGCCGGTGGGCCCGCGGGATCGCGAATCAGTCGATCTTCCATCTGAGTCAGTTCACGCTCCTCCTCCACGACTTCCGCCGTGCCGGGAACAACCTCGGCCTCGCGTACTTCCACGGCCGGCCAGGGACGCCGGGGATGCCCGAGTTCGATGCCTGCTTCGAAGCGATGCGCGCACGTCACGGCGAGATCGACCGCATCCAGGTGACGAACCGGGAGATGGAGGAGCTCGTGTTGTCGACGGGGATCGCGCCGGAGAAGGTGCACCGCATCCCGATCGGGATCGACATCGACGTGTTCGGCCCACGGGACGATGCCGCCCGGCTCGCAGCACGGGCAAGACTCGGCCTGCCGACCTCGGCGTTCGTCGTCGGCTCGTTCCAGAAGGACGGCGTCGGTTGGGCAGAAGGGATGGAGCCCAAGCTGATCAAGGGCCCGGACGTCCTGCTCGCCGTCTCTGAGCGCCTTGCCGGAGCGGTGCCCGAGCTGTACGTCCTCCTCACCGGTCCTGCGCGCGGGTACGTCAGGTCGGGTCTCGACCGGCTCGGCATCCCCTACCGTCATCTGCTCCTACCGGACGTGGACGCGGTTGCGCCCGAGTACTCGGCGATCGACGTCTGCCTCGTCGCCTCGCGCGACGAGGGTGGGCCGCGGGCCGTGCTCGAGTCGATGGCCTCGCGGGTCCCGCTCGTGACGACGAGGGTCGGTCAGGCGGCAGACCTCGTACGTCACGGCGAGAACGGCTGGATGGTCGAGCCCGAGGACGTCGATGGGCTCGTCGCCTGGATCCTTCACGTATCGGGCGCGCCGAGGAGCGATCTCGAGCGCGTCCTCGACGCGGGTCGGGCGACCGCGGAGGACAACTCGTACGCTGCACTGCGACCGCGCTGGCGGGCGCTGCTCGACGGCTTCGTGGCGCTCCCGGAGCTGTGATCGACGCGAGCGCCGCACGGGCGGGCAGGTACGGCCGCGCCGCCGTGCGCTGGGCTCGGCTGCTCGCCGGAGGAAAGGCCGACCGGAGAGTGGTCGTCTTCTATGGCCACGATCGCGTTCCGGCGCCCGGCGAGCGCGCGGCGGGGGGCACGGTCAAGATCCAGAAGCTCGCCGCGCGGTTTCCCAACACGCCTGTCGGCTTCTCTCTCCTCTACCTCGGGACGACCTGGCTTCCGCGCGACCTCGGCCCGCTCCTCGCCCTCGTGCGGCGCCGCGGGATTCCGCTCGTCGTGAACCAGGACGGCGTCGGCTACCCGGGCTGGGCCGGAGCGCGGACAGACAAGGTCAACCGTCCGCTCCGGAGGGCCGTCCTCGCCGCCGACCACGTCCTCTATCAGAGCGAGTTCTCGAAGCGATCCGCCGATCGGTTCCTCGGCGAGCCGAGTGGCGGGTGGGAGATCCTCCCGAACGCGGTCGACATCGAGCGGTTCGTCCCTGCCGGCGATCCGCCGGACGACGGGCCGGTCCTGCTCCTCGGCGGCGACCAGACGCAGGCCTACCGCGTCGAGCTCGCCCTACGGACGTTGCGCGCGCTCCACTCGACGCATCCCGGCGCTCGCCTCCTTGTCACCGGGCGGGTTGTCGTCGACCCGGCGCCGCTCATCGCCGAGCTCGGCCTTCGAGCGCACGTCGAGCTTCTCGGCGAATACGACCAGCGCGACGCACCGTCCGTGCTCCGGCGCGCGCACGTCCTCCTGCACACGAAGATGCAGGATCCGTGCCCGACGCTGGTCCTCGAGGCGATGGCGTGCGGGCTCCCGATCGCCTACGCGGCCAGCGGCGGCACGGTCGAACTGGTCGGCGACGCGGCCGGAGTGGGAGTCCCGCACCTCGCGACCTGGGAGCGGGAGGTGCCGCCGGATCCCGAGGCGATGGCGGAGGCGGTCGACCGGGTGCTCGGGGACCTACGCACGTATTCCGCAGCGGCACGGGCGCGCGCGGTCGGACGATTCGCGCTGACGGACTGGCTGGAACGCCATACAGCGCTCTTCACCGAGCTTGTTCAGGGGGACGGCGCGCCGAGGTAGCCCCGGACGCGCCCGGCGAGGGTCGCGACATGGAACGAGGCCCGCGTCACGTCCCCGCGGGCGAGGGCGGCTGCCGTGCCTCCGACCGGGCGGACGAGCATTCGCGCTGTCGTGCGCGCTCCGTAGCCGTGGCGCCGGAGGATCCAGCCGACGCTCGCTCCGTCTCGAAGACCCACCGACCGCAGCTCGGCCCCGCTGTACGCCTTGCGCGGGTGCGTCACGGTGAGCCCCGGGTCGTACGCGACGCGGGCACCCGACCGGAGCGCCCGGAGCACGTACTCGATCTCCTCACCGGACGACCAGAGCGTTCCCGCCCCGAGACCGAGCCGCTCGTCGAAGGTCCCGACCCGTTCGACGAGCGCCCGCCGCAGGAAGATCGTGAACGAGATCGCGCGATTCCACAGATTGTTCGGGTCGAGCACCGCCGCGTTCTGCTCCCAGGACGGGTCCGTCGCGCCGTCGTCGCTGACGGCGCGTCCCGTGAGGCCGTCCAGCGCCTGATCGCCCGCGAACCGCTCGGGCGACCCTTTCGAGGAGGTCGGGCGCATAGCGGCAATCGTCGTCCGGGAACGCGACGACGTCGCCCGTGAGCGCGAAGAGCCCGGCGTTGCGCGCGCGGGAGAGGCCGCGTGCGCGAGCGGAGGTGCGTCACCTCGAGAGCGTGGTGCGAGGCGAGGAGCTCGGCGACGCGCCCATCGGCATTCTGGTCGACGACGACGACGCGGAAGTGCCGGTGCGTCTGCGTCCTCGAGCGAGTCGAGAAAGGTCTCGAGGTCGGTGGTGCGGTCGACCGTCGCTACGACCAGGTCGAAGCGCAGGTCTCGCTCGGCTCCCGCCACCGGGGCAGGCTACCCTCAGCCCGCCGTGGCCACCCCGCTCGTTTCCGTCGTCCTCGCAGCCCGCGACGCCGAGGCGACGGTCGGAGAGGCCGTGCGCGCCGTTCTCGGCCAGACGTTCGGGGATCTCGAGCTCATCGTGGTCGACGATGGGTCGGCCGATGGCACCGGTGAGGTCCTCGCCGGCATCTCCGACCCGAGGCTCGAGCTCATCCGCAACGAGACGGCGCTCGGTCTGGCCGGAGCGCTGAACGTCGGGCTGCAAGCGGCGCGGGGGAGGTACGTCGCGCGAATGGACGCGGACGACGTCGCGCTCCCCGGGTGGATCGACCACGCCGTGACCCGCATCCGCTCCGAGCCGGCTGCCGCGATCGTGGGAACCGGAACGATCGACCTTCATGGCGACGGGACACTCGGAGCGGTGCACCGGATGCCGAGCGGCGCCCGCGCCGTCCGGTGGGCGGCGCTGTTCTCGTCCCCCTTCTTTCATCCGACGGTGATCGTCGACCGTGCAGTCCTCGATCGCGAGGGCCTGCGGTACGACACGGCGTTCGGCGAGAGCGAGGACTACGACCTCTGGGCGCGCCTCCTCGCCGTTGCGGACGGCGACAACGTCCCGCACGCCCTCGTCCTCTATCGCCGTCACGGCGGCCAGGCATCGGCGCGTCGCGCCGCGCTCCAGCTCGAGTTTCGCCGCCGGGTCGCGCTGCGCCAGATCGACGCGCTCCTCCCGCGTCTCGGGGCGGAGCGGGCGGACCTTGCGTGGCGGGCGGGCGGCGCGTTGCCGCTGCCGCCGGGAGCTGCGGCGGACGCCTGCCAGGCGCTCCGCGAGCTCGTCGAAGAGTTCGAGGCGCATTTCGGCGGGCGGGAGGCCCGCCGGGCGGCGGCCTGGGCGCTCGCCCGGCACCCCGACGTCCTGTCGGACGGGGGCGCGCTCGCCCGCGCGGCACTGGCGCTCGATCCGGCGCTCCCGCTCGGCGGCCTGCGCCGCATCGGCCTCCGGCGCGCAGCCACGGCGGAGCGCCGCGACGCGGGGCGGCTCCGCGCCCGTGCAGCCGGCGGGCCCGTGCGCCTCGCCGTCGTCCTGCCGGAGCCGACGCCGTACCGCACGGGGATGCTCGACCTGCTCGCCCTGCGACCCGACGTCGACCTGACGGTCGTCTATGCGGGGAGCTCGGTCCAGCGACGCACCTGGGACGTCGCGGTCGGCCACCGCGCGGTGCTCGTGGACGGATGGCGCGTCCCCGGCGCCTACCGCCTCCTCCGCCACGACTACCCGCTCTCCGTCGGGGTGCTCGGCGCGCTCCGCGCGGCGCGGCCCGACGTCGTCGTCGTCTCCGGCTGGAGCACGTTCGCGTCGCAGGCGGCGGTCGCGTGGTGTCGGCGGCACGGCGTTCCGTACGTCCTCCTCGTCGAGTCGAACGAGCGCGACGCGCGCCCGGGCTGGCGGCGGACGGTGAAGAACACAGTCGTCCCGACCGTCGTGGGCGGCGCAGCCGAGGTACTGGTCGTCGGGTCGCTCGCGCGCGATGCGATGCGCGCCCGCGGTGTCGACGACGACCGGATCACCGTCGTCGCGAACACGATCGACGTCGCGCGGTTCGTCCGGGATGCGGATGCTCTCGCGCCGCGCCGCGCCGCGCTTCGGGCGGAGTCGGGCATCGGCGCGAACGACGTGGCCGTCCTCTCCGTGGCGCGCCTGGCGCCCGAGAAGGGTCTCGACACGCTCGTGCGAGCGGCCGCGGAGGCGGCCGATCCACGCCTCGTCGTCGCGCTGGCGGGATCCGGCCCCGAGCGGGACCGTCTCGCGTCCCTCGCCGCGGACACCGGTGTCCGGCTCCTCCTCCTGCCCGAGATCCCGTGGGAGCGGATCGTGGAGCGCTACGTCGCCGCCGACGTCTTCGCGCTCCTCTCACGGCACGAGCCCTGGGGCGTCGTGGTGAACGAGGCGGCGTCGTGCGGTCTCCCTCTTGTCCTGTCGGACCGCGTGGGCGCGGCGTTCGACCTGCTCGAGGACGGCAGGAACGGCTTCCTCGTCCCGGCGGACGACGTCTCCGCGGCCGCCGGGGCCCTGCGCGCGCTGGCCGCAGACCCAGCGCGCCGCGCCTCGATGGGCGTCGCCTCGCGGGAGATCGTCGCCGGCTGGGGCTACGAGCCGAGCATCGAGCGCCTGATGGACGTCGTGCACCGCGTCGCGGGCACGGTGCCTCAGCCGGGCTCGAGCGCCTCCTCGTAGATCGCGACCTGGGCGTCCGCGACGGCGTCCCACGTCTTCCGCCGCGCCGCCCGAAGCGCTCCGGCGCCGAGGCTTCGGCGGAGGGACTCGTCGTCGAGGACGCGCGCGATCGCGGCGATCGTCGCCTCGCGGTCGTAGGGCACGACGAGCGCCTCCCCCTCGCCGAAGGCCGACGCGACACCCGTCCGGTCCGACACGACGACGGGGGTCCCGACCGCGGCCGCCTCCGCCGCCACGAGGCCGAAGTTCTCGCCGCCCGACGCGAGGACGAACACGTCCGCGCGCCGGTAGAGGTCGAACGGCGGGCCCGGCGTCGCCGGCAGGACATGGACACGACCCGCCGTCGCGGGATCGGACAGCGTTGCCTGGACGGCCGCCATCGTCCCATGGCGATCGTCCGGGCCGGCCAGGACGACGTGGACGCCCGGGAGCCGCCGTGCCGCCTCGAGCAGGTGCTCGACTCCCTTCTCCGCCGCGATCCTGCCGACGTAGAGCACGACCGGCGCGCCGGGCGGCACGATGCCGGCAAGCGGATCGCCCTCGGCCGCCGCCGGCGGGCTGGGGAACGCGTTGCCGCGCAGCCGGACGCGTGCGGGATCGACGCCCCCCGCGACGACGTCCTCGCGCTCGCCGGGCGACGAGACGACCACGAGCCGCGCCCCGGACACGACACCGCGCGCGAGCGTCGCGTCGAAGGCCCTCTTCGCGCGAACCTTCCGCAGCCGCGGTCGGAACATGCCGACCGGCTCGAAGACGTACGGCACGCCGCGGAGCCGGCACCACGTCGCGACGCCGGTGGTGACCGGGTCGCGGAAGCCCATCACGTGAGCGACCGCGGGCCGCTCGAGCCGCCGCAGGTGCAACGGCAACGTCGGCGTGACGCCCATCCAGCGGTAGCGGAGGGGCGTCGAGAGGTACGCCACCCGCGCGCCGTCGACGTCGACGACGCTCGTGCGGCGGCGCGGCCGTCCGCCGACGTCCGTGAGGGTCGTCGTCACGACGTCGACCTCGTGGCCCAGCGCGACGAGTCGCGAGACGAGCTCGCGGGCGACGACGACCGGGCCGCCGAAGCTGTGGGCGGGCCAGTACGCGGGGCTCGCGAACAGGATCCGGAGGGGCCTCCCCATCCGCGCGGACACTACGTGGGCGCGTTACCGTGCGCGGTGTGACGACCGCCCCCGCGCGCCCGCGGATCCTCGTCCTGAACCAGTACTACTGGCCCGGTGTCGAGGCGACCGCCCAGCTGCTCGCGCAGCTGTGCGAGGCCCTCGCCGCCGACTACGACGTCACGGTCGTCACCGGTCACCTGCGGGGCCACGAGCTGCCCGACGAGGAGGTGCGGAACGGTGTGCGGATCGTCCGCGTCCGCTCCACGACGTACGACCGCTCGCGCCTGCACCACCGCGCCGCGAACTACGGCAGCTACCTGGGCGTCACGACGCTGACGGCGCTTCGCGGCGAGCGTCCCGACCTCGTGCTGTGCATGACCGACCCGCCGATCGTCGGCGACATCGGGCTGATCGTCGCGCGACGGTTCGGCGCGCCGCTCCTCGTCATCAGCCAGGACGTGTTCCCGGAGATCGCGGAGCGTGTGAACCGCCTCGAGCACCCGGTCCTCGTCCGGGCGCTGCGCGCGCTCGTCGGCGTGTACCTCCACAACGCCGACCGCGTCGTCGCGATCGGAGACACGATGAAGCTCCGGCTCGAGCGCAAGGGCGCCCGCTCCGGCCGGATCGACGTGATCCCGAACTGGGTCGACACGAAGGAGATCCAGCCGCAGTCGCGCCGGAACCCATGGTCTGCGGAGCACGGGCTCGACGACGTGTTCGTCGTCATGCACTCCGGCAACATCGGGCACGCCCAGGACCTGGACACCCTGGTGCGCGCAGCGACGTTCCTCCGCGACCTCGACCGCCTGCGGATCATGGTGATCGGGTTCGGCGCCCGCCACGGTGAGCTCGTGCGGCTCGCGCAGCGCCTCGAGGTGACCTCCGCGGTGCGCTTCATGGACTACCAGCCGCGGGAGCGGCTGTCGCTGTCGCTCGCGACGGGCGACCTCCACTACGTCGGCCTCGCGCGGGGGCTCTCCGGGTTCGTCGTCCCGAGCCGTCTCTACGGCGTCCTCGCCGCGGGGCGGCCGGTGGTCGTGTCGGCCGACGCCGACAGCGAGATCGTCTCGATCGTCGAGGAAGCAGGCTGCGGACTCGTGGTGGCTCCCGGCCGTCCAGACCTCGTCGCCGGCGCGATCCGCGACGTGGTCGAGCGCCGCGTCTCGCTCGACGGGATGGGTGAGCGCGGACGCGCGTGGGTGGAGGGAGAGGCCGACCGCGAGGTCGCGTTCGACCGCTACCGGCGGCTCGTTGCGGACGTCGTCGCGAGCAGTTCTCGGTAGAGGCCGTCGACGTCGTCGACGAGCCGCTCGACGGCGTACCGCTCCAGCACGCGCTCGCGGCCGAGCCGCCCCATCTCGGCCCGACGGTTGGGGTCGCGGGCGAGGATCTCGAGACGCTCCGCGAGGGCGTGCGTGTCGCGTGGCCGCACGAGGAACCCGGTCTCGCCCTCGTCCACGACGTCCGGGACGCCGCCGACCTTCGTCGCCACCACCGCCCGGCCCGCGGCGAGCGCCTCGATGATCGTCACCGGCGTGCCCTCGCTCGCCGACGTGAGGACGACGGCGTCGCAGATCGCGTACCACGGCGCGACGTCGTCCTGGTAGCCGAGGAAGAGGCACGAGCGCGCGAGACCGAGGTCGTGCGCACGCTGCTCGAGCCGCTCGCGGTCGTCGCCGTCGCCCACGAGGAGGAGCAGCGCGTCGATCCCGCGCTCGCGCAGCCCGGCGAGCATCGTCAGGAGGTCGTCCGTCCGCTTCACGGCGGTCATGCGGCCGAACCAGCCGACGACGAACTTCGCCGGCGGGATGCCGTGTCGCCGCCTCACCTCGGCCGGGTCGCCGTCGAACCGCACCCGCGGCTCGAGCTCGATCCCGAGCCGGATGATGGAGAACTTCTCGTCCGGCGCGACGTGGAGTGCGACGAGCTCGTCGCGCACCTCGGGGCTCACCGCGATCAGGCGGTCGGAGGTGCGCGCGAGCACCGTCTCGATGGTGCGGAACATCAGCGTCCCGAGCGTCCCGAAGTACCCGCGCAGGACGTGGCCGTGGAAGGTGTGCACGACGACCGGGCGCCTCGGCCCGGCGAGGAGGGCCGCGGCGCGGCCGACCGCCCCCGCCTTGGCCGTGTGGGTGTGGACGACGTCCGGACGGAGCTTGCGGATGAGGTGCGCGAGCTTGAACGCGGCAAGCGCGTCTCGAAGGGGCGAGAGCTCCCGCGAGAGCCCCGGCAGGGACACGACCTCGACCCCGGCACGCTCGGCCACGAAGGCCATCGACTCCTCGCCGCGGCCGACGTCGCCGGCCACGAGGGTCGTCTCGTACCCACGGTCGGCGAGTCCGCGGGCGAGGTAGGTGACGTGGAGCGCAGGCCCTCCGACGTTCAGGCGCGCGATCACGCGCAGCACCCGGATCGGCCGGCCCGCGGGAGGAGCGCTCATCGCGGGCGAGACTAGCTGCGTGGGCGGAACTACACTCGCGCGGATGCCCGTGCTGAAGACGGTGTTCTGGGGTTCTGCGGCCGCGCTCGCGTGGACCCACGTCGGCTATCCGCTCGCGACCGGGGCGCTCGCTCGCGCCCGCGCGCGTCGCGTCGCCAAGGACACGACCGCCGAGCCGTCGGTCGCCGTGATCGTCGCCGCGCACAACGAGGAGACGGTGATCGAGCGGCGCCTCGCCAACCTGCTCGCGCTCGACTATCCGCATGATCGGCTCGAGGTCGTCGTCGCCTCGGACGCCTCGAGCGATCGGACGAACGAGCTCGTCGAGGCCGTCGCCCTGCGCGCGCCGCGGGTCCGGCTGCTCGACTGTCCCCGCGGAGGCAAGGTCGCGGCCCAGGACCGGGCGGTGCGCGAGACGACGAGCGATGTCGTCGCGTTCTCGGATGCCAACGCGACGTGGGCGCCCGACGCCCTCCGCCGGCTGGTCGCGAACCTCGCGGATCCCGAGGTCGCGTACGTGTGCGGGCGACTTCGGCTCGAGGACGCGGCCGGCTCGAACCGCGAGGGCCTCTACTGGCGCTACGAGCTCTGGCTCCGCGAGCAGGAGTCGCGGCTCGGCTCGGTCACCGGGGGGAACGGCTCGATCTACGCGCTCCGCCGCGGCGACTACGTCGAGGTCGACCCGCGCTGGGGCCACGACCTCGCGTTCCCGTACCGGATGGTGCAGGCCGGGCGCCGCGCGGTCTACGAGCCCGCCGCGCTCGCGTTCGAGGAGCCGACACCGACCAACGAGGCCGAGTACGCGCGCAAGGTGCGGATGTTCGAGCACTGCTGGGAGATCACGCTGCGCGGCTCGATGCTGCGGCGCCTGCCGCCGGGCTACCTCGTGTCGGTCGTCTCCCACCGGCTGCTGCGCTACGGCAGCGGGCTGCTCCACCTTGCGCTCCTCGCGACGAGCGTGGTGCTCGCGCCCACCGGCCGGCCCTATGCGCTCGCGCTCCTCGCTCAGCTCGCGCTGCTCGCCGCGTTCGCCGCGCGCGTCCCGATCGCCCGGTACTACGTCTACGTGACCTGGGCGACCGTCCAGGCGCTCTGGAACTACCTTCGGCACGGCGTCCCGGCGGCCTGGGACCCGGCGGTCACGCGGTGAACCGCGCCGCCGACGTCGCCCTCGCCGGGCTCGGCCTCGTCGTCACGAGCCCGCTTCTCGTCGCGGCGGGGCTGGCCGTGAAGCTCGAGGACGGGGGGCCGGTCCTCTTCCGGCAGACGCGGGTCGGCAAGGACGGCAAGGACTTCGAGCTCCTCAAGCTGCGCTCGATGGTGGTCGACGCGGAGCGCACGGGCGCCGGGCACGCCGTCGACCGGGGCGACAGACGGATCACGCGCGTCGGACGCCTGCTGCGCCGGACGTCGATCGACGAGCTCCCACAGCTCTGGAACATCGTGCGCGGCGACATGTCGGTGATCGGGCCGCGCCCGACGCTCCGCTACCAGGTCGAGCGCTACAGCGAACGGCAGCGGCGGAGGCTCGACGTCCGGCCCGGGCTCACCGGCTGGGCGCAGATCCACGGCCGGGCGACGCTCCCGTGGGCGGAGCGGATCGAGCTGGACGTGTGGTACGTCGAGCACCGCTCGCCCCGTGTCGACCTGCGGATCCTGCTGCGGACCCCGCTTGCCCTGTTCGGCGGCACGTACAAGGGGGCGACCGGAGGATGGCGCGCGGAGGAATGACGGAGCGGCGGGCGGCCCGGCTCGGGCTCGTCGGCGCGCTCGTCGTGGTCCTCGCCCAGCTCGTCGTTGCGTCGGCCTGGTCGCTCACGCACGACGACCCGACGCTCCTCGACCTCACCCGCCGCTGCCTCGAGCGGGAGAAAGGGCTCGTGGTCGAGGCCACGACGGGCGACCGCGTCGCGGCGTCCGCCGGCGGGGGCACGCTCCGGACGGTCGTCGAAGGAGGGCTCGTCACGATCGCGCTCGCGACGAGCGAGGCCGAGGCCGAGCGCCTCCGCGCCGCCTACGCGGCCGGCGATCCCGGCCCCCGGCTCGACGTCCACGGCCGGTACGTCGCCCTCTGGCTGCGCCCGCCGTCCCCGACCCAGCGACAGGTGACGTACGACTGTGCGTACTGAGCTCGCGCGCCGCTGGTACGCGCTCGCGGTCGGCGGGATCCTGGCCGCCGAGGCGGCGCTCCTTGCCTGGAACGCCTGGCACTACGACTGGCTCCGGGGCTACGACGCCTTCGCCGACGACCGCTACGCCGACGTCATCTCGTCCGACTACCGGCTGCCGACGGAGGACGAGTCCGGTGTCTGGCACACGCCGCCGCTCTGGTTTGCCCTCGCCGGCGGTCTCCGCCGCCTCGCGACGTCCGCCGGGTGGGAGCACGTCCAGCGGCCCGGTCAACTCCTCGCGGCGGCCGCCGGTCTTGCGACCTGCGTGCTCGTGCTCCTCCTCGCGCGGCAGCTCTGGCCCGGCCGGAGGGCGCTCCACCTGGTGGCGCTCGTGCTCGTCGCCTCCTCGCCCGCGCTCGTCCGGGCGTCGGCGATGTACCACCCGGAGACACTCGCGGTGGCGCTCGCGACCGGCGGTGTCGTGGTCGCCGTCCGCGGCCTGCGCACCGCCTGGACGATCCCGTCGAGCCTCGTCGCGGGCTGCCTTCTCGGGCTGGCGGCGCTGACGCGTGCCTGGGCGCTTCCCGTGCTCGTCGCGGTCGTCGTCGTCGCGGGCCTCGACGCGCGGGCCCGCCGCCGGTGGGCGCCCGCCGCGGCGCTCGCGGCCGCGTCGCTCGTCCTGCTCGCGCCCTGGCTCGTGCACCAGCAGGTCGAGCACGGCAACGCGCTCGCCTTCAACCGGCCGCCCCCGCCCGGGTCGATCGTGACGCGGCGTCCGGCCGGCTTCTACCTCGGTCTCCACGCGCTGCGCGCCCTCGAGCACCCCGTGACGCCGGTCGCCCGCAACGAGCTCGTCCCGCACCTCTACACCGACTGGTGGGGCGACTGGGCGCTGACGTGGGACAGCCCGCAGCCGCCCCCTCCCGGAGGCCTGCTTCCGTCGTCCGTCGTCGCGGAGCGAGCCAGGCAATCCGTCCTCGGGCTCGTTCCGTCCGTCCTGGCGCTCGCCGGCGTGCTCGCGCTCGGGCTTCTCGCCGCCGCGCGGCGCTCCCCCGCGCTCGGCGTCCTCCCTCTCTCTGCTGTCGGGGTCGCCGCCGCGTACGTCCTCTTCGCTATCCGCTACCCGTCGACCGACGGCGACACGATCAAGGGGACGTACCTGCTGATGGCGCTCCCGGCGGGCGCGATCGGCGCGGCGTTCGTCGTCGACGTCCTGCGGCCGCCCGGTCGCGGCTCCGCGTTCGTCGTCGCAGCGGCGCTCGCTGGCGCTGGTCGCGGTCGAGCTGCCGTTCCTCGTGCTCTGAGGGCGCGTGTCCGCGTCGTACGCCGGCGGGAAGGCGGGGTACCCTCCCACGTCGAGATGACCGCCGTCCTCTTCACCTGCGCGGGCCAACGCGTCGACATCGTGAGCGCCTTCGGGCGCGCCGGCGCGACCACCGTCGCCGCCGACCTCGATCCGCTCGCCCCGGCGCTGTACCACGCTCACCACCGCGCGCTCGTCCCGCGCGTGGACGATCCCGGGTACGTCGCGGCGCTCGCGGCGCTCGTGGCCGAGCACGACATCCGGCTCGTCGTCCCGCTCACGGATCTCGACCAGACGATCGTCTCGGCGGCGCGCGACGACCTCGCCCCGGCGCTCGTCCTCGCGCCGTCGCCGGAGGTGTGCCGGACGATGGGCGACAAGTACCTCGCGCATTCCTTCTTCGAGGCGCACGGGATTCCGAGCCCGCGGAGCTGGCTTCCCGGCGACGTGCCCGCCGACGCGCGGTACCCGCTCCTCGTGAAGGTGCGCGAGGGCTTCGGCTCCCGGCACATCTACCGCGCGGACGACCGCGAGCAGCTCGAGTTCTACCTCCGGGCGACGCCCGTCGACTCGATGGTGCAGGAGCGCTGTCTCGGCGAGGAGTTCTCGATCGACGTCTTCTGCGACACCGGCGGACGCTGTCTCAACGCGATCCCCCGCTCGATGATCCAGTCGAAGGGCGGCGAGTCGATCAAGGGCGAGTCCCTCCAGGATCGAGAGCTGATCGACCACGGCGCCCGCGTCGCGGAGACGATCGGGATCGTCGGGCCGGCGAACGTCCAGTGCTTCCGCGAGCCGGACGGGTCGCTGCCCGTTACGGACGTCAACCCGCGGTTCGGCGGGGCGTTCCCGCTGCCGCTCGCGGCGGGCAGCCGGTATCCGCAGCTCGCCCTCGCCCTCGCGCGCGGCGAGACGCCGGCGCCGCGCCTCGGGGAGTTCCGGGCGGGCGTCGTCATGACCCGGTTCTTCTCCGACCTCTGCCTCGTGCCGGACGGGAACGGCGGGCTCGTGCCCTTCGCCGAGGAGCTGCCCGAGCCCGTCGCCGCCGAGCCGGGGGAGGCGTGATGCGGTACCTCGTGACCGGCGCGGCGGGGTTCATCGGGTCGCACCTCGTCCCGGCGCTCACGGCGCGCGGCGACGACGTGGTCGGACTCGACTCGTTCAACGACTACTACGACCCCGCCCGCAAGCGCGAGAACGCGGCCGATCTCGACGTCCTCGACGCCGACCTGCTCGTGACCGACCTCGACGGACTGCTCGCAGACGTCGACGCCGTGTTCCACCTCGCGGGCCAACCCGGCGTCAGGGCGAGCTTCGGCCCCGGATTCGAGGACTACGTCAGCCGCAACGTCCACGCGAGCGCGCGCCTCTTCGAGGCCGCCGCGCGGCGCGGGATCCGGGTCGTGTACGCGTCGTCCTCCTCGGTGTACGGCGACGCCGAGCGCTATCCGACGAGCGAGGACGTCACGCCTCGTCCCATCTCGCCGTACGGCGTGACGAAGCTGTGCGTCGAGCACCTCGCCTACGCCCACGCGAGCACGGCCGGGCTCGACGCGGTCGGCGTCCGCTACTTCACGGTCTACGGCCCGCGCCAGCGCCCGGACATGGCGTTCACCCCGATGCTCGAGGCCCTCGCCGGCGGCACGGCCTTCCGGCTCTTCGGGGACGGATCGGTGTCGCGGAGCTTCACCTACGTCGCCGACGCCGTCTCCGGGACCATCGCCGTGATGGAGCACGGCGGGGCGGGAGAGATCTACAACATCGGCGGCGGCGAGGAGTCGACGATGAGCGATGCGATCGCGCTCGCCGAGCGCATCGCGGGCCGCAAGCTCGCCGTCGAGCGACACGGCGCAGCCGTCGGCGACGTCCGCCGGACACGCGCCGATGCCGCGAAGGCGCTCGCCGGCGTCGGCTGGGCGCCGACGACCGGGCTCGCTGACGGGCTCCGTGCCCACTGGGAATGGGTCGCTGCTAGGGTCGCGGCGCCGTGAGCGAGGATCGGACGAAGAGCGGCGTCGACCCCAACGCCGAGCGCGAGGTCGACCTGCGGTCGGGCTGGGCCCGGATCACCGCGCGGTGGTGGCTTCCGGTCGGCGGGCTCTTCCTCGGCGCGATCCTGGGCGTGCTCGTCTCGATCGGGAGCGGCGACGTCTTCAAGGCCGAGGCGCTCATCTACCTCGGCCAGCCGTTCACCCCAGGAGGCGGTGGGCAGATCCAGAACCTCCAGACGAACCCGAAGACCGTGAGCGAGATCATCCGCAGCGAGGCCGCGACGAGAGCGGCGGCGGCCGCCGCCGGCATGAGCCCGGCCGGGCTGCGCGGCAACGTCACATCGACTCCGGTCGTCCAGGCGGGACAGGTCGCGCGCAACTTCACCCCGCTCGTCCAGATCGCGGTCCGCGCGCCGACCAGGGTCAAGGCGGAGAAGGCCGCCGACTCGTACGCGAACACCGTGACCACCGAGGTCGTGCCGTACGTCGACCGGAAGATACTGCTCCTAAAGCGGCAGATCGCGAACAACGAGAGCCAGCTCCAGGACATCGGTGCGCGGATCGACTCCGCGCTCGCGCAGCAACAGGCGGCGAACGCCGATCCGACCCTCTCGCTCGCGGAAAAGCTGCTCGTCTCGACGAACTCGAACGCGACGGTGAACGCGGCGGAGTCGCGCCGCGGGTCGACGGTAGCCGACCTGAACGGTGCCCGCCAGCTGCTCGCGCTCGCCGAGAACGTCGAGCTCTCCCGGGTCGTCCAGCCGGCCGTCGCCGTCCGGGCATCCGCGACGAGCAGGCGCAACGCCGCGGCGATCGGCGGCCTCGCGGGGCTGGTGCTCGGTGCGATTGCCGCGCTGATCGCCGACCCCTGGCTGCGCCGCAGGAGCACGGCCGCCGCGTAGAGGCGCTGCCGTGGTCGAAGGCAAGCGCGTCGCGGTCGTCGTCCCCGCCTACCAGGAGGAGCTCCTCGTCGCGGACACGATCCGCGGGATCCCCGCGTTCGTCGACGCGATCGTCGTCGTCGACGACCGCTCGGGCGATGCGACCGTCGAGCGCGCACGGGCCACGGGCGACCCCCGCGTCGACGTGATCGAGCACGAGGAGAACACCGGCGTCGGCGGCGCCATCGTCACGGGCTACCGGCGGTGCCGCGAGCTCGGGATCGACGTCACCTGCGTCATGGCCGCCGACAACCAGATGGACCCTGACGAGCTCGGATCGCTCGTCGCCCCCGTCGCACGGGGCGAGACCGACTACGCGAAGGCGAACCGCCTCGTGAGCGGCGAGGCCTGGAAGCTCATCCCGCGCTCCCGGTACCTCGGCAACGCCGTCCTCTCGCTCCTCACGAAGATCGCATCGGGCTACTGGCACGTCGCCGACTCGCAGGCGGGGTACACGGCGCTCTCCCTCGAGGCGCTCCGCCGTCTCGACCTCGAGCGGCTCTACCGCCGCTACGGCTTCCCGAACGACATGCTCGTCCACCTCAACGTGCAGAACGCACGCGTCCGCGACGTCCCCTCACGGCCGATCTACGGCGTCGGCGAGCGGTCGGGGATCCGCGTCCGCAGCGTCGCGCCGCGGATCGCGTGGCTCCTGTTCAAGGGCTTCTGGTGGCGGCTGAAGGAGAAGTACGTGATCCGCGACTTCCATCCGCTCGTCTTCTTCTACGTGCTCGGGATCGTCATGACCGTCGTCGGCTTCCTCCTCGGCGTCGTCGTCGCCGCCTCGCGGATCGTGTGGGGCAACGAGATCACGACCGCCACGATCGTCCTCGTCGCCCTCCTCCTCGTCTCGGGCACGCAGTTCACGCTCTTCGCGATGTGGTTCGACCAGGAGGCGAACAAGGAGTTGCGCTGAGGCCGCGCTGCCAGGCCGTTTCAGGCGCAAACGCGAATGGCACACCCGCGGCGACGGACGGCGGCCTCGGAGGGCTGATTCAAGGCACCCGAGCGACACGTCATGGAATCCCTCGAGCGAGCACGGTCGCAGAGTGCGATCAGTGCCATCATCCTCGGCGGGCGACCGGGAGGATGGTGCAGGTGCACGTCATGTCCGCGGTTCGGTCGAGGTCGCGTCGTTGGGTGATCAGAGGCCTCAGTCGGGCGCACCTGGCCGTTCATCGCGTGACGAGGGGACGTGTCCTTGGCTCGGTGGCCGGAATGCCGGTGCTGCTGCTCACCACCACGGGCCGGAGGTCGGGAAAGGCGCGCACGACACCGCTCACGTTCTTTCGGGACGGGACCGATCTCGTGGTGATCGCATCGAACGGCGGTGCGGACCGACCGCCCGACTGGTCGCTCAATCTGCAGCAGACCCCGCGCGCGGTCGTCGAGATCGGTACCGACAGGTTGGTCGTCACTGCTCGGTCGGCGTCGGAGCAGGAACGCGAGCGGCTGTGGGTCGTGGTCACGGCGACGTACGCCGGCTACGCCCGCTACCAGGAACGGACAACGCGACGGATACCGGTCATCCTTCTCACACCCGAAGGCCGGCAGGTCGCACTTCCGTCCAAACTGCCAACCCGGGACTAAGGAGAACGGGCAGGCGGCTCCGGGCCACAACCCTGGCCGGGAACTGACGGCAGTGTCACGGTCGGGGAGTTCGGGGTTCGCGAGCCGCCAGCCGCATTTACGCCCGGCCCCGTGTAGTGGAAGAACCGTCAGCCCGTGATCAGGACGGGTGTGCCCTCGCGCGCCACGCTCGCGAGCAGGCGGATCGCCTCGTTGGGGATGCGGATGCAGCCGTGGGAGCGTGCGGTTCCGAGCGGGTCCCGAAGGCTCGCTCCGGCGCGCCCGTGGATCGCGACGGTGCCCGGGCCGCCGCCGAAGTCGATCAGGGTCGGTGAGAACGCGGTCAGGTGCAGCGCCCACGGCCCGAGGAAGCCGTCGGGGTCGGGCTGTGCCACGCGCTCGCTGACCGCGAAGAGCCCGTGCGGCGTGGGATAGGCCGGTTGGCCGACGACCGCCCTGAAGCTTCGCAGCAGCCGCCCGTGGTGCAGCAGGCGCACGACCCGCCGACCAGTGGAGATCTCCACGCGGTACGCCGTCGGGCGAAGCTGGACCAGGTCGGCGCGGATCCAGCCGCTCGCACCGTTCGGTCGGGCGGGCAGTCGCACGTCGATCCACAGCCGCCCCTGGTCGTCGGTTCGCGAGCCGAGGACGAGCAGGCTGACGGGCCCACCATTCCACTTGGCCTGCGTTGCGATCCGCATCAGGACGCGCCCGCTCCCCGGCTGCGCGCGGGCGGCAGTCGGGACGACGACCCGTGCGATCCACGCCTTGGCCCGCGTCGGTCCGGAAGGAGCCTGCTCGGCCGCGGGCGCCGGACTCGCGCCTACGATCGCGAGCGCCGTAACCGCCGCGGCGCTACCCCGTAACGCCGCCGCCTTTGACACGCGAAATCGGCGGCAGTATCACGACACGCGCGCGATCGTTGCAGCGAGACGCCGCCCCGGCCGAGGCGGTCGACCTGGGCGAGCACGGGCGGAGGGTCGCCACGTTCGTCGCGATCGTCCGCTGGAGCACTCGCGTGGCGCGCACGGTGACCCGGAAGGTCATGCTTCGGCGTCGGGAGAGCTGTGCGATGCGCCAGCACGCCTGGCCGTTCTGGAAGCGCGCGCCCGGCGCGCGCACGAACACGAGCCCTTCCGGAACCACGTCGCACACCTGGACGTTCGTCGCCGTTCCCCGACCTCGTGCGCGAACCGTGATCGTGAACTGGACCGTCTTGCCACCGCGCACCACGTGCTTGTTCGCGACCTTCTCGATCACGAGCACCGGTTTCGGCAGCGGCGGAGCCGGAGTCGGTCTCGGCGGCGGCGGCGGAGCCGGATTCGCCGTGTTCACGATCCTGCAGACGAGGGTCGCGCCTGCCGTGGCCGGGGCGTTGACCGTGATCGGAGCCGAGTAGGTTTGGGCGCCCTGCCCACAGTCGATCGTCGCCGTGAAGCCAGTCGGGACGGGCGTCTCACCAACGGTCACCGACGTCGACACCGGATACGTGAACGACGCCGTGGCCCCGTTGGTGTTGGCGACGACTGACGCGTCGTACGGCGCCTGCCCGTTGGCATCGACGAAGATCGTCGTCGTCGACGGTGTTCCCACCCACGTCTTGACCACCTGCACGGTCGATTGTGGTGGTGCGGGAGTCGGCGGAGTCGGGGTCGGCGGGGGCGGCGTCGGGGTCGTAGGGGTCGTGGGAGGCGTGGCACAACCGGGAGCGATGGTGATGGTCTGGGCCTGGGTGGCGGTCAGGCCTGTCGAATCAACCACCTTCAGAGTGAAGTTGTACGTCCCCGCTGCGGTGGGGGTTCCGGTGATCGCCCCTCCCGACGACAGCGACAACCCCGGCGGGAGCGTCCCCGAATCAACCGTCCAGGTGAACGGCGTGGCATCGATGATGGGGAACGCGGGTCGGCCCGTAGTTCTTGCCGCTGTCGACAGCCGGAGCGGGGGCCGAGTAGGCCTGGCACTCGCTGCCGTTGGGCAGCGGGGTGCATGCAATCTGTTCCGCACCGACGACGTTGGTAATCCACTGGCTGAAGGTGTTGCAGATCAACGTCGCGCTTCGAGCCATCCGGGGTGAAGACATCAATCCCGAGACCGGAGGTGTCGGGAACGTCGGGGCCAAGCCGATTGACCCTGTTGAAACTGATGACGATGCCAGTGGAGCTCCCAGCGCTGACCGATATGCCGATGTCGGTCCCGGGGCGGGGCGCGGCGGGGCTGGTCAGCGTGTTGTTGGTCACGGTGACATCGTGGGCGCCGGACAGCAGCACGGCCGTGCCCGCGCCGTTACCGCCCACGCCAGCCTGCGCGTCGCCGCTGCCGAAGATCGTGTTGTTCTCCACCGTGCCCGCGGCCCCCACATACGACACGCCGTTCTGCGCGATCAATCCCTCCAAGGGATGCGGCGGACCCGCGGTGCTGCCCGACAGGTTCATGATCGTCGACCCGCGCGGCTCGAACCCGCTCTTTTGATAGTCCCTGACCACCGTGTTGGTGATCGTGACAGTGCCCGAGTTGTCCGCCCGGATAGCCCTGCCCGTCTGGCAGGAACCGAACGCGCCGTTCTGGAACTGAAAGATGTGATCGACGGTCACATTGGTCACCGAACCGCCGCCCGCACCGTTGAAGAAGATCCCGTACAACACGACGTTGCTGGTTCGGTTCGCAGAGCTGGAACCCGGCGGCCGGACCCGTGATCGTCACGTTCTGGATGTTCATCGTCTGCCCCGGAGTCGCATTGGTCACGATCCCGCCGTTGAACTGAGGAATGGGTGTGTGAACAGTGGGGTCAGCGCCATTCAGGTCCGTGGCCGAGATGGTGTGGCCGCCGCCATCAACAGTGGTGATGGTGGCCGGAACCGTCAGTGATGTCGTCACTTCCCCGCAGTCCGCGGTCAACGTGAACGTTGTTCCGTTCGTCGTGCCCGCACACACGGCTGTAATGGACCCTCCAGGAATGGGAGCGGCGTTAGCCACCCCGCCTCCCGTGGTGAAGGAGCCAGGTACGGCAAGTGCGGTCACCGTCATCGCCACCACGGCGAGACCCATCCGAAATCGCGACATCCCTACCTCCGTTGCGGTCCTCCACCCCTCCGCCGCAGGCCAGGCTGGCACGCTTCCTATCGCGACGCTAACACATCTGTCAGACGACGCGAGAATCGCTCGCCCCTACGGTGAGGTTGTTCTCCGGACGCCGCGCGGCTGCACCGCGGCGCTGTCGGGGATCGTTTGCTCCGCGCGGCCGCCGCGATGGACAGTCGACCTTGAGGACTTCGTAAGCACCGTCCACTCCGACACCGGACGCGGGTAGCATCGCCGCGATGCCGACCTCACTCGTCACCGGTGGCGCCGGCTTCCTCGGCTCGCACCTCTGCGAGGCGCTCCTCGGGAAGGGGCATCGTGTCATCTGCCTCGACAACCTCGAGACGGGCTCGCTCGCGAACATCGCACATCTCCGCGACGACGCATTCGTCTTCCTCCACCACGATGTCAGCGAGCCGATCGTCGTCGACGAGCCGCTCGACTTCGTCTACCACCTCGCCGCGCTCGCGAGCCCGATCGACTACCTGCGCCTCCCGCTCCACTCGCTGAAGACGGGCTCCTACGGCACGCACCACGCCCTGGGCCTCGCGAAGTGGAAGCGCGCACGGTTCCTCCTCGCCTCGACGAGCGAGGTGTACGGCGACCCGGAGATGCACCCGCAACCGGAGACCTACTGGGGCAACGTCAATCCGATCGGGCCGCGCGGCGTGTACGACGAGGCGAAGCGCTACGCCGAGGCGCTGACGATGGCGTACCACCGCCAGCAGGGCGTCGACACGTCGATCGTCCGGATCTTCAACACGTACGGCCCGCGGATGCGGCCGAACGACGGGCGCGCGATCCCGAACTTCCTGAGCCAGGCGCTCGCCGAGAAGCCGCTGACCGTCTACGGGGAGGGATCGCAGACGCGCAGCTTCTGTTACGTCGACGACCTGATCCGCGGGCTTGATCCTGCTCGTCGAGTCGGGAGAGCACCTGCCGGTCAACATCGGCAACCCGGGGGAGTACACGATCCTCCAGCTCGCGGAGGCAGTGCTCGCGGCGACGGGGTCGACGAGTCAGATCCTCTACGAGGCGCTGCCGGTCGACGACCCACAGGTGCGCCAGCCGGACATCACGAGAGCCCGGCAGATTCTCGGCTGGGAGCCCGAGGTTCCGCTCGACGAGGGGCTCCGCCGGACGCTGGCATCGCTCGGGAGGGACACGGCGCGTGCGTAGGGCAGGGGCGATGGCCGCCGCGCTCGCGGTCGCCGTCGCCGTCGTCCTCGCTCCGACCGCTTCGGCCTCGCAGTCGCTCCGCATCGGGATCTTCGACGACGGCGTGGTGCTGTACGGCGAGCCCGACCTCGTCTTCCCGCAGCTCCAGAAGACGAGGACGCAGCTCCTCCGCGTGAACCTGTGGTGGTCCGGCCCCGGGATCACCGTCGCGACCCGCAAGCCGAAGCGGCCCGCGGACCCGAACGATCCCGCCTACAACTGGGACACGTACGACCGGACGGTGCGCTTCTCGATCGTCAACGGGATCATCCCGATCTTCTCGATCATCGGCACGCCGCCCTGGGCGAACGCCGCCAAGGGCTGGAACGTCGCGCCGACGAATGCGCGCGATCTCCAGAACTTCGCCGCCGCCGCGCAGAAGCGCTACAGCGGGACGTTCGTCAACGCGGACGGTGTCGTCCTTCCGCGCGTGAGCCTCTGGATGGCCTGGAACGAGCCCAACAACCCGGTCTTCCTGAAGCCGCAGTACCGACGGGTGGGCAAGACCTGGACGATCCAGTCGGGACGCGACTACGCGAAGCTGTGCAACGCCGTCGTCTCGGGGATCAAGTCGGTCCAGCGGACGTCGAAGGTCGCGTGCGGCGCCACCGGGCCGAGGGGGAACAACAACCCGAACTCGAGCCGCCCGTCGGTGTCGCCGATCCCGTTCCTCCGCGCCATGAAAGCGGGCGGCGCGAAGGGATTCGACGCCTACGCGCAGCATCCGTACTACGGCTCCCCGGCCGAGACGCCCTCCACGAAGCCGCCGCCCGGGCTACGCGGCCAGCCGCCCACCGCCGTCACGCTGGGCAACATCGACGTCCTGATCGGCGAGCTCGACAGGCTCTACGGCAGGCAGATGCGCGTCTGGGTCACCGAGTACGGCTATCAGACCAACCCGACCGACCAGATCTTCGGCGTCCCGTGGTCGAAGCAGGCTGCGTACCTCGCGCAGGCCGTCTCGATCGTGCGCGCCAACCCGCGGATCGACATGTTCCTCTGGTTCCTCCTCCGCGACGAGCAGCGGCTGTCGGGCTGGCAGTCGGGCCTCATGACGTACGACGGCAAGCGGAAGCCGAGCTTCGCCGCGTTCCAGCGCGCCGCCATCTCGCTCGGCGCGCCGTAGATCCGGGCCGCGGCGGGCGCACTAGACTCGAGGGCGTGGGCAAGGGGTACGCCGAAGGCCCGGCGGCCGAGGAGGCCGAGCGCCGGCGGGACGAGCTCGACGCCGGCGACGAGCTTGCGCCGTCCGCGGGGCGGCTCGCCGTCGAGGGCTGCACGACGGACGACCCCGAACGCCACTTCCTCGGGTGGGTCGGCGAGGTCGACCCGGACGCGCTCTTCGCGTCCGGCGCTGCGTGGGGCATCCGGGTGGTGCGGCGCTCCTCGTGAAGGGCCGATCGCCGGTGCCCGACACCGGCCGGGCCGTGCCCTGCGGCCCGGCTCTCTCGCTACCCTGCGGGCTGTGAGCACCAAGCGCGTCGAGAACCTCGAAGGCGTGATCATCCGCTTCGCGGGCGACTCGGGCGACGGGATGCAGCTCACAGGCGACCGCTTCACGAGCGAGACGGCGATGCTCGGGAACGACCTCGCGACGTTCCCCGACTTCCCCGCGGAGATCAGGGCGCCGGCCGGGTCGCTCCCCGGTGTGTCGGGCTTCCAGGTGCACTTCGCCGACCACGACATCCTCACCGCCGGCGACCGGCCGGACGTCCTCGTCGCGATGAATCCCGCGGCGCTCAGGGCCAACGTGCGCGACGTCCCGAAGGGCGGCACGATCATCGTGGACACGGACGCATTCAGCGACCGCACGCTGCAGAAGGCCGGGTACCCCGCCAACCCGCTCGAGGACGGCACCCTCGGCGACTATCACCTCCACGAGGTCGCGCTCACGTCGATGACCGTCGGGGCGCTCAAGGGGATCGAGGGCGTCACGCCGCGCGAGGCCGAGCGGTCGAAGAACTTCTTCGCGCTGGGGCTCATGTCCTGGCTCTACCACCGCCCGACCGACGGGACGATCGACTTCATCTCGAAGAAGTTCGCCAAGCGGCCCGAGATCGTCGAGGCCAACACGCGCGCCTTTCGCGCGGGGTGGAACTACGGCGAGACGTCCGAGGACTTCGCGGTCTCGTACGAGGTCGCCCCAGCGCCGCTCAAGCCGGGCACCTATCGCCAGATCACGGGCAACGCCGCGCTCTCGTACGGGCTGATCGCCGCCGCGCAGCTCGCCCGCCTGCCGCTCTTCCTCGGTGCGTACCCGATCACGCCGGCCTCGTCGATCCTCGAGGATCTCGCGGGCCGCAAGGAGTTCGGGGTCGTGACGTTCCAGGCCGAGGACGAGATCGCGGCCGTCGGCGCGGCCGTCGGCGCGGCCTTCGGCGGCGCGCTCGGCGTCACCGCGTCCGCCGGGCCGGGGGTCGTGCTGAAGGCCGAGACCGTCGGGCTCGCCATCGCGCTCGAGCTGCCGCTCGTGATCCTCGACATCCAGCGCGCCGGCCCGTCCACGGGGATGCCCACGAAGCCGGAGCAGGCCGACCTGCTGATGGTCCTCTTCGGGCGGAACGGCGAGAGCCCGGTGCCGGTCATCGCCGCCTCGACGCCCTCCCAGTGCTTCGACGCGGCGATCGAGGCAGCCCGGATCGCCCTCAAGTACCGGACGCCCGTGTACCTCCTGTCCGACGCCTATCTCGCGAACGGCTCCGAGCCGTGGCCGATCCCGGACGTCTCCGAGCTTCCCGACATCTCGACCACCTTCGCCGAGGCGAACGGGGAGCCGTTCGAGCCGTACCGCCGCGATCCCGACACGCTCGCCCGGCCGTGGGCGATCCCGGGAACGCCCGGCCTCGAGCACCGGATCGGCGGGCTCGAGAAGGCAGACGTGACCGGCGCGATCTCGTACGACCCCGACAACCACGACCTGATGGTCCGGCTGCGCGCGCAGAAGGTCGCCGGCATCGCCGCCGACATCCCGGAGCTCGCGGTCGACGACCCCGACGGAGACGCCGACCTGCTCGTGATCGGCTGGGGCTCGACCTACGGCCCGATCACGGCCGGCGTGCGGCGGGCGCGGCGCGAGGGGATCAGCGTCGCGCAGGCGCATCTCCAGTACCTGAACCCGCTGCCGCGCAACACGGGCGACGTGCTCCGCCGCTACCCGCGGGTGCTCGTCCCCGAGATGAACCTCGGTCAGCTCGCGATGCTGCTTCGCGCCGAGTTCCTCGTCGACGCCGTCTCGTACACGAAGGTGCGCGGTCGCCCGTTGACCGCGCGCGAGCTGGAGGAAGCGATCGCGACGATGGCGGTGGCGGCGTGAGCCCCGGCAATGGACTCGTCCAGCTGACCGCGAAGGACTTCCGCTCCGATCAGGAGGTCCGCTGGTGCCCCGGGTGCGGCGACTACGCCATCCTCGCGGGCGTCCAGTCGTTCCTCCCGGAACTCGGCGTGTCGCGCGAGAACCTCGTGTTCGTCTCCGGCATCGGCTGCGCGGCGCGGTTCCCGTACTACCTGCAGGTGTACGGGATGCACTCGATCCACGGGCGCGCGCCGGCGATCGCGACCGGTCTCGCGACCTCGCGACCCGACCTGTCGGTATGGGTCGTGACGGGCGACGGCGACGCGCTTTCGATCGGCGGGAACCACCTGATCCACGCCCTGCGGCGGAACGTCGACATCACGATCCTCCTCTTCAACAACCGGATCTACGGGCTCACAAAGGGGCAGTACTCGCCCACGTCCGAGCTCGGCAAGGTGACGAAGTCGACGCCGCTCGGCTCCGTCGACCAGCCCTTCAACCCGTTGTCGATCGCGATCGGCGCCGAGGCGACGTTCGTCGCGCGTGCGATCGACACCGACAAGCAGGGGACGGCCGAGGTGCTCAGGGCGGCCGCCGCGCACCGGGGCGCCGCGTTCGTCGAGATCCTCCAGAACTGCAACATCTACAACGACGGCGCGTTCGACGTCGTGCGCGACGAGAAGGACAACCGCCTCTACCTCCGCGCGGGCGAGGAAATCCGCTGGGGCGAGAAGGGTGTCCGCATGCGGCCCGACGGGACGCTCGAGATCGTCGACGCCTCGGTCGGCGGGCTCCTCCGTCACGATCCGCTCCGCGACGACCCCGGTCTCGCCTTCGCGCTCGCCCGGCTGACGTGGGAGACGGCGGGCGCCGTGCCCCTCGGCGTCTTCCGCTCGGTCCCGCGACCCGTCTACGAGGATCTCGTCCACGAGCAGGTGCGCGCGACCGTCGAGCAGCGCGGCGAGGGCGACCTCCAGGCGCTGCTCCGGGGCGGCGACACCTGGACGATCGCCTGAGCCGTCGCGCGCCGCTCAGCCGCGGTCGAGCAGGAGCCGCAGCTCGACGAGCGCCGCAGCCACGCGTCGGGCCTCGTCGGGCGAGAGATCGCCGAGCGCCCGCTCGGCGAGTCGGACAAGCCGCTGCCGGGCGCGCCTGACCTCGTTCCTCCCGGACGCAGTCGGCTCGACGAGCACCCCACGCCCGTCGCCCGTGTCCGGCCGGCGCGTCGCGAAGCCGTAGAGCTCGAGCACGTCCACCGTGCGCGACGCCGTCGCATCGGTCGTCCCGAGCGTGTCCGCGAGGGAGCCGAGCCGGGCAGCGCCGAGGTCGACGATCGAGGCGAGCATCAGCGACTGGAAGGTCGAGAGCTCCCCCGGCTCGGAATCCCGGGCGGGTCGCCGCCGCCGCACGAGCGCCGCGAGAAGGCCTTCGACCGCCTCGGCGACCTGACGCGCGTCACCGACGGCGATGCTCACGCGGGCTCCAGCGCAAGCTCGGCCCGGCGCCGCCGCCGCCCGGGCGTGACGAAGACGGCGATCACCACGGCGCACGCGGCGGCGACGGCCGAGAGCAGGAACGCGGTGACGTAGGCGCCCTCGGTCGGCACCGCCGTCCCCGGAAGCGTCGCGGCGGTGAGGATCGCCGCGCCGACCTGGGCGCCGATCACCGCTCCGACCGTGCGCATCACGGTGTTGATCCCCGTCGCGATGCCCGTCTCGGTCGCGTCGACGGCCTCGGTGATCAGGGCCGCCATGGCAGCGAAGGCGAATCCGACGCCCGCACTGAGCCCCGCCATCGAGACGACGATCTGCCACGGCTCGGAGTGGAGCGCCGCGAGACCGGCGGTCGACACGGCGATGAGCGCCATGCCGATCGCGAGCGGCCACTTCGATCCGAATCGCCGGCCGAGCAGGCCCGCTGCGGGGCCCGCGAAGAGGATCAGCAGCGACCCGGGGAGCAGGTAGAGGCCGGTCATCGTCGCGGTCGCCCCGAACCCGTAGCCGACGCGATCGGCGACGTCGTCCGGAAGCCCGCCGGGCGACTCGACGAACCGGGGGACGAGGACGAACGACCCGAACATCGCAAACCCCGAGATGAGGGCGGCGATGTTGGTGAGCAGCACGGGCCGGTCGGCGAGGACGCGGATGTCGATCAGGGGCTCGTCGACGTGGAGCTCGAGCACGACCCACAGCACGGCCGAGACGACGGACAGCGCGAAGAGCCCGAGCACGGCCGGGGACGTCCAGCCCCAGCTCTCGCCCTGCGACAGACCGAGCAGGAACGAGACGAGCACGACGGACATGAGGATCGCGCCGGGCACGTCGATCCGGGAGGTCGAGCGAACGGGCGACTCGGGGATGAACCGGTGCACGAGGACCACTGCGATCGCGACGCCGAGCGCCCCGACGACGAAGAGCCAGCGCCAGCTCGTGTTGTCGACGATCAGGCCGGAGAGGACGAGCCCGAACCCGCCCCCGATGCCGAACACCGCCGAGAGCAGCCCGATCCCGACCTTCATGCGGTCTGGCGGAAACTCGTCCCGGATGATCCCGAAGCTGAGCGGGAAGACGGCGCCGGCGGCGCCGGACACGATCCGGAACAGGATCAGGATCCAGATGTTCGGGGCGAGCGCGCAGCCCAAGCAGCCGACGAGGAACGCCACGAGGGAGAGGACGAGCAGCCGCTCCTTGCCGAAGCGGTCGCCGAGCTTGCCCAGGATCGGCGTCAGTACCGCCGCGGAGAGGAGGAAGCCGGTCATCACCCAGGTGACCCACGTCGTCGACGCGCCGAGCTCGCGCTGGAGCTCGGGGAGCGCCGGGATGACCATCGTCTGCTGGAGCGCGTACGAGGCCGCGGCCATCGTCAGGATCCCGAGGGTCAGGCCGTAGTGCTGACGGTGCTCGGCCATGTCGTTGCGCAGCGTAACGATCGCGCTCCGCTCTCCGGGGCCGGACCGCGCAAACGGCATCGCACGTCCGGGATGCCGCGGCGGCGGCGGGGTCACGTCCGTGCGATGCCGTCTACAACGTAACGCAGCCCCGGTACGCCGTGTCAGGCCTGGGCGCGCGCGGGGCTCAGCGGCTCCGAGAACAGCGCGTGCGCCGCCCAGGCGATCGCGAGGAGGCCGCAGACCCCGGCCACGCCGAACGCAAGCGGCGTCCCGCCCTGCTCCGCGAGGAGCCCGGCCACGAGGCCGCCGATCGGTGCGAGCCCTGCGAACGCGAACAGGTACAGGCTCATGACGCGACCCCGGAGGTGTGCGGGCGAGGAGAGCTGGACGAGCGCGTTCGCGCTGGAGGTGAAGAGCGAGAACGACATCCCGAGCAGGAGCAGGAGGACGAGCGCGACGTCGATCGAGCTCACGAATGCGAGCGCGAGCATCGACAGGCTGAACCCGACGGCGCCGCCGACGAACACGCGCGGGCTCGCCTCGCGGAGGCTCGCCGTCGCGAGCGCGCCGACGAGCGCACCGAGCCCGAACGCGGCGGAGAGGACGCCGAACATGCCCGCGCCGACGTTCAGCGTCTGCGAGGCGAGCAGCGGGACGAGCACGTGGAAGTTGAACCCGACGAGGCTGACGACGGTGACCACGATGAGCACGATCCTTGCGAGCGGCGTGTGCACCGCCCAGACGAGGCCTTCGCGGATGCCGGCGACGACCTTCGTCCCGGGCCGCTTCTCGACCGGGTAGAGCTCGCTCTCGCGCATGAGGTAGAGGGCGACGAGCACGGCGAGGAAGCTGAACGCGTTGACGACGAAGCAGAGCCCGGTGCCGACGACGGCGATGAGGACTCCGGCCAGCGCCGGGCCGATGACGCGGGACGCGTTGAAGAGGCCGGAGTTGAGCGCGACCGCGTTTTGCAGCTCGGACTCGCCGACCATCTGGAAGGTCAGGGTCTGTCGACCGGGCGCGTCGAACACCAGCACGAGACCGCCGATCGCGGCGAGCGCGTAGACGACGCCGAGCGTCGCCCACCCGGCGAGCGTGACGATCGCGAGGACGACCGAGACGAGCATCGCCGCAGCCTGCGTGGCGACGAGCAGCCGCCGCGTGTCGAACCGGTCGATGATCACGCCGGCCACGAGACCGAAGAGCAGGAACGGCACGAAGCGGCAGAAGGCGAGGGCGCCGACGGCGAGCGGGGACGACGAGAGCTCGATCACGAGCCACGCGAGGGCGATGTTCTGCATCCATGTGCCTGCGACGGAGACGACCTGTCCGGTGAAGAACAGCCGGTAGTTGCGGTGGCGGCGGAGCGAACGGAAGGTGCGCCGGCGCAGGGCGAGCGAGAGCACCCTCACGGGCGCGGTTCCAGCAGCGCGTGGAGCGCAGGGAGCGCGTCCTCGATGCGCTCGCGCTCGGCGTCGGAGAGTCGAGCGAGGCGCTCGGCGAGCCACGTCGTACGGCGGGCCCGCACGCGGCGGAGCGTCGTGCGGCCCTCCTTCGTGAGCTCGAGCCCCACGCGTCGACGGTCGGTGCTCGAGCGAACGCGTCGGAGGAGCCCCGCGGACTCGAGACGGTCGATGTGCCCGGACATCGAGGGCGCAGAGATGCCCTCCGCCTCGGCGAGCTCGCCGAGCGGGACGCCGGGGCGGTTGTCCACGAGGGCGAGCAGCGTCGCCTGGTGGGACGTGACGCCGAGGACCTCGGTCTCGCGCCGCAGGTTGCGGGCCAGCCGCAGGATCGCCGGCCGAAGCTCCTCGGCGATCTCGAGTGGTGAACGTGTAGCCTCACTAATCATTCGTGAAGCTAACTATACCTGAAGCGAGTCACCTGGCCGCGGCCGTGCGGGGCCAGGCCCGCAGACGGTTGGGGCCGTCGCGCTCGCCGGGACGGCGACGCGTCAGGCGGCGACGGTCTGCTTCGGCTCGGGGTCGAGCTTGTAGCCGACCCCGTAGCGCGTCTGGAGGAAGGTGTGGCGTGGAGCAGGCCCGTCGATCTTCTCGCGCAGCTTCCGGACGAAGACGTCGACCGTGCGGTCGCGATGCGACGCTCGGCGGCCCCACACGCGCTGGAGGAGCTCGTCGCGAGTGAGGACGCGGCCCATCTCGAGGGCGAGCGCGTAGACGAGCCTGAACTCCGTCGGCGTCAGCTCGGCGCTCCGACCGTCGACGTAGGCCTGCACGTTCTTCGGGTCGAGGCGGAGCTCCTCGATCACGAGCTCCTCGCCGCGCCGCGGGTCCTGCGCCCGGGTGCCGCGCCGCGCCGCGGCGCCGACCCGCGCGACCAGCTCCTTCATCGAGAACGGCTTCACGAGGTAGTCGTCGGCGCCGATCTCGAGCGCGTGCACCCGGTCGTGCTCGGTGCCGCGCGCGGACACGACGACGATCGGCGTGCCGATGCCCTCGCCGCGCGCCTGCTCGATCACCTTCCAGCCGTCGACGCCGGGGAGCATCAGGTCCAGCACGCAGACGTCGGGGCGCTCGTAGCGCAGGCGCGCGAGACCGGTCTCGCCGTTCGCGACCCCTACCGCGTCGTACCCGGCGGACTGGAGGTGGCGCGCCATCCCCTGGGCGATGACGTCGTCGTCCTCGATGATCAGGATCTTCGCCAACTCGCCGTGAATGGTCGCCTCGCGCAGGCCCCCGCGGGGGTGCATCGTGGTGAACGGATGGTATCCGGGTGGTGAAGGAGGGACCGACCGCCGTCCCTCCTCCACCCTTCGAACGGGCGCAGAGGCTTACGAGGCGTCGGCGTCCCGGTCGCCCTCGGCCGCCTGATCGTCGCCGGACGGGCTCACGATCACCACCACGACCTCGCAGCCGCGGAACGTCGTCGATGCCCGCTCGGTGGAGAGCACCTTGGCGGTGTCCTTGCCGGGGCCGCAGTCGAGCACGTCCGGCGCGCCGTCTGCCGCGAGCGCGTGCAGGATGTCGTCCCCGGGCCCGCCGGTCACCCGGTCGGCTCCCGGTCCGGCCCACAGGCGGTCGCTCCCCGGCCCACCCACGACGATGTCGTTCCCGGAGCCGCCGTGCAGCTCGTCGGCGCCGTTCGAGCCGTACACGGCGTCGTCGCCGGACCCGCCCCACGCGACGTCGTCTCCGTTCCCGGCGCGCACGCGGTCCTGCCCGGTGCCGCCGTACACCGTGTCATTGCCGTTGTCGCCCTGCGCCGTGTCGTCTCCGGCGCCGAGCCGGACGAGGTCGTCGCCGGCGCGCGCGTTCACGAAGTCGTTCCCGGCGTACGCCCGGATCTCGTCCGCAGCCATCGTGCCGGGCAGCCGGTCGTCGCCCGAGGTGCCGCCGATCGTCGCCGCGAGGGCGCTCGACACGGCGACGAGGGCCGCGAGCGCGGCGAGCATCGCTACGAGCTTCGTCTTCATCGGTGCTCCTTCCGTCGTTGTCGGGTTCATTCACCACCCCGGCCTTGAAGCGCCGATGACCACCGCGCAAGCGCCGCGTCAAGCGTCTGTTAGAACGGCGTGAGCATGGACGCCGACGCCGCCCGTGGCAGGGTTCTGCTCGAGGAGAGCCGCGAGTCCGTCGTCGTGCTCGACGACGAGGACCGCGTGATCGCGGCGAGCAGGCGGGCGCGCGAGTCCGTCCACGGGCTCGCGGAGGGCGAGCGGCTTCCCGACGGGCTGCTGTCGGGGAACGCCGGCATCGTCCCCCTCGTCGTCCCGTACGAGATGTCGGGTCGACGCGAGCGGCTCGTCTACCTCTCGACCGGCGGCGACCTGACCGCGTACGAGGAGCTGCGCGCGGGCTTCACCGCCGCGGTGTCGCACGAGCTGCGCACGCCCCTCGCGCGGCTCCTGTCGCTGCTCGAGACCGCGACCCTGCCCGGCGAGGACGTCCCGGACCTCGTCGACCGCGCCCGGGCCGAGGTCGAGCAGATCCGCGAGCTGATCGACGAGGTGCTCTTCCTGAGCGAGCTGGAGTCAGGGACGCGCGTGGTCGTGCTCGGAGCGGTCCCGGTCCGACCGGAGCTCGAGGCGGTCGTCGCCGAGCTGGAGGAGCGTGCTGGCCGGGCCGGGGTGGCGCTCGTCGTCGAGGGCGACCGCTCGATCGAGCTCGCGATGCGCCCGCGGATGATCCGGGTCGTCGCGCAGAACCTGGCGGCCAACGCGATCCGGTACGCCGGGCCTGGTGCGACCTTCACGCTCGCGGTCGAGCGCGAGGACGGCACGATCGTGCTGCGCGGGACGGACGACGGGGTCGGGGTCGAGGAGGCCCAGCTGCCGCGCCTGTTCGAGCGGTTCTTCCGCGCCGATCGCGCCCGCGCCTCGCGCGGCACCGGGCTCGGGCTCGCGATCGTGAAGCACATCGTGACGCAGGCCGACGGGATGGTGGAGGCGCGCGGAGGCTTCGGCGCCGGGCTCGAGATCCGCTGCACCTTTCCTGCCGGTCCTGCCGGGTAGCCGCGCCTTCACCGGTTTTTCACCAGACGGTTACTCGACGGCGGCCCATGCGAACGACGGTGCGGCCGACACTGGCGACGCCGATGTCCGAGACGACGACCGAGGTTCCCGTGTCGACCGGAATCGATCCATCCAAGATCGGCCAGCTCGCGAGCAAGCTCGCTTCCGACGGCCGCGGGAGCGAGGTCGTCTTCGACGTGGAGGGACTCTCCGTCTCCTACAGCGGAGCGCTCGCGCTCGCCGATGTGTCCCTCGAGGTCCGGAAGAACTACGTCACGGCCTTCATCGGCCCGTCGGGATGCGGGAAGTCCACGTTCATCCGGTGCTTCAACCGCATGAACGACCTGATCCCCGGCGCGGTCGTCGACGGGAGGATCCTCTACCACGGCCGCGACCTCTACGGCTCGAACGTCGACCCGGTCGAGGTGCGCCGCCGGATCGGCATGGTCTTCCAGAAGCCGAACCCGTTTCCGAAGTCGATCTACGACAACATCGCCTTCGGCCCGCGCGTGCTGAAGATGAGCAAGAACCTCGACGAGCGCGTCGAGCGCGCGCTGCGGCACGCCGCCCTCTGGGACGAGGTGAAGGACCGCCTCTCCGAGAACGCGCTCGGCCTCTCGGGCGGCCAGCAGCAGCGTCTCTGCATCGCGCGCGCGGTCGCAGTCGAGCCCGACGTGATCCTGATGGACGAGCCCGCATCGGCGCTCGACCCGATCTCCACGTCGCGTATCGAGGACCTGATCCACGAGCTCAAGCGCGAGTACACGATCGTGATCGTCACGCACAACATGCAGCAGGCAGCGCGCGTCGCCGACATGACTGCGTTCTTCAGCGTCGAGCTGCGGGAGGACGGCTCCGGCCGACACGGGATCCTCGTCGAGCACGACCAGACGACGAAGATCTTCACCAACCCGTCCGACCGGCGGACAGAGGACTACGTCACGGGCCGGTTCGGCTAGCGACCATGGCACGCGTCGAGTACCAGCAGAGCCTCGAGGCGCTCGAGGCGGACCTCCAGGAGCAGGGCGAGGTCGCTCTCAGGGCCGTGCGCGGCGCGATCAACGCCCTCGCGTCGCAGGACGTCGAGCTCTGCGACGAGGTGATCGCCTTCGACGACGAGATCGACGACCGCTACCACCGCATCGAGCGCTCGATCGGCGAGCTGCTCGCCCAGCAGGCACCCGTGGCGACCGATCTCCGCCTCGTGCTCGCCGTGCTCCACAGCTCGATCCACCTCGAGCGGATCGGCGACCAGAGCGTCACAGTCGCAAAGCTGACGAAGCTCTCCGCCACGCTCGAGCAGCACACCGAGCTTGTCGAGGGCCTCGTCGAAATGGGGAACCGATCGGCCGAGATGGTGCGCCGCTCGCTCGACGCCTTTGCGGCGCGCGACGTCATCGGCGCACGCGACCTGGTCGACCTGGACGAGCTGATCGACAGGACGAACCGGGCCGTCGTCGACAAGGTCCTCGCGATGTCCGCGTCGCCGGGGATGCAGGAATGGGGGATGCGGATGATCGTCGTCGCGCGCTGCATCGAGCGGATCGGTGACAACGCAGTCGACATCGGCGAGCAGACCGAGTACCTCGTCACCGGCGAGTTCCACGAGTTCTCGGACGCGTCGCATTGACACGGAGATGCGTTCACCGGTGCGTCACCGCCCGGACACCACCGTAAACCCCACGCGCACGGGGGCCGTGGGCACCGTGGCGCCGACAACGGCACGAAATCGAGACCAACGAAGACCAAGGAAGGTGGGGAGAACGATGAAGAGAGGCGCACTTGCGGCGCTCGCCCTGGTGGGTGTGCTCGCGCTCGCGCTCGTGGCGGGTCAGGCCCTTGCGGCACCCTCCTCGACGAAGGACACGCAGCTGGTCGGGACGGGAGCAACGTTCCCCTTCCCGCTCATCTCGAAGTGGATCCCGGAGGTCGGGAAGGCCTACGGGATCAACATCACGTACTCGCCGACCGGCTCGGGTGCCGGCATCGCGGCGATCACCGCTCGGACCGTCGACTTCGGCGCGTCCGACGCGCCGCTGTCCGACCAGCAGCTCGCCGACTGCAAGGGCTGCGTCGTGATTCCGTGGGCGCTCGCGGCGGTTTCGGTCCCCTACAACCTGCCGGGCCTCAACGGCCGCGTGAATCTGAGCGGTGCGACCCTCGCGAACATCTACCTGGGGTCGATCACGAGCTGGAACGACCCGGCGATCAAGAAGCTGAATCCAAAGCTCGACCTGCCGGACACGAAGATCACGCCCGTCTACCGCTCTGATGGATCGGGCACGACGTACGCGTACACGAACTACCTGTCGGAGGTCAGCCCCGCGTTCAAGAGCCGCGTCGGCGTAAACACGAGCGTCAACTTCCCGACGGGCGTGGGCGCGCGCGGTAGCTCGGGCGTCGCAGGAGTGGTGAAGGGAACGCCCGGCGCCCTGACATACGTGGACGCCGCCTACTCGATCCAGAACAAGCTCCAGTTCGCCATGATCCAGAACAAGGCGGGACGATTCACGACGCCCGGGCTGCGCGGGATCTCGCAGGCGGTGTCGCAGCTGCCCAAGAAGATCACGAGCTCGGCGCAGCTCAAGATCGTCGATCCGCCCAAGGCGGCCGGCAAGCTCGCCTACCCGATCTCGACGTTCACGTACGTGATCCTGCCGACCAACGCTCGCGAAGGCGGCCGACCTGCGGAAGTTCGTCTACTGGGCTGTCACGCAGGGGCAGAAGTTCGGCCCGCCGCTCTTCTTCGTCCCGCTCCCGACCCCGGTCAAGGCGTACGCCTACCGCGAGCTCGCCAAGGTGAAGTGCGACCTAGCAGCATGACGTCGGTCGGCTACGATCCCGCGGCGCCGGGTGCTGATCTCGAGCGCCACGGGATCCGGCTGGGCGACGTCCTCTTCCAGGGCATCGCGGTCGCCGCCTCCCTGGCGGCGACCGCGCTCCTCGGCCTCATCGTCTACCAGGTCACCTCGGACGCATGGCCGGCGATCCAGGAGTTCGGCGCCTCGTTCATCTGGACCGAGGCGTGGGATCCCGTCAAGGACGTCTACGGCGCGCTGACGTTCGTCTACGGGACGGTCGTCACGTCGGCCATCGCCCTGCTCCTCGCGACGCCGCTCTCCATCGCGATCGCGCTCTTCCTGACGGAGATCGCGCCACGCCGCGTCGCCGCGCCGATCGCGACGATGGTCGAGCTTCTCGCCGCGATCCCGAGCGTCGTTCTCGGCCTCTGGGGAATCCTCGTCTTCGGCCCATGGGTGCGTGACACGCTCGAGCCCTTCCTCCAGAGCTTCCTCGGCTGGTGCCCCCTCTTCTCCGGCGACCCGTCCCAGGCGGGGATGCTGCCGGCGGCGCTCGTCCTGACGATCATGATCATCCCGATCACCTCGGCGATCTGTCGCGAGCTCTTCTCACGCACCCCGCGCGACCTGATGGACGGGTCGATGGCTCTGGGATCGACGCGCTGGGAAGCAATCCGGGGCGTCATGTTCGCCTACGCCGCTCCGGGAATCGCCGCCGCCGTGCTGCTCGGGACTGGGCCGCGCCTTCGGCGAGGCGATCGCGGTCAACCAGGTGATCGGCGGCGCGAACTCGATCAACGTCTCCCTCTTCGCCCCCGCCGACACGCTCGGCTCGCGGATCGCCGCGCAGTACCAGGGCGCCACGTCGTCACTCCAGGTGGGCGCGATCCTCTACCTCGGCGTGATCCTGATGGTCATCTCACTCGTCACCAATGTCATCGCGCAGGTCATCGTGACGAGGTTCGAGCGGGCCCGGAGGGCGTACTGATGACAACGGTGCCCCACGACGACCGGTACGACATCACGACCCGGTCCGGCGGCCTGCGTCGCCGCCGGATCACCGAGAAGGTGTTCGCCGGACTCGCCGTCGGAAGCGCGGTGGTGGCGGTCGCCATCCTCGGGCTCGTGCTCGGGACGGTGATCCACAGGGGCATCAGCGAGCTGAGCCTCGACTTCTTCACCAAGCCGCGCCCGCTCTTCGGTCAGGCGGGGGGGATTGCCGACGCGCTCGTGGGCAGCGCGCTCATCGTCGGCATGGCGATGGTGATGGCGATCCCGTGCAGCATCCTCGTCGCGATCTTCATGTCCGAGTACGCCGGCCCAAGAGTCTCGGTCAGCCTGCGGGTCGTGCTCGACGTCCTGAACGGCGTGCCGGCGATCATCGTCGGGATCTTCGTCTTCGGTCTGCTCGTCGTCGGCCGCGGGCAAAGCGCGATCTTCGGCGCGTTCGCTCTCGCCATCCTGATGCTGCCGATGGTCGCGCGTGCGACGCAGGAGGTGCTCGAGATCGTCCCCCGGAGCCTGCGCGAGGCGAGCCTCGCACTCGGCGTCACTCGGTGGCGGACGACCGTCAGCATCATCCTGCCGACGGCGATCGGGGGCATCCTCACCGGTGTGGTCATCGCGGTAGCCCGGGTCGCAGGCGAAACCGCGCCACTGCTCTTCACCTCCTCGATCGCCGCAAACCAGGTCTCGGCCGACGTCTCCAATGCCCTGCCGACGCTGCCCGTGACGATCTTCGTGTTCTCGGAGTCGCCCGACCCCGGCGAGCAGGCCGCCGGCTGGGCGGCAGCGCTCGTCCTGATCCTCTTCGTGCTCGTGCTCAACGTCATCGCGAAGGTGGTCGCGGGCCGCCAACGGCGCAAGCACGAAGGCGGCTGAGGCTACGCGGGGGTAGGGGTCGCGAGCCGCTCGGGCGGCACTGCGAGCCGGCGGCGGTCGATGCGTCGCGCGAGGAATGCGGACGCGGCGATCACGATCGCGAGGACGAACACGATCACGTGGCCCCCGGGGAGTCGGGTGATGACCTCCATGAATGCGCCGACGAGCGCCGCGGCCGGCAGCGTCAGGATCCAGGCAACCAGGATGTTCCCCGCCACGCCCCAGCGGACGGCCGAGAAGCCGCGCACTGCGCCCGCGCCGAGCACCGAGCCCGAGACCGTGTGCGTCGTCGAGACGGGGAAGCCGAAGTGCGCGGTCGCCCAGAGGATCGACGCCGTCGCGGTCTGCGCCGCGAAGCCCTGCGGCGGGTCGATCTTCGCGATGCGCTGACCGAGCGTCTTGATGATGCGCCATCCGCCCGCGTAGGTTCCGGCGCCCATCGCGAGGGCCGAGGCGGCGATGACCCAGGTCGGCGGTCGGTCGAAGTTCGGGTCGAGGTGTCCCGACGCGACGAGCGCCAGGGCAATGATCCCCATCGTCTTCTGCGCGTCGTTCGTCCCGTGCGTGAACGCGACGAACGCGCCGGAGACGAGCTGCGCGCGCCGGAACCCGCGGTTGACCCGCGTCGGCGCGCGGCGTGCGACGAGCCAGGTGATCCCGAGGATCAGGGCGAACGCCGAGGCGACGCCGAGAAACGGCGCCAAGAGCGACGGGATCAGCACGTTGTGGAGGATCCCGTCCCAGTTGACGTACGAGGCGCCGGACGCGGAGATCGTCGCGCCGACCATGCCGCCGATCAGCGCATGGCTCGAGCTCGACGGGAGCCCCACGAGCCAGGTGACGAGGTTCCACGTGATCGCCCCGACGAGCCCTGCCATCACGACCTCGAGCGTGATGGCGTCCTGGTCGACGATCCCCTTCGCGATCGTCGCCGCGACGGCGACCGACACGAAGGCGCCGGCGAAGTTCAGCACCGCCGCGCTCGCCACCGCGAGACGAGGGCTCAACGCGCCCGTCGAGACGCTCGTCGCGATCGAGTTGGCCGTGTCGTGGAAGCCGTTCGTGAAGTCGAAGAACAGCGCGATCGCGACGACGGCCAAGAGCATCACGTTCATCGCGGGGCTCCCTCGCGCCCGCGTGGGCGCGCGCTACGCATTCTTGACGACGATGTTCGCGATCGTGTTCGCGGCGGTCTCGCAGCTGTCGAGCGCCCGCTCGAGCCGGTCGTAGACGTCCTTCCACCGGATCACCATCAGCGGGTCGATCCGGTCGTCGCGGAAGAGCGCGGCCAGCCCGTCGCGGAGCACACGGTCGCCCTCGTCCTCGAGGCGCTTCAGCTCGACGAGCGCCTGCTGAACGCCCGTGAAGCTCTTCAGGTTGTCGCAGGCGATCGAGAGCTGCTCGGCCGCGGCCACGATCAGGCCCGTCTGCTGGACGGCGTGCTTCGTCGGGAGGTCGATGCCGTACAGGCCCAGGAGGTCGGATGCCTCCTCGAGCTCGTCGACGACGTCGTCGATCTGGACCGCGAGCATGTGAATGTCGTCGCGGTCGAACGGCGTCAGGTACTGGGTGTTCAGGAGCTGGATGAGATCGTGCGTGAAGCCGTCGCCCTCCGTCTCCGCCGCCTTGACCTGTTCCTGCGTGATCCCCGAGTTGGGGTGCCCGCGGAAGCGGAGCTCGACGAGCCGCGCCACCTCGAGCGCGTTCTCCCCCGCGCGCGCGAAGAGCACGAAGAACTCGCCCGTCTTCGGCGTGAGCGAGAGGCGCACGGGCGGGGACGTTAACGGAAACCGCGGCGCCGAAACCACCGGCCGCCGCGTGACCCGATGCCGGATACGCTCGCGGTATGAGGGAGACGGTCGAGAGGGAGCTGAAGCTCGAGCCGGGGGAGGGCTTCGTCCTCCCCGAGCTCGGCGGCGAGTCGCAGCCGACACGCGTGTTCGTGTCGACGTATCACGACACGCCCGACCTTGCGCTCGCGCGCCACGGGCTGACGCTCCGGCATCGCGTCGAGAACGGCACGGGTCTCTGGCAGCTGAAGCTCCCACGCGGCCTCGCCCGGGCGGAGCTGGAGCAGGCCGGCCCACCCGCCCGTCCTCCGATCGAGCTCGTGGCGCTCCTCGTCGCCTACCTCCGCGGGAAGGAGCTGGCGCCCGTCGCCCGGCTGCGAACGCGCCGGCAGGTCGTCCGTGCCGGCGGCGCCGAGATCGTCGACGACTTCGTGTCGGTGCTCGACGGGCAGCGCGTGCGGCGGCGCTTCCGCGAGCTCGAGGTCGAGCTGGTCGGTGGCGACGAGGCGACGCTCGAGCGTCTCGCCGAAGAGCTCCGGCGGGCCGGCGCCGTCGCCGGCGACGTGCGCCCGAAGCTCTACCGCGCACTCGATCTCGACGTGCCGGCCGACGACCCTGCGGTCTCGAAGGGCACCGCGCCCCTCGCGGCGCTCGGGCTGGCGCTCGGCGAGCAGGCGCGGCGGCTGCTCGTCCACGATCCCGGCGTCCGGCTCGGCTCCGACCCCGAGGATCTGCACCAGCTGCGCGTCGCCACGCGACGGCTGCGCGCGTTCCTCCGCGCGGGCCGCCCGATGCTCGACCGGGCGTGGTCGGAGCCGCTGCGCGACGAGATCGGCTGGCTGGGGAGGGCTCTCGGTCCCGCGCGGGACCTCGACGTCCTCGTCGAGCGCCTCCGCGCCGACGCGGCGGATGTCGGCGCGCCCGTGGATGGGCTTCTCGCCGCGCTCGAGGCCGAGCAGGCCGCGGCCAGGGTCGTCGTCGTCGGCGCGCTCTCGAGCGACCGCTACCTGGCGCTGCTCGGACGGCTCGACGACGTGTCGGAGCCTCCGGGGGACGGCGACGCGATCCCGCTGCGCGACATCTGGAGGGCGGAGTGGAAGCGCACGCGGAAAGCGCTTTCCCGGCTCGACGACGCGTCCGGCGACTCCGACCTCCACGCCGGCCGCATCCGCGTCAAGCGCGTCCGCTACGCCGCGGAGCTCGCGGCGCACGAGCTCGGCAAGCGGGGCAGGACGTTCGTCGACGCGGCCAAGGAGCTCCAGGACGTGCTCGGCGCACATCAGGACGCGACCGTCGCCGAGGAGCGGATCCGCGCCTGGGCGGCCGGCGGAGGCGACGCGGCGGCCGCGTCCTTGCTCCTGGCACGAGAGGACGCACGCAAGGAGGCGAGCCGGGGGGCGTGGCCCGAGGCCTGGACGGCCCTGCGGCAGGCGGCGAAGCAGCTCGGATGACCGTTGTCCGTGCTGCCGGCGGGATTCCCGTGCGCGACGGGCGCGACGGGCTCGAGGTCCTGGTCGTCCACCGGCCGCAGTACGACGACTGGAGCTTTCCGAAGGGGAAATGCGAGGAGGGCGAGACCGACGAGGCGTGCGCGCTCCGCGAGGTCCAGGAGGAGACCGGCCTCGTCTGCGCGCTCGAGCGAGAGCTGCCCTCGACGGCCTACCACGACTCGAGGGCGCGGCAGAAGCGCGTGCGCTACTGGCGCCTTCGGGTCCGTCGGGGGCCAGCTCTCGTACGTGCACGAGGTCGACGAGGCGCTCTGGCTCTCGCCCGCCGAGGCCGAGAAGCTCCTGAGCTACGCGCGCGACGTGGACGTGCTGCGCGCGGTGTCCGCCTGAGCCGCGGTCGCAGCCTCAGCTCCGGACGACGGTGACCGGGCACGTGGGTCCGGTGCCCGGCGAGCCGTGCGTCGGCCGTCACGAGCGGGACATCGAGCTCTCCGCGACGCGACGTACGTCGCGTCGTAGGCGCTGAGGTTGTCGCGCAGCGCCCAGAGTCCCGGCCCTACACTGGTCGGCCGTGAGCAGCGAGGTCGTCTACACCATGCACCGGGCCGACAAGTTCTACGGCCCGGAACGGCAGGTCCTCTCGAACATCTCCCTCTCGTTCCTGCACGGCGCGAAGATCGGCGTGCTCGGGCCGAACGGCGCGGGCAAGTCGACGCTGCTCCGGATCATGGCGGGCCTCGAGGAGCCTTCCTCGGGGGTCGCGGAGCTCGACCCGAAGGCGAGCGTCGGATACCTGCCGCAGGAGCCGGAGCTCGACCCCGAGAAGGACGTGCGCGGAAACGTCGAGGACGGCGTGCGCGAGCTGCGCGACCTGCTCGACCGCTTCAACGCCATCTCCGCCGCCTTTGCGGAGCCCGACGCGGACTTCGACGCGCTCCTCGCCGAGCAGGCGGAGGTGCAGGATCGGATCGATCGCGCCGACGCGTGGAGCCTCGACCAGACGCTCGACCGCGCGATGGACGCTCTCCGACTGCCCGAGGGCGACCGTGACGTGACGACGCTCTCGGGCGGCGAGCGACGGCGCGTCGCCCTCTGCCGGCTCCTGCTGTCCGCGCCCGACCTCCTGCTCCTCGACGAGCCCACGAACCATCTCGACGCCGAGTCCGTGGCATGGCTCGAGCGGCACCTCGAGAGCTACAAGGGCACCGTCATGGCGGTCACCCACGACCGCTACTTCCTCGACAACGTCGCGGGCTGGATCCTCGAGCTCGACCGAGGCAAGGGCCTCCCGTTCCAGGGCAACTACTCCTCGTGGCTCGAGCAGAAGGAAGCGCGGCTCGGCACCGAGGAGAGGCAGAACGCCGCCCGCCGGCGGACCCTGCAGCGCGAGCTCGAGTGGGTGCGCTCCAGCCCGACGGCGCGGCACGCGAAGTCGAAGGCCCGCCTCACCGCCTACGAGAAGCTCCTCGCCGAGGACCAGTCCAGGCGCCTCGACACGGTCGAGATCCACATCCCGGCGGGACCGCGCCTCGGCGACGTCGTCGTCCGCGCGGAGAGCGTCCAGAAGGGATTCGGCGACAGGCTCCTCGTCGAGGACCTCACCTTCGACCTGCCGCCGGGCGGAATCGTCGGCGTGATCGGGCCGAACGGCGCCGGCAAGACGACCCTCTTCCGCATGATCGCGGGCGAGGAGCAGCCGGACGCGGGGGCGCTCGAGGTCGGCGACACGGTCGAGCTCGCCTACGTCGACCAGTCCCGTTCGACGCTCGAGGGGCAGAACACGGTGTGGAAGGAGATCTCGGGAAACCAGGACGTCGTCCAGCTCGGCAAGCGCGAGGTGAACTCGCGGCAGTACGTCTCCTGGTTCAACTTCCGCGGCGGCGACCAGCAGAAGCTCGTGAAGGACCTTTCCGGTGGCGAGCGGAACCGCGTGCACCTCGCGAAGCTGCTCCGCTCGGGCGGGAACCTGCTCCTCCTCGACGAGCCGACGAACGACCTCGACGTCGACACGCTGCGCGCGCTCGAGGAGGCGCTCCTCGACTTCGCCGGCTGTGCGGTCGTGATCACGCACGATCGCTGGTTCCTCGACCGCGTGGCGACGCACATCCTCGCCTTCGAGGGCGACTCGCAGGTCACATGGTTCGAGGGCTCGTACCAGGAGTACGCAGACTGGGTGCGCGAGACCCGCGGCGCCGAGGCGCTCGAGCCGCACCGGATCGCGTACAAGCCGCTCGTCCGCCCGGCGTAGCCCGCAGGTCGCAGGATCGACACCGGTTCCCCACGCGCTGGAGACCACAGTCCGGTTGGGTGATCGCAGGATGGCGAGATGGGCCGCCGCCGGCCGTCAGAGCCGTCCGGTCACGCCGTCACGATGGCCTCGATGCGCGTCGCCGTCATCGACGTCGGGTCGAACACGGCGCGCCTGCTCGTCGCCGACGTCACCGCGGGCGGGCGGGTGTCCGCCGTCCTCGAGCGCCGCGAGCGCCTCGGCCTCGGGGCCGAGATCGCGGAGAGCGGAGGGCTCTGTGCCCGAACGGTGGACACGGTCGCCCGCGTCGCCGGGCGCTATGCCGGGCTCGCACGCTCACAGGGCGCCGAGCGCACCCGGGCGATCGTGACCGCACCCGGCCGCCAGGGACGTTCCCCCGGCGGGCTCGTCCGCTCCCTCGCGGGGGCGACCGGGGTGGCGGTGAGCGTGCTCAGCGCCGAAGAGGAGGGGCGGCTCTCGTACGACGGCGCCCTCGCGCGGGCCGGCCGGCTCGCGGTGGGGCGCGTGGCCGTCGTCGACGTCGGTGGCGGCTCGACCGAGATCGTCGTCGGCGATGCCGGCCGGGGACCCGTATGGGTCGCCTCCATCGATCTCGGCTCGATCCGGCTGACCAGCCGGTTCCTCCGTCGCGACCCGCCGCGGGCCGGGCGCCTGCGGAAGGCGCACGACGCGGTGCGCAGCGAGATGGCCCGGCTCGCGCCCCCGCGACCGGACATCGCCTTCGCGACCGGCGGGAGCGCCAGGGCGGCTGCCAGGCTCGTCGGCGAGCCGTTCACGTCGGCCGACCTCGAGCGGGCGATCGAGGCGCTGTCGGCGCGTCCGTCCGGCAAGGTGGCCCGAAGCGCGGGTGTTCACCCCGTGCGGGCCGCATCGCTTCTCGGCGGCTTGCTCCTCCTCGCGGAGGCGGCCCGGGCCCTCGACCGTCCGCTCGTGTTGGCACGCGGGGGGCTGCGCGAAGGGGCGGCGCTCGCGCTCGCGCGCACGGAGCTGACGGCCGCCGCCTGACGCGCGCTAGGAACGCGCGCGCCGGGCGCGAAGCTGGGCCCGACGCATCATCGCGTCCTGGTGCGTGTGCGCCTTCTTGCCCTTGCCCTCCAGCCGCGTCCAGCCGCCGTCGGAGCGGAGCTCCCAGGCGTTCGTCGTGTCGGCGAAAGCGCTGTCGAGAATGGCGGCGACCTCGCCCTTCGCGCGCGCGTTCTCGACCGGCGTCAGCACCTCGATCCGGCGGTCGAGGTTGCGCGGCATGAGGTCGGCGCTCCCCACGTACACGTTCGTCTCCTCGCCCGCCTCGAACCAGTAGATCCGGCTGTGCTCGAGGAAGCGGCCGACGATCGACGTGACGCGGATCGTCTCGGAGAGGTCGTCGACGCGCGGGCGGAGCATGCAGATCGAGCGGGCCTGCACGTCGATCGGCACACCGGCCGCCGACGCCGTGTAGAGCTCCTCGACGATCGTCGGGTCGACGAGCGAGTTCAGCTTCAGCCGGATGCGGGTCGGGGTGCCGTCGGCCGCGGCCGCGGCGACGCGGCGGATCTCCTCGACGAGACGCGCGCGCATCGTGAACGGCGCCACGAGCAGCTTGCGGAAGTGCTGGGGGCGACCGAAGCCCGTCACGTAGTTGAACAGGTCGGCGACGTCGGCCGAGATCTCCTCGTCGGCCGTGAACAGCCCGACGTCCTCGTAGATACGCGCCGTGGAGGCGTTGTAGTTCCCGGTGCCGATGTGGACATACCGGCGGAGGCCGCCCTGCTCCCGGCGGACGACGAGCGACATCTTCGCGTGGATCTTGACGTCGGGGAACCCGTGGACGACGTGGACGCCCGCTTCCTCCATCGCGCGCGACGACTCGATGTTGCGCCGTTCGTCGAAGCGCGCCTTCAGCTCGACGAGGCACACGGACTGCTTGCCCTGCTCGGCGCACTCGATGAGCGACGACACGAGCGAGGACTCGTCGCTCGTCCGGTACACGGCCGTCTTGATCGCGATCACGTCGGGGTCGCGGGCGGCCGCCTGCACGAACGCCTCGAAGCTCGCCCGGAACGAGTCGTACGGCTGCTGGACGAAGAGGTCGCCGCGGCGGATCTCCTCGAACACCTCGCCGGCCCCCGCGGCGCGGGCCCACCGCGGCGGGACGATGGGCGCCCAGGCCGGGTACTTCAGGTCTGGGCGGTCGAGCGAGGTGAGCTCCCAGAGCTCCGACTGGTCGAGGAGGCCCTCGATCTCGTAGACCTGGCTCTGCCTGACCTCGAGGCCCTCGATCAGCCGCGCGCGCATGTCGCGTGACGCCGAGCGCGAGACCTCGAGCCGCACGACGTCGCCGAACCGGCGGCGGCGGAGCTCGGACTCCACGGCCTCGAGGAGGTCGTCGGCGTCGTCGGAGAGCTCGAAGTCCGAGTCGCGCGTCACGCGGAACAGGGCCCGCTCCGCGATCTCCATGCCCGGGAAGAGCATGGGGAGGAAGTGGGCGATGACCGACTCGAGCGGCACCAGGCGATTGCCGACGGGGACGAACCGGTCGAGCACCTCCGGCACCTTGACGCGCGCGAACCGCTCCTCGCCCGTCTCGGGGTCGAGGGCGATCACCCCGAGCGAGAGCGAGAGCCCCGACACGTAGGGGAACGGCTGGCCGGGGCCGACCGCGAGCGGCGTGAGGATGGGGTAGACCTCGCGCTCGAAGAACCGCTCGAGCTTCTCCGTCTCACGGGACGAGCAGTCCTCGATGGCGGCGATCTCGACTCCCGCTGCGGCGAGCCCCGGCGCGAGCTCGCGCCTCCACAGCCGCCCCTGACGCGTGGTCAGCTCGGAGACGCGCTTGCGGATCGCCTCGAGCGCCTGGCCGGCCGTCAGCCCGTCGACCGATCGCACCGGGAGGTCGGACTCGTCGAGCTCGAGCAGGCCGGCGACGCGAACCATGAAGAACTCGTCGAGGTTCTTCGAGAAGATCGCCGCGAACCGGACGCGCTCGAGCAGAGGCAGCTGGGCGTCCTCCGCGAGCTCGAGGACGCGGGCGTTGAACTCGACCCAGGAGAGCTCCCGGTTGAGGAGCCGGGAAGACGCCGGCTGGGTGGTCGTCGCCATGACCGGATCGTACGTGGGTCAGTCGCCCTCGAGGTCGCTTCCCAGCGCCTCGACGACGCGGGTCTGGAACCAGGCGATGAGCTGCTCGGACTCGGCGAGCAGCGTCCCCGTCTCGAGACCACCGCTCGAGACGCCGCGCTGCACCGCCTCGACGAGCGCACGGTCCTCCGCGCCGACCCGCTCGTCGAGGGCGAGGTGGTCGGCGACCCACTCGTCGTCGGCGTCGGGGCCGACGAAGTAGTCGAGGAAGCGGGACGTCCGCTCGGGGCCACGCGGGACGATCGGGCCGATGGACAGGTTGGGCTGCCCGGGCATGACGTTGACCACGGTGCCCGGGAAGAGCAGGTGGAACTGGCCGCGCGCGACCGCCCAGGCCTCGTCGCCGCGCTCGCGCGGCCGACCGAACTGGCTGGCGAGCGCCCCCTGCGCCCCGAGCGCGTAGGCATCCGCCGAGACGTCGAGCACTTTCGCCAGCGCGGGGTGCGCGACCGAGCAGTGGTAGCACTCGAGGAAGTTCTCGACGCAGATCTTCCAGTTGCACGCGTAGTCGTCCGACTCCGCCCGGCTGTGAAACCGCAGCGCGTCGACGTCGATACCGCCTTCCGCGAGGTGCGCGGGCAGGTCGCCGAGCGCGTCCGCGAGCGGCGCCGCCCCCGTGTCCGGGTTGACGAACACGAACGGGCCGAACACATCCACCGCGACCGGGACGAGGCCGAGCGCGTCGCGGTCGAACCCCGGCTCGCGGGCCGCCCGCGGCGCGTTTCGCAGCGAGCCGTCCAGGCCGTACGTCCAGGCGTGGTACGGGCACTGGATCGTCTCGCGCCGCGCGTCCCCGTCGCAGAGGACGTGACCGCGGTGACGGCAGACGTTGACGAACCCGCGAAGCTCCCCGTCCCGGGCGCGGGCCAGGACGAGCGGGAGCGACCCGGCCCAGGCGGTCGTCAGGCGGCCGGGCTCGGCGACCTGGTCGAGGCGCGCCGCGTACTGCCAGGAGCGCGCGAAGACGTGTCGCTGCTCGAGTCGGAGCACCGCCGGGTCCGCGTACCAGTCGTACGGAAGCGTGCGAGGCACGGCGGCGGTCTCCACGAGGCCAATCTAGCGCCGTTGCCCCTCAGTCCCCGCTCTCGACGGGCCTGGACGTGCGTGTAAGGGTTCCCTTACACGCAACGTCAATTAGCTATACGCTGCGGCGTATGACCAACCGTATTCGTCTCTCGATCCTTGCGGTCGCGGTCGTCCTTCTCGCGGCGCTCGCGTCTGCCGCCGCGGCCGCCCCGGCGCGGACGGACGCACGCTCCGCCGCCCCGAACTACACGGGCGTCAAGACCTACCTCCTGGGCCGCTCGCAGTCGCTCGTCACCCAGCTCGGCGGGATCCAGACCCGCGCGGAGCGCTACTACGCGCTCGCGAGGCAAGAGCGGTTCTCGTACGCGAACCTGTGGCGCAACCACCGTGCGGAGGTCGGTCCGCTTCTCGCGGGCCTCAAGCCGGCGTTCAACCGGGCCCACAAGGCCTACGAGGAAGAGGAAGGCATCATCGCCGGCGTCCCGTCGCTCGCCCAGTACGACGTGATCATGGACTCCGGCACGAGCGCCGCCGACGACCCCCAGACCGCGGTGCCGTTCGATCTGAGGCTGCCGAACGGAAAGGTCTTCGCGAAGCCGGGGAACTTCTTCCATGCGCTGCTCGAGCCGACCATCTGGGGTACCGACGCGCGGTTCGTGGCGCCGGGCGGTGTCAAGGCCGACCTCGACGGCGACGGCACGGTCGAGTTCGGCGAGGTGCTTCCCGATGCGAACGTCCTCGTCGCGACGGCCCGCGGCTTCGTCTCCTACGCGCGCAAGAGCGACGCAGCCGCGAGGGCCTGGACGCCGAACGCCTCGGACGTGCTGACGGCGCTCGTCGTGATGGTGCCGACGGTCGAAGGCTACTTCGGCGAGTGGAAGAGCTCGCGCGCGATCGCCGGCGCAGGGGCGAAGGAGAAGGCGTTCGTCGCCCACTCGCGCCTGATCGACGTGCACGGGATCCTCTACAGCCTCCAGAACGTCTACAGCGGCGTACGACCGCTCGTCGCGCAGGCCGGCGCAGGGCAGAGCGCGCGGATCGGCACCGCGCTCCAGCAACTCACGCGGTTCGTCGACGGGATCTACGCGCAGGAGAAGGCCGGCAAGAGGTTCACCCCGAAGCAGGCTGACCTCCTCGGCAGCCAGGCCCAGACGCGCGCCAACGCGATCGCGGGACAGATCTCGCAGGTCGCAGGCGTCCTCGGAGTCGAGCTGCAGGCCTGAGCCCGTGGACGCGCGAGACGGGACCGGGTGGGAGTGAAGCGACGCGACGCAGCGAGGGCGAGGGGCGCGATCCTCCTCGCCCTCGTCGTCTTCTTCGTCCTCGCCGCCGCCGTGGCGGGTCGCGCGTCCGCGGCGGACGCGGTTGCGCCGTGGCAGTCCTTCGACGCCCTCGACAGCGCGCTCTTCGACGCCGAGCTCGCCGCGACGACCGACGACGGCGATGCCCGTGCCGCCGCCGGTCACCGTGCGGCCGTTGCGGCAGGCCGGCTCGCGGACGGCTTCGACCGCTCCGCCGCCCAGAGCGCGGCTCGCTTGCAGCGGACTGCGGATGCGGTCGCGACCGAGCGGAACGGCGTCGACCTGGCGGTAACGACCGCCGCGGCACGCGCCGCCGCCCTCGCCGGCGCCTACGAGACGATTCTCGCGGCGACGCGCGCCGGCGACCTCGACCGGGCACGGGCGTGGCTCCTCGTCCGCGAGTTCAAGCCCGTCACGCGCTTCTCGCACCCGAGCGCCGCCTCGAGCGTGGCGATCGCCGCGCTCGCCGACGGGGTCGTCCCCCGCGCCCGAGCCGTCCGGTCGATTCGCGGCGACCTCCTCGACACCTACGAGGCTCTTCTCCGGACGTCGCTCTCCGACACCGGCGACGCGCTCCGCGCCGGCTTCCCGGAGAAGGCCGCCGGCTCGGCGGCGACGGCGCGCGGGTACTGGTGGATCCTGCGAGACGCCTTCGTCGGCCAGCGTGGAGCCGCCGCGGCGGCGAAGCTCGACCGGGCCTTCGAGCGCCTGGTCTCGGACGCGCGGGGCGGAAAGCCGGCACCCACCGCCGCGGCGGTGGGCTCGGTCGAGGGCGACCTCCTCGCATTCCGCGCGGCGCCGTTGTCGCCGGGGGAGCAGGCACGCCGCGCGGGTCAGCTCATCCGCTACCTCGGGCTCGTTCCCGTCGAGTACGCGCGCGGCGTCGCGAACGGGTCGGTGGTCGTGCCGATCGAGATCCAGGAGTCGATCGCGTTCCGCGACGGCGCCGCAACCGCCTTCGGCGACCTCCAGTCCTACCTCGCGGCACGGGACCTCGCGGCGACGCGCGCCGTGCAGAACGTGCTCGGCGCACTCGACACCCGGCTCGGGGACGCCGAGCGCGGGACCGCGGTCGCCGATCCGGCGGACGTCAAGGCGCTCGCGAAGACCGCGACGGACTCGCTCGACGACGTCTATCCCGACGACTGGAAGGCGGGCACGGCGGAGGCCGACTTCGACGTGATCGCGACGCTTCTCCGCAAGGTGACCGCCCTCGCCGCCACCGGCGACATGCGGCGCGCGGAGTCGAGCCGACTCGAGGCCTACGCGACCTTCGAGCTCGGCCCGGAACAGCGTCTCCGCGGTCTGGCGCCCTCGCTGTTCCAGCGGGTCGAGGGGCTCTTCTGGTACGGCGCGGACGGGCACGACGGTCTCGCGCAGCTCCTCCGCCAGAACGCCGGCGCCGACGAGCTCGCCGAGACGATGGCCGCGCTCGACCTCGCGCTCAAGGAGTCCGCGGAGGCGATCGGGAGCGGGCCGCAGTCCCGCACCACCGTCGTCGTCAACAGCGCGATCATCGTCTTCCGCGAGGGTCTCGAGGCGGTCCTGATCCTCGCCGCGCTGATGGCCAGCATGGTCGGCGCGCAGCGCCGCCTCCGGCGGCCGCTCCTCGCCGGGGTCGGTGTCGCCCTCGTCGCGAGCGTCGTCACCTGGATCGTCGCGCAGACCGTGCTCGACTCGCTGGCCGGCTGGGGAGAGCGGCTCGAGGCGGTCGTCTCGCTCGTCGCGATCGGCGTCCTGCTCCTGATCCTCAACTGGTTCTACCACCGCGTCTACTGGCAGGAGAACCTCCAGGATCTCCACAAGCGGAAGAAGCGCGTGCTCGCCGGCGCGTCGATCGGGATCCTCTCCGCGCAGGCGATCGGGCTCGTCGCCCTCGGGTTCTCGAGCGTCTACCGCGAGGGCTTCGAGACGGTGCTCTTCCTCCAGGCCCTGACCCTCGAGGCGGGCGCCTGGACGGTGCTCCAGGGCGTGCTCCTCGGCTTCCTCGGCGTGCTCGGCGTGTTCGCGCTCGTCGTCTCGCTCGAGCGCAGGCTCCCGCACAAGAAGATGCTGATCGCGACCGGCCTGCTGATCACGGGCGTGCTGATGGTGCTCGTCGGCCACACGGTGCAGACGATGCAGGTGGTCGGCTGGCTGCCCGTCACGCCGGTCGAGGGGCTCACGCTCCCGTTCTGGGCCGGGATGTGGTTCGGCGTCTTCCCGACGTGGGAGGGCTTCCTGGCGCAGGGAGCCGCCCTCGCGTTCGTGCTCGGGAGCTACGTCGCGGCGGAGGCGCTCAGGTCGCGGAAACGGCGCAGGATCCTCGCCGCTCCGATCGCTGCGGCGAGCACGGCGGGCTCAGCGCCCGACCTCCCAGGCGAGATGGGCGAGTTCCGGTTCGATCAGCTTCTCCCACGCGAGCGCGACGGCCTTGGGCGAGCCGGGGACCGAGACGACGACCGATCCGCGATAGGTGCCGGCAGTCGCGCGTGAGAGCATCGCGGCGGATCCCACCTGCTCGTAGCTGAGCATCCGGAACAACTCGCCGAACCCCGGCAGGGTCTTCTCGAGCATCGCGGCGAGCGTGTCGTAGGTCGTGTCGCGGCGCGAGACCCCCGTGCCGCCGTTGACGACGACGATCCGTGCGTCGGCCGTGAGCGCGTCCACCGCGGCCCGCACCTCATCGGGCTCGTCGCGGACGACCCGGTAGCCCGAGACGACGGCTCCGGCGGCCCCGATCCGCTCCTGGAGCCAGCGGCCGTTCGTGTCGTCGTCCGGCGTGCGGCTGTCCGACACCGTGACGACGCCGACGGCGATGGGGCCGATCTCCGCCGCGGCGGCTCGGTGCGCGTCGGTGCCCACGAGGCGCGATCGTAGTCGGTCGGACGCGCCGCTCGGGTACGCTCCCGGCGCCGTGAGCGATTCGGAAGCCGTCGTTCGGCGGGCCGTCGAGCGGCTCCGCCCTCTCTACAAGACCGCGTCCGAGTCGTGGTGGGACGCGAACGTCTCCGCGACCGAAGAGAACGAGCGGCGCCGCGTCGCCGCCGAGCTCGCGCTCTCGGACGCGCTGGCGGATGCCGAGCTCTTCCACGACGTCGAGGCCGCACGGGCGAACGGCGCGGCCCCGCTCGTCCGGCGCCAGCTCGAGCTGCTGCACGCGAGCCTCGTCCCGAACCAGGTTCCCGAGGCGATCCGCCACCGCATCGTCGAGCTCGAGGCCTCCGTCGAGTCGCGCTTCGCCCAGCACAGAGGCGAGGTCGACGGCCGGGCGGTCGACGACAACGAGATCAAGCGCATCCTGCGGGAGAGCGACGACGAGGCGGAGCGGCGCGCGGCGTGGGAGGCGTCGAAGACCGTCGGTGCCGCCGTCGCCGACGACGTCCGCGAGCTCGCGCGCCTGCGGAACGAGGCCGCGCGGTCGCTCGGGTACCGGGACTGGTTCGCGCTCGCCGTCGCGACGTCCGAGATGGACGAGACCCGGCTCTTCGCGACGCTCGACGAGTGCGACCGGCTGACGGCGGAGCCGTTCGCGCGCTGGAAGGCAGACACGGACGCCCGGCTTGCAGAGCGCTTCGGCTGTGCCGTGGGCTCCCTGCGGCCCTGGCACTACGAGGACCCGTTCTTCCAGGAAGTGCCCGCCGCAGGCGGGGTCGACCTGACCGCCGTCTTCGCCGGCAAGGATGTCGTCGCCCTGGCACGGGAGACGTACGAGCGGATGGGCGTCGAGACCGGCCCCATCCTCGAACGCAGCGACCTCTTCCCCCGCGAGGGCAAGTGCCAGCACGCGTTCTGCATCGACGTCGACCGCGAGGGCGACGTCCGCGTGCTCGCGAATGTGGTCGCCGACCGTTACTGGGCCGACACGATGCTCCACGAGCTCGGCCACGGCGCGTACGACATCGGCTTCGACCGCACGTTGCCGTGGCTCTTGCGTGACTGCCACCTGACCGTGACGGAAGGCATGGCGATCCTGATGGGACGCCTTGCGCAGGACGCCGACTGGCTCCGCGAGGTCGTCGGCGTCGATGCCGAGGAGGCAGGGCGGCTCGAGCCCCGCCTTCGCGCAGCCCTCGCAGCCGAGGCGCTCGTCTTCACGCGGTGGGTGCTCGTGATGACGAACTTCGAGCGCGCGCTGTACGCCGATCCCGAGGCCGACCTCGCCGCGACCTGGTGGGAGCTGGTCTCGCGCCACCAGCTCCTGACGCCTCCCGAGGGTCGCGACGCCCCCGACTGGGCGGCGAAGATCCACGTGGCCTGCGCCCCCGTCTACTACCACACGTACCTCTACGGGAACCTCGTCGCCTCCCAGCTCCACGCCACGCTCGACCGCGTGGCCGGGGGCCTCATCGGCAGGCCGGAGGCCGGAGCGTTCCTCGGCGAGCGCGTCTTCCGGCCCGGGCAGTCGGTGCGATGGGACCGGCTGCTCGAGCAGGCGACCGGCGAGGCGCTGACGGCGAAGCATCTCGCGCGGGACATCGCCGCCGGGCTGGCTGACTGAGAGGATCCGAGGATGGCGGGAGCAGTCGGGCTGAACCACGTGAGCGTCGTCGCGCACGACCTCGACGAGTCGGTCCGCTTCTACGTCGACGTCCTCGGTCTCGAGCCGCTGCCGACGCCCGCCTTCGGGTTCCCGGTCCAGTGGCTCCGAGCCGGGTCGCTCCAGGTGCACGTGTTCGAGCGCCCGGACGATCCCCCGGCGTACGCGCATTTCGCGCTCGAGGTGGACGACGTCGTCGCGGTGTACGAGCGTGCGAGCGAGCTCGGGATCCTCGACCGCACCGCGTTTGGCTACGCGATCGCGGAGCTTCCCGGTGGAGAGGCGCAGCTGTATCTCCGGGACCCCGCCGGCAACCTGCTCGAGCTCGACCACCCGGACGGCGCCGCCGCGCGGAAGCGCATCGACGAGATGATCCTGATCGCCGACCGCCTTCCCCAGCCGGACGGCCCGACGCCGCGCCTCTTCACCTCCGACCTCGTGTCGTCGGCAAATTCGGGCTCGGCCTAGGCGGGGCTCGGCTCGCCGGCCTCGACCGGCGCCGGGGCGTCCGCCTGCAGCAAGCGGTCGAGGATTCGGATCGCGATCGACCCGGCGCCGACGGCGGACGCCACGCGCTTCACCGAGCCGTGCCGCGCGTCGCCGATCGCGAGGACGCCCGGCATGCTCGTCTCGAGAGGGAACGGATCCCGCTCGAGCGGCCACGCCTTGTCGCGGGGGATGTCGCCGCCGGTGAGGACGAAGCCTCGCTCGTCCCGGGCGATCTCCTCGGGCAGCCATTCCGTGTGTGGGCGCGCGCCGATCGAGAGATACAGGTCGTCCGCGTCGACCGTCTCCTCGGCCCCGCTCGCACGGTCGCGCAGGACGAGATGCGTCAGCCAGCCGTCGCCGCCGCCGCCGACGATCTCGGTGGAGACCCGGACGGCGATGTTCGCGGTGGCCTCGAGCTGACGGACGAGGTAGTGCGACATGCCCGCTTCCAGCGTCGGCGCGCGCACGACGAGCGTGAGGCGCCTCGCATACCGCGCGAGGTGGAGCGCTGCCTGCCCGGCGGAGTTCGCGCCGCCGAGGACGTACACCTCCTGGCCCGCCAGCCGGTGCGCGTCGGAGCCGGCACCGCCGTAGAAGACGCCTGCCCCTGAAAGGGCCTCGAGCGACGGGATGCCGAGACGCCGGTACGTGACGCCCGTCGCGAGGACGACCGCCCGCGCGCTCACGGTCGCCCCCTCGGAGAGCGTCGCGACGAGCCGGTCCGCATCCCTCCGGAGGTCGGTGACCTCCTGCATGAAGACGAACCGCGCGCCGAAGACCCAGGCCTGCTCGTGCGCCTGGCGCGCCAGCAGCGCACCGCTGACGCCGCGCGGGAACCCGAGGTAGTTGCGGATCAGCGAGCTCGACCTCGCCTGTCCCCCGATCCCGAGGGTGTCGACCACCAGCGTCCGGAAGCCCTCCGAGGCGCCGTACACCGCGGCGGAGAGGCCGGCAGGGCCGGCGCCGACGATGAGCAGGTCGACCTCGCGGTCCTCGGGCTCGACCGCCGTGCCGGTGGCCCGCGTGAGCTCGATGTCACTCGGGTTCACGAGCTTCGTGCCGTCCGGGAGGATCACGACCGGCAGCTCCGTGTCGGATGGCGAGTCGCCGAGGAGCTCGCGTCCCTTGTCGGAGTCGGCCAGGCAGAACGCATGCGGGAAAGCACATTGCTCGAGCACCGTCCGGAGCTGCGCCGCGCGTCCCGACCACGAGCTGCCGACGACGTGGATCGCGTAGGGAGCGGTGCGCCGCTCCTCCGCCCACTCGAGCAGGAAGGTCGAGATGGCATGGTGGAAGAGCTCGTCCGGCGGCGCGACGGGCCGCACGACGTAGTGGTCGACCTTGCCGTGCTCGATCGCCTCGAGGATCGCGTCGCCCGTGGCGCGGAACCCCCATTCGCCCCAGCCGACGAGCAGGGCGCGCTTCGCGTGCGGATGGAGCTGCCTGACCTCGCCGAGGAGCTCGCCGCCGGTGCCGCCGTCCAGCGCCTGGCCCGCGAGTACGACGGCGACGGACTCGCCCGCCGCCTCGATCTCCGTCAGGTGACGGCGGGCCTCCGCGGACGAGGAGACGCACACGACGCGGTAGTGGCGTGCGTACCGCTCGTCGAGCTCGCGCTCGATCGCGGCGAGATCGGCCGGATCGTCGTCGACCGCGAGAATGACCGGCTGGCCCATGGGGACGAGGATACGGCGCGGCGCGTACGTCCCGGCGGCTCGGCGGGCTCAGCGGCTCATCCCGCCGAACGCGGTGCGAACGGACGCCATGTCGTCCCCGCCGTGACCGTACGCAGCCGCCTCGGCGAACCGCTCGCGGACCGCGGTGAGCAGCCCGGTCGGAAACGACGCCTCCGCGGCCGCGTCGAGCATGAGGTCGATGTCCTTCAGCACCCCGTCGACGGCGAACGAGGTCGTCCAGTCTCCGGCCAGCATCGCCCGGCCCTTGACGTGCGCGTACGGGCTGTCGACCGCCGAGCCCGCGATCGCGTCGAGGAACAGCGCGGGATCGACGCCGAGGCTCTCCGCCAGCGCAAGCGACTGGGCGGTGCCGGTCGTGATCAGGCCCACCCACGCGTTGACGGCCAGCTTGAGGGCGCTCGCCTGACCGACCTCGTCGCCCGCGACGAGCCGTCTGCTGCCGATCGCGTCGAATACAGGCTCCGCGCGCGCCACGAGCCCGGGCGGGCCCGAGACGAACACGACGAGGTTCCCCTCCTCCGCCGGCTTCTTCGTCCCGAGCACCGGCGTGTCGAGGAGGCGCCCGCCGGCGAGCTCGGCGGCCTGCCGCGCCCCGCTCGGGCCGACGGTGGAGGCCTGCAGCCAGACCGACTCCGGCCCGAGCGCACCGACGATCTCGTCCGCGACGGCCAGCAGCGCCTCGATGTCGAAGAGGACGGTCAGGACGGCGCCGCTCCCCGCCACGGCCTCTCCGACCGTCTCCGCCGCGAGGATCCCGTCGCCGGCGAGCGCCTCGACCTTCTCGGGGCTTCGGTTCCAGGCGGCGACCTCGTGGCCGGCACGGGCGAGCGACCGGGCGATGCCGGCGCCCATGATTCCGGTCCCGATGACGGCGATCCGCACGGCCGGACTATGCCTGGCGCGCCTCAGCCGATCGCGTAGGTCTCGGCGACGTCCGCCGTCAGGTACGCGGCCGACGGGCTGCCCGCCGGCGTGAAGATCCCGACCACCGCCAACTCGACTTCGGGGTCGGTGTTCTCGACGATGTGCACCTCGCGAGGGCGCAGCCGGAAGGCGGCGCCCGGCTCGAGCGGCTCGACCGTCTCGCCGAGGTGGAGCCGTCCCCGCCCGCGGAGGACCCAGACGATCTCGTCGTAGAGGTGGTAGTGCCACGGCGCCGCGCCCGGCGGGATGTACCCCACGAAGATCGTGGCGCGGGTCGATCCGTTGTGCGGGCCGTAGAGCACCTGGAACGAGCGCGCGCCGGTCGCCTTCCCCGGCTCGACATGGTCGAGGGCGATCACGGGCTCGGCCGGCCCCATCGGCGCATGGAGGTCGGTGGCGGAGCCGAGCGTCACCCGGAGGACCGTGGCACCGTCCGCTCCGGCGACGAGCGAGCAACGGCGCCCGGCGGCGACGAGGCCCGCGCCGGGGCCGTCGAGGGACACGGTGTCGAGGGCGCAGGTGCCGTTCGCGAGGAAGCACATCGTGTCGTGGAGGTCGTCGGCGACCTGGATCGAGGCGCCGGGGCCGAGGCGGATCGTCTCGAGCGCGAGAGTCGACCCCTCCTCGGGCGGGACGAGGCGTCGCCGGTCCACGCCGTGCTCGACGTCGGGGGCCACGGCGTCGGGTCGTGCGACGCGGGTCATCTGCGGGAGCATAGGCTCGACGACCGGAGACGACCGAAGGAGCCACGCATGCCACTGATCCGCGTCGAGTTGTTCGACTTCCGTGTCGACGAGGAGACGAGCGCGAAGCTCATCGCGGGCCTCACCGATGCGCTCTGCGCCGCGACCCACGAGGGGCTTCGCGACCACACCTGGGTGATCGTCGAGGGACACGACCCGAAGAACTGGGGCCTCGGCGGCAAGCCGTGGCCCGTCGGGGACATGCCGCCCGGCCCCTCCTAGCCCGGTCGGGCAACCGGTCGCGGCTACCCTCGGCGCGTGCCCGCCCGGGACGACATCCGCAACGTCGCGATCGTCGCGCACGTCGACCACGGCAAGACGACCCTCGTCGACGCGATGCTCTGGCAGTCCGGGTCGTTCCGGGAGAACCAGGACGTCGCGGAGCGGGTCATGGACTCGATGGACCTCGAGCGCGAGAAGGGCATCACGATTCTCGCGAAGAACACCGCCGTGCGGCACGGGGCGACGAAGATCAACATCGTCGACACCCCGGGCCACGCCGACTTCGGCGGCGAGGTCGAGCGCGCGCTGCGGATGGTCGACGGCGTCCTCCTGCTCGTCGACGCGAGCGAAGGCCCGCTGCCGCAGACCCGCTTCGTCCTGCGGAAGGCCCTCGAGGCGCGCCTGCCGGTCGTCCTCGTCGTGAACAAGGTCGACCGTCCGGACGCCCGCGCGGAGGAGGTCGTGAACGAGGTCTACGAGCTCTTTCTCGACCTCGACGCGGACGAGAGCCAGATCGAGTTCCCGATCGTGTTCTGCAACGCCCGCGCCGGGCGCGCCGGCACGAGGGCGGACGCCGCCGGCCTCGCAGACACGCTGCAGCCGCTGTTCGACGCGCTGCTCGAGACGATCCCGCCGCCGACGTTCGAGGAGGGCCACCCGCTCCAGGCGCTCGTCGCGAACCTCGACGCGTCACCGTACGTCGGCAGGCTTGCGATCTGTCGCATCGCCAACGGCTCCGTCCGGAAGGGCCAGCAGGTCGCCTGGTGCAGGGCCGACGGCACCGTCGAGCGCGCGAAGGTCACGGAGCTCTACGTCACCGAGGCGCTCGACCGCGTGGACGCCGACGAGGCCGGGCCCGGAGAGATCGTGGCAGTGGCGGGGATCGCGGAGGTGACGATCGGCGAGACCCTGTCCGACCCGGATGATCCGCGGCCCCTTCCGGTGGTCGCCGTCGACGAGCCGAGCCTCTCGATGACGATCGGGATCAACTCGTCGCCGGTCGCGGGCCAGGAAGGCTCGCGGCTGACCGCGCCGATGGTGAAGCAGCGGCTCGATCAGGAGCTGGTCGGAAACGTCTCGCTGCGCGTGGCGGCGACCGAGCGGCCCGACGCGTGGGAGGTGCAGGGCCGCGGTGAGCTCCAGCTCGCGGTGCTGGTCGAGCTCATGCGGCGGGAGGGCTTCGAGCTGACGGTCGGCAAGCCCGAGGTCGTGACGCGCGAGGTCGACGGTCGCACGCACGAGCCGGTCGAGCGGGTCGCGATCGACGCACCGGAGGAGTACGTCGGCGTCCTCACCCAGCTGCTTGCGTTGCGCAAGGGCCGGATGGAGCAGATGGTCAACCACGGCACGGGGTGGGTGCGGCTGGAGTACCTCGTCCCTGCGCGCGGGCTGATCGGGTTCCGGACGGAGTTCCTCACCGAGACCCGCGGAACCGGCATCCTCCACCACGTCTTCGAGCGCTACGAGCCCTGGCACGGAGATCTCCGGACACGTCCCAGCGGGAGCCTCGTCGCCGACCGTCGCGGCCCGACGACGACCTTCGCCCTCCTCAACCTGCAGGAGCGAGGTGCGCTCTTCGTCGGCCCCGGCGTCGAGGTGTACGAGGGCATGGTGGTGGGAGAGAACGCCCGCGCCGAGGATCTCGACATCAACGCGACGAAGGAGAAGAAGCTCACGAACATGCGCTCGTCCACCGCCGACGAGCTCGTGCGACTGATCCCTCCGCGCCCGCTCTCGCTCGAGCAGGCGCTCGAGTTCATCCGCGACGACGAGTGCGTCGAGGTGACGCCGGCGTCGATCCGCCTGCGGAAGGTCGAGCTGTCGGCCTCGAAGCGCCAGCAGGCTGCGAGCCGGAAGGCACGCGGGCTCTAGTCGCCGCCGTCGACAGAGCCCGCGAGACGGCACGTCATGCCGCCGGGGCCGGTCGCCCGTGCGACGACGCGGTCCTCCCCGAACCAGTTGCGGACCGTGCGGCGTACGGCGAGCGAGCCCCTGCTCGCCAGGAGGCGCCCGCTGAACACCAGTCGGCGCTCGTGGACGATCACGACCGACCAGAGCGACCCTCGCTGCGGCGTCGAGAGCTCGAGCTCGATCCGGAGCAGGTCGCCGTCCCGCTCACGAACTCGGAGCTCGGCGCGCGTCCCCGAGCCGCATGCGGTGGCAACGCGCGCCTCCCCGCGCGAGCCGCCGCCGTCGTCCGCGGCCGCGACGGTCGGCGCCCCGAGCGTGAGGAGAAGCGCCGTGAGCGCGATCGACAGGAAGTGGCGGCGGGCGCGCCCCGGCATGTCCCGATGGTGCCGCCGGTCCCGGCGGAGAGCAATCGGACGAAGGTCCTACGACCTCCCCGAGACGCCGTGTCGCTCGGCCCAGAGCGCCGCCTGCGTGCGGTCGGTGACGCCGATCACGCGGAAGACCTGCGTCAGGTGCGCCTTCACCGTCTTCTCGCTGATCGAGAGCTCGCGCGCGATCAGCTTGTTCGGTAGGCCCCTCGCTACGAGGCGCAGGACATCCTGCTCGCGCTCGGAGAGCCCGTCGAGCGGAGTTGCGGCGCTGCGCGCGCTCAGGAGCGCGCGTCCCGCGCGCGGGTCGAGCGGCGCCTCGCCCCTCGCGGCGGCGCGCAGGGCCTTCGCGATCTCCTCCGGCTCCGCGTCCTTCAGAAGGTAGCCCACTGCGCCTGCGTCGAGGGCCCGCAGGATCTGGTCTCGATCCGAGAAGGACGTCAGCACGACGACCGCCACGTCCGGCTGGGTGGCAGCGATTGCCCGGGTCGCGGCGATGCCGTCGAGCACCGGCATCTCGAGGTCCATCAGCACGACGTCGGGCTCGGACTCGAGGCAGCGCTCGACCGCCTCCTGCCCGTTTGCCGCCGCGCCGACGAGCTCGACGTCCTCGAACGTCGTCGACGAGGCGCTCGAGGCCCGTGCGCACGACGGCGTGGTCGTCTGCGATCAGCAGTCGGATCATGCGTGCGGAAGTTCGAGTAGGAAGGTCGTGCCCTCTCCGGGCGCCGAGCGTACATCGAGCCGGCCGTCTGTACGCGCAGCGAGCTCCTCGAGCAGCGACAGGCCGACGTGGCCCTCCTCGCGCCGGCGCTCGCGGTCGTCGGGTGCGAAGCCGGCTCCGTCGTCGGTGACCTCGAGCCGCACGCCCGCGTCGTCCCGCTCCACGGAGACCGTGACCCGGTGCGCGGCGGCATGCCGCTGGACGTTTCGCAACGCCTCCGCGGCGGCCCGGTAGACGAGTCCGCTCGGCATCCTCGTCGAGGGCGAGCGCGCGGGCCGACCGTGAGCTCGATCTCCGCGCCCCGTGCTTGCAACGGTGCGAGGAGATCGGCGAGCGCCGCCTCGAGCCCGCTCGCGCGGAGGTTCGGTGGATGGATATCGACAAGGAGTGACCGAAGCTGGCGCATCGAGTCTCGCGTGCCCGCAGCCGCGTGCTGGAGAGTCTCCCGTGCGACGGACGAGCTCTCAGTCTGCGCGCGCGGCGCTCAGCGAGTACGAGATCCCGGCAAGATCCTGGACGGGCCCGTCGTGGAGCTCGGCCGCGATCCGCCGTCGCTCGTCGTCGGATGCCTCGACCGCACGGACGAGCAACGCCTCCCGCTCCGCCTGGGTGCGGCGGAGCCTGCGGTCGAGGCGCGATGCGAGGGGCACCTGGACGACCCAGAGGACGACGAGGCTTCCGAGGAGAAGCGCAGCGAACGGCATCCAGATGCGGCGGCCGGTCGACGCGACGGCGCTCCGGCGCTGGTAGGTCTCGAACAGGAGCGGCGTTCCGTCGGGGGCGCGGATCGGCAGGTAGACCTCGTACAGGATCGCCCTGCCCGCGCTCGTATCGGTTCTCGGGGCCTGCGAGATCGCTCAGCGACGCCTTCGTGGTGCTCCCCGTCCTCAGCACGTCGAGCTTCTCAGCGTCGAGAGGGAACCGTGCACCGATGAGGCGCGGCTCGTCCGAGTACACGATGCGCCCGTCGCGCGTCCAGAGCTTCACCCGGACGACCCGCGCGCCGAGCACGCGCTCCTGGACGATCCGGTCGACGGCCGCGATCGCCTGTGGCGTCGCCGTCGCAGAAGGCCGGCTGCGATCGGTCGGCTCGACGATCCCCTGGCCGGCCAGCGTGGCGAACTGCCGCGCGTCGCGGAGCGCCTCGGCGTTCGCCAGGCTGCGTAGCACGAGCAGCGAGGCAGCACCGAACACTGCCAGCACGACGAGGCCGGCGAGGGCGAACTGGGCGACGGGATGCCTCATCGAGCGCGCGCGGTGTCTACGACCAAGGTCCCATTGTCCCTGCGACCCGCCCGGCGGCACCCTCCGAGGCGTCGAACAGTCGAGCCACGGAGGACTACGAGATGGGCAAGTGGACGGTACGGATCATGGTGACGGCATTGGTCGGGGCGGCGCTCGCGCCCGCGCCCGCGGCGTTCGCGAAGGACGGCATCCGGGTTGCCGGCACGTGCTCCAAGTCGAGCACGTCGAAGCTGAAGCTGGGTCGCGAGGACGCGGGCACCGAGGTCGAGTTCCAGGTCGACCAGAACCGAAACGGCGTCCGCTGGCGCGTGGCCCTGTTTCGGAACGGCACCCGGGTCGCGAGCCGCGTCGTGGCGACGCATGCCCCGAGCGGGTCGTTCGAGGCGCGGTTCGTAGCCGCGGGCGGCGGCCGGTTCGTCGCGCGCGCGACCAGCCCGTCGGGCGAGGTCTGCACCGCGGCGGCGTCGACTGCATAGGCCGTCCGATCACGGGGCGGTCGTGGCACGATCGCCCCGTGGCCAGCGAGCGACATCGTGGCGACCGCCTCGGAGGCGTTTGGAGCGAAGGGGCGCCCCGACGCGCGACCGGCCGCCGCTCGTCGTCCTCGACCGGCTCGAGGGGTTCCTCGATGCCCACGGGCTCGGCGCAGGGCCGGTGCGCGCCGTGCGCATCGGGGACGGCGGAGGCTCGAACTTCTCGTTCCTGCTCGAGCGGGGGGACGAGAGGTACGTCCTCCGCCGGCCACCGCGTCCGCCGCTCCCGCCCTCTGCCCACGACATGGTTCGCGAGGCGAGGCTGCAGCTCGCCCTCGCGCCGCAGGGGATCCGGCTGCCCCCGATCCTTGCGATCTGCGACGACGAGGGCGTGCTCGGCGTGCCGTTCTACGTCATGCGCTTCCTCGACGGGCACGTGCTCACGACCGCGCTCCCCGCGGGCCTCGAGGAGCAAGGCGCTCGGCGCCGTCTCGGCGAGGAGCTCGTCGACGCCCTCGTGGAGATCCACGCGGCCGACGTCGCTGCACCCGCGCTCGCGGCCTTCGCGCGACCGGGGAGCTACCTCGAGCGCCAGGTGCGGCGCTTCTCCCAGCTCTGGGAGATCAACGCCACGCGCGACCTCCCCGTCGTGGTCGAGGTGGGCCGCCGTCTCGGCGAGAGGCTGCCGGAGCCGCTTCCCGACACCGTCGTCCACGGCGATTACCGCCTCGGCAACCTGATGGTCGAGCGCGGTCGGCCAGACCGCGTGCAGGCGGTGCTCGACTGGGAGATGGGGGCGATCGGCGACCCGCGCGCCGACCTCGGCTACCTCCTCGCGACGTACACCGAGCCCGGCGGGGACGCGAGCCCGCTCGGCGTCTCGCCCGTCACCGCGCTCGAGGGCTTCCCGACCAAGGCGGAGCTCGTCGGGCGCTATGTCGTACGGAGCGGCAGGGACGTCGGGCCGCTCGGCTGGTTCGAGGCGCTCGCGCTCTGGAAGGCCGCCGTCTTCTGCGAGGCGATCTACGGCCGCTACGTGCGGGGCGAGCTCGGCGCCGAGGACGCGCGCGCGGCCGCCTACGAGAAGGCGGTGCCGCTGATGGCGGAGACCGCCGCCGGGCGGCTCGTCGCGTAGCGTTCGGGTCGTGACCGAGCAGCGCAGACCCGAGACGTCGGTCAGGCCCGGGTTCGCCCGCGACGACTGGAACGCGCGCTACGCGCAGAAGGAGCTCCTCTGGACGGCGGCGCCGAACCGGCGCTTTGCGGAGGAGGTGGCGGGGCTCGCGCCCGGGCGGGCGCTCGACCTCGCCTGCGGCGAGGGACGGAACGCAGTCTGGCTGGCCGAGCGGGGCTGGGAGGTCACCGGCGTCGACTTCTCCGACGTCGCGCTTGCGAAGGCGGCGCGAGCTCGCGGCGAGCCGCGGAGTCGAGGTCGACTGGGTCGTGGCCGACGTCCTCGAGTACGAGCCGGAGCCGCGCGCCTTCGACCTCGTCGCCGTCCTCTACCTCCAGCTCCCCCGCGAGGCGATGCTGCCGGGCGATTCGCGGCGCGGCGCGACGCGGTCGCGCCCGGCGGGACGCTGCTCGTCCTCGGCCACGACACGGCGAACATCGCGGACGGTCACGGCGGGCCGAAGGACGCGGCGGTGCTCTACACGGCCGAGGATGTCGTGCCCGAGCTCGGGGGCCTCGCGGTCGAGCGCGCGGGGGCGATCGAGCGGACGGTTCCGCTGCCCGACGGCGAGGCAGTCGCGATCGACGCCTTCGTCCGCGCTCGCAGGCCGCGCTGATCGCCGCCGCGTAAGACCCGGCCGCCCGGGGACACAAACGCATCGACCCCCGACGCCGGAGGAGCGATGCACCGGGACGGACAGAAGGACGACGGAATGGGCGAGAGCGTCAAACGCGCGGCGCGTGACGCTCTCGTCGTCGCGTGCGCCATCAGCACCGGGATTCACGGTGCGCTGGCTCCCGCGCACCTCCGCGAGGAGCCGGCCGCCGGGATCGGCTTCCTTCTCTCGACCATCCTCCTAGCCGTGCTGTGCGTCGCGCTGACGATCCGGCCGGCGAGCCGGGCGCGCCGACGCAGCCGCAGCAGCGCTCCTCGCCGGCCTGATCGTCGCGTATGGGTTCGCGGTGACGACGGGCGTCCCGGTGCTCCATCCCGAAGTCGAGCCGGCCGACAGGCTCGGCCTGGTGACCAAGGCGGTCGAGCTCGTCGGGCTCGTCGCCGCGCTCTACCTCGCGGCGCCGCCCGCGCGGCCCGCCCTCCGGCTCGCACGCCTCCAACCGAAAGGAACCATCAGATGACCGAAGTACGCAGCCACAAACCGATCCCTCTGGGACTGACGGCGCTGGTCGCCCTTGCCGCCGCGCTTGCCGCGCTCGCGGTATCGGGCGGCCACGGCGCCCAGGCGCACGGCCCCGCCTCGACTCACGCGGCGGTGACGAGCGCGGAGCTCGGGCTCCGCCAGGACATGCGAAGCCTCTGGGAGGACCACGTGTCCTGGACGCGGCTCGCCATCGTCAGCCTTACCACGGGCTCGCCCGACACGAAGGCGACCGTCGCGCGCCTGCTCCGCAACCAGTCCGACATCGGCAACGCGATCGTGCCCTTCTACGGTCGAGCCGCCGGAACCGCACTCACGGGGCTCCTGCGTCAGCACATCCTCGTCGCCGCCGACCTGATCGCCGCGGCGAAGGCCGGCGACAAGGCGAAGCTGGCGACAGAGCAGGTCGCGTGGCAGCGGAACGCGGACGCGATCGCCACCTTCCTCAGCAAGGCGAACCCGGGAGCCTGGAAGCGTGGCGAGATGAAGGCGATGCTCCAGACGCACCTCGCGCTCACGACCCAGGAGGTCGTCGCCCGGCTCCAGGGCAAGTGGACGGCCGACGTGCTCGCCTACGACCAGATCGTGAAGCAGGCGCTCGGGATGGCGGACATGCTGAGCGAGGGGATCATCCAGCAGTTCCCGGCGCGGTTCGCCTGAGCGAGGCTGGACGAAGGGAGGGCGGCATGCTGCACATCCATCACGAACGGGACGTCGAAGTGCCGGGTCCGATGGACAGCGTCCACCGTGGCGTGGCGGTGGAGCCGGCTCGTCGACACCGGGTTCCCGCGCGGGCTCGCCGCCCGGCTCGCGCGGGACACGCGCTACGACCTTCACGTCCTGATCGAGCTCGTCGAGCGGGGCTGTGCCCCCGAGCTTGCGGCGCGGATCCTGGCCCCGCTCGACGACGAGGTGGAAGCCGCATGAGCGCCGTCGCGCCTATCGTTCACCGGATGGAGCAGGCAGCGTCGCTCACGGAGACGCCCGTCAACGGCCGAGGCGTCGCGCCGTCGCTCGATGCCGAGTCGAGCGCGTGGCTCCGCGACCTCCGCGGCCGGGGCCCTGCCCGCGACGACGCCGTCGCCCGGCTCCACGCGCTTCTCCTGCGCGCGGCCCGGTTCGAGACGGGACGGCGGAGAGCATCCCATCCACATCTCCGTGGCGATCTGGACGACATCGCGCAGGAGGCGGCGGACGACGCGTTGCTCGCTGTTCTCGCCCGCCTCGACGACTTCCGCGGCCTCTCACGCTTCACGACCTGGGCGTACAAGTTCGCGCTCTACCAGGCCTCGGTGAAGGTACGCCGACGTGCGTGGCAGGGACGGGAGGTGCCCGTCGAGGACGCGGCATGGGGTGTGCTCGCGAGCGCCGGAGGCGGACCCGGGGAGACGGCTGAGCAGAACGAGCTGCTCGGCGCGATCCGGGCCGGCATCGCCGAGGCGCTGACACCGCGCCAACGGACGGTCCTCGTCGCGCTCGCCCTCAACGAGGTCCCGATCGACGTGCTCGCCGAGCGGGAGCGGACGACCCGCGGAGCGCTCTACAAGACGTTGCACGACGCCCGCCGCAAGCTCCGCCGATACCTCGAGGAATCGGGTCATGCGCCCGGCGGGCACACCGAGGAGATGTCATGACGGAACCCAGCGAGACGGGGCGCCTGGTCGCCCGTGTCCTCGGCCCCGCAGGCCCCGAGGTCAGCTGCGCAACGTGCTTCGACGAGCTCGACCGCTACGTCGAGCTGGAGGCGTCGGGCGCCGACGCCGGACGCCGCGCTGCCCGGCTTCCGGGCGCACCTCGAGGGCTGCCCCGCATGCCGCGAGGAGCACGAGAGCCTGCTCGCGCTCGTGAGCGGCGGCTCGCGCCCGTAGCTCCGACGAAGCGTGCACCTCGGGGTCGGTCTCGGAGTACGCTCGGGGCATGAAGACGCTCGAGCTCGACGACGACGAGCTGAGGCTGCTCGTCGCAGCCGTCCGCTCCTACCTCGACGACTTCGGTCACGAGGAGGCGGACGTGCTGCGTCGCGTGAAGCAGCTCCTGGCGAAGCTGCAGGCCGAGCCCGTCCCGCCCGCCTGAAGCGCGGCCGGGCGCATGCCCGGACCGCTCAGGGGGTTCGGCCGGCGCCGGACCAGCCGCCGTCGACCGTCAGGTTGTGCCCGTTGACCATCGCCGCGTCGTCGGAGACGAGGAACGCGAGCGCGGCGGCGACGTCGGAGGGGACGCCGGCGCGACCCGCCGGGATCAGCTCCGCCCAGTGCGCGGCGTACTCGGGGTCGTCGGTCAGGTTCCGCTCGTTGACCGTGGCGCCGATCGCGAGAGCGTTGACCGTGATGCCGTGGGCGCCGAGCTCGAGCGACAGCACGCGCGCCATGTGTTGGAGACCTGCTTTCGTGACGGCGTACGCCGATGCGTTCGCGATCGCCAGCGAGCCGGTCACGGACGAGGAGAGGACGATCCGTCCACCTCCTCTCGCGCCGTCACGAGCGCGCTGCGCGACCATCTGCCGCGCGGCGGCCTGCGCCCCGAAGTACGAGCCCTTGAGATTGAGGTCGACGACGGTGTCCCACGTCTCCTCGTCGGCCTCGAGAAACGGTGACCAGCGCGTCACCCCGGCATTCGCGACGAAGATGTCGAGCCGCCCCAGCTCGTCGACGGTCTGCTCGACGAGCCGGCGGTTCTCCTGAACGCTCGAGAGGTCGGCGTCGACCGCGATCGCACGGCCGCCGGCGGCGGCGATGCGGGAGACGACATTCGTCGCCAGCCCGGCCTCGTCGCAATGGGCGACGACGACCGCCGCACCGCGCAAGGCCAGTGCCTCCGCCATCGCGGCGCCGATCTCGCGGCTCGCGCCGGTGACGACCGCAACGCGGCCCTCGAGCGGTGCCTCCCTGCCGGCGGTCACGGCCGCCAGCATACGAGCGCGCCGAGGGCCACGGCTTCCGCCGGGTGTCTAGCATTCGGCCCGCACCGATGAGTATCGGCGCCCACCGGCGTCGAGGCCGGTAGCCAGAGTGCGGCAGACCGAACCTGCGCGAGGCCTGACGGCCGTACCCTGGACGAGAAGCGAGCATGGGATCCTCGGAGACGTGAACGAGATCGTGAGAGAAGGGGCGGGTTCATGAGCGAGCACACGGCAACCTCGAGTGGGAACGGAGGTGCGCGCCTGGCCGCGCACGAACGCATGTCGACCGGGGCGCTCGCGCGTTGGGCGCGAGCCTGCGCGACGCACCCGTGGCGCGTCCTCGGATCGTGGCTCGGGATCATCGTGGTCCTCATCGGCCTCGTCGCCACGATCGGCGGCGGGCTCCGGGACGAGTTCGAGATCCCCGGCTCCGACACGCAGCGTGCGACCGACCTGATCGAGTCGGAGTTCGCGTCGGAGCAGGGAGGCGTGCTCAACATCGTCTTCGCGGCGCCCGAGGGCGAGCGCCTCGACACGCCGGAGCGCAAGGCAGCGATCGAGCAGGCGATGGCGAAGCTCCGCGCCGCGCCGTTCGTCGCGGCGAAGGGCGTCGAGCCCGTCGACGGCGAAGTCGAAGCTGTCGAGCGTCGGCGACCCGTTCAGCGCGGAGACCTTCTCGAAGAGCGGGCGCATCGCCTACGCCGAGGCGCAGTTCGACCAGACGATCGAGGACAAGGACCGCGACGCGGTGGTCGCCGTCGAAGATGCCGTGCGGGCGGCCGTGGAGCCCGTCGGCGTGACGGTCGAGTACAACGGCGAGGCGGAGTTCCCGCCGATCAAGCAGGGGACGTCCGAGCTGCTCGGCCTGCTCGCGGCACTGATCGTGCTGCTCATCGTCTTCCGGACGTTCGTCGCCGCGTTCATCCCGATCATGCTCGCGATCGTGGCGCTGGCGACCGCGTTCCTCCTCCTCTTCATCCTCGCCGGGTTGACCGACATCAACACCGTCACGCCGATCCTCGTGTCGATGATCGGGCTCGGCGTCGGGATCGACTACTCGCTGTTCATCGTCACGCGCTTCCGGCAGTTCCTCCACGAGGGGCTCGAGCCGCGCGACGCGGCCGCCGAGGCCGGTGCCTCGGCGGGGCGCGCGGTGCTGTTCGCCGGGCTGACGGTCGCGATCTCGGTGACCGGGCTCGCGTTCTTCGGCCTCGACTTCGTGACGAAGCTCGGGATCGGGAGCGCGCTCGGCGTCCTGACGACGGTGCTGCTCGCGAACTCGTTCCTGCTCGCCGTCCTCGCGCTGCTCGGCCACAAGGTCGACCGGCTCAAGGTGCCGTTCCTGCGCGCCATCGACGACTCGGAAGCCGCACGCGAGAAGACGCTGTTCGCGCGCTGGGGCCGGTTCGTGACGCGGAACGCGCGGATCATCTTCCCGGTCCTGCTCGTCGCGGGCATCCTCCTCGCGGGCACCTCTGCGCTCGTCCGGCTCGGCGCCGCCGACCAGGGCACGCAGCCCAAGGAGCAGACGAGCCGTCGCGCGTACGACCTGCTCGCGGAGGGCTTCGGGCCCGGGTTCAACGGCCCGATCCCGATCGTGGTCGACATGCAGGGCGACCAGGCAGGCGCCGCAGCGCATCTACCAGGACGTGCAGGGCCTGAACGGTGTCGCGTCCGTCCGCAAGCCGCAGCTCAACGACGAGAAGACCGTCGCCATCGTCTTCGTGACGCCCACCTCGGCGCCGCAGGACCAGGCAACGGACGACCTCGTCAGCAAGCTGCGGGACGACGTCGTGCCGGCCGCGACCGAGAACAGCAAGGCCGTGGCGTACGTCTCCGGCCAGACGGCTGCGTTCAAGGACATCGGCGACCGGATCATGCAGCGGCTGCCGCTCTTCCTGCTCTACATCGTCGGCGTCACGTTCATCGTGCTCGCGATGGCGTTCCGTTCGATCGTCGTGTCGCTCACCGCGGCCGTCACGACGATCCTCTCGGCGTTCATCGGGTTCGGCGTCCTCACGCTCGTGGTGCAGGAGGGCCACCTCCTCGGCCTCACGGGCCTCGACCGAACGGGGCCGATCGAGACGTTCGTTCCGCCCATCGCGTTCGCGATCCTGTTCGGCCTGTCGATGGACTACATGGTCTTCCTGATGAGCCGCATCCGGGAGGAGCACGTCCACGGGCTCCCGACCCGTGAGGCGGTCGAGCACGGCGTCGCGGCGATCGGCCGCGTGATCGTGGCGGCGGCGCTGATCATGGGCACGGTCTTCGCCGCGTTCATCCTGAGCGCCGACCGCATCCCGAAGGAGTTCGGGCTGCTGCTCGCGGTCGCGATCCTCACCGATGCGCTCGTCGTCCGGATGACGCTCGTGCCCGCGTTCTTCACGGTGCTCGGCGAGAAGACGTGGTACATCCCGCGCTGGCTCGACCGCCTGCTGCCGAACGTGACGATCGAGCCGCCGCACGACGGCGACGGGCGGGAGGGCTTCGACCCCACGCCGACACCCGAGCCGGCTACCCGAGGCTGAGCTTCCCCCTCGGCGGCGGAGCGACGGTCGCTCCGCCGCCGACGGGACCCGCGCCGGCGGCGACCGATGAGTTCGCGCCGCCGGCCGGATCAGGACGTGTAGCGCACCCGAGACCGGAGGGATCGAGATGAGAAAGCTCGTCGTCACCACGTTCGCCACCCTCGACGGCGTCATGCAGGCGCCCGGCGGCCCCGACGAGGACCGCGACGGCGGCTTCGAGCACGGCGGCTGGTCGGTCGGGTACTGGGACGAGATGATGGGGAGCGTCGCCGAGGAGATCCATCTCGCGGCAGGCGCGGTCCTGTTCGGACGCAGGACGTACGAGACCCTCGCGGGCTACTGGCCGCATGTCGGCGACGACCAGCCGCTCGCGGCGAAGCTCAACGCCGTCCCGAAGTACGTCGCCTCGACGTCGCGCCCGAACCTCGAGTGGAGCAACTCGATGCTGCTCGAGGGCGAGATGCCCGAGGCCGTCGTGCGGCTGAAGGCCGAGGATGGCGATCCGGTGCTCGTGATCGGCAGCTCGGCATTGCTCCAGACGCTGATCCGGCACGACCTCGTCGACACCTTCACGGTGTGGACGTTCCCGGTGGTCGTGGGTGAGGGGAAGCGCCTGTTCGGCTCCGGCGCGATCCCTGCGGGGCTCCGGCTGGCGGACACGCGCACGTCGACGACGGGCGTGACGATCGCGACCTACGAGCGGGACGGCGAGATCAAGGGCGGCACGTTCGGACTCGACGACTAGCCCGGGTCATCCGCCGCCGTCGTCGGACACGGCGTCGACCCCCGTCCTGCACGGTGGGCTATAGATGGCGCGGACTCACCAGAGCAAGGAGGGCGAGATGTCGTACGAATCGAGGTCGGGCCGCGGCTACGAGTACGGCGGGCCGGCGTTCCCCGGCGGGATCCTGGTCGGGATCGGTCTCGGGATCCTGCTGGGTGACTTCTTCGCGTGGCTGCTGATCGGGATCGGCGCGGGGTTCATCCTGATGGGATTCATCGCAGCGCTCGCGCGCCGCTGAGCCCGAGACGGGCTCGGGATCGCTCCAGGCGCGCCACCGCCGCGCCGGCCCTCAGGCCACGACGCCTAGCTCGCGGAGGCGTGCGAGCGCTGCGTTGTCGACCCCGAGCTCGGCCAGGACATCCTCCGTGTCGGCGCCGACCGTCTGCGCCGGCCTCGGCGCGGGCGACGGCGTGCCGAGGAACCTCGGCGCTACACCGGGCTGGATCGCCCCGGCATCGTCGACGACGTACGTCCCGCGCGTCGCGTTGTGCGGGTGACGCGCCGCCTCGGCGAGTCCCAGCACCGGCGTGACGCAGGCGTCGCGGCCCGCGAAGAGGGTCGCCCACTCGTCGCGGGCCCGCTCGGCGAACATCGCCTCCAGCCGCTCGGCCATCTCGGGCCACGCGGACCGGTCGTGCTGGTGCGCGAAGAGCGGGTGGTCGGCAAGCCCGAGCACACCAAGGAACGCGGCGTAGAACTCGGGCTCGAGGCAGCCGACCGCGACGTGACGGCCGTCCGCGCACCGATAGGTCCGGTAGAACGGCGCCGCCCCGTCGAGGAGGTTCTCTCCGCGGCGATCGCTCCAGAGCCCGCGCGCGAGGAGCCCGTGGATGCCCGCGAGCTGGAGCGCCGTCCCGTCCGTCATCGCTGCGTCGACCACCTGGCCCCGGCCCGTCGCCCTCGCGTGGAGGACGCCGGCGCAGATGCCGAGCGCGAGCATCATCCCGCCGCCACCCATGTCGCCGATCAGGTTGAGCGGCACGACAGGATCCCCGTCGGCCGGCCCGATCGATCCGAGCGCCCCGGCGAGAGCGATGTAGTTGACGTCGTGGCCCGCCTCCCGGGCGAGCGGGCCGTCCTGCCCCCACCCCGTCATGCGGCCGTAGACGAGCCGCGGGTTGCGCGCGAGGCACGTGTCCGGCCCGAGCCCGAGCCGCTCTGTGACGCCCGGTCGAAACCCCTCGACGAGCGCGTCCGCCCGATCGACGAGCCGGAGCGCCAGATCCACGCCTTCCGGGGTCTTGAGATCGATCGTCACCGAGCGCCGGCCACGGTGCAGGACGGGGGCGAGGGGCTCCGTGCCCGCCCGGGACGGGCGGTCGATGCGCACGACCTCCGCGCCGAGATCGGACAGGATCATCCCGCAGAACGGCCCGGGCCCGATCCCCCCGAGCTCGACCACGCGCAGCCCGGCGAGGGGCCCGGGGCGCGCGTGCGTGGCGTGCGCTTCGTCCATCCGCCGCCAATCCTCACACGACACCGCCGTGCCGGTCGGGCTGGTCTAGACTCGAAGCAGCCGTTGACACGAGGCGAGGAGGCCGCCTTGCTGAACGAGAGCGCCGTGCGCTGCGCGCTATGACCGCGACCTTCGACCCGGCCTCGAAGCGCGACGGGATGACGTGGATCCCCGGGAGCACGTTCGCGATGGGCTCCGAGGACTTCTACGTCGAGGAGCGTCCGGTGCACCGGGTCACCGTCGACGGGTTCTGGATGGACGAGAGGCCGGTCACGGCGGCCGACTTCCGTCGGTTCGTCCGCGAGACGGGCTACGTCACCGTCGCCGAGCGGCCGCTCGACCCGGAGCAGTACCCGGACGCGGATCCCGAGCTGCTCGTCCCGGGCTCGCTGGTCTTTCACGGGACGGCCGGGCCGGTGGGCCTCGACGACTACCGCAACTGGTGGGAGTACGTCCCGGGTGCGTTCTGGAAGCGCCCGGGCGGCAAGGGGACGACGATCAACGGCCGCGACAACCACCCGGTGACGCACGTCGCCTACGAGGACGCCGAGGCCTACGCGGCCTGGGCGGGCAAGGAGCTGCCGACCGAGGCGGAATGGGAGTTCGCCGCGCGCGGCGGCCTGGAGGGCGCGGTCTTCGCCTGGGGCGATGAGCACTTCCCGGACGGCAAGCCGATGGCGAACACCTGGCAGGGGGAGTTCCCCTGGCAGAACCTGAAGCTCGACGGCTACGAGCGGACATCGCCGGTCGGGAGCTTCCCGCCGAACGGCTACGGCCTGTACGACGTCACCGGCAACGTCTGGGAGTGGACGTCCGACTGGTACGTCCCGCGTCACCCCGACGAGGTCTCGAGCCCGTGCTGCGTCCCTTCCAACCCGCGCGTCACGTCGCCCGAGGAGAGCTACAACCCCGGCCAGCCGGGCGAGCACATCCCGCGCAAGGTGATCAAGGGCGGCTCGCACCTCTGCGCGCCGAACTACTGCCTCCGCTACCGGCCCGCAGCCCGCCAGCCGCAGATGGTCGACACCTCGATGTCGCACCTCGGCTTCCGCTGCATCGTCCGCGAACCCGCCCCGGAAGGAGCGACTGCCTGATGCCCGACAAGCCGAACATCCTCGTGATCTGGGGCGACGACATCGGGATCACGAACCTGAGCTGCTACAGCGACGGCCTGATGGGGTACCGCACGCCGAACATCGACCGGATCGCGAACGAGGGGATGCGCTTCACCGACTCCTACGGCGAGCAGAGCTGCACGGCGGGCCGCTCGTCGTTCATCACGGGCCAGAGCGTCTTCCGCACCGGGCTCAGCAAGGTCGGGCTTCCCGCGGCGCCGGTCGGGCCTGCGCGCCGAGGACCCGACGATCGCCGAGCTCCTGAAGAACCACGGCTACGCGACGGCGCAGTTCGGGAAGAACCACCTGGGGGACAAGAACGAGTTCCTGCCGACCGTCCACGGGTTCGACGAGTTCTACGGGAACCTGTACCACCTGAACGCCGAGGAGGACCCGGAGGACCCCGACTACCCCGAGAAGCACGGTTTCGAGCAGTTCCGGGAGCGGTTCGGCCCGCGCGGGGTGCTCCGTTGCAGGGCGACGTCCAAGGACGATCCGAAGGAGCACCCGCGCTGGGGCCGGGTCGGCAAGCAGCGGATCGAGGACACGGGGCCGCTGACCCGCAAGCGGATGGAGACCTGCGACGACGATTTCGCCGACACCGCCTGCGACTACATCCAGCGCCAGCACAACCGCCGCAAGCCGTTCTTCTGCTGGGTCAACTTCACCCACATGCACCTCCGCACGCACACGAAGCGGAGGAGCCTCGGCCAGGCCGGGCGGTGGCAGTCGCCCTACCACGACACGATGATCGACCACGACAGGAACGTCGGTCAGCTGCTCGACCTGCTCGACCGGCTCGGGATCGCGGACGACACGATCGTCCTCTACGGGACCGACAACGGGCCGCACATGAACTCGTGGCCGGACGGCGCGATGACGCCGTTCCGCAGCGAGAAGAACACGAACTGGGAAGGCGCCTTCCGTGTCCCGCAGCTCGTGCGCTGGCCGGGAAAGATCCCGGCAGGCGTCGTCTCCAACGAGATCGTGCAGCTCCACGACTGGCTGCCGACGTTCCTCGCCGCCGCCGGGGAGCCGGACGTGGTGGAGAAGCTGAAGGAAGGCCACGAGGCAGCCGGCAAGACGTTCAAGGTGCACATCGACGGCTACAACCTGCTCCCGTACCTCACCGGTGAGGAGAGCGAGAGCCCGCGCAAGGGGTTCATCTACTTCTCGGACGACGGCGACCTCGTCGCGCTCCGCTTCGACAACTGGAAGCTGGTCTTCATGGAGCAGCGGGCGCGCGGGACGCTCGAGCTGTGGGCCGAGCCGTTCGTCCCGCTCCGCGTGCCGAAGCTCTTCAACCTGCGCACCGATCCGTTCGAGCGGGCGGACGTGACCTCGAACACGTACTGGGACTGGTACATCTCCAAGGCGTACCTGATCATGGCCGCACAGGCGCTCGTCGCCGACTTCCTCGCGACGTTCAGGGACTTCCCGCCACGGCAGAAGGCCGCGAGCTTCACGATCGACCAGGCGCTCGAGCGGATGGAGGCCGCCGCGAGCGGCGCGCACGATTGATGCCGGGCCTCGGCTCGTGGAGCGACACGCCGACCACGGAGGCGATCGTGCGCTTCGCCGAGACGGCCGCACAGACGGTGGCCGCCGGAGGAGCGGGTCGCAGTCTTCGACAACGACGGCACGTTGTGGTGCGAGAAGCCGATGCCGGTCGAGCTCGGCTTCATCCTCGAGCGGCTGGCCGCCATGGCCGAGGCCGACGAGCCGCTGCGCGCGAAGCAGCCGTGGCAGGCCGCGTACGAGAACGACTACGCCTGGCTCGGGGGCGTGATCGACAAGCACTACGCCGGCGACGACAGCGACGTGAAGGTGCTGATGGCCGGGATCCTGCAGGCGTTCGCCGGCCAGACGGTCGACGAGTACGTCGGCGCTGCATCCGCGTTCCTCGAGCAGGCACGGCATCCAACCCTCGGGCGGCTCCTCCGTCAGTGCGCCTACGTGCCGATGATCGAGCTCCTTCGCTACCTCGAGAGCCACGGGTTCACGTGCTACATCGCCTCCGGCGGCAATCGCGACTTCATGCGCGCGGTTACCGGCGAGCTGTACGGGATCCCGCCGGAGCGCGTCGTCGGAAGCTCGAACGGCCTTCGCTATACCGACGACGAGCACGGAGGCTCGGTCGCATACCTCGCCGAGCCGGACGTGTTCGACGACGGGCCGGTCAAGCCGGTACGGATCTGGAGCCGTATCGGACGCCGTCCGGTCGCGGCCGGTGGGAACTCGAACGGCGATGTGCCCATGCTCCGGTTCGCCGGTGGGAAGGGACGGCCCGGACTCCGGCTCCTCGTCCTCCACGACGACCCGGAGCGCGAGTTCGACTACGTGAAGGGCGCGGAGACCGCGCTCGAGCGGGCGAGGGACGAGGGCTGGACGGTCGTGAGCATGAAGGACGACTGGGCGACGGTCTTCTGCTAGACGCACGAGGGACGGGCACGGCATGATCGAGCCGATCGAGGATGCGCCTGCAGGCGTGCTCGCATTCAAGGCCGTCGGCAAGGTCGAGGCCGCCGACTACGAGCAGGTGCTCACGCCGGCGATCGACAAGGCCATTGCGGGAGGCGGCAAGGTCAGGCTCGTGTACGAGCTCGGGGCGGAGTACGACGGGTACTCGACCGGTGCGGCATGGGAGGACATGAAGCTCTGGACGCCGCACCTCCGAAGCTGGGAGCGCTGCGCCGTCGTCACCGACCACCGGATGCTCGGGGACGCGGTGCGGGCCTTCGCGATGCTCATGCCGGGTGACGTGAAGGTCTTCCCGGTCGGCGAGCGTGAGGCCGCGCTCGCCTGGGCCGCCGCCGACTGAGCGCCGCTACGGCCAACGCTCGCCGAGGGCTGCTTTATGCTCGCGCGGTGCTCGTGACGACGCTGCGCATCCACGGTCTGAAGCCGCGAGCCGCGGGGCCTGCCACGTGAGCGCCTTGTCGCAGCGCGCGTCCGGGGTCCCGTGGCGCACGCTCCTCGCCGCTGCGCTGGTCGTCCTCGTCGCCGCCTCGGTCGTCTCGATTCGCGACACGCTCCTCGTCGTGTTCCTCGGGATCTTCGCGGCGCTCGTGTTCGAGATCCCGTTGCGGGCATTCATGCGCTGGACGAAGCTCGGCCGCGGGCTCTCGGCGACGATCGTCGTCCTCGGCACGACCCTGGCCGTGACCCTGCTCGCGCTCGTGCTGCTCGTCCCCCTCGTCGCGTCGGTCAGGGACTTCCTCAAGAGCCTTCCGGACCTCGTCCAGGAGCTTCGCGACTCCGGCGAGCTCTCGTGGGCCGGTGACTCCGGCGCCGCGGAGAACGCGCAGCAGGGCGCGTCGAACCTCGCGGACTCGATCCCGCATGCGATCTCCGCCGTCCTCGGGGTCGCCGGGTCGGCGTTCTCGGTCGGCATCACGATCTTCACGCTCGTCTTCCTCGCCCTGTTCCTCCTCGTCGACATGGAGCGGCTGCGCGGCGTGGTGCGGAGCATGCTGCTGCCCCAGGACGCCGACCGCTGGCTCGAGGTCTGGGAGCGCGTCACGGAGACGGTCTCGCGGTGGGCGATCGGCGCGCTCACGATCGCTCTGATCGCCGGGACGGTCCAGGGCGGTACGGCGGCACTCCTCGGGTCGAGCTACGCGCTCGCCCTCGGCGTGATCGCCGGCGTGCTCGACCTGATCCCGAACCTCGGCGCGACGATCGCCGGGTTCATCCTCGTCCCGGCGATCTATGCCGAGGAAGGGCTCACGGACGCGCTGATCATGCTTGCCGTCGTCCTCGTGTACCAGCAGCTCGAGAACAACCTGCTCTCGCCGACGATCTACGGCCGGGCGGTCAACATCTCGGCGTTCTTCGTGATCCTCGGCGTCACGCTCTTCGGCGCGCTCCTCGGCGTGCTCGGCGCGCTCGTCGCGGTCCCGGTGACCGCGTCGCTCCAGATCGTGGCCCAGGAGGTGACGCGCGCGAGGCGCGAGGGGATCGCCGCGGCCCGTGCAGGGCTCGAGCCGCCGTCCGGCGACCCGCCGGACACGGCCCCGGCGACGTAGCCGCCCGCGAGACGAGGAGGGCCCCGGCGTCGCCGGAGCCCTCGCAGACGTTCGGCGGCTGCTCGCTACGCGGCCGCGGCCTTGCCGACCGAGCGGAGCTTGAACGCGAAGATGATCTCGGTGATGCCGCGGGTCAGGGCGATGATGCCGACCCAGATGATGAGGAGCGTCGCGCTCCGGCCCCAGTAGCCGGCAGCCCAGAAGCCGATCAGGAGCTCGACGATCCCGACGATCAGCTGCAGCCACCACACGTGGATCTCGTCCTTCGTCGCGATGGAGACGACGATGTCGAAGGTCCCCTTGAAGATGAGGAAGAAGCTGAACACCGCGGCGAGCGCGGCGAACGTGTCGCCGGGGTGGATGAACGCGACGATCCCGACGCCGATGAACAGCACGCCGAGGAGGCCGTGCAACACCTTCCACCAGCCGCCGGAAGCGGCGAGCATGATGAACTCGTTCACCCCTGCGAAGATCGCCACGATCCCGAACAGGATCGAGATGGCGCTCACCGAGGTGTAGTCGAAGCGCAGGATGATGATCGAGACGAGGAACCACAGGATCCCCGTCACGAGGAAGACCCACCAGGCCCTCCCGAAATCGGCGATGGCCTCGCGTTCCTCGAGGTCGAACGTGGTCATTGATCCTCCCTAGGCGTTTTCTCGGAGGACACGATCGTACGAGCCGGACCGGACGCGGGAGCGGTCAGAGCTCGGTCGACGGGGCGCCGCGGACCGGCGCGCGAGAGGCGGCGTCGCGGGCGCCTCCGCCCGCCGCCCGGAGGCCGAGGAGCGGGAACGTCAGGACCGAGATCATCCCTGCCCCGACGAGGGACGCGCCGACGTCTTCCGCGATCGCACCGTGGTCGTCGGCGACGTCGACGATCGCGACGATGAGCGGGAGCGCCGTCGCGGCGAACAGGGCGAGGCCGAGCGCATGCCGCGGCCCGAGCTCGCGCAGCCAGAGGACGGCCGAGAGGCCGCGGACGGCGAGGAGGAGCGCGAGGAAGAGCGCCGCGAGCCCGAGGCCCTTCGCGGTCAGGAGGCTGTCGAGATCGAAGTTCATCCCCGTCGTGACGAAGTAGACGGGGATCAGGAAGCCGAACCCGATCCCCTCGAGCCGCATGCGGACCGGCTCCGCGTCCGGCGTGTCGAGCGCGAGACCGACGACGAGCCCGGCCGCGAGCGCGCCGAGCACGAAGTCGAAGCCGACGTCGCGGGCGAGGAGCGCGAGCGCCGCGAGCACGAAGATCGCCATGCGCACGGCCGTCTGGCCCGTGGTGTGGACGGTCTCCTGAAGCACCCGCACGATCCCGGGTGGCCGGGCGCGGAGAGCTGCATTCGCAGCGAGGGCGACGACGATGCCGAACCCGGCGAGCAGCAGGATCTCGGTGAATGCGCCGTATGTCCCCGTGAGGAACACGGAGATGACGACGATCGGCCAGAACTCCCCTGCGACGCCGCTCCCGAGGACAGCGGCTCCGAGCGGCGTCGGGAGGACGCCCGCGTCGCGCAGGATCGGCGCGAGCGTGCCGAGCGACGTCGTGGTCAGCGCGATCCCGAGTACCCACCACCTGGCGTCCAGACCGAGCAGCTGGAGCACGACCCCGACGGCCAGGCCGACGGCAGCAGAGAGCAGCCACCCGCGCGTGCCCCGGGCGAGCGACGCGTTGGGCACGCGTTGCTCGACGACCTCGAGGCCGACGAAGAAGAAGAGCAGCCCGAGGCCGAGCGTCGAGAGGAACTGCAGGTACGGGTCGACCTCTGCGATGCCGAGCACCGCGGGGCCGATCAGGATGCCGAGCGCGATCTCGACGACGACCGTCGGCAGCACGATCCGTCGTGAAAGCCGCGACAGCAGGGCGCCCAGGCTCGACGCCAGCAGGACCAGCGCCAAGGAGCGGAGGTCAGGGGCGACGACCTGGGCGACCACTGCCGCGTTGTCTCCCCGGGATCAGATCCCGAGGATCTGCTTCTTCTTCGCCTCGAACTCCTCCTCGGTGATGAGGCCCTGCCCCTTGAGCGCTGCGAGCTGCTGGAGCTCCGCCGCGTAGTCGGGGGCGGCCGGGGCGGCGGGAGCCTGCTGCGCGGCAGCAGCCTGCTGCGCAGCCATCTGCTGGTCGTACTCCGCCTGATCCTGCGATGCGTACTTCTCGTCCTGGCGGTGCCTGACCGCGCCTGCGGTGCCCGCGACGACGGCAGTCGTCGCGGCCGCACGGACGAGGCTCGGGCCTCTGCGTCTGAACATCTCTGCTGCTCCTCTCTACGCCTGTGCCGCTTCGACTGCGTACTCCCGTGCCGCCTGCACGAGCTCGTGCGGGAGTCGCTCGAACGCCACCAGCTCGCCGCCGGCATCCCGCATCGCCTGGGAGACCTTCCGCGCCCAGACGTTCTCCCACAGGAGGACTGCCGCCGAGAAGTTCGGCTCGAGGTCGTCTGCGATGTCCTGGAGGTCGTCCTCGTTGAAGAGGCCGCCGACCTCGATGCCGGCCTTGTCGAGCCCGGCCTGCACCTCGGCATCGAGCTCCGTCAGCTCCATCGCGACCGTGTCCCCGTCCGGGCCCTTGCCGACGAACGCGATGTCGATGACGCGGATCGTGCCCGAGTCGACGAGGTCGGCGATCGCCGGCCCGATCTCGCCCTTGAACTGGTTGCCGGGAAACGCGATCACCGCGTAATCCACGGGGCCGATCTCTTCCATCGTGTCTCCTTCCTCGCTCCCCCGGGGAGCCCTAGGACGCTGCGAGCGCCTTCGCCTTGAGGGCGTCGAACTCCGACTGCGTGATGGCGCCCGAGTCGAGCAGGCCCTTCGCCTTCTCGATCTCCGCGGCTGCGCCCCCGCTTCCGGCGACGTTACGGACGTAGTCGTCCATCTGCGCTTGCTGTGCCTTGGCCTGGGTCATAGCCCGTTCGGACATGCCGTGGTTGTTGACGATCAGGTAGATGAAGACCCCGAGGAACGGCACGACGATCACGAAGATGATCCAGAGGACCTTCGTGAAGCCGGACGTGTCGTGCCGACGGAACAGGTCCGAGAACACCGTGATCAGGAGCCAGAACCAGATGATCCAGGCGAAGATGACGAGCATCGTCCAGAGGACGTCGAGAAACGGGTAGTCAGCGGCGACGAACATCGAGCCTCCTGTTCTCCGAGTAGGCCCCTACTTTCCCAGAGACCGGCGGCGCTGTCGAATCGATACGGCGCGCTCACCCGGGTGAGCGCGGGGAACTGCCGGCGTGTTATAGAGAACCGTGAGCCGGCAGGCTGCGATACCGGCCCACGGTCCGCCCCCGCTCGGCGTCGTCGAGGCGAAGCTCGGGCCGGCACGGGCCAGACCGCGCCTCGTGAGCCGGCAGCGGCTCCTCGACCGGCTCGACCGGATGGCGCCGACCGCACTGACGCTGGTCGACGCGCCGGTCGGTTTCGGGAAGTCCGTGCTCGTCGAGATGTGGGTCGGGCGGAGGGACGACGCCGTCGCCTGGGTGTCTCTCGAGCCGGGCGACAACGATCCGGCCCGGCTCTGGACCTACCTCTCGACGGCGGTCGACCGCATCCGCCCGGGTCTCGGGCGGCCCGCGCTCGCCCTCCTCCGCTCGCCCGGCGCGTCGCCGACGAGCGTCGCGGACGAGCTCGCGAACGGCGTGCAGGCCTACGGAGCGCCGATGACGATCGTGCTCGACGACGCCCACGTCCTGACCGACGAGTCGTGTTGGCGCTCGCTCGAGCGGTTCGTCCTCCATCTCCCCCCCGGTGCGCGCCTCGTCATGACGACGCGCTCGGACCCGCCGTTTCGCCTCGGGCGCCTCCGCGCGGTCGGTGCGCTGGGCGAGATCCGCGCGAGCGACCTCGCCTTCACGCCCGACGAGGCGCGTGAGCTGCTCGTCGACCGGGAAGGGATCGCGCTCGACGCCGCGGACGTCGAGCTCCTCGTCGAGCGGACGGAGGGCTGGCCCGCCGGCCTGTATCTCGCCGCGCTCTGGCTGCGTGACCTCGACGACCCTTCGGCAGGCGTGCGGGCCTTCCACGGGGACCACCGGCACGTCGTCGACTACCTCACGGGCGAGGTGCTCGACGCGCTCGACGACGACACGAGGCGCTTCCTGTTCGAGACGTCTGCCCTCGGCGTCTTCGACGCCGCGATGTGCGACAGCGTGCTCGGCCGCACAGGCTCTGCCGAGCGACTCCGCGCGCTCGAGCGCGAGAACGGCTTCCTGATCGCGCTGGGCGCGAACCGCGAGTGGTATCGCTACCACCACCTGTTCCGGGAGCTGCTGGTGCTCCAGTTCGCGCACGCCGACCCGGCCGCCCCGGCGCGCGTGCATCGGGGCGCAAGCGCGCACTGCCTGGAGCACGGCCACGTCGTCGATGCGCTCGACCATGCCGCCGCCGCCGACGACCCCGAGCTCGTGGCGGCGATCCTCGCGCAGGAGCACCGCACCCTTCTCCGATCCGGGCAGCTCGGCACGCTGCTTCGGTGGTGCGCCTGGCTCCCCGAGGAGCTGCTCGTCGGGCATCCGGAGATCCCGCTCTCGGCCGCTCTGGCCGGCGGGCTCGGTGGGCGCGAGGCGCACGTGCGCCACCGGCTGACCCGGGTCGCGCAGCAGTCGCGTGCGACGTCTCCGGCGACGTGGACCCCGTATCACGAGGTCGCCCTCGCACTGGTGCGAATCGCGTGGATCGACGAGGACGTCGGCACCGCGCTCGACCTCGCGCGGGCGACGGTCGGCGTCGCGCGGGCGGTTCCCGAGGTCGATGTGGGCTTTCTCGCGAGCTTCGGCTTCCTGCTCTACCTCGCGGACGAGCTGGACGAGGCGCGGGCGCTCGCGACGGAGGCGATCGATCGCTCCGAGGCATCCGAGCGACCGCACGGCTACGTCAACGGACTGAGCGTGCTCGCGCTCGCCGCGGCTGCCTCGGGCAGGTCCGCCGAGGCGCTCGACCTGGCCGGCCGCGCGCTCGAGACCGCTGAAGAGGCCGGGGTCGACCGGTCGTCTTCGGGCGGCATGGCCCGCGTCGCTCGCGCCGTCGCTTTGAGAGACCACGGAAAGCTTCTCGCCGCCGAGCGCGAGGCGGTCGAGGGCGAGCGATTGCAGCGATGCCCCGACCCGGAGGCGGGGCACCTCCACGCACTCCTCGTCCTGGCGGACGTCCGCGCGCGACGCGGTCGCATCGACACGGCCGAAGCCGACCTTGCGGCGGCACGCAGGCGGCTGGCCGCGTTCTCGGACGCGGGGATGCTCGAGGGCTTCGCGGACGCGGTGGAGGCGACGCTCGCACAGCTGCGCGCGGCCGCGGCGACCGACGTCGAGCGGCCGAGCGGCGCGGAGCTCACCGTGCTCCGCCTCCTGTCGACGGACCTCTCCCAGCGGGAGATCGGCGCGCAGCTCTACCTCTCGGTGAACACGGTGAAGACCCACATGCGCGTCCTCTACAGGAAGCTCGGCGCGACCTCGCGCGACGAGGCTGTCGCTCACGCAACGGCGCTCGGGCTGCTCGATCCGACTGACCCGCCGGCGTAGGGGGGCGCGTCAGCCGGCGGGGGTGGGGTGCAGCGCTCGGTCGAGCGTCCGAGGACTGACTATTCACCCGGGTGAGGCGCCGCTGCGCGTCCGTCCTCGCGTCCTGGGGTGGTAGCGTCGCCGAGCGTGAGCCTCAAGCATCCGAGCGCAGCCTCCGGGACGGCCTCCGAGCTGAGCGTCGGCCCGCGCTTCGGGCTCGCCGGGAGCGCCGTCCCGCGGCACGAGCTTCCGGCCGGCGAGATGCCGCCCGACGTCGCCTACCAGGTGATCCACGACGAGCTGATGCTCGACGGCAACGCCCGCCTCAACGTCGCGACCTTCGTGAGCACGTGGATGGAGCCGCAGGCGGAGCGGCTCATCGCCGAGTGCCTCGACAAGAACATGATCGACAAGGACGAGTACCCGCAGACGGCGGAGATCGAGTCCCGCTGCGTGGGGATCCTGAGCGCGCTCTGGCACGCGCCGGACACCGCGACCGCGACGGGCTGCTCGACGACCGGGTCGAGCGAGGCGGCAATGCTCGGCGGGCTCGCGCTCAAGCGACGCTGGCAGAAGCGGCGCGCGGCCGAGGGCAAGCCGAACGACAAGCCCAACCTCGTGATGGGCATCAACGTCCAGGTCTGCTGGGAGAAGTTCGCGAACTACTGGGACGTCGAGATGCGGCTCGTGCCCATGGAGGGCGACCGCTTCCACCTCTCGGCCGAGGAGGCGGTGAAGCTCTGCGACGAGAACACGATCGGCGTCGTCGCGATCCTCGGGTCGACATTCGACGGCTCGTACGAGCCGGTGCAGGGCATCTGCGAGGCCCTGGACGCGTTCGAGCGCGAGACGGGGCTCGACGTCCCCGTCCACGTCGACGGCGCCTCGGGCGCGTTCGTCGCTCCCTTCCTCGACCCGGAGCTCGTGTGGGACTTCCAGCTGCCGCGGGTCGCCTCGATCAACGCGTCGGGCCACAAGTACGGGCTCGTCTACCCGGGCGTCGGCTGGATCGTGTGGCGCGACGCCGACGCACTGCCCGAGGATCTGATCTTCTGGGTCAACTACCTCGGCGACAACATGCCCACGTTCGCGCTGAACTTCTCGCGCCCGGGAGCACAGGTCGTCGCGCAGTACTACAACTTCCTCCGGCTCGGCTTCGACGGGTACCGGACCGTGCACGGCTACGCCCGCGACGTCGCGACGCGGCTCGCCGAGCGCATCGCCGGGCTCGGGCCGTTCGAGCTCGTGACACGAGGCGACGAGCTCCCGGTGTTCGCCTTCGCCTTGACGGAGGACATCGACAACTTCACCGTCTACGACGTGTCGAACGCGCTCCGCGAGCGCGGCTGGCAGGTTCCCGCGTACGCGTTCCCGGCGAACCGGACCGATCTCGACGCTCTTCGGGTGGTGGTGAGGCGCGGGTTCACGCACGACCTCGCGGACATGCTCGTCGCCGACCTCGAGCGCCAGCTGCCCCGCCTGCAGCGACAGCCCGAGCCCGTGCACGACGCCGGGAGCGGGACCTCCTTCGCCCACTGAGCCGTCGCCGTGTGCCGCTGGCTCGCATATTCCGGAACGCCCGTTCTCCTCGAGGAGCTGCTCTACAAGCCGGCGCACTCGCTGATCGACCAGAGCCTCCATTCGAGGCTCGGCGTCGAGACCACGAACGGCGACGGGTTCGGCCTCGGCTGGTACGGCGAGTCGGGGACGCCCGCGCTCTTCAAGAGCGTCGAGCCCGCGTGGAACGACCGGAACCTGCGCGAGCTCGCGGGCCATGTCCGCTCGGGCCTCGTCTTCGGTCACATCCGGGCATCGACGGGCACGCCCGTGCAGCAGTCGAACTGCCACCCGTTCCGCCACGGCCGCTGGCTCTGGATGCACAACGGCTCGATCGCCCGCTTCCACGACGTCAAGCGGGACCTGCTGCTCGCGGTCGACCCGTCGCTCTACCCCGACATCGACGGGTCGACCGATTCCGAGGCCTTCTTCTTCCTCGCGCTCACGCTGGGGCTCGAGGACGACCCGCCCGCCGCGGTCGAACGGGCGGTGGGCCTCGTCGAGCAGGTCGGTCGCGGCAAAGGGATCGAGCATCCGATCCAGATGACGGTCGCGACGACGGACGGGACGAGCGTCTGGGGGTTCCGGTACTCGAGCGAGGGCCGGTCGCGATCGCTCTTCTACTCGACGAGGGTCGACACGCTTCGCGCGCAGTACCCCGACAACCCGGTGCTCCACCAGGTGTCCGACGAGTCGAGGCTCGTCGTGTCCGAGCCGCTCGGCGACCTCGCGGGTGCCTGGAACGAGGTCCCGGAGGCGAGCTACGGCGTCGTCCGCGAGGGGCAGGACGAGCTCCGCCCCTTCACCCCGCAGCCTCCGGGATAGGCAATTCTGCGACCAGGCCGCTCACCCGGGTGAACCGCCCGCGAACGGTTCGTGCCTCGCGATCGGCGTTCTAGGATGATCCAGAGCACATCGCGGGAGAACACTGAACCCTCCTGCCCGGACTTCCAGCGAAGGAGGACGATGTCGACGTCGTACGCCAGCCGCACGGGTCGGGTCATGTTCGCGGCCGTCATCATGTTCGGGATCGGCTCCTCCCGCGGAGGCGTGACATGACGAAAACGCTGTGGCTGATCCTGCTCGGCGCGGTGCTTGCCGGCGGTGTCGTCCTGATCGCCGTCCTGGGGAGCGGCGGGAGCGAATCGCAGGCCGAGGCGCGGCAGAGCTTCTGCTCGAGCGTCGACGCGCTCGGGTCGTCCGTCCAGAGCCTCACCGGCCTCAGCCCCACGACGGCGTCGAAGACGGACTACCAGTCGGCGGTCGACGCCATCCAGAGCGACTGGGACGCGGTGAAGAGCGACGCCTCCGGCCTCAAGGACGTGACGACGAGCCAGCTCTCGAGCGCATGGGACTCGTACCAGTCGGCTGTCGAGGCGGTGCCGGACGACGCGTCGGTGAGCGATGCGCTCGACGGCATCAAATCCGCCACGCAGACGCTCGCGTCGTCGGTCTCGTCGACACTCAGCGGTCCCGACTGCTCGTAGGCCGAACAACGCTCGCGTGAGCGCGATCCGGCCGAGGGGAACGCGGAGGTGAGCTGGAGCCGGCGCTTCCGGGTGCGGCAGTTCCTGCGGGGAAGCATCTGGTTCGTGCCGGTCCTCGGCGGCGCCGCAGGGTCGCTGTGCGGCATCGCCGCCGCCGAGGCGGACAGGCACTACAGCCTTCCCGAGGGCTGGTCGTACTCGGCCGGGACGGCGCAGGCCGTGCTTGCCTCGGTCGTCGGCGCGAGTGTCGGCCTCACCGGGTTCGTCGTCACGGTCGCCGTGCTGATCGTGCAGATGGCGACCGGCACGTTCTCGGCGCGCTACATGCGGATCTTCTATCGCGACGGGCTGCTCAAGGCCGTGCTCGCCGTCCTCGTCGGCACCTTGACGTTCTCGTATGCGCTCCTCCGGCGAGTGGAGCAGAACTCGGTGCCGAGCCTCGGCGTGACGCTTGCCGGATTCCTCCTCTCTACCGGGGTTCTCCTCTTCCTGGTGTTCCTGAATCGCTCGATCCACCGGCTGCGCCCCGTCGCGGTCGCCGCGCTCGTCGCCAAGGCCGGCCGACGCTCGTTCGAGGCCATGATCCGGGAGGCCAAGGGGCCCGACGCGCCGATGCACCTGCCGGGCGCGTACGTCGGCGACACGCCCCCGACCCTCGTCGTCGCGACCCTGCGGGCAGGAGCCGTTCAGGCGATGGACGCCCGCGGGCTCGCTCGCTTTGCACGGGCACACGACTGCCTGATCGTCGTCCGGCCGGCGGTGGGCGACTTCGTGCCGGAGGGAGCGGCGCTGCTCGAGGTGTACGGCGGGGAGGGACTGGACGCGTCGGCGGAGAGGCGACTGCGGTCGATGGTCGTGCTCGGGGTCGAGCGGACGATCGAGCAGGACCCCGCTTTCGCGATTCGCGTGATGGTCGACATCGCGATCAGGGCGCTCTCGCCCGCCGTCAACGACCCGACCACTGCCGTGCAGGTCCTCGACCATCTCGGCGACACGCTGCGGCTCTTCGGGGCGACGTCGGGATCGACCTCCGCCCGCGCGGACGCCCGATCACCTGGTCTCGTGGTCAGGGCACGACGCTGGGAGGACATCGTCGCAGGCTGCGATCACGGAGATCCGCCTCTACGGGGGCTCGTCGGTCCAGGTCGTGAGGCGGCTGCGAGCGCTGCTCGAGGACCTGCGCGAGCGGGTGCTGCCGGAGCACCGGCAGGCCGTCGAGGACGAGCTCGCCCGGCTCGACGCCACGGTCGCAAGAGCGCTGGAGCCACTCGGTCGACCTCGATCTCGCGAGCACGGCGGACGGCCAGGGCATCGGTGGACCGAGCGCCCGCAAGGTGTCATGATGGTCGACGCAATGGGCGCCCTGGCGGTGACGACGGTCGATCTCGCGCGGATCCAGTTCGCCACCACGTCGCTCTACCACTTCCTGTTCGTCCCGCTCACGCTCGGGCTCGCTCCGCTCGTCGCGGTGATGCAGACGCTCTGGTACCGCGGCGGCGACGAGGCCTGGCTCAGGCTGACCCGCTTCTTCGGGACGTTGATGCTGATCAACTTCGCGATCGGCGTCGCGACGGGGCTCGTGCAGGAGTTCCAGTTCGGGATGAACTGGTCGATCTACTCGAAGTTCGTGGGCGACGTGTTCGGCGCGCCGCTCGCGATCGAGGGGCTCGCGGCGTTCATGCTGGAGTCGACGTTCCTCGGCCTCTGGATCTTCGGCTGGGACCGGCTCTCACGACGCGTCCACCTGGCGACCGTGTGGCTGTTCGCCATCGGAAGCTGGGCGTCGGCGTTCTTCATCATCTCGGCGAACTCCTGGATGCAGCGGCCGGTCGGCTCGACTGTCACCGACGGCCGCGCCGAGCTGACGGACGTGTGGGAGCTCTTCTCGAACCGCTTCGCGATCTGGGCCTACATCCACGTGCTGCTCGTCGGGCTCACGACGGCGGCGGTCGTGATCTTCGGCGTCAGCTGCTGGCACCTCGTCCGCGGCCGAAACCAGGAGCTGTTCCGCCACGCGGCGAAGCTCGCGCTGATCGTCGGCCTGCCGATCTCGGCGGTGAACCTCGGCGTCGGCAGCCAGATGGGCGTCGTGGTCACCGATTACCAGCCGATGAAGATCGCCTCGACGGAGGCGCAGTGGGACACGTGCCAGCCCTGTGCGTTCTCGCTCTTCCAGATCGGCGGCTTCACGGTCGACGACCAGACGCCGTCGTTCTCGATCCAGGTCCCGCACCTCCTCTCGATCCTCGCGACCCTTTCGTGGGACGGCGAGGTGAAAGGGATGAACGAGCTGCAGGCCTCCGAGGCGGCCAAGTACGGGCCTGGCGACTACATCCCGCCGACGCGGACGACGTACTGGAGCATGCGGATCATGGCGTACGCCGGCACGCTCGTCTTCCTCGTCTTCGCGCTCGGTGCGCTCCTCTACCGGCGTGGGAGTCTTGCGTCGAGGCGCTGGTTCCTGTGGCTCGGTGTCCTGACCATCCCGCTCCCGTATGCGGCGGCGCTCGCCGGTTGGGTGCTCTCGGAGGTCGGGCGACAGCCGTGGATCGTGTGGGGCCTGCTGAAGACGGCGGACGCCAACTCACCGAGCGTGTCGACCGCCACGATTGCCACCAGTCTCGGCGTCTTCGTCGCCCTGTACGCGGCGCTTCTCGTCGTGGATTTCGTCCTCATGCGCCGCTATGCACGGGTCGACCCGCCCGAGCTTGGCGGCGAGGGCGACGAGTTCGCCCTCCCGGCGGTGGAGTACTGATGGATCTCCAGACCTTCTGGTTCTGCCTCATCGTCGTGGTCTGGGCGATGTACTTCCTGCTCGAAGGGTTCGACTTCGGCGTCGGGATGCTGCTGCCGTTCGTGCCACGCTCGGACGCGGAGCGGAGCACGACCCTGCGAACCATCGGACCGGTCTGGGACGCGAACGAGGTCTGGCTCGTCGTGGCCGGAGGCGCCACCTTCGCGGCGTTCCCGGCCTGGTACGCGACCATGTTCTCGGGCTTCTACCTGGCGCTCCTGCTCATCCTCTTCTTCCTCATCGTCCGCGTCGTGTCGTTCGAGTGGCGCTCCAAGAGCGAGAGCCCGCGCTGGCGCGCGGTCTGGACGTGGGCGAACACGATCGGGAGCCTCGGCGCTCCGCTCCTCTGGGGGATCGGGCTGTCATGCCTCGTGTACGGCACCCCGATCAACTCGGACGGCGACTTCACCGGCAACCTCCTCGATCTGTTCAGCCCCTACAGCGTGTTCGCGGGCATCGCAGTCGTGGCGCTCTTCGCCTTCCACGGCGCGACCTTCCTCACGCTGCGGACGGTCGGCGAGCTGCACGCCCGGGCGGAGCACACGGCGCGGCGCCTTGCGATCCCGGCGGTCGTCCTGGGCGCCGCCTACGTCGCCTGGACGGTCGCCGTCGCGATGGACCGAAACGACAAGGACCTCTTCCCGCCCGTGCTCCCGGCCGCCCTCGCGATCGTGGCCCTCGCGCTCGCCGTCCTCTTCACCGTGCGCGGACGCAGCGGAAGGGCGTTCGCGATGACGGGGCTCGGGATCATCGCAGCGGTCGTGACCCTGTTCACGAGCCTCTACCCGCGCGTGATGGTCTCGAGCACCGGCTTCGAGAACAGCCTCACCGTCGACAGCGCGTCGTCGTCGCACTACGCGCTCGCCGTCATGAGCGTCGTCGCGCTGATCTCCGTGCCGGTCGTGCTCCTCTACCAGGGCTGGACGTACTACGTCTTCCGCCACCGCGTCGGCGACGCGCCCGAGACCGTCGGCTGACCGGCTGCGACGGCCGGCGCGGCTCCCTCGCAGGCAGTGCCCGCGAGGGAGCGGCTTCCGTCAGGCCTAGGCGGCGTCGTCCTCGTCCAGCTCGGCGGCCTCCAGCGCGAACCCGAGCGCGCGCACGATGTTGCCGGTCGCCGACGCGACCCTTGCCGTGCCGACGATCGGGGCGACCGCCGCCAGCACGCCCTGCACGTCCTCGAGGCCGAAGCCGAGCTCGCTCGCGGCGCCGAGGTTGAGCAGGTAGGACGCCGGCGGCGCGTCCACCGCGACGAGCGCGGCGAGCCGGACGAGCATCAGCTCCTCCGAGTCGAGGCTCGACGCCTCGAGCGAGTCGGCCGTCATCGATGCGAGCAGGTCGAGAACCGGGGTGTCGGTGTCTGTCTGCCATGGTGCTCTCCTTTCGTTCGCTGTTTCCCCCACGGCTCATGTGAGCACTTCCGTCGTCGGCGTGCGATCCTGCGGAGTGCCGCCGCCCGGTCGGCCGTGGCCTGCAGCGGCCGACTGCGTCGCGCGACGTGGTACGAGGCGTGCGGCTCCTCCTCGCCGCTCCTTCCTCGGTCGCAGAAGAAGAAGACGACGTCGCCATCCCCGCGGCGATCGCTACCGCCGCGCCGATGTGCGCCCAGTCGCCGCCGTCGAGAAACGACTTGTAGGCGACCGAGCTGGTGCGGCCGGTCGCACACGACGAGTCGTGCCGTCTCGCCGAAGCTCATGCACGGTTCCCCAGCGTGAGTGGACGAGCGCGTCGCGCTTGTCGCTCGATGTCGTTCCTCTGGAGCCGCATCGGGCGGACGCTATCGCGGATGCCGTAGCTCCGCTGCTCTCCAGTCCCTCCTGCTCGGAGCCTTACCGCACTTGGAGAGCGTGTCGTGAGCATGTCGCTTGAGTCGTGGGACGCGTCTCCCGCACTAGACTCACGCGTGGCTCCTCGAGAGGAGGCAGGCGTGGCGAACTTCGACTACGACGGGGTCGTCATCGGCTGGGGGTTCGGCGGAAGTGTCGCGGCGTTGCGGGCTGTGGAGAAGGGCTGAGAACAGCTGTGGAACAGGAGGGCCACCCCGACGCGCACACGGCGCCATCGACCCCGGCTACGCCGAGTCCGCTCGAGCTTCTCCGGAGCCGCTCGTACGTCGTGCTGCTCGTGTTCGGCGCGCTCATCGGTGTGCCGGTGGCGGCGGCCGCATACTCCTTTCTCGAGGGTTTCACCGAGCTGCAGCAGTATCTGTTCGGCACCCTGCCCGGCGACCTCGGCTTCGACAGCCAGCCTGCCTGGTGGCCGATTCCGCTGCTTGCGCTGAGCGGCCTGCTGGTGGCGCTCACGATCCGGTACCTGCCGGGAACGGCAGGCCACAAGCCGGCGGAGGGGTTCAAGGCATCCGGACCCGTGCCGCCGATCGAGCTCCCCGGGATCGTCATTGCCTCGTTCGCCACCCTCAGCCTCGGCGTCGTCCTTGGCCCGGAGGCGCCTCTGATCGCGATCGGCAGCGGCCTCGGAGTCCTCGCCGTCCACCTCGTCAAGCGGGACGCGCCTGAGAGGGCCAGTGTCGTGATCGGCGCCGCCGGGAGCTTCGCCGCGATCAGCACGCTCCTCGGCTCGCCTCTTCCGGCCGCGTTCCTGATGATGGAGGTGGCCGGGATCGGCGGCGCGATGCTCGGAGTGGTGCTCGCGCCCGGGCTGCTCGCTGCCGGTGTCGGCTCGCTGATCTTCATCGGGCTCGACAACTGGACCGGCCTCGGCACCTTCTCACTCTCGGTCCCGGACATCCCTGCGGCCGGCAGCCCCGGTGTGTCCGAGTTTCTCTGGGCGATCGTGATCGGCGTCATCGCGGCGATCCTCGGCTCCGGCGTCAAGCGGCTGGCGCTGCTGCTCCAGCCGATCGTCGAACGCCGAATGGTGGTACTGACACCCGTTGTCGGGGTCGCGATCGGCGTGATCGTGCTGATCTTCGTCGAAGTAACAGGGAGAAGCTCGGCCGACGTGCTCTTCTCGGGACAGGATCAGCTCCCGGGCCTGATCGAAGGCGCCGACGACTGGACCGTCGGCGCGCTCCTGATGATTGTCCTCTGCAAGGGCCTTGCGTACGGCCTCTCGCTGAGCAGCTTCCGAGGCGGCCCCATCTTCCCGAGCATGTTCATCGGCGCCGCCGGCGGCATCGCGCTCTCCCACCTTCCCGGCCTGCCGATGATCGCGGGTGCCGCAATGGGCATCGGCGCGATGATGGTCGCAATGCTGGGGCTGCCGCTCACGTCCGTTCTCATCGTGAGCGTGTTCCTCCAGGCCGACGGCCTGACCCTGATGCCGCTCGTGATCGTCGCCGTCGTCGTCTCCTGGGTCGTCTCAGCCCGGCTCCCCTCCGCACCCGGCTCCGCGGCCCACCCGTAGGCAGCTGCCATCGGGAAGGCGCGCTCCGTCGCACTTCACCGCTCCTCTCTTTGTGTTCAGAGGCAGCGTCCTACCGCTGCTCCGGGCTCACCCGCTCCAACGGTCGCCCCTGCAAGCGCTCGGGCACCGCCGGGACGAGGAGGGCGCGGCTGGTGCGGCACGCACGGCGCCGGCGCCCAGATCAGCCCGATTCCCGTGCTGGGCTCGCGACCGCCGGAAAGCACTGCAGGAAGACGGCGGACGTGATCGCGATCGTCGACGGGGTAGGCCACACCCTCGCGGGCGGCGCGAAACGGCTCACCGGCCCTTGCCGCTCTTGCGCACGGCGGGATGGGCGGCAACGGCGCGCCTGCGCTTCACCCGCGTGAACCACCGTCCTATAGTTGGCGCCCGTGGACGACGTCGCCGCCCTCCTCGCGCTGTCGGCCGCGGTGTGCTTCGCGCTCGCCGCGACGCTCTGGCAGAAGGCGGCGCTGAGCCTCAGCGGCGTCTCCTTCCGGCATCCGACGAGCTTCCTCGTGCTCCTCGGCCAGTGGGTCTGGCTGCTCGGGCTCGCCGCCCAGATCGTCGGGGTCGTTCTCCAGGCGGCGGCGCTCGACCGCGGGCGGGTCTCGATCATCCAGCCGCTCCTCGTCACGACGGTGATCTGGGCTCTCCCGCTCGGGTACTTCCTGACGCACCAGACGGTCGGGCGGCGCGAGATCCTCGGGGCGGCGATCATCGTCGTCGGCCTCGTAGGGTTCGCCTCGTTCGGCGATCCCGCGGCCGGGATCGAGGACGCGCCGAACGCGGACTGGGCGATCGCGGTCGTCCTGATCGGCCTTGCCTGTGTCGCCCTGCTCCTCTTCGCGAACCGCGGCAACCTCTCGACGCGCGCCGCGGTGCTCGGGACGGTCGCGGGGATGCTCTACGGGCTCTCGGCGACCCTGATGAAGCCCGTCGTCGAGAACCTGCACACCGACGGCCTCGTCGACGTGGTCGCGAGCTGGGAGTTCTGGATCTGGGCGGCCGCGGGCGTGATCGGGTTCCTCTTCCAGCAGCTCTCGCTCTCGACCGGCAAGCTCGTCCCGTCGGTGGCGACCGTGTCGGTCGCGAACCCCGTGATCAGCGTTCTTCTCGGTGCGCTCGTCCTCCAGGAGCGGCTCGACCGGAACCCGCCGTGGCACGCGGTGGTCGCGAGCGCGTCGCTCGGTCTGGCCCTGTTCGGCGCGGTGGTCATCTCCTCCGCCCGCGAGAAGGGGCGGGAGACGACGTCGCAGGGGAGCCCGGGCGCGGAGCTCTCGCCCGCGCTGTGACGCGGCCCTCGGCGAGCGCGCGGCTGCCGTTCACCCGGGTGGAACGTCCGCGGCATCGCGAACGGGTCCGGCGAGCGGTTTAGGCTCCCGTCCGATGTCCGAGGCAGCGATCCCGCTCGAGCAACCGTCCAAGCGGCGCCGTGATCGTCAAGATCGTCGCCTGGATCGTCGGCCTCGTCGTGCTGCTCGCCGTTCTGCATCTCGCCGGCGTCGACGTGTGGGGCTGGCTCACCGAGCTGTGGGACACGGTCTCGAGCATCTCGTTCGTCTACATCGTCCTCGGGTGCCTGTTCCAGGCGCTCCAGACGACGCTCACTGCGCTCGGCTGGTACGGGATCCTCCGCTACGCGTACCCGGGAGGCGTGACGTACATGCCGGTGCTGGCCGCGTACGCAGCGGGCGTCGCCCTCAACAACTTCCTGCCCGCGAACATCGGGACGTTCGTGACCCTCGTCATGTATCTGGCGGTCGTCCGGGGCTCGACGTTCCCGGGAATCCTGGCCGGGTACGTCGTCCAGAAGATCTTCTACTTCGTGATCGGGACGCTGATCTACGTCTACCTCTTCAGCCAGGTCGCAGGCTCGTTCGACTTCCGGTTCGGCGACGAGCGCGACGCGATCACGAACCATCCCGTGCTCGTGCTCGGGATCATCGGCGGTGGGCTCTTCCTCGTGGTGCTCCTGCTGCGCATCTTCTGGCGCTGGGTCAAGGGCATGTGGGAGAAGGCGAAGAAGGGCGCGGCGATCCTCGGCGACTTCGGTGCGTACGTGAAGCTCGTCCTGCTCCCCCAGATGGGCGGGTACGTCGCCAAGGTGCTCGTGATCATCGTGTTCCTCGCCGCCTACTCGATCCCGGTGACGTTCGGCTCGGTGATGAGCGTGCTCGGGTCCAACCAGCTCGCGAATCTCCTTTCCTTCACGCCCGGAGGCGTCGGCGTGAACCAGGCGTTCAACACGTTCGCGCTCGACAGCTACACGAACGCCACCACCGCCACCGCCTACTCGGTCGGGCAGCAGCTGATCACGACCGCGTTCAACGTCGCCTTCGCCGTGGTGCTGATCTGCGTCGTCTTCGGCTGGAGCGGCGGCTCGAAGCTCGTCAAGGACTCCTACGTCGACGCGAAGGGGCGGGCAGCGGACATGAAGGCGAGCCGCGGCAAGGGGCTCGACGCGATCGAGGGCGACGGCGGCGAGGCCGGGGACGGCGCCTGACACCGACACGCGGCGGGCGCGGGGGAGGGTCGACCGGGGGCCGTCATCGCGCCCGCTTGCAGTCGGCCGACGCGCCACGTTCCACACCGGCGGGCGTCGCTCGCGGGTCACCGACGCTCGGCGCTCCTTCGCGCCATGCCGTCCCCGCTCGCGATGAGATAGGCGAACACGCCGACGAGCGGCACGCAGACGACGAGCAGCGTCCAACCGGCCTTCTTCGCGCCGCCGATGTCGTCACGGCGATACACGTCGCCGAGGGCGGAGACCACCATCCAGACGAACACGACGAACGCGACGACGAGGACGGTCGTCCACACGACGTCGAGAAACGGGTAGCCGGCTACGACGATCTCGGGTGCCTCCTCGGTCTTCGGTCGTTCCCTGCAGGATGATCGCCCGACCGGGCAGCGGGCGTCACTCCATTCGAGCACGCGCGCCGGCGCATCCGATGGGTGCGATGCGGGATCGTTCACCCGGGTGAACGGCCATCGGATTGACGTGCGACGCCCGCGCCTTGAACATGCTGTCGGCATGAGCCGCCCCGCCGGAGCGCACCGATGACCGACGAGCCCGCCGTCCAGGCCGCGCCGGAGACCACCTGGCGGGAGGAGCGCCTGCGCTTCAGGCCGGTGCACATGGTGCGGACGTGGCTGATCTCCGCGCTCGGGCTGCTCGTCGCGGCATGGATCGTCCCCGGCGCGCACGTCAACGGGTTCTGGGCCGCGCTCCTCGTCGCCGCGGTGATCGCCGCGCTCAACGCGATCCTGCCGCCGATCATCGCCGCGATCCGGCTTCCGCTGACGCTCGTCTTCGGGTTCCTCTCGATCCTCGTGCTCGACGCGCTCATGCTCCTTGCGGCGGACAGCCTGACGGACGGGCGGATGAGCATCGACGGGTTCTGGTGGGCGCTGCTCGTGGCGTTCCTCGCTTCGGCGGTGACGCTCGTGCTCGAGGTCGTCGCCGGGGTCGACGACGACAGCGAGTTCTCGTTCCGCGTCGTCCAGCGCATCGCGCGCCGCACCGGGACGCCGGTGCGTACCGATGCGCCGGGCGTCGTGTTCCTCGAGATCGACGGCCTCGCCCTCCCCGTCCTGCGCCGCGCGATGCGGGACGGCAACGCGCCGCAGATGGCCAGCTGGCTGACCGACGACGGGTACGCGCTGAGCGGCTGGGAGACCGACCTTTCGTCCCAGACAGGTGCCAGCCAGGCCGGCATCCTCCTCGGGTCGAACGTCGACATTCCCGCGTTCCGGTGGGTGGAGAAGGAGAACGCGCGGGTCATGGCGTGCTCCGCGCCGGCCGACTGCGCCGAGCTCGAGCGCCGCCACGCGACCGACAAGGGGCTGCTGCTCGACGGTGGCGCGAGCCGAGGCAACCTGCTCTCCGGCCAGGCCGACGAGGTGATCCTCACCGTCAGCCGGATCGAGGCCGAGAAGCGGGCCAACCCGGGCTACCGCACGTTCTTCGCCAACGGCTTCAACGTCATGCGGGTGCTCGTGCTGTTCGTCTGGGAGGTGCTGCTCGAGTGGACGTCCGCGCTCCGTGCGAGTCGCCGCGACGTGAAGCCGCGCGGGCACCGCGGCGGCGTCTACCCCTTCATGCGCGCGGCGATGTGCGTCGTCGTGCGCGACCTGATCGTGCAGTCGGTGCTGACGGACATGATGAGCGGGCGGCCCGCGGTCTACGCGACGTTCTCGAGCTACGACGAGGTCGCCCATCACTCCGGGCTGGAGCGCGCCGACACTCTCGAGGCGCTGCGCAAGCTCGACCACCAGTTCGGCCGCATCGCCCGTGCGCGCCGCTACGCACCCCGCCCGTACGAGATCGTCGTCCTCTCCGACCACGGCCAGACGCAGGGCGCAACCTTCAAGCAGCGAAACGGCTACGGGCTCGACGACCTCGTCACCCGGTCGCTCGAAGCGGCCGACGTCACGTCGCTCGTCGGCGGTGACGAGCACGACCGCGCCGTCGGCACCGCGTTCGGCGAGGCGACCGGGCGCCCTCCGGACGAGAAGAAGCGCGCCAAGAACGACGTGTCCGGTGAGGACGTCGTCGTGCTCGCCTCGGGCAACCTCGGCCTCGTCTACCTGATGGACGAGCCGCGCCGGATGACGCGCGAGGAGATCGACGCACGGCACCCGAGGCTCATCCCGGCGCTCGCCGCGCATCCGCACGTCGGCTGGCTCCTCGTCCGCTCGGACGACCGCGGGCCACTCGCAATCGGCCCTCGCGGCACGCGGTACCTGGCCGAGAATCGGGTCGAGGGGGACGACCCGCTCGCCGGGTTCTCGCCGAACGCGGCACGGCATCTGCTACGGACGGACGGCTTCTCGAACGTCGCGGACCTGATGGTCGGCTCGTTCTACGACCCGCAGCTCGACGAGGGCTGCGCGTTCGAGGAGCTGATCTCGTTCCACGGCGGCCTGGGCGGCCCCCAGACCGAGCCGTTCATCCTCCATCCCGCCCGACTCCGCATGCCCGACGAGCCGGTCGTCGGTGCGGAGGCGGTCAACACGCTCCTGCGAGAGTGGCGTGCGGAGCTGAACGGCGGCGCGGACGATTCTCCAGCACCCCACACGACCACCGAGGTGACCGCATGACGACGACTCCCGACACTTCGTCCCCGGGCCCGTCGCGGGGCCGCCGCATCGCCGCGAGGACGCTCGTCGTCCTCGGCGTCGTGTTCGTCGCCGTCAGCCTGCTCTCGAACTGGGTCAAGCGGGAGGCGCTCGATCCCGAAACGTTTCGTACCACCTCGGAGGAGCTGATCGCGCATCCGGCGATCCAGGATCAGGTCGCGCAGGCGATGGTCGACCAGCTGTACGCGAACGTCGACGTCTCGGCCCAGCTCCAGCAGAAGCTGCCGCCGAACCTCCAGTCTCTGGCCGCGCCGATCGCGGGTCTCGGGCAGGAGGTGATCGACCGGGCCGCGACGGAGCTGCTCGGGCGGCCCCGCGTCCAGACGCTCTTCATCACAGCGGCGTCTCTCGCGCAGAGCCAGGTCGTCAAGGTGCTCGAGGGCGATACGACGCGCCTCTCCACGACCAACGGCGACGTGGTGCTCGACCTCCACCCGCTTGTCGTCCAGCTGGGGGATCGATTCGGCTTCCTGGGGGACGTCTCCACCCAGTTGCCACCGGACGCAGGGCGCATCACGATCCTGCAGTCGGACGAGCTCGACACCGCACAGAGCGTCACGCAGCTCCTCAAGACGGTCGCGGACTGGATCTGGATCCCGATGCTCCTCGCCTTTGCGGCTGCGCTCTGGCTCGTCCCGGGCAGGCGGCGCAAGGAGGTGCGCGCGATCGCGATCGGGCTCGTCGTCGCGGGTGTCGCGCTGCTCGTCATCCGCCGGGTCGCCGGCTCGTACCTCGTCGACCATCTCACGTCGTCCGACTCGGTGCGTCCCGCGGTCAGCGCGTTCTGGACGATCCTCTCGGACGGGCTCGCCGAGGCTGCGTGGGTCGTGGTCTTCATCGGCGTCATCGGGACGCTCGGTGCCTGGCTCACAGGCGAGGGCCGACGTGCCGTGGGCGCGCGCCGGTGGCTCGGCCCATGGCTCGCGAACGCCGGCATCGCGTGGGCGGTGTACGCAGCGGTGCTGCTGATCGTCGTCTGGGCGCTCCCGTTGCACCGGTTCGTGACGACGGCGATCCTCGTCGTCCTCGGCGCCGTCGGGTTCGAGGTCGCCCGACGCCAGATCGTGGGCGAGTACGAGGCGGAGGGCCCCGCGCCGCCCCACGAGGGCCCGGCGATGCCGTGGCGGAAGCCCGCGTCCGCAACCGCGCCGACTCAGGTCGAGGAGCTCGAGCGGCTCGCGAGGCTCCGGTCGGACGGCCTCCTCACCGAGGACGAGTACGTGGCGGCGAAGGGTCGCGCTCCTCCCGCCGGCGGCGACGTAGCTCAGAGCGCGAGCGCCTCGCCCGGGCGAGAGCACCCGCACCGCGACGTCGGGCGCCCGCAGCGCGGCTGCGGCGCTGAACGCGACCTGCGGCTCGGCGAGGTACTTCGGCACGGTGCGAAGCCCCATGTACAGGGGGGCGTACGTCCCCCAGTGGATCGGGACGGCGATCTTCGGGCGCAGTCGTGCGACCGCCTCGGCGGCGCCGTCCGGGTCGAGGTGCGCACCCGCGGCCGAGGCTCGGGCCCCAGCCCCAGATCGGGATCAGGGCGAGGTCGAGGTCAGGGACGAGCCCGTCCATCTCGGGGAAGAGGTCCGTGTCGCCGGCGAAGTAGATCCGGCGGGAGCCGAGCACGGCGTAGCCGACGGCGGGAGCGCGTGCGGGGTAGGGCGGACGCGACCCGTCGTGGGCGGCGAACGTCGCCTCGACGCGCGCGGCGCCGATCTCGAGGCTCTCTCCGACCGCGAGCTCGTGGACGTCGCGGAAGCCCTGCCTGCGGAGGAGCGAGCCGAGCCCGCGCGGCACGACGAGCGGCGTCGTCCGCCCGATCCGCTGGAGCGACCCGAGGTCGAGGTGGTCGTGATGCGCGTGGGAGATGAGTACGGCATCGACCCCGCGGAGCGCCTCGCGGTCGATCGGCACGCGGCGTCGGAGGTGGGCGACGCGCACGCGGAGGAGCGGATCGGTGAGCAGGCGAACGCCGTCGAGCGAGATCAGAACCGTCGAATGGCCGATCCACCGGACATCCGCAGTCGTCCCCCCAGCTCCTTCCACCAGTCCGATCGTAGGGGCTCGTCGTCCCAGCCGCCGGTCTCCGCGCTCACACGAGCGTCTGCGGAGACGCACAGGGCGTTCCCAGCCCCGGTTGCGACAGTCGAACGACGCCCGCAGCGGGCGCCAATCGACGAAAGGAGTCGAGCGAGATGGGCAGCACGACCAGCAGGATGCGCGTCGAGAAGGTGATCGTCGTAGGGGCGATCGCCGTGGGACTGGCCGCCGGGAGCTACGGCATCGCGAGCGCAGCGAGCGGCGGCTCGGGGTCGGGATCGGGGGCGGCGGCGGGAGTCGCCGCGACCCAACCCGCGGCTCCGCAGGGATCCGGGCCGCCCGGAGGCGCGCCGTGGGGCGGCCAGCGGAGCGACGAGACGCTGCTCGAAGGCGATACGGCCGCCAAGGTGACGGCCGCCGCCGAGGCGAAGGTCCCCGGCGGCACCGTGGTCCGAGTCGAGACCGACGCCGACGGTCACGCGAAGTACGAGGCGCACATGACGAAGGCCGACGGAACGCCCGTCACCGTGTACGTCGACGCGTCGTTTGCGGTCGTCGGCGTCGAGACCCGCTGAGCGGCGAGTCGACGCGACGGACTCGAGGGCCCGCCCCGACCTCGGGGCGGGCCCTCGCGCGTGCGCGCGCTCGAGGAGCCCGACGAGGAGCCCGTCGAGCGGGCTCGCGACCGTCTCGCCGCCCGAGCGTACGATTCTCAGGTGATTCACAGGTCGCTCGACATCGCTCTCAGGCGGTTCACAGGAGACGTCGGCACGGTGTGCGTGTGAGCGGCCTCCGGGAGCAGGCGATCGGCGGGGGGAAGATCCTCGTCGTGGACGACGAGAGCTCGATCGTCGACGCGGTTGCGACCGCCCTCCGCTACGAGGGGTTCGACGTCGAGGAGGCGGCGACCGGCCGCGAGGCGCTCGCGACGGTCGCGCGCTTCGATCCCGACCTGATCGTGCTCGACTGGATGCTCCCCGACGTGGACGGCATCGAGGTGGGCCGCCGCCTTCGCGAGCGCGGGCACCGAAACGCGATTCTCTTCCTCACCGCGAAGGACGCGGTCGAGCACAAGGTCGAGGCGCTTCGCGCCGGTGGCGACGACTACGTGACGAAGCCCTTCAGCCTCGCCGAGGTCGTCGCGCGCGTGCAGGCGATCCTCCGGCGAACCGCAGGCGACCTGCCCGGTGACGTGCTCCGCTACGACGACCTGACGCTTGACGAGAGTCGTCACGAGGTCTTCCGCGGCGACACGCAGCTCCAGCTGACGGCGACCGAGTTCGCGCTCCTGCGCTTCTTCCTGCTCAACCCGCGGCGGGTGCTCTCGAAGGGGCAGATCCTGCAGAACGTCTGGCGATACGACTTCCGCGGCAACTCGAACGTCGTCGAGACGTACGTGAGCTACCTGCGCCGCAAGCTCGACGCCGCCGGGCCGCCGCTCATCAAGACGGTCCGCCAGGCGGGCTACATGCTCGAAGCGTCGTAGCCGTGGGCAAGCGCCTGTCGCTGCGTGCGCGGCTCCTGCTGGCGGTCGTCGCGCTCGCGGCTGTCGGGCTCCTCGTCGCCGACGTCGCGACGTACTCGTCGCTGCGCTCGTTCCTGCTCGACCGCACCGACAGCACGCTCGACGAGACGGCCCATACCCTGCGCCGCCCCGGCCCCGGCGGCGGGATCCGGTTTGCGCCTCCCGGGACGTTCGTGCAGGTGCGTTCGCTCGACGGGGCGACGCGTGATCGCCACCCTTCCCGGCGCGACGCTCCCCGGCGAGAGCGTGCCGTCGCCGGCGATGCCCGACACGGTGACGCCGCCGGCGGGGCAGACCAGGGATGGCGAGGCGGTGCAGCTACTTCACGGTTCCGGGCGAGGAGGGCGGCGGTGAGTACCGCGTGCGCGCGTCGATCGCGGAGGACGACCGTGCGATGCTCGTCCTCGCCACCTCGCTCTCGGACGTCGAGTTCGACGCTCGACCGGCTGCTCCTGATCGAGCTCGTCGTGACCGCCGTCGTGCTCGGTGCGATCATCGCGCTCGGCCTGTGGCTCGTCCGGCTGGGCCTGCGCCCGCTCGAGGAGATCGGCGGCACCGCATCCGCGATCGCGGCCGGCGACCTCTCCCGCAGGGTGGAGCACGCGGACGAGCGAACGGAGGTGGGCCGCCTCGGCCTCGCGCTGAACGTCATGCTCGCCCGGATCGAGGCGTCCTTCCGCGCGCAGGAGGCGTCGGAGCGCAAGCTTCGACGCTTCGTCGCCGACGCCTCGCACGAGCTACGGACACCGCTCTCGGCGGTCAGGGCGTACGCGGAGCTCTACGACCGGGGCGCGGCCGAGCGGCCCGACGACCTCGAGCGCTCGATGAGGGGAATCAGCCGGGAGTCGGAGCGCATGAGCGTCCTCGTCGAGGATCTCCTGCTCCTCGCGCGCCTCGACGACGGCCGGCCGCTCGAGTGCGAGCCCGTTCGGCTCGACGAGGTCGTCGGCGAGGCGGTCGAGACCGCGCAGACCGTCGACCCGGAACGGCGCGATCGAGCTCCACGCCGAAAGCGCGGTCGTCGTCGGCGACCGCGTGCGCCTCCGCCAGATCGTCGACAACCTGCTCGCGAACGTCCGCGCCCACACACCGCCCGGGACGCCTGCTTCGGTCTCCGTGACGCGGCGGAACGGCTCGGCGGAGATCGCCGTGGCGGACTCCGGTCCAGGCCTCGACGAGGAGCATCTACAGCACGTCTTCGAGCGCTTCTACCGCGCCGATCCCTCGCGAGCGCGGGCGAGCGGCGGCGTCGGCCTCGGGCTTGCGATCGTCGCAGCGGTCGCCGAGGCGCACGGCGGCTCCGCCTCGGTTTCGTCCGTGCCCGGCGAGGGGACGACGTTCACGATCGCCCTCCCGCTCGCCGCCGACGCCGCCGCCTGACGACTTCACCGAACGGCCACAGCCGGCGCACAGGCCGTTCCCAGCGGGCCGGAGCACGCTCGGTGCATGACCCGCCGACGGACCGCCGTCCCGAAAGGAGCCGCCATGCACGACCCCACCCCGATCGAGGATCCCCGCCACCCCTACCGCCTGCTCGTCGTCGCGAACGAGACGCTCGCAGCCGGCACCGAGCCGGTCCGGGAGGTCGTCGCCCGCCGTCCGGACGGTCGCAGGCTCGAGGTGCTCGTCGTCGCGCCCGCGCTCTGCGGTCGGCTCGAGCGGTGGACCTCGGACGACCGGCCTCGCCGGGCCGCCGAGCAACGCCTGCGCGGGTACCTGGCGGTCCTTGCCGCCCGCGGCATACGCGCCGAGGGCGTCGTCGGCGACGACGACCCGTTGCTCGCGATCGAGGATGCGCTGCAGATGTTCGACGCGGACGAGGTCCTCGTCGCGACTGCACCGGAGGCGCAGTCGGGCGGCTCGCGCTCGACCTCGTCGAGCGCGTCCGGCAACGATGCGCGACGCGCGTCCGGCACGTCGTCGTCGTCGGCGGCGTCGCCGCCCGCGGCGCGATCGCGGCGTGAGGTGCGGCGGCCTTCACAGCCGATTCACAGGCGGCTCTCAGAGCCGGCCCAGAGCGGCGTGGTGCCATTGACCCTGACACCTTCCGAAAGGACTCCGATGAACCGCTCGATCACGAAGATCTCCGCCGGCGCCGCGGCCCTTGTCATCGCCGCCGGCACCGGCGCCGCCACGTATGCGGCGCTCGACGACAACGGCACGACCACGATCGTGCGCTCCTCGACCGGCGCGAGCGCGCAGACCGTGAAGGACGGCGCCCTGACGATCGGCCAGGTCTACGAGCGGGCGAACGCGTCCGTCGTCGAGATCACGGTGACCACCCAGCCGCAGGCGGAGGGCCCGACGGGATCGGGCTCGTCCCAGGCGCAGGGCTCGGGCTTCGTCGTCGACGACGCCGGTCACGTGGTCACGAACGCCCACGTCGTCGAGGGCGCCGACACCGCCAAGGTCCGGTTCGCGGACGGCAAGACCTACGACGCCACCGTCGTCGGCGTCGACGCCTCGACCGACCTCGCGGTTCTCGACGTCGACGCGCCGTCGTCGGCGCTGCACCCGCTCGAGTTCGCCGACTCGACGCAGGTGGCGGTGGGGGACGTCGTCGTCGCCATCGGCAGCCCGTTCGGGCTCGAGAACAGCGTCACGACGGGCATCGTCAGCGCGCTCGGACGCTCGATGAGCGCGCCGAACGGCTACACGATCAACGGCTCGATCCAGACGGACGCCGCGATCAACCACGGGAACTCCGGCGGCCCGCTGCTCGACCTCTCCGGAAAGGTGATCGGCGTCAACGCGCAGATCGAGAGCGAGTCGGGCGGGAACGACGGCGTCGGGTTCGCGATCCCGTCGAACACGGTGAAGTCGATCGTCGCGCAGATCGTCGAGGACGGCAGCGTCCAGCACGCGTACCTCGGAGTCTCCGTCGGCCAGTCGACGGGAACGGCGGGCGCAACGCTCGAAGAGGTGCGCACCGACACCCCCGCCGCCGCGGCCGGGCTCGAGGTCGGCGACGTCGTCACCGCGGTCGACGGCCAGGCGATCTCGTCACCGGCCGAGCTGCAGACCGCGATCGACTCGCACAAGCCGGGAGACCGCGTCATCGTGGACTATCTCCGGAACGGCGAGAAGCACAGCGTGACGGTCACCCTGGGCACCCGGCCTTCGTGAGAGGAGGGACGAGCATGACGGACGATGCACACGAGAGGGACGAGGCGAGGCTCACGCGCCGCGACTCGCTCCTCGGTCTCGGCGGCCTCGCCGCCGCCGCGCTCGGCGCGGGCGGGGTCCTCGCCGCGCTCGACGGCCAGGAGGCCGAGGCCGCCTCGTCGGGGCCCGCGGCGGTCGCGTCCGGCCTCGTGACCTGCGTGCTCACGCCGGAGATGACCGAGGGGCCGTACTACCTGGACGGCGACAAGGTGCGCCGCGACATCCGCGAGGGGCGGCCGGGTACCAGGCTCGACCTCGCGACCACCGTCGTCGACGTCTCCACCTGCAAGCCGATCAACGGCGCGCTCGTCGACATCTGGCACTGCGATGCCGGCGGGACGTACTCGGGCTTCGCCCAGGAGGGGACGGACGGCAAGACGTTCATGCGGGGCATCCAGCGGACGAACAAGAGCGGCCTGGCGACATTCGTGACCGTCTACCCCGGCTGGTACTCGGGGCGGACCGTGCACATCCACGTCCAGGTGTCCCTCGGTGGCAACGTCCTCCACACCGGGCAGCTGTTCTTCCCGGAGGCGCTCACCGACGCGGTCTACAAGCGTGCGCCGTACCGCTCGCGCCCGGGCCGCGACACACGGAACGCCACGGACTCGATCTTCCGGAACGGGGGATCGAAGTCGGTGCTGAAGATCGCGAAGAACGGCAGCGGCTATGTCGCGCGCATGACGATGGGTGTCAGCCGCTCGTAGGCCCGCCGCGAGAACTGGCGGCGGCGCGACGGAGCCCTCCCCGTCGCGGCCGCCGCCGGTCGATCACCTCGGAACGGGCGCGGTATACCTCGCGCGGAGGCGACGACGACGAGCACGAGCGCGCACACCGACGAGGAGCCCCCCTACGTCTCGACGGGCAGCCTGCCCCCGGGCGGGGACGTCGTCGCACTCGTGGACGAGGCCCACCGGCGGTATCGCGACGTCGAGGCCGGCTCGGTCTCGGACGTCTACCCGGCGCTCGCACGCGCGTCGCCCGAGCTGTACGGGGTCTGCGTGGCGGCGGTCGACGGACGGATCCACCTGGTCGGCGACGCCGACGTCGGGTTCACGATCATGAGCGTCGCCAAGCCGTTCACGTTCGCGCTCGTGTGCGACGCGCTCGGTCCCGACGAGATCCAGCGGCGCGTCGGCGTCAACGCCACCGGTCTCCCGTTCAACTCCCTCGAGGCGGTCGAGCGCGCGGAGCAGGGGCGGACGAACCCGATGGTCAACCCGGGCGCGATCGCGACGGTCAGCCACCTCCCCGGCGACGCCGCCGACGAGCGGTGGGACGGCCTCCGCGCCGGACTCTCCCGGTTCGCCGGCCGGGCGCTCGAGCTCGACGAGGAGGTATTCGCGTCGGCGTCCGCGACGAACCACCGGAACCGCGCCCTCGCGGCGGCGCTCGGGGAGCGCGGCGCTCTCGGCTGCGACCCGGTCGACGCGCTCGACGTCTACACGCGGCAGAGCTGCCTGAGCGTCACCGCGCGCGACCTCGCGGTGATGGGGGCGACGCTCGCCGACGGCGGCGTCAACCCGGTGACCGGCGAGCGGGTCGTGGCGGCGGACACCTGCCGCCACGCGCTCGCGGTGATGACGACGGCGGGGCTCTACGAGGCGTCGGGCGACTGGCTGTACGACATCGGCCTCCCGGGCAAGAGCGGCATCGGCGGCGGGATGGTCACGGTCTCGCCGGGGAAGGGCGGCCTCGGCACGTTCTCGCCCCCGCTCGACGCGGCCGGCAACAGCGTCCGCGGGCAGCTCGCCGCCCGCTTCCTCTCGCGACGGCTCGGCCTCGACCTGTTCGCCTCGAGCGCGGCCGGCTGAGCGTCCTGCTCGCTCAGAGGTGGGCGTTGCGCTGCAGCCAGCGCATCGCGAAGAAGCCCCACACGGGCGGGACGTAGAAGGTCGCGAGGCGATAGAGGACGACGGCCGCGAGCGCCGCCTCCTCCTGCATCCCCGCCGCCGTCAGGCCGACCGTGAGGCCGAACTCGGTCACGCCGATCCCGCCGGGGACCGGGACGAACGTCGCGAGGAGCGAGACCGAGATGTTGATGAGGAGCAGGTCGGCGAGCGAGATGTCGTAGCCGAACGCGTTCGCGAAGATCCCGAGCGAGACGGCGAAGAGCAGCTCCGTCGCGAGGCTGCCGCCGAGCAGCAGGCCGAGCTTGTTGCCCGCCCGGAGGGCGGCGAGCGTCTCCCGGACGTCCGGCCACCAGCGGCGCACCCGCTCGGAGATCGCGCGGCGGAGCCGACGCACGAGCACGACCACGGCGACAAGCCCGACCCCGATCGCGACGACTGCGAGGAGCGCGCGGGTCGGCGGCCCGGACGGCGTGTCGAGGCCGAGATCGAGGCTCGCCTCGGAGAAGAGGAGGAGCGCGGCGAGCAGGATCGCCTGCATGACCGTCGAGACGAACGAGTCGATCATGCCCGCGGTCACCGCCGTCGCGGGGGGCACGCCGTGGCGCTGGAAGAAGCGGATGTTGATCGCCATGCGGGCGAGGTTGGAGGGCAGGGCGAGGTTCAGGTAGCCGGTCGCGAGCTGCATCGCGTACACCGGGAGGAACGGGATGCGGGCCGGCACCGAGCCGAGCGTCGACAGCGACTGCGTGAGCCGCGGCGTCTGCGCGAGGACGAAGCCGGCCGCGATCCACCCCCACGACGCGTCTCGCACGACGGAGGCGAGGTCGTCGTAGTCGAGGCCGCTGAGACCACCGATCACCGCCGAGACGGCGAGCGCCAGGAGCGCGACCTGCAGGACGCTGCCCCAGGTGACGCGACGGAGCCTGACGAGCGTCGGTGCCTCGACGCCCGCCGCCGCGGCTGTCCTGTCCCGCAGGTCGTCCACGTCGATCTCCGCTGCGCGCAGCGCCCGGGCGAGCCCGGGGCCGAAACCGGCAGGCTGGAGGTAGGGGAGGAGCGCGGCGAGGCCGTCCTGCCCGACGGCGCGGGTGAGCGCGTCGATCGCCCGGTCGATGCCCGCGAGGGCGGCGAGCGTGGCGTGGAGCTGAGCGCGGTCGACGAGGAGATGCTCGGGTCGCGCCGCGATCGTGGCGCGGTCGAAGTCGACGAGCCCCACGTCGGCGCCGAACACCGCGAGCGCGTCCGGCTCGATCCGGTGATGCGCGATGCCGGCGCCTCCGAGCGAGTCGATCGCCCGCCACGCCCCGGCGAGGAGCGCGTCGTCGATCGTCTCGCCTCCCCCGCGCGCGACGACAGGGCGGGACGGGTCGTGGGCGACGAGGACCGCGTCACCGGTTGACGACTCCGCCGCGACGAGGACCTCGCGCGTCGGCACCCCGGCCCTCCCGGCGAGGAGCGTGACCAGCGCCTCGTGCTCCACCGCCTCGATCCGGCTGCGGCGCAGACGAGGGCCGTCGTCCGCGTAGAAGGCCGTCCGCCAGGCCGTCTCGAGGAGCTGCGTGTCGTAGGCGTCGCGACCGTAGACCTTGACGAGGAGCGGCTCGCCGCGGGCGTCCGCCCCCCGCGCGACGAAGACGCCGGCCGGCTGCCGGTCGGCGGGCTCGAGGCGGACGACCTCGATCCCGAGCTCGTGGAGCGTCGCGATCACGTCGTCGGTCTCGGGGTGCCCGGCCGACGTGCCGGAGGCGAGCCGGACGATGGTCGCCGCGACGACCGAGACGAGCAGCGCGGCGACCGTCCCGCTCGGCGCCGCGGCTTCGACGAGGATCGCGCCGAGGAGGCCGAGCACGAGCATCCAGCGGACGAGCCGCTGGAGCGGGCGGACGAGGTGGGGGACGACGGCGAGGACGACCGTCGCGGCGAGCGCGACGCGGAGGACGGGAAACGTCGAGGCGTCGACGTGGAGCCGCACGAGATCGTCGAGCTCGGGCCAGCGGCCCGCCGCGAGCCGCGCCGAGCCGACCGTGACCGCGGCGGCCAGGACGACCGATGCGAGCGCCTGGAGCAGGACGGCGGGGCGACGGCCCACGAGCGCCAGGAGAACGAGCGCGACCGCGAGCAGGGCGAGGCTGTCGTAGAGGATCGCCCAGACGGGCTCGAGCCAGTCCGGCAGGCTCGCGAGCATCCGGACGAGCGAGCGCTCGAAGGCCGAAGGGGGGAAGACGGCGACGAGGACCCCGAGCCCGAGGAGCGACGGGACCAGCAGGAAGACGTCGGTCGCGCGGCGGTAGCGGCGACGGCCGCGGGAGGAGGCGAAGACCCTCGCGGGCAGGTGCCTCGTCGATGCGGGGCCGGCGCGCACCGCGCAAGCCTACGAGGCTGCACGGCGGGATTCGCCGCGTTGCCGCGCGGAGGGCGGCCTACACTCCGCCGGGATGGCCGAGGCACCCGCCCCCGAGGAGCGGTCCTTCGGGGTTCGCGTGGCGCGGTGGCCCCTGGGGATCGTCCAGAACCTCGTGCGGGCCGTGCCCATGGCGATCGACGGCTACTTCCGCGACCGCCTCTCGCAGCACGCTGCCGGCATCGCGTATCGCGTCCTGTTCTCACTCGTGCCGCTGACGATCGTTCTCGTGACCATCGTGGGTGTCGTGCTCCAGGACGACGCGCGTCGCGACCAGGTCGTCGACGAGATCGTGAGCCACCTCCCGTTCACGGAGGAGGGGACGACGAACATCGAGGACGCGATCACGCGCCTCGCGAGCCCGACGAGCGCCGTCGGCCTCATCTCGCTCGTCCTCTTCTTCTGGGGCTCCTCGGGGATGATGGGCGCCGTCCGGACGGGTCTCGAGGCAGCCCTTCGGGTCGACCCGCTCGGGCGTCGCCCGGCCGCGCGTGCGAAGCTCGTCGACCTCATCCTCGTCGCAGGTGCGGGGGTCCTCCTGATCGCGGTCGTCGTGCTCGCGATCCTCGCCCAGGTCGTCACCCGGCTGGTGGGCGGCGCGGCCGAGGCGGTCGGTCTCGAGGGCGGGCTCCTGCCGGAGGTGGTCCGCATCGCGATCCCGCTCGTCGTCGCGACGGTCGTCGTGATGCTGCTCTATCGCTTCGTCCCCGCGCGGCGCCTTGGCTTCGGCGACGCGGTCGCCGGGGGCGTCGTGACGGGCCTCCTGCTCCTCGCCATCTCCGCCGCGTCGGCCTTCGTCTACGACAAGGTCGCCGGGCTCTCGGTGATCTACGGCTCGATCACCGCCGTCCTCGTCTTTCTCTACTCGGTCTACCTCTACGCCTCTGCGCTCCTCTTCGGGGCCGAGCTCGCGGCGGCCTGGTCGGCCCCGCCCGAGGAGGGCCCGTCCGAGCCGATCGTGCTCCAGGTGCGTCGCGCCGTGCTCGGGCTCTTCGTCCGGCAGAAGCCGCCCACCGGGCCGCCGCCGAGCGCTCACGTTTGACAGCGCCTGCGCCCATCGGCGAGGATCGAGGATCGCTCGATCCTGGCGAGCCCGCTCGAGGCCGGGGCGGCCAGGCCGCCGCACCGCGACCCTCCGGAGCGCATGACAGGGAACGTCGACCACGACGCACTCGCCGCGAGAGTCGCGTCGTCGATGCCGCGCCTCCAGGAGGACCTGGCGCGGCTCGTCGGGATCCCGTCGGTGTCCGTGCTCGGGTTTCCACCCGAGACCCGCCCGGCGCTGCTCGAGGCCCGCGACGCGGTCTCGGAGCTCCTCCGCGACGCCGGTGTGGAGGAGCTCGAGCTCCTCGAGCTGCCCGACACCGCGCCGGTGATCGTCGGCGAGATCCCCGCCCCCGACGGAGCGCCGACCGTCCTCCTCTACGGGCACTACGACGTCGTCCCGGTCGGCGACGAGGCGAAGTGGGAGTCGCCTCCGTTCGAGGCGACCGAGCGCGACGGGGCGATCTTCGGCCGCGGCGCGGCCGACTCGAAGTCGAACATCCTCATGCACGTCGGCGCCCTGCGGGCCTGGGAGGGGAGGCCGCCGGTCGGGATCAAGGTCGTCGTCGAGGGGCAGGAGGAGACGGGGAGCGCGTTCACGACGTACCCCCCGACCCGTCCCGAGCCTGTTCGCCGCCGACGCGATGGTGATCGGCGACATGGGAAGCATTCGCCCCGGCGTCCCGACACTCACCGTCGGCCTGCGCGGCATGGCCGAGGTCATCGTGCGGGTGCGAACCCTCGCCGGGCCGAAGCACAGCGGGCAGTTCGGCGGCGCGGCGCCGGACGCACTCAACGTGCTCCTCCACGCCCTCGCCGGGCTCCACGACGAGCACGGCGACGTCGTCGTCCCCGGCCTGCGCCGGGAGGAGTGGACCGGCGCGTCGTACAGCGACGAGGAGTTCCGGGAGCTGGCCGAGATCGTGCCCGGCGTCCCCTTCGTCGGGACGGGCGGCCTCGGCGAGCGCCTGTGGTCAGGGCCCGCGATCACGGTCACGGGGATGGACGTCCTCCCGGTCGACGCGTCGGTCAACGCCGTGGTGCCGAGCGCGCGCGCGAAGCTCAGCCTCCGGATTCACCCGGCGCAGGACCCGGCCGAGGCACAGGCCGCGCTCGTGCGACATCTCGAGTCGATGCGCCCCTTCGGGATCGCGCTCGAGGTCGAGGCTGCCGCGACGGGGAAGGGCTTCTTCGCAGACACGTCCGGGCCGGCGTACGACGCCGCCCGGGTGGCGCTCGCGCGCGCCTGGGGGGCCGAGTCGGTCTACGTCGCGACCGGCGGGTCGATTCCACTGGTCAGCGCGCTCAGCGAGGCCGCGCCGGATGCGGAGATCCTGCTCTTCGGCACCACCGACGGGTTCGCGAACATCCACGCTCCCAACGAGCGCGTCCTGCTCGACGAGTTCGAGAAGGCCGTTCTCGCCGAGGCCGAGCTCTTCGGGCTCTACGCCGACGCGTTCTCCGGCCGCTCGACCGCGAGCCCGTCATGAGCGACATGGCAGCACCGCCTCCAGCCGAGCCGTCGAGGGGGATGGCGGAGCGCATCCTCGGCGCCATCGAGCGCGGCGGGAACAAGATGCCCGACCCCGCGATCCTCTTCGTCTGGCTTGCCGTGGGCGTGATCGTCCTGTCCGCATTGCTCAGCTGGGCGGACATCAGCGTCACCTACCAGGTCGCGAAGCCGCCGCCGGTGCCGGTCGAAGAGGTCGTCCAGGGCGGCTCGACCCAGCCGTCCGGCGGTCTCCCGGACGCGTCGGTTCAGGAGGGCGACTACACGATCGTCGAGGAGACGGCGTCCGTCCAGAGCCTCCTCTCCGCCGACGGGATTCGCTTCCTCTTCACGTCGTTCGTCGCCAACTTCCGCAACTTCGCGGCGGTCGCGATCATCCTCGTGGTGATGATCGGCGTGGGCCTCGCCGAGGCCGCAGGCCTGATCGGGGCGCTGATCCGGAAGCTCGTGGCCGTGTCGTCGGCGGCCATGTTGACCCCGATCATCATCTTCATCGGCGTCCTGTCGAGCATCGCCTCGGATGCCGGGTACCTCGTGTTGATCCCGCTCGGAGCGGCGGCGTTCAAGAGCGTGGGCCGCAACCCACTCGCCGGCATCGCGGCTGCATTCGCGGGGGTGGCTGCCGGTTTCGGAGTCAACTTCCTGATCACCCCGCTCGACGGTGTCCTGACGGAGATCACGAACGACGCGAGCGGGCTCGTCGACCCCGATAGCTCGATCGACCTGGCGGCGAACCTGTACTTCGGAATCGCGTCGACGATCCTCGTCACCCTCGTCTTGACCTTCGTCTCCGTGCGCATCGTCGAGCGGAGCGTCGGGGCGCATGACCCGGCCGACGAGAGCGACGACGAGTCGCTCGACGCCGACAAGGGTCCCGAGGTGTCTGCGGAGGCCGAGGCGAGAGGCCTTCGCTTCGCCCTCCTCGCGACGCTGGCGGTGCTCGTCCCGATCTGTCTCCTCACCTTCCTTCCCGACGCACCTCTGCGCGACCCGGTGACGGGCGACATCATCGGCGACTCGCCGTTCATGGACAGCCTGATCATCATCATCACGATCATCTTCTTCGCGGCGGGTCTGGCCTACGGTCGCGGAGCCGGGACGATGCGGACGAGCGACGAGGTGCTCGCCTCGATCACGAAGTCGTGGGCGGGCCTCGCGAGCCTCCTGTTCCTCTTCCTGCTCATCGCGCAGTTCATCGCGTACTTCAACTACTCGAACATGGCGCAGGTCGCTGCCGTGAAGCTCGGCGACTGGCTCGAGGAGGCGAACGTCGGGGCGGTGTGGCTGCTGGTCGCGTTCGTCGTCGTGACGCTGCTGGTGGACTTCATCATGCCCGCGGCGATCGCCAAGTGGGCCATCCTCGCCCCGATCTTCATCCCCCTCTTCATGCGGCTCGACATCGCGCCGCAGACCGTGCTCGCCGCCTACCGTGTCGGCGACTCGCCGGCGAACGTGATCACGCCCCTGATGGCGTACTTCCCGCTCATCGTCATCTTCACGCGGCGGTACAAGAAGGATGCAGGCATCGGCACCGTCGTCGCGATGATGCTGCCGTACGTCCTCGTCCTGACGGTCGTCTGGACCCTGTTCTTCGTCGCCTGGTACCTCCTCGGGATCCCGCTCGGCCCGGGCTCGCCGGTGCACACCGGTTGACGGACTGAGCGGAGCCGTGCGCGTCGTCGGTGAGCGGCGTTGAGCGACTCCACGATCACGTTCCTGATCCTCGGCGGGACGGTGGTCGTCTTCGTCTGGGACCGGTTCCCGATCGGCGTCGTGGCGTTCGGCGTCGCGCTGTCGCTGTGGGCGACCGGAGTGCTCGACCTCGACCAGGCGCTCGGTGGGTTCGGCGACCCGACGGTGATCTTCATCGCGTCGCTCTTCGTCGTCGGCGAGGCGCTCGACGCCACCGGCGTGACCGCGTGGGCGGGACAGCAGCTGACGAGCGGCGCCGGCGACTCACGGACGCGGCTCGTCGTCCTGATGATGTGCACAGTCGCCGTGCTGACGGCGCTCATCAGCGTCAACGGCGCGGTCGCCGCGCTCTTACCGGTGATGGCGGTGACCGCCACGCGTCTCCGGATGTCCCCCTCCCAGCTCCTGATGCCGCTCGCGTTCGGCGCGCACGCTGGCTCGCTCCTCGCGCTGACCGGGTCGCCCGTGAACGTGATCGTGTCGGAGTACGCCGACGACGCGGGGGTCGGCCGCTTCGGCTTCTTCTCGTTCGCCCTGGTGGGCCTCCCGCTCCTCGCCGGCTCGATCGCGATCGTCGTCCTGCTCGGCGAGCGGCTGCTCCCCGTTCGCACGCCGAAGTCGATCGCGCGCGACCTCGGGAACCTCGCGCAGACCCTCGTCGAGGAGTACGCGCTCACCCACGATCCGGCCGAGCTCGTGAGCAGGGGCTCGGGGGTCGCGGAGGTCGTCGTCCCACCCCGCTCGGGCCTCGCCGGCGCGACGATGTTCCCGGGGATGACGACCGACAGCGGCGACCTCGTCGTCCTCGCGATCCGGCGCCGGGACCAGGAGCTGAACGGCGAGACGGTCATCGCGGTCGGCGACACACTGCTCCTCCAGGGCCCGTGGCACCACCTGGAGCACCACCTCGACGACCCGGACGTGCTCGTCGTCGACGACCCGGCGCTCATCCGCCGGCAGGCGGTGCCGCTCGGGCCCGGCGCTGCGCAGGTGCTCGTGATCGTCGCCGGCATGGTGATCCTGCTCGTCGGCGGTCTCGTCCCGCCCGCCGTCGCCGGCCTGCTCGCCGCGGGCGCGATCGTCCTCTCGGGCGTCCTCACGGTCGACCAGGCCTACCGCGGGATCGGATGGACGACCGTGATCCTCGTCGGCGGGATGATCCCCCTCTCGACCGCGATGGTCTCGAGCGGCGCCGCACAGACGCTCGCCGACCGTCTCGTCGACATCGTGGGCGATGCCGGCCCCCGCGCGCTGCTCCTCGGGCTCGTGGTCCTCACCTTCGCCCTCGGCCAGCTCATCAGCAACATGGCGACCGCCCTCATCGTGCTGCCGGTCGCGGCGTCCGCGGCGTCCGAGCTCGACGTCTCCGCCAAGCCGGTGCTGATGGCCGTGGCCGTCGCCTCGGCGGCCGCGTTCCTGACACCGGTCGCGACCCCGGCGAACCTGATGGTGATGGGCCCGGGCGGCTACCGCTTCGCCGACTACTGGAAGCTCGGGCTGCCCCTGCTGACGCTCTTCGGGCTGGTGGCGGTGCTCCTCGTGCCGGTGATCTGGTCCTTTTGAGGCGGATGCGCCGGCGACGGCGTTCCTCGTGCCCGCCGGTGCCGGCGTCGCCGTGCTCGAGGCTCTCGTCCACCGAGCGGTTCGAGTAGCGTAGGGCGCGATCGCACCGCGACCAGGGAGGAGCCCATGAGCACGCTTCGCGACGACGAGATCCAGACCATCGAGGCCGGCAAGCCGTTCGATCCGCAGGCCGACACGGATGGCGACGACAGCGACGGAACCGACGGCGACGGAACCGAGGGCGATGGAACCGACGGCGATGCCGACACCGACGGCACCGACAGCGACGGCGACGACACGGACGCCGCGTAGGGCCTCGCGGGCAGCATTCGCCCGCTGTCTCGAGCCGGTCGACGCCGAGACGTTCTTCGCCGACTACTGGGAGCAGCGCCCGCTCGTCGTCCCGCGCGACGAGCCGGGGCGGTTCGACGACCTCCTCTCCGAGGCGGACGTCGAGCGCCTCGTCTGCTCGACCGCGATCCGCTACCCGGCATTCCGGCTCGTCCGGGAGGGGAGCCAGATCGCGGTCGGCGCCTACGCGAGCGACGTCTCGTGGCGCCCGCCGTTCACGGGTACGGCCGACGTCCCGCGCGTGCTCGAGGAGTGGGCGGCGGGCGCGACGATCGTCCTCCAGGCGCTCCACGTCAACTGGCACCCGCTCGCGGTCTTCTGCCGGCTGCTCGAGGGCGCCCTGGGCAGGGCCGTGCAGGTGAACGCGTACTACACCCCACGAGGGTCACAGGGGTTCGGCGTCCATCACGACACGCACGACGTCCTCGTCGTGCAGGTCGCGGGCGAGAAGCGGTGGAAGCTCTACGACCCGCTTCTCGAGCTGCCGCTCAAGCACCAGCGCTACTCGGCCGCGCTCGGAGAGCACGGGGCGCGGACCGACGACCTGGTGCTCCGCGCGGGGGACACGCTCTACCTTCCCCGTGGCTGGCTGCACGAGGCGGAGACGTCCACGACCGACTCGCTGCACCTCACCATCGGGATCGCGGCCCACACCTGGGTCGACGCGGCGCGGGACGCGCTCGCCACGTGCGAGGACGAACCACTGCTCCGCCGCGACGTCGCGCGCGGCGACGGCGAGGGCCTCGCGGCGCGCCTCGCCGAAGAGCTCCGGCCCGACCTGGTCGAGCATCGGCGGCGGCGGCGGTTCGTCGACACGCGTCGCCCGATCCGGGAGGACGGCCTCTCGCAGCTCCGCGCGCTCGAGCGGCTCGATGTCGACACGCTTCTCGAGCGACGCGAGACCGTGATCGCCGACCTCGACGAGGACGACCGCGGGCTCTCGCTCGTCTTCGAGGGCAAGGAGATCCGCCTCCCGGGTCACGTCGAGCCGGAGCTCCGCGCGTGCTTCGAGAGCGAGGAGCCGTTCCGCGCGTCCGAGCTTCCCGGCTCGCTCGACGACGACGGCCGCCTCGTGCTCGTGCGCCGTCTCGTCCGCGACGGCTTCCTCCGGGCGGTCGAGCCCGTCTAGCTGCGGCCGCGGCCACGCACGCGGTGGGCCGTGACTCCGTAGCGCAGGGGGCGGCGCGGCTCGAGCGCGTCGCATGTGAGGAGGGCGGCGTCCTCCGCCGCCTCGGCGTGGACGTCGAGCGCATGGCTCGCGCCGTCGGGCGTGCGGAAGCGAACGCGCCACGCATCGGGCGCCTTCCGTACCGAGCCGGTGAGGACGACCTCGTCGAGACCGAGCAGGCCCTCGCTCTCGCGGAGTGCGCGCTCCGCTGCCTGCACCGCGAACGGGTACGCGCTCCGGCCCCGGTAGCGGTCGAGGTCGACCCGGCCCGCGGCAAGCGCAGCGAGCAGGCCCGGGACGTCGGCCGGCTCGACGCGGCCGTGGTACGTGCCGTGCGGCAGGGAGACGACATTGCCCGCGAAGCGGTCCCCGCCGACATGCGTCGACTGCCACGCGCCGCCGAGCGGCTCCGCGTCGCGGATCGCGTCGAAGAGCGGGCGACCCTCGCGTGCACAGCATCGGTCGCGCTTGCCGTGCGTGCAGACCACGAGGAGTTGCTCGTCGAGCTCCGAGAACGGCGCCGCCATGGACGCCGTGCCGGCCGACAGCGCACCGGCGAGGTCGACCTCGTGCAGGTCGTCCTGGTGCTCGACCTCCAGCCCGAGGAGCCGCTCCGCGCCAGGCTTCGAGGTCGCGAGGTACACCTTCCGCCCGGTCGCAGTTCGGCGGTCGGGACGCTTGACGAAGAGCAGGCGGGAGGGGCGGAGCGCCGCAAGCTGTTCGCGCAGATGCGCCTTGAGGCGCGGAGAGAGGAGGCTGCCGCCGAGCAGGTCGCGTGACCAGGCCCCCCGGTACTCGACGAGGATCCAGTGGTCGATGCGACTCGCGGTCGCGGTGAGCGGCTCGTTGCGTGCCCCGGACGCAGCGGCGCAGAACGGCCTGCGCTCGCCCTTGCGCGCTGGCTCGGTTTCCGCGTCCCCCGTCACCGAGCCAGGGTAGCCGTCTGTCAGACGGCCCCTACGCGCCCAGAGTCGGGCAGCGTGGGCACGTCCGCCGGCGTCGTCTCGTCCAGGAGCCGCTCGTGTACCTGCACACCGACGAGATCGCGTGTCGGGTGTGGCTCACGGGAGGCCGCGTGCTTGCCGTGCGCCGCGAGGACGTCCCCGGCGGCGGGTCGGTCGCTGCGATCCTGCGGTACGCGGTCTAGCCACCGAGGCGTGTGCGAGGATCGCCGGCGATGAGCCGTCGTCTCGCGGCCGCAATCGCCAGCGGCATCCTGGCCGTGCTCGCCCTCCCGGTCGCGGCGAACGCCGACCTCGAGGACGAGCAGACGCTTGCGGATCGGTACGCGCCCGTCGTCCGCCTCGTCGACCAGCCGGAGGAGTGCGGGCCCGGCGAGCCGTTCGAGCCGACGGACGTGGACGTCCTCTTCGGTGACCGGACAGTCGCCCTGCGCGGCCCGTGGAATCCCACCGACCTCGTGAAGATCGGCCCGACGGCGGACGACATCTCCGGTCTCTACGAGTACCACCTCGACTTCCCGGGGAGCGCGCTCGACCCGGGCTGCACCTACGAGCTCTGGGCGCGGCGGATCACGAAGGGGTCCGAGCCGACCGTCTACGCCCACGTCGCGAGCGATCCCGCCGACCGCGACCGGATCGCCCTCCAGTACTGGATCTTCTATCCGTTCAACGACTTCAACAACAAGCACGAGGGCGACTGGGAGATGATCCAGCTCGACTTCACGGGGGCGGACGCGGCCGCGGCCCTCGCCGCGGACCACCCGGACGAGGTCGGCTACAGCTCGCACGAGGGCGCCGAGCGGGCGGAGTGGGGCGACGCGAAGCTCGAGGTCGTCGACGGCACGCACCCGGTCGTCTATCCGGCGGCGGGCTCCCATGCGAACAAGTACACGCCGGCTCTCTACGTCGGCAGCTCCGCCGAGGCGGGCGTGGGCTGCGACGACACGCAGGGCCCGCACCGCGAGCTCCGGCCGGTGGTCCGGACGATCCCGAGCGATCCACAGGCGGCAGCCGGCGGGTTCCCGTGGATCACGTTCGAGGGACGCTGGGGTGAGCTGCAGAAGGCCTTCTTCAACGGCCCGACGGGACCGAACCTGAAGCAGCAGTGGACCGAGCCCCTGACCTGGTCGGACGGATGGCGCGACCGGAGCTATGCCGTCCCGACCGGCGGCGTGCTGGGGACGGGCGCCACCGACTTCTTCTGCACGGGGGTCGAGCGCGGCTCGGCGGCCCTGACCCGGCTCCTGCGGAGCCCCGCGGCGACGATTCTGGTCCTTGCAGTCGTGCTCGGCCTGATCGCGTACGCCGTGGTCCGGGCGACATGGACGCCGGTGGCACCGCTGCGAGTCGGAAGGCGCCGAACGTGGGGACAGATCCTGTCGGCGTCCGCCCGCATGTACGTGAAGCGATTCCGGCTGTTCATCGGGCTCGGGCTCCTCCTCGTCCCGATCGTCCTCGTGATCACGGCGGTGCAGTGGGTGCTCGTCTCGGGGATCGACGCGGTCTCGAGCGTCACGGGCAACCTCGCCGGCGGCCTGGCCTACCTCGCCCTCGTCGTGGGCACGACCCTCACGCTGCTCGGCTTCGGTCTCGTGCAGGCGGCCACCGCATGCGCGATGGTCGAGCTCGACGCCGGCCGGGAGGTCGGGCCGCTCGAGGCGTACCGGCTCGCGCTCCGCCGGATCCGGCCGCTTCTCGGGGCCGTCGCGATCTTCGTCGCGGTGCTCGTCGTCCTGGCGACGAGCGTCTTCCTCATCCCGCTCGCGATCTGGTTCGGCGTCCGCTGGTCGCTGCTCGCGCCCGCGGTCGAGCTCGAGGACCGCCGCGCCTTCGAGGCGCTCCGCCGCAGCGGGGAGCTCGTGCGTGGCCGCTGGCTCCGTGTCGGATCACTCGTCGGCCTCGGCGGGTTGATCGCGCTGGCGGCAGGGCCGCTCGTCGGTGCCCTCCTGATCTTCGTGTCCAACTCGTCGCTCGCGCTTCTCAACGTCGTCGCGGGAGTCGTCTACGCCGTCGCGCTGCCCTTCGTCGCGCTCGTCACCGCCTACGTCTACTTCGACGCCCGCGCGCGCCTGGAGCTCGAGCCGCGTGACGCCCGCACGGAGCTGCCCGCGGAGATCTCCGTCGAGCCCGTCTGACCCCTCCAGGATTTCCCCAGGTCGGGGCGGTCGCTGTGGACGGCTGTGGAAAGGAGGCCCGCGCTCTCCGCATTTTGCGGAGAGTTCCGTCGGGCGCCTGTGGAGGAATCGAGGCGGCGGCCGCCACGCGTGAGATACCCGGGGCCTCCCCCAAGGCTCGGAGAGCTCGCGCGAGGGTCGCGGACGGTTCCAGGCCCCGACGTCTGAGCTCCAGGGCGGCGGCTCGGCGAGCGTGCCGCCGCCGCCCTCTCCGAGCCCCGCGAGCGACGCCGGACGCGGAGAGCGCCGCGACATCCTCGGGCGCTCGGTAACGTTCGGCGTCCTGCCGTCCGCACGAAGGGGAGATCGAATGGCCCGCACACGCATCCTCGGAGCCGCGCTCGTCATGGGGATCGCGATCCTCGCCGCGGGCTGCGGGAGCGACGACGACGCGGACGCGTCCTCCCCGACCCAGTGGGCGGACGGTGTCTGCACCGCGATCTCGACCTGGCAGCACGACATGACCGACGCCGCGGACACGCTCAAGAGCGACCCGTCGAGCAACGGGTTCAACGAGGCGGCCGACGAGGCGCGGGCGTCGACGACCACGCTCGTGGAGACGGTCCAGGGCCTCGGTGCGCCCGACACGGACTCGGGCGAGAAGGCGCGCACCGCGGTCAACACGCTCACCGACGAGTTCCAGAGCGGCGTCGACACGATCCAGGCGGCGGTCGACGACGCCAATGGCGTCCAGGGCCTCCTGAACTCGGTCTCGGCCGTCACCGCGGAGATCTCGAAGATGACGAGCCAGCTGTCGTCGTCTCTCAACGACCTCTCGTCGCTCGGCCAGGTCGACGACGAGCTGCGCCAGGCGTTCGACGACGCGTCGTCCTGTGACGGGCTGATTCCGTCGAGCTCGTAGCCTGGCGCCGCGATCGTCCCGGCGGTGGAGCCTGGGCGAGTGCTGCGCGGACAGCCAGGGGATCCGCGATGCTCGCCGTCGGGTCACGGATCCGGGCGCCTTCAGAGCTCCTGCCCGGATCGGTCAGCGAGCAGTGGGCCTCCCGCTGACGCGGCGTCGTGCGGTAGCGGCACCGCGCCGCCGGTCGCCGGAGCCGGGTCCGGGCCGCCCTGGTCGAGCCGGAACGGCGGATACTCGTCGGTCATAGCGCCGCGTAGGCGATCACTCTTCCTTGGCCACGGGCCAGGGTACGACGGTGGCAGCGGCGAGCGGGCCACCTCGCGTCCTTTCGCTCGCTCCCGAGCGTCGTGCGTCCGAGCCGACGGCATCCGGAGCGAACCCGGATCATCCCGCGGAGACGTACGAATGCGTCTCGGTGCCCGTCCCTGATGACGCAACCCGGTGCCGCCGGCACCGTCGGACCGTGGCCGCCGTGTCGCCCGTGGGGGAGAATGCCCGCGTGACCGATGTCGTCGACGTGATCCTCCGCGACGGGAGCACGTTGCGCCTCCGCCCGCCGGCGCGCGACGACGCCGACGCGATCCTCGACTTCTTCCGCGCCCTTTCCGGTCAGAGCCTCTACATGCGCTTCCACGGCTTCCCCTCGCTCGGCCCCGACGTCGTCGAGCAGGTGCTCGAGTCGGACTGGGCGGAGCGCGGGGCGCTTCTCGGGTCGATCGTCGAGGACGGCACCGAGCGGGTCGTCGCGCTCGCGAACTACGCGCGCCTGCGCGACCCCTCCCTCGCAGAGGCGGCGTTCGCGGTCGCGGACACCCACCAGCGCCGCGGGGTCGGCACGCGTCTCGTCGAGCAGCTCGCCGAGCGCGCCGCCCGCCACGGGATCGAGCGCTTCGTCGCGCTCGTCCTGCCCGAGAACCGGCGGATGCTCGGCGTCTTCGAGGCGCTCGGGTTCGAGCTGACCCGCGAGCTTTCAGGCGGCGAGGTCGAGGTCATGTTCCCGATCCAGCGCACGGAGCGGTTCGAGGAGCTTGTCGCCGAGCGCGACCACGTCGCGGTGACGGCGTCGCTGCGGCCGTTCTTCGAGCCGCGGAGCGTGGCCGTGATCGGTGCCTCGCGGCGCCGCGGGACGATCGGAGGCGAGCTCTTCCGGAACATCCTCGACGCCGACTTCGCCGGCGCGGCCTTTCCCGTGAACCGCGACGGGGCCTCGGTTGCCGGGGTCCGCGGCTATCGGTCGGTCGCCGAGATCCCCGATCCGGTCGACCTGGCCGTCATCTGCGTCCCGGCGGCCGGCGTGATCGAGGCGGCGGAGCAGGCGCTCGCCCGCGGTGTCAGGGCCCTCATCGTGATCTCGGCGGGGTTCGCCGAGACGGGGAGCGAGGGGATCGACCGACAGGAGCGGCTGCTCGCGCTCGTGCGCGCGCACGGCGCGCGGCTGATCGGGCCGAACTGCCTCGGCATCTCGGTCGCCGGACCGAGCCTCAACGCGACCTTCGCGTCGCGCTCGACTCCCCCGGGCACGATCGGCTTCTCGTCGCAGAGCGGCGCGCTCGGGCTCGCGCTGCTCGAGGCTGCCGTCACGCGCGGCCTCGGCCTCTCCGCGTTCGTCTCGATCGGGAACAAGGCGGACGTCTCCACGAACGACCTGCTCGAGTGGTGGGAGGACGACGGCGTGACCGAGGCGATCCTGCTCTACGTCGAGTCGTTCGGGAACCCGCGTAGGTTCGGCCGGATCGCGCGCCGGGTCGCACGGCGCAAGCCGATCCTCGCGCTCAAGAGCGGGCGCTCGCAGAGCGGCCAGCGCGCAGCGAGCTCGCACACGGCCGCGCTCGCCGGCTCCGATGCGGCCGCGGGTGCGCTGTTCCGGCAGGCCGGCGTCATCCGCGCGGAGACGCTCGAGGAGCTGGTCGACGTCGCCTCGCTGTTCTCGGCCGGCGGCCGGCTCGACGGGCGCTCCGTGGGGATCGTGACGAATGCCGGCGGTCTGGGCATCCTCTGCGCCGACGCGTGCGAGGCTGCCGGTCTCGAGCTTCCGGCGCTCGGCGAGGACACCGTTGCCGCTCTCAACGGAGTCCTTCCCGCGGAGGCGAGCGTCGCGAACCCCGTCGACATGCTCGGAGGCGCGACCGCCGACGCGTACGCGTCGGTTCTGCCGCACGTGCTCGCCGACCCGCACGTCTCCGCCTGCATCGTCCTGTTCGTGCCGGCGGTCAGCGCGACCGCGGACGAGGTCGCCCGCGCGATCGTCGACGCGACGGCACGCGCGGTCTCCGACAAGCCCGTGCTCGCCGTCGTCATGACCTCCGAAGGGACACCCGCGGCGCTGCGCGGCGCACCGGGCGTGGCGTCGTTCGCCTATCCGGAGTCCGCCGCCCGCGCGCTCGGACGCGTCGCCGACCGAGCGGCCTGGCTGCGGCGCCCGCAGGGCGCGGTGCCGACCCTCGCCGGCATCGATCGCGTCCGCGCCGAGGCCGTCGTCGAGGCCGCCCTGGCGCGGTCGGACGACGCCTGGCTCGATCCCGCGGCGACCCGCGAGCTGCTCGAGTCCTACGGCCTACCCCTCGTCCCGGAGCGGGTTGCGGCCTCGGTCGACGAGGCGGTGGCGCTCGCGCGGGAGCTCGGCTTCCCGGCCGTCGTCAAGACCGCAGCCCCCGGCGCGCACAAGACGGAGACCGGCGGGGTCGCCCTCGACCTGGCGGACGCCGACGCCGTCGCGGCGGCGGCTTCGCGCATCGGGGTACCGGTCGTCGTCCAGCCGATGCTCGCGGGCGGCGTCGAGCTCCTTGCCGGCGTCGTCCAGGATCCCGTGTTCGGCCCCCTCGTCGCCTTCGGGCCCGGTGGCGTCTTCGCCGAGCTCATCGGCGAGGCGGCGTTCCGCATCGCGCCGCTCACGGACGTGGACGCCGAGGAGCTCGTCGACGGCGGCAAGGCCGGCCGCCTCGTGTCCGGCTTCCGCGGCGCGCCCGCCGCCGACCGGGCGGCGCTCGTCGACCTCGTGCTGCGGCTGGCCCGCCTCGGCGACGACCTGCCGGCGGTGGCCGAGCTCGACCTCAATCCCGTGCTGGGGCTGCCGGACGGGTGCGTCGCCGTCGACGCCCGGGTTCACGTCCGCACGCCGGACGCGGTCGTGCGCGCCAAGAGCTGGTAGCGGGCCTCGGTAGTTCTCCACAGGTTACGAGCGGGGTTTCGCGGCAGCTCTCCGGCCGCGAAACCCCGATGGCAGCGCGTCTCGAGACGGCCAGGCTTCGGGCATCAGAGCAACGGTTCGATCGGGAGGAGGAGCGATGAACACACGGAGGATCCTCGAGTGGGGCGGGCTCGCAGCGAGCGTCGTCCTGATCGTCTTCGGCGCCGCGGCCCTCTACATGGGCTTCGACGGCCGCAGCACCGTGCAGGACAGCTTGAAGCAGGAGCAGATCTTCTTCGGCGACGCAACCGATCCGGCGGTCGCGAAGTACGCGGATCAGTGGGCCGGCCAGCAGGTCACGAACGGTGACCAGGCGCGCTCGTTCGCGAAGGTGATGCGGATGCACACGCTGGAGGCGACGGGCGGCCTCACGTACGCGCAGATGGGCCGGTTCCAGTCGGCCGCCAACCCGAGCGACCAGAAGGGCACGAACGACGAGACGGCAGCCGCGAAGGACTCGACCGGTCAGCCGGTCGCGAACGCGGCCCGCAACATCTGGGTCACCGAGACCGCGCTGACGACCGCGCTCAACACGAGCTACATGGCCGCACAGCTCTCGGTCTTCGGGATCGTGGTCGGGATCGCACTGCTCCTGACCGGCATCGGGCTGATGGTCCTGGCGCTCGCAGTGCTCGGCGGACGGTTCAGCGAGGAGGCCGTCAAGACAGCCGGGATCACGACGAAGGTGGCCACCGGCCACTGACCGCTCCGACCTCCCGGAGCAGCGAGAAGGCGGCCTCCGGGCCGCCTTCTCCGTGGTCCGGCGTGCTCCTAGCTCTCGACGAGGCCGTGCTCGAGCGCGTAGCGGACGAGCTCCGCGCGGGTCGAGAGGAGGAGCTTCTGCATGATGTGCGCCCGGTGGGTCTCCGCGGTGCGGACGGAGATGTAGAGCATCTTCGCGATCTCCTGGTTCGTGTGACCGAGCGCGAGCAGGCGCAGGACCTCGCGCTCACGCTCCGACAGCGGGTCGGCCTCGGCGCGCCGGCGTTCCTCGGCCTCCGCCGCGACGATGCGTGCTCCGAGCGTCGGATGGACGTACTGCTCGCCCGCCGCCACCGCGCGGATCGCGCCCACGACCTCGGTGTCCGCGGCCTCCTTCAGCACGTATCCGGCCGCGCCGACCGCGAACGCCTCGCGGACGTAGCGCGGATCGTCCTGCATGGAGAGGACCAGCACCTTGACACCGGGCGCCGCCTGCAGCACCGCCGGCGTCCCGTCGATGCCCGACATGCCGGGCATGACGACGTCCATCACGACGACGTCGGGCTTCGTCGACAGCGCCTCGAAGACCGCGCGCTCGGCCGATTCCGCCTCCCCGACCACCTCGATGTCGGCCTCGGCCTCGAGCACCTTGCGCAGGCCGGAGCGGAGGATGGCGTGGTCGTCGACGAGGACGACGCGAATGCTCACGCGTCGTCCGGTGGTCGTTGGACCGGCACCTCGGCGACGAGCGTCGTTCCGGCGCCTGGTGACGACTCGACGGCCAGCCGGCCGCCGACGAGCTCGACGCGCTCGCGCATGCCGACGAACCCGAGCGCCCCGTCGCGGACCGCCTCGGGCTCGAACCCCCGTCCGTCGTCCTCCACGACGACCACCGCCGACTCGCCCTTGCGCACGAGCGTGATGCTGACACGACGGGCCTCCGCATGCTTCACCACGTTCGTCAGGGCCTCCTGCACGATCCGGTAGAGCGCGGTCTCGGCCTCGGGCGGCGGGCGCATCCCCCCGAGCTGCGCCTCGATGTCGACGGCGAGGTCCGGCGATCGCTCGGACACGTTCGCGGCCAGCCGCTCGAGCGCGGGCACGAGACCGAAGTCGTCGAGCGCGCTCGGTCGAAGCTCGACCGCCAGCCGGCGGACGTCCTGGAGCGTGGAGGCGACGAGCTCCCGGATCGCCGCCGTCGCCTCGCGCGCCTCGTCGGAGGCGGCGACGTCGTCGAGGTGCCTGAGCCCGAGCAGGATCGACGTCAGCGCCTGACCCGTCTCGTCGTGCAGCTCGCGGGCCAGCCGCGCGCGTTCGAGCTCCTGGGCTTCGACGACGCGGCGCAGCGCGTCCCGACTCACGCGCTGCGACAGGTCGACCGCGATCGAGGCGCGTGCGACGAGCGACTCGGCCAGGCGGACGTCGGCCTCGTCGAACCGCGGATCCTGGCCGAGCTTGTCGTGCACCGCGACGACGCCGATCGGCGTCCCGCGCACCGTCAGGGGCAGGTAGAGGGCGGACGTGACTCCGAGGTGCCGCGCGAGCCGCTGGTCGATCTCCGGATCGTCGACGACCGCGTCGACGCGCTCGGGGCGGCCTCGCTCGAGGACGCGGCCGATCTTCGACGAGCGCGGGTCGAGCACCGTCCCCACCAGGTCGTCGCGTCCCGCGGCCGCGGTGACCGCGAGCGATCCGCGGCCGTCGGGGAGCGCGATGAGCACCAGGCGTGCCTCGACCAGCTCCCGCATCCGCCGGGCGACGAGATCGAGCAGCGGCTCGAGCTCGATCTCCGACGCGAGCGCGGCCCCGATCTCGCCGAGGCCCTCGAGCTGGCGCAGCCACCGGGTCGACGACTCGTACAGGCGCGCGTTCTCGATCGCCACCGCCGCCTGGGCGGCGAGCAGGCGGGTCAGCTCCTCGTCCTCGGCCGTGAAGTCCGCGCCGCCCGCCTTCTCGGTGAGGTAGAGGTTGCCGAAGGCGACGCCGCGGAGCACGATCGGCACGCCGAGGAACGTCCGCATCGGCGGGTGGTTCGGGGGAAGCCGGCCGAGCGGGGGTCCTCCGCGATGTCGTGCAGCCGGAGCGGCCGCGCTTCCCGGATCAGCGCCCCGAGCAGGCCCCGCCCGCGCGGCCGGTCGCCGATCGCCTCGTGGGTCTCCTCGTCGATCCCCGTGGTGAAGAACCGCTCCAGAGCCTGTCCCGACGTGTCGATCACGCCGAGCGCCGCGTAGCGCGCCTCGGTCAGCTCCGCGGCGACCTCGGTCAGGCGCTGGAGGAGCGCATCGAGCGACAGCTCGGACGTCAGCGCGATCCCGGCCTCGACGAGCCGCCGGAGCCGGTCCGGCTTCGGGGTCGGCGCCGCACCTCGGTCGTCCGTTGTCTCCATGTGCCGTTTCTAGCAGCGTCGACATGCCGGAGCCCGGCGCTGTCGGGCCGTGCGCGTCACCCGGGTGAGGCGCACGACGCGGGTTGACACGGCACGGCCGATCGCAGAGACTCGCGCACGTGTGCTGCCTCCTCCTCCTCGCCGGCGGCATCGGGCCGCGCATCGCGCTCTTCTTCTGGTGGATCTTCGGCGACAAGCCGGACGCGGCGATCGACAGCTGGGTCTGGGGCCTGCTCGGGTTCCTGGTCCTGCCCTGGACGACGCTCATGTACATCATCGCGTGGTCGCCGATCATCGGCGTCTCGGGCTTCTGGGACTGGGTCCTCGTCGGGCTCGGGCTCGCGCTCGACATCGCGACGTATGCCGCCAAGCCCGCGCAGCGGATGCGCGGCGGCTACAGCTACTGAGCACGGCAGAGCCGCGCGCGGCCCGTCGAGACCACGGTCCCGCGCCGTGCATGCGGATCGTCGGAATCACCCGGGTGATCCAGGGGCGCGCGCCCGGCCGGAGGGATCCGGACGTGCGAATGTGTGGGCGTGCCCAGTCGGGAGTACCGGCTCATGGTCGAGGGCGAGCTCTCCGACCGGATGCAGCCGGCGTTCGAGGGGATGACGCTCACGCGGGAGCACGGCAACACCGTGCTCGCGGGCACCGTGCGCGACCAGGCGGAGCTGCACGGCCTCTTTCAGCGGGTGTCCGATCTCGGGCTCACGCTGCTGAGCGCCGTGGCCGTCGAGGAGGGACATCGCCCCTGAGCGCCCGCGCAGCCACCGGATGAGCGGCTCGACCCCGCTCGTCGCCGACGATCGGCTCGTCGAGCGCGCGGAGCGCCTGCTCTCCGGGCCCGTGGCCCTTCGCGACCTCGCGGTGGGCTTCTCGGAGAGCACCGCGTCCTCGGCCGAGATCCTCGTCGAGGGAAGCGCGTTCTACCCGCCGATGCTCGCCGACATCGCGTCGGCTTCGTCGTCCGTCCACGTGAACCAGTTCGGCTTCCGGCCGGGAGAGATCGGAGACCGCTTCGCGGACGTGCTGGTCGCGAAGGCGCGGGAGGGCGTGCCGGTGCGCCTCGTCGTCGACCGTCAGGGCTCCGATCCCGAGGGTGGTGCGCGCAGCTTCTACGAGCGGCTCGTCGGAGCCGGCGTCGAGGTGTGCGTCGTGCGCGCGACGAAGCCGCGGGCCGCCGTCGGGCCGCTCGGATCGGGGGGCGCGACCGGCTGGAATCTCCGTGGGGTGGGTCACATCGACCACCGCAAGGTCGTGCTGGTGGACGGGCGCATCGGCTGGGTCGGGGGTGCCGGGATCGAGGATCACTTCGCCGACGGCCGCTTCCACGATCTCTTCGTCCGCGTCGAGGGCCCGGTGGTCGCGCAGCTCCAGCTCGTCTTCCTCGGGGCGTTCCGCTGGCTCGGGGGAACCGTCGACCCCGCGAGCCTGGCGGTCCTGTTTCCCCGGCTCGACGGTGGCTCGAGCCCGATCCCCGCGACCGTCCTCCACAACGCGCCGGGCCGGTACCGGCCGATCACGGAGGCGATCACCCGCCTGCTCGATCAGGCGACGGAGACCCTCGACGTCGTCAATCCATATGTCACCGACCGCGGGATGATCCGGCGGATCGAGCGGGCGGCCCGCCGCGGCGCCCGGGTGCGGCTCTTCGTGCCGGCAAAGGCGAACAACTGGGCGTGCGCCGCGGCGCAGCACCATCATCACCCGGCGCTCCTCGACGCGGGCGTCTCGATCCTCGGGTACCCGACGATGCTCCACGCGAAGGCGTTCGTCCGCGACGGCGAGGAGGTGCTCGCGGGCACCTGCAACCTCGAGGCGTGGAGCCTCAGGCGTTTCTTCGAGATCGACCTGCTCCTCCGCTCGGAGGCGGTCGCGGCGCAGTTCGACGAGCGGTTCAGCGCACCGGCCGAGGCCGTCTCGACGCCCGGCGGAACGGCTGACGGGAACGAAGGACCGGGCCCGCGCGGCAGCGTTCGCCTTCCTCTCGCCTCTCCTCTGACGCGCGGGGACCATGGGCAGCGACGACGAACGGCCGACTCCTCCGGACGTAGGGGGCGTCGAGACGACGTACGGCCGCACGTCGGCGTTCCGCCCGGCGCGGCGCGAGCCGCTCCTCGTCCGGACGTTCCCCGTCTCCGGGGAGGTGCCGGTCTACCGTGGGTCCGCCGCCGGCCGCGACCTCCTCGCCGGGCTGACGGTTGCGGCGCTCGCTCTGCCCTCGGCGATGGCGTACGGCCAACTGGCGGGGCTCTCGCCGGTCAACGGCCTCTACACCCTGCTGTTGCCGACCGTCGCGTACGTCCTCCTCGGCTCTTCGCGGATACTCGTCATCGGGCCGGAGGGCGCGACGTCGACGCTCGTCGCCGCTGCCTTGCTTCCGCTCGCCGTCGCGGGGAGCGACGATGCGGCCGAGCTGGCGTCGATGCTCGCGCTGCTCGTCGCCGCCTGCTTCCTCCTCGCGCGCGTGCTGCGGCTCGGCTGGATCGCCGACTACTTCTCGCGTCCGGTGCTCATCGGCTATCTCCACGGCGTGGCGGTGACGCTCGTGATCGCGCAGCTCGGCAAGCTGCTCGGGCTCGACATCGACGCGACAGAGCCGCTCGGGCGGCTCTGGGAGGTGATCCGCGAGCTCGGCGACGTGAGCGGGATCACGCTCGCCGTCAGCATCGCATCGCTCGCCGCCATGTTCGGTCTCCGCCGGTTCCTCCCGATCGTCCCCGGTGCGCTCGTCGTCGTCGTCGGGGCGATCGGAGCGTCGTGGGCCCTCGACCTCGCGGCCCACGGCGTCGCGACGGTCGGCCCGGTCGCGAGCGGGCTGCCGCGACCAACGGTGCCGACACCGCCGCTCGGCGACATCGTCAAGCTCGTGCCGGCGGCGTTCGGGCTGTTCCTCGTCTCGTTCGCCGACGAGATCCTGACGGCGCGCGCGTTCGCCGGGAAGCGCCGCGAGACCGTGCGTGCGTCCCAGGAGCTCCTGACGATGGGCGCGGCGAACGCCGCCGCCGGCTTCACGCAGGCGTTCTCCGTGGGTGCGAGCGGTGCACGCACCGCGGTGAACGACGCGATGGGGGCGCGGACGCAGATCGCCGGCCTCTTCGCGGCGGGATCGATCGTCGTGATCCTCCTTTTCCTGACCGAGCCGGTGCAGTACCTGCCGCAGGCGGTGCTCGGCGCGGTGATCGTCGCTGCCGGGATCAACATCGTCGACCCCGGCGCCTGGCGGGCGCTGGCGAGGATCGACCGCGTCGAGGTCGCGATCGCGGGCGTGACGATGGGCTGCGTCGTCGTCTTCGGCGTGCTCCAGGCGCTCGTCGTCGCGGTCGGGCTCTCGATCATCGACACCGTCCGCCGGAGCGCGCGTCCCTACGACGCCGTGCTCGGCTGGGTGCCGCACGTCGAGGGCTACCGCGACGTCGCGATCCATCCCACGGCCCGGGTCACGCCGGGCGTCGTCGTCTACCGGCTCGACGACCGCCTCTTCTTCGCGAACGCGGAGTACGTGAAGGGCCGCGTACGAGAGGCGATTCGCGCCGCGCCGACCGAGACCGCGTGGTTCGTGTTCGACGCGGAGGCGGTCAACCACATCGACTCGACGGGCATCGAGGCGTTGCTCGACCTGACTCTCGATCTGCGCCGGGAGGACATCACGCTCGTCGTCGCGCGGCTGCGGACGCGCCTGCGTCCGGATTTCGACGTGGCGGGCCTCACCGAGGCGATCGGGCGCGAGCACTTCTATCCGTCGGTCAAGCTCGCCGTGCAGGCCTTCGAGGGCGAGCCGACTGCGCCCGGCTGATCGTGTGCGGCCCGGCCGCCTCAGTGGCTGAGCACGAGCTTGGCAGCGACGAGGAGGAGGCCGACGCCGACGTTGGCAGCGACCGCGACGACGGTCCGAAGCGGGCCGAGCCGCTGGATGCGCGCGAACGCCGCGCCCTCCAGAGCGAGCACGACGAGCCCGATCCCGATCGCCGTCCAGACTGCGGTGTCGGTCGAGAGGAGGCCGACGGCTCCGAGGAGCAGCGGGACGATCGGTGGGAGCGCCGCCTCCACGATCGATCCCTCGCGGCGTGCGATGTGGCGCAGCTCGGCGAGCTCGAGGCGGCTCCTGTGCGAGACGCTCAGCCCGACGGTGTGCGCGTACACGTGAGCGAGCCAGAGGACGAAGCTCGTCAGGACGACGAACACGGCGATCCGGCCCGGCGAGCCCGGATACACCTTGACGCCGGCGACGATCATGGCGAGCGCGACGAGCGTGCCGTAGATGAAGCCCGCGAGGCGCTCCGGGGCGCCCTCGATCGGCGACTCCGAAGCGCCCGGGCGCATGCGGCTCGTCCGTGCTCGGAGCCTCGACCGTCACGCCGGCTCGGCGTCGAGCTTCCTGCGGGCCTCCTCGTTCGCCGCGTGCTCGGCCTCGCTGACGTCGGGCCAGCTGAGGTCGAGCGACCCGATCGACTCGACGAGCACCTGCGCCACGAGTGCCTGCGTCACGGACTTGCTGTCGGCCGGGACCACGTACCACGGGGCCCACGGCGTCGAGGTCGCTGTGAGAGCGGCCTCGAAGGCGGCCATGTAGTCGTCCCACCGCGCCCGCTCCTCGACGTCGGCGGCGTTGAACTTCCACTCCTTGCCGGGCGTGTCCAGCCGCGCCAGGAATCGCTTCTTCTGCACCGCCTTCGAGACGTGCAGGAAGAACTTGACGATCTTCGTCCCGTTCCGGTCGAGGTGGCGCTCGAACGCGTTGATGTCCTCGTACCGTCCTTGCCAGAACGACTCGTCGCGCGGCCCCGGCGGAAGCCGCTGCGCCTCCAGCCACTCGGGGTGGACGCGGAGCGCGACGACCTCCTCGTAGTGGGACCGGTTGAAGATGCCGATGCGGCCGCGTTCGGGCAACGCCTTCGACGTGCGCCACAGGAAGTCGTGGTCGAGCTCCTCGGACGAGGGCGTCTTGAACGAGACGACGTGGACCCCCTGTGGGTTGACACCGGACATCACGTGCTCGATCGCCGAGTCCTTGCCGGCTGCGTCCATCGCCTGCAGGACGACGAGCAGCGCGTAGCGGTCGCTCGCCCAGAGAAGCTCCTGGGCGTCCGCGAGCTCCGCCGTCCCCTCCTCGCGCCGCTGCTCCGCGTACGCCTCGAGCTCGTCCCGGCTCTGTCCGCGGACGTCGTCGCCACCTGTCCACCCCGGGTCCCGGGCGGCGAGGCCCGCGGGCCGTCCGGGGCGGACGACGAGCTGGTCGAGCAGTCGGCGCCGGACGTCCATTGGGGTCACTCTCCTCGCGCTCGGGCATCGGCCTAGTATCCGTCGAAACCGCGAGGCAGGGAGGAACGTGTGAGTGATGTCGTGGCGCTGACGTGGTTCGGCGAGTCGATCCTCGTGGCGGTCGTGCTCGCCGTCTACGCCGCGGTGATCTGGATGATCGTCGACATCCTCCGGCGGCCGGACTTCTCCGGCATCGAGAAGGTGCTCTGGATCATCGCCGGGCTCGTGTTCAGCATCGCGACACTGCTCGTGTACGTGCTCTGGGTGCGCAAGAAGGACTACGCGAGGTAGGTGACCGGGATGGCGGAGAGCACGTCGGCCGTCACGGCGGGAGTCACGCCGCCACGGGAGGGCATGGCCTGGCACGGGACGACCGCGGAGGACGCGTGCGCGCAGCTCGGCGTCGACCCGGGGAACGGCCTCGACGCGGACGAGGTCGGGCGGCGCCGGGCGCAGGTCGGGCCGAACCGCCTCGCGGAGGCCGAGAGCGAGCCCGGGTGGCAGGCGTTCCTGCGCCAGTACCGGGACCTGATGCAGCTCGTCCTGGTCGGTGCGGCGGTCGTCAGCATCGCCGCGCTGCAGGAGCTCAGCACCGGCATCGTGATCCTCGCGCTGACGGTCGTGAACGCGCTGCTCGGCCTGAACCAGGAGGGGAAGGCAGCGGAGAGCGTCGCCGCGCTCCAGAAGATGCTCGTGATCAGCGCGCACGTGCGTCGCGGCGGAAGGCTGACCGACGTCCCCGCGGAAGAGCTCGTGCCCGGCGACGTCGTCGTCTTCGAGGCGGGCGACAAGATCCCGGCCGACGGCCGTCTCCTCGTGGCCGCGACCCTCGAGATCGAGGAGTCCGCGCTGACGGGGGAGAGCGTGCCGGTGCTGAAGGCGGTCGACGCCGTCACGGGTGACGGACGTCCCGCTCGGCGACCGCCTCGACATGGCGTACATGAACTCGACCGTCACCCGCGGCCGCGGCGAGATGGTCGTCACCGCGACGGGGATGTCGACCGAGGTCGGACAGATCTCCGGGATGCTGAGTCAGGTCCAGCAGGAGAAGACGCCGCTCACCCGACAGCTCGACCAGCTCACCGTCCTGCTGACGATCATGGCCGCCGCCGCGCTGGCGCTCGTGGTCGTCCTCGGGCTGATCCGCGGCGACGACTTCGACGAGCTCTTTCTGATCGGGATCAGCCTGGCGGTCGCCGCGATTCCGACCGGTCTCCCGGCGGTCGTCACGACCGTGCTCTCGCTCGGGACGCAGGCGCTGGCCGCGAAGGGCGCGATCGTGAAGCGGCTGCGCTCGGTGGAGACCCTCGGGTCGACGTCGGCGATCTGCTCCGACAAGACGGGGACGCTGACGCTGAACCAGATGACCGCGCGGGAGCTCGTCGTCGTCGGCCGGCGCTTCTCGATCGAGGGCGAGGGGTACTCGACCGAGGGGACGATCCGGCGCGTTGCCGGCGAGACCGACACGCCGCTCGACCCCTTCCTGCTGCCGATGGCGCTCGCGAACGACGCCGCGGTGCGCGACGCCGAGATCGTCGGCGACCCGACGGAGGCGGCGCTCGTCGTCCTCGCGGAGAAAGGCGGCGTCGACGTCGAGGCCACGAGACGCGCGTATCCGCGGGTCGGCGAGGTCCCCTTCGACTCCGAGTACAAGCTGATGGCGACGTTCCACGAGATGGAGGAGGCGGGACACGCGGTCGTGCGCTGCTTCGTCAAGGGAGCCCCGGACGTGCTCCTCGCGCGCTCCTCGCACGTCAGGGATGCGGAGGGGTCGGAGATCCCCGTCGACGCCGGCAGGGAGCGCGTCCTCGCCGAGAACGACCGGCTTGCCGGCGCGGGCCTGCGCGTCCTCGCCGTCGCCGCCCGCGAGCTCGAGCCGGCGGACTTCCATCCCGAGGGCTCGCTCCTCGACGAGGTGCAGGGGCTGACGCTGCTGGCGCTGGTCGGCATCGTCGACCCGCCGCGCAAGGAGGCCGGGGACGCCATCGCACACTGCAAGGAGGCCGGGATCCGTGCCCGCATGATCACCGGCGACCATGCGACGACCGCCGCCGCGATCGCAGCCCAGCTCGGGATCGAAGGGCGTGCCCTGACGGGCACGGAGTTCGCGGCGCTCTCGGACGACGAGCTCGACGCCCAGCTCGACGAGATCGGCGTCGTGGCGCGTGTCGCCCCGGAGGACAAGGTGCGCCTGGTCGAGCGGCTGAAGGCGAAGGGGCACGTCGTCGCGATGACGGGCGACGGGGTGAACGACGCGCCGGCCCTGAAGCGGGCCGACATCGGCGTCGCGATGGGGATCACGGGCACGGAGGTGACGAAGGAAGCCGGCGACATGATCCTGACCGACGACAACTTCGCCACGATCGTGACCGCGGTCGAGGGCGGTCGCGGGATCTACGACAACCTGATGAAGTACGTGCGCGTCCAGCTCGTGATGCTCGGCGGGTTCATCCTCACCTTCGTCGGCGCCGGCCTGTTCGACGTGGCGGGCGGCAGCCCGCTCACACCGCTGCAGATCCTCTGGATCAACTTCGCGGTCGACGTGCTGCTCGCGATCGGGCTCGGTTTCGACGCCCCGGTCCCCGGGCTGATGCGCCGCCGGCCGCGTGACGCGAGCGCCCCCATCGTGGATCGCGCCCTCGGCACGAGGCTCGCCGTCGCCAGTCGTCGTGATGGCCGGTCTCGCACTCTCTGTCGTCGCCTGGGGCGAGGACCGCTACGACCTCGCCGTCGCGACGACGATGGGGCTGACGACCCTCTCCCTCATGCACGTCGCCGCCGCACTGGAGGCGCGCGAGCCGACCGAGACGATCTTCAGCCGCTACACGGTCGCGAACCGCCGGTTCGTCCAGCTGATCGCGCGCCGCGCTCGTGCTCACGTTCCTCGTCACCGAGCTCGGGCCACTGCAGCGGATCTTCGACACCGTCTCGCTGACGAGCTCGCAGTGGGGCATCTGCCTGATCGGCCCGATCGCCTTCCTCGTGATCGCAGAGCTCGGGAAGATCCTCGATCGGCGCGGCGGACAGCCGACTCCCACGCTCGCGACGACCGGCCCCTAGCCGGCCAAGGCGTTGCTCGTGGCGCCCGCCCTGCTGTAGGGTCGCGGCTGCCGACGACCGCGACCAAGAGGGGGCTTCGTGCTCGCGACCGACTACCCGTTCCTCGACCTGATGTGGACGATGGCGGTGTTCTTCATCTGGATCCTTTGGCTCTGGCTCCTGTTCACCGTGTTCGCCGACATCTTCCGCCGCCATGACATCTCCGGTCTGGGGAAGACGGGGTGGATCGTGTTCGCGATCCTGCTGCCGTTCCTCGGCGTGTTCGTGTACCTGATCACGCAGAACGTCGGGATGACCGAGCGGCACCTCCAGCGCGCACGGGCGGAGCGCGACCGGTTCGACGACTCCGTGCGGCAGGCGGCGTCGGGAGGCGCGGCCGCGGAGATCGAGCGCGCCAAGCAGCTCCTCGACACGGGGGCGATCACACAGGCGGAGTTCGACGCGCTGAAAGGAAAGGCGCTTGCCTGAGCGTCGCGCGTGACGTCATGACGGACGAGGCGACAGTTGTGACCGGCCTCGAGCCGCGCGCCTTCTGGGCGCACTTCGAGGCTCTGACGCGCATCCCGCGCCCGTCGCGCGCGGAGGAGCCGGTGATCGAGCATGTCCGCGCCTGGGCGGCGGAGCACGACTTCGAGCTCCACCAGGACAGCGGCCGGAACCTCGTGCTCCGCGTGCCCGCCACGCCGGGTCGCGAGACCGCCCCGGTCGTCGCGCTCCAGGGCCATCTCGACATGGTCTGCGAGCGCGAACCGTCCAGCCCGAACGACCCGGCCGAGGGCCGGATCGTCTCTCGTGCGGGACGGCGACTGGCTCAAGGCCGACGGCACCACGCTCGGCGCCGACGACGGCGTGGCGATCGCCGCGATGATGGCGCTCGCCGAGGATGCGTCGCTCCCGCACGGCCCGCTCGAGCTCCTGATGACGGTCGCCGAGGAGGTAGGGCTCGAGGGCGCGAACGCCTTCGACGGGTCGCTCGTCGACCGGCCGCATCCTGGTCAACCTCGACAGCGAGGAGGACGGGAAGCTGACCGTCGGGTGCGCGGGGAGCACCGACACGTGGATCCGCGTCGACGCACCGCGCGAGGCCCCTGTCGCGGACGCTGTCGGGCTGGCCGTGACGGTGAGCGGCGGGCTCGGCGGCCACTCCGGGATGAACATCGAGTACGGCCGGTCGAACGCGGTCAAGGTGCTCGGCCGCGCGTTGCGCGAGGCACATGCGACCGTCCCCTTCCGTCTCGTCTCCCTCCTGGGCGGGAAGAGCCGCAACGCGATCCCGCGCGATGCGACGGCCGTGGTGTCCGTCGAGGCCGGTCGCGAGCCGGAGCTGCGCGCGGCGATCGAAGCGTCGGCGGCGACGATCCGCGACGCGTTCTCGAAGACCGATCCGGGCGTCGACGTGACCGTGGACGGGGTGGAGGCGACGGCCGACCCGTGGACGGGAGCGGCGACGACCGTGCTGCTCGACGCGATCGCGCTCGTGCCGACGGGACCTCTCGCGATGAGCCCGGACTTCGACGACCTCGTCGAGACGTCGACCTCGCTCGGCGAGGCCATCACCGAGGGCGATCGACTGACGCTCCACAGCCTCTCGCGCTCGTCGAACGACTCGGCGCTCCCGGATGTGATCGCCACGCTCGACGCCGCTGCGCGCCTCGCCGGCGGCGAGCTCGAGGTCAAGCACAACTACGGCGGCTGGCGCCCGAACCTCGACTCGCCCGCGCTCGCCGCGCTGCGGGCCTCGTACGAGCGCCTCTTCGGCGAGGAGCCGATCGTCACCGCCGTCCACGCGGGGCTCGAGACGGCCGTGATCGGGGACAAGGTGCCCGATCTCGACATGATCTCGTTCGGCCCGCAGATCGAGGCGCCGCACTCGCCCGACGAACGTGTAAACATCGCGACCGTGGAGCGGTTCTGGAAGCTGCTCGTCGCGTTCGTCGACGAGCTGTCGACGGAGACGAGGTAGGAAGCGATGCGCGGAGGGCTCGTCTGGATCGTCGCCATCGTCGCCGGGATCGCCCTCGTGATCGGCGTCACCGCCGCGATCGGGACGGGCGACGACAGCGGCGAGACCGTGACGGCCGGCGAGTGGGCGCAGACGCGCGTGCGGCGCCGTCGGCGTCTGGCGCGGTGAGATGGAGGACATCGTCGAGGAGCTCCGGACACCGAGCGAGTCCCTGCCTCCGGTGCCGAGGAACCGCAGTCGGAGACGCCGCAGGGAAGGACCGGGCTTCGTGCGTATCGGGCTCGAGCGTGCCGTGCGGGCGACGGACACGATGATCGAGGGGATCGACAACGCCGGGACTCCCGACACGCCGCAGGGCGAGCAGGCGGCGAAGCTCGTCTCCGACTGGTCCGACGCCGCTCTCGACGAGCTCGAGAAGGCGCAGGACTCGCTCGACGAGGAGGCGGACAGGCTCGAGGACTCGATCACACAGCTGACCGACGCGGCGCGCGCGATCGCGAGCTGCGCTCGCGAGCGGCGTCAGGACCATCGCGGAGGTCGGGCGCGTCGATCCCGCGCTCGCGGCGGCGGTGCAGGAATCGAGCACCTGTCAGCAACTGCGCGAGGAGACGACGACCTCATGAGCACGATGGACTGGATCCTCGTCGCCGTCCAGGGCCTCGTCGTCATCGCGTTCATCGCGCTCGGCGTGCGCTCGGGCGGCATCGGCCTCGGGCTCTGGGGCGGCGTCGGCACGCTCGTCCTCGTCTTCGTCTTCGGGCTCGACCCCGGCGAGCCGCCGATCAGCGCGATCCTGATCATCATCGCCGTCATCTCGGCGGCGGCGGCGATGCAGGCTGCGGGCGGCGTCGACTACATGGTCCAGGTCGCGAGCAAGGCGCTCCGGGCCAGGCCGAAGGCGCTCAACTTCGTCGCGCCGTACGTCTCGTACCTCCTCACGATCCTCACCGGCACGAGCAACACGTTCTTCTCGATCATCCCGGTGATCAACGAGGTCGCGTACGCGAACAAGATCCGCCCCGAGCGCGCGCTCGCCGGCTCGACGGTCGCCAACGCGCTCGGGATCACGTCGAGCCCGGTCGCCGCCGCGATGGCGACGCTGCTGCCGCTCGTCGAGATCTACAACTACGACCTGATCGACGTCCTGCTGATCACGATCCCGGCGAGCCTGGTCGGCATCTTCGCGATGTCGCTCGTGATGAGCCGCCACGGCACGGACCTCGACGACGACGCCGAGTACCAGCGCCGGCTGGCAGCAGGCGAGGTGCAGCCGCCCGCGCCGCCGGCAGAGATCGAGCTTCATGCCCTACGCGAAGCGCAGCGTCGCCATCTTCCTGGCCGGCGTCGTGGCGATCTGTCTCTTCGGCTTCGTCGAGGGCATCCGCCCGACGGTCGCGGCCGAGGGCGGCGGCGTCGAGCCGATGTCGGTGACGCCGCTGATCCAGATGATCATGCTCACCGCCGCGGCGCTGATCCTCGTCTTCGCCACGTGAAGGCGAGCGACGTCCCGACCACGCCGATCTTCCGGTCCGGCATGGTCGCGATGATCGCCCTCTTCGGGATCGCCTGGATGGCGGACACGTTCATCGCCAACAACGAGGACGCGATCGTCCAGGCGCTCGGCGGCCTGGCCGAGAAGTGGCCGTTCATGATCGCGGTCGCGATCTTCCTCGTCGCCGGGCTCACGACGAGCCAGTCGGCCGCGACGCGCACGATGGTCCCGCTCGGACTCGCGCTCGGGATCGGCGCCGGCTACATGATCGCGATGTGGACGGCCGTCGTCGGCGTCCTCTTCCTGCCCGCGAACGGCACCCAGATCGCGGCCGCGGAGGCCGACACGACGGGCACGACGACTCTCGGCAAGCGCGTCATCGACCACTCCTTCCAGCTGCCGCTGCAGGTCTGCTGGATCGTGACGGCGCTCGCCGGCATCGTCATCGTCTGGCTCTTCTTCGGCGGCCAGACGCCCGCGCCGCCGGTGCCCCGACGCCGACTCCGTGAGATGACCGTCCGCGGGGCCGCCTTCCTCGGCATCGGGGCGATGGTCGGCGCCGGCATCTTCGCCCTGCTCGGCCAGGCCGCCGTCGTCGCCGGCTCGGCGGTCTGGCTCTCGTTCCTGCTCGCCGGGATCGTCGCGGCCCTGCTCGGCTACACCGTCGTCAAGCTCGGCGTCCGCTACCCGTCCTCGGGCGGCCTCTTCGCCTACCTGATCCAGGGCTTCGGCAACGGCCGCCTGGTCGGCATCGCGGCGTGGCTCGGCTACTTCGCGGCGATCGTGATCGTCTGCTCGATGGTCGCCGTCTCGTTCGGCGAGCTATGCCACCTCGCTGTTCGTCGGCGACGACGCGGGGGCGGCTGGGACAACGTCTTCACGACGCTGGTCGTCGTCGCGATGGCCGCGATCGTCAGCATCGTCGGGTCGCAAGCTCGTCGACCGCGCGCAGTCGCTGATCGTGATCGCGCTGCTCGCGGTCTTCGCGGTCTTCATCGCCGTGACGCTCGTCGACATCGACTTCGACCTGCTCGCGTTCAGCGGCTACCCGCCCTTCTCGGACATCGTCGCCAGCGTCGCGCTGACGTTCTTCGCGTACCTCGGCTTCAGCGTGATCACGTTCGCGGCCGGCGACCTGCGCGATCCCGGCGCGCGAGCTGCCGCAGGCGATGTACCGCGCGCTCGGCGTGACGACGGTCCTCTACGTCCTCATCTCGATCGGCGTCTTCGGGACGCTCACGGTCGACCAGGCGATCGGGTACGGCGAGACCGCGATCGCCGAGGCGGCGCGGCCCGCGCTCGGCGACGCCGGCTTCACGATGATGGCGATCGCCGCCCTGCTCGCCACCGCGTCGTCGGTCAACGCGACCCTCTACGCGTCGGGCGGGCTGACGGCGATGCTCGCCGGACGGGGCAGTTCCCGCCCTTCTTCGGCCGCGGCTCGCGGCTCGGCCCGCACGCGGGCCTGCTGATCACCGCCGGGCTCGTCCTCGTCGTCGCGAACGTCGTCGACCTCTCCGCCATCGCCTCGGTCGGCAGCGCGTGCTCCCTGATGATCTTCCTCCTCATCGGGGTCGCGGCGCTGCCGCCTGCGCGCGGAGATCGGCGCGAGCGCGCCGATCGTCCTCCTCGCCATCGCCGCGACCGCCGTCGTGCTCGTCTTCTTCGCGGTCGACACGTTGCGCAACGCCCCCGAGACCTTCGCCGCGATCGTCGCGATCGCCGCGCCTGGCGGTCGTCCTCGACCTCGTCTGGAAGCGCGCGCGCGGCGAGCCGCCCGCGAGCGCAGCGGTATCCGGCGCTCGCCGCGCAGGAGTAGCCGCCGGCCTCCGGCGCGCTCGGCGATCACGAATGCCGCCAGCAGAACAGGTTGTTCGAGCCCGACATCGGCCGCTCGCACCGCGGCGAGCCACCGTCGGGCGTCCGCGACGGGCTCGAGACCTGGGTGTGGGACAAGCTGACCTACTTCCTGTGAGGTCCCCGCCCGTGCGGCGGGGAAAACCGAGACAATCGCCGGCATGACGACGTCTCCTTCCACGAGCCGGCGCGAGCTCGAGGCCGCGGTCTCCGCGGTCGCGTCCTCGGTCGACGGCCGGCGCTTCACCTTCCAGTGCTCGATCCACGACCTCGCGCTGAAGACCGGCGGCTACGCCTCCATCGACGGGCGCCTCGGTCAGGTGCATGCGATCGAGGCCGCCTGGGTCGAAGGCCCGGAGCTCGTCGCCGCGGTCACCGAGAAGGTCGCCGACGCGTCCCACCTCCGCATCGCCCTCGCCCGCGGCCACGGTGTCGTCCTCGACAGCGACGGGCTCCCGTTCCACGAGTCGCCGATCGTGCGGGCGGAGACGGAGTCCGTCGCGGGGTGGCTCGACCGGACGCGACCTCGGCGGGCGTCCCTCGACATCGGCGAGCTCATCCTGCGGCCGGGCGTGCGCTTCGGGCTCGACGCCGGCGGGTTCGACCGGCACACGTTCTTCTGCGGACAGTCCGGTTCCGGGAAGACGTACGCCCTCGGCACGATTCTCGAGCAGCTCCTGCTGGAGACGTCGCTGCGGCTGATCGTCCTCGATCCGAACTCGGACTTCGTCCGGCTCGGCGAGATCCGGGAGGGCGTCGGCGAGGACGTGGCCGCCCGCTATCGCGACGCGGCCGACGGCGTCGTCGTGCGCACGGTCGGCAGCGGGCCCGATCGACTCCACGTGCGGTTCCGGGACTTCGATCCAGTGGAGCAGGCGGCGGTCCTTCGTCTCGACCCCATCCGGAACCGCGAGGAGTACGGCGCTCTCGTCGACATCCTCGAGGGCGGCCTGCAGTCACCCTTCACGACCGCGGGCGACCTCGCGGAGCAGCTTGCCGCAGCGGACGCCCCCGAGCTCCGCTCCCTCGGGACGCGGATGCGAAACCTCGGCCTGCACCGGTGGCCGATCTGGTCCGTCGGGGACGAGGGATCGCTCCAGGATCTCGTGGGGCCGGGTGGGCCACGTGCGCTCGTCGTCGATCTCGGCTCGCTCGACACCGGTGCCGAGAAGGCGATCGCGGCGGAGGCCGTGCTCGCGGCGTTGTGGCGGCGGCGATCCGAGCGCGAGCCGGTCCTCATCGTCATCGACGAGGCGCACAACGTCTGTCCGCGGGAGCCCGGCGACGAGGTCACTGCCCTGGCGACCGAGCACGCCGTCCGCATCGCCGCCGAAGGGCGGAAGTTCGGCCTCTACCTCCTCGTCTCGACCCAGCGACCCCACCGCGTGAACGAGCTCGTTGTCTCCCAGTGTGACAATCTCGTCCTCATGCGGATGACCTCCGTCGGCGACCTCGGCTACGTCGGCGACACGCTTTCGTTCGCGCCGCCGGCGCTGCTCGCCGAGGCGACCTCGTTCCGCATCGGCGAGTCGGTTGTCGCCGGCAAGATCGCCTCGCATCCCGCGTTCGTCCGCTTTGGGCCTCGGGTGTCGGAGGAGGGCGGCTCGGACGTACCCGCCACGTGGGCGGGGCTCGGCTCGACGTGACGGACACGGCGTCGACGGCGAAGGCACCTGCAGCCGCGAGCGGCGCGACCGTCGTGCTGCTCACGCTGGCAGCCGGCCAGTTCCTGATGACGCTCGACACCTCGGTGATGAACGTCTCCATCGCGACGGTCGCGAAGGACGTCGGCACGACGGTGACGGGCATCCAGGGCGCGATCACCGCCTACACGCTCGTCATGGCCGCGCTGATGCTCACGGGTGCCAAGATCGGGGCGATCATCGGGCGCAAGCGGGCCTTCGCGATCGGCTGCGTGATCTACGGCTGCGGCTCGTTCACGACGTCGATCGCGCAGAGCCTCCCCGTCCTCCTCTTCGGCTGGTCGTTCCTCGAGGGGGTCGGCGCAGCGCTGATCCTCCCGGCGATCGTCGCGCTCGTCGCAGGCAATTTCCCGGCCGAACGGCGACCGGCCGCCTATGGCCTCGTGGCGGCGGCGGGCGCGATCGCGGTGGCCGTCGGCCCGCTCGTGGGAGGGTTCTGCACGACGTACTTCTCGTGGCGCTGGGTCTTCGCCGGCGAGGTCGTCGTCGTGCTCGTCATCCTGCTCATGACCAGGCGGATCGCGGACGCGCCGGTGGAGCGGCGTCCGCGCCTCGACATGGTCGGCGCCGTGCTCTCCGCTCTCGGTCTCGGGCTGCTCGTGTTCGGCGTCCTTCGGTCGAGCGAGTGGGGCTGGATCCAGCCGAAGCCCGAAGGCCCGTCATGGGCGGGGCTGTCGCCGACGGTCTGGCTCGTCCTCGCCGGCCTGTTCGTGATCTGGCTCTTCTTCCGGTGGGAGGAGCGGGTCGAGGCGCGGGGAGGCGAGCCGCTCATCCGGGCGGACCTGCTGCGCAACAGGCAGCTGAGCGGCGGCCTGGTGCTGTTCTTCTTCCAGTTCCTCGCCCAGGCGGGGCTGTTCTTCGTCGTTCCGCTCTACCTCTCGGTGTGCCTCGGGCTCTCCGCGCTCGACACCGGGGTGCGGCTGCTGCCCCTCTCGCTCACGCTGTTGATCGCGGCGCTCGGGGTCCCGCGGGTGTTCCCGAACGCCTCGCCGAGGCTGATCGTGCGCGTGGGCCTCCTCGCGCTGCTCGCGGGGACGGTCGTGCTGCTCGGCGCGCTGGAGGCCGACTCGGGACCCGAGATCGTCCTCGTGCCGATGCTCCTGATCGGCCTCGGCATCGGTGCGCTCGCGTCGCAGCTCGGCGCGGTCACGGTCTCCGCGGTGCCTGACGACCAGAGCCCCGAGGTCGGGGGCATCCAGAACACGGCGACGAACCTCGGGGCGTCGATGGGGACGGCGATCGCAGGCTCGCTGATGATCGCGGCCGTCGCGTCGTCGTTCCTCGCCGGGATCGAGCAGAGCTCGGCCATCCCGTCGCGCGTCAAGGAGCAGGCCCGGGTCGAGCTGGCGGGAGGCGTGCCCTTCATCTCGGACGCCGACCTCGAGGCGGCGCTCGACGACGCGCACGTCAGCCGTCGGACGACCGACGCCGCGCTCGATGCCTACGCTGCGGCGCGTCTCGACGGGCTTCGCGCTGCGCTCGCGATCCTCGCCGTGCTCGACCTGGTGGCGCTGTTCCTCGCCCAGCGCATCCCCCGGACGCCGGTGGGGCGCGTCGAGCCGTAGCCCCGCGCCTCGTGCGCGCTGCCTCGCCGGCGGTGCGTACGGCGTGCTCGGTCGCAAGCTGGCCCCGTCTCCGCTTTCGCCTCGGTAGCAGGGACACCGCGCGGTCGGCGGTCCGGGTGACGGCAAGATGGGCCGGTGCATCTCGACGCCTCGGACGGGCTCGTCGCGCTCGCGCTCCTCGTCGCCGTCGCGGGGCTGCTCGTCGTCGCGCCCGCGGTCCGTATCCCGTACCCGATCCTGCTCGTCCTCGGCGGCCTCCTGCTCGGCCTCGTGCCCGGGATGCCGGAGTTCGAGCTCCAGCCGGAGCTCGTCTTCTTCGGCGTGCTGCCGCCGCTCCTCTACAGCGCGGCGTTCTTCACGTCGCTCCGCGACCTGCGCACCATGGCCCGCCCGATCGGCGGGCTCGCGGTCGGCCTCGTCGTCGCGACGACCGTCGCGGTGGCGGTCGTTGCCCATGCGTTCGTCGAAGGGCTCTCGTGGGGGAGCGCTTTCGTGCTCGGCGCGATCGTCTCACCGACCGACCCGCTGGCGGCGACGTCGATCGCGCGACGGTTCGGAGTGCCGCGCAAGCTCGTGACGATCGTCGAGGGTGAGAGCCTCGTCAACGACGGCACCGGGCTCGTTGCCTACCGTGTCGCCGTCCTCGCGGTCGTCGCCGGGTCGTTCTCGGCGGTCGCGAGCGCGGGCCTGTTCGTCGTCGCCGTCGTGGGAGGCGTGGCGGTCGGTCTCGCCGTGGGGTGGCTCGTCCGCCAGCTCCGCCGGCGCCTCGACAACCCGCCGGCCGAGATCACGATCTCGCTTCTCACGGGGTACCTCGCGTTCATCCCCGCGGAGCTCCTCGGCGTCTCCGCCGTGCTCGCGGCGGTCACGGCGGGGATCTACCTCGGCTGGCACACCCCCGAGCTGACGACGGCTCAGGTCCGCCTCCAGTCCGTGGCGGTGTGGGGGATCGTCCAGTACCTGCTGAACGCGCTGCTCTTCGTCCTCGTCGGACTGCAGCTCCCCGTCGTCGCCGACGCGCTCCGTGACATCCCGGCGGGCACGCTCATCGGGTACTCCGCGCTGGTCAGCCTCACGGTCGTTGGGGTGCGGTTCGCCTGGGTGTTCGCCGTGATGCAGGCGCCGAAATGGCTGTTCCGCAGGATGTCGAGCTGGCGCGGCGCGGTGTTCGTCTCCTGGGCGGGCATGCGCGGCGCCGTCTCGCTCGCCGCGGCACTCGCGCTCCCGCTGCGCACCGACGAAGGCGACCCGTTTCCCGGGCGCGACCTCGTCCTCTTTCTCACGTTCGCGGTGATCCTCGTGACGCTCGTCGGCATGGGGCTGACGCTGCCCCTCGTCATCCGGACGCTCGGCCTCGAGGACGACGGTCTCGACGACCGCGAGGACGCCAGGGCACGGATCCGGGCCGCCGAGGCTGCTCTCGCGCGCCTGGAGGAGCTCGTCGACGAGGAGTGGGTCCGGGACGACACGGCGGAGCGCTTTCGGGGTGCGTACCGCTTCCGGACGACGCGATTCGAGGCGCGGCTCGACGACGGGGACGACGGCGCGATCGAGAGCCGCTCCCAGGACTACCAGCGTCTCCGCAGGGAGCTCCTCGACGCGGAGCGTGCCGCGCTCCTGGAGCTCCGCCGAGACGGCTCGATCTCGAACGACGTCTGGCTGCGCGTCGGCCGCGACCTCGACCTCGAGGACGAGCGGCTCGACATCTGACGCGGCGGTGGCGTTCCTGGGCGAGGCCCGCGGCTACGGACGGCGCTTCGGCCGGGGGGATACGGCCGGAGGATGAGCGGCTTCCGCGGCCGTTGCGAGAAGTCGAAGTCGCGCGTGAGATCGCCCAGGAGCTTCAGGTTCTCCCTCACGAGCGGACGGGAGTCGGGGCGTCCGTCGGTTCGCGGGTTGATGCGCGCGCCGCCGAGGAAGTCGTCCTCGATGAACTTCAGGTACGCATCGAAGCTCAGCGTCTGGTGGTCGACGTACCCCCGCCTCGCGTACGGGCTGATCACGAGGGCCGGGACCCGCATGCCGTAGCCGGAGACGTCGACGGCCGGTGGGGGTACGTGATCGTAGAAGCCGCCCCAGTCGTCCCACGTGAGGAAGATGGCGGTCGAGCTCCAGTCGGGGCTCTCCATGATCGCGTTGACGACGCCGGTGACGTACGCCTGACCTCGGCTGACGAGCGCGGTCGGATGGTCGCTGATCACCCGCGAGGGGACGATCCAGGAGACAGCGGGAAGCGCCCCCGCCCGGGCGGCGGAGACGAACGCGTGGAACGGCCTGATGTCTCGCAGCTGGTGATCCTGCGCAACGGTCGTGAACCAGGGGAGGGGGTTCCAGATCCCGGGCGTGTCCTCGTCCTGGGAGATCGTCTTGCAGAACATCGACCCGGTCCTGCAATCCGGCTCGCCGCCCCGGTGGACGTAGTAGCGCCAGCTGACGTGGTGCCTGTGCAGCAGATAGGTGAGATCGGTCCAGTCGTAGTGCGGGATCTCGCCCGTCGTGTTCTGCGGCTCGCCGGGCGGTGCGCCCGGATTCTCCACCGCGGTGCGACAACTCATCGGCTGCCCCTTCCGGGTGCACCTCGCCGACCACGCCGAGACGAGGTAGAGGTGCGCGGGCAGGCTCCAGGACGCGTCCGACTGGAACATGTGATCCTGCAGGACGAACCGACGGGCGTACGCCCAGTAGTTGGGGATCTCGCGGGCGTCGTGGTACCCCATCACGTCGGGAGTCGGAGCCCGCCTCCCGAGTCGGCAGATCGGTGCGGTCGAGTGCCGGCAGCGGTGCCGGACGACGCGCCGGACGGACTCGATGAAGCCGTCCATCTTGCCGTGGTCGATGTCGATGACCGCGAAGCGATGCCCGTGCGGGCCGCCGTAGTTGCGGTCGCTCGCGTCGTGGAACGGCCTGCCGCATCGCCCCGTCTGGAAGTCGCGGATGCAGACGGTCGGGACGCCGTTCCTCATCGGGATCCCGTCGGCGTGGGGGTAGGTGCCGAAGTAGGAGTCGAACGATCGGTTCTCCTGCATGATCACGACGACGTGCCGGATCCGGTGGATGCCGACGAGCGGCTTCGGCGCCGCGGCACGCGTCGATCTGCGCGGCGAGGGCTTGGCCCCCGGGTGCAGCACGCCGGTTCGAAGGGCGACGGCAGCCAGAGCGCCGAGGGTGACCACGACCACGACGGCAGCGCCGATCGCGCCGCGCGACAGGCGGGTCGAGCCTCGATGCGGCGGTGTCCGAGGGATGACCCGAGCATCTGCGACGCGCACCTGCGCGTGGATCGGCCGAGGGGAGGACTTCGTCCGTCCGATCGGCCGGCGGTTCGGAGGATGCGCGGCGCTCGTTCGAACGAGGCGCCCCGCGGGGGTCAGTTCGACGAATCGCGGCCGCCGCCGGCGAGCAACCCGTCGGCGTCGACGATCCCCGTCTGGTATGCGAGCACGACCACCTGGACGCGGTCGCGCAGGCCGAGCTTGGAGAGGATGTGCGTGACGTGGGTCTTCACCGTCGTCTCGCTGATGAAGAGCTCCTGGCCGATCTGGGCGTTCGAGAGACCCAGGGCGATCAGCCGCAGGACCTCCCGCTCGCGCGTGCTCAGGTCGTCGAGCTCCTTCGGGGGCGACGGGCGTGCCATCCGCGTGAACTCCCGGATCACGCGCTTCGTGATCGCCGGCGAGAGGAGCGCCTCGCCCGAGGCGACGGTCCGCACGGCTTCGAGCAGCTGCTCGGGCGGGTCGTCCTTCAAGACGAAGCCGCTCGCTCCCGCCCGGAGCGCCTCGTAGACGTACTCGTCGAGATCGAACGTCGTGAGGACGAGCACGCGCGCTTCCGGGTCGGCCGCGAGGATGCGCCGGGTCGCCTCGAGCCCGTCGAGCTCCGGCATGCGGATGTCCATCAGCACGACCGTCGGGGCGAAGCGGGCCGCCTTCTCGACTGCCTCGATGCCGTTGCTCGCCTCGGCGACGACCTCGATGTCGTCCTCGCCGGAGAGCAGCATCCGAAAGCCTGCGCGCACCATCGACTGGTCGTCCGCGACCAGCACCCGGATCGTCACCTGCGGTCTCCGCCGAGGGGGAGCCTGGCATCGAGGACGAAGCCACCGTCCGGCGCCGCGCCGGCCGTCATCGTGCCGCCGTAGATCTTGACCCGCTCGCGGACGCCGACGAGCCCGTAGCCCGAGCCGTTGCTCCCGGCTGCGCTCCCGGCGCCATCGTCGCGGATCTCGATCGCGAGCTCGTCGGGCGCATAGCGGAGGGTCACGTCGGCGCGATTCGCCCGCGCGTGCTTGAGCGCGTTGGTCAAGCCCTCCTGCACGATTCGGTACGCGGAGAGGTCGATCGCACGGGGAAGCGGGATCGCCTCGCCCTCGACGTGAAGAGTGACGGGGAGGCCCGCGCGCCCGACTTCCGTGACGAGAGTGCTCACGCCGCCGAGGCCGGGCTGGGGCACCAGCTCGAGGTCGTCGCCGTCGCGACGCATCGCCGACAGGAGCCGGCGCATCTCCGTGAGCGCGGTCCGGCCCGCCTGCTCGACGCCGCGGAGCGCGTCGGACTCGTCGTCGAGCTCGTCGGGGAGCCTGTGGCGGACGGCGCCGACCTGGAGCACCATCACGCTCACGGCGTGGGCGACGATGTCGTGGAGCTCCCGCGCGATCCGCGTGCGCTCCTCGGCGACGGCGACGCGGGCCGCCGCCTCGCGCTCCCGCTCCGCCTGCGCGGCGCGCGCCTCGGCAGCGTCGGCCTGCTCCGCCCGGGCGTTGAGCGCGAAGCCGGCGAGCCAGGCGATCCCGAAGAGGAGGGGGATGAAGACGAGCTCTCCGGGCGCATGGCCGGGCCGGTTGAGGATGATCGTCGCCATGCTGCCGAGGACGACCGCGAGGCCCACACGCGCCAGGACGACGTCGCGCAGGTTCCCGAGCAGGAACGCTGCGAACAGCCCGGTGAGGTACAGGCCGGCCGGGTAGGGGATCAGCCGCCCGTCCACGAACGAGACGGCCGCGGCGAGAAGCCAGAACGCCGCGGGACCGGCGAAGGGGTGGCGCCGCCGCGCGAGGAGCCCGAGCACGACCACCATGGCTGCCGGGATGCAGAACCACAGGGTCGTCTCGGGGGCATCCCGGTTGTCTCGCCTGACCGCGAGCTCGAGGACTGCGGCGACCGCCAGGAGGGCGATCAGCACGTCGAACCCCCACCCGCGCGCGGCCTGTCCGATGCGGCTCACGGGCTGAACGTACTCCAGGGCCCGTGCGCGTCGCCTCCTACCTCGAGTAGGAGGCCGGATCGTCGCCGGGCACGACCGCGAATCGGGCCTCCCGACGATGGCGCGGGGCACCGCGGCTCCTAGCGTCGAGCCATGTACTTCGACGACAAGGAGGCACCACGAATGTTCGGTACGCGTCATCACTCGCACACCACCAGCCGGTCGAACCTCGCCGGCCGCATGGGCCGCTGGAGCGCCGCACACTGGAAGACCGCGACGTTCGGTTGGCTCGCCATGGTCGTCGTCGCTTTCGGGCTCGGCGGCATGGTCGGCATGAAGACCATTGACGCCAACACGCCCGGGCCGGGCGAGTCCGGCCGCGTGGACAGGATCCTCGACGCCGGGTTCAAGCAGCCCGCCGGCGAGAGCGTCCTGATCCAGAGCTCGACCCTACGGGCGGGCGATCCCGAGTTCACGGCGGCCGTGCGCGACGTCGTCGCGGGGATCTCGAAGCTCGGAATCGTCCAGCACGTCCGCTCGCCGCTCGCTCCCGGGAACGGCGGGCAGATCGCCCCGAACGGCCACGCCGCGCTCGTGGAGCTCCAGATCCGCGGCGACCCCGACACGGCGGTCGACCGGATCGGCCCGGTCCTCGACCGGGTGGCCGAGCTGCAGAAGGCACACCCGCAGCTCTTCATCGGAGAGTTCGGCGATGCGAGCAAGGTCGATGCCCTGGTCACCGCGTACGGGAACGATCTCGGAAAGGCCGGGCTGCTCTCGCTCCCGGTCACGCTGATCATCCTCCTGGTGGCGTTCGGCGCGCTCGTGGCGGCGGGAATCCCGCTGCTCCTCGCCCTGACCGCCGTCTTCGCGACGTTCGGCCTGATCTCGCTGCCGAGCCATGTGTTCCCGGTCGCGATGCAGGCGCCGGCGCTCGTGCTCCTGATCGGGCTCGCCGTCGGCGTCGACTACTCGATGTTCTACTTGAAGCGCGAACGCGAGGAGCGGGCCGCCGGACGCAGCGAGCAGGCGGCGCTCGAGGCCGCAGCGGCGACGTCGGGCCGCTCGGTGCTCATCGCCGGCCTCACCGTGATCGTGGCGATGGCGGGGATGTTCCTGACCGGCGACCCGACCTTCGAGTCGCTCGGCGTTGCCGCCATCACCGTGGTCGCGATCGCGGTGCTCGGCTCCTTGACCGTGCTGCCGGCGCTGCTGTCGAGGCTCGGCGACAGGGTCGATCGCGGGCGCCTGCCGCTCGTCGGTCGCCGTCGAACGGGCGGCGAGAGCCGGATCTGGGGCGCGATCGTCGACCGTGTCCTGCGACGGCCGCTCGTGTCGGTCCTCCTGGCCGGCGGGTTGCTCCTGGCGCTGGCTCTCCCGGCGCTCCAGCTCCGCATGGCGATGGCGGGCCCCGACACGTTCCCGCAGTCGCTTCCGGCCGTGCAGGCATACGAGCGGATGCAGCAGGCGTTCCCCGGGACGGCGCTGCCCGCCAACGTCGTCGTGAAGGCGGCGGACGTGAAGGCGCCTGCGGTTCAGGACGCGATTCGCCGGCTCGAGCAGCAGGCACTCGCGAGCGGCCGGATGCACGAGCCGATCACGGTGGACGTCAACCGCGACGCGACCGTCGCGAACGTCTCGATCCCGATCGACGGCAAGACGACCGACCGTGAGGCGGACGCCGCGCTCGCCGTGCTCCGCGACCGGATCGTCCCCGACACGGTGGGCCGTCTCCCGAAGGCGGAGACGGGCGTCACCGGGCTGGCGGCACAGTGGAAGGACTCGACCGACGCCCTCGAGTCGAATCTCCCGCCGGTGGTCGGCTTCGTGCTCGTCATCGCGTTCGTGCTGCTGCTCGTTGCGTTCCGCTCCCTCGTCGTCGCGACGAAGGCGATGCTGCTCAACCTCCTCTCCGTCGCTGCGGCGTACGGCGTGCTGGTGCTGGTCTTCCAGCACGGGATCGGCAAGGGCCTGCTCGGCTTCAGCTCCACCGCCGGGATCGACCCGGTCGTGCCGCTGCTCCTCTTCGTGATCCTGTTCGGCCTCTCGATGGACTACCACGTCCTCGTGCTCAGCCGGATCAGAGAGCTGTACGACAGCGGAGAGAGCATGGACGACGCGATCTCGAACGGGATCAAGCGGACCGCAGGCGTCGTCACCAGCGCCGCGGTGGTGATGGTGTTCGTGTTCTCGATCTTCGCGACGCTCTCGATGCTGTTCTTCAAGCAGTTCGGCGTCGGGCTCGCGGTCGCGATCCTGATCGACGCGACGATCGTCCGGGCGGTGCTCCTGCCCGCGAGCATGAAGCTGCTCGGCGACTGGAACTGGTACCTCCCGCGTTGGCTCGAGTGGCTGCCGCGCCTCGAGCCGGGCGAGCCCGTGACCGCGGATGCGGTTCCGGCGACGACGTCGGCGTAGACAGGCACCGACCGGGCCCGGCCCCGCCGTTCGTGGGGGCCGGGCCCGTCGGCCGATCAGTGCGCGTGCGACAGGTCGTCCGGACCGTCGTCGCAGGCGACGTTCACGTATCCGGAGCGAAACGGCCTGACCTCCCCGGACACCGGCTCGTAGGTGTGCCGCCAGACGCAGCCCGTGTCGTTCGTGAGCAGATGGATCGAGACGGACGTCTCCGAGGACGTCGTGCGCACCCGGTGGATGTCGTCGTTCGGCGGGATCAGGGCGTAGAAGTCTCCGGCGGCGAGCGAGCGCCGCTCGACGAGCTCGAGCGCGCCTCCGACCGTGGCGTAGATCTCCTCGTCCTGCGTGCCGCGGTAGAGGCCGACGAGCCCCCAGGCGAGATGGTCGTGGATCGGTGTCTGCGCGCCCGGGGGAACGACGAGCGAGAACAGCGACAGCGACCCATCGTCGGCGCGATAGAGGAGCCATTGCCCGATCCCGCCACCCATCCCGCTCTGCGGCGCCGGGAGCCGATAGTCGAGCGGGAGCCAGTCCGAGTCCTCGAGGAGCTCGGCGAAGCGGGGCGTAATCGCCTCGCACGCCGCCTCGGGGGAGGGTGCCGCCGCGATCGCCGTCCGGACGTCGCTCACGAACGACCGGACGACCGATGTGTCGAGAACGAAATCCGCCGTCATCACGTCACTGGATCGGATGTGCGTCGCGGCGCCAACGTACGGCGCTCGCGTCACCGCGTCAAGCACGCATGTCGCCGTATCCTTGGCTCGATGTCCGGGCTCGCTCCGCTCCCCGACCGGAAACCGTGAGCGCCGTGCTCGGGGGCGGCTGCTCGTGCGGCACGGTTCGGTACCGCCTTGCCTCCGAGCCGATGTTCGTCCACTGCTGTCACTGCACGAACTGCCAGCGGCAGACGGGAACGGCGTTCGTGATCAACCTGCTGATCGAGGCCGACCGGGTACAGGTCACGGCCGGTGAGCCGCGCGCGGTGCCGCTGCCACGGGACGACGGAAGCGAGCAGGTCGTCTTCCGCTGCCCCGCCTGCCAGGTGGCGCTCTTCAGCGAGTACTCCCGTCCCGAGGTGCGCTTCGTCCGGGCGGGGACGCTCGACGACGCGTCCTGGGTCGAGCCGGACATCCACATATACACCCGATCGAAGCTTCCGTGGGTCGAGCTGCCGGCGTCCGTGCCGGCCGTCGATCTCTACTACGACTCGAAGACTCTCTGGCCGGCGCCGAGCCTCGACCGGCTGCGGGCGGTCATGCGGCCGGCCGGCTGACCCGCCGTCCGCGACCCGGCGCGAAGGACACGCTGCGCCGCGCGCGAAGGACATTGGCTCATGGCCTGGCGGGTTGACGAGGTATGGCTCGACGCGGAGATGCTCTGGTTCCGCGAGCCGATGCGCCCTCTCGCCGGTGCGCCCGCGCTGGCGGTGCCCGCCTTCGTCCACGGCGCACTCGAGCCGGCGTTGTTCGCTCCGATCCCGACCGGGCTCGATGCGTCACAGCGACGCCGAGTCGCCGCCCGGACAGCCCGCCGGCGACGGCTCGCCACCAGGACGGTGCCGGCCGTCGCGCTCGTCCTCGGCTCGGCCACCATGCTCCCGATCGCAGCGCTCCGGCACGGAGGCGGCAGTGGTCAACCGCTGCAGGAGGACCCTCCGAGCCTGACCTTCCGGCTCGACGAGTTCCAGTTCCGGCTCCCGAGGAAGCCGACCCGCGCCGAGACCACGCGCACGACGCGGGCCGAGATCGAGGCGACCGAGTTGACGGGGATCGCGTGGCGGCACGCGACGTCGGTGGGGCTGTGGTACGCGGGGCGGCTCGACGACGGAACGCAGCTACCCGTCGAGGGAGCGGACTGGGTGACCTGGGACCCGGTGACGGACAGCACGCCGAACAAGCCGTATCGGCTGTACGGCAACGAGCGCACGATCCGGACGCTCGTGTCCGTCATCGCCGCGTACCGGGCGGCTCACCCCCACGCGCCGCGGGTCGTCGTCGGCGACATCAGCCGACGCGGCGGCGGACGCCTCGACGAGCACGCGTCGCATCAGAACGGCCTCGACGTCGACGTGTACTACCCGCGCCTCGACCGCCACCTGAGCGCGCCGATCGCGACCAGCCAGATCGATCACCAGCTGGCGCAGGATCTCCTCGACCGCTTCGTCGCCGCGGGCGCGCGGGTCGTGTTCGTCGGCTTCTCCGCGGGGCTCACGGGGCCGTCGGGGACCGTGGTGCCCTACCCGAACCACGAGAACCACATGCACGTTCGCTTCCCGCTCCCCGGCTGAGAGCGGGCGGCGCGCGCCGGCTCAGGATGTCGGCCGAAAGGCCCCGCTGGCGTCGAGCACCGTCGGCAGCCACTGGAGCTGTCTCGTGAGATGCGCCGCTCCGCCGCCTTCGTGCTCGTTCTCGGGGTAGGTCGCGATCTGCTTCGGCCCTGCATAGGCGTTATAGGCGGCGTACACCGTCGAGGGAGGGCAGATCGGGTCCATCAGGCCGACCGAGAACAGCGCAGGGACCTGCGCGCGCCGGGCGAACGCGACCCCGTCGACGTACGACAGCGTCCGGAACGCCTGCTCCCGGGCGTCGCGATGGGCGCGTAGGTAGCGCGTGACCTCGGCGTACGGGTCCGCCGTCGCGAGCTCGACGCCGCGTGCGATGTGGCACAGGAACGGGACGTCGCACATGAGCGCGGTGGTCTCCTGCGCGAGCGCCGCGACGGCGAGAGCGACGCCGCCCCCCTGACTCGCGCCGGTGACGGCAACCCGGCCGGGATCGACAGCGCCGTGGCTGCAGACCGCCTCGACGGCGCGGACGGCGTCAGCGAACACGCGGCGGTAGAAGTGGTCGCGCGGATCGCCGATCCCTCGCGTCGTGAACCCGGGTTGCGCCGGGGCGGAGCCGACCGGATCCGGTGTGTCCCCTACGGTCCACCCGCTGCCCTGGCCGCGGGTGTCCGTCACGAGGTGCGCGTAGCCGGCGAGCGCCCACAACAGATGCTCGTGGACGAGCCCGCGCCCGCCGTTGTAGCCCTGATACTGGACGACGGCGGGGAGCTGACGGTCCGTGGTCGTACCGGCCGGAAGGTGGAGCCAGGCCCGGATCGGATGGCCGCCGAAGCCGTTGAAGGTGACGTCCCAGCTCTCGACCGCCGTCAGCATCGTCTCCACGGAGGCGAGCCGGAGGCCGAGGTCGTGGCGCCGCGTCTCCTCGATCGTCTCGGCCCAGAACTCGTCGAAGTCGGCCGGCTCCTCGACGGTCGGCGAGTACTGCTCGAGCTCGGCGAGGGACAGGTCCCAGAGTGGCATCCCGTCGGTGCCTCAGACGGCCGCGGGTGCTCGCACGGCGCGGCCGAGCACGGCACCGCTCGCGGGATCGAAGAAATGAAGGCGGCGCCGGATCTACCGCGAGCTCGATCTCCATCCCGGGCGTCACGACGTGCTGGCCGTCGATCCGCGCCGTGAACCTCGCACGGTTGTCGTCCGCGAGAAGGCCCTCCTCCTCATCCATGTCCTCGACACCCTTGAGCGCCTCTGCGACGACGCGCGGCGCGTCCAGGGAGAACATCACGTGGGACTCGGCTCCGAGGTCCTCGACGAGCGAGGCTCGCACCCGGAGCCGCGGCAGCGAGGGATCGGCATCGGCGCTCTCTCTGAAGTCGGTCGGTCGGACGCCCACGATCACTCGATGCGCTTCGAGACGCGTGCCCTCGGGGAGTGGCAGCTCGTGGCCCGCGAAGCGCAGTCGACCTTCGGCGACGTCAGCCTCGACGAGGTTCATCGACGGCGAGCCGATGAACGCCGCGACGAACAGGTTCGCCGGCTCGCGAAAGAGCCGCTGGGGCGTGTCGACCTGCTGCAGCACGCCGTCGCGCAGCACAGCCACGCGCTGCCCGAGGGTCATCGCCTCGACCTGGTCGTGCGTGACGTAGATCGTCGTGACGCCGAGACGTTCGTGGAGGCGGGCGAGCTCCGCACGCATCGTCACGCGGAGCTTCGCGTCGAGGTTCGACAGGGGCTCGTCCATCAGGAACGCCTTCGGCTCGCGCACCATGGCGCGACCCATGGCGACGCGCTGACGCTGCCCGCCCGAGAGCTCGCTCGGCTTGCGGTCGAGGAGCTCCTCGAGCCCGAGCTTCGTCGCGACGTCGCGGACGCGCCGTTCGCGCTCGGCTTTCGCGATGTGGCGTAGCCGCAGGCCGAAGCCGAGGTTCCCCGCGACCGTCATGTGCGGGTAGAGCGCGTAGTTCTGGAACACCATCGCGAGATCGCGATCCTGCGGCCTGACGTCCGTGACGTCGGCCTCGCCGATCAGCACGCGGCCGGCCGTGACGACCTCGAGCCCGGCGATCAGCCGCAGGAGCGTCGACTTGCCGCAGCCGGACGGGCCGACGAGCACCATGAACTCGCCGTCGGCGATCTCGAGGGTGACGTCGTCCACCGCCGTGACGTTCTCGCCGAAGACCTTCGTCACGCCGTCGAGGCGGATGCCCTGGCCGGGGCGCGCCGGGAAGCGGCGGATGATCGCCGGCGGCGGTCGCTGCCTCGGCATCCACGGTCATGCCACGGTAACCCAACCGTCGAACGCCTTCGCGGGTGCGGCCGGGCCGTCGGCGACGATCGTCACCGATCCGGCCGGGACGACGTTCGCCGCCGACGTGCCGACGTAAAGCTCGATCGCGCCCGGCTCGACGACGTACTCGAGGTCGCGCCCGTGGAACCCGAGCTGGCCGACCGGGATGTCGAACGTCACGCGCCGCGACGCACCCGCCGCCAGCGCGAGGCGCACGAATCCCTTGAGCTCGAGCACGGGCCTCGTCACGCTCGCGACCGGATCGCGGACGTAGAGCTGGACGACCTCGTCGCCCTCGCGAGCGCCGCTGTTCGCGAGGGTGACGTCGACGGTCACCGTCTCGCCAGGGGACCTCGGCGCGGCGGACGGCGGCGTCGCGAGCTCGAAGGTCGTGTACGAGAGGCCGTGGCCGAACGGATAGAGCGGCGCCGCCGGCTCGTCGACGTAGTCGACCTTCCAGTGCGACCGGCCGCCGGAGGCCTTGTGGCCGTAGAAGACGGGGAGCTGGCCCGACGAGCGCGGGTACGAGATCGGCAGCTTGCCGCCCGGGTTGAACTCTCCGAGCAGCCCGTCCGCGATCGCGTCGGCGCCCTCCTGGCCGGGGAGCCAGGCGAGCACGACGGCCGCGCACCGCTCGTGGAGCGACGCTCCGCCGTAGGGCCTTCCGGCGACGAGCACGAGGACCACCGGCGTGCCCGTCTCGAGCACG